>CBDDAC010000001.1:0-193811 GCA_965224765.1 Mariniblastus sp.
GACCGATAATTGGGTAGAAAACCAGCATGTTCACGCTGAACACAACGGAG
Organism: Mariniblastus sp.; assembly: GCA_965224765.1. GTDB lineage: Bacteria > Planctomycetota > Planctomycetia > Pirellulales > Pirellulaceae > CAZDBA01. The sequence goes on from CBDDAC010000001.1 coordinate 51, forward strand.
GAAGCTGCCGAAGCTGGCTCGCTGATTTTGGCGATGATGATTACAAAAAAAGTAATCGCCAATCCTTCAATCAAAAATTGAATTCCATTGGAAATGCTGAAATTCAAGAATCGTTTCATCAATCGAAAGTCAAAGCGATAGTCGGTTCGGTTGCCGAAAGCGTCGTGTTTTCGCTGCAGGAATAGATACGCAAATACGCTTACCTTGAACCAGACGGAAATCGAAGTGGCGATGCCTGCGCCCCAGATTCCCAGTGTTGGGATCGCGCCGATACCGAAAATCAAAAGGTAGTCGAGTAAGATGTTCAGACTGGCGCCGACCAAGTTGACGATCATGACAACGCCGGTCTTCCCTCTTCCTATGAAAAATGAACTGATTCCTGCGTCTAAGATTACTGCGCCGGAACCAAAGGATAGTGCCAGAAAGTAAATGCCTTCCAACTCGGCCAGTGGTTCAGCGTGTCCAAACGCCGTAAATATCTGCTGGCCAAAGACACCCAGGAGGAGAAGTGGGGGAATGCAACATAGGGACAACCAGATGGCCTGCCAGACGATTGCGCCGATTTGTTTTTGGAGACCCGCTCCAAAAAATTGAGCGACAAAGATACTTGTATAAGCGGCAATTCCCAACGGCAAACTAGTCAGCGTCCAGGACAGCATGCCCGCGGGAAGGGCTGCTGCCAATGCCTCATTGGAATCCCAAGAAAGAAACATCCGATCACAGAACTGCATGACCGTGTAAGAAACGGTTGACATAATCAGAGGTAGCGAAATTGCCAGGATATCTTGGGGGCCACATCTTTGGCTCCACCAAGTTCTAATCGAGCCCATGAATCTTCCTTGTGTGCTCATTTTGGCCAGTGCGATTTATCATTTCCGGCGTTCGAGCAATTCCATCTGCTTTTTTTCCATTTCCAATTTCCACTCATTTGCCAATTCGCGGTTTTCATTCGCCTTTTCGGTCATTCCGAGTTTACCGTAGGCTTTAGCCAGAGAGTCACGGATGACGATCGAATTTGGATACTTGCGGGCGGCAATTTCGAAATCGTTGACGGCTTTTTGATAATCTTGTTCGCTAAGGTGTATTTTTCCGCGTGTGATGTAGAAAATGAACTGGTTGGGAAACCTGTCGATTGCCACTGAAATGATATCTTTAAGGTTGTCGATCCGCTCGGGCGTTTTAGTGTGAGCGTAATCAATAAGAAAATTGATAATGCGTTGTGCCTGTAGAGTTTGCTGCGTCGCAACCAGCCAGTGCCGTTCCCCTTCCAGGATTTCTCCTCGATTGAACGCCCTAAGTCCCAGGACGATGTGGATAATTCCAGGAGAGTTGCTCCCGATCAGTGAGCGTCTAAGCCAGAGTCCCTGTTCAGGAGATTCTTCTTCCGGGGCAGCAAATTCAATCAAACGTTCATAGCCGGAAATACTCATTGGATCCGCAGTTATGGCTGCAGCAACTACGGCCAATTTGACTCGATAGTTATTTTCATTGGAAATGTCTTTGATGTTGTCTGCTTTTTTGATCAGGACTTGACTGTGAAGGCGGCTGATATTGTTTTTGGTTTCCGGGGAAGAGGCCAATTGAAAACCTTCTTCGATAATTTCTTCCGCGTAGTCGAAGTCGTCGACCAGCACACAACTTGTTACCAGGATACTCCAGATTTTGAGGTTGTCTGGAAAACGTCGTGCGATCGGCCCGACACTTTTCATGGTGTTGCGCAATTGATTTCTGGCCGCCGTGATCTGCCCAGTTTCCTGGTAAAACTTAATCAGTCGCGGAATGGCTTCTAGCTGTCCAGCATAAATGATGTCTCCCTTGGTGACTTTCACCAGGCTTTCAATGGCTTTGCGTAGGGACAGATCTCTGGCTACTTCGGTTTTCGCTATTGAACTCTGGCTTCGGTACGCCTCTGCCAAACCCAAATGTGCCTGAGTGGAAGCGAAGACTTCTTTTTTATTGTCTAGATTGGTGATTGCATCGGAGTAGTACTCGATCGCCTGATTGGTCCGAGCATCCATTGGCATTTCCATTGCGTCGTCACTAATGAGGGTTTCCGCCAACCAGATTTGTGCTTGAGGGTAATAGGCGACATCCGCTAGGTATTTCATTACGTTCAGGGCACTGACTGCTTCATTGGACTGAGATCTTGCCAAGCCCAATTGATAGGCATAGCGAGGTTCCTCGGGCATCAATCCCATCAATTTGTCCGCATACTCCGCAGCAATTTCAGGATCGTTATTGTTCATTTGATAAGCGAAATGGCCTTCGTAGGTGCTGACCAGGGTTCTTTCCAGCAAGAAAGACGCGACAATCAATGCCATGAGGAACATTGCGACGGCAGCCATTGCAGGGACACCACGTACGAACGCTCGCATGGATCGAGAAGACGCCCAATAGGTGACCATGAAAACCGCGAAATGATAAAACAGTCGAAAGGGGAGCGAAAGGATCGACAATATCAAAGCGGGGAATGATTGTTCTGTTTCAAACGAATCTGAACCGCTGAGATGATTGAAAAAATGGGAGATTCGTCGAAACACTGTGATTCCTGAATTGCTTGCTTATCGTTTTTGCAAAACGTTAATTGGTTGAGACGCCCGAATTGGACTTGGTTTGCACCTGTTTTAAATAGTCGCGGTAAACTTCCGCCTGTTCATCGATGAGTCCTTCATAGCAAACGATCAGCGATTTTATGATTTTCTCGTCCTCAGGTCTCCAACGCAACGCCCGCTCAAAGCTGGCGATTGCATCTTCCATGCGTCCGAGTTGTTTTTGTGCTTCACCTCGTGTGGCCAAAAGAAAGGTCGCATATTGACTTGGGTTTTTTGAGCTGGCCAAAAGTCGCATGCCTTCTTCTACTAGCGTCAATGCTTCGGCTGCACTTTTTTCCGAGGTTTGGCTAACCAATAAAGTGAAGGCAAGGTTGTTGAGTACGATTGGGTTTTGGGTATCTTTGTTTCTGGCTCTTTTGAAGAAGTCGATGGCTTGTTCATACTCTTTGAGCTGAAGAGAGCGGACACCGAGTTCGCTTAGAACGTCTGCGGGTGGGTTTGGATCCTTGTAGGGGTCGTAAACTTCTCTGGCAAGCGCGCTCAAGTTTTCGTCGTTTGCGACTAGCCACGCCAACAATTTCAGAGCACCACTATTTTGTGGATTGTGCTCGTGCGCTAGTACGATTCGGTCCAGGGCAAGTCGGCGAACCTCGGGACTTGCACTGATCATATCCGTCTCTGTCGCCCAGCGTGAGTAAACCACCGAAAGTTGGTTGCTCAAAAATTTCTTGCGAACGGGATCGCGTTCTTGTCTCTGGTATTCGTCCTCAAGATTGTCTATCGCAACCTGATATCTTTCTAGAAGGGACCAGCATTGAACAAGATTTACCCAGCATGCGACCCAGACTTTGGTGTCGTCATCCTTATTGTTGTTTCGCGCTACCGCATACTTGTCGAGTGCCGATTCCAAGACGATCGTGTTGTCTCGACCCAACGCCTGATTGACGATTGCCAGATCACGGTAATAACCTGGCTCACTGGCAAAAAGTTCGCTGTAAATCTCTGCTGCCTCGGCGAACAGTTCCGATTCTTGTAAGACTTTTGCTTTGATTGCCTTGGCGTTCGTGTCATTGGATTCCTGGACCAGGCAGTGGTTGGCTTGAATGAGGGCCTTTTCCAGTAGGAGTTTCTTTTCTCCATAATTGGCGGTTTTTTGAGCTTCAGCAAAATAGGTGCGCGCCATGAACACGTGGGCACGGTAGTAGACAGGTTCGTTTTCTGGAGCCAGTGCCATCAACAGCGCGAGTTGCTTTTCTTTGTCCGCATTTTGATGGGACATTGCCAGTCGGTATTTGTAGTCCGGATTATCTGGATCCAAATCGATCAACTTTGAAAGAAAGATCTGTTCTTTTTCTTTCAACAGTTCTGTGTCCTGCTCAAGAACCTCAATATCGTCTTGCAACTTTTTTTGTTGTTCTGGGTCTCGCATGCTTGCAGCGAGGCCTTTTTGTGCTGATAGCATCGCAAACTTTGATTGATAGTCGCTTTGAGCCGTTTCAAGAATTCCCGAGTACCAAGTCTCAAGACGGTTCTTTTGACCGATTTGGGTGAAACCCAGCATGATGATAGCAACAATGATGGCGACAATTGCAGGCAAACCAAAGATCAAGGCTCGGGTTCTGCTGCTTTCCCAATCCCGTTGGTCATTCTCGGAAGGGAATAGCAACTGTCTTAACGGAATAAGAAAATCAAACATTGATTGCAGCACTGAATGCATGTATTGGATTGGAACATTGAAAACACAATGCCTTAAATAGTATTGTAAGTGAACAACTCACTACTTTGCTATGGCTGCCTATTTTAAAACGTCAGGTTCAGCAAACTATCCAGTTTAACTAAAAGGCACTTTTAGTCATCAAACCAGTTTGATCTGAAAAGCGGGTGAAAACGGCATATCTGTAAAAATCCGTAGAATCGGTAAAAGTCAACATCCCCAACGACCGAAAAAACTGAAAGGAAATGGACTATTCGCAGTCCCACACACATCCTTTGCGTCGATTGACCCATGAAACCAATTCCAAGAACAATCGTTACAGGTTTTGTTGTTTGTTTTGCGCTTGCAACTGGGGCAAGCAGTGCGTTTGGGCAATTGCCAAGCGACTCATTGCTGCCACCAACGGACATCAATACGGCTGCGAATCGCAATGTGGCGAACCGTAGTCATTTGCCTCAAATTATTTCGGCAGATCAAGCACGCGAAAATACTTCGCGTTTGCTGACTCCGATGGCGAGTTCGCGCCATAACGATCCGCCTCCAATCACACCAGGACGGATGTTGACCCCACGAATTCCAGCGGTCGCTCCACCAACTGGCTCAGGAACGATTCAGCAAACTGCTGGCAAGCAAGATGGTCCCTATGCCATCCAGCCTATCTATCCTGATCCGCATCAGGCTGGTGGATTGCCGGGGCTGCGACCAAAGCTGTCTCCACCGCCTATCGTTCAGGGCAGCGGAACTGCGCCGATCGTTGATGGGCTTGATTTCAGTTCGTATGGACAGTCGGCTGCGGTCGAACCCAGCTACATCCAAGCGTCCTCTTCGTTTCCAGTGGGCGGTAATTTCCCTGGTTTTTCCAGGCAGGAAGTTGAGCCCCAGCCAAGACAAATGCCTCTTGGAAACCGTATGCCAATCGATGAGCTGCAGGGAGACATCGCGACTCCACGTTCTGTTGTTGATGCGCTACCTGCCGAAACCCGGATGGATTCCGTCATCATGTCGCAAGACATAGGGTGCAATAGCTGCGATGCAAATGGTGCATCGCCAACAACCAGGATTGGGCAAAGTTTTTTTCGCCGCCAAGGCGCGATGGCCAATGGAATGGGGTGTAGTGGTTGTGGTGATGCCGGCTGCACTTCATGCGTAGGAAATCAAGTAAGCGCATGTAACAGTTGTGGAACTGGAGGCTGCTACGATGTAAACGATGTTGACAAACGATTTGCAGCCTGTGGCTTCATCAGCCGCGCTCGTCGGTATTTCATTTTAGATGCACTGTACATGAATCGCGCCAATGGCGAAGTAAGAGGGATCAACCTGTCACCTATTGATGATTTTGATTCCGGATTCGGTGCACGGTTTACTACTGGACGTCGAACCGACGCAGCCAATGGACGGGAATTCTCATATTTCGGTTCCTTCGATATTGAGGAAGGCGGCGTCGTCACCGATGCTCTCGGAAGAATCAATCGTCTGTTTGCTCCGGATGGATTCTTCGTGACTCCGGCTAACTTGACCGCATTCACCAACATCAACGTTGCTTCGGAATCGCTGGAAACAAGTTTTCATAGTTTTGAATATAACCGTGTGCGTTGGGGGTGGGATGTCGTCAAGGTTCTTTTTGGTGTTCGATATGTCAACCTGGAAGACGACTACGATTTATTGACGAACACAATCTTTGGTGAGACGGGTTCTCTGAGCGTTGACACCAAGAACCATATGTTTGGTCCTCAAGTCGGACTCGAACTGTTTTACGACGTCGGATTTCGTTGGAGTTTGTCAGGATACGGCAAGTTCGGTTTGATGTTGAATGCGTACGACGCAGATGTCGTTTCCAGCGCAAATGGCTTTGGTATCACCAATAGCGGAACGAACGAGGCTGATCTGGCATACCTTGCCGATTTTGGCATAACTGCCCATTACCAGTTGTCAACTCAATCCCGGTTCCGTGTTGGCTATAATGTGCTCTATCTAGGTGATGTTACGACTGCCGATGAAGCATTCCCAAGAATTTTGTCTCCAGGGAGCGCGACAAGCTTGGACGCGAATGACGATGCGTTGTTTACAGGGCTATCGTTTGGTCTCGAGTTCTATCGATAGACTCACTTGACTCAAATTCAATCAATAATACTCCCGGTTCAGTTGAGCCGGGTTTTTTTGTTTCTTGTTCAACCCATGCGATTGGCTAACAAAGTCAATGTATTTGCCAAAGACGAAGTAACTGATGCTTGCGTTTCTGGTTTGGTTGATGCTGGTATTGATTCATTACTTTTACATTTGCAGGCACGATGGTCTTGTTTGGCGGCTTTGCCATTGCTTCGGGCGTGACCATGAGTTCGTCCGCGTCCAAGGCGACGTCTCCGTTTATCAATGAAGACTGCGGGGTGTGTTGATGCCCATTGCTTGTATCGCCACATGCATTCAAGTCTTCCCAAAGTTCGGCAATCATGGGGATGCGGCTCGTGAGTCGTACTTGAAATCTTTCATATTGATGCTCAAGTAAGCGGGGAACTATCCGCATTTTGATTTGGCTTTGCGGTTGAGTGCCTGGGCAACATTTCAGTGAATGATGATTGGAGCAGCGATGTTTGGGGTTACAGAGTTATTGGTGTTGGCGTTTATGGTCACTACCCCTGGCGGATATGGAATTCCGGTTGGGATCGCTCCGGGCACAGAGGACGTTTATCTTCACGAGATTGCCCCGGAAGATTGTCTGATGTATGCAAGTTGGTCGGGAACCTCAACGCTCGATCCAGAAGAAAACCCGACCGAGAAGTATCTGGCGCAGGAAGAGATTCAGGCCTTTCTTTCCAAACTGAAGCTTGAGGCTGCACAAAACAAGAAATGGGAGGGGTCGGAAAGTTCCCAGGCGTATCGAGAGTTGATTGTGAAACTGCCGGAAATGGCGCTCACTCAACCTTGTTGCTATTACGTCGATAAAGTGCGCTGGCTGGACGATCGTGATGTGACTCAGATTGCTGGTGCTTTTGTGATCCGATTGGACGACCGAGAGGCGGAGATCAAACGACTGGTCGAAGCAATCGATGAAGTGCCTTCGTATGATGGCGGTGCATGGTCTCAGAATGTTCTTAGTTTATTGGGCGGATATTTTGGGGGGATTGCGGGCGAAAGAAAGTTCGAAGTCCAGGAAAACTATTTAGTGATTGCGTTTGCTGGGGATGGGATGGATCTAGCGCCCCAGCGAGTCCAAGATTATGCCAAAGCGGGTGAACCACAGTGGTTAGTTGATTTGAAACTTGAGTTGCCAGTTGATCGACGAAGTTCGATTTCTATGTTGAATCTGGCTAAGTTGAATGAATTCCTCGATGTTTCCAATAACTCAGATATCACTTCGGCTCTTGATCAATTGGGCGCTCAGAATCTCAAACGTGTTGGCTGGGTGACAGGGCTGGATGAGACTGGGTACGTATGCCGTACGACAATTCATTGTGACAGGAAGAACGGTAGTCTGATGGATGTCGTCGACCTCGCGCCTCTGGATTCGGACCAACTGCGTGGAATCCATCGAGATCGTGATTTCGTTTTTGCAACGCGGCTTTCTACGGAGAGGCTTTATTCGATAGTGGAAAACCTGGCTTCCGAAGTGGGCGAACGAGATAGTTTTGAGACTCAGATTGCCGATTTTGAGGCGTTTTCGGGAGTGTCACTTCGCGAAGATTTGATCAATGAAATTGATGATTACGTCTTTTTCTATGGAGACTTTAGGCTTCCCGATTTCGAACAAACCTTGGTGGTTGGGATTGGTATTCGTGATGAAATGAGTTTCTCCGGCACGCTTGAGAATTTTAGCCGACGAATCAAGGAAGTCGTTGGTGCCGATGATTTATGGAAGATGCTGAGTCATGGGAATAGGCCATAGACATTCAGAATAAATTGGCCGATGACCTGTCCGATGTACGTGTCGGGCTTCTGACGTTACACGAACGAAAAAGCGTTTTGTTTTGGCGGAGGTATCCCACTACCTGGTGGTTTGTCAAAACTGAAAATTGGAGCTGGCGACATTAGCCGTTTTGGCGCTAGCCACGGTTTTTGTTTGTTCAACCGCGGCTAGCGCCGAAACGGCTAATCCAAGAATTAAGCTCTGACAGACCACTAATGACTACCTTTCCGGAGACGGGCCGTTGGCCCAACAGTCCAGCAAATGCGACTATTTATTTTGCGGATACAAGTTGATTTGAACTTCTTGGGATCCGTCGGCTTTGATGGTGTACGTACCGCGAATCGTTGTGGTCTTTCCGTTTTCTTCAACGGTAGAATTGAAAGAAGCTGTGGTGACTCCCTGATTCTTTGAGGCGAATTGCAGATTGTCTACCGTCATGGCTGGAATCTCAGGATGGTCTTTAGCGAGTTTTTCGTTGACTTGCTCGATTGATTTTTCCAGATTTTCAAATCCTCCCAGGTCGGTAACGGCCAATAGGTGCCGGCAAGTTTTTTCGATAGCTGCAAGATTTGCCAACGGTTCAATGTCGGGAAACTGCCTGGCAGAGAAAGAAACCGCATAAACACTGACTTCATGTGTGCCTTGGCCTAAATTGATCGACACATCCAAACTTGGAGCGTCGGCAATTCTGACCTGTTTGCCGGACTTCTCAATTGCGCTGCGGATGGCGTCTGCCTCGATTTCGTAAAATTTGTGCTGGTTGACTACGTCTTCCAAAAACGCATTCAATTGGTCCTCATTCAGCGTGATTTCGGACGATGGCATGTTGGGGCCGTTGGGTGAACGCAGGACTCGACCATTGGGGAAAATTTGGAGTTGAGGCAGTTTGACAAAACCTTCCGGTGGACGCATCCGAAACCCACCTGAATAGTCAAAGGTGAGAACGGGAGTGTCATTATCGGTAGGCAACTCAAACGCCTCTTGGGCCTTAAGTGCAATCGAAGCCAACAAAACCAACAGAATGCTCGCCAACGTTTTCATCTTCCAATCCTCATAAGGCCAGTGTCAGGTTAATCCAATCATTGGGATTTATCCCGATTTTGGGTTTCCCGTCAATTAAAATTCGCAACGCATGAGTTGCTGGCTCAACATTGAACCTTACATTTAACGACGCATTGGATCTTCGAAAAATTCCACGATTGATCAAATATCAAACTTGATTCCTTGGGCCAGGGGCAGTTCATCGGAATAGTTGACGGTATTGGTCGCTCGTCGCATATAAGCTTTCCAGGAATCGCTACCCGATTCACGTCCACCGCCTGTTTCTTTTTCACCGCCAAAAGCGCCACCTATTTCAGCGCCACTGGTTCCGATATTGACGTTGGCGATTCCACAATCGCTACCGGAGGGCGAGCAGAACAGTTCCGCCTGACGTACATCAGATGTAAATACTGCACTGGCAAGTCCTTGCTTGACGGAGTTTTGCATTCGGATCGCGTCCTGGAAATCAGAATAACGAATGGCATAGGCGATTGGTGCGAATGTCTCCTGTTGGACGATTTCCGCATCGTGATTGATTTCGACAATCGCCGGTTGAACATAGAAACCATCGGCCGGAACCCCCTCGGTGACTCGTTGCCCACCGTGGACGGTGCCTCCTTGTGATTTGGCGGCGTCAATCGCAGCCTGCATTTGGTTAAACGCATCCTCGTCGATCAGCGGTCCCACCAATGTCTTGTCACTAAACGGATCTCCCAAAGGGATCTGGCGATAGATCGAAAGGATTTTTTCAATGGTTTGATCTGCGATGGACTCTTGAAGAATCAATCGACGAAGAGATGTGCAGCGTTGACCGCAAGTTCCCACGGCAGAGAAAACGATTCCGCGAATGGCGAGTTCCATGTCCGCAGATTTGGTTACGATACAAGCGTTGTTGCCTCCCAATTCCAGAAGTGGTCTGCCAAGTCTTGCGCCGACAGTCGCTGCAACGCTTTTCCCCATCGGAATGGACCCGGTGGCGGAAACCAAGGGCAATCCCTTATGTGCGGCGATCGCTTTTCCTACATCGGCTCCACCCACCACCAATTGGAGAAGGCCATCTGGCGCCTCCGTTGATTCTGCAATGCACTTGGCGGCAATTGCATGACAAGCAAGACCCGTCAACGGAGTTTTTTCAGAAGGCTTCCAAATCACAGGATCACCGCAGACCAAGGCGATCATGGCGTTCCAGGCCCAAACAGCGACCGGAAAATTGAAGGCACTGATGACGCCGATTGGACCCAGTGGGTGCCATTGTTCGGTCAGGCGATGGTTGGGACGTTCGCTGGCGATGGTAAGACCGTACAGTTGTCGACTTAGTCCAAGAGCAAAATCGCAGACATCGATCATTTCCTGAACTTCGCCCAAGGCCTCCTGATAGATCTTGCCGCATTCAAGGGTCACCAATGAGGCGAGGTCCTCCTTATACTTGCGAAGCTCTTCACCTATCTGACGAACTAACAACCCCCGTGCCGGCGCAGGTACAACACGCCATTGTTCGAAGGCTTCGGCGGCCCGTTCCACTGCCGTGTTCAAGTCGTTCGGTGTGGCTGATTGCAAAGTGGCAATCACGGAACTGTCAATTGGAGACGTGACGGTGATGCATTCTCCGCTGCCAGGGACCCAATCGTGTGCGCCTCGGCCAATTGCACAAAACGGGGTCTGGACACCCAAACGGGAGAGTACTTCTTCGCATTTGGTTTTCGAGCTGGAGTTTACGGTTGCGTTCATTTCAAATGACCCTGTTTGGAAATGGTGCATGTTGCACCTGATGTTAGCTCTCTCGGTTTGCCTTGGCGACATGAGAGCGACGAAATTCCACCTCATCCATGAACCGCATTTGATGTGGCTACTCGCTGGAGATCGCTGAGGATGTTAAATTGTCAGCGTAATAGATTGCAGTAAATTTGGAACCGCAAAATGCCTTTTTTGATCGGCACGGACGAAGCCGGATATGGACCCAATCTTGGGCCGTTAGTAATCACTGCCACACTATGGGAAGTGCCTTTTCTGCAGGTCGATCTTTACGAATCACTAAAGATGTCTGTCGCTGATTCGGCCACGCCCGATCGAATTACCGTTTGCGACTCCAAGGATTTGTATCAATCAAGTGGTTCAATACGAGCGTTGGAAACCAGTGTGCTGAGTCTTTTGGGGCGAGTTCCTAGTGAGTGGAAAGAGTTGGTGCGGGAATTGGGCTGTCCTCGCTCCGCCAAGGACGAAGAGTTTTGGTTGACGGAGGCTGAATTGAAGCTTCCACTTCGTGCAGATTCAGAGATCATTCAATCTTTGACCGAACAGTTCGCGAATGTTTGTCATCAACAAGAAGTCAAACTCCTCGAAATTCGAACGGCGACTCTTTTTGCCGATCAATTCAATGAGTCAGTCGCAAGCCAAGGTAACAAAGCAACCGTGTTGACCAGTACGACTTTGTCTTTGGTTGATCAGATGATGAAACATACCGGTAACAGCGCCGTCAAGATCGTTTGTGACAAGCATGGAGGTCGTTCGAAGTACGCGGGAGTCTTGCAGCACTTTCTGACGGATCATCTGGTAGAGATTTTTGAAGAGTCGCTTGAATCCAGTCGATATGGCTGGACAGACAACGATCGCGATGTTCGTGTCGAGTTTAACTCGCGTGGAGAGGCCGCGTTACCGGTGGCACTGGCGTCCATGGTTTCCAAGTATGTTCGCGAAGTTTACATGAATCTGTGGAATCAATTTTGGCTAGGGCATTTGCCCTCACTCAAGCCGACCAAGGGATACCCTCAAGACGCCAAACGGTTCATGCTCGATATCGACAACGTTAGGAACCGACTCAATATCAGCCGCGAATCGGTTTGGCGCTGCCGATAGAGTTAACGTGAGGTTGTAAGTGCTCATTGCACCACCAATTTCTGTTGACGATAAAACGTCGAATCATCCGTATTCTTCAGGCGAAAATTGCTCTGGCAATCAAGAATCTAGATGACGCGTGAAACGAGACGCTGCTAAAAAACCAGTTGATTTCAGAGCAGGGAACGTTTCCGATACCATCAAAGGTTTTAGCTCACGATGACGTGAGCTTTATTGATTTTCACTTCTTCCAAGGGGCGATCGTTGGAATCAGTTTTTGTTTTACCAATTGCCTGAGCGACGGCCAAGCTGTCTGCATCGGCAGTTTTTCCGAAAGCGGTGTATTGGTTATTGAGGAATTCCGCGTCGGCAACACAGACAAAGAACTGCGAGCCAGCTGAATTGGGGTCGCCGCTGCGGGCCATGCTCAACACGCCTGGCGCGTGGTGAGTTGAGTTGAATTCCGCGTCAATCTGATATCCGGGATTACCTGTTCCCGACCCTTGGGGGCATCCCCCTTGGATCATGAAACCTTCGATCACGCGATGGAAAACCAAATCGTCGTAGTAACCGCTTTTGGTGAGCCCAATGATGTTCCTGCAATGACCAGGTGCAACGTCGGGCATCAAGTCCAGAACGATATCACCGTGATTGGTTTCCAGTTTGATTTGGTAGGTTTTGTTAGCGAAGTCAAGGTCCGCAGTTGCTTCGGCAACTTTTTCTTGAAAGCTCATGGTTTTTCCAGATTGTCTATTTAGCAGAAACTGATGCGGGGAATTGTTTCACATTCGGTGACGTCTGAAAAGGCCTTGCCACTTTGTAGGGGGCTAATGGCGTATGGAGGTTGGTTTTGCAAAGTGGGAATCGAATTGTGTGATCGCCTGTACCGTCCAATTAACTTGATTGGTCTGATGCCCAGAGTGACTGGGGCAACTTGACTTGTGATGTCAAACGAATGACGGCAAGAAGTTCATCGTCAGAAAATTCTGTGTTCGTCACGGCGGCACAGTTTTCGCGAATTTGGCTGGGCGAGCTGGCTCCACAAAGAACGCTGGTAATCTGAGGTAGTCTAAGGATCCAGGCGATGGCCATCTGGGCCAGGGTTTGGCCTCGCTTTTCCGCCATCGAATTTAACTGCTCCACGACCCCAATTACATCCGAGGTTATTTCAGCGGGCCGAAGGAACTGGGGAGCGATCGACGCGCGCGAATTGGCTGGCATTTTCTGAAGGTACTTGGAGGTCAGCAACCCTTGGAAAAGGGGGCAAAAGGCGATGATTCCCATCCCGTTCGTTTCACATTCCGTCGTCAATGACTTTTCAATCCAACGATTCAACATTGAGTAGTTTGGTTGGTGGACCAAGATTCGATTCCATCCGTTTTCTTTGCAGATGGCAACAGCGTTTCTCGTTTGATCGGTGAGATAGCTACTGATTCCTGCGTAAAGCGACTTGCCTTGGTCGATCGCAGTTTGCAGGGCTCCCAAAGTCTCTTCCAATGGCGTGTCAGGGTCGAACCGATGACTGTAGAAAACGTCAACATAGTCGACGTCGAGTCTTTGCAGTGATTGGTCGAGGCTACTCAAAAGATGCTTTCGAGAGCCCCATTCTCCATAGGGTCCCTGCCACATGATGTAGCCGGCCTTGGTCGAAATGACTAATTCATCCCGTGGAAGATCCTTGAGGATTTTTCCGACATTTTTCTCAGCGCTTCCAAATGGGGGTCCGTAGTTGTTTGCCAGATCAAAATGTGTGATTCCACAGTCGAAAGCCGTGTATATCATTTCACGGTGATCCTTGGTTGGCGTTTCACCACCAAAATTGTGCCAACATCCCAGGCTAATCTCTGGAAGTTTCAGGCCGCTTCGACCACACCGACGGTAATTCATTCGACCGTCGTACCGATTTTCATCAAATACCTGCGCCATACTTTGGCAACTCCTTTTCGAGCTTGGAAGGTTAGTTATTGTTGTTAGGGATTCGAAATTAGCAACCGTGGATCGTTGGAGCTCTTGTCTCGGAATTGAAATTGTCATTTTCGAGGACGAGATGTGTCAAGCAAAGCCTCATTTGCCACGAGTTCGTATTGTTCAGCAATTTGTCGGTTTTAAAAGGCAGGAAGCATCTCCAATGATCAAACGCCAAAAAATTCTGTTACGTGTCCTGGGATTGATTCGTTGGGAACTTGATCCGTTGGTTGGTTCCTGTGGACGGAAAAGAATCGAGCGAAATGCAAGTGACTTCAGACGGTAAGGACCGATTTCGATTTGACACTTGCTGCTGGGTTTATGGAAAAGAGCTTAATCAAGACGAGGCGATGTACTGGTCACCGGATGGAAACTAACTGGTTTTCTATGAAGTTGATGAAAAGCAAATGCGTGACTATCACCTCACCAGTTTATATACCGACCTGAACGGTTCGATATCCCAAGGCCGGCCAGCCCACGGGTTGCATTGCTGGTATACGACGTGCGTCGGGGGGGCAGCCCTCTCGATCCGCGACTCTGTTTTTTGGGGGGGGGTAAACCCAGACTGAAAGTCGGTGGCTAGGGGAAATATTTGCTCTGCAGTAAATGCAACTACGAAAACCAAGGAGCATTTATACGTTTTGCGGGCTAACTGCCAACTCGAGCGGCTTCACGAAGTTTTTGACATGCCTCACGAATCAAATCAGCTTGTTCGTATCGCCCTTGTTCTTCCAGTTCAGCCGCCTGGCTTTCTAGCATGCGTGCCATTTGGCGAAGCTGGTCAGCATAGGTTTGTTGATTTTTGGGCAGGGAAGGAGTGGCATCGTTTGCGAAGTTTCGAACGGCGGGTTGCTGGCGACTTTGAGGAACACGAGTCGAGGTTTCGGTGGGAAGTGCCGGGCGAGCTGGATCCGATGCAAGTTTTTCAAGGAGGTGAACTCCAGGTTGGTTGTTGATTGAATTGGAGATTTTTTCAACAACAGCGAGGGGAGCCAGTACGGAAACGAATCGAATAAAGATCTGTTTTCCGTCTTTGCCTTGCAATGTGTCCGGCTCCCCGATGTGAAAGACCTTCAAGTTGTCCGCGATCGTATTGCGCCGTCCGTCGGCGTTTTCGTAGGTCAATCGGACAAACTCCCCTGTCACGTAGCGTGTAGAAATGGAAACGGGGATCGCAACAATACGGTGAGCCTCGCTATTTGCTGGCGCAGTAATAGTTGTTGCGGTATTTGCCAGGTTGGTTTTTAGGACGGGGCTGTTGGCGAGAATTTTGTTGATGACGGTTTGCCCAATGATCGAATCGATTTCGGCAAACGATTTCCCCGGTGTTTTCTGAATTTCCCATTGTGTGACTTCTAGGTCAGCCACGGCTAGAACGGTGTTTGCCGATATATCGCGTTTGGCAACGACCACGGGAACCGTCTGCGAAATAGCTTGAGTTGAGGCGCCAAGGATCATTGCGACAACAAGGCAAATTTGTGTTGGGCGGTTCATTAGGTACATGGCACATTCCAGAAACTGATTGGGCAACGTAAGAAGCAGTATTTTGATGATAGTCTGCTAAACAGACAAAGTCACGTTTTCTCAAGCAGCAAACGCATGGAGACGGCAAGATGCTAGAGGGTTGTACGATTTAGAAGTGACAGGGTTCACAATGGGAATTCGTGGGGCCACGATTCTTGGCGTAGTCAGCGAAACCTGAAGGTTCATTCGTTGAGTGATCGCTTGTAGGTGGTGAAGGGGCGGTTGAGCTCGTCGGCGAGAGTTATTGGTCGGAGTCTTCAGCAAACTCAAATGCCAGGAATTCACGCGACATGCTCGCCAGCCCCTTGTAGAAGTCAGTTTGGGCGCGAGCTTCTACTTGTTGCAAAAACGGTTTGGTCCATTCGAAATGATCGGCGACAAAACAAGTGGCAATCTCTTCGAACGCCTCAGGGTGATCCGAGGCACTGGCTTGAACGAATAATTCAGCCATGAATCCTAGCTGAACTCCGATGTGATCCAGGACTTTGGAGTTTGTCCGGAAACTGGGAAGCGCCTCGATGTACTTGTTCATGGATACAGCGGCTTGGCCTTGGAATTTGTTTTCTTCCCAAACAGATTGGATCGGAGAAATTTGATTTTTGGGACCAATCAAAAGTTGGCAGTAGTCGACAGCAAGATCTTCAATAACTTGCTCTGAGGCCTGGGGCAGCGATCCACCCATCGCTTCATAGGCTTCTCGCATATCCGGTTCATTGAGTCCTTGCAAAGTTGCTAAATCCACTTCGGCCTGCCAGAGACTGCTTAGCAGCGCATACACCGATGAGAGCTGCATGTAGTCCTGTGGTCTCATTTGGTCGTCGGTCATCAGTTTCCAATCTAATTTGTTTTCGTGCAAGTTTGACATCAAACGCAATTTTGCGAAATAGCCCGACTCCCAACGACATGAAAATTCTTCTTTTGGAGAGGATGCTTCTTTTTTCGGGTGATGTCTATTAGGGCAAGTATTAATTATGATGGCGGTCTGAATTAACGATTGTCAGGAGTGTTTGATGGGGAAGTTGACGAACGAACTGGATTCGCAAAATCGACGTTTTGGAACCGGTTGGATTAGTGGCGTCATTGGATTGTTTTTGGCGATTGCCGGATTTTCGACCGTGCTATGTTTTTGTTTTCCCCAGCTGTTAACGGTGGAAGATGTACGAGGCATGTACGACGCGTTCAATACGAATTTGATTCGTATTGCGCTCCATGTGGTTCTGATTTCCGCATTTTTACTGGGCGTAATTTCCGTTGTATTACGTCAACAGAAAACGCTGGGGTTCACAACCGTGTTGTTGGTACTCGCTGCCAGTTTGATGGGGGGATCTCAGGCAAGTACCCAGCTTAACATCGAAAGTGACATCTACTTTGGGTTGGACTTTTTCATCCTGAACTTCATTTTTCTAGGTGGAGTCTTTATTCCCTTTGAGCGGATCTTCAAGAAGGTCGACCAAGATATTCTTCGATACGAATGGCGTGAAGATTTGCTTTACTTCTTTGTCAGCACTTTGTTCGTTCAGATGCTGACCTACCTGACTCTCTCGCCTTCGATTGCCATTTTGGCAAAAACCGGCTGGGCAACTGGATTCCGAGATGCGATTGCCAGTCAGCCCTTTGTCTTGCAGTTTTTAGAGATCATGTTTTTGACGGATTTGGTGCAATATTGGGTGCATCGGACGTTCCATAAGCATGGTTGGCTTTGGAAATTTCACGCGGTCCACCATTCGGCTCAAGCGATGGACTGGTTGGCGGGTTCCAGAATGCATGTGCTGGAGGTCATTGTTCTACGTACTTGTACGACTTTGCCGATGTATGTAATGGGTTTTTCCGAACCGGCTTTGTATGCCTACATTTTCTTCGTTTACATCTTATCCGTGTTTATTCACTCCAACCTCCGCATCCCCTTTGGGTTTCTTCAATACATTATCGCGACGCCTCGGTTTCACCATTGGCATCATGGAGTTGAAAAAGAAGCGATCGACGTCAACTTCGCCATCCACTTTCCCGTGATTGATATGATGTTTGGGACATTTCATATGCCAGAAAAACGCTGGCCCGAAGGTTATGGGATTGGCGGTCACCCCGTGCCCAAGGGATTTATCCGGCAATTTCTGTATCCGTTTGTTCGCACAGATGAGTCGGAAGACGGTGCAGATGAAGAGTGAACATCGGCGGGTGCCTCTGTTAAAACAGGGTGTTTGACCAATTGTCCTGTTGGTCAGCGATACTCGTTGGAAATTATTTTTGCAGAGCGGACTGAATCGTACTTGCGTGTGCGGACGATTGCCGGGTGACAATCTGGCAATTGTCACGACCCGCTTGGGAAAAGTAGGAATCGGTGGGTGCTTGCTGGTGTTGAATTATGAGCCCCCAAGCGTCGACTTTAGGGGGCTGGAATCCAAATTGCCCCACTGGCAGCGATTTGGGCTGTGTAAATAGAGAGGAATCCAGCGATTGAGTTTTTTTGGGGAGCTGGGCTCAACTTCCTTTTTAAGGAGTTGGGGCTGCTTGGCCGAAATTGATGGAAGTCAGTAAATCGAGGTGAACCGCCAAAGTTTGCCGAAATTGGACTTTCGCAAAACATGCATTCAACTAAGATTAAGCGCTGTTTCTTGGTCAATATTGAACGGTAACAGTGGACGCTGTTAGGTTGAATGTTCTGAAGGACCGAACGACTTGCCTTTCACGCTGACCTAAGTCGGGCAATTGCTTTGCCATGACTCACTCAATGTTTTTTTCATGGTCGTTTTTTCATCAAAGTATCGACTCGATATTGTGAGCGACCAAAAACAAAACAAGGGACTTTTAACTTTTAACTGGTAGTTCGATGAACCTCAAAAACCTCCGCAACATTGGTATCTCAGCTCATATTGACTCGGGAAAAACAACCCTTAGCGAGCGCATTCTTTATTACACTGGCCGTATTCACAAAATTGAAGAAGTACGTGGTGGCGGTGATGGCGCGACCATGGACCACATGGAGCTAGAAAAGGAGCGCGGAATCACGATCACAAGTGCCGCGACGACCGTTACATGGAATGGTTCTGCGGAACAACTGGACCCTCACACGATCAATTTGATTGATACCCCTGGCCACGTTGACTTTACGGTCGAAGTTGAGCGATCGCTTCGCGTTCTTGATGGCGCCGTTCTGGTCCTGTGTGCTGTTGGTGGCGTTCAGGCTCAATCACTTACCGTGGATCGCCAGATGAAGCGTTACCACGTTCCCCGCCTGGCGTTCGTCAACAAGATGGACCGAACGGGTGCGGATCCATTCAAAGTCGCTGAGCAAATGCGAGAAAAACTTGGTGCCAATGCGGTCATGATGCAATTGCCGATCGGTTTGGGCGAAGAATTCGAAGGCGTCATCGACCTTTTCAAGATGAAGTCTTACTTCTTTGATGGTGAAAAGGGTGAGACCGTTCGTGAGGAAGAGGTTCCCGCCGACAGACTCGAAGAAGCCACTACTGCACGTCAGGATATGCTCGAAGCCTATTCGATGTTCAGTGATGAGTTGATGGAAAAGCTGTTGAGTGAAGAAGAGGTCTCAGACGAGCTTTTGTTTTCCGTCATTCGCGCTGCGATTCACTCTCAGGAAGTGACTCCGGTTTACATGGGCAGCGCGTTCAAAAACAAGGGTGTTCAGATTCTGTTAGACGCAATTTGTGCGTTTCTTCCATCGCCGTTGGATGTCGAAACCAAGGCTAAGGACTGGGAAGACCAAACAAAAGATTATCCACTCGAACCCAAGAACGATCTGCCTTTCGTTGGCATGGGGTTCAAAATCGTCGAAGAAGCTTTCGGCCAATTGACCTATATGAGGATCTACCAGGGCACAATCAAAAAAGGCGCGATGTACATCAACCAGCGTACTGGAAAGAAGGATCGTTTCAGCCGTATTCTGCGAATGCACTCTGACAAGCGTGAAGAACTGGACGATGCAGGTGCAGGCGATATCGTTGCCGTGATGGGTGTGGATTGTGCCTCGGGTGAAACCTATGCTGCGACCCCGAAGATGTGCTCTTTGGAAAACATGTTCGTTCCCAATGCGGTGATCAAAGTGGCGGTGAGTCCTGCCGAGCGATCCAATGCAGAAAAATTGGGCAAAGCTCTTCAGCGTTTCCGCAAAGAAGATCCTACGTTTCGTGTCATGACCGACGATGAAACCGGTGAAACCATTATGGCCGGTATGGGCGAACTTCACCTCGAGGTTTACGTCGAGCGAATCAAGCGAGAGTACAAACTCGAAGTTGAAGTCGGTGCTCCTAAAGTGAGTTATCGCGAAACGCCAACTCAGGCGGTTGACTTTGATTACAAACACAAGAAACAGTCGGGTGGTTCTGGTCAATTCGCTCATATCAAGGGATCGATTGAACCTTGGACTCCAGGCGAAGAGGACGGAGATGATGTTTTCCGTTTCGAAGATTCGATCGTTAGCGGTCGTATTCCCAAGCAGTTCATTCCAGCTGTCAATAAAGGCTTGCGTGAAGCAGTCAACAAGGGAGTTTTGGCTGAGTACCCTGTCGTCGATATGAAGGTTCACCTTAAAGACGGTTCATACCACGATGTGGATAGTTCCGAGATGGCTTTCCAAACTGCAGCTCGAGGTATGTTCCGTGAGTACATGCCCAAGACCAAGCCTGTGATCCTCGAGCCAGTCATGAAAATCGAAATCCAGGCTCCTGAACAATTCCAAGGCGGAATCGTTGGTGACTTGACTTCGCGACGTGGAATTATGGAGTCTACTGATGTCGCCGTTGACGGTACTGTTACCATTCTCTGCGAGATTCCACTTAGCGAGACTTTTGGATACATGACCGATCTTCGATCGATGACACAAGGGCAGGGCACGTTCTCTATGGAATTGGCCGGCTACCGCAAAGTCCCATCAAACGTTCAGACCGAAATCATCGCAGAACGTCTAGCTGCTAAAGAAGGCAAGCAATTAGCTAAGGCCTAACTGAGAATCTATCAAGGAAAGTGGCTGTGAATTGAAAATTCATGGCCACTTTTTTTTTGCCCGTCGGTCACTCAATTGGCGTGGAATGGAGCGGCGGAATCACGGCGGATTGGGCTCGGAGTGCTGGAAATGTAACGCGAGTGATAACTCCAACGGGGACGTCACTGTCTGGCCATGAGCGATGCCTTCAAGATGCCTGTGTTGTGTGCCAAATCTCACGTCAAATCGCGTCAGGGTGCTTTCACCCTTGGTTGGTTGCCTAGTTTTCTCAATGGTTCCGATAAAAGCCAACTCAGCGCCAATCGGAGTGCACCCGATGCGCCAAATTAGGGATCTCCGCTGGTTGGGGGCCTATGGAAGTTTGGTTCGCTTTTCGTATTCCCTTTTCGCAATGAAACGCGATACGGGTTACAATCTGAATTCATCATGAGAGAGTCGCCCTTGCTCACTCTCGCGCAAAGCCATTTCTATAAGGTGTTCGAATGTATAGCCGTTTGCTGCATGTTTTTAATTTCGTAGTGCTTTTGTTGCTTTTGTCTGGCGTGACTCACGCCCAGTCTAGCGTGGAGAAAGATGCCCATACTTCGGGCGCCGACCGCATGGCGTCGTATCAAAAGCACGTCGAGATGAAGACATCTAGCCCCTACAAAGATTTCCAATGGCAGTTTCTAGGTCCGACCAATATCAGTGGGCGTGTTACTGATGTGGCGGTGACGACACCTCGAAGTAATTCGTATTCGATTTATGCGGCCACCGCATCAGGTGGAGTTTGGAAAACTGAAAATGAAGGAACAACTTGGCGCCCCGTTTTTGAACATGGAATCTCTACGTCAGTAGGCGACGTAACGATCTCTCCTTCAAATCAGGATATCGTTTGGATTGGACTTGGCGAGGCCAATATCTTCCGCAGTTCGATGGCTGGAGCAGGAGTTTACAAATCGACGGATGCGGGAGAAACCTGGAGACATATGGGGTTGGAATCAACTCATACCGTACCAAGAATTGTCGTTCATCCGAGCAACTCGGACATTGTGTACGTGGCAGATTCGGGAAATGAGTGGACCGACAACGCAGAGCGTGGACTTTACAAGACAACGGATGGCGGCGAGACGTGGAACCGTGTTCTAAATATTGATGGGGAGACGGGCGTCATTGATTTGGTATTGGATCCGAGCGAACCCGAAACCATTTATGCGACCACCTGGCAACGAGTACGAAAGCGTTGGAATGATCCAAGGAATTCCGCCGACCATTCGAAAAGTGGTATTCATAAATCAACCAATGGTGGTCAGACATGGAAAGCGATTAACTCTGGGTTGCCAAAAGCGAAATTTCGCGGGCGAATCGGAATTGACCTTTGTACAAGCAAGCCGAACGTTGTTTATGCGTTTGTTGACAACTACGACATTTCACCTGATCAACCCAAGGGAAGCTCAGTCGATTCCTATGGACGTCTTAAGAGCAAGGTCATCAAAGGTGCAGAGGTTTATCGGTCAGACAATCATGGAAATGACTGGAAGAAGGTAAGCGAGTCGACCCCTTACATGCGTGGACTTTCTTCTACCTACGGTTGGGTGTTTGGGCAAATTCGAGTCGATCCAAATGACCCAGAAACTGTTTACATCATGGGGTTGGCGCTCAACGTTTCCAATGACGGTGGCGAAACCTTTCGTCGGTTGGGAGGGATGCACGGCGATCATCACGCCCTTTGGATTAATCCCGATGATTCGAATTACTTGATCAACGGAAACGATGGTGGCATTAATATCTCGTATGATGCGGGGAAGAATTGGCGGTTGTTTGTTGATCAAATTCCTGTTGTCCAGTTTTTCAATGTCATGTTCGACATGGATACGCCTTTTCGAGTTTATGGCTCGGTTCAAGATCATGGCAGCTACCGGGGGACGGTAGCCATATCTGAGTTGGACAACAGTGCGAGGCGAATGCGGCCCGTCGAGTTTGAACGCGCCCCAGGCGGCGAAGGAAGCAGTCACGCCATTGATCCAAGAGATCCAAATATCGTTTATTCCGCTGGATTCTATGGTCAAATCTCAAGAACGGACCTGAGTGCAAATGAACGCGGCAAAAGATTGCTTCCACCGCAATCTGCAGATGAACCCCCGTTGCGAGGCCAATGGATCGCACCGTTTATCCTTTCGCCCCATGATCCGGATGTTCTCTATCACGGAATGAATTTTCTGTTCCGGTCCGAGAATCGCGGAGACGACATGGCAAAGATCAGTCCTGATTTGACCAACGACAACTTGGACGAAATTGGTGATATTGCTTTTCAGACGATTTCGAGCATTTCTGAGTCACATCACACTGCGGGTGTTATCTACGTCGGAACCGATGACGGGAATTTGCATGTGACCCATGACACCGGTGAGACCTGGGAGAAGATCGACCAGGGGATCAAAGCGAACCGCTGGATTTCTCAGGTTGAAGCCTCTCATCATACTCAGGGTACGGTCTTTATGGCACAGAATGGTAAACGTTGGGACGATATGACGCCCTATCTTTGGAAGTCCAACGATCATGGGAAGACCTGGGAAAGCATTGTCGCCAACATTCCCTCAGGCCCGATCAATGTGGTTCGAGAAGATCCAAAAAATAAAGATGTTCTTTATGTGGGCACGGACCATGGTGCCTATGTTTCAACGGATGGTGGCGATCAATGGAATGTTCTTGGGGGAAATTTGCCTACGACATTTGTTTCGGATTTGGTCATTCACCCTCGTGATGAGGTGTTGGTCATATCGACGCACGGTCGCGGTCTTTGGGGAATGGACGTTCGCCATATCACGAGTCCTGACGATGCACCTGAGATACCTGCGGTCAGAGGACGACGAGGAGCTGGAAGGCGTGATCGCTAATTGAGTCATCGGAGCCTGGAAATGTCCATAAGCAACGATATTGATGCGCTAAGAAAAGAGAACGAAATTCTGCGTGACTTTTTTGAGAATGCGCCAGACATGTTTGTGTGCGTATGTGCCGAAACACGCACGATCAAAAGATGCAACGATACTCTTGTTCGAGTCCTTGGCTGGCAACGGGATGAAATTGTGGGCAATTCAATTTTTTCGGTTTACCATCCCGATTGTTTGAAGGCCGTGGAGGCGGCGTTTTTGACCTTTCAGCAAACAGGCGCGGTCCACTCGAATGAGCTTAGTCTGCTTACTAAGTCGGGTGGTAAGATTCCGGTCAGCCTTCGAGCGAGTTCCGTCAAAGACGACAAGGGGCGAATTCTCTATAGTCGTTCGGTTTGGCGTGATTTGACAAACTACCTTCGTTTGAAGGCGCGCTTGGTTGACGTTCAACATGCCGAAAGCTTGGCCACACTTGCCGGTGGGATCGCTCATGACTTCAACAACTTGTTGGCGGCAATTCTTGGCAATGCCGAGTTGGTGAAATCTCAACTCGCCGAAAATTCACCCGAAGTGCAAAACATTCGAAACATTGAGTTGGCTTCCGTGCGAGCGGCTGAATTGACCAAGCAAATGTTGGCCTATGCAGGGAAGGGGTGTTTTGAATTCTTGACAATTGATCTGCGCGAACTGGGCGAGATTGTTTCGTCGACGTTGTCGTCAAAAATTGAGTTTGAGTACAAGCTTGGTGAGCAACCGGTGATCGTCGAAGCCGACGTAACACAGGTTCGGCAGTTTGTCATGAATTTAATCAGCAATGCCGCAGATTCGATTGGAAAAGGGGGTGGCAAGGTTCAAATTCGGACAGGAATTCAGTTTCTGTCAGATAAGAAAATCTCTCTTATGAGTGTCGGTGGTTCGCGTGAAGCCGGCGAATACGCATTCATTGAAGTGGTCGACAATGGATGTGGAATGTCTCCAGAAACGGTGGGGAGAATGTTTGCCCCTTTTTTTTCAACGAAATTGGATGAGCACCATGGCCTTGGGCTTGCTGCAACCCATGGGATTGTTGCACAACATGAGGGCCTGATCGATGTGCATAGCGGCGTGGGGACAGGAACGAAGGTTCAGGTATTCTTGCCATTCAAAAAGGAGCTTCGTCTCGCCATAGACGATCAGCCGCAACGAGCCAAACGCTCCTATCGCGGTGTCGTGTTGGCGATTGACGATGATGAATTGGTCCGCGACGTCGTTTGCAAAACCTTGGAATCAGCAAACTTCAGAGTACTTAGTTGCTCCAGTGGTTGTGCAGCATTGGATATTTTTCGTGAATGCGAAGGTGAAATTGATGTTATTTTGTTGGATTTGAAAATGCCAGGAATGGATGGCCATGAAACGCTGCGGGAAGTTCGGTTGATCAGTAGTACCGTACCGGTCATCTTAATGAGCGGCTACAACGAGTACGATGCGTTCCACGAATCTGGGCATGAGCTAGTCGGATTCCTTCAAAAACCTTTTCGTGCGGAAGAACTTGCAAGCACCATCGCTGAAAGTATGCGTTGACCGGACTTGGTGCGTCGAGATGAACACGGCGGTGCCCTTTGCGCGTTTTACTGCGTGCACTTTTGGGATTTGCTCTGAGCACATTAGAGTTGTCGGGCTGGGAAATGAAAATGTCGCCAGCTCGCGCAGTTCGATATCATCGCTAGGCATGAAAAGACGACCTATCGATTTGGAAATTCAATAGGTCGTACAAAAAGGATCCGTTGAGCCTGAGTCCGGGTACTAGGCGTTTTTGCATGTTGCATTTTTGTCCAGAATTTTGCAAACCTTGTAAAGCAGAGGCATTGAGTACTCGTTTTCTCCGATGGTCTCGCCGTTCTTGAGGCGTTCAGCAGTTTGATATGAGTCAACGACGCTAAGTACGTTAATCACAATTCCGGGAAGGACACAAAGGCATGTTCCAATAAGTGTCGCGACCAAAGTCCACACCCATTTGTTGGTTTGTCCATTAATGACAATGTGGCCAATTCCCAACACGAACCAAGTCAATAGCGCCGCAGCAATCGGGTTCGCTCCTGGTTTTGAAATCTGTGTCATTTCTTATCTTTCCTTAGGCAATGAGTGGACCAAAGCGTGGTATTTGTAAATTGTCAGTTCATGAAAACATCGCAACAATCAGACCAGACAAATAGGCAAAAGTCAAATTATTAGATTGCCAGTTGCTTTTGCTTTTTCCGGTACTCAAGATTTCCTTCCAGTTCCAACAACTGGCGTTTAGCTCCAACGCCACGAGGCGAAGAGAACCCACCCAAACCGTTGGATGAAACAACTCGGTGGCAAGGGATGATCAAGGGAATGTTGTTTTTGCTCATCACTGTCCCGGCAGCCCTTGCACCACCGGGCGAACCGGCGCGACTAGCGAGCTCTCGATAAGAAAGGGTGGCTCCGTGGGGGATTTCACGGCATTCATTGATTACTCTTTGCTGAAATGCCGTTTTCTTTCCTAGGTCTAAGGGGAGGTTCGCAAAATTGTAGGCGTTGCCTTGAGTGTATTCTTTGATTTGGTGTATCCAGTCAAGAGCCGCTCCGTTGGGGTGCACAATTCGCATCCGTTCCAGTTCGAAACGGGCGGCGACTTCTTCACGGGTCTCGTTCCCAAAGGCCAGTTTTTGGATTCCTTGGTCGCCAAATGCAACCCCCATCCAGCCCAAAGCGGTATGGAAAAAAACGACTTCTGAAGTTGTTGGAGGAGATATCATGAGTCACTTACTCCCTAGATGGCGCAGTTAGGCTTTTCTTGTTGCGTCCAATGATTAGACTTGAACCTTGAGAACTTGTTAATCACCTGGACTTTGATTTTTCCCAGGTTTCGATGGCCAAAGGAATGCTAAATGAGCAAATATAGCTCCCTATGCGACGAATTTTACATCCATGCCAATTTGAATACGGAAATGGAACTGCCAACCGGGCGAGAAACGTTGCTTCATTTTTTTGAGCAGATCAAGAAAAAGTATCCTTCGTTGCAAAACTTTTACGGACGTGAACGCAACGAGTACGTTCTCGAAGAGGACAAACAACAAAAGGGAAGCCACCGTTGGGTCAGTGCTGAAAAGAAAAGGATTTGTAGCGGCCACATGAACCCGACCGAAGTCGAAGTCGCGATTGATCAGCACGCGTTTGTGATGGATACGATTCCCTATACGCTCAGTGTTAGCCCTCTCGATTGTGAATCCTTGAATTTGATGTACGGATTTGAATTCGCCTATCGCGGGAATCACAACGAACTGCTTGCCGAGGCCATGGGCATTTCTCCGGCACTGGAGAAACTTGTCGAAATCCAGGGTGCGAAACTTGTCGCATTTGACCCTTCAGTTCAGATTGCGTTGGAGGACGATTGTCGCACTCAATGTCGTGTTAGTGTGGAGCCGCGAACGACGGCGTATCATGTTCGTACTGGCGAGTATCCAGAGGAACAATTGAGCGTCTATCTGACGATGAGACGCTACGGAAGCCTCGATAGTGACGAAACGTATCAATCAAAGTTGCTGGATTTGCATCAACGTGCGGTCGAAATTCTCGACACCTATGTGATTGAAAGCATCGTCGAGCCTTTGCGGGCAATCATTGCGATCAAGTAAATCTCAAGGTGACTGTGTGGGTTGTCCTGCTGTAACCGTTAGGGTTGACAACGCATTTGCCGCGGCGCGGCTATTTCTCTTAGCCCCAGACTTTCAGTCTGGGGTATCGTTTATCATCTTTGCTATTCTGAAGACGGTGAAGTTCAACTCAAGCAAATTCTCCTTTGACGTTGTTGTCTAAAAGAATCACGATCGCCCAAACTCCCAGGGGCAACGTGACTAGCCAACAACCAGTCGGTAGCATGGCCAACACTGCGGCAATGACGCAAAACGAATAAGAACTTGCTCGGGTCATTTGGATTCCGCCATAAATGATCAAGCAGCTCACAACGAAAGCCAGCGCCCCGCCCACGATTAATCCGAAACCCAATCCTCTACCGACCGTGGAGATCGAGTCCCCCATCTTCTTAAGCTGCTGTCGATCGGCCTTTGACATCTCTTGCTTGGCATCAACCATATCAATGTTTGCAGTGGCTTCGCCGACGCTTTGAGCCGCTACCATCATCAGCATCGCCCAAATGACAAATCCTATCGATGAAATCATGCTCAGAGCGCCTGCAACGATAAGGCCAACTCCTGGGCCCCGAGAGACGGCCCCGTTGGTTGACTGGGGGCAGGTACGTCTTGGGTGCCGCATAGGGGTCGTTTGAGGATGGGAGGGAGGCTGTTGCGACAAGGGAATTACTCCATACACGCTTACTGAGGTTGACTGTTCGCTATGGTAAAGCAGAAGGAAAGCTCACGGAAGTTCATCAAATTCAAAGTGGCATCCGAATCCTGCGGTCTTTTTACTCCTGGGCGGATGGTGAACGAGCGACTTAAATTAGGTGGATTTGACAGCAACACCAAGTGGGATTAATCCCCTTAGACGATTTTTTTAAACTTTTTTCTTCGAATGAACGATGAGTAACGGTGGTGATTTTCCCTTTCCCGATGCGTTGCGGGGGCTTGGTCATTGCCAGGTCCGATTGTGACCATTGGCCAGATATTCCGCTGGTATCTGTTAGACAATTTCAATCTTGTCTCGTGACCATTTTGATAAAGAATGGCTTGAATCTCGCTAATCCTCGACCGATGACAATCGTAAGGATCGCGGTGAGTTTGTGGACCAAAACCTATTAAATTGTATTTTGGAGTGACAGATAGATGATGTCTTACGAAACGACTTGGGAGGACGAAGATTGCAATCGCAACGTCCAGTTTTCAATTGCTTACTCAATTGAAGATTCGGAAGTTACCATCGCAGAAGTCACTCCTACTGCAGTATCTTTCCTTTGCCCAGAGTCAAAGGAAGTGATCCGAACCATTGGCGTACACACAGCAAAGGGACGACAGTTCCTTGTCGATCAGTTTCTGACAGCGGGTCGATCTGAAAAGCTAGTTGGCGACATTGCCGAAGACGCAGGCCTTTTGGTTTCTGCCTAATCGCAAATAGCATGCCTCTGAAGCTAAAGATTCAGAATGTGAGAAGATGATCCGGTACCCTTGACGATGCCGGATTTTTTTATGCGCGCATGGTGAAGTCTTACCGCGGGGTAGCCATTGGGATTGTCTAAGTATTTTATTGGAGTGGGGCAGCCCAACGATCGGATTGATGACGGCCAGTTATGAAGTTTTGGCTTCCAGCTCTTGCCTCAGCTGCTCTCGGAAGATTTTTGAGTTGTGGCGAATGTCTACCGGGAGTGCCTTGCGAATTAAGGTTTGAGATACGTTCTGCGTAAGAGGGTTGGACTGGCAAAGTTCCATGATTTCATTTGCCAGTCGCGACGAACGATCCGATGTCGCGGGGAAGTATTGCGGCCAGGGTTCGGCTACGACGACGGGAACTTGCTCTCCTGGGCGTCCAAGACCGACTAACGCGCTGCGGTATATCGCAGGGTGGGTGTTGACGATGGCCTCGCCGGGCACGGTGAACATGGTTCCATCACGAGTCAACAAACGATGAGATTTACGTCCGCAGAACCAGAATCTATTTTGCTGGTCGAGGTAGCCCAGGTCGCCCATACGGTGCCAGAACGAATCTTCGTCAGTGATTTTGTGAAACGCATTGGCATCAGTTTGTGTGACGTATTCGGTCGTGACGACGGAGCCTTTGACAATTAGCTCTCCGATCTCCCCTTGAGGAAGTTCCTTTGCTTTGGCAATGTTTTTGATAGGTGAGTCTGAAATCTCGATGATTTTCCAGGTCATTTTGTCAAAATGGGTGCCGACGCAGGTTCCTTCACCCCGATCGGTTTTTTCCGCAGTCTCGCCAAGTACGACTGAGGCACTGTTACTTGCTACGGGGAGGGCTTCAGTCGCACCGTAGGGTGTATAGATCTCGCCTTGGGGGTGGATGCATTTTTTGACGCGAGCCAGGACATGCGGGGGAACGGGAGCGCCGGCGGTAAAGACCCTTTGGATACTGGGGAGCTTCGTCTTGTGTTTTTCACAATAGATCGAGACGGTATTCCAGAGTGCGGGGGATCCGAATGATTGGTCCGCGTCAAACTGAGCTGCGGCATCGATGATGATTTGAGGAGAAACGTCCGCGGGACGGGTGGGGTCCATTTCTGGAAACACGGTGGTCATTCCCATCGCGGTATTGAAAAGTGCAAAAAGCGGGAAACCAGACACATCGGCGCCGCCAGGAGAAATCTCGAAGTGATCGCGTATTTGCCTCGCTTGTTCAATAAAGTTTCCATGTCGGTAAAGTACGCCTTTGGGTGGACCGGTACTTCCCGTAGTAAAAATGATTGCGGCTGGGGTATCACGGGTCGTCGCTGGGCAATCCAGGTTGGCGTCGGCGTTTTCCACGAGTTTCCTCAAACTCTTGCAGCCGGGCCAATAGTTCGCACCAACGACGATATTGTGTTTTGATTTCGGAAATCGGCCGCGAAAAATCACGCGTGCCAATTGAGCAAGTTTGATGCCGACGATTCCTTCCGGCTCAGCAGCAGAAAGGCACTTGATCATGTTCTTTCGACCCATTCCCGGATCGATAAGGATCGTGACGATGCCGGCCTTGAAGAGTCCGAAAACCAAGGCAACAAAGTCCAGTCCAGGTGGCACCATCAGGCACAAGCGTGTTCCTGGAGAAATTCCTTGTTCGCGAATGACGTTGGCGATTTTATTGCTTTGAATCTCCAGTTCCGCAAAAGTAACCGTCTCGTACTTGATTGGCGTTTTCTTCTGTCCACGGGCGGCTGGGGCAGCGACAGCGATGTGATTGGGCATCCGGCTGGCGGTTTCTGCAAGCGTCATTCCCACATTGTTGATGGAGTCCAGCGACCAGGGCATTTGAGTCGGCGATTGACGTTTTTCGAGCGGAGACATGGTATTCTATGGAGGATTGGCTTTTTGTGCCAAAATCGTCGGCTAAATCTTGGGAGGACGGGTTTGGTGGCTGGTAACCAAGTCGCGCAAAGGCTTTCATTGACGCTTCAAGCGATTCTACAGAAGGTTCTCAGTTTCGATAGGGTTTCGATTAGTGAGAACTTTTAATAAGTTAGACGTAGGGAAAATATAAAATAATGCGGCTGGCGGGGGATCCCGTACTCAGTTGCCTAAGACGCTGGGAGCGTAATAAATGGATATTGATATCTACCAACCTTGTCCTTGTAATTCGGGCAAGAAAATCAAATTCTGCTGTGCTAAAGACATTGCAGCAGATCTGAATCAGATTCTTTCCAAAAGTGCCGCCAAACAATCCGCTGCTGCCATTGATCTCATTAACCGAGTCGTTGAGCGCGTTGGTCAGCGAGATTGTCTTTCAATCATCAAGACGCACATTCAATTGTCATCCGATGATTTGGAGCGGGCCAAGGAGACGAATGACGAATTCCTGGCAGCGGCCCCCAAGCATCCGATTGGCCTGCAGCATCGAGCGTTGATTCAAATTGGTATGGGGGAGATTGAATCTGCCGTTCAGTACCTTCAGAAAGCGATGAATGCGATTTCTGGAAATGAGATTCCGATTTCATTCGCTACGGCGTTTCGCACCGTTGGCATTGGCTTGCTCCAGTCTGGGCATTTGTTGGCGGCGAGAGCTCATTTCAATTATTCATTGTTGCTCAAGGACAATGATGAGCAGGCTCAGCGCTTGTTGATTCAAACCTATCAGCTTCCCGAAGTCTCCATGTTGCTGAAGCACGATATTCGCTTGGACCCGCTTCCCGAAGATGAGAGTCTCCCGTGGCGAAAGCACTATGCGAACGTCATGCGAGCACTTGACCGAGGGCAGTTTTTGTTTGCGCTGAAGATTCTCAAGCAGGCGGATTCTGAAACGCCGGGTGTTGCACCCATCAAACGGGGCATCGCGGTCTTGACGTCTGATCTTGCGCTGGAAGGCGAAATCGCATCCGCTTGGCGAGCCTATTCTCAGTTGCCAGAGCTTTCTCGTTGGGATGCCGTTGAAGCAGAAGCCCTCGCTCAGATGTTGGGGCGAGAAGAGATTGCGGGTTCGGCCAGTTTTGTTTCGCTGGATTTCGAATTGTCGGAACTGGATCGGGCCAACGAGGCGGCAATCGCCAGTTCTCAGATGATTGCTCATGATACCTCCAAGTTAGAGGTCCCCGAAGGCGGACCCCCACCGCGATTTGCGTATGCCTTGCTGGACAAGGAAGAAGTAAAGGACGCAGCAGCTTTGACACTTGAGAACGTGCCCAACGCGATTGGCGATCTAATGCTTTTCGGAAAGCAAACCGATCGTATGGCGCGCATTGAGTTGGTTGTCTCCGAAAACAATGAAGAACTTGCGCTGCAGATTCTTCAAGCAACTTTTTCCAACGAGCTTGGCGGTGAGCCGGCACGAGAGGTTGTCGGCGAATTTTCCCCTGTTGGAACAAGCTCTCACATGGAATTGGCACCTACCTAAGGATATTGAGCGCGAGAGTTATGAGGGACTCAATGAACGGATGAGGGAACGCGTCATCCTTGAGCGATGGGCCGATCTGCCCTTTCTGCTTTTTGACGGGAAATCGCCGTTGGAGGCAAGTCAGGACAGCTTGAACTCGGTTGCACTGGAAGCGTTGATGATTCAATTTGAATCGTCTGCGGACCAACAAGCCGACGAGAATGGTTTGATCAACAAGCTGCGAGATAAACTGGGTTTACCGGTCCCTGAACAGATTAAGCTTGAGGAGCTGGGAGATCGGCTTGTGTCGCCCGTTCGTCAAAAATATCTCGATGTGACCGGGCTGGCAGACCAACAGTTGGTGGCTCTCCAATCCGAGGCAATGACGATCGGCAATATGCCAGTCTTGAAACGCGTTATTCCTGAAGTTCTTGGGCGCCCGTCTACCGCTGAACTGATTCCGCACGATCTATGTCATAGTGTTATGGCTCAGTTGGTTGACGATGAGGAATTGGGCTTTGAACATATTCAAAAAGCCCGCCAGATTGCCAAAGCCAACGGGCGTCCTTTCGGAGTCTATTTGGTCCAGGAGTTGGAACTATCGATTCTCAACGGAAAACGAGACAAGATTCCCGTATTGCTTCGAGAAATCGAAACCAATCATATGCACGAGCCAAATGTCGAATACCAGCTTGTTCGGCTGCTGCAAAAATTTGGACTGATTTCTCCCGATGGACGTACACCATCTGCGGCGCCGGAACATGAGGCGGCCGCAGCTGAAGCAGGAGGTTTATGGACACCGGGTGTCGATGCGGAACCCGCTAGTCAAACGGAACCGAGCGAATCAAAACTTTGGGTTCCCGGCCAATAGCTCTGAAGTTGTTCTTTCGGTTTTAGATATTTTCACTTTGCGGGTCATTTATTTCGTGTCCAAATTTGTTGTCAGATATGGTGCCATGCGCGTACTTGGCGTAATGGTTGCGAGAGAGTCGGATTCATTTCGCCGCGGCAACGAAGTGATTGTTCGTTCGAATCGTGGAATTGAAACCGCCCAAGTGCTTTGTGAGGCATCTGACGATGCACTGAATCATTTGGATCAACCTGCGACCGGTAACATTCTTCGTGAGATGACTGATGATGATGTGAGAGAGTTAGCCCACATTGAACAGTCGCGTGATGAGAATCAGGCGATATGTCAAAAGCATGTCGAAGATCTTGGGCTGGATATGCAACTGGTTGAGATTGAACAGTTACTGGGCGGAGAGCGGATTGTCATTTACTACTTGGCAGAAGATCGGGTCGATTTTCGGGGCTTGGTCAAGAATCTGGCCAGTGAGTTTCAGACTCGAATCGAAATGAAGCAGATTGGTGTTCGCGATGAGGCCAAGATTCTTGCGGACTACGGGGATTGCGGACGGCCCGTTTGTTGCAATACGCATCTCAGTAAGATGCCTCCAGTTTCGATGAAAATGGCAAAAGTCCAAAAGGCCACTTTGGACCCCACCAAGATTTCAGGAAGGTGTGGCCGCCTTAAGTGTTGCCTGCGTTACGAATATGACACCTATGAGGAAATTCAGAAGCAGCTTCCTCGAGTAGGAGCTCACATTGTGACGCGAGAAGGCCAGGCACGCGTGATTGGTCAAGAGATTCTGGCTGAACAATTGTTGATTGAAACAGAAGATCACCGCAGAATATTGATTGACGCGAGCGAAGTTCTTTCAACAATTAGAAAGGACAGCCGGAAACCCGCTTCGGACAGTCGGAAACCCGCTTCGGACAGTCGGGGGAAAACCGACGTAAGAGACGAGGAAAATGGTCAACGACCGGAGGAAGCTGCCCGTGATTCCGGAATGCCACGATCAAAAAAGCAAGATAGCAATTCCAAAGATTCTTCGAAAAAGAGTAAAAGCGGAGATGCTGGCAAGTCGCGCAAACCGGGAGGAAAAAATCGGGATTCCGCGAATGACGAAAATCGGGACAATAAAAATTGACAGTAGTAGCGGTCGCGCCCAATATGTACGTGACGATTTAAGATCGCTCTCATTTATCTAGCCTCCAAGCGAACACATGTCAGACGATTCCTATTCTTTGATTCAACTGATAAAAAAAGATCGACGCTATAACGTCGATGCCTACCTTTTTATTCGCGAGGCTCTCACTTATGCGGCCGATGCGCTGGAGATGGGGTTGTCTGACTGAGCCTGAACCCAATTTGACGTTGGAGCAAAAGAAACAAGAAAGTCGCGAACGCCATTTAACTGGACAGCAACTGTGCGACGCGATTCGAATGTATGCGCTCAATCAGTTTGGATTGATGACCAGAACGGTTTGGGGAAGTTGGGGAGTTTCTTCGACCAGCGATTTCGGCGAAATTGTCTACAACATGATCAACGCGGGAATGATGAAAAAATCTGCCAATGATCGTCGCAGCCATTTTGACGACGTCTACGATTTCGAAGATGTTTTCAATCGCAACTTTCGAATTTGCAACTCGGTAGGAAACCCCGTTAATCTAAAGGATTCACTCGGTAGTGGTCAAGAATTCTAAACCAAACGCAGAACCACAAAATTCCGATTCGTCGCGTGAAACGGGAGGAGTGGACCGTGATGATCTTTCCTATGGAGTTCCACGACGTCCCCTTTTACTAAAGGGGATCGCCATCGCGCTAGGCGGCTGGATGATCTTTCTCGCAATCGTCGCGTTCACGGGAATCTAGCCGCCGATTGGAATTTCGACGTCTTTTCCTCGTGAGTTATCTTCTCTTTGGGATGAAGTATTCGATCCGGCCTATCTGGTTTGAATTCCGTGTGGCCCGATCGTTTTACCCGTAACAATGAATTTTGCTTACTTCTGTCCGGTGTGGGTGGGATTGGGGAATCTATTACCGGGGCCCCAGAGAAGCATTTTGTGGGGATTATTGTGCCGAATCCAATTGGAATACAATTGTCATTGCGGCATGAGCAGTGCTGAGTGCAATTGACGGGGTAAATGAACGATGACTGAAATCAACTGGAATCTTGTCGATAATGCTTGCTGCGAGAAATTTGAATCGGCCTGGTTGGAGGGTTCGCCAGTTTCAATCGAGTCCTGTCTGCCAGAATCTACGACTCCGGCCTTCTTGCCGACTCTCGAAGAACTGGTGCATATTGAAATGGAGTTTACCTGGCGAGGGTTAGACAATGGTGAGGCCGACGTCACGCTCCAGGATTCTTCGGCGACGGTCGAGACGTACATCCAACGATTTCAGGACCTTGAGTCAGATGAAATCATTTTGCGGCTGGTTGAGCAGGAAATGCGATGTCGAAAACGCGCTTTGGGTGAGGTGAAGTTTGAAGAGTTTTCCAGTCGTTTTCCGAGTCTAACGGCCGGGATCAACAACCTGAAAACCTTTATCGAGGGAGAAGGCAAAGCTGGCGCGGTCAAGAACCTGGATGTCGGTGAACAGGTGGGGCGCTATTTCATTACCGATCGCCAAGGAGAGGGTGGATTTGGCCTGGTGTGGCGGGCGGACGATCCCAAGCTGGGGAGAACGATTGCGATCAAGCAATTGAGTGGCCGGTTTGCGCGGGATGCTGAACAGCGTTTGCGATTTATTAACGAAGCTCGAATTGCTGCAAAGCTTGAGCACCCCGGCGTCGTCCCGGTTTACGATGTTGAACAATCGGAAGTGGAGCACCCCTACTACACCATGAAACTGGTTCATGGGAAAACCCTTGAAGAAGGTGTCCAGGAGTTTCACAGTGAAAAAAAGAACACGGCAGAGGAAAAAGTAGAAACCCTACGTTTGCTGAACGCATTTGCTTCGATCTGCAAGGCAATGCAGTATTCTCACGACAAAGGCGTCATTCATAGAGACTTGAAACCCCAGAATGTTATTCTGGGTGATTATGGTGAGACGATCATACTCGACTGGGGACTTGCCAAGTTCGTCCATGAAGAAGAGCCAACTCAATCCGCCGGCGGTTTGACGCTAGGCTCGATTCAGGTCACTGCGCCTGGAGCTGTGATGGGAACCCCTGCGTACATGTCACCTGAACAGGCTCGTGGCGACGTTGAATCGGTGGACCTTCGTAGCGATGTCTACAGCCTTGGTGTTATTCTTTTCCAGATTCTAACAGGACGTTTACCTTTCAAGGGGCAGACGGGCGATGAGATGATTGCCAATGTTCTGAAGGGAAATCCGATTCAGCCACGTCGGCTGGATGCGGCAATCCCTCGAGCTTTGGAAGCGATTTGTTTACGAGCGATGAGTTTCGAAGCAAATTCTCGTTTCCAGTCCGTCAAGGAGCTTTCCAGCGAGCTTGATCGCTTTCTGGCAGACGAGCCAATCAATTCTTATCAGGAAACTCTCCTGGAAAAGACCTCTCGTTGGGCGCGGAAGCATCGCACTTGGGTAATGGTAGCGGCGGCATCGTTGTTGGTTTTGACGATCGGCTCGATCGTCGCATCGTTGTTGATCAACGAGCAACGAAAAATTGCCCAAGTCAACGAAGTGAAAGCGCGGGAAGCGGAACGCCTGGAATCGATCGCCAAGGATGATGCGATCAAAGCTCGCGAGAAAGAGACTGAAGCCAAGCAGGAAGCAGTTGCGGCTGCAGCCAGTGAGAAAAAGGCCCGCGAAAAGGAACAGCAACAACGTGAGTTAGTCCAATGGCAGTTGTCACGGCTCTACATCAAGGACGGATTGCGCAATCTCGATGATGCGGACTACAACACGGCAGCATTGTGGTTTGCCAAATCCTTGAAACTCAATCGAGGCACTCAAGACGAAAGTAATGATCGTATTCGACTAGGCGCGACTTTACGCAGGCAATCACGTCTGGCCGACATGTATTTCTGCGATGAAAAAAAGTACGGATCGATCCTCGATGTTCGATTCTCCGATGACGAAAAGAATGCCCTGATTTTGTGTCAGAAACGTTTTGAGTCGCGCAATCTTGAGACCGGCGCTGTTTTGGAGGAGATTGATTTGGGCTCGCCATCGATTGTCAGATACTCCGAAAATGCAAAATTCGCAGTTGCCACCACAATTAGCGTTGAAAACCTCAAAAACCCTACGCTTTCGGTGGTTGATTTGAGCGACGGCAGTCGCGTGGAATGCCGACTAAATCCGGAAGACGACAAAGTGAACTATTCCGTTTCCAAACCTAGGGTCTCTTCACAAGGGGATCGGGTTGTCGCCTGTATCGCCAAGCGATTTGGAACTCTTGAGGAAGAAAATTTTCTTGCGATTTGGAACATCAAGGAACCTGAAAATCCACTCCTTACGGAATATCGAAAACGAGGCTTCGCGAGTTGTGAATTCTCATCGGACGAGAGTTGGATCGTTACGGGTGGGAAAGACCATGTCGCATGCGTCTGGAATGCCGAGACGGCTGAACGGTTGAAGGAACTCAAACATTCTGATTTTTACCCTCGAGAGGGAACGGACTACCGGCAGATCTCGGACGCAAATTTTAGCACAGATGGAAAATACCTCGTTGCAGCATCCAGTGACAACGTCGCCTACGTTTGGGATTTGGAAAAAGATGAAATGATTCACCAGCTGGATCACGGCCCCAATCGCAATTTCTCAAGTGTGGACCGAGTCGAAATCTCCAGGGAGGGAGAGTTGGTTGCAACATCGGATATAACTGCATCCACTCGAATTTGGAATTACAAAACTGGGCAGCTGTTGGGGCAATACGACGATTTTCGTGGCTCAATTACCGACGTATCTCTTTCTGCGAACGGGGTCGTGGTAACTGCGTCGAAGGACGGCTATTGTAAAATATGGGACGCGCGTGCCGGCTTGTTGACGCCTTCTTTGCGTCATTCAAACATCTTGGTTGCTGCGACCGCGAACTCAACCCACTCGCGATTCTTAACTGCGTGCGCGGACCAGACCGTCCGGTATTGGGATGGCGAAACGCCTCAGAATGGTGCCGCATATCGCAAGATTCCGCATCAAAGCAAAAGTTTGTACGACAAATTTGAGTTGTCATCTGATGGGAAATATCTGGTAACCAGCAGTCGCTTGCTCAATGAAGCGAAAGTGCAGATTTGGAATGCGAGCTTGCTTGAGCAGATTGGTGATGATATCGATTTGCCCAACATCGTGGGGAAGTTTGAATTCAGTCGCGACAACGACAAGCTTTTATTGACATCGACAACCGGGCTGAAAACGGAAGCACCCCATTTCGCGTTGGTGGTTGATTTGACTTTGGGAACTGAGATCGGAAAACGATTGGAACACGATGCGGAGATTGTTTCCGCAGGTTTTTTTGCCGATGGAAACAAGGTTTTTACAGCGAGCACCGACAAGCGGGCGATTGTCTGGAATGTCTCTGACTCTTCAGAACTTGTAAGTTTCGACCATGATGACGCAATAAGAACAGCCTGTCTTGGTGACGCTGATCGCGTGTTAGTCACTGGTTGTAGGGACAAAACAGTGCACTTTTGGTCAGTTGAATCTGGGGAACGACGATTCGGAATGTTAACCCATGATTGGCCAATAAAGAATCTGGTTGCTTCGCCGGACTCCAAACGACTCTTGGTGCACGGCTATTGGTCGGATGAGGCTGCTTCTGTTTGGTTAGTGGATTTTGCGACCGGGAAACGCGTTGGCGATCCGATTGGACATACCAATTATCGTCCACCAAGTTTTCGGCATGATTCCAAGTATTTTTCCAGCTTGGGAAAGAGTCGGATTTCTATTCATGCCGCATCCGATGGGAAATGGATTTCGAGTATCGAACATGAAAACCCGATTCTCGGTTTTGCCTGGCACCCAAAGAAGGATCTGTTCGCATCAGCCAGCGCAGACAAGACGCTTCGGATTTGGGATCTCCATTCAGGAGAGCCGACTGCACCCAGGATCAAGTGTGTAGGAGTTCCGGTCGATCCCGATTTCAGTTCAGACGGCAGTGTTCTGATTGCGGGACTTGCATTTGGAACGATTGTTAAGGTTTGGAATAGCGAAACGGGAGAACCGCTTACGCCCGATCTGGGGCATCCCGGATTAGCAGAGCCCGTCGCGTACTCAACGACCCACAACGAAATTTATGTGGGTGGATATCAACTGACCGTTTGGAATTTGGATCCGTTTAAAGAAACAGGTGCAAAAGCCGAGAGTCTAGTCGAGTTATTGTCGGGGTATCGCATCGACAAGATCGGCGGGCTGATTCCATTGACTTTTGAAGAACAGAGAGCAAGGTACAAGGAACACTACTCAAAACCAGATGAGCAGGGAAAGTAAACATGCGATGGTGCACAACCATTCAATTCAAAACGGTCCAGGACTAGCCCCAAGACCCATGTTTGAGAGGAACAAGAATTGTTTCGGCAGGAGCCTCAACCTCCCGTAAAGGAAAAAACTCGACGACGGGTGCCATGCTCCACGCTTGCGTGGGCATGTGGTGTCCGGGTTCTAGGGTGAGAACACCGGCACCAGGTTCAAGGGAATCTGCAAGATGATGCAAGCCATTGCCGCACCAAACGCGGGGCCTGCTTCGCTTGAGGCCCAACTACCATCTCCGCCTTGCGAATTCAGCAAATGGTCTCGAATGGTAGGGTACCATTCGTTCCAGTATTCTCCGCCAGCGTGCCACATCGCCTGGACCGCATAGTAGTTGGTGTAGAAGAAGTGCCCGCCAGATTGGACGCCAGCGTCCTTAATGTACTTCAAGGCCTTGTCGATGTTTTCGCCTTCGTAGATGTTGGCGCTATAAAGAGACGTCACGCCCGCTGCGGTCATTGCCAGCGTGGTGTGGCCGCCAGACATCGTGTAGCGGAAACTTCCATTTTGATTTTGGCTGCGTTTAACATATTCGATACACTTGTTTCGAACCTCGTCAGGAACGTCGATTCCTGCGTCGCGAGCTCCCCGCAAGCCCATGATCTGGCAGACAGTGATTGAGAGGTCCGCATCACTTTTCCTTGGCTGGTAACGCCAGCCACCTTGGTTGTTTTGAGTTTTGCAGGTTAGGTCTACGGCTTTGCGAAGCTTTTCTCCGATTTGGGCCTTTTGAGTCATTCCGTAGGCTTGAGAAAGGAAAAGCATACTGAACCCGTGCCCGTACATGTTTTCGTGAACCAGGTTGTCGCGACGGGCGATGTACCCGGTCTCACGCACTTGATTCATCACGAACTCGACACACATGTCGCAATTTTTGCCATAGCGCCCTTGGCCGGGGGAACTGCCGCTGCACATGAATGCCAGACCTGCCATCGAAGCGGTGGCCACACCGGCCGCCATACCGTTGTTTCCAAAAGCCCCACGATTCTTGCCGGTTTTGACCTGGCGCCTTTGCAGAAAGCCCAAACCGCGTTCAATCGCCTTGCGTGTTTCAGGAGTCACGAGCTCATCAGCGGACAACTCGTTGGCTGAATTTCTGCGATCTCGAACAGCTGGAGCTCCAGCCAATGCCGCCAGCGGAAGCGAGCCAATGCCAGCCAATGTCAGTGAGTTAAAGCGTCTGCGATTCATGGATTCCCTCCGCCCAAACGATAATTGCTAGTTCAATAATAGCTTTATACTGATTTATCGTCAAAACTGGTTTGTGTCATGTTACAAAATTCGCCCAAGGATTGGCGGTTGAGACGGTTTTGACACTGTTTCTTGAACAATCTTTGACAGTCGATTGTCTACTGATTGACCA
Source organism: Mariniblastus sp. (assembly GCA_965224765.1). Taxonomy (GTDB): domain Bacteria; phylum Planctomycetota; class Planctomycetia; order Pirellulales; family Pirellulaceae; genus CAZDBA01. The sequence continues at coordinate 40,522 of CBDDAC010000001.1, forward strand.
ATAAAACGTCTGTCGATACCCTCACGTGATTGAACCACGTTGAACGACCTTGGCGGTTTGACGCCTTTACAGGGGCGTGGTTCCCCGCAAAACGTATGAATAGCGCAACAAGGGACAAAAATGGCGACATCGGCGGTAAGCATTGATCAGTTGGCGATTAACACGATTCGAACTCTCAGCATGGACGCCGTCCAAGCTGCCAATAGTGGACATCCAGGGACTCCGATGGCACTGGCCCCAGTGACCTACTCGATCTGGAAGGATCACTTAAACTTCGCACCAGAGTACCCAAACTGGCCAGCACGCGACCGATTTGTGCTGTCCTGTGGTCATGCGTCGATGTTGCTGTACAGCATTCTCCATCTTGCTGGTGTCAAAAAAGCTGATGGGGCGGACGAGTTGTCTATTCAGTTGGACGATATCAAGAATTTCCGCCAGCTCCATTGTGCTTGTGCCGGGCACCCTGAATTTGGTGAAGCCGCTGGAATCGAAACCACCACAGGACCACTAGGGCAGGGCGTTGCCAATACGGTTGGAATGGCCATTGCAGCCAAGTGGTTTGCGGAACGCTACAACCGAGATGGATTCGACTTGTTTGGGTTTGATGTAATTTCCCTTTGTAGTGATGGTGACTTGATGGAAGGTGTAGCCGCTGAAGCTGCATCGATGGCGGGCCATCTAAAACTTGGCAATCTCTGCTGGATCTACGACGACAACAATATCACCATTGAAGGCAATACTGACCTCGCCTTTAGCGAAAATGTTGCCGAGCGTTTTGAAGGGTTGGGTTGCGCGTACAGTAACTATCGAAGACGCCAATGACGTCAACACGATCGACCAAGCCATGACAGCGTTCAAATCGGGTGATCGCAGTAAACCGATGTTGGTGGTACTGAAAAGTATCATTGGCTATGGAGCTCCCAACAAGCAAAACACGGCGGGGGCTCACGGATCTCCATTAGGAGATGACGAGATTGCCAAAGCCAAAGAGTTCTATGGTTGGCCGGACGAAAAGTTTCTGGTTCCAGAAGGGGTTCGAGAACACTTTGACGAAAGTATCGGTACGCGTGGAAAGGCCAATCACCAGCAGTGGGCCGAAGGCTGGGCTGGTTATCAGACTCAATATCCCACCGAAGCCGCCGAGTTGCAGGCAATTTGGTCGAATCAGGTCCCCAATGGATTCAAGGATGCCATTTCTGGATTTGATACAGGCGGCAAAAAGGCCCGCAACTCGAGCCTGGTCGGGTAAGGTGCTTAACGAAGTTGCCAGTCACGTACCTTGGTTGATCGGTGGAAGTGCCGACCTGGCGGGAAGCAACAAGTCAGAACTTGAGTTCGAGTCGGCGGGGCATTTTTCTGCAGCGAATTATTCGGGACGCAACTTCCATTTCGGAATTCGAGAGCATTCGATGGCAGCAGCCTGCAACGGAATGTCGTTGTCTGGGATCCGGCCCTACTGTGCGACGTTTTTTGTGTTTACCGACTACATGCGACCATCGATGCGTCTAAGCGGCTTGATGGGGCAACCTGTGTTGTACATTCTGACCCATGATTCGATTGGACTTGGAGAAGACGGTCCGACCCACCAACCCGTAGAGCATTTGGCCGCTTGTCGCGCGATCCCGAATCTTTTGGTGATGCGACCTGCTGACGGAAATGAAACGGCCTACGCCTATCAGGCTGCTTTGACGGAATCTAATCGTCCCACCGCAATGGTTCTGACTCGTCAGGGCGTTATGGACCTTGATCAAGAAAAGTTCAATTCGGCTGAGGGAGTTTTGAAGGGGGGCTACGTCGTATGGCAACCCAATGAAACTTGTGACGTGATACTAATCGGAACCGGCAGCGAACTTGAGTTGTGCATCAAGGCGGCGGAGAAGCTTGTTGAGGCCGGAAAGAATCCCCGTGTCGTGAGCATGGCTTGCTGGGAACTCTTTGACGAGCAACCTGCTGAATACCGCAACTCCGTTTTGCCGCCCGAAATCACCCATCGCGTTGCCTGCGAAGCTGGAATCAAACAGGGATGGGAAAAGTACCTTGGAATTGACGGGAAGTTTGTTGGAATGGACAGTTTTGGCGCTTCTGCCCCAGCCGAAGTTCTGTACAGCTATTTTGGCATCACGGTGGAAAAAATTGTCGAAGCAGGCAGTTAACGGTTAACTGAATTGGGGAAAATACAAGTTTTGCCCGATTTTGTTGGCATGGCCAACTTTTTGGAAAGTATGTCTATTGTTAAACGAATAGACTTTTTGCCGAACGAAATTTGTAAACCCTTTTTTGACGACTGAGATTGATGAGAACTTCCAACCCAACGCTTGACCAAAAAACCTTTGAGAGTTTCGCGTACTCGGGGACCTATGGTGGAGAGACGATGACGGTTCAGGGGACTGTCAACAAAATAGGGATCTCCTTGTTTTGTCTCTCAGTGGCAGCCATTTGCGTTTGGAGTCTTTATTCAACGACCGGAAATCCGGCACTGCTTTATCCCTTCATGATCGGTGGAGCCTTGGGTGGACTTGGCGTGGCATTGCTCACCGTTTTCAAAAAAGAATGGTCAGCAATTACGGCGCCGGCCTATGCGATTTTGGAAGGATTGTTTCTGGGTGGCCTTTCTGCGGTCATGGAAGCCCAATTTCCTGGAATCGTTATACAAGCGGTTGGTCTGACCTTTGGAACTTTGTTCGCACTCTTGATCGCCTACAAGTCTGGCTATATCAGGGCGACCGAAAAATTCAAGATGGGCGTCGTTGCTGCGACTGGAGGAATTTGCCTGCTATACGTTGCTTCATTTGCGATGAGCTTTTTCGGAATATCAATTCCATTCATCCATTCGAGTGGGATGTTTGGTATCGCGTTCAGCGGTTTCGTTGTGGTCATTGCCGCACTCAATCTGGTTCTTGATTTTGACTTTATCGAGAACGGTGCAAAATCTAGTGCCCCCAAATACATGGAATGGTACGCGGCATTTGGACTAATGGTGACGTTGGTCTGGTTGTACATCGAGATCTTGCGTCTTTTGGCGAAATTGCGAGATCGCTAGCGTACGGCTTGATATTGTCGATTTCGACTGACTTTTGATACTGTCTGCCTCGCATTGTTTTTCAATCAGTCGCGAGGAAATGATGTCAACGTTACCGAACGATTCATCGGCGTTTCCGCCCGCCAACCGGGCGACGCCCGTTGAAGGGCAAGCCAATTCCGGGCAACCCGCTCTACCAGAAATCACTCAACAAGCGTTAATCAATCGTATCAAGGCGCTTGAGCCCTGGCATATGGGTATTCAGGTGACTGACGAGTTAAACACGGGGCAGGTGTTCAGCGAAACCGGTTCGATCAAAGATCGACCGTCCAACAGCGGAGTCAGTCTTCTCCAGCTTCGCGAACACTTTCTATCTCGTCTCGAACTCGTTTATCCGAGCGGCATCAAAAACAAACGGTTTCTCGATTGTGCGTGCAACGCAGGCGGTTACTGTTTCTGGGCTCGTGAACGAGGAGTCAAATTTGCTTTTGGTTTCGATGTCCGAGAACATTGGATTAAGCAGGCGCGGTTCGTGAAAAATCGGAGAACGGTGGCTCCCACTGATCGAATTCAATTCGTTGTATCGGACTTGTATGACATTCCGCAACGCAAGATGCCTCCCTTTCATATTACGAATTTCAAAGGTCTCTTCTACCATCTTCCGGATCCGGTGAACGGGCTCAAAGTTGCTGCAGATTTGACGGAGGAGGTTATGTTCTTCAATACCTCAACGACTTGGGGAAAGGAAGACGGTTATATGCAGTGCGGATGGGAAAGCAAGGATGCGGTGATGTCTGGCGTCCATGGTTTGAAGTGGTATCCGACAGGCCCAAAAGTCTGCGCAGATATTCTACGCTGGTTAGGTTTCGTAGAGGTAAAACTGATCTTCAACATGCAGCAGCACGATCAACCTAAACTGGGGCGAATCGACATGGTCGCTGCGAAGAAGCCAGGGATGCTTGACGAGGTCTTGGGGCAAGTGATTTAGGAGCATGTTTTCTTGGGACTGGAATTTGAGTTGGGGGATGCCCAGGCGTCTTGGGCTCACCGTTTGGCAGAAGGCCACTACCAGTTGAGAATTTGTTTTCGCTTTTTTTCGGGCAGCTTCTCGATTGCATATCGGATCATTACGCGAGCCATGTCTTGGTGATGTGTTTTCAAGAAGGTTTGCAGCACGGTTTCATTCTGTTTTCCGATTTCTCGCAGCATCCAGCCGACGGCTTTGTGAATCAGATCGTGTGGATGTTTCAGCAGCAGTTCGGCAATTTGCAGGGCATCCTCCAGGTCATTGGCTTTGATGTAGTGATACGTGGCGATCATTGCGACGCGGTTCTTCCAAAGGTGCTTGGCCTTTGCCAAGCGATAAAGGGGTTTGCGGCTCCGCGTTTTTAGGTAGGGGCCAACGATTTTGTGCGCTGAAGAATCGACGAGGTCCCAGTTGTTGACCTTGTCCAGCTTTCGAAGATAAAACTCGTATAGTTCTTTTCTCCTTGCATCGTCTTTGGCTTTTTCGTACTGGGAAACCAGGATGAAAATTGCGGTCAAACGGCATTCGTGAAATTTGTTGTCCAAAAGTTTCTCGATTTGGGCCAGCGGCAACTCGCAATACTGTTTGGCGATCTTTCTTTGGTCGGGGACGATGACTCCTAAAAACTGGTCACCTTCAGCGTACTCACCTGGGCCGGATTTGAAAAAGCGAGGGAAAAATGCGGCTTTTTCAGGATTCTGTTTTTCTCGCAGCGATTTTTGAATCTCTGCTGCTGTTAGTTTTTGCATGAACTCATTCTCAGTCGGATGAAGTAATTCCCATCACACGGGGTTTGGATCCAGGCCCACTATCGGCAGAGGTCTGGATTGGACCACGTTTCCAATGTTGCCAAATAGTTGGATTGTATCAATCAATTTTCCAAAAGCGTGTGGGGAAGAAGGGAAAGCTTGATGCATTAGTTAAGCCTTGTTGTATGTTTTCGCGTCAGATGCGAGCGCGAGGTGCGCGTTGATCACTCAAGTAGGACGAGAAAACGGTAGAAATCATGAGCATGGCACAACAAAAAAAAGTAAACGAATACGATCTTCTCAAACAACGAATTCATCACAAGTTGATCGGGAAACTTGATTTAGCCAAGGTCGGTGACCTGGAAGGCGATGTACTTCGCCGAGAAATTCGCGTTGTGGTCGAACACCTTTGTGACCAAGACAACACGATGTTAAACCGGTCCGAACGAGATCGTTTGGTCGAAGAAGTTCTTGATGAGACCTTTGGCCTGGGTCCCTTGGAACTTCTCCTCAAAGACTCGGCGATCAGCGATATATTGATCAACGGTCCGAAGAACATCTACTGCGAAAAAGGCGGCAAGATGCAGAAAACGGACGTTGAATTTCGTGACAACGCCCACTTACTGCAGATTATTGACCGAATTGTTTCGAAAGTCGGTCGACGTGTTGATGAAACCTGTCCGATGGTGGATGCCCGGCTCGAAGACGGTTCTCGTGTCAACGCGATTATTCCTCCACTTGCGCTCGACGGAGCGGCGATGTCCATTCGTCGTTTTGGTTCGAATCCGCTCAAGCTGGAAGACCTTTTGAACTTCAAAGCATTTACTCCTGAGATGGTAATGCTCCTTGAGGGAGCGATGAAAGCTCGCCTGAACATTGTGATTTCCGGTGGTACGGGTTCAGGAAAAACGACCCTTTTGAATACACTTTCCAGCTTTATTTCCAATGGCGATCGAATTGTCACGATCGAAGATGCGGCGGAAATTCAGCTCCAGCAAGACCATGTGGTTCGGCTTGAGACTCGGCCGCCAAACATTGAGGGCAAGGGTGCCGTAACTGCGACGGACCTGGTTCGAAACTGTCTTCGTATGCGTCCTGAACGAATCATCATTGGTGAGTGTCGTGGTCCTGAAGCACTTGACATGTTGCAGGCGATGAACACAGGTCACGATGGCTCGTTGACAACGACTCATGCGAACTCACCTCGTGACTGCATCTCTCGTCTTGAAACGATGATCATGATGGGTGGCTTCGAAATGCCAATCAAGGCGATGAGGACTCAGATTGCCTCTGCGGTTCACCTGGTAGTCCAGGCGAATCGTCTACAAGGTGGTCCACGTAAAGTTACACACATTACAGAAATCTGCGGGATGGAAAACGATACGATCGTGATGCAGGATATCTTCCGGTTCATTCAGGATGGTATTGATGAAGACGGTCGAGCCAAAGGTCGTTTTGTTTGCACGGGCGTCCGTCCCAAGTGCATGGATCACCTGGAAGCTTCTGGCATCAAATTGCCGGCAAGTATCTTCCGCGAACGCGTCATGATGGCTGACTAAGCCAGTACGGTTTTGGTCCTGGTTTTACGCCAACATAAAGTACACGAAATTAGATTGAGTCAGTAACATGCTAATTGTAATCCTGGTTTGCGTAGTCGTCTGCGTCAGTGGACTGGTCTTCGGAGCGAGTCTGTTGATCGGCGGTAGCGGCAACAGTCAGGTGGAAGACCGTCTGCAGGCCCTTACCAAGAACCGCGGTCGTGGTGCTTCGCGAGACGCTCTTGAATCGCCTTCGTTGCTTAATAGTGCGTTGGATGAAGTGCCAAACGCGGTCGAACAGTTTGCGGCCAAATTCTTGAATCTGAAGATCTTTTTGGAACAAACTGGCTGGGAAACTTCTCCAACCAAGTTTCTTGCGATCAGCCTGGGTTCAGGAGCTGTCGCGACCATGATTTATATGGTCGTGTCACCGATCAAAATTATTGCACCGGGCGTGTTTCTTTTTGTGGCTGCACTGCCATTCATATATGCCTTTTGGATACGAGGACGACGTCTGAAGAAATTTGGTTCGCAGCTGATCGAAGCATTGGACTTGATTTGCCAGGCTTTGCGAGCTGGCCAGAGTTTGCCTGCAGGTATTCAGCTGGTAGCACAGCAAATGGCTGAGCCTCTGGGACCGGAGTTCAAACGAGCTTACGAAGAACAGAATCTTGGTGTTGCACTTGAAGATTCGTTGCATAACATGACCGAAAGAGTGCCCAATCTCGATTTGCGGTTCTTTGTCACCAGTGTGATTCTTCAACGGCAAACCGGCGGTGACCTCGCCGAGATTTTGGACAAAATCGGCAGCTTGATTCGCGAGCGATATATCATTTGGGGACAGATTCAGGCGTTGACCGGTGAAGGTCGATTGTCCGGGATCGTTCTTTTGGCACTGCCTCCCACATTGTTCCTGACCATGCTCAAACTCAACTATGACTACGTCATGATGTTGTTCGAGGATCCGCTAGGGCAACAAATGTTGGTGTTCGGAATTATCATGCAGATACTTGGTGCCGCTCTGATCAAGAAGATTATCACAATCAAAGTTTAGAACAAATTTAAACCAACCGATGGCATCGTGCTGATCGGATTTGGGACTCAAATATAAGGTAATGCTGTGAACAGTTTGCTGATATCCTCATTAGATTTTGCTACGCTTCTTCCGTTTGCAATCGTTGGTGCGATTGCGATCGGTGGCTTCGTCGTATTGGACTTTTTGTTCAATAGAAAGACTCGTACTGAGTCCCGATTGGAGCAGATTCGCAGTCGTATGTCGGGGAAAAATGCTGAAAGTAAAGACGAGCGAAGCGGTTTGATGAACTTGCTTGAAAAAGCGAGTCCCAAAATGGGCGAAGCGCTCAAGCCAAAAAACGAACGAGAGATGAGCAAACAAAAGCTGAAGCTCAGTTACGCTTCCTCAAAGTTTCGTGGCGAAAACGCGCCCGTGATCTTGTCTACACTCAAAATGATGTGTGGCATCGCAGGATTTGTAATTGGCGGTGGAGGTGCGTTCTTTGTCAACGGGATGAATCTCTATTCGGCTGTTGCAACATTCGTCATTGCTTTCTTGTTCATGATGATTCCCGAATTGGTGGTCTCGTTTATGGGCGGGTCGAGAAAACAAAAGGTATTCCTGGGTCTTCCGGATGCCTTGGACTTGATGGTTGTCTGCGTGGAAGCCGGTTTAGGATTGGATCAAGCGATGCGAAAGGTCGCAGATGAACTTGAGCGTTCGCATCCAGTCATCGGTGAAGAATTCAAGACCTGTAATCATCAATTGCAAATGGGTTTGACTCGTGAGCAAGTTCTTCGGGAACTTGGTGAGCGAAATGGTGTCGATGACTTGAAGACATTGGCTTCGATCATGATTCAGGTGGACAAGTTCGGTACCAGTGTCGGTAAGGCCTTGAGAACTCAGTCGGAGACGTTGAGGACGCGGCGACGCCAGATTGCTGAAGAGAAAGCGGCGAAAACAGCGGTAAAACTGATTTTCCCGCTCGTTATATTCATCTTTCCCGGAATCTTCGTTGTACTCGTTGGCCCCGCCGCAATCACAATGATCAATGAAATGCTGCCGGCTTTCCAGAATTAAGCAAGCACGTCCAAATTTCTGAGAGAATCGTTTGTTTCGGACGATTCCTCATGGAAGTGACAATCCGATACTGTCACTACGCCGCAGCAGTGACGCTTGTAAAATCGTTCTGCTGATTCGAACGGTATAGGCTGCCGATCGTTTTGCTCGTCGAGTTCATTGGACTTACTGTGATAATCCACAAAGTCTAACTCGGCTCCGGGCACAAAATTCCGGCGATCGTGAAAACAGTATCGGAGTATCAGAATGCAACGTTCTCAGCGAATGGTGATGAGTTTGGCCCTGGCGGCTGGACTATCCATGTTTAGTCTCGCAAACGCCCAGTATCAAACTGGCGGCAACAGTGTAGTGGTTGTGCAGGGAGATGCTTGTTCATCATGCAATAGTGGTGGAAGCTTTGGGTATCCAGGTGGATCGTGCGGTGCGCAAGGGGGTGGATTGGGCAATGGAAAATTTGCACACGCCCGTGCCGATATCCAAAATCAAATTGATCAAATGAAGGTTCAGTCGGAAAAGGTCCGAGCTCGGAATGATGCTTGGCCCAAGCCTTTCGCCTGTGCCGATCGCCAAGCCTACCACAACGTTTGGAATGGCTTCTACGAAAGTGGCTTCATTGCTCATTGCACCCTAATTGATGATCATTTCAATTCGGAAACCGGTGAACTGAATCGTTTCGGTGAGTCGGTCGTTCAAGGGTTGATGAAGAACAGCCCAAATAATCAACGCGAAGTATTTATCTACGATGGACGTAGCGAACTCGATTTCGATACCAAGCGTCGAAGTGTGACAGCATTGGTCAATCGTTGGTATGGTGATGATACAATTCAGGTCACTTCCACAACCCGCTGGCCGATGCAGGGCAGTGGTCTGAGAAGCGAAGCAACCAATAAGTTGTTTGTTGATACAACTCCAGAACCCGTTATCACAATCCCAACCGGCTCAGGCTCCACAAGCGATGTCAATTCCGGAAACTAACGTGGGATAGACGTCGAGTTGAAATTTGAAACCCCGGCGGATCGTCGGGGTTTTTTTATGCGCCGACCGACGACGCATCTTATTTGCGTGGGGTATGATGAGCATTCATTCTGGTGATAAAAGACACGTCTAATCTTCGTTGCGGTTGAGCATTTCCGGGAGGTTGAGGCTCCTGCCGAAACCTTCCGGCTAAAAAATTAGTGATACGGATGATCACTTGCTCGCTTCTGCATTGCTCGTTCTCCCCGAAGGTTACGTATGGTTCTTCGATGAGCCCGGATGAATCTAAGGAGTAATTGCAAGTAAGCGTTTAGAGAAAATCCGCCAAGGATGCAGGCTAGTACTACAGTTGCACTTCGACGAAACGGATTGCCATTGGCGGCCTGACACTCTGGAAAATGCACTTTCCGATTCCATGGGCTTTGTTCAAAACCATTGGCAAATAAACATCTTCGATTGTTGTACTAGGCGGCACGTTCCGTGACGTAATCTGGTTTGGCGGCCAGGGCGATCTCGGCGGCCAAGTCGCGTCCATCAAACTGATTGTGGATTCCCAAATTCAGAAGCTTGTAACTGAGCTCTCGATTGTGGATGGTAATATACGCCGTCTCAAAAACGGATCCGCGTTGGATTTCTCCTGGGAAAACATCTTTCCAGTAAGCGTCTCCGAGCGCCATTTGATCGCATGCGAATGCGGCCGCCGCGATTCGGTCCGGATCGCAATAAAGTATCGCCATCAACATGGTACTGATCCTTCAGTAGGCATTCGTCGTCTAACGAACGCAAAAATAGATTTGGGAAATTCGGAGCACGAACCAATCGGAGGGTGAACTTGATTGGCGTTTTTTATCCTGTCGTTCTGACGTTTTACAGTAAGTTTGGTTTTTCAGCCAAGTGAAGTTTCAACATTGATTTCATGCGTAGAGAGCGAGAGAGGAAACGGAAAATCGAAAGATTCCCCAATTCGTTAAAAAACAAAGACGCATCAGGAGAATAGGCATGCCTATCTCGCAATACTTGCTGGCGTTGTTTCCCCGCTTTGGTTAAAAAGTAACTTTTCGCTAGCACAGTTTTGATGGGTCCAAATGGCAAAACGTAGAGCAAAACCACTCGCTTTCGAATTCGAGGGAATTCAGGCGACATTCGATATGATCAAAGTGGATCGAAGCAAGCTTTACGGGTTCAAGGAACTGGAGGTGATCGATGACACCGGGCAATGTTGTGAACTTGCTACCCTTGCCGAAGATGGTCGCACGGTAATCGGAAAAGGTGGAACCGGGATCGGATATCTTTCCGCCGATGGCTGTTGGGCCGACAAGACCGAACTAAAACCTGTCGATATTGAGGGCGAAGAAATCAAGCCGGTAACTTCGTCCTTTGGCACACCGATTTCGCTGACGGAGTCCGTGACGATCGACAAATTCCTGAATCACAGTATTCGCCTTTGTTATTTGATGCAGCCAGAAGCCATCCATGAATCTCTGATGAAGGCATTAACCGATGGAACGATCTACTCATTTCCATATAGCTATCGAGGAGGCCTCGAGGCTGACGCCGGTTTCCTGTTGATGAATTCAGACAAGCAGGTGTACTTTTTGGTCGGAGACGCGACGGTTGTTGAGATGGTCGGGCTGCAACAGGCGGCAAGTGTTACTCCCGAAGAGGATGGCAATGAAGATGACTCGGGTGGAATGATGGACTTTGGAATGATTTAGACGGCGCGAGTATTGGGTGATTGTTTTTGAGTTTGGTGATGGACTTGGTTGTAGACAATATAATGCGATTAGTAGGGTGAACTGAGAATGCCAGAGATCAGTCTTTGTAATGACGCTGGGCGGGATGCCGCGGTGACAATGGAATCGGTCTTTAAACCGCTACGTGTCAGATGGGTTGATGAAAAAGGAAGGCAGGCGCATAGCGTCAGAATTCTGAAATCGACACTGGATCTGGATGTCGCTGCGCTTTCAGAAACACATGGCCAACTCGAAGAAGTTTCAAAAGCTCTCGTATCAGGCGACCCGGAAGTGGACATGGAAATTGTTGGCACACTGCTCGCCAACACCAGTCGAGTCTATGTCAATCCTGGGCGGCAGATCGTACATCGGGTCGAGCAGTTTGAGATCGTAAAGAACCCTGACGGAACCGAAAGGGAAAAACGTACCAGAGAGCTGTCGGTAAAAAATGTTTCGGAGCAGACACCGCTAAAGTGGTCGGGTGTTTTCATTAAGCGAGAAGTGGCCATTCGTAAATTCTTGTTTTCGAACAAGCTGCAACTGTTTCACATAAACGGTTTGACTTACGATTTCCTCTACGGCATCTCAAAGGAGCTTGAGGAGAAAAATAGTTTGATGATGTTGGGAGCTGGTCCCAAGGGAAATCAACCACTCATTTTGCGGCGAGGGAGTGTGCCCTATCGGGGCTTTCTGGAGGGCCGAACGGACGGAGACAAGTATTGTCTGCTTCTACATTTGTCCAATTTGGAACTAAAACCGCCAGAAGAAACAGGTGACGAAGAGGACTGAATACGTTCGCACAGGAAGTTCATTGGTTGTTTGAGAGTTGAGACAATCGTCGATTTATGAAAATGTCGATTGGGTTCAGCGACTGCCCTGTTCCACTCAACAGCCAGATCAAAACTTGGTAAGAAGAACGATTGATTTAAGAAACAAAGACGCATGCTCCAGAAAAACTTGATTCAAATCAAATTGGGCAACTACGGCACCGCGAACGCCACAGCATTGTCTGATCCATCAATTTTGCCCGAAGTCCAACAATACAAACGGCAAGTCGCATCGCGAATGTATCCGTTGGCCAAACCTGATATCGGGAAACGCGTTCCCGAGTCGGAGTACTTTGTCAGTCGGAAGATCGATGGTGAATTTTGTTGCTTGATCCTGCGTGAGGGGCTGCTGTTTACGGTCAATCCGGGCGGAACGGTTCGAGTCGGACTTCCTTGGGAAGCTGAGGCAATGGAGTTGTTTTCGAAGGCCGAGATTGCCGAGGCGTTTATTCCTGGCGAACTTTATGTCGACGTCGTCGATCGGCGCCCGCGCGTTCACGATGTCGTCAGCATTGCTAGGCAGCCTGGCTCGATAGAGGACTTGGCCAAGCTTCGGTTTGCCATCTTTGATGTGCTTTCGCTCAATGGAAACGGATTTAGCGAGGTTGGATATGAAGAAAAATGGAATGAGGTTCAACGGATTTTTGGCGAAGGGAAGCTCGTTCATCCCGTCGCGACTGAAAAAGTCAAAGGTACGCAGAAAGTCATCAGGCTGTTTGACAAATGGGTAGAGGAGGCGGGTGCTGAAGGTATCGTCATTCGCAGCGATACGGCGGGAAACTTCAAAGCGAAACCTCGTCACAACCTTGACGCACTCGTGATCGGATTTACAGAGTCTACCGATGACCGTCAGGGAATGATGCATGATTTGTTGTTGGCCGTTGCGCGTCACGACGGGGCGCTGCAGGTACTTTGCCGAGTCGGAGGAGGTTTTTCTGAAGACGACCGCCGCCAAATGCTCAGCGACCTGAAAGATATGGTGGTGGAAAGTGAATATGCAGAAGTGAATGGCGATCATGTGGCGTATCAGATGGTGCGGCCAGAATGGGTTGTTGAAATCAATTGCCTGGATATGATTTCGCAAAACACGCGGGGTAGCTCCGTCAATCGGATGGTCCTTCGTTTCAATAGCGAAAGCAGCGAATACGAAGTCGTTCGGCGAATGCCCTTGGTCAGCGTGATTTCGCCCCAGTTCGTTCGCCGTCGCGAGGATAAATCCTTTAACGCACATGATATTCGCATCGATCAAGTCACCGAGGTGGTTCCTGTTGCCAAATCGAATGTAGATGCAAGTGAGTTAACTCTTCCTAAAAGTCAATTGATTCAGCGTGCGGTCTATACGAAGGAACTGAAGGGCGCGATGATGGTTCGAAAGTTTCTGATGTGGAAGACGAACAAAGAGAGTGTGAGCGAAGAGTTTCCCGGATACGTTCTACACTACACTGATTTTAGCCCAAATCGCAAGGTTCCACTGGCTCGCGAAGTTCGCGTTTCCAGCAGCGAGGCTCAAATTCAGAAGTTTTGGAACGAGTTTCTCGTTGCCAATATCAAAAAGGGCTGGAATGAAGTCAGTGGTTGATATGGCGACGGCCCAAAGTAACGAAGCATAAGGGATTTCTCGTAACGACGGGCGAGTTTGATGTTGCGCTATCACCTGCTTTTAGGGATGTTTGCATCCGTCGAAGAAAGATTGTGTCTTGCTTCTTGCTACGTTTTAGACCGCTGCCTAAATGACATGTGTCGGCACGATAGTTAGCCCCTGTTTTTCTGAAGAAACTCGTGTAAACGTCTGAAGCGACGGGTCATCGAAACTTGCAAAAAACAACCCACGCTCAAGCCGATTGCGATCGATAGAAAAACTACTGACAGCCCCGTTGGATTATGGGCAGCCACATTAGAAAACAAGTTCAAACCAATCTGGCAAGTCATGAACAGGATGCCCTGCGCTACAAGAAATACGATCGTTGGGAGTGCAATTGAAACGGCATTCGGCTTGATTGGAGTCGAGTTTGATTGGGTGAGAATCAGCGCCAACGCGATGCACCAACAAGTGAACCCCGCGGAAAACAACGTGGCCAAATTGTTTATGTATCTTTGGGTCGGTCCACGACCACTTTTTGAAAACAGAAGTTGCCCTGTATGTGAGTCCCAGACCGCAATACCATTGAGCAATGGTTGCAATCCAGCAATCGCCAGATTTCCATCATTTGAAACTGCCATGGAAGAGTCGTAATACTCCGATTCGCGTGACATTAGGAGTCGCCCACCGGCAGATTCAACCGCATAAACGTTCGATTGATTACGAGCAATCAAGTACTTTCCGTTTTGTGAAAAAGCGGGCGTCGATGGGCGGTCCAATTTCAATGTCCAAATTAGCTTTCCCGTGCCTAGGGAAAAAAGGGAGAGTGATTCTTCCCTCGCCAATGCAAAGCTAGTTCCATCTGGTGATATGCGACAGCGTTCCGCGTAGGCACCCAATTTGATTCGCTTTCCCGATTTTTGAATGTCGTCAATGACGGTGTCAGAAAACTTTTTTGTCCTGTTGGGTGAAGTGGCGTTGGAGGGCGAAAAATCGGCAGCAGTCCCGTTAAAGAAACTGTGAGATTGATTTCTAAACTGAAACAAGCTGATGTCGACTGTGGCATGAAACGCATTGGTAGTTATCTCGACCAATGGCGCGGTTTGTGATACAGACTTCGAGTGATACTGGACCTTGTTCGAGGAACCCTCTTGCAATACGAAGCCCTCGCGTCCAGGATTGAAAACGGTGAAGGGGCCGAGTTGGTCTAAATTGATCGAACGGTCGATTGTTTTGCTTTGAGTGTCGAACCACGTTACGGTTCGATCCCCGTTGGGTTGGGGACCATAACCGACCACGAGCAAGTGTTGGTCGTTGATGAACTCAATGTGGTCAGGGCTTTTCCAACATCGCGAGTTCAGATCGTACTTTTTTTGTCCAGAATCAAGGTCGTAAACGCAGGTTTTGATGTTGCTTTGTGCGGCGAGTCATTGCCCGTTGTCAGAAAAGGCAAGGGAACGGAATGACTGGCCAACAGGCAAGTTTGTTGCTGATACGTAAAGTCCGAGCGCCAATGCGAATAACACGAACAGTAAAAGTATTTGTTGGAGGCTGTATTTCACGGTTTGAATCAACTGTTGCAACTGAGCTGTAATTGTTCCTGGCAACCAATCCAACCAAACTCCAAAGCATTTGATCGAAAATGTGGAACCGCATGACATCCAAGTGTTTGCGACACGCGATCATTCCTGCAGTTGAATCAAATTATGGTAATGCTGTCGCCAGTCAATACATTGGTCACATCCGGTTTCGAAATCACGACAAACCTGGGGGCGAAAAGTATGGTGATTGCACAACCTGGTTTCTGAATCAAGCCAGAGGCACTCCTTGTCCAGTTTACCCTCGGTTGGCGGCAGGTAGTCGTTGATGGCTTGGAGAACCCCCGCACGAAGTGCCTCCGGCATCTCTAACCATCGCACACTATCCGCCTGTGCGGCGGGGCCAAGCGAACTTGTGTCGATGGATTTTCCCGTCGTAGCGTCTTCCAGTAGATTAAGCGGCAAGTTGAATGCTGGGTAGCCCATGTGCATGCAACAAACGCCACAACCCTGACAGTCGAGGATGGCGATTCGGCGATTCATTTCGTCCACTTATTCATTCCACTGCAATGACAATTCGGTTAGGGCATTGAAAAGCTGTTCTCGCAATTTACTTCGTTGCTCATTGAGTTCACTGATCCGCTCATCCTCAAGTTGAACGATTGCATCCTCTGTTTTGGCGAGATCCGTTCTCCAGCGTTGGTCCTGCTGTTGCCCACCGCCAGTCGTGATGTTCTTCCGCAATCGCTCCTGCCGTTTATCCAGGCGACCTACTTCATTGCGAGCATGATCGATTTGCAATTTGTTGTCATCTAGCTCTCGTTGGAAATCGATGCACCGAAGAACCTCTGGGTTGTCTGCGAGGGGCGAATTGGTATCGATCAAGTTCTCGATCAGCCAATGGGTTTGCAGGGCGTCATCGGAGGTTGAATTGACCAAGAATGCTTTACTCGTCCGTGTTTTGCTTTCAATCACGCTGACTACAAGTTGCGAGTTTTTTGAAAGGTCGATTTCGATCCGTCTTCCCTTTTCAAGCTCCTTCGATTCGATAACTTGAGGGTCACAATCCTCTTGCAGGACATGGAATTCAGAGTTGGATTCCGAAAGGCAAAGCGAATGATCCAGCACCAGTGGCATTGCTTCAGAGTTGTTTTTGATGTGATAATCGGTTTGGGTTTGCAGGTGATGGGTCTCAATGGCGATGCCTTCACTGATTCGAACTCCGATCCGGCGAGTAATCTGCTGTTTGGATTTAGCCGTGACTTTGACGCCTGAATCCAGGGCATGTGGCAGCAAGGTTTCTTCGCCCTGTTTTAGCGATGGAACAATACAGCTACCTGCGTAGGTTGCTTGATCAAAGACGGTGCAGATTCCGCGTCCCAGGGAATGGTCCAAGGTGTTTTTGAAGCGGATCGAGCGAAAGGGGCGTTTGGGATGATTCTCGCGTTTGAAATGTAGGACCGTTTGGGATTCTGCCAGTTCCGTTTGAAAGACGGGGATGATTGCGCTGCGTCGAGCGCCGATTGAAACCGGATGGTGCGATTGGAAGACGCAAAAATCTCCAGCTTCCGAGTGTGTGGCTTCGTCAATTTTGGCTTTTTGGGCCGCTGGCGCTGGAGAACGGCGCATGCTCATTTTGGCGGATCGTTTGTGTAACGGTTCTGCTTCTTCTGCGGCACTAGCCGCCATCATCATCAAGTCGGAGTCGACGTATGCCTCTTCCACTTCGACTGCGCCCAATGCAGAGTCTTGAACGATGTTCACATGGTCCCTTTTGGGAGTCTTGCTGTCGGCAAGATCGCTCGTGAAAGTGATTGGTTGCCCCATGACCACGGAGATCAAGAAGTCATTCCAGTCCTCGTCTGTATTGTTGTCGACAATTGCGTGCCCGTGGAACTCAATCTTTTTTTCTTGCAAGATCAGTCGATAGGATATTTTCCAAGCGGCTGCAGGAATCGTATATTGGATGACCGCATCTGTTTTCTTTTCACTGGTGCTGAGTTCCAGGTCCACAAAGGTGCTGTTGGGTTTGATCTCCCGTAGTTGTCGGTTCAGGGCTTTGTCGATTTCTGCCTGAATGACTGGATCAGTGAACTGCATTGAAACAATGTCTTTGATTGCAACTCGCCGAATTGATCCTTTACTCATCAAAATCAAAAACTTCTCGTTGAAGGGTTCGCCCGCAGAACTTGCCTGTTGGTCCTGAAGCCCGATAAGCTGTCCAGCCAGGGAGTCTTCGCCTTGAAGGATCTTGACTTGAGCGCCTGTGAGTTGCTCGGCGAGGCTAGTCAGAGAATTGCACGGATTGATTTTAAGATTTCCATCATCGACATTTGCAGGTTGATAACTTGGAGGCGCGTTGATTTTTACGGCACCTGAGATGGTCAAGGAGGCCAGAACGTCGGCAAGGTGCTGCTGTCGGACCGGAATGGATATTTTGGCAGGCTTCGATTTGGAAACAGAGTAGATGCGGCTGAGTTCGGCGATTCCATTCGAATAGATTGTGGCGCGGTTTTGGGGCATGGTTTCCTTTCAATGAGGCAATCAAGTAGCCGTTGAATTGTAGCAAAACTGGGCAGCGAGATAACGGTGGTAGCTGCGACACCTTAAAGGACCTAAAGCATTGGGCGAATGTATCACTGAATGGAAATGCCTGCATTGCTTTCCGTCGAACGGCAAAAAAAAACGCCGACCATTTCTGATCGGCGTTTTTAAAATTTTCGCGTTGTCAAACGTCAAAGAGGAGTTGTTCCCTTAGTTGCCAATTGGGCCAACTTGGATATTCTCTTCTTCTTCCTGAATGATGATACGAGGCGTGACCATCATCATCAGGTTTTGAGTCTGACGACCAATTCCGACGTTCTTGAACAGGCGGTTCACATAAGGAACATTGCTCAGGAACGGAACACCACGCTCAGTTCGGCCTTCGCTCATTCGTTTGATACCGCCCATCAGGACTGTACCACCGTCGGGAACGCTGACCACCGTATTGACCGTGGTGAAGGAAATCACCGGAAGCTGGATCGTTGTACCTTCGTCAACGGTTTCCAGTTCCTGCAAGTTTCCATTTCCGATTCCTGCTTGGCCTAACAAGTCCTGAAGCAATGAGTCTGAAGCGTTGCGAGTCGTTCTGGAACCGCTGAACGTAAACGTTTGTACGTCAGTCACCTGGCTAAAGAACGGAACCAGTGAAAGTCTTACGAACCGGCGGTCATGCGAGACCGTGGCCTGAACATTCAATGAGGTACCATCAGGTAGCAAGGAGATCACAGGTTGATGGGCGACGGCAAAGTCGCCGACCACCGGAACCACTGAAGTTACAAATGGGCGTTGAGCACCATCGTTGACACTTGCACTTTGACCATTGAACATGGTTACGACAGGTGCTTGAGTCACATTCGATCGAGAGTCGCCTTTGGATGCCTGGATCAAAAGGAAAACTTCGATATCACTCAAAATCGCAAAGCCAAAGTTGGCTGCGGTCTGAGCGTCAAAACCACCAAACTGCGGAATTGCCGAGGCGAACGAGTTCTGGCCGAACGCAACATCAAGATCTCCACTAGGCGTGAATCCTTCTGGAACTGCTTCACGACCAATGACCGCGCTTTGGTTAACTTCATCTGGCAACGCATTCGGGTTCAAACCCGAGTTGTCGTTAAGACGGAAGTCAAAGTCGATGCCGACTCGCTCAAAGAAGTTGTCTGTCAGGATGACGAAACGAACTTCGACGACGATTTGTACGTCGTTCAATTCACGTAGTTTTTCAAGCAAGTCTTGAATTTGATCCTGAACTTGTTGAGTGTTAGAAACAATCAAGCTCAGGTTTGGCACGAACGCCTGGACGGAGCCATCACCATTGGTGTCGTCCCAATCGTCAGGGGCGATTGTGCTTTTGATCAGATCGATCAGGTTAGTAAAGTCGGCTTCGGTAACACCACCCAACTGAGGAGCACCCGTCGACGTATACATAGGCATACCTCGAGCAGGTCCGTCATTGTAGCCCGGGCCAAGTGGTCCTCCGCCAAACGCAGAGTTAGGCAGTTGTTGTCCCATGCTTACCCGGTTCATTCGTCCGTTGTTCGCTTGCATCTGCTGCGGAGCGGTGAACGGTTGATTGTTACCCGCCAGTACAGAGTTCTGAGTGTTGTAACTCTGGCTTGGAGTGATAAAGTTCATCTGAAGCGGATTGTTTGACGGATTGATCGGTGTTACGAGGTCACCAACGTAATACGTCTTAACCTTCAAGTCTTGGCTTTGAGCATCTTTGGTGGTGACTTTGATGATTTCATCTTCAATTTTGAAAACAAGACCACGATCACCCAAGACGATGTTCAAGGCACTGTGAAGCGTAATGGGCTCACGGATATTTACATTGACTGGAGAATTGCTGGTAACACCAGTGTTCTCCATGGCGACGCTGTCGAATACGATGTTGATAGAAGATTGAATGGAAAGAAGATCCACCGCGTCTTTCAGGGTGCCTGTGTAGTCACCTTGGACTTTGGTTTGCTTCAAGATATTCCAGATCTCTCGCTCTTCAGGAGAATCGTAGCGACCCTCTTCGAGTCGCTGACCTCGAATGCGACTTCGCTCAATCCAATCGCTGGCCGGACCGTGCAGATAGGGTGTGCGACTGTCGCCTGGTGTGGCAACCGCGATCATGTTGGGGCCAATTGCGGCATAAGTTCTTTGTTCTTGTAGAGCTTCCAACTCTTCATTGATTTTCAAACGCGACTTAAGCCTGGCCGCTTCAACCATAACCACAACGACTTCATTGTT
This sequence comes from Mariniblastus sp., assembly GCA_965224765.1. Taxonomy (GTDB): domain Bacteria; phylum Planctomycetota; class Planctomycetia; order Pirellulales; family Pirellulaceae; genus CAZDBA01. The sequence continues at coordinate 60,381 of CBDDAC010000001.1, forward strand.
CGGATCCAAATCATAGGCTTGGTGGGAGATTGCTTCTGCCTCCGCCCATCGTCTTTGGTCCATCAATGTGTTGAAGTCCTCAGACAAACGTTGGATTTGTTGTTCGGTGTCAATTCGAGATTGACGACGCCGATCTACGTTTTCCATGTTGGTCAGGTTTTGTTCAGCATTGATGATTTCAGAAAGGTTCTGTTCAATGTAATCTTGCATCTCATTGATATCGCGATCAATGATAGTCACTAACGGCTTTTTGCGAACTCCATCCAGCTCAGAATCGGTGATTCTATTTCGCATGAAGGTCATCTTTTCCAAAGCCTTACGAGGGCTGGTTTGCAGCAAACGCTCGGCTTCGTCTCGTTCTTTGAAAACGTCAGACTGAAGGCGACGGAACAACTCCTGTTGTCCATCATCTAAGCCTTCGACTTGCGATGGCAGGGACGATGGAATCGGTCCACCTGACATGCTTGCCAAGTGACTGCGGAGCGTTGTGATCGTGGCCTGATCAAGTTGGTCGCGATACTGCAGCGCAGTTTCGAAACGATCTCGAGCATCTGAGAAATTGTTGTCATCCATTGACTGCAAACCAGAGCGATAGAGCTGCATGCCGCGACTGGGAATCGGATTGAACTCACGATTTGGATTCAAATCGTTGCCCTGACGTGTCAGAGGAAATCCGCCATCGTCGGCTTCTTCAGTACCCGCAACTTGAATGATGCGAGACTTGTCTGTATCAGGATGATAATCCGCCTGGATGATGTGTCGATCTTCATCGGTGGTCGTTGCAGAAGCAGGAGCGACCTTGCTCAGTTGATCCTTGACGATCAATTCCATTTGCCAAGGTCGCATTTGACCTGGCGCAAAATCGGAATCTGGCACATCGTACGCTTTTGCCTTGACAACAAACTGGTTGGCATCTTGCCATCGCTCTTGATCCATTGCCAACTGAGCCTGCGAAAGCAGCTTCATGACGTTGTCTTTGGCGGTTGGAGCTTGGGGCTGAGCGACTTGTGTTTGGGGTTGAGTCGCTGCGTTTAAGACACCTGCGTTTGCTTGAGCCAGTAGTGCATCGATATCAATGCTGTTGGCGGAATAGTTGGCCGGGAAGTCTTTTGCCAGCGACAAAATGCTTTCTGCGGTACGCCAGTCGTTGTAGGCCATGAGTGCTTGAGCTTGTTCTACAAAGAACAATCCAGCAGCATTGTTGAACCCATCGACGTCGTTTCCGTCTTGCATCTTGACCAGCTCGCTTTGTCTGGCAAGCATGGCTTCAATCGCTTGAGGTGAATCCCCCAGGCGACTGTAATCGACCTGCATCATCTTTGCTTGATCGACAAACGTTTGTGCACTTGGGACATTTCCCTGTGCCAACGCTCGGCGAGCTTGCAAGAGTGCATTTCGAGCTGCCACATCGGCATTGCTTGCGAATGCCGTTTGAACGGCGGGTGCAGACATTTGAGCGATTTTAGTTTTGATTTCATCAAAACTAAATCCAGCAGGCAGCTGCGCGCCTGGTTGATTTGCGATGGATTCGGCTACTTGCAAGTACTTTTTTGCTTCTTCAGCTTTTCCATCATTGATTGCCTGGCGGGCGTCCGCCATCCAAGATTCGATTTTGCTCAAGGTGGGGTTCGGTTGAGTTTGTTGCACATCGCCCAAACTTGATTGAACCTGACCCTCAGCAACTCCGTACGACCCAATGGCGATCGCAAGGATCAATCCAGTGGTCCACAAATGTTGACCAGAAAGATCGGAGATTCTCACGCAAATTCTCCTTCGCATAACGCTGGTAATTCCAACAAAGAAATTGATCACTGCTACGGCACCAGGTCTCCCTGACAGCCACGTCATCGAGTTAATCCCGAGTGCTCAGTTCGATTTGCCCAATACGGTTGCGCAAACTTCACCGAGCGATCCGTAGACAGCGCACGGTTTTTTATTTAGGGGGGTGTATTTACGGGTGGTCTGCCGGTTGGTCAAGATCAATCGATTAGGAAAGTTAAAATGATTGGAATTGCTTGCAGTTGATTGCTGTCGGCGATTCGCTCGCCTATTGCTGGGTTTAGGGAGAGGCGTCGCCTGTGAACGCAGGTTTTGTGCTCCAATTGATTGAAAGGAAAATGATTGAACTAGTCGTTTTTCCGGGAAACGCAGCCCCAAACAATGATGCAGCCCTGGTTGTTTTATCAATGCCTAACACCGGGTGGTTGGTCAGTGATCAAGCTGATTGAGATCGTAATCAGCTTTGAGTAATTTGATTCCAGGCTCCTTTCGGGCAAACGCGGTCGTATACCTCTGTATTTTACTTTCAGGCTGGTTTTTTGCGTTCGTTCTCGAGATGCGCTCATACGAAATTCACCTCTAAATTTTTGAATTGTGTGACCGCGTTCAGTACACAGTCGTGTTTTAGGAATCCTTTCCAAACGTTCTGTTTCAATTTCCTTTTGGCAGACAAAACAACCGCGGCTCATAGATTTCCTTGGGTAATAATGTCGGCGCAAAAGAAATGCCGGTAAGATCTTCGCTGGATTTCCCGAACTGTTGGTCGCTTGAAGTTGGTTAACGAATTTGAGTTGAATCGGGTTCCTAGAGTGAGCTTGGGGTTTTGTACTAACGTTTCGTCATACGCGTTTGAATCTTTGATTGAGCCTGAAAAATCGGTGTATCGAGATAAGGGTGTGGCGCACTTCAAGGGTAGAGTATTCAACCATCAGATTGGTTGTCACGCATTAGAGTGGTCTTGGATCTTGGAAACCGCGGGTCGCCTTGTGGGAATGCCGTATGAATAGGTTCGTGCAGCAATACAATTTTTGGAAACCCGACGCGTGAGCGAGGACGAACCCAACACGTCCTCGCTGACGCGTCGGGTTTCCATAAACCACTGCTTCTAAGTTATTGCTTCATGTGCGAATGAAAGAGTCGCAGCATCGTCAGGTTACCATTAACTCCACAAGAAAATAATCCATCACGATGCACATGGCGCGAAGCAGTCCTCCCTTGTTACACACCAAGCTTTAACTACTTCGGTCGACCATCGGCCAAAAACTTTGCAAGCTTCTGCGAGCAACGATTTGAGCTGATGGATGCGCAGCAAAACCTGAAGACTCGGATTAAACCGGGGCAAAAGATCGCATCGATGACTTACAATCTATACGATCAAATATGCGACAAGGCCCGAACTTCAACCGACTCAAAACTCGGATCGCATCCAATCGGGCGAAAAGAGTGGTTGGATGAGCCCCTTGGAAATCAGCGAGAAAAAAGATCCGATTGGGACCGATGCAAGTCCATGCGGTCGTCGCGCGAGCCGAAAAGGATTCTTGTCAATGTCGTTGGCTCGCTATCTTGAGCTACTCGACTGGACAGGCCGCCAACTAAGAAAAAAGAAACGCGGGTCAATTCCTGATCATCTAGCTCCCATACTCACTCGCTTGGGCATCGAGATCAAAAGTTGGTGCGGCTTAGTCAGTCGATTTGGTCGGCTCTTCAAGCGAGTGACGGGAACTTCGAATTCCGTTTCACAAGAAGCCGCACGTCGAAGTCAAAGTTGGCTATAAGCTCCCGGCAGTTCTTACTTCGGCTGACCAACCAAACCTTACAACTTGTCAATCGATCAGATTTGATTCGACTAAGTTGTCTGAGTGTTCGCTCCGACATTGATAAACTCGCAGGCTGGTCAAACAAACCAGCTGAAACCTCGAAGAGAATCAACCACTCAAGTTAAAAAGGAGCCTCAATCAACGACGAAGGCTCTTCAAACAATGGTTGTCCCTGTTCTGGTTCGTGGTTTTCCCCAGGTTGGTCGAAGAATGGCTGTCCCTGTTTGCTTTATGCTTTTAGCGGCCCGCACCAAGATCAAAGGCCATCAGGTGCGTTCGATTTCGAACAATCAGCGTGGAACCGACCAGCGTCGGCGGCGTCCACATTGGTTTCTTCTCAACTTCGATTTTGTGATTGGCAAGGATGGTCGGTCCGTCGGCCGACACGCGAAGTAGCTGAAGTGTGCCATCATCTTGAAGCAATATCAACTTCTCATCTGCTCGAATGATGGTTGCACGGCGAAAACCTCTTTCACGCCAAACTTGTTTGCCAGTGCGAGCATCAATACAAGTCAAAAATGCCGGGCCAGAATCACCCGTTGTTGCGTAAAGATAATTACCTACCAAAATTGCATTTCCCTGATCGAATCGAATCTCCCGAGAGAACCATTTCTCATCGGCAACAAGATTTCCATTTTCTTTGTCATTTGTAATTTTGATCAACTTACCACCAGAATCATACGCCGCCGTTACAAAGACGCTGTTCCCGTTGCAAAGAGGTGTGGCAACGTTATGAGCTTCCGTTACAGGGATTCGCCAAAGTTCTTTGCCATTGTTCGGGTCGGCTGCAGCTACAAACTTTCGCATCAAAAGCACGATCTGTTTGACTCCAGCTAATTCGACGACAACAGGTGAAGAATATGCCGTCACGCCTTCCAGCCCGGTCCATAGAAGCTCGCCATCTGATATCCGAAAAGCGACAAGTGCATGGCTGGCTGGGACTGCCTGATCAAGCGAGTCTTCGGCAATGGGTGGCATATCGGTTGCAAAGATAACGGCATCACCGTAAACAACCGGGCTGGGTGCGTATCCGCGATAGGGTACTGTGGCACCATATTCCTTGACCAAGTCATGTCGCCAGAGAACCTTACCTGTTTCGACGTTTAAGGCGTGGATGACTAGATTAACACCGATGGCAATGACGGTTTCGCCCGTTACCACGGGTGTGGAATGTGGACCAGGTCCATACCGTTTCATCGCCGAAGAATAGTCCGCTTCATAAGGTTGTTCCCAAAGCGTTTTTCCGCTTTCCGCATCGAGGGAGACAATCACTTCGGATTTATCTTTGCGGAATATTGTAAACAATCGCCCATTAGATACGGTGATGGAAGAGTAACCTTCTCCAAGGGGTCTGTTCCAAAGCAACGGCGGTCCGGTGTTTGGCCACTGTTCAGCGAGGTTCGCACCTTCGACAGTAAAATCGTTATGCGGTCCACCCCAGTGGGTCCAATCCTGTGGCGCACCGTTGTTGCCACTTTCTTCAATTGGCGATTGAGCCTTCGCCTGAAAGCTGCTTTGCGAAATAATTATCAGGAAATATAAAACGCTCAAAATCGAGCAGGCAGTTTGGCTTTTCGAACGTGCTGAATTCATTTCAACGACCTTCTGTGGGAAACAACGATTTGCAGTTAAATGTGATTGTATGCAACATAGTTGTCATTGACAACTATGTTTCTGAGCTTAATATTAGACTGAACGTGGCGAGGTCGGCAAAAATACATATTGCTCTCCTACTATCAATTGCCGGAGAACGTCGCGACGTGTGGGAATAACGCATCTCAGTCCACTTGTTTCAGTCGTTAATTGAAAACGGTCGAGGCGAGCAATTTTGGAGGCGAGCGATAGGGACACCAGGAGCGGATTTTGGTCAATCAAACCAGCGGAGAACTCGCAGGAGAAACAACCATTCGAACTCAAAAGAGTCCCAGCTTACGACGAAGGGCGCCATCAGAGCGAATTAGGGACACCCAATTTTCGCATGTTGCTCTTTAGCGGTAAGCGGATATTGGTCAATCAAACCAGCGGAGAACTCGCAAGAGAAACAACCATTCGAACTCAAAAGAGTCCCAGCTTACGACGAAGGGCGCCATTGTGGCCAACGAAGTCTGTCACTTCGAAGAGGTTTTTGGCGAGCGCGTTTGCTTCGGGAGGTTGAGGCTCCTGCCGAAACAACATCCTGCAGCAATCACTCAGGAGGAAACTTGAATCGGGTCAGCAGAATCGCCCGAGCTTCCCCTCCCCAGCCGCGATGCGGCTGACCTTCCCGAAGGAAGGGTGGATAGGTTTCGCGCCCGAATTCGTTCGTTTTTTGAGAGTTTTCGGGTGTTCGTTTCGGGTGTTCGTTTCGGGTGTTCGTTTCGGGTGTTCGTTTCGGGTGTTCGTTTCGGGTGTTCGTTTCGGGTGTTCGTTTCGGGTGTTCGTTTCGGGATGCGGCGAATTGGGGTGCGGCGAATTGGGGTGCGGCGAATTGGGGTGCGGCGAATTGGGGTGCGGCGAATTGGGGTGCGGGAGAGCGAATTGAGGCGAATTGAGGGACACCCGTTTTTCGCATGTTGCGCTTGAGCGGTAAGCGGATTTTGGTCAATCAAACCTGCGGAAAACTCGTAAATAAAACCACTGCTCGAACTCAAAAGATTCGCAGTTTACGACGAAGTGCTCTTCAAACAATGGCTTCCCCCGTTTGCTTCTATGACGCGTTGGATCGGCAGATACTCAACGGCTGCGTTTGGGGATAAACAAGATTGTGGCGATAAAAAAGATTACAGACGATGGCTCAGGAACAGGCACGGTCAGAACACTCGAAATCGCATAAAATCGTTTTGGTTTTTGCGAAAAGTCGACACTGAAATCCACCCAAGCTGAAGTCGATGCAATCGGTCGGCCGTTGCCTATAAGACTTCCTGCTGCCGCACCCAACGGAAAAGCATCTGCGGTTCCATCGCTCTTTGTACCAGTCCACGTGAAGGCACTTGAAGTAAGGTAGGTTTCGGTCTCAGTGAAATGAAGATCAAAATCGAGTGTCCCATCCCATAAATCATCGTTTGAATCTGCGATTTTCGTATCGTCTATGCGAAAGATTGGTACGCCAAGAGAACCGCCTGCAATTGATGGAAGCGTGCCGGTATTGTCCCTCGCGTCTATCGTTGAAGTCGATCCTATTGCCTTCCATATTGTACCAAGGGCGGACAAACCAGATGTGGCGTCTGCGGCACTTTGAACAAAATCGTTGTAATCAGCGATGGACAAAGAGTGAGCATCTCGAGCCCCGGAAGTAACGAAAGCCAAACGATATGAATCGCCTGGACTTAACGATGTCGGAATTGTTACCAAATCCGCAAACAGTATTGTTGATGAAAACAACGTTAGTATTGCAATCACCGGTGATAAATTTATCTTCATGGTAGTCCCTTCAATTCAACGCATCTGGATGTAGGGTCGTCATGTTTGAGATGTGAAAACCCGAGCTGTATAATCAACGGCCTTGCCCAATCAGCCTGAACAATTCCTCTGGGGTAAATTAGTGAATCGCACTTCGTTCATGCCATTGGTCCTTGCACTGCGAATAGTGTTGTCAGTATTGGTCAAGCTGACCGCAAAAATTTGAGGAGACATTGTCATCATGAAGTCTTTTCCGAAATGACTGAAAAACCTGATCAATACTGGCCTCAAGACCGATTCCGACTCCACGACCAGCTTGGCCGTCAATGACAAAGAAAAGGTTCTCTCGAAAAGCCTTACGAGACAAACAAAAAAACCTGACGGAGAATTTTCATTATTTTTGTACTTTCCGTGATCGGCCTGCGGTCTAAATGGGGATTTGGGCTTAGGACGGATTTACTGGATATCAACGTCGAATTGGCTCATTTCCTCACGAATAAGCGAAAGTACCCGGGACCTGATTCGATAAACTTGATCAGCGTTCATGTCCATGCGCTGGCAAACTTCCCCCACACTCAGATCGGCCTCGGTTAGTAGTAGAAACGCTTCGAACGTGGTTTCGCTGACACGTTTTTGCACATTGCCAATTGCATATCGAAGGTGGTGCAATTGCCAATGTTCGTCAAAAATCTCGTCCACAGACCGTTCTGTTCCTTTGATTTGTTGAACGTCCACCATTTTCGCGATCGGGATACGTTTTTTCCGTTTCTGATCAATTATCCGTCGATTCACCATGGTGCGGAGCCAGGCTCTGAATCCTCGTTTTTGACCGTCGTATTGAAAACGCTGTATGTTCTTGACGATGGATTCGTAACACGATGACCGGATGTCTTCCGCGTCTTCATGCGACAACCTTTGATCACGCGCATACGAATACAAAAGCGGAGAATACAGATTGTAAAATTCTTCCCAGGCCTGCGTATCAGTTGCATTGCGGACGCGAATCAAAAGGCTTGGTCGGGTTGGTTCCATCAATTTTCTTCTGCACAATTCCGGACGATTGATCTGTACTTTGAAACGCTACCTTCGGTCCAGCGGGAGCGTTTTCCAAACACGAATGGAGCCATCGTATTGCCCCCCGGCGAGGCAGTTGCCGTCCGGAGTAAAGCATATTGTGTTGCTGAATCCTGCAAAACCCTGTAATGACAAGACCGGTTCGGCCCGTTCAACGTCCCATAGCTTAATTGTCCCGTCACGCGATGCGGTCGCCAATCGTGAGCCATCATGCAAAAACGAAATGGAATTAACGTAATTTGAATGCCCCCTGTACTGGTGGATCAGTTTGCCGTCGGAGAGACTCCACAGCGCGACGCAGAAACCGTGAATTGTGGTTGCTAAGCTAGTTCCGTCGGGCGAAAAGCAGATTTCAAACGTATCGAGATCCACAGGCAATTCAGTTTTCCAGCGGTTGGTCTGTTCGCCTGTCTTGAGGTTCCAAATCCTGACGTTGTTCAAGTCACCGGTCGCCAGCCAAACACCACCAGGATCAACACACACCGAATGAACCGCGTTGTCGACCCGACAAAACGGAATCTGTTTGACCTGTCCTTGGACATCCACAATCCGGACGCAACCATTGTCTAGCGCGACAAACATTTCATTTCGTTCGTCTGCAAAACAAACAGATCGAATCGCATGGTTAAAATCGACCAATCGAGTAGTTTGCCCCGATAAGAAATCAAACTGGCTAAGGACTCCCTCTGAATTTCCCCACAATATGCGCTGACCATCGGGCGACCAGGCGATATCACTTGTGGGTGAAGTTGGCGCGTCGTCCAGTTCCCTGAGGAATGTTGAACTCTTTATATCCCATAACATAACGTGACCATCTTTGCCGGCGCTCGCGATCATGCTGCTGTCCGGGCTGGCAGCGATGCACTTGACATTGGCTGGATGATTTCTTGAGAAGGTCCCGTTTGTTTCTGCCTGCCACGACTTCAGGCCTTCGGTTGATGTCGTTACGATCAGCTTTCCGTCGTCCGAAAAGTCGAAGTCGTAGATTTCATTGATATGCCCCCAGCGAATCGAGGCGGGCTTTCCGGTTTGGGCATTCCAGGTTCGCAACGTCCGGTCCTTGGAAACCGAGGCGAGTTTCGTACCGTCGTGATTGTATCGAACTCGGTTTACGAAGTTGGTGTGACCGTACAAGGTCCTTTGGTGGCGACCTGATGAAACATTCCAAATCTTGATCAGGCAATCGTTACTACACGACACAAGTCGATTTCCGTCTGGGTTGAAAGCCAGAGAATTAATCCATTGGTCGTGAGCTTGAAATTCGTTTAACAACTTCCCTGACGCAAAATCCCATATTCGAATACTGGTGTCAGCAGAAGCAATCAGAGATCCATCTTGGCTAATCGCAGTGCATCCTGCAAATCGTTGATGCCCATCCAATGATCGTGCAAGTTCATCGGAATCAACATCCCATATCATGACCGATCCCGGATCTGATGTCGTTCCAACCGATGCCACAACAAACTTGCCATCGGGGCTAAATGTGACTTCGTGGACGGGGCGGCCTTGGGTATCCAGTGACCGAAACGGTTCCTGCAAATTCAAATGCCCGTTCTTTCCGGGAATCACTTGGAACAGCAAGACATCTGAATCCGCAAGTCCGGCGACTGCTCGCGTACCGGAGTGATCGAACGATACGGAAACGACTTGTCGGTTTATTTCCAGCACATCGACTTCTTCTCGAGAGCCAGTTTCCCAAAGCCTCAGCGTTTCATCGACGGATCCGGAAAGAAAGTGTTTTCCATCGGGATGAAAGGACACCGATAAGACGGCTCCCTGATGGCCCAATTGTTTTTCGTCCATCAGACCGCCGTACGTGTTCAACGACTGGTCGGCTTGTCCCAGTAAATACCAGAATTCAAAATTCTTTTGAATCTGTGAAGCCAGGCTAAGATTGTACACCGCATCACCAACATCATAGGCTCGAATCGATGCATCTGCAGCGGCAATCCTTGCAGCGTACGTCCTAAAACGCGATTCGTCCCGATCCAGGCTTGCCTGCCACCAGAACCAGGATACCGCGACTAACGACGCAGACAATAATAGTATGATGGTGATCGTCGTCGCTACGATGTTGCGATTTTTACGCAGAGTCTTTCGAAACACGTACCAGGAGCTGTCGCGACGCGCGTCGATCGGTTCTCGAAATTGATAGTGGCACAAGTCCTTTGCCAACCCGGCCACAGATTGATAACGACGATCGGGGTCTTTGGACAAGGACTTCGTGACGATGGTATCGAGATCACAATCAATCAGTTCGGTATGAGTTGACGGTTTTATTGGATCTGCAACCCTGATGTTGTTCAGGATCTGTTCTAAACTCCCACTGAAGTTGTACGGCATCTTTCCGGTCAACATTTCAAACAGGATAACACCGAGCGAATAGACGTCGGTGCGCGTATCGGTTATTGCGGTTATGTTATTCGCCTGTTCCGGTGATGCATATCGAAGTGTTCCCGAAAATTCGCCAACGAGCGTACGCGGAGAGAAGCCGTCGCTTGGATCGTCTGTTTTCTTCGCCAGGCCAAAATCCAGAATGTGCGGCGCTCCGTCATCGGATACCAGAATGTTTTCCGGTTTGAGATCCCGGTGAATTACTCCAAGTTGGTGAGCGTAACTTGCCGCATCGCAAATTTTCAAGAAGAGTTTCAGGCAGTCACATTCGAATTTGGCATACTCTGTTCGCGAATCAATCGTTCTATCCCCGAAGCGATTGTTCATGTATTCATTCAAGGGAATACCTTCTACGTACTCCATGGAAAAATACTGTTTTCCGTCAACGATTCCGCTTTCATAAACTCGCACGATACTTGGATGTTGAAGCAATGAAGCAAGTTCAACTTCGCGCTCAAATCGGTGTTGCTGGCGTTCGGTCGCAAAAACGCCCTGCAGTACAAACTTGATGGCGACAATCCGATTCGTGGGCAGTTGCCGGGCTTTGAATATGATCCCCTGGCCACCCCGGCACATTTCCGCAAGGATCTCGTATCCGGGAATGACCGTTTTTCGATGAATTTCATCTTTGCGAGAGTGTACGGATTGAGCCGCTAGATTCGCTGCTCGCCGAATTTGCCTCATTAACACAATGTCGTTTTTTTCCTGAGTCAACTTCGCCTGGCATTCATCGCAATGTGACAGATGATCTTTTAAGTCATCCGGCAGTGGCGATAGGCCGCTTGAAGCGATTGATTCCATTTCAACAAGAGTGAGACAGCGAGACATAACTTCGTGAGTCGTGCAGTGATAAAAACCGATCCCCACTTATCCTACCCGAAGAGTAGGCATTCCGAGCATGCCGGATTAACTGGAACAGAGTTTCAAGGCCGCGGTTTAGTTGCCGCGAGCAGCTCAAAAAACGCCTGAGACCCTTGTTTATCGGACGACTCGTCCATTCTTTTGCTAAACGCTGTGCCAACAACCGTTACTTCCTGTGTATCGTTCGTTTTGAAAACTTGATGGAGATGTCCGTTGAAATCGTAGGTCGCGAGTTACGTTTCCCAATGGACCGTGAGGAAGGTGTCGTTGTGGCCAACGAAGTCTGCCACTTCGAAGAGGTTTTTGGCGAGCGGCGACGGCTTCGGGAGGTTAAGGCTCCTGCCGAAAAAACATCCCGCAGCAATCACTAAGGAATGAAAATTGAATCGGGGCAGCAGAATCGCCGGAGCTTTCCCACCCCAGCCGAAATGCGGACGACGTTCCCTTTGGGCCCGAACGAAGAGTGGCTAGGTTTGGTGTCCCGATTCAATCGCTTTTGTGAGTGCGTTTTTGTGAGTTTGCTGCTGTGTTTCGGGACAAGGTATGCGATTTTGTTAGGTGCGCCAGGTGGGCGAGTCAGCGGTTAGAATTAGAGCTTCATTGGTTGTTGGGTGAGTCAATTCAATCTGCTGGGCATGAAGTCGCATTGGAGATGAACCAACTTCCAGCGTTTGAGAATTGCCACGCTGACGATCTTTCAGATAAAGCGGATCGCCGACGATGGGTAGGTTCAAATCCCAAAGGTGGACTCGAATCTGGTTGGTGCGCCCTGTCAGCGGAGTGCAACAAAGCAGCGTCGTTTCACCGTTTCGCTCAAGGACTTCAAAGTGGGTTGTTGCAGCGAGTCCATCCGGAACGACAATGCGCGAACCTGCTTGATCCGGTCCCTTTGAGATGGGCGCGTCGCTTTGATAGGTTTCCCAATCCGGTTGCCCATGAACTTCTGCCAGGTAACTCTTCTTTACGGTATTGTTTTCAAATTGAGGTTGGATTTTACGAGAAGCTGATTTTTTGCGACAACAAACAACGATGCCGCTGGTGTTTGCATCCAGTCGATGACAGATTCGAATTTGTTCGCCCTGGTATAGTTCGTTAATCAAATAGGTAAAGGAGTTTCGGTTGAACCGGCCGCATGGGTGCATGGGAAGTGGAGCGGATTTTTCGACTCCGATCACGGTCTCATCTTCGTAAACAATTCTCAGATTCGCATTCACCGCAGGTTCGGTTGTCTGTGGAATTTGGTGTTCAATTCGCCAGCCTGATCGAACGGGGTCGGAAAGTGTTAATGGTTTGTCATTCCAGACGATGTGTTCGTCTTTGCATTTTTGGGCCCAATGCTCTTCGGTCAAATGCGGATACATTCCGGTAAGAACTTCGAGCAATGATGCATGATCAAATCGAAGCGGCACATTGATTGGCCGAACGTTGTTGTAGGGCTGGCTGCCTGGCAATGGATCGATGATTGACTTGAGTTGATGATTGCGTTTTTCCAAGACTCGCTGCATCATTTCATTGGGTTCAAGGTAGCAGTGGGGGCAGCTGTTTGGGGGCGTGTACTTGGGTGAGTTTTGTTCTTCAACGGAAAGGATTGCCTGGCAGGCGTAGCACTGCTCCACATCGGTCTCTTCCAGCTTTGCATTAACGGCGACTCGTTTATCAAAAACGAAACAGTCACCGTCATAGTGCTCTTCACCGCAGTCCTCGAAGTACTTAAGAATTCCACCATTGAGTTGGTAGATTTCCTGAAATCCTTTTTCTTCCATCAGCGGTCCTGCTTTTTCGCAGCGAATACCGCCGGTGCAAAACATGACGATCGGTTTTTGCTTTAACTCATCAGAAAGCGAGTCAACGGCGGCGGGGAAATCACGGAATGAATCGACGCCAATCGGAATCGCGTTGTCGAAGGTGCCCAATTCAATTTCATAGTCATTGCGGACATCGAGCATTGCGATGTCACGGCCTTCGTCTAACCAGGCTTTTAATTGGGTCGCTTCAATTTTCGGGCTGGTGTTTCGAGCTGGTTGAATGGTTTCAACGCCCATCGAGATGATTTCTTTTTTCAGGCGAACCAACATTCGGCTGTGAGGTTGATGATCACTGGGACTTTCCTTAATCGGAACGTCACTGAATTCCGGAAGTGCGTATAGAAAGGTGACGAAGGAATCGACGCTCTCTCGCGGGCCTGAGAGGAAGATGTTGATGCCTTCGGGTGACAACAGGATCGTTCCCTTCAGGCCAAGTGAATTGCAAAACTTCAAATACTCTTGTTTTCGCTCGGGCAAGTTCTCAAGAGCGACGAATTTGTAAGCGGCAATATTTACGAATGGAGCTTTCATGATAAATGCAGGTACCCTGGATTGGCTGGAGCTAAATCAACAATTGAACATTGGCCGGTACTTGCACTTCCAGCTAGAATTCAATTTAACAATTGAAGTCGTTTTGTTCTACGACTCCTGCCTTGGTTTACGGTCTGAATTCACTTCTCTCTCTCTTGGTATCGACGTCCGATCTTAATCCTTATGTTCAATGGCTTGGTCTAGATGAGCAGGTTGAAAAGCCGACCCATTATCAGCTGTTGGGAATTGGGCCCAAAGAGAAAGACCCTAAAAAGTTCGATGCGGCAGCGAGGGCACTGTTGGCCAAGCTCAATTCTGTCGATGCTGGGGCCAACTCGGAATTGCTGGAATCGCTAAGGAGTCAAGTAAAACAAGCTTTTTCTGTGCTTTCACATTTGGGTAAGCGGGCGAAGTATGACAAACAGCTCGATTCGTTTTCGCGACCTGAACAGGTCGACCAAGCCGGAATTGGAAACCGCCTTCACCAATGAGCCGCCTGTCGCGGAAATGCATAACGTTGGCGCGCGTTCTACGGTTTCGGCTCGCGCGATTCCGATGGCGTCATTGGTCGATGAAAACGCGGGCGAAAAAGAAAACCAGGAGAACTGGTCTTCGGTTGATGCGGAAAACAAAGGTTCAGGAAATGGCCGTAACTTCGGTTTGCTGGCTATTGCGGGGCTTTTTAGTTTGCTGATTGTCGTGGGCGTAATTTATGTCATGGGCTTGCTGAAAACTGGTGCGGACAACGGTGATCGCAGCGGCTTGGAAAAACGTGAAGCCCCAGTCACCCTCGACCGGTGGTGAATCGGACTCAGCCTTGGCGAATGCCCAATCCGAGACTAATTCTGAGAATGACCAAAGGGCTGATCAACGATTTGTATGTTATTCGAGTCACCGAGAAATTTGATTTGTCGGCGTTTGAGATCCAGTTGAAAGCCAAATTGAAAAGCATTTGAGATGTTGTCGTATTCGTTGTTTGGGCTGGAGTGTAGTGGTTGCCGCATTCCCAAATAGTACAGATGCTGCTTGTTACCTGTCTTTCCAGAATTTGAAAATCCGCTTGTTCGGTTTGGCTTGAATCGACTGGATGTCCCTGCCGTTCGAGCGCTGGGTTTTGTGGCAAGCTGGAGGACTTTAGTTTGGTGGTTTGGGCGGCTTGTCGGTTGTTGTCGTATTGTTCTGCGAGAACTCTAACTGGTCTGAGCGAACTGGGCTTTTTTGCACTTTGAGGTGTGATTTGGCTACTACTGTTGTTGTTTTTTTCCCGTTATCGAATATCATCAGCGATTGAAAAAGATGGAAGACGGGGGAATCCCGTAAATGCGCCGGTTTTCGGCGTTTTTTTCGAGGATACTTCGTGAAAAAATTCACAAAGTAACCTGTTAAACCGATAGTACAAAAGGCGAAGGAATTGCTGGAGGCTGGTCGTGGATCAGTCGTATCGATGCATTTTCTTTGCCAATGTCGTTTGGCCGTTCCGCCGATCTGTGAATCACTCACTTTTTATAAGTCGAAATTATGACTTTTGAAATCAAACGCGGATTGAACATCCCAATTACTGGTGAACCTGTACAGCAGATTAATGAGGGTCCTGTGGTTAACCAGGTCGCATTGATCGGCGACGATTACCATGGCATGCGGCCTTCGATGTTGGTCAAAGAGGGTGACAAGGTAAAACTTGGCCAACCTGTTTTCGCGGACAAAAAGACAGAAGGTGTCGTTTACACCTCGCCAGCGGCGGGGACGGTTCAAGCGGTCAATCGTGGCGAGAAGCGAAAATTCCTTTCGCTTGTGATTGACGTTGAAGGTGATGCCGAAGAGAGCTTTCAGCGATTTGACGATTTAGGATCGGTTGATGGGGAATCGGCCCGTGAACTTCTTACGAAGTCGGGTCTGTGGCCATCATTTCGGACTCGGCCGTACAACAAGGTGCCAGTACCAGCATCGGAGCCTAGTTCGATTTTCGTGACGGCAATGGACACGAATCCATTGTCGGGTGATCCGGAATTAGTCATCGCAAAATACAAAGAGTTGTTCGTTTCTGGCTTGATGGTCATTTCCAAGCTCACCGAAGGTAAGACCTTTGTTTGCACTCGAGGCGATTCTCGCGTGCCTGGCAAAGAAGTTGACAATGCTCAGTTTGAGGTTTTTGAGGGTCCCCATCCTGCAGGATTGCCTGGCACACACATTCATTTGTTGGATCCAGTAAACCCTAAAAAGACGGTTTGGTTCATCGGCTATTTGGATGTGATTGCGATCGGTCATTTGTTCACGACTGGCAAGCTGATGGCGGAGCGAATTGTTTCGATCGCCGGTCCGCGAGTGAAAAAACCCGGTCTGATCAGAACTCGAGTAGGGGCGAAAATCACTCAAATTGTCGAAGGAAACGTCGAGAAACCAGAAGACTCCCGTGCAATTTCTGGATCGATTTTGTCGGGGCGCACGTCTGCGGAGCCACTTGATTTTCTGGGGCGATATCACACTCAGGTTACTGTGCTTGAGGAGGGGAACAAACGAGAGTTCCTCGGATGGCAGGGACCAGGAGCGAACAAATTTTCGGTCACGAATACTTATCTTGGCGCGATACTTAATCGTTTTGGCGGTAAAAAATTCGACTTCAATACAAACCTCAATGGTGGCCATCGTGGAATGGTACCGGTAGAAACTTATGAAAATGTGATGCCGTTGGATATTTTGCCGACGCATTTACTGCGAGCTTTGATTTCCGGAGATACGGAATTGGCTCAGGATCTTGGGTGCCTGGAATTGGACGAAGATGACTTGGCTTTGTGCACTTATGTGTGTCCGGGCAAATACGACTTTGGTGAGATCCTACGTAGGAATTTGACTCAGATTGAAAAAGAAGGTTAAGCAGTAATTTCGCTGGAGCGAAATGCTACTTGAAGACGCATAACATTACTCAAACGTGATATAGAAATATGCTAAGAGGACTGCTAGACAAGATCGAGCCACTCTTTCACAAGGGTGGCCCGCTTGAGAAGCTGTATCCGCTGTACGAAGCGAACGATACGTTTTTGTACACGCCGGACGAAGTCGCCAAAGGCCAGACTCATGTTCGCGATGCCATCGATACCAAGCGGATGATGACGATGGTCATTGTGGCGCTGCTGCCTTGTATCTTTATGGCGATGTACAACACGGGCTATCAGGCTCAAAAGATCATTGCTGCACAAGGCTCTGCGTTTGAGATTCCCGAGAGTTTTTGGGGGTCTTGGCGTTACTCATTGATGGGCGGCATTGGGATCGGCTATCAAAACGATCCTGGCGACTTTTTTAGCATGGCAAGTATGCTCCACTGTCTGTTTCACGGAGCGTTGTACTTCATTCCGGTTTACGGAGTCTGCATGTTTGTTGGCGGGCACTGTGAAGTACTTTTCAGTGTGGTTCGCAAACACGAGATCAACGAAGGCTTCCTGGTTACCGGGATGTTGTTTCCGCTGACTTTGCCTCCCGACATTCCACTTTGGCAGGTCGCGGTGGGAATCGCCTTTGGTGTGATTGTTGGTAAAGAAATTTTTGGTGGAACGGGGAAGAACTTCCTCAACCCAGCGTTGACGGCCAGGGCGTTCCTCTACTTTGCCTATCCAAAGAATATTAGTGGTGATGCAGTTTGGACTTCACTTCCTTCACCAGGTGGAGCCGTAGATGGATATACGGGCGCGACTGGATTGGGAGCGATTGCTGCTCAACAGGGCTCGCTCAACGAAGCGGGTGAAAAAGTTTTCCCGACGGTCACTGAGGTGGTTGGCGGCATGACAGGCCAGTACGGGAGCACGACCGTAGAAATCGGAACCTCCTGGTGGGACTGTTTCTTAGGAAACATGCACGGTTCGATGGGGGAAACCAGCACGATTGCTTGTCTGATTGGTGCGGCGATTCTAATTCTCTCAAGGATTGGATCGTGGCGGATTATGGCTGGAGTTGTAATCGGGATGGTCGGTTTTAGTTCGATCCTCGGTTTTGCCAAGCCAGACACGGTTTACAACATTACGCCGATGTGGCACATGGTGCTCGGCGGTTTTGCGTTCGGTACGGTGTTTATGGCAACGGATCCTGTTTCCGCATCGATGACTCGGAGAGGAAAGTGGTTCTATGGCGGCTTGATTGGTTTCATGACCGTGTTGGTTCGAACGGTGAATCCGGCGTTCCCAGAAGGAATCATGCTTGCGATTTTGTTTGGCAACGTCATGGCGCCGCTGATTGACCACTATGTCCTTCAAGCGAACATCAAACGGAGGGTATCTCGTTATGCAGCCTGAGAATGAAAGTAGTGAAGTGAAATTTGATAAAGACAGTATTGGTAACGTCTTTTTCATCGCTACTTCGGTTTGCCTGATTTGTTCTTTTCTGGTTGCCGGAGCGGCGGTCAGTTTGAAGTCCATGCAGGACGCCAATAAGAAACGCGACATCATGTCGAACATCGTTCGAGTGGCGGGAATTCAGGATCGCGATATTGAGGCGGCCGGTTCTGTTGAGGCGTTCTTTGAGAAGCCTGAAGAGGGAGTGGTTTTGGAACTTCCTTACATTCAGGACATCCTGATCGATTTGGAAACTGGCGAAAACGCGGTTGAAACTGCCCGAGAGTTTTTGGGCCTCGACGATTCTGTAGATGACGTCGCTGTGATCGCTGGCTTTGATCAATACAAAGCGGCGAATGATGGTCGGAAGGATGGTGACGGCGGTTCTTTGTATTGGAGGAAGCTCGACAAATCCGACGACATCGCCGGGCTCGGCCAAATCGAAAAGATTTCTCATGTTTACTTGTTGCGAGATCCAAGCGGCGCGGTTCTGAAATACATTTTCCCGGTTCGAGGCAAGGGCCTCTGGTCGGTACTTTATGGGTTCTTATCTGTCGAACCGGATTTTCAAACGATCTCGGGTCTGACTTACTACAGTCACGGTGAAACGCCAGGACTGGGTGGTGAGGTGGACAATCCTGATTGGAAAAAGCAGTGGACGCTGCAAGAAAACAATAAAGGCGAGATGGTTGGCAAGGAGATCTTTGGTGACAACGGCGATGTCAAAATTCGCGTCATCAAGGGCAGATCTAATGACAAATTTGGAGTGGACGGACTTGCGGGTGCGACCATCACATCCAACGGCGTGACCTACATGCTGGAGTTTTGGATGGGACCCAACGGCTTTAAACCTTACATCGATAAACAAAAGCAAACTGGCTCATCTGGCGGTACCGCGAGCAATGCGGTTCCGGAAGGAGTTGCTGATAATGGCTAAAAAAGCTTCGGCCAAGGACTTGGTCCTTGACCCTATTTTTAACAACAATCCCATCGCGTTGCAGATCCTTGGTATCTGTAGTGCCTTGGCGGTTACAACTCGAATGGACAAAGCATTCGTGATGTCGATCGCGGTGATTTTTGTAACCGCGCTGTCAAATGCTTCGGTGGCATTCATTCGAAAACGGATCCCGAACAGCATTCGAATTATCGTTCAAATGACGATCATTGCGTCGCTGGTCATTTTGGTTGACCAGTTTCTCAAGGCGTTCAGTTACGGGCTCAGCAAAGAACTGGCTGTATTCGTCGGACTGATCATTACGAATTGTATCGTGATGGGACGAGCCGAAGGGTTCGCGATGCAGAACAGCGTTCGCGATAGTTTTCTGGACGGAATTGGCAACGGACTTGGTTATAGCCTGATTCTGATCTTCGTTGCGTTCTTCCGCGAGCTTTTTGGTGCGGGGAAACTTTTTGGTTCGCAGGTTTTGCCTTCGTGGTATGAGCCAAACGGATTGATGCTGCTTTCGCCCAGTGCGTTTTTCATTATCGGCTTTGCCATTTGGGCATTGCGAACGTGGAAAATTGATCAGATTGAGGAGGCGTAAATCATGGATTATTTAATCGATTTGTTCCGACTGTTTTTGCGTTGTGCGTTCTTTGAGAACCTTGCACTCGTTTACTTTCTCGGCATGTGTACGTTTCTGGCGGTTAGCAAGAACGTAAAAACTGCCGTCGGATTAGGCGTGGCGGTGATCGTGGTCCAGGCGATTACCATTCCAATCAATAATCTGATTTACCATTGGATTTTGAAAGAGGGAGCTTGGCTTTATGCTCCGGATTTGGAATTTCTCGGCTTGATTTGTTACATCGGTGTTATCGCTGCCATGGTGCAGATTTTGGAGATGACACTCGACCGTTTCTTCCCACCGCTTTACAACGCGTTGGGGATTTTCCTGCCCCTGATCACGGTGAATTGTGCCATTTTGGGTGGCTCGCTATTGATGGTCCAAAACAAATATGACTTCGTCGAAAGTTGTGTTTATGGAGTGGGGTCCGGTTTTGGTTGGGCGATTGCAATTGCCGCGTTGGCGGCCATTCGAGAGAAGCTGAAATACAGCGATATTCCACCAGGGCTTCGCGGACTGGGAATCACCTTTATTGTCGTCGGATTGATGGCTCTGGGCTTCTTGGCATTCTCTGGTATTTAAGTTATTTCGTTTTGTTGAAAACAGATAAACAGCGGTTATCCACATGGAAACTTTAATAGTTGGCGTTTTGGTGTTCACGGCAGTCGTTCTGGCCTTGGTCAGCTTGATTTTGTTGGCCCGAAACGTGTTGGTGCCCAAGGGCAACGTGACGATTTTGATCAACGAGCAAAAGGAAATCTCTGTTCCCCAAGGCGGAAAGTTGATGGGTGCATTAGCGGCTGAAGGGATCTTTGTTTCCTCTGCCTGCGGTGGCGGCGGAACTTGCGCTCAGTGCAAGGTTCTCATTCACGATGGTGGCGGCGATATTATTGCCACGGAAAAGACGCATATCTCGAAGCGCGAAGCCAAAGAAGGGTGCCGGCTTTCCTGCCAGGTTGCGGTTAAGCAGGATATGAAGGTTGAGGTTCCCGAAGAAGCATTTGAAACCAAAAAATGGGAATGCACTGTTCGGTCCAATCGTAATGTGGCGACGTTCATCAAAGAATTGGTCCTGGAATTGCCTGAAGGTGAAGACGTTGGGTTCAAGGCGGGCGGATACATCCAAATTGAAAGCCCACCTCACGTCGTACACTACAAAGACTTTAAAATCGAAGAAGAGTATCACCCAGACTGGGATCAATACGACGTGTGGCGATATACGTCGAAAGTCGAAGAAGAGGTGGTTCGCGCCTATTCGATGGCCAACTATCCAGGTGAAAAAGGCATCATCATGCTGAATGTTCGCGTGGCCTCACCGCCTCCGCGTCAACCAGATGTTCCACCCGGAAAAATGTCTTCATACATTTTTGGTCTAAAACCCGGTGACAAAGTTACGATCTCAGGCCCCTACGGTGAATTCTTTATCAAGGACACCGAAAATGAGATGGTTTACATTGGTGGTGGTGCCGGAATGGCACCGCTTCGTAGTCATATTTTTGAGTTGTTCAAGAGCCTGAAATCAGGGCGGAAAGTCTCTTACTGGTACGGCGGGCGCAGTTTGCGAGAGCTGTTTTACATTGACCAATTTCGTCAGATTGAGAAGGACTTTCCAAACTTTCAATTCAATATCGCTTTGTCGGACGCGTTACCAGAGGATAACTGGACTGGTTACAAAGGGTTTATTCACCAGGTTGTATTGGACAATTATCTCGGCAAGCATGACGCCCCTGAGGAGGTCGAATACTATCTTTGTGGACCTCCAATGATGAACCAGGCGGTGTTCAAGATGCTGGATGATCTTGGGGTCGAGGATGAGAACATCGCATTTGACGACTTTGGCGGTTAGCCAAAATGGGGGGATGGAGGAGATTTCATTGTCCTGAAACTTTGATTTACCAATTTGGTCCAAAAAGCGGCGTGATTTTCATGCCGCTTTTTTCGTTGTTGTCCTTAATTTTCAACTATAGGGAAGGACTCAGATTCTCATTTTCTGCAGTTTTACTCGAGAAAATGGCTGTTTTCAACGTGGCAAGCCATTAGGACTGTAGTGTATGGAGGAAATTGGTAAAAAAAGTGGATTTAGTGTTTTGCACCCTTTGATTGTTAAGTGGTTCAGGTTAACTTAGACGCATCCATTGGAAAAAAGCCTAGAGCTATACAACAGGTTGGAAATGAAAACTCATATTTGTTCACTCTTAAGTCTTCTCGCAGTTTGCTTGTTCGCGTCGACAAGTTCGGCAGATTTCGTAATCCAAAACAGTTTCACTGGTGGGGATTGGGATTCGAGCGGTGGTGTTGCAACTGTTCTCGTTGGTACAACATTCAGTGACACGAGTGATAACTTGGGTCTGGGGGCTCTTTGGACTGTAGATGCTGGGCCAGTAGATCTAGAGACTGGCGTAGTTTTCTCTAAGGGGCCCGTTCCGACTGGCGCCATTTCAACTGATTTTCTAACTATAAATGGTGCTGAATACACGGTTACTTGGTCGGTAGCGCAAACAGGAACTCCTTCATCACACACCTTAACCGCTTCGGCGGGTGGTAGTATGCAGACGCTTGGTTCAGGCCCAGGCGGATTTACGTTCACGGGAACTGGAAGCGCCGTCAGCTTATCAATCGGGACCAACGGTGTCGGTGGTGGCATTGGAGGCGGAGGCGGAGGCATCGCCCTCACTTCTGTTGCTGTATCGGTTCCAGAGCCGACGACTTTGGGCCTAGGATTGGGACTTGTCGGACTTGCATTCTTCCGCCGACGTCGCCTAGCATAATTGCCGACGACAATTTGAAACAACAAAACAGTGCTGCATTTTTGCGGCACTGTTTTTTTTATGCCATATGCTTTAAGTCTGATGCTAAAACATTCGGACTGGTTGATAACTAATTTGATGTTTGACTTTCGGATTGTTGTTCGTGGGCATGAATGTAACGGAGCTTGCGGAACAAATCGTTTTTGGAACAACGATTGAAGACAAGTTGGCTGTTCCCGGCAGGCTGTCGTTTGATGCTTTTGATGGCCCAGACGTATCTTCTTTGGGTTCACCATGTCGACCCGTTGGTTTGCAGATGCAGCATGCGGCTGGTCAAGGAAACCAACCACCTGCGGAAAGCCGATTGGAAAGTGAAAGCGGGCGAGGGCAGCTTTTGCATTTTTTGGCTAATCATGAATTGTTGGCCACAGAGTTGATGGCGTTGGTGCTGCTAAAATTCCCCAATGCCCCCAGAGCGTTTCGCCAAGGTGTGTTGGTAACCTTGCAGGAGGAGCAGGAGCACACTCGCATGTATCTTCGTAGAATGGGCGAATGTGGAGTTGAGTTTGGAAGTTTTCCACTCAGCGGCCAATTCTGGCGAGTCGTGGAGCCGATGCAGTCCCCGATGGATTTTGTTTCGCGGCTTAGTTTGACTTTTGAGCAGGCTAACTTGGATTACAGTTTTCATTTTGCCTCCGTGTTTCGAAAGATTGGCGATACGTCGACCGCCGATATTCTTCAGAGGATCTACGAAGATGAAATTGGGCATGTCCAACATGGCTTGCATTGGTTTCGGCAATGGAAGAACCCTGACCAGAGTGACTGGGATGCCTATCAAGAGACTCTTGAATTTCCGATGTCGCCTCAGCGTGGGAAAGGGGCAGGGTGTGAATTCAATCGTTTGGGACGCATTGAAGCTGGGCTAAGTGAACACTTCATCGACTCAATTGAAGTGTTTAGACAGTCGCGTGGAAGAGCCCCTACGCTGCGATGGTTTGATCCAGCTGCCGAAACAGAACTCGCTGGAATATTATCGGACAAGGATCAATTGCTGATGAAGCAATTGGGTCAGGATCTTGAGTTAGTGATGATTCCCATGTCGAAGCAGGACGATGTTGTTTTGGTGAGACGTTTGCCATCTCGTGGCCTGCTCAAGCATCTGATCGATGCAGGAATCGATCTGCCCGAATTCTCGCTTTTCGACGATCGGCAAAAACTTACCGTTCGAAAGTTGCATAATTTTTCCCCATGGGCATGGACACCGAGTAACTACGCCGTTGCACAACCTTTGCTTGAATCGGTTCGCCACCGACCTAGACCCTGGTGTCCGGACTCAATCGAGTTGTATCGCAAATCCTGGAGCGTTGACCGTTTGAAGCGATGGTTGCCCGATGGACTTAGCTATTTTGCGCCGCTAAGCTGCTGCGGAGTCTGTTTGAGTCAAATCGAGGAACTTGAAAAGGCATTGAAAACGTTCGCTGACCTTGGATATAAAACAGCGGTTTTCAAAAAGGACTTGTCCGCTTCTGGACGCGGGCAACGTCGACTTCCCTGTGGAGAACCTTTGCGCCAAGAGGATTGGGATTGGTTGCATTCCGTTTTTTCTTTGGAGCAGTCCACGTCTGAACAAAAAGACAGTGCCCCGGTTGTCGGAGTGATTGAGCCTGAGTTGGCCAGATTGTTGGATCTGTCATTTCTTTGGCAGTTTCATCCAAACTCTGATGAGCTGGAGTTTCTTGGTTGGACGCGCGCAAACGTCACACAGGGGCGACGCTATGCGGGGACCCAAATCGGTACGCACTTTGCCGACTGCGACGGATTTTTAAAACGATTTCTCCTGGAAGATCGTTGTTCGCGATTGCGAGAAACCGAAGTGTGGTTGCGTAAAAGGCTATCTGAGGAATTGAAGGACCGCAATTTTCAGGGCTATGTCGGTGTCGATGCCTTTGTGTTCACCGATGGCGCGGGGGAGTTGAAAATCAAGCCGTGCGTGGAGTTGAATCCGCGTATGACTATGGGGCATGTTGCGTTGAGCCTTGAAAAAAGACTTGCCCAAGGTGTGATGGCTCAGTTCCGGATCTTTACGCGTGCTCAATGGCTGAAAATCGATGAGTCGTTTGATCAATACGTGGTTTTGAAATCCAATGATGGTGGTTGGCGGCAAGGAGTCGTTCGGTTGGGTGAATTCAGTCAAAACACTAAACTGATCCCTGTACTACTGGTCGGTCGCGAACTGGTCGAACGATTTGGGGGTGGTGCAAGTTGCACGTAGCCATTGCCTTTCTCGGGTTGTTTTTGCGAATAAAAAGATGAAAATCTCGATACATTGATACGACACGCTCTTTAAGGATCGATAAAGAATGAATGCTTCTGTAGCTTCGAAACTGTTTTTGGTTGTTGTTTTATTTTACTCCTATGGAATTGCTCAGGAAGAAGACGCAGAGGTACTTTCAATCGGCTCGATCGAGACCGTTCCAACGAGAATTGCGTTTGGTTCTTGTAGTAACCAGAAATCGCCTCAGCCAATTTTGAATCGTGTGGTCGAGAAGAAGCCGGATCTGTTCATCTATTTGGGCGATAATATTTACGGCGACACCAAAGACATGGATGTGCTTCGAAAGAAGTATGAAATGTTGGGCGACAAAGAAGAATTTCAAAACTTGAGGTCCAATGCGGCCGTGCTTTCCGTTTGGGACGATCACGATTACGGATGGAATGATGCCGGTAAGGAATACGAGTTCAAGGCAGAGTCCAAAGAGATTTTCATGGATTTCTGGAGGGTTCCAGATGACAGCCCACGCCGCAATCACGAAGGGATTTACGGGCTTCATACATTTCAAGGAAATGATCGAGTCGTTCAAGTGATTTTGTTGGATACGCGAACATTTCGCGATGCACTCAAGGTGAATACCAAGCCGATTCCAGAGGGATTCAAGAATTCATATCAACCGGATGCTGACCCCGCAAAAACCATTCTTGGTTCCGATCAATGGGAATGGTTGGAGAACGTGCTTAGGGAGCCTGCCGATTTGCGAATTGTGTGCAGTTCGATTCAGTTCGGGCATGAGTACAACGGCTGGGAATCATGGACGAACCTTCCTTTGGAACAACAGAAGATGATTGATCTAATTGCGGAGACTGACGCTAACGGGGTGATGTTCATTTCGGGCGACGTACATTGGGGAGAGATTTCTAAACGCGAATTTGACTCTCAATATCCTCTCTTTGACGTTACCGCGAGTGGTTTGACAGAGGAGTGGTACAACGTTGAGCCGAACAAGTTCCGTGTTGGAGAAGCTTACCGAGATAATCACTTTGGCATGATCGAACTGGATTGGGAGAAGGAGGATCCGCAAATCACATTTCAGATCATCGGGTTGGATGGTCAGCCTCAGGTTAGCCATCAATTGAACTTGTCGGAACTTCAGCCTCAGAAGTAGAGAGCGGTTTTTAAGGAAACGATGACATGTTTTTCATGTTCATCCAGATGAACAAGTTAGAGGCATCTCCGAAATGAACGAAACGCCGATCGGACTGTTGTGGATAGCGTGCTTCGTACGCTGAACTGAAGGTGCCATGCCTTGCGTTTGCGGAGGCATGCTCACGCAAGCGTGAAGCATGACACCCGCAAAACTGGTCAATTCGCCTCTGACGAATCTCTAGCCGTTGGCGCTTCAATGGGGGGGCCCAACAACACCCGCAGGTTATCGGCGAACGGCAGTCACTTCAGCGGTTTCTTGCCTGTAAGCATTGAATTCTATTTCATTTAACCGGTGGCCAAAGGCGCGCGCCTGTGTTTAGTGCAGGAGTAAACGTATCTGTTCGCCTCAAGTTTCAATCGTGTTCCCCCAGGGGAAATTGGAATCCTGCGATGCCGCTGCGGACTTGCTTTGCATCCCGTAACGATTCGAATGCGCCCCTGACTCTCATGGAGTTTATTCTATTTTCTGGTGTGACGTGTTTTCGTTTGTGTTCTATACCGGGGGGATGTTGCTCGAATTGCCGTGCCAATAATTAGGGTTCTCAAGAATGAAATTGTCTTGAAAAAACTTTAAAGAAAAGGTGACATGTTTTTGAGGTACACGTGGGATTAACTCAATAGATCGCGAGTTGCGATCAACGTTACATTTTTTTTAGGAGGGGGATCCGTGAGAACTAGATCCATGTCACAGTTGAAATTATTTTTGTTCGCGCTGTTGTGTTTTGGGGGAACCACTTTGTTCTCCAATGCCTGCTTTGCACAAACGGCGGCCACGTTATACATGACCAACGACACTGGGGGGGCCGCTTCTTGTGTCCGCTTTACTGTTGATGGTGCAGGCGGTGATTTAACCGTAAATCCAAACTTGGTTTATCCCTATCCACCTATGGTGTCCATCACGCACAACGGGAATCAGGCGACTGTGACCCTTGATTGGGGGCAGCTAATGATTGCCAAGGATGTCACCGTTGCATGTGTACTGCAGACAAACAATGGTCCACTGACATTCGTAAATGGAGTTTGGTGCACTGGAGTTAACAGCAACGGTACGGTTGTTCAATCGGGGCCGGTAAGCATTCCGCCTGGTGTTGGAGGGGGGACCACGCCATGGACAGGACCCGGTGGAGGGATGGGACCGATGCCGCCCATGCCACCTCCAGTGGGCGGTAGCTGTAAGTGCAAGTTGGAAATCAAGAAACGAGATAAAAAGTTCAGAGGTCGATCGCTCTATTCGATCTGGTTTATCGGCCCTCCTCGTTTTGAGCATCGCAGTTTTTGTTGGTATCGAATCTGTTGCCGTCCAAAAACCAAAAAGCAAATTAGATTTGATTGGGTTTGTTACAGCGTTGATGACACGGGAAAACTCGGTGGCGAGAAAAGTCGCAAAAAGTTGACCAAATGGATTACCGTCGGTTATTCAGGCGGCAAATACAAGCTGGATTGGCAATCCTGGAAGCCACGTGGTTACGTCTTTCCGATTCCGTTTCCGTTTTTAGCAACGTTCGGACCTCCCAAGGATCTTAGTACGCTCTTTGTTAAAGAAGGCGTCGGGATGACTGAATTTGATACGGATGTATTTGACTTTGTCGCAAAAGAACAGTATTTCGTTCAATCGACTGATGCCGCGACTTCGTTTCAGCAGTTGAGTGGAGCGCTGGTTCCTCAGTACACTCTGGATGAGCGGCTACCCTCGCCGGCGAGTTTCGAAGAGATGATAAATCTGTATTCTGTTCCTTACGCGAGCGGCGCAAAATTAATGGCGAATCTGTCATCTTCGCTCCAAAGTGAACTCACCAACGCCAGTGCCGCTGAATTGCACGCGATTCAAAAAGACATCAAATCTGTATCCAGATGTTTGAACAGAATCAGCCAGGCTTTAGGGAGTGGTAAGGCTCCGTCGGCATACGTTCTTTCTCGACTTTCACGTGATTTTGGGGACTTGGCTGCACAGGTGCAGATTCACGGTGACCGGACCGGTAACGCACGGATGGCGCACGTTGCAGATTCGTTCAAAGAGGCTGCTGCAAATATGAATTTTGCTGCCCGTCAGGTTTCAACAGGTTTGAGAACCGTCGGTGAACGTGACGATTTTATGTGGGCGATGTTTACCGGACTTTCAAAGAATATGGCAGATGTTGGAACGTCATTCAGGGCTCACGTACGTGTTCATTTCGAAATGAGCGACTACGTTTGGCATACCGGTACGATTCATGGCGCTGCGTTTCGAGCGACAAACGCTGACGGCGATATCGTCGATGAAATTGACCTACAGGTTTCTGATCGCGGGTTCGTAACTGTTCCGATCGACCAGGATTCTGACGACGACAAATTGTTGATGGCTTCGCTCAAGCTTCCGACCGTATTGAGTGCGGCGACAATGTTTTCGAATTCTTTTGACGGGATAGACATCAAACTTGGTGAATTGACTCTCGGTGACGTTGATGATGATAATTGTGTAACCGACAAAGACTTTGAAGCAGTCTTGAAAGCGGCCGAAAAAGCAGCTGGTGGTCAATTTGCTGAATCGGTTCCCGCAACGGATGTTGATGGCAACGGTCAGGTCGACCTCAAAGACCTTGAAATCGTTTCCCAGAACCTCGGTAAATGTGGAGAGGGACGCTAAATCTGGTTCTTGCCTTGCCGCTGATGACGATGCCAGGGTTTGTCGGACAAGCCCTGGCATTTTGTGCAGAGTTCAAAACAGCCATCGGCGAGTGAGTCAAAAAAAATCTAGAATTGATGACATGATTTGGGCATCGCATTGGATTAGCACAACAGTTCGCGAGATTCTGAAAATCGGAGTCTTTTCCGGCAAGTCGCCAGCGGGGCTGATTTGCCAATTCGAACACCATTAATTCTTCAAAACGCGGAGCTTTTATGTTCAAGAAAATTGCAGTCTTTACGCCACTACTAATTGCGTGCCTTGTCGCGGTTGCAAATGCCCAGACACCGGGCCCAGGCAACTACGGTCTAAACGATACGCTCAACGGAACTAACGGCGGTGGCGATGCGACCGTGCATGACACTACGGTGCCTACTGCTACGGTGTCGTATACAACCGATGGCGGGCAAAATGAGACCATCGTCACGCTTGCCTATGAAGGTGAAAATGATCTTGGAGTAAGCATTTGGTCAAATGGGGATGACGCGGGAAGCACCCGTTGGGAAGTACTTGAAGTTGACGGAGTTTGCTACTATTGGATTAAGAAAAAAGGCCGGAATGGCAAGTGGAAAACGGTTTCTTCGGGCACACTAAAAAAGAAAAAAAAGAAGGCTGACGTTGACCCAATCGATTCGATTGGCTGAAAGCCATCGTAGTCAATACTTGGCAAAGGCCGCGAGGGTTCTTCCTCGCGGCCTTTCTTTTGCGCAGATTTGCAGGTTTGGGATCGAAAGCAGATCGCGAGGAATTCGTGCTTGCACAGACTTTTCGTGCTAGCCAATTTGTTCCTCGAGTTTCCCCCCGTAGCCAACAGATGATCGGGCAGTCGACAGGGGGTTTATATAATGGAATCAAGACGGAACTGTGGTATGATGAACCGGGTTCGCATGATACTTGTTCCCCGACCTTTTCGTGACAGTCTGCTTTCGAATGAATCCTGCTCGAGAACCGAACAAAAAGTACGCGGACGATTTGTCGGCGCTCTTGAGTGATGCAAAAGTGGGGATTTCTCAAGCGGAAGCAGAACTGCATCGTGAATTTGTAGATCGGCTCGTGCGTCTGGCAAGCAGTCGAATCAATAGTCGCTTTCGGGCGAAAATTGACCCTGACGAAATTGTTCAATCGGTTTTTGTCAGTTTCTTTCGGCGCAACGCGGACGGTGATTTCCAATTTGAGAACTGGAATAACTTGTGGGCGCTTCTGGTCAAGATCACGATCCGAAAGTGCAGCACGAAGGTTTCCGGGTTCATGACCTCAAAGCGGGACGTCAGCTTAGAGCGAACGATGCACAAGAAACCGGGAGAAAGCACGTTTGATGCGGTGGCTTCTGAACCAACGCCGCAAGAAGTGGCAACGTTCAATGAAACGCTTGATCAGCTGTTTGGTCTGCTTTCGCCTTTGCAACAGAACATTGTCAGCCTTCGATTGCAGGGGTGCTCAAACGTGGAAATCAGCGAGAAAATTGGGCGGACGGAGCGGACGGTGTACCGCTCGCTGAACAAGGTCCGCGAAATTTTCATGGCTCAGCACCAGGTTTAGCGGGTCTTGTGAACCAAAGACTGCCCGCATCTTAAGTTTTGCGTAATTTCTCCGTGGTTACTCAGTCTTGGAGATCGCCTTGTTCCAGATTGTCCAGTCATTCAGGTCAAATTTTCCGTCTCCATTGAAATCGCCATCGGTGTAGTTTCCTTCATTGGGCTGGCCAGGAGAAGTCTGTTGCCGAAGCATGCTGGCCGTTAGTTTCAACCCATCCTCCTTTTCCACAACGCCATCCAGGTCGGTGTCGCCCATCACTGTCGGCGGATAGAAGGTAAGCGTATGTCGTTGGTTGTCCCATTGAACGGCTCCAAGATTCAGCCAGTGAGCGATATCTGAAGTGTTGACCAATCCGTCGAAATTCATGTCATAAATCGAGTGCTGTGGAGCCGATGCAGTCCAGTAGCCCGATTCAAGATTGCCGGAATTTGTCAATTCGTTGATATCCCGCGAATCTCTGAGCCCGTCTGCATTAAAATCTCCTTCCAGCCATGCCCCATGTTGGGCGCTGGCCGACTCTGGGCAAAAAATACTGGTTGAAAAGAAAACTGCGACTGTCATCAGAAAACAAGTAGTAAGGTTTCGGGTGTTCATTTCTGTCCTTTCACGATCAATGTTGAATTGCGGCAGCGGAAACAACGGTCCGGGGCCCAGTTCAGCGTATTGTGATGTTACGAATTCCAATCTGCAGGAATTCGACGATGAGACCGACTCGCTCGTATTGAAGTAATCTAGAATGGGGCGAACAACATGACATCCAGAATTTTGAATTTCTCGCTTTTTCCCGATTTTCAATACAAGCTTGTATTGTATGGCGTTCGTCGCATAATTTAACCCGGCAACCCTAATTGCAAATCTTGTCGTCGTTCCGAAAATTTCTTCTTCTCAAAAACGTCTGTCGTTTCTGGAGATTGTGTGAATCCAATTGACTTGGAAAAGATTGCTGACGAATTTGAAGCCGGTTGGCCGCAGCTTGGCCGCACTGGTGTCGAGCAGTTTCTCGAATCCAATCGCGATTCCACTTCGTTGCTCGTCGAGTTAATCCATGCGGATTTGGAACTGCGGCTCAAAGCGGGGGATGCTGCTCGCGTCGAATCTTATCTTGATAAATTTCCGAAACTCAAAAAAGAAAAGACCGTTGTCGAAAGTCTTTTGAAAACTGAGTATTGGATACGGGAAAGGCTGGAACCCGATATCAATTTTTCAGAGTTCGTACTTCGCTTTCCGGGACACTATTCCTGTCTGGTTAGAGTGGAAGGCGAGTCGAAACAGAATCGGGAGGAAGTGGTCCCTGATTTGCAAATCGACCGCTCATATGTATCGAAGCGGTTTTCCATGGAGCGAATTCAGGCAGAAGGGGGCCTGGGCAACGTTTGGTTGGCTCATGATCACGAACTGGACCGCAAAGTCGCGTTGAAAGAGATCAAGAACAAACATGCTTTGAATCCAAAGTATCAATCCAGATTTATACAAGAGGCGCTAATCACAGGAGCCCTTGATCATCCGGGAGTTGCGCCCGTCTATAGCCTGGGGCGCTTTCGAGATGGTCGACCTTACTATGCGATGCGTCTGATTCGCGGAAGTAGTCTTCGGGAGAAGATTGCCGAGTTTCATCAAGCCCATTCCGTTGGCGATCGAGGGATTAAGAAGAATCTGGCTTTTCGCCGTTTGCTTCAGAATCTATTGGACGCTTGTCATACGATTAACTTTGCTCACAGCCGTGGCATCATTCATCGCGATATTAAACCCAGCAATATTATGATTGGGCAGTATGGTGAAACGTTGGTCGTTGATTGGGGACTAGCGCGAATTCTGACTGAGTCGGAAACGGTGAAAGTGGAATCGCCTGAAGTTGCCGAGGGCGATACGATCGCTTCATTTCGGCAGCAGGAAACGACGGTAGAAGGGCAGGCGATTGGGTCTCCCGCATTCATGAGTCCCGAACAGGCACGTGGAGATTTAGAGTCCACTGGTTTTGCCACGGATATTTATAGTTTGGGCGCTTCACTTTACAACATGGTGACGGGAAAAACTCGTCCGGTCGAATCAAGCCAAAGCGAAGGAATCGATGTTGAAAACTTGGCCTATGAGCTACGTCCATTGCTTTCCATCGCTCGAGTTGCGATGTCTTGCGATCCCTCCGATCGGTTTCAATCTCCAGAACATTTTGCGGAGGATATTGAGCGATTTTTGGCCAATGAGCCGCTTGCTTGCCATCAAGAATCAATGTTGGAGAAGTTTGAGCGATTGACTCGTCGTCATAGCCGTTTGGCGAGAACGGTGGCCATTGTGGCAAGCCTGATTGCCATTTTGTCGATGATTGCCGCATTCCGGATCCAGTCAGAACAAAGTAAGACATTCGTTGCACTCAAAGACACGCAAAAGGCACGTGCCGGTGAGCAAGTCGCAAAAGAAAAGGTCATTGCGGCTTTGAAGGAAGAGGAAAGGGCGAAAGAGGCCGCGATCCAATTGAAGATGTCTGCAGACGATTTGGGGC
Organism: Mariniblastus sp.; assembly: GCA_965224765.1. Classification (GTDB taxonomy): domain Bacteria; phylum Planctomycetota; class Planctomycetia; order Pirellulales; family Pirellulaceae; genus CAZDBA01. The sequence continues at coordinate 92,827 of CBDDAC010000001.1, forward strand.
AAAAGCTGGTTGAAACTCTTGTACAGTTTGGCCCGGTCAATCGTGGCGGTCGAGCGCGTGTTGACCGGCTTTTGGATATGTTGCGAGAGCGATTGCCTGAGGAAAGTTCTCGACTTGAAGTTCAGCGGTTGAACGGTTTAGGGCAATACGAAGAGAGCCTTGGAAACATTGAGTCTGCCATCGAGGCATTTCAAAAGGCTCTCAGAATTCTCAATGAGAGTCGAGAGAATGATTCCGTTGATTTTGCCATGGTTAGATTGAATCTTGCCTCCGCCCACTATGCGATTGGGAAAACGGAAAAATCAGAAGCTGGTCTTCAGGTCGTATTCGAAACCGTTTCGTCGAAACCCGAGTTTTCCAGTGTTCGAGTGGGAGCTCTTTCATTGTCGGCCCAAATTGAACGCGACAAGAATAATTTGGTGTTGGCGATGAATCGGGCTCGAGATGCTCGCGAACTTGCGATTAGCACATTTGGTCGCGACGATTTTCACACGCAGATTGCGACCGATCAATTGGCCGGTATTCATTCATTACTCAACCATAGCGTGATTGCCAAGGAAATGTATGAAGAGCTTTTGGAACGCCAGGCGAATGCAGGACTTCAGGATACTCGGGCTGGTTTGACTGCCCGCCGAAACTATGGGGTTGTTTTGTTGGAAATGGGGGAATTCTCCAAAGCCATCCAGGTAATCGACGAGGTCGTTGCAGATCGAAGTCGAATGTTCAGCAAACAAGATATTGAAACCTTGGATGCGATGATGATGCTGGGGCATGCGAATTACCATTTTGCCTCCCGCAAGAAGATTGACGGTCAATTGTTTGAGTTGGCCATTGAACAGCTGGAAACAGTTTTTCAAATGCATGTAGAGCAGCTTGGGATAGAACATCTCCAAACCGGAAAAAATGCCATTTATCTTGTTGAGGCTTGGTTGGGCTCCGCTCGTTTCAAAAACAGAAGTTTCGAACAAGAATCGGAGCGGATCAAGCGATCAATTGAGATGGCAAATCAAGTTCGAGAGTTTCATGGAAATGCCTTTTCAACCACCAATCGCATCGACAATCAGGTTAGTCGCTATCTTTTTCTGTACGGAAAGCACCTGCCGGCAATGAAGCATTCTCAATTGGCAGTCGAAGGAATTGCTGAGCGCTACAAAGAATTGCCATCCCTTTTGGCGATTGATCGGCGTGATGCAGCCATTTTGTCCGGACATGCAACGCGATGTTTCCAACTGGGTGACCATCAACAAGCCGTCTATTGGTTTAGTCGAATTGCCAGGAATGAAAAACGGTTATCCTATTTGTTGGGTAGTTATCTTCAGTTGAAACAATTCGTCAAAGCGGTGGAAGTTTACGAGGCGCTGGAGGCAGTGGCACGTGATCCAGATGCATTGACAGGATTTTTGTTTTTGGATCTTCGCTTCTTCGAACGCTATTTGGAACACTATCGACAGGAGAACGGTGCCGCAAAGTTGCGGCAGAGGCTGGCGACGCTCATCGAATCAACCGAATTTCAGGACATGCCGGTCGAAGATCGGAAACAGATGCGAGCCGTTTCCGATCGAATTCTTGATGAAGAGACTGAACGTTAGTTCTGTTGGCAGGCTAGAGCGAGTTTAGTTTAGGTATGGCGGCATTCTCGTCGTTTTGTCTTGGAAACAACTACGAGGTGACGCAATAGGTAAGTCCAACTTGGACTAGACTATTTGAAGCCTTCCAAGGCATTCCGTATTGCAAGAAGCTGTTCTTTTAGCTTCTCCAGCGATTCTCGCTCGCGTGCGACGATATCTTCCGGTGCGCCACTAACGAACTTTTCGTTGCTCAGTTTCTTTTCTTTACCGGCAATGTTGCCAACGATCTTTTCCTCTTCTTTGAGGAGCTTTTTCTTTTCCGCTTCTTTGTCGATAAGTCCTTCCAAGTCAACGAAGATCTCTTGCCCTGATAACGCTCGAGTCGCATTGGTTGCAGGAACATCAACACCAGCGCCCATCTCTCGGAGTTTGGCGTTGGCAAGACCTGCAAAGAACGGAGCCAGCGGAGCGAGTAGATCGTTGGTTTTGTTGTCGCAGCGGATAACGACTTCAAGCATTTTCTTGGGTGGAATGTTTTGGCTGTTTCGAATCTCTCGAATCGCGCCAAGTGTTTCCTGGAAAACGGCGAATTGAGACTCAACTTCATCATTGCAAAGAGATGTTTCAATTTCCGGCCAGGGTGCTGAGATTAAGCAGGACGAAGGCGATTCGATTGAATCATAACCTCGGCTGGGCGCGAACTGATTCAAGGTTTGCCAGATCTCTTCGGTGATAAATGGCATGAATGGGTGAAGCATTCGCAACAGGCAATCCAGGGAGTATGCCAACATGCGCTGAGCGTGTGGGCGATGGGCTTCGTCATCCAAACGTTCTTTAAGCATTTCAATATAAAAACTGCAGAATTCATCCCAGGCAAAATTGTACAACTCCTTGGATGCTTCGGCGTATTTGTAGTGCTCGAGGGATCGCGTGACGTTTTCACAGACTCTGGCAAGGCGGCTAAGGATCCATTGGTCTTCGACGGTAATGGGACATGAAGTCAATGGAGCAGCTTCGTATCCCTCCATGCTCATCATTGCAAAACGAGACGCATTCCAAAGCTTGTTTGCGAAGTTGCGAGCCGTTTCGAAACGCCCTGACAGAACGCGTCCGCGCGGCAACGCTTTGTCTTCTTCCGATTCCGCCCATTGGGTACGAAATGGCTTGTTGCAATTTGGGCAATCAATCCGATGCAAGATACGGTTCTTCTTGGTTTGTTTGATGGCCTGTTCGCAGGAAGGGCATTCGAAATCGGTGGGAAACCGAACGTCCTGGGTGTCTGTTGCAAGCTGGGTCATGGAGAATCGCAAAGCGTCTGCGCCGAATTTTTCGATGACATCAAGCGGATCAATTCCATTGCCTCTGGTCTTCGACATCGTTTCGCCGAACGCATCCTGAATCTTGGGATGGATGAATACCTGATTAAACGGAACTTCATTCATGTTGTTCAAGCCGGCCAAAACCATTCTGGCAACCCAAAGCGTGATGATGTCGCGGCTGGTAATCAGCGTGCTGGTTGGGTAGTAGTAATCCAGCTCCGCAGTTTTCTCGGGCCAGCCCAGCGTAGAGTGTGGCCAGAGAGCGCTGCTGAACCATGTATCGAGAACATCGTTTTCACGAGTCATACCAAGCGAGGTGAGTTGCGCTTCCAGCGGATCGGACTCGTTTTTACTGCAAGCGTGAACCGTTAGCAGTGGTAGTTCCAGCTTCTTTCGCTTTTCTTCATTTGTCTCTTCGCAAGCTTCGATTTGGATCGAAGCTTTCTCGGTAGAAAAATGTTCAAGTGATTTGATCTGTTCAATAAGCTCATCACATTCGGCTTGAGTTTCACAGGGTTTGGACCAAACAGGAATTTGATGTCCCCACCACAATTGTCGTGAAACGGGCCAGTCACGTTTTTCGCCAAGCCAGTCCAAGTAACTTTTTGCATAGCGCTCAGGGAAGATCTTGACGCGATTGTCTTCAACCGCTTCGATTGCTGATTGTGCCAAAGTGTTCATGCGAACGAACCATTGATCGGCAAGCATGGGTTCGATCGGATACTTGCTTCGATCAGAAATGGGCAATTCGATTTCACGGTCTTCAATCAATTCGAGTAGGCCTAGTGCTTCAAGGTCTTCAACGACTTTTTTTCGCCCTTGTTTTATGGCGAGGCCTTCGTAGTTTCCGGCCTCGACGTTGAGTTCACCCTTGAACGTCATGATATTAATCATGGGTAGGTCACCGCGTTTCGCGACTTCGTAGTCATTGGGATCGTGGGCCGGCGTAATTTTAACGCAACCCGAACCCAATTCAGGTTTGGCCCAGGAATCAGCGACCAGGCGGATTTTTCGATTCATCAACGGCAACATGATCATACGATCGTCGGCCGCCATATCGCGAAGTTGCTCGAGTTTGGGAAGCATTTCGTCCTTGCGCAGGTCGATCGCCTTGATCTGCTCTTCAATTGCTGGTTTGTCACCGTCGCTCGCTTTGCTGAGTTTCGCACTCAATTCCGAACGAACTTTGCTGAACGCTGCTGCTGGATCGGGATGAACGGCAACTGCAGTATCACCCAGCATGGTTTCGGGGCGAGTGGTGGCAACGATAACGTGTGTTGGTTCGCCTGGCTTGGGATCGATGAAGGGGTATTTGAAATGCCAGAAATGACCTTGGGTCTTTTTGTTCTCGACTTCGTCATCGCTGACGGTGGTTTCAAGATGGGGGTCCCAATTGACCAGTCGTTTTCCGCGGTAGATTAAATCTTTGTTGAATAGGTCAAAGAACGTGTAACGAACCGCTTTGGTGCAGGTTTCATCAAGAGTAAACCGAGTTCGTTCCCAGTCGCAACTACACCCCATTTCTTTGAGTTGGTTGAGAATTCGTTTCTCGTATTCATCTTTCCAATCCCAAATACGTTGGACGAGTGTTTCTCGACCGATGTCATGTCGAGTCTTGTTCTCGGTTTCTTTGATTCGTTTTTCAACGCGAGCCTGGGTGGCGATCCCGGCGTGGTCGGTTCCCGGCATCCACAGTGTGTTGAAGCCCTGCATTCGTTTGAAACGAATAATGACGTCTTGGAGGGTGTTGTTTAGTGCGTGTCCCAGGTGAAGGGCTCCGGTAACGTTCGGAGGTGGAATGACGATGGTAAAGGGTTTTTTTGAGGGATCGGGCTCACTATGAAAGTACCCACCTTCACTCCACATCGCATAGATTCGTTTTTGAGCTTCAGAAAAGTCAAATCGTGTTGGAATCTCGTTCGTCGAGACGCTCATCTCGGGTCCTTCTCGTTATTTTGGCGTTGCCCAGTCTTAACAGAGACGGGAATTCACAGCCAAGGTTCATCGACATATATTCAGCCAATAATATAAATGACTTGAGTTGAAACCCCAACGGCACTCAAGGGCGCGAATATGCCGTAGGACGTTGCGATCTCTGGCGTCGAAGGGGTAAGCGAGTCGTTTTGAGAACCGACTGCTTGAAAAGGCAAATTGAATCGCCGATGATTATGTAGGCGGCGAGTGGCGCCTTTGACCGTCGTAATGCATTTTCGGAGATTTTATGCCCAAATGGCTTCCTGCAACCGTCGTCAAGAAAGACGTTTGGACAGAAGGATTGTTTACGCTGCATGTGAAATGCCCTGAGCTTCTGCCGTTTATTCCTGGGCAGTTTCTGCATTTGGCAGTCAATGATGGCGAGGAGCGAATCAATCGCCCCTATTCGGTTGCTTCCCCACACGGGGAAATTGTTGAATTCTTTATTGTGACCGTCGAAGATGGAGAGTTGACCCCAAGGCTTTGGGCTTTGGAAGAAGGATCGGAAGTTGAAGTTTCCGAAAAGGCTGCAGGTAGTTTTACTTTGGACAAAACTCCTGAAGCCGAGAACCTTTGGTTGGTAGGGACTGGGACGGGGCTCGCTCCGTACATTGCGATGCTCCGCACGGATGCTCCTTGGGAGCGGTTTAAGAAAATCGTTTTGGTGCACGGGGTCCGCCTGGATGTGGATTTGGGCTACACCGAAGAATTGAGATCGCTTGAGCAGGGCAGGGCAGGGCAATTTTCGCTGGTGCAGGCTCTCACTCGCGAGAAGGTTGAAGGAAAGTTAAAAGGGCGGATCCCAAATCTGGTGGAGACGGGTGAGCTTGAAGACGCCGCCCAGTGCACGTTGACCGCAGACAGCTCGGCGATCCTGTTGTGTGGCAATCCCGCAATGCTAGACTCGATGGAAGATGTACTTGCCAAACGCAATATGAAACGACATAAACGCAAGGACCCCGGGCAAATCGTCGTTGAACGATACTGGTAATCAGTTTTGTCCGTCTTCGATTTCTTTGGGACGCCAGACTTCCAAAAGTTTTCCTTGCTCAACGTTTCCGACCGTAAGCCAGCGATCAATCTTCATGTCAATCTTGGCGATTGCCGCAGTCGGCATTGTCGTCCATTCACTCGTGAGTTTTTCGACCAGGTGTTCGAGGCCGTTGTTATGGCCAACCACCATTGCGATATCGATATCGTCGGGGAGGCGACCAAGTAGCCTGAGATAGTCGTCGGGTACTCCCATGTACAGTTGCTGGTACTCGAGCAAATCGCCCTCAAATCCGCTTTGGTCGGCGATCACATTTGCCGTCGTAATCGCCCGTTTGGCAGTCGAACTGAGAATCACTTGGGGCACGGAATCCATTTGCTTCAACCAAGCCGCCATGCGGGGTGCGTCACGTTCGCCCCGCCGATTCAGGGGCCGATCGTGGTCCGCCTGATTGGCTTCGTTCCATGATGATTTTGCGTGCCGCATGATGAGAAGTGTCTTACTCAAATTATCTCTCACGAATAAACGTCCATTTCACTGCAATTTGAAGTAACTTTTGGGGAGAGCCTCCAAAGTCCCAATAGGACTGACGGGGATTGGAAGTTAAGCTAATTGAACCGAAACCCTTTTAGATGAAACACGGGGTATTCAGTTACAAACTCCGTGCTTAAAAGATATCACAAATTTTATGGATCCGGAACGAGCCAGAATACAAGCCGACTTGAGTGGTCAACTTGATGGAGACATCCATTGCGACGAAGCATTCCTGCATATGTATTCCAGCGATGCAAGTATCCATGAATTGCGTCCAATGGGGGTGGTTCGGCCCGTCAATGTTGCCGATGTTCAGGCGACGGTGAACTATGCACGGGAACACCAAATCCCGATTCATCCTCGTGGCGCTGGGTCCAATGTGATTGGAGGCAGTGTCGGCGAAGGCCTCGTCATTGATTTCTCCTATGCGATGCGACGAGTAATCAGTATTGGCCGCGATATTGTCACGATTCAACCGGGCGTTGTACTGGCCGATTTGAATCGTCAACTTCGTTCGCATCGTCAGTTTTTTGGTCCGGATCCGGCAACGCGAAGCGTTACAACGATGGGAGGGGTGTTGGCCCTCAATCGCTCTGGAAGCCATTGGGCCAAGTATGGTGAGCCCAGGGACAAGGTTCTTTCACTTCAAATTGTTTTGTCTTCGGGAGAGGTGGTCGAGTTCGATTCGCCACTTCTAAAAATCGCCGCGGAACGTAAGGCTCGAGATCCCATCGTCGAGAGTCTGTCCAATCGAGTCTCACAGTTGATCGATCGTCGCCGCGAGGTGATCGAAAATAATCGCCCACAAGTCAAACAGAATCAGGCAGGCTACAACCTGTTTGATCTTGAGCGGGACGGAGCCATCGACCTCACTCGATTGCTGGTTGGCAGCGAAGGCACGTTGGGGATCATCACTCAGGCGACAATACAAACTGAACCCATTCCACGTCATCGTGGCGTCGCATTGATTTTTTTCGATCGACTGGAAAAAGCTGCGACCGCGGCAGTGGACGTTTCTCAGTTAGGTGTGGTGGCATGTGACTTGATGGATCGTCGCCTACTTTCCTTGGCCCGAGAGACGAGTGATGAGTTTCGCCGACTCATACCTGCACAGGCGGAAGCGATGATTTTGGTTGAGTTTCAATCATCTGACAATTTGCGACTGTCGGATAAATTGCAGCAGTTGACGACTCGAATGCTGCGAAAGAAGAAACTTGCGTTTGATGTTCAGGTGGCGACCAATACCCACGAGCGAAATTTGTATTGGCGACTGACTAGACGAGTCGTGCCGACACTTTATCGTTTGCGAGGTGTCCAGCGGGCACTTCCCTTTGTCGAAGATATTGCGGTCGATCCCGCCAAAATCCCCCAATTGCTTACCGCAGTCCACCAGGTACTCAACCAGCATGAAATTACTGCTTCCATTTTCTGTCATGTCCCTCAGGGATCCGTTCATATTCGTCCGTTCATGAATTTGGCCAGCTTGGAAGATCAGGAAAAAGTTCGACAGATTGCGGACCAGATATTTGAGAAAGTGGTGGAGCTCAATGGGTCGATTAGTGGCGGCTGTGGCGATGGGTTAAGTCGAACCTGGTTTCTGCGGAAACAGTATGGAAAACTTTATAGCGTGTTCCGCGAAGTCAAAAACATCTTTGATCCGCAGAATTTGCTGAATCCCGGAAAGGTCATTGATACACCGCCCCGCGATCTTCTTGGGCAGGTGAGAAAAGTCAATGCGAAGGATCCTGAAGAGGCGTCCAAGGAAGCCTCCCTGGAGCTGATTAAAAAGCCGCTTCCTATTATCGAGCCGCAATTGGATTGGTCGGTGGAAGATCTTGCCATCGCAGCACGCAACTGCAACGGCTGCGCTCGCTGCAGAACCTCAAATTCCGAAGAGCGAATGTGCCCTATTTTTCGAACCAGCCGACTTGAAGAGGCTTCGCCACGGGCGAAAGCCAATCTCATGCGTGCGGTTGCCACAGGCGGATTGCCTGTCACGGAGCTGGCCAAAGACGAGTTGAAAGCGATTGCGGATTTGTGTGTCAATTGCCATCAATGCCGGGTGGAATGTCCGGCAAGTGTTGATATCCCCAAATTGATGGTTGAAGCAAAGGCCCAGTACGTTTCCATCAACGGGTTAAAATTGTCAGATTGGGTGCTGGTACGTTTGGATTTGCTTTATGAATTCGCCGGCAAGATGCCTCGGATTACGAACATGATGATTCGCAATCGATTCGCACGCTGGATACTTGATCGCCTCTTTGGCATCGCGGAGGGAAGGAAGCTTCCCCGTTTTGCGGGCCGGACGTTCTTGAAATGGGCCTCAAGGAACGGTTTGACGAAATCGACCCGGCAGTCAGGACGAAAGGTTGCCTACTTTGTCGACGCCTTTGCGAATTGGAATGACCCGGAATTAGGACGAGCATTTATCAAGATCCTTCAACACAATGGAGTTGAAGTCATCGTTCCACCGAATCAAGAGGTTTCAGGTATGTCATTGATTTCCGACGGAGTGGTGAGCCGTGCGAAGAAGCTCGCCCAACGCAACATTGAGCAGTTTGCAGAATTGGTGAGGCAGGGGTTTACGGTTGTGACCACAGAACCCTCCGCTGCACTGGCCCTTAGTCATGAATACCGGAATCTAATTGATGACGCCGAGTCACAACTATTGGCGGACAACACCCTGGACGCTTGTAGCTTTCTCTTGCAAATGCATCACGCGGGAGAGCTGGAACTTGACTTTCGGCCAATCAATTCCAGTATTGGCTATCACCTGCCATGCCATCAACGTGCTCTGGGAGATGGGACGCCAGCGATTCAGTTGCTACGTCTGATTCCCAGCTTACAGGTGGAGCTGATCAAGAAGGGGTGTTCAGGAATGGCAGGTACGTTCGGTTTGAAACGCAAGAACTATCGACGCAGTTTGCGGACTGGATTTGCCTTGATTGATGCGATGCGTTCCCCCAGCATCGTGGCCGGCACAACGGAGTGTAGTACTTGCAAAATTCAGATGGAACACGGGACATCCAAGCCGACCATTCATCCTGTCAAGATTCTTGCGCTTGGCTATGGCTTGATGCCCGAGCTTGATAACCTCTTTGATCGTCGCAGCGAGGAGCTAATGATCTCATGATTGTAAAAGTAAGTTTGTTTGCCGGCGCCAAAGAAATCGCTGGAGTTAGTTGGGTTGAGTTGACGCTAGAGAGTGAGGCAACCGTGAGTGACCTGAAGCGGAAGTTGGCCGAGTTGTATCCGGATATGGAACCCATTTTGGATAAATCTGCGATCTCGGTCGGTCAAGAGTATTCAACGGATGCCCGGACACTCTACGAAGGCGCCGAAGTTGGCCTGATTCCACCCGTAAGTGGTGGTTGATCGCTCGTTTAAATCGTTCGGCGTCGTTCAATGGAGAATCTTTATGGTCGGACATCCATGCGTTCTCGTGCGTCGTCGCCAATAAATTTGCCTCCATCTTATTGATCTTCAACGAGGGCAAATCCTAACGGAATTGCCCTCGTTTTTTTTGTTACACTGAATGTAGGTCGATTGGGATTCGTTTCCGGTCCGTGGAAAAAAATTACTATGTGTTGTCAATGAAAAGTTTCGTTTTTGAATCGGATTTGCAAGGACCTGCTTTTCGATTTCAAATCTGGCATCTTTTCTATGTTTTGACATTCTATTCGGCGGGCCTGGGTTTTTCGCCAGGCACCATTGCGGCGACGACGATTTGGTTGGTGGTTTCGTTTTTCGCATTGAGTCAGCATCAGCGCGGAGACGGAGTGAAGGTTTTTGCCTGCGCGCTAGGCGTGGCATTTTGCTTTTGTTGCTGTATGCCGAACTCTGTTGATGTCCGGGGACACGCGCGGAAAACACAATGCACAAACAATTTAAGGCAACTTGGCTTGGCAATCCTCAACTATGAATCCGCAATAGGGAACATGCCTGAATCACGTTTGCTGGATTCAAACGGGAAGCCAATGCATAGCTGGAGGGTATTGATCTTGCCCTACCTCCAAGAAGAAACGATCTTCAGTCAATATAGTTTTGCTGAACCCTGGGATGGGCCAAACAATCGAAAACTTCATGATCAAATGCCGTCTGTTTTTCGATGTCCCTCGCGAGACCATGGAAATCGTACCCATTATAAAATAGTGCGTGGTGAGGGGACCTTGTTTATTGATGGAGTCAAACCCATGCTTAAAAATGTATTTGACGGAACCTCGAATACTGTTCTCTTGGTCGAAGATGCGGGAAACCCCGTCAATTGGTTGGAGCCAAATGATTTGACCCTGGAGCAAGCGGTAAAGATCTTTAGCAACACAAAACTTGCCGACGTGCCCCATGTTAGCAACGGCCTGTTTGAAATCCGATATTTTGGCTTAAATGTCGCGCTCATGGACGGGAGTGTTGGGCACATTGGCGTGGATTGCGGGCCAGATCAACTTCGGAAATTCTTTGGTTGCGACAATGGTGTCCCAGATATTGAGGCATTTGATCGTGAGGTTACGCGTGTCAAGTACGGGGCAATTGTCGCGGTCGTAATGTATTTTATTTTGGGGCTACTTCCACTTGTGTGGGTTCTGCGAAAACCACGCTCAAGGCGATTGGTAAAAGACGACGTTGGTTAGCAGGGAAAAACTTCCGCCCTGCCTATTCTACCGACTCGGCGGATGGGTTTAACTTGTATTTGGTACACTGACTCAAGTTGATTGGATGTGTGTTCCAATTTGTCAAATGCGTTTATTTCCTGACTGCCAATATGCCTAACGAACAAACAACGCCGGCAACGAACGGCTCCAGTTTTCGATTTCAAATCTGGCACTTGTTTTTTGTTCTCACTTTTATCGCGTCGGGATTGGCAATACATGTCGGTACCTTAGTCGCATCGTCGATCTGGATATTCGTATGCTTTTTTGCCCTCACCCGAGGGTCTCGCAACGGAGGCTTGAAGATCTTTTTCTATGCGTCGGTCGTTGTGTGTTTTTTCGGTTGTTGCGTGATTCTTCCTCCAATCAACCGAATGAAAGAAATTTCGAGGCGGCGAGTATGTCTCTCACAAATGACTAGAATTATTCATGGTTTCCACGAATTTGAGGCTGCGAATCGTGATTGCTTCCCAGAAGCACGGATCCTGGATGTTGACGGAAACCCTTTGCATAGCTGGCGGGTGTTGATCCTGCCCTATCTTGGAGAGTTTGCGCTCTACAGCAGATACAAATTTGATGAGCCTTGGGATGGTCCAAACAATCGAAAGCTGCAGGACGAGATGCCTGCGGTCTTCAAATGCCGGTCGCACGACCATGGAAACAAAACCCATTACAAGTTGGTTTGTGGCGAAGGCACGCTGTTCATGGATGGAGTCAAACCGATGCTGAAGAACGCGCTGGATGATGGGGCCTCGATTGGCGCGTTGGTGGAAGACCCTGGCAATCCAGTTAATTGGCTTGAGCCTGAGGATTTGACTTTGGAACAGGCGGTCGAAATCTTTAGCCGTACCGATTTGGACAATGTTCCCCATGGTGAAGTAGGAGTGTTTTTGGTCGAGAACTGGGGTAGCAACTGCATTTTATTGGACGGATCGAATGAAATGATCGGGGGCGCCGATCCCGAGCAGATTCGACTTCTTTTCGGTGCGAATAACGGGCCTCCCGACATTGAGAAATTGGATTTTGGTTATCGAATAGGGTACGGGTATCGCGCAATTGTCATGGGCTTCATCTATTTCATTCTGGCCGTGTTGCCGATTGTGCTGATTTGGCGTCAACCCAATCCCAATTCGGCGAAATCGCGAGCGACTGTTAGTTAGGAAACCTGAACGAATACTTCTGTCGTTGCCAGTATTGTGTGGCGGAGTACAATGATTGCATGATCCAGATTACCGCCAATTCGATTGATTGCCAGAGCGTTCTGAACGCCGTCTACGATGAGAACTGTGGAGCAAATTTGCTTTTTACGGGGACGACCAGACGCGTGACGGGGGAATTTGAAACTGAATTTCTAGTCTATGAATGCTATGAAGAAATGGCGATCAAAGAAATGCAGGCTCTTTGCGACCAGGCAATGACGCGCTGGCCCATCAAGCATGTTGCCGCTATGCACCGAATCGGCCAAGTTGATGTTGGCCAAGTGAGTATTGCGCTGGCAGTATCCGGCCCGCATCGCAAAGAGACTTTCGCAGCGGGTGAATGGTTAATTGACGAATTGAAAAGGAAGGTTCCTGTCTGGAAACAGGAACATGGCGTGGATGGTGCGAGTGAATGGGTTCACCCCGGTGTTTCCTCAAAAGGCGCAGAAACGAAGTGAGTGATCAATTGAAGATTATCGACTCCTTTGGGCGAGCCCATACTAACTTGCGGATCAGCGTGACCGATCGCTGCAATATCCGCTGTTTTTATTGCATGCCTTTGGAGAATGTCAATTTTCTTCCGAAGTCAGAATTGCTGACCTTCGATGAAATCGTTCGATTTACCCGAGTTGCCGCTCAAATGGGAGTTAATCGGATTCGACTGACGGGCGGTGAGCCATTGGTTCGACGTGGCCTGTGTGATTTGATTGCGATGCTCAATGAGATCGACGGGATTGTTGATATTGCGATGACGACCAATGGTTTGCTGTTGGAAAAGCACGCTCGCGATTTGCAATCAGCCGGATTGAATCGATTGAATGTCAGTCTGGATGCACTGGACGAAGAAACGTTTCTCAAGATCGCAAGGCGCGATGGACTTCAAAAAGTACTTGACGGGTTGCAGGCGGCCAAGGATGTCGGGTTTAGCAATACCAAGATCAATACGGTTGCGATTGCCGGAGTCAACGAAAATCAAGTGGTTCCGATGGCCAGGTTTTGTCGCGAACATCAATTGCATCTTCGCTTTATCGAATTCATGCCACTGGATGCCGAAGAAAATTGGCGAAAGGCGGATGTGTTGCAAGGAGAATGGATTCGTCAGCAAATTTCTCAGGCGATTGATCCACTTGTTCCAGTCGCATCTCAGGAGCCGGGACAGCCGGCAACTGATTTTGAGTATGCTGACGGAATCGCCAAAGTCGGATTCATCAATTCAGTTTCTCAGCCTTTTTGCGACACCTGCAATCGGCTTCGGATCACTTCGGAAGGGCAAGTGCGGAATTGCCTGTTTTCGACGGCAGAATGGGATGCGCGACAGCTGTTGCGTGGCCAATCCAGTGACGAAGACTTGGCCCAGCTGATTCTCGATTGTGTTGGAGCCAAAGCTGCCGGACACGGCTCGAGTGATTTGGAGTTTGTACGGCCTCAAAAAGCGATGTACCAAATTGGTGGCTAGGCCACGTTGCCTTCTGTGGAATTGCGTCCTTTGTTGATGGATATGACGATTGAGATCTGCTGAAACGTAAACAATCAGTACAAATTGATTGTGTGATCTGTTGGAGCTTGGATAATAAATCGTTCAGGTTCGTACTCTGTTCTGACTTACAACCACCAACCACTACGCGATTTTCGCATGGAACGAATTTACCTGGACAACGCAGCCACCAGTTGGCCCAAACCACCTGAAGTCCTTCAGGCAATTCAGGATTTTTATCTTAAGCTCGGTTCGGCCAGTGGTCGTGGAGGCCAATCTTCTGAGTTTTCCTCGGATCATCTAGTCCGGCAATGCCGCGCTGAATTAACCGAATTCTTGGGAGCCGGCAAAAACGACGCCCTGGTGTTCGCATTCAATGGCACTGATGCCATCAACCTTGGGCTTTGGGGCGTCTTGGGAGAAAGAGATCATGTTGTCACAACGGCGATAGAACACAATTCCGTGATTCGCCCATTGCATGAACTTTCTCGCCATCGGGGGGTGACGTTCGATATCATCGAATGCAATGACGATAGTTTTGTGGACGCCGAATCGGTTTCGCAAGCGATCAACAACGAAACTCGACTCGTCGTTGTATCGCATGCGAGCAACGTTACTGGAGCAGTTCAGGATATCGGATCGATTGCCGCGGTTTGCCGAGAAAAGGGGGTTGCGTTGATGGTGGACGCGGCTCAAACGGTGGGGCATATGGAGGTTGACTTTCGGGAGTTGCAATGCGATTTGTTAGCCGCTCCCGGTCACAAAGGATTGATGGGACCGCTCGGAACCGGGTTCCTGCTGGTGGGCGAAAACCTTAAGGACACCATGAAAACCTGGCGAGCTGGTGGCACTGGAACCGAAAGTGAACTTGCTCATCAGCCGAATGAATATCCAGCCAAACTTGAATCGGGGAATTTAAATGTGGGCGGCATCGCGGGTCTTCTTGCGGGTCTGCGGTTTGTTCGCTCGATTGGAGTCGCGAAAATCGCCGAAAAAGAACAGGCGCTTCTCAGTTTGGCTGCCAAGGGACTTAGTTTGATTTCTGACGTTCAGATTATTTGTTCAGGGGCGCTTCACCGAACTGGGGTACTCAGTTTTGAGGTGGTCGGACAGGACCCCCGAGAAATTGCCATGATTTTGGATTCAAGTTTTGGAATTCAGGTTAGGGCCGGGCTGCATTGTGCCCCGGGTATTCACCGTCGACTGGGGACTTTTGAGAACGGTGGAACCATTCGGATCAGTCCAAACTGGTTCTCCAATGAACTCCAGATCGACACGTTTCTGAGTGCGATTTCTGAGATTGTAAAGTCAACTTAGACCTACCCTTGGTGGCTTTAGCCAAATGTTCATGGCCATAGTCCAATGGCACTTGTTTCCTGGGGTGATCAGAATTACGCTTTGGGGAAACGAGGAGAATTATGAAAGACAAAAAGCCGTGGTACGCGGACGGACTCAAGTTCAAATGTTCCCAGTGTGGAGACTGTTGCACTGGGGCACCGGGTTATGTTTGGGTGAACAAAGAAGAGATTCAGGCATTGGCCGATCTGGTTGAAGTGGACGTCGTAGAGTTCGAGGACACCTATGTTCGCAAGGTAGGTGCACGGAAAAGCCTCAAGGAATTTCCCAACGGAGACTGTCTGTTTTTTGACACCGAGGCGCGGAAATGTCAGGTTTATGGTGCAAGGCCTCGTCAATGTAAAACCTGGCCATTTTGGGATTCTAATCTCAAAACGGAAGAGGATTGGGAACGAACCTGCGAGGAATGCCCTGGCAGCGGGAAAGGGAAACTGTATTCCTTGGAACATATCGATGCGCAAAAATCGGTCATGAAAATCTAAGTTCTAGACCGAGACAAACTTAGCCCGCCAACGACTACTGATGTGCTTTGGCAAATGGCATTGCTGCTAGAGGCATAACGTTTGGGTAGGTTCCAAATCGCTTGTTCAATGAGCTTGTGAAGATGGAAACTTGACGAACCTGCACTCAACTTTTTGATGTTGAGTGTTAAAGGTTCTTGTCGGTACGATGGATTGAATAATTGGTTGCTTGCCTGCGACTGGTCCCGTTGTGCTTTCTGTTGGGCGAACGTTGCCTTGCTAGTATCTCCTTGTGCATTTCACGCTAACGTGATGCCACATTCGAGTCTTTTGGCGGGGAGTTGAGGTTTTGCCACGACGAGTTCGATCCTAATCATTGGTGGGCTGGTGGCGATTGATCTTTGGGGAAATTGCTGGCATCGGCCAACTGTCCAATCGACTGGGAATTAAAATATTACAATTGCTGAACCTTACTGGATATCCTGCCGTATTGTTGACTTTAACTCTTACGCTGCATACACTTGCGGAAATTTTCCGCCGTGAAGGCGGTGCATTAATAGTCCACAATTTGCATTGTTTGGATATGACCAAAAAGGAAATCGTAAAGACAATCTCTGAAGAAATTGGTCTTACTCAGTTAAAGACCAAAGAGATTGTACAAAAGACGTTCGATGCGATCGTCGAGACTCTGGTCATGGATGGCCGGATCGAATTGCGTAATTTTGGCGTGTTCGAAGTCAAGCGAAGAGCGCCTCGAAGGGCCCGCAATCCAAAGACGGGCGACCAGGTTGATGTGCCAGCCAAGTATGTGGTGACCTTCAAGCCAGGTAAGGAAATGGAAGCGCGTGTACGGGAACTTGAAATTCGCGAACACCAGTTGGGCATTCAGTCGCTCCGATCTCAGCAAAACAACGATTCTGCCGCCCAAAGCGGTGACGATCTTTCTGACAACCGTTAGGATAGAGCTGTGGGCTGACGATCCTCGCGGTCGATAATTTGGAGCTGGAGAGGATTATTATCTGCGCCAGGATCCTGCACGCTTTCTTTACATCCGTTTAAATTCAGATTGCCAAAGACTTATGCCTAATCCGTTTCGTAATTTGCCATCGGTAAGTCAACTTCTTGATGCCGAGCCCCTCAAACGATTGGTGGACAGCGTCAATCATCATGTGGTTGCCAACGGCGTCAGAAATTTTCTTGACAACGTGCGTTCTCAGATGAGTGCGACGGCCGAAGAAATGAACGTGCCAACTCCCAGTGAAATGGCACAGAAAATTGCCGATTGGTTGACCAGTGAGCGAACGCCTAATTTGCGTAGCGTCATCAATGGCACGGGAATTATTTTGCATACTGGGCTTGGGCGTGCTCCTCTTGCTAAATCGGCAATTGAGGCGGTCGCTGATTTGTCAGACGGTTATTGTAGTGTCGAAATCGATCTTGAGACGGGAGAACGTGGACAGCGAATCAAAGCGGTTGAAAGATTGCTTTGCGAGTTGACCGGGTGTGAAGCCGCTACGATCGTGAATAACAATGCGGCAGCGACAATGATTGCCCTTTCTGCGATGGCAAAGGGAAAAGAGGTCATTGTTTCCCGCGGCCAGCTGATTGAGATCGGTGGAAGTTATCGTCTGCCTAATGTGATGGAATGCAGTGGTGCGAAGCTTCGCGAAGTGGGAACAACCAACAAAACACGCATTGGTGACTACGAAGAAGCCATCAACGAAGAGACGGGTGCAATGATGCTGGTTCACCCCAGTAACTATGCAATTGTTGGATTCAGTGAAACGCCCGGAATCAAAGACCTGGTTCAGCTTGGTCGCAAAAGCGGTTTACCCGTCATTGATGATATCGGCTCTGGAGCATTGCTTAATTTCGGGCGGTTTGGCATGAACGACGAACCCATGGTCGCGGATAGTATCGCTGCGGGCTCAGATTTGATTCTTTTTAGCGGTGATAAATTGGTGGGTGGACCCCAGTGTGGAATCATCATCGGAAAGAAAAAACATGTGAACCGCATTTTGAAGAATCCGTTGATGCGGGCGATGCGCGTTGGCAAGATGACCTTGGCTGCCCTGGCAGCCACCTTGGAGATCTATCTTCAACCAGAGACGGCTGAGCAGGAAATTCCTATTCTGCGAATGCTATCGACTCCCATTGAAAATCTCGAGATGCGTGGCAACAAGCTGTGCGGCCAGTTGGGGCATTTACCATTTATCGAATCTATCTCTATGGTCCCTTCCCAAGCCATGTTGGGTGGCGGAAGTTTGCCAGCACAGACGATCGAGTCCCGAGCTGTTGAGGTGGTTCCCAAGGGAATGACTGCCGATGAACTTGCAGGGCGACTTAGGGCAGGATCGACTGCCATCATGGGGCGGATCAATAAAGATAATCTTTATCTGGATCTGAGAACCGTCCAGCCGCAGGACGAGCTCAATCTGGTCGCCGTGTTTGAGAGTGTTGGGAACTAGAACGAGTTTCCAACTCCAACATGTTTTTGACGCTAGAGAACTAGGACCGGCTCTATCGGTCAATCCATGGGCTGGCCGTTCGGAGCCGGTCCTGTGTTTGCAAATCTCGCCGTTGAGACGAGGTAGGAAACGCAAACCCTCCAGGAGGCTAAATCGGGAGGGGCGAATGAATCCGGCTAAATCGATAGCCCAGACGGGTGGATGGCACTAATCTTCCATGACGTCGGTTTCACGCGATTTCAAGAAGTCGTTGACGAGATCTTCGTACTTTTTGGTAAACTCTTGAACCTTGTCCTTGATATCGTCTCGTTGATCTTCGCTGATCTCTTTGTCTTTTTCTGCTTGCTCGGCAGCCTTGTTGGAATCGCGGCGGATATTCCGAATGGAAATTTTGGATTCTTCCCCGAGGTCTTTGATTCGCGAAACCATCTTCTTACGAACGTCCGTCGACAACGGGGGAATGTTGATTCGAACGACCCGTCCATCACTTTGTGGATTAAAACCGAGGTCGGCTCCAACAATCGCCTTTTCAATTTCCTTGATGATACTCGTGTCGTAGGGGCGAATGACGATTTGCGTAGGTTCTGGGGCTCCGACCGATGCCACTTGTTTGATCGGCGTAGGTGAGCCGTAAACGTCGACGCGGAGCGAATCAACGAGACCAGGATTGGCGCGTCCTGTTCGAATACCACTCAAATTCTTTTTCAACACTTCGATCGCTTTTTCCATGCGGTCAGTGGAATCGGAAAGGATTAGTTCTGCTGACATTTCTAACTCGCTATTCGGAATGAGTTGATAGTAGATTTCAGGTAAATGTTAAGTTCAAACGGCGTCAGGGTTTTCAACATTATTGGCAATTAGTGTACCAACTTTTTCGCCGGCGACAGCCTTTTGGATGTTTCCATCCTTGAGGTAGTTGAAAACCATGATTGGCATTTTGTGTTCCATGCAATGGCTGATGGCAGTGGAATCCATGACACGAAGCCGCTGTTCGACAACCGTTCCGTAGTTCAGTTCAGAGTAGAGAACCGCGTGTGGATTCTTTTCAGGATCATCGCTGTAGACCCCGTCAACTCGAGTTGCTTTTAACAGAATCTCAGCTTCGAGTTCCATGCTGCGGAGTGCTGCGGCGGTATCAGTGGTCACAAAGGGGCCGCCTGTACCGGCTCCAAGGATGATGATTCGATTCCTTTCCAGGTGATGTCGTGCTCGACGCCGAATGTAGGGTTCGCAAACGTTGTCCATCTTGATGGCGCTCATCAATCGAGTTTCGCATCCGATTGATTCCAAGGCATCTTGGAGTGCCAGCCCATTGATGACTGTGGCCAGCATTCCCATATAGTGAGCGGTGGCCTCCTGGACGACAGCGTTGCTGGCGGTGAACTGGCTACCACGCAATATGTTTCCGCCGCCAATCACCACTGCGACTTCACAACCCATTTCTTTGGCGTGTTTGATTTGTTGCGAAATATGAACGACTTCGTTCATGCTGATGCCGCGCTCACCGGGCGGGCTGAAGCTTTCGCCAGAAAGCTTGAGAACAATCCGTTTGTATTTGGCAACACTCATTAAATCGTGGATTCCGCATTAGGGGGAAATGGTTGGAGTTCGAAGATTGTAACTTGAAACGCCACGGTTGTTTAGGTCGGTAGTTTCGTGTCATGGCAACAAAAAACCCAGCCGAAAAGGCTGGGTTGGATGACTGGTGAACTGCCGAATCAGCGAAATTTAAGAAACGGATGCTCGTTTGAAGGCAACGATTTCCGCTTCAGCTTGGAAGTCCTTGACCGCCTGTTCCACTGTTTTCGAGTCGTCGATCGCAAAGAACTGGCTAAGCAGGCAACGCTCTTGGTCAAGCAGGGTGTTGTCTTCAACGAATCGCTCGAGTTTTCCTGGAACGATTCTGTCCCAGATTTTCTCTGGCTTGCCTTCAGCTTTGAGTTCTTCTTTGATTGCCAACTCTGCGGCAGCCAATGCTTCTGCATTTAACTGAAGTTTGCTGACGAACTGGGGAACCTTCTTTTGCGGTTTGCCAAGGTTCTCGGCTTCGTTGAGTTCATTTTCCGCATTGATCTGAGCTTGTATGGCCTCGGTCTCTTTGGCCACAAATTCGGCATCAAATTCTTCGGGTCGCATGATGGACGGCGACATCGCGGCGATGTGCATGGCTACGCTACGGAAGAATCCAGGAGCTTCGGCATTTCCACCGTCTTTGAAGGAAACCAAAACACCGATCTTGCTACCCGCGTGAATGTAAGAGGCGATGTTTTCGCCATCTACTCTGGCATAGTCAGAAACCTCAATCTTTTCACCGATTTTGCCGGTTTGTTCGATCAGTTTTTCAGAAACCGGAGCACCTTCAAAATCCAGTGCAACGAATTCCTCGAGGGTTCCGGGCAGGTTTTCCATCGCCAGTTGCCCCAATTTGCCGGCCAACTCCGTGAAGTTTTCGTTCTTGGCGACGAAGTCAGTTTCGCAGCTAAGAGCGAGGATTACCCCGGTGGTTCCTGCGTCATTGGTCAATGCGACGACAACACCTTCATTGGCGTCACGGTCCGCACGTTTTGCGGCGACCTTTTGACCTTTTTTGCGCAAGTATTCAAGAGCGCCATCTAGATCGCCACCCGATTCTTTTAGGGCTTCTTTACAATCCATCATTCCGGCACCGGTGGTTTTTCTTAGCTCACCTACAGCTTTTGCTGAAATTGACATTGTGGTCCTTCTATTTTTCTTTGATCAAATCAACTTTGTTTGAAAACTGAAAAGCTCCCGTCCAAGATCAGGCGCAGGAGCATAATTGCTTTTGGTTGACGAACCCCGATAAATCATTGACACAAGGTCAGTCGTCATGGTTCGTCGGGCGTTTGGCTATTCGCTAGGGGCAGCCGGAGTTGCGGGAGTCGCTTCGGCAGCAGGAGCTTCTGGGGCGGCAGCTTTTGCTTCTTCTGGAGCAGCAGGAGCTTCTGGGGCGGCAGCTTTTGCTTCTTCTGGAGCAGCAGGAGCAGCTGCAGTAGGAGCAGCACCTTTTTTGTCCTTGCCTTTTCCTTTTCCTTTATCTTTGCCTTCGTTCTTGGCAACAATGTTTTTCTTGCCTGCCAGAACAGCGTCCGCCAAGTGCGACAGGATCAACTCAACTGAGCGGATACCGTCGTCATTACCTGGAATTGGAAGATCAACATCATCCGGGTTACAGTTAGTATCGATCAAAGCGACCGTCGTGATACCGAGCGAACGAGCTTCGCGGATGGCATTTTTTTCTTTGTTGGGGTCAACAATGACCAGACACTGAGGAATTCGGTTCATGGTTCGAATTCCATTCAGGTTGCGATACATTTTTCGGTATTCGCGATTCAGTGATGATTGCATTTTTTTGGAGTAGTTCTGCAACTCATCGCCACTACGAATTTTTTCGAGTTCTTCAAGACGCGACATTCGGCTGCGAATCGTACGGAAGTTGGTCAACGCTCCACCCAACCATCGCTCACTTACGAAGGGCATTCCACATCGTTCGGCTTCGCGCTCAATCGTTGCACCGGCCTGACGCTTGGTTCCAACAAACAGGATAAGGCTACCTTCGGCAGCAACATTGGAGATAAACTTCTTGCCGCGTAGCAAGCCGCGAACGGTTTCGCGAATATCAATGATATGAATCTGGTTCTTGCGTCCGTAAATATAGGGACGCATCTTTGGGTTCCAGCGACTGGAACGGTGTCCAAAATGGACGCCAGCATCGATCAAGTCTTTGACAAGTGTAGACATAGGTCTTCCTTTCTGTTGACTTAGAAGATTGAGACGACAAGCATCTCACAGCTTCATACCCCTTTTTGCAGGAGTAGTCGAAAGTCAAAAGCAATTAAGTTACAGTGTTGAAGCGAATCTGCTTCGTTGAAGACCACAATGGCCTTCCCAACACCCTAAGAATGTATCTATTCTCCGGGTAAGGTTCAATCGGGACTTGGGGAGTTCCTGGCGAATCGGCCACTTTTTTTGAGGCCTCCACCCGGATTTTGCGTTTGACTTACCCATTCACCCCTTTGTAGATCGCCAACATTTGATTCTCACTTGAATCGTAAAAAGGCAAGGCATTTTTATTGATGACTGTCCCCGAAGACTTGGAAATTGAGAAAGTGCTTTGCGGCCAGTCGAGTGTTCTTTTTTTGGGTGGTGATGACCCTCGCAATACCACGGTTTGTGTTGTGTCAGGAGCCTTTAATCCAGTTCATGATGGGCATCTCAAAATGGCGGAGGTTGGTGCCGCGAAAATCCAAAAACCCGCCGTTTTTGAGCTTTGCGTCGCAAATGCTGACAAGCCCACTTTGACACTCGAAGAAACGAAGTCTCGAATTGGACAGGACTTTGGCGGCCATTCTCTCGCATTGACCCGAGCTCCAACTTTCTTGGAAAAAGCGGCTATTTTTCCAGGCGCCACGTTTATGGCCGGCGTTGATACAATTTTTCGAGTCGCTCTGCCTCGATTTTACGATGATGATATCTCTGTGCGTGATATGGCTATCGATGAAATCACGGGCTACGGTTGCCGGTTCCTCGTTTTCGGGCGCTCGATTGAGGGGCGATTTATCCGGTTGAGTGACTTGAGTCTACCCGATGCGCTTCATGCAATCTGCGATGACGTCAGTGAAGATGATTTTCGCTGCGACGAATCTTCTACCCAGATCCGTGGCGAGAATTCGTAATCCTTCCACTGAAGATCGCGAAAAATTCCGAAACGCACTACCAACGGCTAGACCGATGCCTTGGTTTCGGAATCGGGCAATATATTGGAAACCGCAACGAATAACGCCATGTAAGGTCCACCTTTCTTTCGGTAGCGTGTCCTTGTTTTGTTTTACGGTAAATTCGGTGATTTTCCAGTAAACTTAATTGAGACGCGCTTCAGAATGCAGAAGGCCTTTATTTTGCGATGTGAACCCCGTTAACGCCACCAATAATGAAAAATGAACTGACTTGTCCCGACTGCCAATCGACCATTCGGGTGGACGTTGCACACGCCGGGAAACAGGTGCGCTGTCCAGTTTGCAACTGCATCTCCCAAGTGCCTGTGGAGGGTGAGTTGGTCAGTTCCTCTCCCAAGCCACATGTGCGAGTTTCGGGGGCAATCGATCCAGCGCCGGAGGTGCCGAATCGGAGGCAATCGCCCCACCCGGCTGGACGACCAAGTCTCGACAGACGTGGCTTGCTGGCTTTTTTTTGGGGGAGTGGATCCTTGGTCAGCAATTTTGTTTGCTGTGTTGGCCCGATCGTTGCAGTGATTTTTTCGATCATGGGGCTGGGAAATGCTATCGTTTCGAAAAGCTCTATGCGCAAATCGGGTGTGATCCTCAACTTGGTCGCTTTGATCGTTGCCGTCTTACTCATCACTTTCACGTTGATTTTTTGAAGGGCGAATTTGGCGGACGGCCGCGGTTCTCGATCGATCTGGCGTGCATGTCTACTGGATCGGTTTGACTGAGAATGCCAGCTGAGAAACTCGAAGATTGAGTCTGGGAAGAATTGCGCGGTCCGTTTTTGCTACCTGGAACCATAGAAGGGTATGGGACGCAGGTTAAAGGAAATCAAAGTGAATGAAAGCGACAACGACTTACTGAAACGCTATGTGAATCGAGATGATCACGACGCGTTCGAAAAACTAGTCCGAAGACATTCCAAGATGATCTTAGGAGTGTGCCTCAATATTCTGGTCAATCGACAGGATTCCGAGGATGCGTTTCAAAACATCTTCATGTTACTGTCATTCAAGTCAGGCAAGTTGCTTGCCCATCAAAGTATTGGCGGTTGGCTTCATGAAACTTCGCTCCGAACCTGCTTTTCACTGAGGAGAAAACTAAGCCGAAAACGAGAGGTCAACGTGGAAAAAATCCATGAGAAAACAGTTGAAGATCATTGGCAACAAATTTCGATTCAAAATGATACCGAAGAAATCCATCGGGAAATCGCAAGCCTTCCCGAAAAATATCGAAACGTCATTGTCCTTTGTCATCTGGAAGGGATGTCGAGAAGTCAGGCGGCTGGAATGCTGAATACGACAACGGCGTCGGTGAAAAGCACTCTGACACGTGCTCGACAACTATTGAGAACGCGATTACTTCGTCACGGAATTGCCACGACGGGGGCCGTCACCTTGGCGACTTGCCAAACGAGCCAAGTCGCTGCTGAATTTATGGCAACAGAATCGTTGATTCAATCGACTCTCGACGCGTGTGGAGCCCTGAACACGTCGGGTGCTGGAAACGCTTCCGGATTGGAGCTTGCTCGGCAGGCGGGCACCGTTGGTTCAACCGGATTCACCGGTGCCGCGTTGGCGACCGCGGTTGGCGTGTTCCTGTTTGGGATTGGAGCCATGTTGTTTTGCAATGGTCATGGCAATCGCGTTCCTCACCTATCGATGATGGAAACGAGTATCGATCAGGAACCCTTGCCGTTGACGCTCGCGTCATTGGACATGCCAAGTGTCAACGTGAATCAAGAACCAGATCCACAAGAACCTGTACAGGATCCACAGGAACGTGAGCAGGATCCCGAAGATCCCGTCGAGGGCGAGCTGGAAGCCATCGTGGAAGCCATGGTTCAGTTGGAGAGCACGGACAAAGCACGACTTGGGCGAGTTGTTGGAGATATCAGCCAGTTAATTGACTTGACCGATGAACAACGCCAAAGACTTGAAGTTGCCGCAAAGGGTGCTGTCAAGAAAATCGTAAAGGCCAGGCAGCTTGCCAGCGAGAGATTGGCAGCTTTGCAAAATGGTGCTCAAGAGGAAGAGATGGACGCCGACGAGTTCAGGCTAGAATTCCAAGGTTTGATTTCCGGGCTCTTTGCTCCACCACCCGCTGAAGAAAGTGCTTTTTGGATGAACGAGGTCGAAAAGGTCCTGTCCCCACCTCAGTTCAAAATCTATACCGAACGAGTCGAATCTCGTCGTGAATCCTTGAAGAAGGCCGAGATCGCAGCGTTCGTTGCGAATGTTGATCAAGAATTGCTGTTGTCCGCAAACGCCTCAAAAAAACTGTCGGAGTTTGTGGCCGAAAGATATGTTCCAAGAGGCGGTGAAAGACCTTGGTCGATGGAAAAGGAGCTTAGCTTGGATGATCGCGAAATTCTCCAAGGTTTGTTGGGAGACGCGGCAATGGAAGCTTGGACAGAAGATCTGGACGAAAGAATCGCAAAACTGATCTATCAATAGAAAGTTGAAGGTCGTTGAGATAACTCGCCCAAGTTTGGACTTGGTAAACGTTGCAGGACTTTGGAGATTCAATCCGAAGTCCTTTTTTTCGTGCGAATCGCAATTTTAAGTCTGGGCAGAGTGCTTCGTCTTCCTTTGCTTGTCTCGCTACTTTCGTCGTTGGATTCAGAAGCTATGCTGGTGCCGTGCAAGTTGCATGGGACGTTAGCGTTTCGCCAACTTTTTTTGTGAGCGATAGGTAGAACGATCCGTTCTACTTTTCACAAACTCGCATAATTGAAACGCGAACAAGTACCGTGAGGTATTTTTAGATTCAGGCTCCGATGGC
Organism: Mariniblastus sp.; assembly: GCA_965224765.1. Taxonomy (GTDB): domain Bacteria; phylum Planctomycetota; class Planctomycetia; order Pirellulales; family Pirellulaceae; genus CAZDBA01. The sequence goes on from CBDDAC010000001.1 coordinate 118,343, forward strand.
CACCGGAGGTTCTGGTTACTCAACGCCTATTATCAGGTTTACGTATGAACAAGACTCTCGTTTCGTTGTTGGTATTCTTTGCTCTTTGTTGCGGCGTGGATCGTCCAGACCTCGCGGCGGCTGCTCCGCAAGTATCTGAAATTATATCCGAGGTCGAAAAGGAAATTGCGACCATAGAAAATGGGCTGGGTCCAGCCTTTCAGAAGAAAGGCGATTCTCAAGGCAGTTGGTCCATCGAGGATCGAATGAAGCACTACCGCGTCCCCGGGGTTAGTGTTGCCGTCGTCAAAGACGGAGAAATTCGGTGGGCAAAGGGATATGGGATCGCCAACACGCGAACGAAGGCGCCAGTTGAGACGGAAACCTTATTTCAAGCCGGTTCAATCAGCAAGCCGATCGCAGCCCTGGCGGCCTTGAAGTTGGTCGACCAGGGAACCGTTGATTTGGACACCGACGTCAATCAGTACTTGAAGAACTGGACGGTCCCGGAGAATGGTTTCACGGACACTGAGAAAGTGACGCTTCGCAGGTTGCTAACTCACACTGCTGGGATGACAGTGCACGGGTTTCCTGGATATTCGCAATGGGACGAGTTTCCGACGACTCAACAAGTTCTTGATGGAGAAGGCAATACCGACCCTGTTCGGGTCGATACGACGCCCGGTGGGACGTGGCGCTACTCAGGGGGTGGGTACACGGTAATGCAGAAATTGGTTGAAGACGTGAGCGGGATGTCTTTCGATGAATACCTTGGCGAACACGTCCTGGCACCCATGGGCATGGAAAATAGCACCTATCAACAGCCGTTGTCTGAAGAACTGCACGCCATGGCAAGTGCCGCCTATGATCACCAAGGGAAAATCCTTGCAGGGAATTGGAATAATTACCCCGAGCAAGCGGCTGCGGGACTGTGGACAACTCCGTCTGAACTTGCTCGATATTGCATGGAGATACAGCAGATTGTTGCAGGCAAAGAAGAGGGTGTTTTGTCCAGGGACACCGTTCTTGAGATGCTCAAAAAGCATCAGGGCGATTGGGGGTTGGGGCCGTCCCTTGAAGGGGGTGCCGAGGCGCTGATTTTTCAACATGGAGGGAAAAACGCCGGATTCACCAATGAAATGTTTGCCTACGCACATCGTGGTGATGCGGTGATCGTGATGACTAGCGGCGACAGCGGCGGGGCACTTATCGGTGAAATCAAACGTGCAATCTCCAATTGCTACGATTGGAAAGGCAAAACGGAATGGATTGAGTTGGTGGAGTTGAGTGAAGAGTCGCTTCAAAAGATGGCAGGAAAATACAAGGCCGAAATGGATGGTCAGGTGCTCATCATTGAAATCAAAGCGATTGATAACGCGTTGGAAGTCATGGTTCCCATGGAAGTCTCCGCCAAGAGAATTGTGCCTTTGGGAGACCTGGATTTTGTTGACAATTCCGATGGAACGAAGGTCAAGTTTTCTCAACGCGAAGATGGAAGTATCGACGGCTTGACTATCAATGGGCAGATTCAGCTCAAAAAAATTGATGATGAGTGAGCCATCGAATTCCAATTTTCGATAGGCCGCGGCCGCATAACTTGGACCTTCTGCCGAGACATACCTTACTCAATGAGAGCCTTGAAATCTTTTCGCTGGATCGTCTTGAGCTTTTTGTTGCTTGTGCCAGTTCTGGTCTATTTGGCACTTCAAGCCGAAACGAATACGCAGGACGTTTCTACTTGGCTTCCTAACGGAACGCCCCAGCGAGCCGAGTACGACAAATTTCTCAAACTATTCGGGCATGACGACAACCTCTTGCTCAGTTGGCCGGGCTGCACGATTGATGATCGCAGGTTGCATGAATTGACCGATCGATTGCACCGACAAAATCAATCCCAGTCGCGATACCTTGGGATCCTGGATGGTGCAACGGTATTGGACGAACTGACTCGCAATCAGCTGGGGCTGAGCGAAGCCGCGGCACGTCGTCGTTTAGCCAATATCTATCTCGGGGCCGATGGAGAGACGACAGGGATTGTGTTACAGCTTTCTCCAGCGGGGCAGAGTGATCGCAAAGCCACACTCATCGCGATATTGGACGAGGTGGAACAGGTGGCTGGCCTGGACCGAGAGATGGTTTGTTTTGGCGGAAACTCATTCATTTGTGCGGAGATTGATCGTTCTACCAACGAGTCGTTGCTGCTGGGGTTCCCCTCCGTGTTGCTTTGCGTTGTGATTACGTTTTTTTGCTTGCGCAGTTGGCGTTTGACGCTAATCACTCTGTCGGTTGCCGGGGTTGCGGCGTTGGCCAGCGTCGCGATGGTGACTGGGTTAGGCTTCAAAATCAACGGACTGCTGGTGTTGATGCCGGTTCTAGTTCTGGTGTTATCGCTTTCGGGTTGTATTCACCTTTGTAGCTATTTTAGAACGCTCTTCGGCGAGCAACCAGAATGTTCAGATGTAGAATTGGCTGGCAAAGCGTTGGCTTTGGGGTGGCGGCCCACCAGCATGGCAATGCTGACAACAAGCCTTGGGATCTTGATGCTCTCGACCAGCCACATTGAGGCCGTTCGGCATTTCGGTTTTTTTGCGGCCATGTCTATCTGTGTTGCATTGATCATCTTGCTGTTGCTCTATCCAGCGTTGCTGGCCGTTTGGCCGGCGTCGTCAAATGAAAAACAAAAGCTGTTAAACAAGCTTTGTCGAAAACCCAAAAAATCAATTGAAGCGGGCTCTTCAAAACGCCTGACCCGTTGGGCCGCGGTGATATTGTTTTCTGTTTTGGCAATTGGTGTTCTAGGTATTGTTGGGTTGGGCAAACTGGAAACGACTTTATCCCCTACCAGAATGTTTCCTGAAAACAGTGACGTGAATCGAGGTTACCGTTGGATTAGTGAAAACTGGACCGCGCTCGAATCGGTCGAAGTCATCGTCGCGTTTCCCAAGACTCAGGGCGCTCTCGTCGATCAACTTCAGGCGGTTACTCATATTCATGCTTCAACGCGAAAGACGGAGGGTGTTTGTTCTGCTTTTTCTATAGCCAACCTTTCACCATCGATTTCCAGCAGAAAGAGTCTAAAGTCGATTGCCAAGCGCCAAACGCTGAACCGAAAACTCATGGAGCATCAACCCGATTTGATTCAACAACGACTCTTGGCTGACGATGAGGTGTCTCGGTTTTGGCGAATCCATCTTGGTGTGCGTCTTCAGGAAGGCGATGACTATGAGTCCCTGATGGCGCGTATTCATACCCAGGTCGATCAGGCGAATGCAAAATTTGAGCAACCTCCGAAGGTCATGTTGACGGGGATTTGGCCGCTTTCTGCGGCGGGACGGCAACAACAATTTGACGATTTGGCATACAGCTTTCTGATGGCATTTGCCATCATTACGCCAATGGTGATGCTGATTTTGCGTGGTATCCTCGTTGGCTTGGTTGCCATGATTCCCAATGTATTTCCCGCTCTAATATTTTTCGGCGGGTTAGGCTGGTGCGGGGTAACAATCGACATTGGTACCATTTTGACCGCATGTGTTGGGATGGGAATCGCCGTGGACGACACATTGCACTTTCTCGAGTGGTATGCTCGTGAGCGAAAGAAAACGACCAGCTCTTTGCAAGCGGTTAGAGCAACGGTCTCACAATGTGCAAGACCGATGTTTTATACGACGTTGATCTGTAGTAGCGGATTGATTCTGATGGTGTTCAGTGAGTTTATCCCGCCCCGTCATTTCGTCTATGCGATTGTGGCATTGCTTGGTCTGGCCCTAATTTGCGATCTGCTTTTGCTGCCGGCATTGATCATTGGTCCACTCGGTTTTGTCTTTGAAAGAATGTCGCATGCGACCGAAAATGAAATCAGCGATGTCCTAACGGTTCCCGCGAACCGTTAGGATTTCAAAGGTGACGGTCTCGCTTGTCCCCCATCTTCGTTGACGATGAAGAAGCCGGATGCGTCTCGCTGCGATTCAATCTTGCAAAAACTTGCCATGCCAAATTGTGATTTCTGAAACTGATTCTTGTGATGTTTCACTCAGAAATATCTTTTGGGGATAGATTTGTTAAGATGGGTGGTTTGCTGAGTGGGGTTTCTTCCAAACCGAGCTTGACACGCTTGCGTTTTGCTGCGCGACCGTTATACCTAATCTATTCCTCGCGCATGTTTTTCGGTGCAAGTGAAAATTTATCGCACTTGTCCGTCATAAAAAACTACTACCAAAAAACAACGTCCATAACATTACTAGTCACTTCAGTTTTTTCGATTGCACTCATTTTCAACGGAATACGAAAACAGGAAGTAAAAAGAAAAGGGAATTGTCATGTTGGTTTTGAGCAGAAAAATCGGAGAACGCATTTGGATCGGCGACGACATCGTGGTGACCGTTGTGCGAATTACTGGAGGAGGAGTTCGGTTAGGAATCGAAGCACCTGCTGAGCTTCCCGTTGTTCGTGAAGAACTAAAGACTCGGATTGAAATGGCGGATCAAAAAGCCGCTGAAAAATCCGAATCGATTGAGTTTCCTTCAAAGTAGCGTTTTAGTTTTCTAGAAATTTCACGATCTCAGACGCGATATCAATTTGAAGTGTCTGGGATAGAGTTTGCCATCCCGGTGACGAATTGACTTCGATTGCCAGGTAATGGCCCTCGTGGTCAATGATGATGTCGACTCCTGCGATGTGAGTTCCCACCGCAGTTGAACAGGCGATGGCAAGTTTCTTTTCTTCGCCGGATACTGGATGAGCCAAGGCTTTCCCTCCTCTGCTGATATTTTTTCGCCAATCTTCTTCGTTGTGCCGTGACATCCCAAAAACGTTTTGGCCCACAACAAACAGGCGCAAGTCCTTTGCAACGTTGGGTATGAATTCCTGCAAGTAAAGAAGTTTGTTTTCCGATACGAGTTGATCAAAAAGCTCTTTGGCCACTCTCGGATCGGTCAACCGCTCGATTCCGCGACCCTCACTTCCAAAAACGGGCTTGTAGACGATATCACTCTGGTGATGTCGAAAAAATTCGAGTGCGGGTTCAGTGGTCTGAAAGATTCCAGAATCGGGGATGCCTATCCCACAGTCTTTGAGACGGCATAACGACAGGTATTTGTCGACAGCCGCTTCAATGGACTTGGCTGGATTAATGACAGGTACACCAAGTTTCTCCAAGCGAAAAAGCAGATCCATCCGGGCAACGACCTGCTCAAGTGACCCCGCTGGCATTGCGCGAACCAGGATGCAATCGAAGTCACTTAAAGGTCGCGTGCCGGCGAAAATTTCGCCGCCTGAATTTTGGATGGTTCCCCCGAGTTCTGAAAAACTCAAAGGGATCAACTGGTGGCGTTCTTCAGAGGCGCGTTGCAGGTCTAGAAAATGCCAACTAGAAGACGAAGCTAGGACGCCAATTTTCATGATTTCAAGCGGAATGAGTTTCGCATGATTTCCTGATGAATTTTGCCAAACACAAACACTCGACCCGAAGCGAAGTTGTGAATCGTAACGCGAGCGGGACTGAAAAGGTGTTTGTCAATTTTGTAGAAGTCTTGATTGTATGCCGAAAAAATCTCCTGGAAAGGCCGCCCAAAATCCTTTGAGGATTGACTGGGGATCTTTGGACCGATCGTTTCCAGAATTTCGTCATCGCAATCGACCCAGAGTTGGACATCCGCCCCGTATAGAATTGCATCGTTGGTCCAACCCAGAGCGACCATGTCATCATTGGGGATCGGTGGAATCGGCGCCGTTCCTATCGCACTTTGGACCTGACGCAAATCAAATCCGAGCTCATGGAGCTTATGCATCGTTGTTTCAACACTGCGTGCGACGATTTGAATTGCCGCAGGGAGACTAGCCGTGGGAGCGACGCACAACGTCACATCCTCAGTAGCGACCTCGCACTCATCGGCGAAAAACTCGATCTCTTTTTCTTCGGGCAGCGTGCGAGTTTCGAGAATTCCTACGACTTGCTGCTGAGGCAGGACCAGATCGTAGGCCGAAAGTATTTCTTCTTGGCCGCGAGCGATTCGTGCTGGACCACTGCACATCGCAAAATAACCCTCATGCGAAAATGGCCATCCGGCATACTGCGATGCGATACATGCATTGAGGGGATCGTCGGTTGTTACCTGAACCCTGGAAAGTGGAAGTTGATCCGTTTCGGGCGGGAGCAATCGGACCTTTGCCTGGTCTGACATGCAGATCCGAGTCAGAAGAATTCCCCCTTCGAGTGAACCCTTGCCGTCAGGAGCAAAGTCCAAAATACGACCAGAATAAGGTTGAATGCAGTTGATTCTCGCCCTGGAATTTTCAGCTTCGTCACAAACCGCTTTGGCAATTGTGTTTAACTCGGAAAGGATTGTGTCGATCAATTTTTACTCGTGAAGGCCTGAATGCTTTTCCCAAGAGTCCAATATAACCCCTGTAAAAAATCCTAGACAGGTGCAATAGTGTTCGGCACGGGGATTGCGTAGGTCGTTTTTTGCGAGCGATGTGTTCATACCCTTCTGCTACCGATTCAAGCACTTTTTTCGTCCAACCACCGATTCAACAACTCATCTTTGGTGAAATCAGTTGCTTTTCGTGTCACGTGACTGGGCTTCCATCCGAAAAATCGTCCCTCGTCTGCCAAGCCACGTCCGACTGCGGCTTTGATACGAGCAGGTGGCCCAACTTCCTTCAATATTGCTGGTATCCTTGGGGCATCAAGTAAATCGCCTGCGGCGACAGACACCAACACAACCACCGAAAGGAGGCTAATAAAAACGGCTAGGAACAGCCGACCGTTCGCCGTGTATTTCCTAAAGTTCAAGGTGTCGGCGTAGTTGCTGTTGCTCGATTCGTAGTCGTCTTCGATATGTCTGATTTCAGGTTGTAACGTCATTAATCATTGAAGCTTTCCAAGAATTTATCCTCATTCGCCTGAATGTCGTTGTACTTTTTCTTGAATTCAGCTGAATACTCACAACGTTCTTGCGATAAACCGGGCCATCCTCGCCAAGCCAGTTTTGCAGCCTCCCAGTAGGACTCTAGCTCAGCGATCGGCTGACCTATGAGTACGCTGGTTCGGTATCTTAAGAGGTACTTTAGGGCGAGGTCGTCGCCAATTGGCTCGTCTGGAATCTCGTCGCTCCAAACAAAAGCATCCGAGAAGATCTGGTACTCCACGGTTGCATCTTCTTCCTTTTGAACATTATTTAGAAACGGAGCAAGACGCTCGATGTCTGCGTTCATGTTGTCTGCCATAGTTGTTCCTATAGATCGAATATGATGTCGTAGATTCGTATCGGCGGATTGCCGGGGATGACGCTTGGCCCAACTTCTCGAACCAAGACTGGACGCCCGCCCAGGTAAGGCCTTCCACTTTCGATCGCCCGTTCAATCCCTCGCGTTATGCTCGGCTTTACGACTTGGCCAGTATTTAGCCGAACTTGCTTCGCACCGCTGGCTCTGGCGAAGTCCAGAAACTGATTCAAGTCCGCACGTGAAAAGGTGTTCGCGATCGGATCAATCTTCATATGGGCGACACCATCAACGATTCGGACATCGTCCAGCTTGATTCCTACCCGCTTAGAAGCCGCGATAAGGTCGTCTGTTATCTTTGGGGCTACAAGTAAGTCGCCTGCGGCGACGGAATCCGATCCGGCCACCGTGAGGAAGCTGAAAAGAATGGCCAAAAACAGCCGACTGCGTGTTGTGTTTTTCGCAAGGTTCAAGGTGTCGTCGTAGTTGCCTCCAGTAAATCAATTAGTGCGTAGAACACTCCAGCGAACTGAAATTTGCGGACGCAATTTCAATTCGAGCCTTCCTTCGCCACCTAGATCAAATCGACCCTGCAACGTGCCTTCGATCAGCTGCAATTCTTCGGCCCCCTCATGTACAGTTGTATCAATATCCTGCCCATTGAAAGTCAGAACCGTTTGGACGGATTTTTCCAAAATGTTGAAAGAGAATCGAACACCGACGCCAGTGCTGTCAGCGTACTGGTAACACCAATAACCGTCTTGCGGTTCAGACTCCACCGGCTCGGACTCGAAAAATTCAAGGAAGCCTAGCTCATCCGGTGTTTCTGTACAGTCTCGTAGATCGGACATCGTAGTTACCTTCCTCCAAACGGAATAACAGTTGTGAGCCTGCGAGTTCCGTCTGCAAGCACCTCCCAAGTTGATTCAAATTTCGCAAATTGGCCTGATGGTCCAGCGAAGAGAGATTCGCGTACTTCAAATGTGCCGTACTTGTTCGTATAGCTCTTCGTAATATTTGAAGCGTCGTTTACCACATCATCGAAATGGCTTTGTAGTAGTTTGCGGCTGGCGGCATCGTCAAAGAACCCTAAACGTCTCATCTGTTCAAGATTCTGGGCCGTCCTTGGTGCATTGTGTGCAGCATTCTTTGCACCTCGGGCATTGCCAAAGAGGTAGTCGAATTTGCCACTTGATACTTGGGCTGCGTTCTTTGGGGCTTTTCGCCATTTCCCTGAAATTTTCCTCCAAACCCATTTCGCACCACTGTTGATTTTGTCACCAATCCATTTTCCAACCTTTCCCGGAACGATTGGCAGCATCCCTGCTCCTGCTGTGAAAATCTTGGTAACCACTGGCGTATCGGGGTTACCTAGATCTTTAATTGTGACAGCAATATCACCTGCGTCTGTAAATGAAATGATAATCTCGGCACCTTCGCCGATGCGATCAACAATCGTTTCAATCTCGACCATCAATGCCTGAACAGCATCCCAACGAATTGAATTCAGTATTCTCTCGGCTCGTTGAGGGTCTCTTGCTAGAAGTAGCTCAATATAATGATTCCGCACCTTCCGATCCCAATTGAGCGACTGGAGAAGACGTTTACGAAGCGTCAAAACACCCCAAGCCATTCCACGATCTTTTATCAGAACCGACAAATCAATTTCGATCCGTGACTGTGCGAACATATAGTCGTAGTCTTCTGTTGTTGACCAAAAATCGTCGATAACAATAATGCCTTTTCCACCCTCCAAGTAGGCTTCAAGCAACATATCGTCCGGCCCAAGAATTTCGCGATACGCTTCCAAGAGTGCCTCACGTGCTTCTTTTGAGGCTTCATCCTCGCCTTCGGGAGCACCATCACTTCCGTCAGGATCTTGAACCGTAAAATACGCCGCATCAGCGGCTTGCAAAGTAAAATCCAGCATTGGAGAAATTGAATTCAACGGCACATTTTCCTGTGCCACCAGACATATTGGAGCCGCCAACAAAAACAGCAGTGCGATCCCAAACACATTCTTAAAAAACATCGCTTAACCTAAAAAATCGTTCCATTTGATGAGAGCCACCCCATTTTTTAAAGTAAATGAAAGTGGTGAGAAACAAGCCTGTCAGATCTGACGGAGTCGCAATACTACTCACTTTAGACAGCCAAAGCTATACGCAGAAAGATGAAAACGGGGACAAGATGAAAACGGAAAGATGAAAACGGAAAGATGAAAACGGGGACACCCAATCTTTGCATGCTGCCAGAAAGGTAAGTGGTCTATCAAGCCGGCTGAAACCAAGAAAAGTATCAACCACTCAAATTTAGAAGGAGCTTCAATCAACAACAAAAGTTCTTCAAAAATGGGTGACTGGGTGGCGAAGGGCTGTTGCCAGCCCCTCGCTCCCACAGACCCGTACGTGCGCGCATTAGCGCATACGGTTCCTCAAAACATGGCTTCACTGTATGGCCTTGGGCGAATGTCGCGACGAGGCTTGGCGATACGCGGATTGGGGAGCGGACAGCGACGCACAACGCGTTGAATTATGGTCCTACCCATTATTGGTGGACAGTGGTTAAGCTTTTTACTGCTGTTTACATGATGGAGATTAGAGATGTCAGAACGTCGTATTTATTCATTGGAATACAAGCTTGAGGCGGTCAAATTGATGATTGAGAAGGGTCTGACGGCACGTCAAGTGGCGACAGACCTGGGCCTGGAAGTCAGCAATATCCGTCGCTGGAAAAAGAAGTATGGCGACCAGCCTTTAGAGAATGTTGAAACGGTTTCGCAGGAAATGAAAGTGATTCGGCAGCTCCAGGAGGAAAACCGTCAACTCAAGATCGAGCGAGATATTCCTAAAAAAGGTTGCGCCAGGAAAGTCTGGAAGAGGAGGATATTTGATGAGTTGTTGAATTGAAATCTTTTGCTGGAACCCAGTGAGTTAACCTCACCCGGTAAAGCCTAACCAGCAGCCGGAAGCGAGTCTTGCGTGGTGTCCGGGTAACCGGCGCTGCGAAGCGTAGACAGCGATTCCAGAAGCCATGCTATTGAGCCTCGAAAGAGTACAATGTTGGAGCTTTCGTTTTCTTTTTAGCGGGAGCCATGCAACAACCGCGAAGTGGTTAGCGGCCTGTTGTCCGGCCGGGGTCGAAGAACATGTGCAGATGGATATTGGGGTTCCCCAGAAACCTGGGAGGCCCAGTTGTTTCCAAGTGAATCGTCCGGCGAGACCGGAATACCAACTCTCGGTCCGTTGTTTGAGTCTGTGGTGGCAACGGGAGAAACGAAATTAACCGCAGCACACTTGGTATTGCCAAGCGACGCGAACCGGAGCGAGGCAAGATGAACAAACGGGGAATCGGAGCATCCTGATAGTACCGTGGAATTCGGGGAACTTGCGACTCAGCGAGGACCCGATGGAGGGAAGCGGGATGTCACATCAAACAACCGATGTTGGGAACTACGGCGAGTGCACAGAAACTTGAATAACGTATCCATGAAACAGCGTCGGATAGCCGAGTTGGCGAAGCGTTTCGCCTGAGTTGGTTTTCACAAGCCTTGCTCACCAGATGGATCTTGAGTGGTTGGCCGAAGCCTTTCGTCGCACACGTAAAGACGGTGCAGCGGGAGTCGACGGCGTGACGGCAGCCGACTACGAATCTAATCTCAATGCCAATTTGCAATCGTTGCTGAAGCGAGTCCAATCGGGGACCTACCGTGCACCACCAGTGCGTCGTGTTCAGATCCCCAAGGGCAACAGCAACGAAACGCGTCCGATTGGTATTCCAACGTTCGAAGACAAGGTTTTGCAGCGAGCAGTGCTGATGCTGTTGGAGCCGATCTACGAACAGGATTTTCTGGATTTGTTCGTACGGTTTTCGTCCTGGCCGTTCAGGCCCATCAGGCGATTGCATCGACGTGGAAACACACGATGGACTTGAAAGGTGGTTTTGTACTGGAAGTCGATTTGCGAAAGTTTTTCGATACTCTGGACCATGGTCATCTCCGAACGTTTCTACGGCGAAGAGTTTGCGATGGCGTTTTGTTACGTCTGATCGGTAAATGGTTAAATGCGGGTGTGATGGATTCGGGGAACATCAGTTACCCGGGCCGTGGCAGTCCGCAAGGTGGAGTCGTTTCGCCATTATTAGCGAATGCGTTTCTTCACTACGTTTTGGACAGGTGGTTCCACGATGATGTTGTTCCTTGCATGCGGGCCCGAGCTCATTTGGTTCGGTATGCCGATGATGCGGTGATGATTTTCGAAGTGGAATCGGATGCCCGCCGCGTCCTGGCCGTTCTGGGCAAACGTTGCTCCAAGTTCGGTCTGACCATCCATCCAGAGAAAACTCGTCTTGTCGATTTTCGACGTCCGTTGCTGCGCCCACTCACCAGTGGTTCGACCAGCAAACGGCCTGAGACCTTCGACTTGCTGGGTTTTACTCATTACTGGAGTCGCTCCCGAAGCGGCAAACGCGTGGTCAAACGACAGACGATGTCTTCTCGTCTGACCCGCTCAGTCCAGTCCATTTCTCGTTGGTGTCGATCCCATCGTCACGATCGGATCGCCGACCAGCATGCCGCTCTCTGTCGAAAGATTCGAGGACATGACGCGTACTATGGAATTACAGGTAACGGAAGATCACTGCAGAAGTTTCGCTATTTAGTTCATCGTGTCTGGCGTCGTTGGCTTTGCCGCCGCGATCGGAAACGAAAACTGGACTGGCTGAAATTTAATCGTTTGCTTGAGACCTTTCCGCTGCCACCGCTACGTGTTGTTCACTCGGTCATGAAGACACGCAAGGCGAACGTTTGATGTGAGGAGCCGTATGCTCTAATGCGTGCATGTACGGATCTGTGGGAGCCCGGGGCGAGTAATCGCCTCGGGCCACCTGGCCCACGGCCATCTTTGCCAACGGAAGCCGATGAGATTCAAGTTTATTGAAGATCATCGCAAAAGATGGCCTGTGCAAACGATGTGTCGTTTGCTCAAGGTTTCCAGTAGCGGGTTTTACCAGTGGAGCAAGGATCAACGGCGTCAGACTGAATTGGCTGGCGCCCGAGAACAACGTGCGACTCGATTGTTGACGTTGATCAAAGCAATCCACGCCCAACACAAAGGCTACGGCAGTCCGCGAATTCACCGAGAGCTGTTAGCTCATGGTGAAACCCTGCAATATCAAAACCGTCGCCCGACTGATGCGGCAAGCATGCATTGCAGCACGATGCAAACGCAGATTCGTAACGACGACCGATTCGAGGCACTCGTTGCCGGTAGCAGAAAACCTGCTTGATCGGAATTTTACGGCTCAAGAACCGAACCAGAAGTGGGTGGCCGATACGACCTACATCGACACCCGCACCGGTTGGATCTACCTGACGACGATCCTGGACTTGTTCTCCAGGCGAATCGTTGGCTGGAAGATCAGTGACCGAATCGACGCTCAGTTGGCCGTCGATGCTTTGCAAATGGCAATCACGATTCGTCAACCGAAATCTGATTTGATTGTTCACACCGATCGCGGTAGCCAATTCTGTAGCGAGGGCCTTTCAAAAACGAATCGCTGACAACCACTATCGCCCCAGTATGAGCCGCAAAGGCAACTGCTGGGATAACGCCCGTGATGGAAAGTTTTTACCGATCGTTAAAGACCGAATGTGTTTATTGGGAAAATTACGTTTGTCAGTTACATGTTCAGCGCAGCTTGAACAAATATATTGAACAATACTACAATCGAATTCGCCTTCACTCATCATTGGGCTACGTCAGTCCAATCCAATTTGAATTGGCGGCCTGACAAAAAGAAGAAAGAGAAAGTCTTAATTGGCCTTGGAGATGTCACCTTCGTTGGAGTCAGCCGTTGGTCGCTCGCGCAGCATTCGCGCCAGCGAACTTGGCGACCGACGATGGCGAAAACAAGGGCGACATCGAAGGCACCTTGGTTGGTGAAGCCAGAGAGCGAAAGCCTTCGCGCTCAATTCGTTTTTCATGCTTAGCAAACTGTACACTTCTGATGGGGAAGACCACTCGTACGTAAACCTGATCGGTGCAGTACTCAACACTAAGACTGTCCCCAACTTCTTGGCGTTCGGTGACATGGAACCCGAATTCATCAATCAAAAATGCAAAGCGTCGCTCGACATGTTCAAAAAAACCGTTTTGATTACTCATATTTGTGAATTCCTTCTACTTGATGGGAGGATTCCAGAATTCACCGTCAAAAGTCCAACCCCTATTGCGCAGTGTATTTCTTTCCATGCCAAGAAAGGTTTGCCGAACTGTTCGACCATCTGGGAGCAGGTGACTATCAGGCAAGTGTGCGGAAGCATCGCGAATGCGAACGCCTCTTCTCATCTCTTCCCGTAGAAGAGATGAGTTGTGTTGCCAATTAGCCCTTGCACTTCCAAGATCGCCAGAAAGTTTGTCGAGAAGGGTATGCTCGCCCTGTCGTAGATTAGACGGTTTCAAATCGTCTAATCGCCGATGACTGTTCTCTTTGGTGCTTCAAGTAAATCGCCTGTGGCGACAGAACCCCACACCACCACCGAAATGAGGCTGAAAAGAATGGCTGGAATAGCCGATTGTTCGTCGTGTTTCTCGCAAAGTTCAAGGTTCAGTCGTAGTCAATTTGCCAATTTATTTATCCGTAGGAATTTGTACTGAGATATGCCCATCGGAGTCGCATTTATCGCACTTGTAGTAAACCGTGCCTCGGCGTTCGTCAAATTTCTCAAACCAAATTCGTAGGTTGCCGCAGTTTGCATGGACATTCGACCTTTTGGTCAAATCCGTCCTTAAGTTCAGCATTCTGCAAAACGAAGCCTATCAATTCTTCGGTTGAATCATGCTTGTCGAGATCATGAGTAGTCATTCTATTACCCTCCAAAAAGGTGTTTGACGCGTTCCCACATTACCGAGTCGAACCGATATGCGATTCTCTCAGGGGTCACATCTAAGGTGGTCAGGACTCATTGTTTTGTTTCTTTGGGAATTCTAACTCTTGGTCGACCTCTCCGTCGCATGGTCGATTCAAGTCCGAGTCGTTTGGTTTCCTTTTCAACCACTTTTCGTCACCGAATGGACAGCCATGTTTTGCAGACCTTCGCAACGCCTCCAACTCATTTTGTGTGAGCGCTTCGTTGACTCGTTTTTTCCACGCTGGTGTGCGACGAATGGGCCAGGGTGGACAGAAGTTGGGGTTCTGGCTCAGGTTTTTGTAGCCATCGGTAGAGCGAGCTCCACTTTCCAGTTTCATGCGCGTTTGACAAGGTTTGCACGTAATGCGTTGCGCTCGATGTACCGACAAACGGTCAGGAAATGCCCATCATTTTGAATGGGAAAGCTCTTAAAGCGAACCTTGGTAGACATGCCCTTGTCCAGAGGAATGATAGTGGGCGTGATATCGCATGGTGTGAGTTGCGGTGATCCATCGCATGAAGCGACTCATCTCTCCGTCATTGCCACTTCGCAAAAGTAAATGCCAATGGTTGGGCATCAATTGATAACTGAACAGTTCAATCGAATATCGTTCCAGCCCCTGACCGATGATGCGTTCAAAGGCATCAAAGTCTTCGTTCTTGTGAAAGATCGGGTGACGAGCGTTGCCACGATTTAACGCGTGGTAAAGCCCACCGGATTCATCGGCACGTGGAGGTCTAGGCATGCAAGAAGCATATCAAGCCTCGCTCCCGCCATCAATGAGTCCTGACCCCTTTGATTGGTCCCCAAGAAGCATATCAAGCCTCGCTCCCGCCATCAATGAGTCCTGACCCCTTTGATTGGTCCCCCTTTGATTGGTCCCCACCCGCTCCTCCAATTGGGGCATTAAGTAAATCGCCTGCGGCGACAGACTCCGCCACGACCACCGAAAGGAGGCTGAAAACAATGACTGTGAACAGCCGATTGGTTGTTGCGTATTGTGAAAGGTTCAAGGTGTCGTCGTAGTAGCCTCCATGTCGGTCGGAATGTCCGTCGTAGTCAAATTCAATCCATGCACAATCCGAATCATGATGTTGGATTACTTTCCTTTTGCAACGCAGACTTGCCCGCTTCTGTTATGTGCAAACGAGGCAGTGGCTCGTCATCGAACGGACGTTCTTCGATGAATCCGGCGCTAAGCAACGGTTCTAAAGTCAATTCTGAGGGATTCTCAAGCTGGCTCATACAATAGCGCCCTAACTTGTGCCAATTCCATTGACCATCGCGAGCGTCGATTGTTTCAAGGATAAATTTTTCAGTGTTTGTCATTTTATTCCCACAAAAATGGTAGTACGTCGGGATGGAACAAGTGCGGATCGCTCCGAAGTGGCAAACCGTAGTCATCAAGTGTCGCGCTATGGGTTTGACGCCAAAGATTCAAAGCATCGTCACCACTGGCTGGAACGCCGTCGACCCAACCAAGACGACGATACCGCGTGAACTCGCGGAGTTCATGTGTATAGAAGTTGAGGTCTTGAGCAGTCGCAGTGATTTTTCCGTCCGCAATATCTCGAAGACGTTGAACCATCGCACTGTTCGCCTTGTCAGGCCCAAATCTGGCCAGATGACGTTCGACAACGTCGATTCCATTGTTTGCAACCTTCACTCTGCCAGTTGTCAGGTTTCTGACAGGGCCACCAGCGAGCGCTTCGTCGAAGCCATTCCAAGCCGTTGCAGGGCCTCTTGCACCCTTTGGGGCTGTTGTTTCCCTCAATCTTTTCAGAAAATTGCTGTCGAGCAACAAGTCAGCGACTTTGTTTCCTCCAGGTAGTCTTCGAATAAGTTTGGCCACTTTCGTAATTGCCTTGGCAATGTGGGCGCCCTGGATCACGCCCGCGGCTCCGGCACTTCCCGCAGTTAGTGCCGTGAATCCTACCTCAAGCACAACCTCGTAGGCAATCATGCCAACAACTTTGCCAATCAGTTCCGCTTTTGTCGCGGTCTCAGAATCCTCGAATTCTTGAAGAGCATGGCCAAGTTCATTTGCAACAACATTTCCCACTTCGAAGATAACCAGAATCTTGCGAACTTGCTGTGGAGTCAGTTCCTTAGGTTCTATTTGACCTGTCAAAACGCGACCGATGGCAATCGTGTCCGCAGTGAGTTCTTTTGCTTTCCATACCCCAAGACCAATGTCCAGACTTTTCTTCAGGGGGGATTGATTCATCCAGGCATCCCATTTGGACTTTTGACGGACTATGAAAATCAACAGATCGACGCCGATTTCCACTGGATCCGAATTAACAACGTCCTTGAGAAGTTTGACATCTTCCCATGGTCCCACCAGGAAGAGACCTTCTGTAAATCCTTTGGCGAATCCCGCCGGAGCTGCAACTATGTCAAGAAGGGCTTTTTGGTCATCCGAAAACCCATAAAAATCTTGCGGTTGACCGGGTTTTGTTTCCCCACCTTGAACATGACTCCCAAGCCCTGCAGCTTCCATTGCATCTTGAGCAAAGCCAGCGCTATCAGCGGCAGCTGCCTTAAAGACGGAGGAATAATGTGCATCGGTGATCCATTCGTTGAATGCTTCCCAGTTGATCTGGTCAACGATGTACTGTGCGGCGTAGGCACTGCCGTCAACGAATCCTTCGATGGCTCCGTACCAGCTGGCGCGGTTTGTGTCGTGGTTGAGATTCGTGTCGGTGCCGGTGCGGGGATCGCCTTCACGCCATGCAGTCGTTTCAGTGCCTTCGTACCATGTTGTTCCGCTTCGAGTCCGCATCCAGCGGGTTTCGTAAGCCGACCAGGTGGTGATGGCTTCATCCAGCTGAAGGCTGGCCTTGGAAAGGTCGATCACCGTTTCGTCGAACTGGGCGAATCCACTCGGCAGGTCAGCCGCAACTCCCTCGCCCCAGCCGTCGAACGCTGCCCGAGCGTCGTCGATGGCCTGGTCGGCCCAGGCTTTGGTGGCGGCAAGCTTCTTTTTGTATTGCAGATCGGCGGTGGTGTAGGCCAGAGCCAGATCGGCATCGGCAACCGTCAAGTCGCGAGTTTCCTCGGCATCGGCGATGGATAGAGTAAGCACTTTTTCAGCAACGGCCTTGGCGTAAAGAAAAGGCAGCCAGGTCAGAACCGGGGCGTTCGGATCTGCTGGATTGACAGTCCCAGTATAGCTGAGCAGGTTAGTCATTCCCAGCAGCGGGCTATTGGTCGAAGTTGCCATCCAGTTGATGGATGCCAGGCGGGTGTCGGCTTCGAGAACCTTTAGCTGATGGTTCAATTCCGCCAGGGTGCGGTCCAGACCACCTGCCCCGAACCTTGCAGTGGCGATGGTTTCGGCCAGCCCTTTTTCTTTCAGGGCAACCGCGTCGGCCAGCCCCTCTTCAAGGTTGATGACCTGCATCGACTGGGACAGATCCGTCATGGAAACATTGTCGATCCAGATATCGTCCAGATTACGGGTGGCGGCCTTGAAAGCGTCTTCGGCAGCCGTAATCACCTCGGCGCTTTCTACTTCGGTTTTATCCCCAAGAGCCTGGTCGAGCTTGGCCTGAGCCACAGCTCGATCGTAGATCAGCTCTTGGGCAGCATGACCGGTCGAATAGTCGTAGTCGTCGCCCGCACGCGCTTTGGCGGATTCCTGACGAACAAGGGCCACGGCATTGGCGGTTGTTTTGGCGTCCAGGGCCACCTGCCACTGAACCCCAATCGTCTGGTCGTGAACGGTAGTCGCCAGAGTCTCGTAGGCAGCAACCATCTGGTCAACCAGTTGCAGGCTGGTCACCGTTCCGAAGTCACCTCCGGTTCCTTCATAGGTCCGTCCGAAGTGTTCGATCATGCCCTGAAGGACCAAGCCGTAATACGCGTTGTGGTTTCCAAGGTTCTTAATTTCTTCGAAGCGGTCCGAGTCAAAAGCATGTCGGGCAGTCAAATCCCGCTTGAGCTTTTGTCCCTGGGCCAGCCAGAAGTCCTCTTCATAGCCCACATTGGCGTCCGCATGGTCTTTGGCAAGCGTCCAGCTCTTGTCGGCGAGTGTTATGTCCAGCGAGTAGTTGGCGTCAGCAACGGCGAAGTCATAATCCTTAGCGCGCTGGGCTTCGTCCTTCTTGAACTGGTTCCATGCGATGGCCCGACCCGATTCAGTGCCGTCCGCTGCAGTACGAACGATCCGGTCGTGATGGGCATGGGCAACGGCGGTGTCGTAAGCGTCGTTGGCTACCAGCTTCTGCTGAGCCACCTGTTCCGCAGTCAGACTTGAATCACGCTCGATGGCATCCAACAGTTGTCGCGAGCAACCTCGGCGTTGATCAGTTCTTCGGCCAGCAGCTTGTCGGCAGTGGCCTGGGCCAAATCGAGGGTGTTTTTGTTGGCAGTCCAGGCGATAGCCGAGTCCGCTTCGGCTGAATCCAGATCCAGCGCCGACTGGTTCAGGGCCGTCTGGGCGTCCCGGTCATAGGTCGCCGTGGCATTGGCCGAAGCCACCGAGCGGGTTCTCGATGCTGTGACCAGCTCGATTGCAAGGTCGCCGATACTGGCAACGACTGCTTTTTGATAGTCAACATAACTGTCCCTCATGGCAGTGAGCCATGCTTTGTAAGCAAATGCCTTTTCTTCGGCGAATACCAATGCCTCATCGGTACTGGTTCCGAGTGCTGCATCGGCCTGATCAAAGTCAATCGCAGCGACCGCAATGTGATAATCAGCGTTTACACCTGCCGTAATCTCAATCGATGCAACTCGAATGTTTTTCAGATTGGTCTGGTGAGTGATTGCCGGTTGCTTACTGAACGTTGCAAAATCTATCCTGGCCTGAGTTACCGTTTGGGTATAGGTTGTTCCAGCTGCATTGGAACGAGTGACCATTGCGGCTTCGTAGGCATTCCAATCGGTGTCATTGGCCACATAGATGGCGTTCATTGCAACTGTGAAGTCAACTTGCTTCTGAGTGTAATCGGCAACAAACGTAATTCGCTTTTGACCCAGCAATTCAAAGTTTGAATGTTTGGTCGCGCTGGTATCCACCTCGTAGGCGTCCAGAATCGATTGGCGACTCGTTTCGCGGTCGGAAGCGGCTGTTGCTCGGGCCGTGGCGAGTGTGGCCTCATCTCCCCCATACGCTTGGACGTGTACGGCTGTAGCTACGGTTTCGACGTAGCCGACTTCGATGTTGGCGTAGTCGTTGTCACGACTCGTGGCCAAGGTCATCATGTCAACATCGTGCTTGCCCTGGACGATAGTGCGTTGGAGTAACAACTCACCTAAAACCGCAATTCGTCCTACGGATCTCTGGCCAACAGCTCTGGCTCGCTCAATCTCAAAGTCACGACCAATTTCTTCGGGGAGTGGAACGAGCGTTCCGTCGGCCTGAGTCATCTGGTTCGCGTAGATTCTCAAGTCGTTGATTCGCTGAATGTCGGCCGTTTGAAGATTTGTCTCGAAATTGACATTCAATAGATCAAGTTCGGCTTCGTAGCGTTCTTTCTCCGTACGCAAGTTTTTCCACCGCTCGAACTCCTCAACTGCCGTATCACGTTGATACTGAGCAAGAGCTTGCGCTTTTAAGTTGATTACCGATGAAGCTGTGGCAACAGCAGCAGTTGCATTGGCCAGAGTGAGGTCCAGTCCCGCAATACGACTTTCGTGAGCCGCCTTGATCAAGTCACGGGTTTCTTGGAGCCAGTCACTTTGGAACGTTCTCGCAATCACCAAGTCTCGAACTGTTTGGGCACGTGAGATTTCTACATAAGAAACCCCGTAGGCTTCATTGGCCGTTGCAATGGCAATCTGCGATATGGCCCAGGCGTTGGATTCCTGGATCTGAAATCCGTCGACTTGGTCAGAACCCACCTCGGCGGTTCGAATCGCTTCGGTCAATTCATTTTGCTTGCTGACCCAGGTTCCAAAATGTGAGGTATTGAGATCTCTGACGTCCGTTGCGTTGTTCAGGTCGATGGTACCGAGATTGTTGACCAATGTTCGTCGAGCATGGGCCAAATCAATTTCGTAGTCCTTGTTGGCGTCAGCAACCGAATGATTGAAGTTCAGTGTGGCGGTATCTGAAATCGAATCACGTGCTGCCAGATCCAACAGGTAAACGTTGTCGCTGACAATCGTATGCTCGCCTCCCAAAGTGTTGGTCGCCTGCTCGTAGATAACTGAACCGGTATATTGCGTAAACAGGTTGGTGTCGATCATCGCGATACTGCGAGCGTGGATTGCCACCACAATGGTTCCAGCTCGTTCTGCAATCTCTTCGGCTCGGATTTCATGGAAATCATGCAGCGCATTGGCAATGGCCGATTCATGAATCTTTTCTTGGGCCGAGAGCGCAATTTGATGCTGGGATTCTAGTCGCTGCTCGGCGAACGTGTTCTGGGCGTCGATAATCGCCTGAGTTCGTTGAACGAACTCGCCATTGGGGCCATAGACTTGCATCAACTTTCAGATCGTGTGATGCCTGAGCCAACTCGACTGCCAGTGTCTCCGCGATGTCGACTTGTGAACTGAACCCCAGTTGCTCATTTCCTGTAACGGCGAACTTTTGATGATCGGCAATTGAAGTGGCGGTCGCGAAATTATTGTTAGCAATCGCGACGGCAGCCGCATGGTTTTCACCATTAACGGCAATCTGATAGTCGTTCTGGCTTTGTGCCAAATTCAGTTGGTAGGCACTCCAGTGAGTGTTTAGACCGGTGTCCCAACGTTCTGCGGCATGCAGTCGAGCATTCGCCGAGGCATCGTCCCGAAACTGCGTTGCCGCAGCCATCGCAACTTGGAAATCTTGCTGGTCAGCTGCGATTTCATGGCGATATTGGTGAGTTCGAGTTGCAACGGCCTTGGTGTAATCCTTTTGGATTTGAGCAACTTCGGTTTGATAGGTCAGCCAATGCCCTCGTTCGGCAACCAGTTTTTCATGTTGCAACTGTCGCTGGAGCCGGTTCGTGTCTGCCTTGCTTTTTCATTTACGGACAAAGCAGTCGCGTCGTCAGTTTTCCATTCCCACAACGCCTCTGAACGCAGCTTGTGATAGTCGTTATGGAGAGTTTTGAAATTCTCGCTAAACTGTTCCAAGGTTGATTTGATTGACGCCCAGACGCCTGTCCTTGGAGGCGGCAATTGGGCTTCTTCAAGTGATTGCAGTGCAAGCAGTGAGGCTTCATAACCTTCATCTAATTCGGCGACCGTTAGTTGATAGTTGGACTCATTCGCTTCCAACGCAGCATCGTATTGATTTTTCGCAATTTGCAAGGTTTCACGGATGGCGTCAAACCCCGAGTCATCTTGCGTAAATGAGTTGATGTCTGTTTGACGCTGTTGCCGGGCGGTATCGAGGCTGGCATCGCGAGCAGTTTTCAGAGTCGCGAGATTTGCCTCCCAGGCGGTTTTTGCCTCGGCGAAGTCTGTCTTCAAATTGTCTTGAAGGGTTTTTTCGGTTTCGCGAAATTGCTGAACTGCGTTCTGAATGTCTTGGTTGTACTGACGATCTCCGGCCACCTTGAATTTGATGCCATCAAAATCAAATTCGTAGGGCTTTTCGGACTCAGGAAGTTCAAACAAATTCTCGGCAGGATCATTGGGCCAAGTGAAGGGATCGAGCTCAAATCGTCTTAGCGATTCGGGGACGTTCGCTTCAAAGTCCTGGCGTGCGGCATCCATCGCAATTTCGTAGGCGGCTTCGGCGACCAGCTTCTGTTGCTTGAGGGCTTCATTGGCCGTTTCGACAAGGGCATCTCGTTCGTCCTGTGCCTGGGAAAGCTGGAAGTCGAAGTCTTCATCCGTTGAGATGGTTGATTCGTAATCGGCTGTTTGCCAATTGGCGTTTAGGCTAGTGAGCTCCTGAGCCAAGGCGAGAGAATCATCCCTGGTGATGTCCGATTCATAAATGAAGTTGATTTGCTGCCAGGGAGCGTCGTTGTTTCCAGCAACTCGGACTCGAACACTGTGGTAGCCCAGTCCCAATTCATCTTGAGCGTATTCACCAAGCCCCCCTGTAACGGGCACATCGACGGTTTCAACCTCGCCGCCATCACGTTGGATTTCCAGCGCAATGGTAGCGGCGGTTCCTGCACCAGTCACCTGAATCAAAAGAGTGGCGTCGTCGCTAACTCCATCGGTGGCACTTCCTGTACCGCCGGTGACCGTGTCCGACTTCAGGTTGATCTGATCGATGTAGGTCGTCGGTTGATAGTTGAAGGTTGTGGGTAGTTGCTCGCCGTAGTTCCATCGGCCGGAATTGGCGATCCGTGCGCGAGCTTTGAATTGCAAGGACTCACCCACTTGTGGACTTGCGACCAAGTATTCAAAGTTGCCTTGCTCGTCGACATCAACCTGTGCGACGACGATGTCTTGCCCCTGATGATCGACGAGGATATCAACGACAACGTTGCTGAAGTCACCACTGATTGATCCGCTCAGTCGGGGCGAATCGCCAGCCGACTGACTGAAGACTGCCACGACCGGTCCCGATTGAACAACGGGTTGGAAATCGTAGGTTGGTAGGGTAATCCAGGAACCTGCGCTGTAACTGGTCTCATTGACGCGGACCTGGGGCGTTGTGCTTCCAGCAGCCAAGGAACCGGGGCGGAATACAAATTCACCATAGCCATCGGTGCGTACTAGATCGTCAACGACTCCATCGCCATTGAAATCGACTTCGGCCACAATACCATCCAAACGACCTTCGGTATTAACACGTCCCCGAAGAGTCAGATCTTTGACTTGATTCGTTGCTGAATCGAGATTGGCCTCAGAAGAATCTGCCAGTCCAACCGCTCCCAGTGTCGCTCGCGCTCCCGATGGGGCCACAAACTGAAACGTGATATCGGCAACGGAGTTTGCACTATAGTTGTAGACGCCCAGGGCGGAATCCCAAGTCGTAAGGCGAGCTTGATAGGTGTAGGTTTGTCCCGCAGCAAGATGGTCATCGCGATGAATGAAGCGGCCCGTAGAATCGGTCGTGACGATCACTTCATGACCATCATTTCGAGTCAGAGCGACTTGAACCCCTGCAGTACGTCCTTCGCCCGAGAGCTTTCCGATCAAGGTTGGGTTGGAAGTCGAGTTGTCGCTATTGGAAGCTCCCGTGTCGCTGTGTAACTCAAACTCTTCGACCACAACAGGTTGCAATGCCTGAACTTCGAAAGCCAAAGTTGTCGCGGGGCCAGCTTCAATCGCCGATGTTTGGTAGTTCCAGTCGAGGACGAGTGCTTCGATACTTTGCACTCCTACGGGCAAGCTATCAAGTGAGTAAACAAATCGCCCCGTGGACGAAGTCGTTGTTTGTCCGAGAATGGTCCCCGTGGTTGAATCGCGGAACTGAACTGTGACCGCAGCTGGCGCATTGTCAGAGAAGTCAACCGAACCTGTAATCCTGGCGAGGTCGCCACGGACAATCGCTTGATCCGACGCATTGGTTTCGTGGTTGCCAAGTACCGTCAACTCGCCGATTGTGTTGGCTTGATGAGTTGTGGCTTCCAATTGAATCGAGATTTCTGTCCAGTCCGAGTAAAGCTCTTCACCCAACTGAATGTGGTAGTAGGCAATTCGAGCGCGGACTTTGACTATCTCACCTTCATGTCCTGCAATGAGCGGGAAGTAACTCGTTTTGTCTTCGTAATCCGCGTAGGAGCGGAGTGTAAGATCAGAAGTGACATTGGGGACCTCATGGGCATACTCAACGGCCACCTGATAGTTGTGCAACGATGTTTCCGTCGACGTCAAAGTTCCCGAAACGGTTGGGTTGGAAGTCGACCAATACGTTTCGCCTGTGGTCGCGTCCGTGTGTTCTACCGCGTCCGAATCAAGCAACTCGATGGAAAGTGCTGGAAGCTCGACATCCGCAACATCGATCGAAACTGACAGCGCTGCGCCGAAGTACCTTTGACCATTGTCCAATTCGAGTACGGAGCGAACCCAAATTTGATTGGTGCCCAGGCTCAATTCATCGGGCCGGATCTCAAAGTGACCAAATGAATCTGTTTTTGCATAGTCACTGGCAACCGAATTTTCATCAGGCACGGTTTCGCTGTAGTAGATTTCGACGCGAACGTTGCTTAGTTCACGGTAGTCCAGCGGATCTTCAGTTTCCGAATTGTCTTCCAGGGCTTCTACCGTTGGGGCACCTTCCAGAAGACCAACGATTTTGGGAGCCAGACCCGGGCCACGAAAGTCTGTGCCTTCGCGCTCTGGCTCTTCTTCAAGTTCCAGGCCGGCCAAGTCAAAAGGCTGTGGTTCCTGAACGGAAGTCACGACCCAAGGGCTGTATCTGTACTCGCCCAGAACCCACTGCTTGACCCGAGCTCTGACTTGAACAACCGAGTCAGCCGCGACGACGACGTGCGAGTATTCATAACGCTCTTCCGTTTCGTCAAACCGAACGGCTGCCTCGCCATCCTCATGGAAGGTAACAACGCCGTTTTCATCGGGAGTACCGATCTCCAAGTCGATTAGATAGGGAACGCTGTTGTCTTGAACGGTATCGATCAAGAATCCAGATACCAATCGATCACCGCCTCGATAAGGAGTATCTCCGGTCTCTTCGTTGATCTCTCCAATGGATGCTTCCAGAATGGGCAGATTGCCAAAGGAGTAAAGGTCCGTAGATTCTTGGTTCCAGGTCGTACCTCCATCGGTGCTGGACATCAATCGATAAGTCAGGGCGACGGTGACTTCGTCGTAGGCGAGGTTGGGGTTGTTGTCCAAGGGGTTGTAATTGACTGTTCCAATCTCGGAAACATCAACATGGTCGGTATGCGTTTGACCGTCGTGAGAGTACTCGAACTCCAATCGGTATGAATTGGAAGCGACAAAGTTACCATGAACGACGACTTCAATTCGGGGGTCTTGGGTTTGCTGGTCGGTTGGATCCCCCGTGTCGCTCGCTAGATCGATATCGACAACACGGACAGCGCCTTCGGCAGGATCAATGAGCTTGAATCCAATGCTTTCCCAAGGAGAGGCGAGCATCCGATCCTCTGAGTCCACGAGAACTTGGCCCGTAGCATCAATCGGCACGACTCGGTATCCGATGTTTTTCCAACCTGGGGTACTCTGGAAAGAATTTGAGTTTCCAGGGTTCGTAGGATTGGCAGGGTCGATTTCAAATGTGTTGTCAGTTGCAGGGTTCTCAATAATCACCGAGGCATCGGAAGAAAACAGGCCGCCAATGACTTCGGCTCCGGTTGCTTCAAAATCGAATTGGATCAAAAGACGTGGGTAAGTGGTGAAGTCGCCCTCAACAGTGCCTGTCAAAACAGGGCTCGCATATGCGAGATCGCCATCAACGATCGTGCCTGTTTCCAGCAAATCGATGTTGTCAACGCGAACATCGGGAATTTGATCCGAAACGATACTTGGATCTTCTTCAGTCGTCTCTGGACCAGAAACAACAACAGGCGGAGGAGTTGGATCAGGATCAGGAAGTGGTGGAGGAGTGTATCCCCTTGCGAGTAACTTACGAGGTTCGAGTGTGCCGAATTCCAAGCTCTCGCTTGCGTGTTTGCGACGCTTTTTCTTGGTTGGAGTTACCCATTTAAGGCCAAGAGAAGTCAGAGTTTTTCGCCAATGCCTAATAGGGAGCTTCATCGCACATTTCCACGAACAACAGGGGGGCAGGTAATCAGGGGAGGCTCCAGTCATGCCCGTCACCGCAAAAACTGGAAGCGTTGAATTTCATATAAACGCCGTATCAGATCAAGAGACCTGAAAAACGGCATGGTTCACGCTTTCTCTCCAACTTTAATAATTACCAACATAAACAGAAGCAGTGACACAACCGGTCAATAGCAAAGAAAAAAAACATTCCCCACTCAATTGTCGTATTTGTCGAAGATTTTTATATGTTTATTTTGAGATGACATGCGAGCCATCATCTACTGGAGCCATTGCCTTCCCCAGCAGACGCCTGTTTTCAGAAGCAAACAACCAGTTAAAAAAATTGTGGCTTTTCTTGAAAAACTTTTGCGCATAACTATTTCTTATGCTGCGAATTGTGAATTTGCTCAATCGTGTGATTGGCAACTATTGTCGCCACGCAAAACATCACCGCGGTCAAACTGGACGTCAAATGCTACAACGCAAAGACTTTTTGTCTTCCTGCATCGCACCAATGGCCAAATCTAAACATACCCGAAAATGGGACTGGCAATCCGCACGAGATGCTGACCTGAGCAATCCAGAGTGGCTGGACAAGCCCGCGGACGAGAGGACTTGAGCCTCCACGCCCTTCCGGGCAATTGAACCAGAACTTAGCGCGCGAGTTTTTGCACTTTCCAGTAGGCAAGTGAACGCCACAGCCATTCAAAAGGTCCAAAGCGAAAATGCTTCAGCCAAATCGGCGAAGCAATCATCTGACACAACCAAATTGCGAGAACCACAACCACCAATTCCAATCTTGACAGACGCTCAAATTGCCCAAAACCGTGACCATAAAAGATCGTGGTACAAATAATGGTTTGAAGCAAATAGTTGGTCAACGCCATCTGCCCTACGGCGGCCAATGAACGGCGCACCCAAGGAAAAAATTCCTTTTGGCAAACGAGCATCACCAAACAAATGTATCCGAAGCTCATCGGCAGGCTGCCCCAGTAATTGAACTGGTTTCCGGTGAAAAACGAATACTCAAAACTCCATTCATGTTGTCCCAATTGATAAACGCCGTACTGGATCGTGGCCATCCCGACCAGCAAGCCAACAGCCGCCCCAACTGAATAAAATGCAGCCGATCGCTGCGCATTGAAAACTCCCAGCTTGAATAACCCCATTCCTACCAGCATCAATCCGCCGGCCCGCCAAAAGCCCCAGAATCCGACCAGGAATGTCTCCATAAAGATCGCCGCAGGAGTTCGATACTCGTTTTGTTCAAACCAACTGCCGCGGAAGGCTGCGATTTCGGACTCCGCCTGAGCTTCTGTGGGCGTCCAGTCTGACGCCATTTCCGCTTTGTCCGAGGGCTCCATGTACGGCAAAGAGGCCGCAGTAAATAACGACAACAAGGACCCGATTGTCAAAAGAACCATACCGATTGGAATGAGCCAATGCGCCTTCAACCCGCATAACCAATAGACGACCATTCCACAGATCCCGTAAAGGAACAAAATGTCGCCCGACCAAAGTAGATGAGCATGTGCCAAACCAAACAGCAATAGCCAAAAAGTTCGGCGGTAATGCAATCCAGTAAACTTGCGACCCGACTTTCTGGCCCGCTCCCACATCAATACGATCCCTGCGCCAAAAAGCAACGAGAAGATCGTCATGAACTTCGAGTCAAAAAACGTATAGGTCATCCACCAGGACCAATACGAACTGCCCTCAAGAGGCCCAATCGCCATGGGATTTAGATACTTCGCGCCGATCAATCCAAACGATTGGATATTGACCATCAAGATCCCCAGCAAGGCGAAGCCCCGCAACACATCGATGGACACAAGCCGTTGCGTACGATCAACGGGCGTTTCAACGTTGGAATTCAAATTCATGTTCGGGAGTGCCTTTCGCAAAAAAGCGTAGTGACTTTTCTTCGCTTCACTCAAAAAAACGACTGCAAGGAAACGGAACGATGCGTACAACTTGTACCAGACCTCGCTCTACCTGCATTTGGCTTTTTGCAGATCATACCACATTGCCGGGTCGCCAGTTTTGGCTTGATGGGACTTGACAGTTTTTCGCAGAGGCGCCAAACGACTAGAGCGGAAAACCAAGGAGAGGAATCGATGAATGTTTCGGCGGGAGCCTCAACCTCCCAATTGAAAACTCAAAATCGAGATCGCAAATTTGCAGGCGAAGTGTTTGCGATTGCTTGGGCAGAAAACATCCGGGCGGATCAGAAGACGCCGACTAGCCCTCGTTCCGAAGTGCAACGCCTTTGATCAATCCTTCGACAACCAGTTCGTCTCCGACATAACATTGAAATCGCCCCACGATCAAAACGTTTCGGCGTCCCCTGGTCTTTTGAAGCATCGTCACCAATCGATCCCCAGGCACCACAGGCCCGCGAAATTTGACCTCGTCCAAGCCACCTAGCGCGATGATGCAATCCTCTAACAGCCCCGATCGCCTCGAAAAATAGGCACAGAGCTGAGCTGCGCATTCGCAAATCACAACGCCTGGCATCAAGGCTTTTTCAGGAAAATGCCCACGCACCCAAAACTCGTCGTCTCGAACATCGTGATAGCCAACAGCTCGACCTGATTCCGCGTCTTCGTACAATATTCCGTCCAGCAAAGCCAGTTCGTGTCGATGCGGATTAATCAGCTCAATCTCAGCTTTGGTGGCAATCGACTTATTGATATCGAATTCTGAGAAATCAATAATGATCTCTTTGTTGTTAGTTTTTTTGGCCACAAATTGGACTTTGGGTTAAACGTCAAATAAAGCACGATTCTAGCCGCGATTTGATTTGATTCAATCGAGGCAAAGCTTCGACACTACAATACGGAGATCGATCGGTTTGGAAAATACCAGCTGCGTGAATTCCTCCCGTATAATCAGGGGATTGTCGAATCTCCCCCCTTTTCGTTTAGGTTCGGCGATACTTCGTCGTTTTTTCGTTGTTGAAGTTCACATACCAGCCTACCCTGAGGCTAACCTGCAACCCCAATGGCTTTTCGCCCATCCAAGAGGCATTAAATGTTCAATCGTAGACAAATACTCGCCGCCCTCACGACCACGGGAATTGGAACTGCCACATTCCATCGAGCTCTGGTTTCACTGGCAAATAACGAGAACGAAATCAATACCGAAACCATCAAACAAGCTGAGTGGATTACCGGATTGGAGCTATCTGAGGAGGATCGAGAGAGCCTCGTTGGTGAACTGAAACAAGCCAACCAGCAAATGGCCGGTCTTCGAAAGCTGAAGCTGGATCATACTGTCGCCCCGGCAACACATTTTCAAACTTTGAATCGCCCCCGTCAATTGAAGGTCGTTCTCCGCAATGCCGAACCCAGGGAGTGGAGTTTCGGAAAACTACCAGAAAGCGATAGTGCAATCGCCTTCCTGCCAGTTCACGAACTTGCAGCCCACATTCGCGGCGGAAACTTGACGAGCACTCGATTGACAACAATCTATCTGGAACGGCTCAAAAAGTACGGTCCGATGCTCCGCTGCGTGGTGAACTTGACCGAAGATCTCGCATTGCAACAAGCAGCAAAGGCAGACCGTGAAATTGCCGCCGGAAATTATCGTGGCCCCTTGCATGGAATTCCCTGGGGAGCAAAGGACCTGATCGCCGTGGACGGCTACCCCACGACTTGGGGCATCCCCGTTCACGAAACGAGAGTATTGAACGATACAGCAACCGTTGCCAGACGTCTCGAAGCAGCTGGAGCTGTCCTGGTCGCCAAGCTATCACTCGGTGCCATTGCCATGGGCGACAAGTGGTTCAACGGAACCACGCGCAGCCCCTGGAATCCGCGTAAAGGCTCAAGCGGATCTTCTGCCGGCAGTGCGTCTGCGACCGTCGCCGGGCTCGTCGGATTTTCACTGGGCAGCGAAACTCTGGGGAGCATTCTTTCGCCGTGTACGCGCTGCGGCGCGACGGGACTGAGGCCGACCTTCGGACGAGTCAGTCGGCACGGCTGCATGCCCCTGAGCTGGTCGATGGACAAAATTGGTCCGATCTGTCGAAGCGTTGAGGATTGCGCTCTGGTTTTTGACGCAATCCATGGAGCTGACGGACAAGACGCCACCGCAGGCAGCTTTCCCTTTGAGTGGCCGACCGCACGTTCCATACCCAATCTAAAAATCGGTATCACCAAGAGCCGGAGAAAGATCGATGAGCGCAAGGACCTTGAACCACTCATAAAACTGGGCTGCGAACTCGTCGAAGTTGAACTACCCAGCGAAATCCCAATGTGGGCGATGACCAAAATCATTGACATCGAAGGAGCGGCGGTTTTCGACACCCTGCTTCGTCAGGGTGAAACGGAAGGCTGGAACAGCTGGACACGCAGTTTTCAGGCAGCCCAATATATTTCCGCGATTGATTATCTGCGGTTCCAGCGAGCAAGAACCCAGCTCATGCACCAATTCGAGGGTTTTATGGAGAGCGTTGACCTCCTTTTCAATTGTGATGACCTCGTCCATACCAATTTTACAGGGCATCCATCGGTCGTTTTGCCTCGTGCCTATCGAGGACGTGACACGAAAACACCCGTCGCAAGTGTCTTCACGGGTCGCCTGAATGAAGATTCCACCGTACTCGCGGTCGCAGCCGCCTATCAGAATCTTGTCGACGCCCATCTTGAGCATCCAGCATTGGACCCTTGGCTTGCCAAATTTGATGGTGGCGAACTGGACAAAAAGGCGAAACCTCCGAAAAAGGCTGAGGGGCAGGACCAGCCTGAAAGTGACAAATCCGATGGCGATCTTTCTTGATTTCAGACCATGGTTTACCGTTTTGCCTTTTGACAAAGAATAGGTCCAGAGGTCCAATGGCGACTCAATCAATCAAATAATTGCCGCCCAAAAGTAAAGCCTGAAACATGAGACTCGAAGTCAACGAAGAATCGATCACTGAGAACGTAAGCGAAGAGGACCTGAAAAAGCTTAGCTTCGATCAAACCGTTTGCGTCCTCACAGGCCCAGAGCACTATTTGCAACTCTGGATTGATGAAGACGGCGGGGACAACGAATTCTACTATTGTCCTGAGGGCGGCGATCCGGTGACATGCGTTGCTCCAGAAAATCCTGACCCAACTCAGTGCCTTCAGTTTTTCACTTCGTTCCTAAAAGGTGATCAGACTTGGGCCAAGGATTTTGACTGGACCGAACCCACAGCGGACGATGCAGAGCAAGAACTGCTTGAGGATCTGTGGGAAGCCTACCCCTGCGAGTTCGAAGACGGCGCGACCGGAGTTGTCTGCTACGATCACGGTATCAGCGAAGTCATGGAGCAGGTTGAAATCCAACAATTCGTTGGAATCAAAGTCGCTCTCAAAAAACCCGATGAAGATGGCTTGGCGTCCGATGAAGAAGACGAAATCCTTGAAAAACTCGAAGACGGACTCGACAACGCGATTAACGATCGAGATGGCATCTTTGTCGGCAGAATCACCCGCCAAGGCGAGCGCAAATTTTATTGCTACCTCGATGCGACGGCAGTCGAAGTGGATGAAATGCTTGGCGCGCTCAAGCAACAAAGCGGTTATGAGATGGAGTTTGTTCTCGAGCCTGACCCAGAAAAAAGTCACTACTGGGAAGAACTCTACCCACCTGCAGAAGGCTTGATCTTGATCATGGACTCCAAGTTGGTTCAACTACACCTGGAGCAGGGAGACCACCTGGAAGCCTCAAGACTGGTTGAGTTCTGGGTCGATTTGCCCTCTGAGCAGACACTGACTTCTTTTGAAGTCTGGGCCAAAAAAGAAGAATTGCAGGTCAGCCGCCAAGCAGCGCCAAAAGCAGACGGCGATCCATTTAGTGTGGTGGTCTCGAAAGAGATGCCAATCGAATTGCCAAATGTTTACGCCATCAGTTCGCAGATTTTCGCAAAAGCCCATGAGCTCGAAGGCGACTATGTCGGTTGGGAATGCGGAATTATCGACGCGGTTTAAATCGGCAACTGAAATCTACTGATCAGGATTCTTTGCAACGGCAATGATTTCCTGGTCAGTTTCCACCGCCAAGTCAATTCTTGCGTGGAAAATTCTGCCCCGATCGTCAAACTCCCTCGCCAAGTCAAACATCAGCTTGGGGTCTGGCGTAATTTTTTCGTTAAAGACAACTTCACCGTTAACTGAAACGGTGATGGGTTCTTCAAAATTCACCATGTCAGAATGAAGAAACACGGTCAAGTTTCGGATGTTGTGGGATGTAATCTCAAACGCGTTCCTGCCCTGCGCATTTGCAAGAATGGTCAAAGGGTCGGCGCCCGGACGCGATTCGATTTGAAGCCAATGCCGCATGTTCCAGCGCAATGGCCGAGTGTCTTTGTAGATCTCATGGTCCGGCCATCCTTTGATCTCCCAGGTCTTCAGGAACTGCATCGTCCCTTGGCGCATATACACCGTGTCGCGATAAAGATTCCGCGGGTGTTTCTTGAAGAATTTGGCTACCGCGGGAAGTTCATCCTGATAGATGGTATGCCCGCCGTTTTTTTCCACGAACTCCCACTCCAGTCCGTTTCCAACCGCCCAATCCGAATCGGCCCAAGCTAGGTTAGACTGGTTGTCCTTTCGAATACCATAAGGCTCAGTGGTTCCCCAGATTGCGTACCCAGGGACATTGATCAAGTTTCCAATTGATCCTTTTTCAACAAAGTCGTAGCCACCACTGTTCGGCGACACGGCGCCGAACCGATCTGGCAAACTCAAAGCGGATCGAAATGCAAGATGCCCGCCCATCGATTGACCGGTAAGATAAATTTGATCAGGATCAATCGGCAGCATCCGCTGAACCTTGGACACCGTTGACAGTATCAGTGAGTTCCCGATTTGCCCCCACCCCCTGCTCGACGCGGGGGCGACAACGACGGCCCCTAATTCATCGCTCATCGAAGGTGCGTAGGCTTTCAAATACGCCTCAGCAGTCGACTCCGCACGCGGTGGACTCATCGATGAGTTTCCCCCGTGTCCGACAATCACCAAGGGAACGGGCTGATCCGTTTTCAGCCCCTTGGGAACGTACATCAGAAACCTAGTCGAATAATCAACATGAAAACAGTCGATGTCGTGCCAGGTGTACTCCCCATTCAGATCGGACGTATCAGGATACTCGGCTCGAATGCTCCGCAAACATTCTTCCAACTCGGCAAGCGTAGTCACTCCGGATTCCGCCAAATCAGCGACCAAACGCTCCGTCGCATCCTCATCTGCGTCAAAACGCAAATCGATATACGCGTCAACTTTGCCACGAACTTCATTGACAATCTCCTGTCCAGAAAGGTGCGAATTTGCGAACAGAATTGACGCCGTGAAAACTACGAAGATCCAGATTGGTTTTAACATTATTTCCTAAAACGTTTTTCATGAGAAGTTAAATGGAAACGCACAGACATTGCCGTACAAATTCAGCCGAGTTGGTGACGACCAGCAAAGTCATGATGCATTGCATGGTTCTCAGCCGTCAAGAAACCTCTGGCTTCGAACCATTCAACGATTGGCTTGCCGGTTCCTTAGAATCTGATTCATTGGATCGTTAAGAAACACCAAGTTCAAGTAAAAGCCTTGTAACAACTTCACTCGCATCGTCCAATTGATCAATTATCTCATCAGAGAACGCGCTTCCTATCCCGCAAACTTATCTGGACCGGTCGGTTCATCGCCGGACGATGAGAACCTCTACGAAATACTTCGAAATGGCTTCAAACATTCAGACTCCAAAGTTGCACTACTTCTTTCCATTCAGCTTGATCCGCATCGCAATCTCTTTGGCAATACTGGTCGGTTTCGCGTCTTCATGTCCCTGAGCCATGCGGGACAACAGACGAGTCGACTCGGGCGTGCCGATTTCTTCAAGGATCTTTATCGCACGAATCGCTCGCGTCCAAGCAGGTTTATTGAGCCAAGCTCCAGCACCCAACCTGGATACTTTGGCTTCCGCCCACCAGGATCCTCCACCCGATGAAAAGTTGAAATAGGTATCCCCCTCTTCGTCGCCCGCGATTGCTCGAAGCTCAATGTCTTCGCCCGCGAGAGATCCAAAGTCACGTCCGCTCAGGACTTCTACCATTCGGGACCGAGTCGGCTCTTCTTCAATTCGGGCCATAATCTCTTCCAAACCCAAAAACAAGCGTGGATCCAGATACTGGAACTTTTCAAAAGCAGCTTTGGCAACCGCTTCGTCGTCAGAACCAAGTTTTTCCAAGTTTGAAGAGAACGTGTCTTCGTCCAATCGAAGTGACACCATGCGTTCCGCAAAATGCTTAACCGCCTCTTCGGGGCGTTTTGCAAAAAACAAAATAGCTTCCGTTGCCTCGGGTTCGTTTTCTGACAATTTCTTCCAGGCCTTGTCGATTTCGCTTTCCTCGTCTTTTGAATTCTCAGATTCCTGAAAAGCCTGCAAGGTGCTCGCCATCAAAACGAACAAAATGAACGAAGAAAAAAACGATCTTGTAAATGGCATAGTGCTCTCTCTTATTGACTACCTAGCGTCCCATCAATCATAGCAAAAAAAAAACGCATTTCCAAAAACCGTGAGATGGATTGGAGTCGCATCGATTAAACCTGAAATTAAGTACCCCTGCAATCTTGTTGAGTCCATGAATCTCGCAAATTTGCGAACGAATTGATTTGAGACGAACTATCCCTCCGTAGGATTCGTTGGAAGCCACGACATTCCAGTAAAGCAATAAAAAAAGCGGGACTCTAATGAGTCCCGCTTGTGGTTTTTAACTTTTGATCCGATGGCAAAACGCCATCCGATAGAATTAGCCTTCTGATTCGTCCGATGGAGACGAAGTTGAAATCAGAGGACCCGTAGCACCTAAACCGCCCTTGAGCGAACCATCGGACTTACCACCGGCAGCTCCCATTGGATCCTCTTCTTTGGCCGCTTTGGCTTCTTGCTCGGCAGTCCAATCGACTCGACGACGAGAAAGACCAATCTTACGCTCTTCGGTGTCAACGCGAAGTACTTTCACTTCGATTTCCTCGCCAACGCTCACAATCTCTTCAGGTTTTTCGATTTTCTCATCGGAAAGTTCCGAGATATGGAGCAAGCCTTCCAGCCCATCTTCCAGCCCAACAAAAACACCAAAGGTTGTGATCTTGGTGATCTTACCCTTGATAACCTGTCCAGGCTGATAACGAGCAGGAATATCGCCTGCCCATGGATCATTGTCCATTTGCTTCAAGCCAAGTGCGATTCGGCGTCGCTCAATGTCGACAGCCAAAACTCGACACTCGATATCCTGCCCCTTTTCAAGCATCTCATTTGGATGAGTGATTTTGCGTGTCCAAGACATATCGCTGACATGTAGAAGTCCATCAATGCCTTCTTCAAGTTCAATGAAGGCACCGTAGTTAGTCAGGTTGCGAACCTTACCTTTAACCACACCATCGATTGGGTAGCGAGCCTCAACTTGCTCCCAAGGATTGCTCTGAGTTTGCTTCATACCCAGCGACATCTGTTCGCCAGATTTATCAATCCCAAGAACAGCCACTTGAATTTCGTCACCGATATTAACCAACTCACTTGGGTGGTTAACTCGCTTGACCCAAGACATTTCGGAAATGTGGACCAAACCTTCGATGCCTGGCTCCAACTTCACAAATGCACCGTAGTTCATCACGTTGACGACTTCGCCAGGATTGATCGAACCGATAGGGTACTTCTCTTCGACGTTGTCCCAAGGGTTTGGCAACAACTGCTTCATACCCAAAGCGATTTTTGATTTTTCGCGATCGATATTGAGAACTTTGACTTCGATTTCCTGATCCATCGAAACCATTTCGGATGGATGCGGAATGCGAGTATGTGACATGTCAGTGATGTGCAGAAGTCCATCAATGCCACCAAGGTCAACAAACGCACCGAAGTCCGCGATATTCTTGACGACACCTGTGCGAACTTGACCTTCTTCCAGATCGGCCAAAAGTTTCTGCTGGGCGTACTGACGTTCTTTTTCAATCAAACTACGACGGCTAACGACAATGTTTCGTCGCTGTTCGTCAATCTTGAGAACTTCACATTGAACGACACGGCCAATGTATTCGCCGATATCGCCGGGACGACGAATATCAACTTGGCTGGCAGGTAGGAAAACAGGCACGCCAATATCGACGAGCAAGCCACCTTTGATTTTTCGATTACATGTTCCAGTAACGATATCCGTTTCCTTGACGTTGGAAACAATTTCGATCCATTTAAGGATATGGTCAGCTTTTCGCTTACTAACAGAAATCAATCCAGAAGAATCGTCGGCACGATTGTTGGATTGGTCCTCGAGATCTTCGATGAGGACTTTGATGGTCTGGCCAACGACAGGCTGATCCTCAAGCTCTGACCATTCGCTACGAGCAATTGTTGCTTCGCTTTTGAAGCCTACGTCGAGGACAACCATATCGTTGTCGACTCGGACGACTTGTCCCTCAACGATTTCGTTGATTTCGTATTTTTGCTCGGAACCGCCTCTACCTACATACTCTTTGTCTAAGTCGATGGATTCAGGAAAGAGAGCGTCGAGCTCTTGTGTAATTGAATCGTCTTCGAGTGTTCTAATTAAGTTTCTGTTGACCATGAATTCTCTCAAGATGGTGGACAGGTCCACGGTGGACAGGTTCACCAAAAAATTGGGTTGCGCCGAATCGATTCAACAGAGAACCCATTCAAAACGACAAAAGTGGAAATTGTTCTTTCATTTCAAAAGTGCGTCTTCGCCGCCATCACGTTTGACGAACCAAATATTGCTAAAACACACACTTTGTAGCTCCGCAATCTACCAAAACGCGAGATCTACGACAACTTCTGATGAACGACTTTGAGTCGAATCACAGAAATCCTCAGACAGGCAAAAATTGGCAAAAACGGAAGTTTCAAGTGAACTATCTATCGTCTGAGCGGTCAACAGAGAATCAGCTCAATTGCGGATTCAAACTCATTTTGCCTTTGCTTGCAATGGCGAGGTATTGATTCCACAATGGGCTTAAGGGTCGTGTAGAACGCAACACGACAAACTACCGGCTCTTCCCTAGCCTTTCTTCGGCATCGGCTTGGGTCGAGCAAGTCCATGAGAAAGGAGGTGTTTTGTGATTTCTGAATGTACAAGCCGACGAGGTGGCACCGCTTAGATTGTAACCGGCGGGTTGCGTCAGCAGCCACCGTTTACGACCTGACATCCTGTGACAAGCCAAGAGTTTCGACTCTTACTTTCACATCCAAAGGCTGTCTGTGTCCGTAAAGTCAACTCGCTTGTCGTGGGGAACCTCTGGTTTCTTGCGGCAAGCGTTTTTTTTGTTGGCCCAGATCCCTTCCTTTGAGCCTGAACTCAACCTCGGTTTGACATCACCCTGATCGTTCTCGCCAAATTCGTTCA
Organism: Mariniblastus sp.; assembly: GCA_965224765.1. GTDB lineage: Bacteria > Planctomycetota > Planctomycetia > Pirellulales > Pirellulaceae > CAZDBA01. Next base: position 155,435 of record CBDDAC010000001.1, read on the forward strand.
ACACCTCGGAAACTGGGCACTAACGGTAGCCTACAGAAGCGTTTCGCCTCCGCTAGCGACACTGTCAAGGTTTTCCGAATAATTCACATGTATGGATTAAACTTTTCGCGTCAGTCGTGACGATCCTCTCCTGTAGCAAGCACGGGTTGTGTTTGTACAACTACGGACTTTTTCTTACACGGAGGTAAGTATGATGCGTCGGCTTTTACTTGCGACGCTTCTGGGAATCGCAGCAATCTCAAGCGTTGGCTGTTTTGTGCCAATTTATGATGCTGACCCAGCAGTCCGTGCCCGCCAATTGATTTACACTTCTGAAGACTTGCGTAATCTTCGCGAAGAGTGGCATCGTTTCTGGTTCCTTGATCAACCTGATCACATGAATCCAGTACGAACTCACGGCGGCATTATTTAGTAACTGCGTCCTGCTTGGCGACCCATTTTGGTTCGTCGCATTCAAGCAAGATCAGCGAACAAGAAGATTGCCTTTCAGCGACTGCAGGTTTTCTACTAGAAGCAATGCAGAACCCCAGCAATGTGGTTCTGTTTACTGCTGCGCACGTAAAAAAGAAATTCACCGTATCGTTTCGGTTACGAAACGGTAAAAAAGCGCGAGCTCGCCCCCACCTTCTGTATCGCGATACTCAAACTAGAATTGTCTTCAGAAGACGCATTCGATACCGCCTGACTTTTACAAGCTCGATCCAAATCAGACCTACCGGTAACCCAACCGGCCTTCGATCTCTCTTGCTCGTTCAGAAACTCCTGTCTGTCGCCCTTCCAGATGTTGGAAGTGGCTTGGCGGAGCTCCGATTTCATCATCCAACGAAGTCTGAGCCTGGAGCCAAGGCATCGTATTGCAGCCAAAACTGCTGATACAAATAAGCCCTACGAAGACGATTGCAACGAGCCGGCGCATCATGATTCCCTTTAAGTGCCTGGGGGGTAAATGGTTTCCAGCGGGAACTGTTTCAAAACTCGCCATTTGTGTAAAGTCAGCTTGCTCAGCAATCGTCCAAAGCCAAAATCGCTAGCTAACTCCCCAATCCATCATGAAACTAGACTTCCTTGTAATCGCCCCCCATCCAGACGACGCGGAACTCGGCATGGGCGGGGCAATCCTGAACCTTTTGTCCACAGGCAATACGGTAGGCGTATTGGACCTGACAACGGGCGAGCCAACCCCATATGGCAGCCCGGAAATCCGCAAAGCGGAAACTGACGCCGCCACCCAGGTCCTGGGCTTGAGCTGGAGAGACAATCTTGGGCTGGCCAATCGCAGCCTGGAAGCGACTCTTGAGGCAAGAAAGAAACTGGCCTCCGTAATACGACAAACGCAACCGAGATGGCTGTTCGCTCCCTACTGGGTTGATGCGCACCCTGACCATGTTGCCGCAACGCAATTGGTGGATGCCGCTCGTTTTTGGTCCAAACTTTCCAATACAGACATGCCTGGTGAGCGACATCACCCTGAAAGAATCTACAACTACTATTGCGTCCATCTAAAATTGCATGCCCAGCCAGCATTCGTATTGGATATCAGTAACGTTTGGGAAAAAAAATTAGAGGCAATCGCCTGCTACCAAAGCCAGTTCGTCACCGGGCGCGAAACCATGTCGCCCAGTTTTCTTGAACAACTGGAAACCGAAGCTGCGTACTGGGGCAAGTCGATTGGCGTTCGCTACGGCGAACCTTTCACAAGTCGCGAACCCATTGGCATGAAAGGATTTACGGAATTGGTTTAGAAATACAGGCGCCCAACTGAGCACCCGGCGAAGCTGTGACTTTTTCGACTGGGCTAGTTTTCAGATGATATTGGCGCTAAAAACCGGATGCCAAAAACCGGATGCCAAAAACCGAACACCCTTCCACCGGGCCACTCTTCCTGCCGGGCCTCCGGGAGGGGCGGGAGCGCAACGACCGGGGAGGGGAAGCCACTGCCGTTTTCCGAAGAAGCAAAACCGCCTTTTTCAACTGGTGGCTGGCTCAGTAGCCAACGGCATCTGAACATCCACATTCCGCCTGTTTTGGAAACCCGAAGCGTCAGCGAGGACGAACCCGACACATCCTCCCTGACGCGTCGGGTTTCCATAAACCACCGCTTTTAAATGTTTTGCTTTATGTACGAATGAAAAAGTGACAGCCTCGGCGGGACATTCCACGACGCAACGTTTCCCTGGTCGTCACCGTTGCTACTGCGAGTTCAACGGCCGGAGAATCATCAAACGCCCATAGATCTCAACGACGCTGGCTGCTTGCTAGTTGAACGCAAGCCACCCAAATCTCACTTTGTGAAAACCAAAGAAGTGCGTATACAGTCCCTCTCGGCAGGGATTGCCGACCGTCTTGGGTCTGGCCTGTTCAAAAGATGGGATGCTATGTCACGGCAATTCTTTGAGCGGTCTATTCAGAATAATTTCATTCTCAATTCGCTCCTGAAAAAACTTAGTGCAGTCGAATTATTCACGAGCAAAACACGAAAACAAAAGCAACAGAAAACGACGGACTATCAGATCCTGGAAAACCGACAGGTCTTGAGTGCGAATTTCCCAGCCTACGTGGGCGGGCAACTTAACCTGGGAGACTCCCAATCCACCGCACCCTATGAGTTGTCCGACACCTTCAAGCTGGAGTCCAACCCGAGCGCCAAAAAAACGGTTTACCTTGACTTCAACGGGCACCACTCCACCGGTAATGCCTGGAAACACTCGATTCATTTCCCCAGTTACAACACGTCTGGCTCCGCAGCTTCGTTCAGCAAGTCCGAACTGATTGAAATACAAAAGATCTTCCAAAATGTCGCCGAAGATTTCCTTCCGCTTGATGTCAACGTAACCACTCGTGACCCTGGCGCTACATTTCTAAGTCGCTCAACCGGAGGAGATCAGGACTACGGAATCAGAATCGTCGTCACGCAACACACGGGTAGTTTTGGAGCGGGGACCGGCGGTCTGGCCAAACGAAACTCCTTCTCGGATCGCAGAGACACGCCAGCCTTCGTTTTCAATAAGGGCATCAACGACGCGGCATGGACCATCTCGCATGAAGCAGGCCACACCATGGGCCTGACCCATGATGGATTTAATGGAAAGACCTATCACCCAGGCTCCGGAAGCGGCGAAACAGGCTGGGGACCAATCATGGGCGGCGCATTTGGGAAGAGCCTGACCCAGTGGAGCGATGGCTCCTATGCCGGTTCCGACAATCGCCAAGACGACTTGAGCGTCATGACCAGATCATCCATCGGAATCAAGCTCAGAACAGATGATGTCGGGAATTCGATGGGATCCGCAGAGTCCCTTTCGCTCCGAAACAACCGGATCAACGATTGGGGAACCATCACATCAAGGCAGGACGTCGACTACTATCGATTCACGGTAGAAAACTCAAATGTGTCATTTTCCGTCAAACCCTTTCAAGGGCACGGAAATTTAGATGTCATAGCGAAACTCTACTCATCGACGGGCGAACTGATCTCAAGTTCGAATCCAACGGATTCGGTCTCCGCCTCCATTAGTCAGTCGCTAAAAAAGGGAACTTATTACCTGGCCATCGACGGAGCCGGAAGGAATGGACGCTACACCGATTACGGAAGCCTTGGCTTTTATTCAATCAAAGGGAGCGTTTCACCCCAGGAAGTTCAAACCAAGGTCGTAGGGGAATCTGGTAACATCGACTTGGTGGATCACCGCTGGCGACGGATCCAACTTAACGGACAGTTTCAGAATCCCGTTGTGATTGCAGGACCAGCAACAACCAATGACCCGACCGCCAGCGTCGTTCGCGTTAGAAATGTCAACTCAAACTCATTTGAAATTCGCATCGAAAACTGGGACTACTCACCAGAGGCTCACGGTGCAGAGTCCGTTGGGTACCTGGTCGTCGAATCCGGTCGACATGAATTGGCGGACGGAACCAAACTGATTGCCGGGAATGGCTACCTGAATCATCGTTTTCGCCGCATCGGATTTGGAGAACACTTTGATAATCCACCCGTCGTTTTCAGCCAGGTGATTTCCACGCGTGGTGAATCTACCGTTACCCAACGAATCCAAAGCGTAAAAACCGGATCGTTTGAGACGGTACTTCAAGAGGAGGAAGGCAACGACAAAACTCACTCATTTGAGCGATTTAGTTGGGTCGCCATCGAACAGGTCGATTCTGATGTTAACGACCTACTGGTCAAATCTGGCGATATCGTAAATCACAAGACAAAGCAGCTGCAGTTTTCAAAAGGATTCGATAACCCGCCTGTATTTATCGCAAATACACAAACTCGTGCGGGCACCGATCCCGCCACGGTTCGAATTCACTCGCTCAACCATGAACGTGCAACTATTTTCTTCCAAGAGGAGACTTCAGCTGATGCTGAAACAATCCACGTTCCAGAACAACTTGGCTTCCTGGTGATACAGCCCGGACGAATCCTTGGAAGCAATGGAGAACAGAGTCGCGACGTCAATCAACGCGACCAGGCCTTTGCGGAACTGGACAACGCCTATGCCCACCCCCATCTGGACTTTGCCAAGTTGAATTCGTTTCAAAAGACCGCGACCAATCGTTAGCGATTGAAAGGATACGTGGCTACCACGAGAAACCACCTCGTTCCGATCAGACAAACGACCAACCACCCACCCCTCTGGTGGGTTGGACGCGACTCCCTGAGTTTCCCGTTCAAGCGAGCCAAAAAACCAGCCACGACACTCCACCATCGCAAGCTCTTTGGAATTATCTACTCCCCAAAGGAACTGAAATCGAGACGGGGTTTTACTTGAGCCGAAAACAGTACAAGTTGTCGGCATCGCGAATGTAAAGGAGGCCATGGGAAACAACAGGAGCAGCCCACAAGGGTTTGGAGAAACGGACGCGATTGGGAAACTCGTCGCTTGGTGTTTTGTACTCGGTCACCATCTCGAATTTTTCGGGGGTCGCTTTGATAAGCATCAGTTTTCCATGCTCGGCAGTCACAATAAAGTGACCATCGACGTAAGTTGCATTTCCCAAACCTACCAACACGCGTTCTTTCCATTTCAATTCACCCGTGGCCAGTTCGATGCAACGAAAATCGCCGCTGGAGGGGCCATCGGAACTGCAACCATAGAGATAACCATCCAGGTGTATCGCGGTGCTGACGCAGGTTTGAATCTTTTTTTCCCGAACACGGTTTCCGTCCTGCCAGATAACATTCTGTTTCGGTTCATCATTGCTGATGTTCAGGTAAAGAGAACCAGGCCCGTACGATTCAGAAATGAGAACCGTGTTATCGACGACGATTGGCGTGGCAATGTTGGTTTTCTTCCACTGCCTCGGCTGCCAATCGACATAAAAATCTTCCGATCCGTCCGCAGGATTGAAGCCCATTAGTCCATGCCGAGAATAGGCGAATCCCCATCGACGGCCATTGATCGTTGCGGTCTGAATGGTAGACCAACTACAAAGGTAATTTCCCGTTTCATAGATAACCGAACCCGTCTGTTTATTGAATGCGACAACACAGCTTCCGTTGGGCTTGAGAAGGCTATAATCGCTACTACTACGGTCGTAGAGTTTTTGCGATTCTTTGGTGCTGCCACCAACCATAACCAGCAACACGTCACCTTCAATGATTGGTGTGCTGGCAACCCCAAAGAAGTTTTTTGCTACGTCAAATTGTTTGAATGTATCTACGTGCCAGACCTCATCGCCAGTCAAAAAGTCAATGCAAATGAGATGCCCACTGGGACCGTGGATGTAGACTCGGTCTTGGTCGATGACTGGAGCTGCTCGTGGACCATTGGAATAGCCGAGGTCGTCAACGTAAGTATTTCCAGTTCGGTATTCCCAAAGATGCTCCCCCGTCTCGGCTTTCATGCAAATTAGTCGGAGCTCATCACCAATACGGTCAACGACAATTGCTCGCCCGCGACTGACGGAGACATTGCTGTAACCGGAGCCCAATTTTCGCTGCCAGGCAATTTCCAGATTGTTACCGGACCAGTCTTTAAGGATTCCTGTTTCATTCGACTTGCCATCGCGATTCGCACCCAGAAACGAAGGCCAGTCTTCACCTTCGGCGTGGGTCCAAAGCGACTCCTTCTTCGAGTCTGGTGAAACCGTCTTGTTGTGGGCTGGAATGTCAGCTTGTTTATCGCTTCCCGACTCTTGCTCCCGATTGCTATGATCGCGTTCGTCCTCTTCTTCGGCACCACCCCCAAATGCCAGACGGAGCTCGTCGCGAGTGACGACTTTGTCGCCATTGGCGTCAGCAGAATCAAAGTTGCCTTGGTTTTCTTCTGGAACTTCACTGCGTTCGATTTTCCCGTTTCCATTGCGGTCCAAGTCGTCAAAAAACTCATCTAACTCAGCATCGCCGCCTTCCTCATCATCAGTGTTTTCCGTTGACGAGATGAACTGGTTGAGAATCTCGTACATCTTTTCGTCCATTTGGCGATCACCGTGTCCACCCGGTGCCGCAAAGATGCTTACGTTCTTGTTCTTCAAGAATTCCAATTCCGATTCGGAAAGCCGACCTACTGCCTCATCACGTTCGCCGTACATATAGGTGACTTTGCTCAAATCCACGTCGACCAACAATTTCGTATAGCGTTTATTCCCCAACCCGGCTGCAATTTTTGGAAGATTTTGCTCCACGAACTTCCGCGAACTCAGTTTGGTTTCATCGACATCATCGAGACTTTCCACAACGGGTGTGACACCGTCCTCAAAATAGCCACCACCGCCTGCAGCAAACGACTTCCATATTTCCTCTGGCATATCGAGCCGACCAACTTGAATCAAATAGCCGTCGGCAACGCTGCCTTGAGTCGCCAACAGGTCCTGTACCATCCATGCACCGAACGAAATCCCAACAACATAAACACGTTTCTTCTGTCGCAAAAATCCGTCAACGACTTCGGCCAGGATCCTCACGGACTCCGCATCGATTGTTTTCGCTTCTTCAAACGAAATCACTTTTTTATTAATCTTGTCTTGATGCAACGTTTGGTCCTGATGCACATTGACAACCAACGCGTTTTCAAGATCAACCTCCGAAAACATTTCGGCAAATTCGTCCGTATCCAGAATGGGCATAGGTCCACCCTGTGTGTTGACAATAACAGTGTCACTATCAGCGTTCCCTATGGCGTAATAGTATTCGGTCATTGTGCCTTTGATGTCTGTGACGGATTCGCCACCCATTGCCTCCTCAAACTCTTCACGCGTGACAATTTTGTCGCCATTTACATCCGTTTCGTCGAAGTTTTCGTGGTTTCCAGTGGGGACTTCGCTGCGCTGAATCTCGCCATCTCCGTTTGCATCTAGTTCGTCAAAAAATGCATTGACCTGGTCTGGTGTTTCCGTTTGCGCTTGAAGAGCTGGAGACGCCATTAACGCGAGACAGATCCAGAGCATGAGTTGAATCTTTGTTGTTTTCATTACATAAATTCCTTGAATTTCACGTGGAGTGACTTTCTTGCCAATGCGGCATCTTCGCACCAAAGGCATTTACCTTTGATAACAGTAGCAAGAGCAGATGAAACACAGATTAAAGCCTCCCTTTTTCTACAAAAAAGCCAGAAAATTGGAATCCTTCATATGACCGGAAACGTGTCTGAAAGATCGCAGCGATACAACATTAAGATCAAACTGGGGACGAAAAAGAGGGCAAACGGTTCGCCTCGACAGGTGAATACGACCTCATCATTATGGATATTATGCTTCCCAGTCTGGATGGTCTGTACGTCTTGAACTCACTTCGCAAAAATGGCCACAAGACTCATGTGCTAATCACCAGCGATCGCGGAACAGTCAAGCATCGAATTGCAGCTATTCAGATCGTAGTGATTGCAGGAGCATTTCGGGTACCTGCGTCAACATTTTGGATACAAACTATCAGATAGACTTTTCCTGGAAGCCAAACCTTGCCGATACGATCCTTGCTCAGCTGAAGTATTCAGTTCGAGCAAAGAATTCAGTCAACGGATGGCAAGAGTTAGTTCGACATTGGATGTCAATCAAACTTAAATTGATTTGGTCCCAATTACCAGGTGTCGCGATGATTAGTGCCGCTCCCCATTTCTTGATGCTTTGCGAGGCACAAGATCCCAAAGAGACAGGGCTGCCAGGAAACTGGAAGTTCGTGTGTCAACAACTTAACGGTCAAGGACGAATCGAGGTGGCCGATTCGGAACCGGATGTATTTGGGGAGCGGTTACATTTATTGTCGGTGGTAAGGGGATTGGAGTCATTAGAGCAGCCGTCACGCGTGTCATTGATTTCCAGCAGTCGATACGTAGGACGTGGAATTCGGCATAGCCTGACCACTTGGCGCGAAAACAACTGGCAGTGGGAACACTTTGGAATCATGAGGCCGATCAAACACGGCGATTTATGGAAACGCATTGATCGCGCCATGCTTCACCATGACATTGAATGTCGAGTGTGGCGATTTGATGCCCCGCGTCCGTTAAGACAGCCGGTTATGATTCCGCCCAAACGAATCGTGAAAAGAATGCCCTCAGCCCGCGAGCAACTGTTGAACTGGACCGACGAGCTAAGCCAAAAAATGACGGCATTCGGACTTTCCCCCACGTCCAGCTACGCCTAAATCACGTCGCAGGATTGGGAACAATTCCGCCGTTTCCAACGAAAAACGGCGAATTACAACAACAAACAAGCGTGCCAATTGCACAAGCATCACGATTCCCACGGAAGGAAGCAAATTGGACCCTGCAACTCAATCCACTCAACAGTTTGAACCGCAAAAGCTTCCTTCCGGGCTGGTTGGAAACCCAACTTGCAGCCACAATAGCAGTTCGTATAACGAGCACGAGTTTGCCGCAATCGTCGCCGGAAGACAACCGGCACCAAAATTGGTTTTGGGCCCACAAATCGTCGAGAGCCTCGGCTCTGGCCAAACCTTAATCAGAACGTTTGCACCCAATGCGGATTCAGTATGGCTTACCAACCTTGATGGTGACGTCGTACAATCGATGCATCAAATTAATGCGGATGGGCTTTTCGAAGTCATATGCGACACTGACATTTTTGCCCCCCACCACGGTCAATATAGATTTCGACTTGCTGTCGATGGCAATATCATGACTTCCGCAGACCCCTACGCTTTCGACTCAATTTTCTCAGACATGGATCTCCACCTATTTGGTGAAGGCAATCATTTCGAGATTTACAAATTCCTGGGCGCTCAAACTCGTGAGGTCAATGGAGTCTCAGGTGTTAACTTCGCGGTCTGGGCTCCCAATGCGTTGGGAATTAATTTGGTCGGAAGCTTCAATGGTTGGGATGGACGAGTTCACCCCATGACTCGAATCAAGTCCAGTGGAGTTTGGGAATTATTCGTCCCCGACGCAAAACCTGGCGACGAATACAAATTTCGTGTCACCAGTCAAAACGGGCTGCAAGTCGACAAGTCGGATCCCTATGGTTTCTACGCGGAGAGACCCCCCAAGACCGCTTCGGTCGTCGCCGACCTGGATCAGTTTCCCTGGACCGATGATGAGTGGGTTGCCAACCGCGAAGAAGCTCAGGCATTAGAGAAGCCGATTTCCGTTTACGAATTGCATTTGGGAAGCTGGCGAACCAATCTGGAAAATCAACATGGCTGGATCAACTACCGAGAATTGGCGACCCAAATTGTAGAGTATTGCCAAGAGATGCAATTCACTCATATCGAGTTGATGCCAGTCTCCGAACACCCATACACTGGAAGCTGGGGCTACCAAACCGTTGGATATTTTTCGGCAACCAGTCGCTATGGAAATCCACAAGATCTGATGCACCTTGTCAATCATTGCCATCTAAATGGAATTGGCGTCTTAATTGACTGGGTTCCAGCACATTTCCCCAAAGACGGCCATGGCCTATATCGGTTTGATGGCACGGCCCTTTTTGAACACGCCGATCCTCGACAAGGGCACCATCCAGATTGGGACACGTCGATCTTCAATTATGGCCGAAATGAAGTTCGTAACTTCCTGGTTGCCAACGCGCTTTTCTGGATGGACAAATTCCACATCGATGGACTGCGAGTTGACGCGGTCGCATCCATGCTTTACCTGGACTACAGCAGAAATGATGGCGAGTGGATCCCCAATAAGTATGGTGGACGCGAAAACCTCGATGCGATTGCTTTTCTCAAGCAATTCAACGAACAAACCCATGAACGTTTCCCGGGAACACTCACGATTGCCGAAGAATCAACTTCCTGGGGCGGAGTCTCTCGCCCGACCTACGCAGGAGGATTGGGGTTCAGCATCAAATGGAACATGGGCTGGATGAACGATACATTGCGATACTTCCGGCACGAACCGATCCATCGCAAGTACCATCATGACGAATTGACGTTCAGTTTGATCTACGCGTTCACCGAGAATTTCGCACTGCCACTTTCTCACGACGAAGTCGTTCATGGAAAGGGTTCGCTTATCAACCAGATGCCAGGCGACACCTGGCAAAAGTTTGCGAACTTGCGACTTCTCTACGCCTACATGTGGACGCACCCTGGCAAAAAACTTTTGTTCATGGGAAGTGAAATTGCTCAGTGGAATGAGTGGGATTGCAACTCACAGATACAGTGGGAATTGCTGGACCGCGCCACCCATCGAGGAATTCAAAAATTGGTTTCCGACTTAAACGGAGTCTACCAGCAAGAACCTGCTCTACACGAAAATGATTTCAGTGAAGAAGGTTTCGAATGGATCGAGTGCGGCGGCCGAGAGGACAGCATCATCGGCTATATACGCAAAGCAAAAGATCCTTCTGACTGGGTAATGGTCGTTTGCAATTTCACACCGGTGGTTCGACAAAACTATCGAATTGGCGTGCCACAAGCTGGTGAGTATTGCGAAATCCTCAATAGTGATTCACAGTATTATGCGGGATCCAATGTCGGAAACATGTCAACGCTCCATTCCGACGCCATCGAATCTCAGGGGCACCCAAATTCGATCAACATGATCCTGCCGCCGCTTTCCGCTGTTATTTTCAAACCGGTTCTGCCATCCAAATAACGGTAGCGGAACATAACGACCTTGCACGATAACAACTCGCCATCGTTAAAATGGCACGATGGAGCTTTGGAACCATAGCTCAAATACCACTTTGGAGTCCCATGGCAAAACAGGAAGCAACTCTCGAGAAACTTCTTGCCGATATTCGTCAGTGTCGTATCTGCGAACAACACTTGCCACTGGGGCCGCGGCCAATTCTCGCAGCACATCCAAGCGCGTCTATTCTCATTGTCGGTCAGGCGCCTGGGCGAAAGGTCCATGAAAGTGGAATCGCGTGGAACGATCCTAGCGGAAAACGTTTACGTGAATGGATGGGATTGACGGAAGCCGACTTCTATGACGAGTCAAAAATCGCCCTGGTACCAATGGGATTTTGCTTTCCAGGAACCGGGAAACAGGGCGACTTGCCGCCGCGACCCGAATGCGCAGAAAATTGGCACCAGCGACTTTTCAAGGAACTGCCACAAGTAAAACTCACCTTACTTTTTGGCCGCTACTCGCAAGCCTATTGCCTTGGAAAACAGCAAAAACCAACGCTCACTCAAACCGTTGCCGCATGGAAGGAGTATCGGCCTGCATTTCTTCCGCTCCCACATCCCAGTCCACGAAACAATCGTTGGTTGAAAAACAATCCGTGGTTTAGCGTCGAGGTCCTGCCCTACTTAAAATCGCGAGTCAGGCGTTTGCTAAATGCGGCGGCAAATTAGTTGCCACCGTTGTCTGGGCGGACGACTCAGCCACAGTTGAAGAACGCTTCACCGCAGTTCCCGCCAATTCACCAAAAGCATCGTTGCGAGCAAAACCCGTGGCAAATCAACCTCCAACGTATCAAGGCGCCCTCAGAACCATCTTCGTTGACATGGATGACGTCCTCTGTCATTGCTCGGGCACACACCGACTGGCAAAAACGCAAACGCCCGACATTGAATTCCCTCAAGGTGTACCGGGATTCTTTCTCTCACTTCACCCAATCAAAAATGCAGTGGATCGAGTCAACGAAAAATTCACGTTGTGACTCAAGCTGAAAAAATTCGAGACCGTATCGAGAAGATAGATTTTTGTTTCGGCAGGAGCCTCAACCTCCCAAAAAAACCTCGCTGCAGCGCATTTCCATCGGCTGATTTGTCCAACCAAATACTTCGACGTAGAATGATCTCAGATAACCCAGTGCGTATCTCAGTTGAGTTTGAGAACAGATTGAAACCTGCGAAAATGTCCAACTACGATTGCCCCAACTGCCAACACCGTGAAATCAGTACCAAGCTGATACGGGCCGACTATGCCGGTCGCAATCTCTTTCAATGCCCCGAGTGCGCAGGGCAGCTTGTCAAAGCTGCCCGACTGGACGCGATCAACAAACGAGTCGACAAGGACATCGCAGGTCTAAACGAAGAAGTGGGATTGGCCGTTGAGCTTGATCTGGAACATGAAATCCGGTGTCCCCGCTGCAAGAACGAAATGGATAAAGAATCCGTTTCCAAGAATCCACCTTTTCGAATTGATCGTTGCGATGGATGCGAAATGGTTTGGCTCGACCCGGGGGAGCTGGCAAAACTTCAACTCAAGCTGGAAGCCTCCCCACAAACGCAAGAATTGAACCGAATGCGTGAACGTTTGGAAACGATGACCGAAGAACAGCGGCAGGAACACGAAACAAATCTCTCCAAGCTTTCCAATGAGGAGTTCCTCGTCGGGCTGGTCAATGAAGGAATGCGATTGGGGCATTATCGAAACTTTTGGTAAACGCTAATCGAACTCACACAATCAAACAGAGTTTCTGGAAAAAACGAGTCTTCATTCACAGCCAATCCAGCAGTCGTCCATTGCCGCGCCGATTTTTCAAAGGATGAATTTCAGCCTACGCCAGCTACTCGTTTTGACCGCCTGGATTTGTGCGGCTCTCGCAATTGGATTCGGACTCCTTTCGCTCGCCCTGCTCTACGTCGTAACGGTTTCTTCAGTTGTAGGTCTCTACCGGTGGATCAATTCCTTTTCGCGAATTCCTGCTTCATAGCGTTGGTACCGCATTCTTGCTCTCGGCCATGAATGAACGGTCACAAAAAAAGCGAGCCGAAATCGACTCGCTTGAAATCTAACTGTTTGAATTGTCAAACATTGATTGTATTTACCAACTATTCAAAGACCCACTCAACATTCATCTCTTCCAAAATAGTAGGTCGAATACCCTCTCGCATGTTCCTGTTTTCACCTGATGCAGTCCCGGTGACGTTGGGCGGAACCATTTGAAATTTAGTCCAAGTATCCAACAGTTCGCTTGCGATCTGCTCATCGGTTCTCGAATCTTCGAAAACCTTTTGGATCACGTAGGCGAAATCACCTGCGTCGTTCAACGCTCCACCGCACTCATTCAACTTCAAGCCAAACGCCGTACTCATGAATTCATCGCCCGGTGTTGTAACTCCTTGAGGCTTTACGAGGCCACTCAAGTACCAGGTGAAGCTTCCCGTAAGCACTGCTTTGTCTGAGTAGGAAAGCAATTTGGCTTTGATGTTCATCAGATCCTGAGCAATTCGATTGGCATCTGCAAGAGCCAACTCACGAGCCTTTTGAAGCTTCCAGAATCGGAGCACGTCATCCTTGGCGTCACTAAAGCTCAAGACTTCCACTTCCTTGATTTCAACCGGCCACCAAAGCATGTTGGTTTGTGTTCCAAACTCAACAACAGGGTCACCTGGATCAAAAGGAGATTTGTTGTCGAGATCCGAAAAGACAATCGCACCAAGTGGGACACTTGAGCGTCTTGGCGGACCACCAAATCGCTGAGGAATTTCAATAATTACCTTACGTGCACCAAATTTTGGATCTTCGAGCAAATCGTCGTAGTTCATTAACTCAGTTTCGCCACTGCGAAGATGGAAACGGTCCGCCAGCTCTTTCAGATTCAAGGTGATCTCAGGCTCAGAATTCTTCTTTTCCTCGTCTGACAAACCCGCCCAATCCGCGTAATTATATTGCTGCTCCCGTACCTCGTCTTTGGCTTCGGAAATCATCTGTTGCATTTCCTGCAGCGCGACGTCAGCAACCATGCTCTCGCGGATGAGATTGCTCAAAACCGCGTCCAATTTTTTCGGTCGCAATTCAAGCGGATCCCGTAGAGATCCACTTCCCTCACCAGGAAGAACAACGTCGTCAGGCAATTGCTCACCTTCTCCTTGTTCTTCATCCAGCATTTGAGGTTGGTCTAACTCATCTTGAGTTGACGCCGGATCTTCTCCATCCGTATTGGGTTGGGCTTCCGAATCCTGGTTGGCTATCGATTCTTCACCGTCAGAATTCTCAGTTTCCTCTTGATTCAGACCAGCTTCTGAATCTTCGTCTTGAACTGTCGAGACAAACTGAGTTTGAGTACGCGACAAGGTCAGCGGCATGCCACCTTCGTCTTCGGTTTGTTCTTCGTTTCCGTTTTCAGTCTGCTCAGTCTCTTCTTCGTCTCCATTTTCAATCTGCTCAGTTTCGGTTTCGGTTTCATCATCGGCTGAATTCCCATTCGACTCACCGGCTCCCTCAGGTTCGCCGCTTTGGCCACTTTCCAGGTCTGCATCGTCATCGCCTGGAGGGAGTGGTGCCGCATCATCATCAGCATTTCCGCCATCACCTGGGGGTGTGGGAGCACCATTGTCTCCTGCATTTTCTTGAGGAACGAGTTCCATTACCAGTCGGTCTTCTTTTTCAACCCGACGGGCGTACTCCTCTTGAACTTGCTGGTCAGTGATCTTCGCTTTTTCCATCTCGAGAAAATCTACGTAGTCCGCAGAAACGTAGTTGATCCGAACCCTTTTTGCACGCTTGAATCCAGGCTCCAAACCATTGGGATCCTCTATTTTATAGCGTCCTTCTTCAAAGATCTTTTTCAATTCTGAATTGCTGGGCGGTTCCGAGACCTTGTCCAGATAATCTTCCACGTCCAAGGCCAACACGCTGCACTCAATGGTCTTTTCGAGGCGGTTGTAGAACTCAGCTGTTTCGGTTGGACTCAGTGCATCCGGAAGTCCAGTATTCAACATGATCTGATATTGCTGGGCAGCCAATTCAATCTTGAGTTGCCCGCGAATATCTACAAGATCATCGTAATCTCCATTGACTCTATTATTAATCACTTCCAAGTCAGCTTGTGAAAAATCGACCAAGTTGTGGATCAACGAAATGTAGTCGTGGACCATCGCGTCGTTGACAACGATGCCCGCCCTTTTCGCGCGTTCAGCCATGATGTAACGCTTGGCGATTTCCTTATCAATCTGTCGAACATCCGCTGACTCGCTGATCCAACGAACAGGAAGAGCGGGAGAACGAAAGTTCCCAGCCTTTTGGTTTCTTGCCTCTGCCTCGACCCCCTCAATAAATCGAGCCGCGGCAAAGTGCCTGATCCTCAGATTATCGATCTGAGATTGTTGCAACTTGCCACCGTCCCAAGTAACGACGACCTTGTTTGCAGCAGGATTTGTAATTTGACCGGGATTGATCATCATCGCGACTGATCCCAGCCCGAAAATTCCCATCAACACCATGCCAAAGACAACCATCATTCCTTTTTGGTGTCTTCTGAACCAACCTAGTGGACTCGCCATTAAAAATTCTCTTGATTTGCGAAGTGGCAGCGGCACGCTAAACCAGCTTCTCGGCAAAAAATATTATTTAGGTCCCTTGACAGTTCCAACCGCCAAGGATTAATCATTTTCCAAGTCGAAGTGATTTGCAAGCAACCAGCAATCGTCAAATGGCCGGCTGCAAGCAACAACTCCTCAACCGCAAATATTATCGCCCAAATGACGTAAATACAATGCCAATAGCCCGTTCCTGACACCTTTGAGATTTCGGCTGGTGGCCCCCAACTGTAACAACGGTCGCGGGGGATGGGCAGTTGCCGATTGGCTCGTTGGAAGCACGCAAACGATGATTTTGTCTCATTCACTCAATTTTTTTTCGTAGAAAAAGAAAGTAAACTTGGAGCCGTAATGTCGAAAACGTTGATTATTGCTGAAAAACCTAGTGTGGCCACTGACTTGGCACGGGTTCTAGGCAAAGTACCTAGCCTGGGCAAGTTCCAGCGGAAGAAAGACTATTTCGAGAACGACAATGCCTTCATTTCCTCTGCCGTGGGCCACCTGGTCGAGTTGAAAATGCCCGAAGGCCCAAATGGAAAAAAACTTCCTTGGGGCATGAAGCACCTTCCCGTCATCCCCAAACAGTTTGAGCTGCAACCGATTGAAAGAAGTATCACCAAATACAAACTGCTTCTAAGGCTTTTGAAGAAAAAGGAAATCGATACGGTTGTGAACGCTTGCGATGCGGGGCGTGAAGGCGAATTGATTTTCCGCTACCTACTTGACATGGTTGGACTAAAAAAGGAATTCAACATCAAGCGAATGTGGTTTCAGTCCATGACCGACGATGCGATTCTCGAAGCCTGGAAGAACATGCGCTCGGACAATGAGATGAAACCATTGGCAAACGCCGCAGTTTGCCGAAGCGAAAGTGATTGGCTGGTCGGGTTGAATGGAACGCGAGCCCTCACTGCTTACAACTCTCGAAACGGTGGATTTAACGTGACCACGGCTGGCCGCGTGCAGACGCCTACGCTGGTCATCCTCGCCGAACGCGAGAAAATCGTTCGAGAGTTTGTTTCCGAAACCTACTTTGAAGTCCACGGAGATTTTGAAGTCTCTGCAGGAAATTACGCTGGACGTTGGTTCGACGAAAAGTTCCTGAAGGATGACGACAACAATCAGAAAAAAGCAGAGAGAATCTGGGTCAAGACGCAGGCCGAAGAAATTGTCAGCCGTTGCGATGGCCAAGTCGGATCCGTCGAAGAAGCAACAAAACATCAAAAACAAGCACCTCCGCTGCTTTTTGACTTAACCAGCCTGCAACGCGAAGCAAATTTCAGCGCTCGAAAAACCCTTCAGTTGGCCCAGGCCTGTTACGACCGCTACAAGGTTTTGACCTATCCACGTACCGATTCTAAATACTTGCCGGAAGACTATCTGGATACCGTCAAAAAGACGATTCGCACGTTCGCAAAAGCTGCTCCAAACGAGTCCTTTGGCGAAGACTACATTCGCTGTGCGAAATGGATCAATGACAACAAGCGAATCACTCCCACCAAACGAATTTTCAATACCGCAAAGGTCAGTGATCACTTTGCCATTATCCCTACTGGCAAGCTTCCCCCTCCCAAGATGGACGATGACGCTCGCAAGATTTTTAATACCGTCATGCGACGCTTTTTGGCAATTTTCTATCCCTCAGCAGAATACGAAAACACCCGCCGAATCACGCGCATTGCCCAGGATTCGTTCTTGACTACGGGTAAGGTTCTGGTGACTCCCGGTTACCTCGAAGTATACGGGCGCAAACCGGGTGTCGCGGGCGACAAAGACGAACTGTGCGCAGCCCTGGACAACGAAGACGCCAAGGTGATTGAGATGGAGCTTCAGGAAAACGAGACCAAACCGCCTCCTCGATACAACGACGGAACCCTGCTTTCCGCAATGGAAACGGCCGGAAAACGCGTTGATGATGAGGAACTCCGGGACGCCATGAGTGAACGTGGTTTAGGAACTCCCGCGACTCGAGCGTCAATTATTGAAAACTTGATCCGCCAAAAATATTGCGAGCGGGATCCGGAACGATATCGCGATATCCGGGTCAACAATAAAGGCCTCGCCCTGGTTGATCTTCTTCAAAAAATTGGCATTCCAGAACTAGGCTCGCCAGAAATGACGGGCGAATGGGAATTCAAGCTCAAGCAAATGGAGCAGGGAAAACTCGATCGTGAAACCTTCATGAACGAGATCGTCAAGATGACCGAAAGCATCGTGAACCAGACCAAGGCATTCACGGACGAAGTCGTCAATCGCAAGTACCCCGATCTTAAAGGTCTGTGCCCGGAGTGTGGCAGTCAGGTTCTCAAGCAAACCGATGGAGTTTTCGAATGCTACAACCCAGAATGCTCATTCCGCATAAAGAAGTACATTGCCAGCCATCAATTGACTGAGGAACAAGCCACTGAATTGCTTGCGACCAAACGAATTGGCCCATTTGACACTTTCAAAAGTCGATTTGGAAACGCCTTCGCTGCCGAGTTAACTTTGACCAAAGAAAAGAAAACCTGGAAGCTCGGGTTCATCTTTGAGGGAGACGACCTGCGTGAAGAAGAACTTAAGAACCTGTCTGATGATCAAGTTTTTTGCGAATGCAAAGTCGCCGACGATTCAGAGCAGATGGTCAAAGTCTATGTAACGGAAAAGGCCTACCTTTGCCCTGATATGGCAACCAATGCCGACGAACGAGGCGTGCGAATCAGCAAAACCATTTTGCAAAAAGAGATCCCACTTGAACAAGCCATCAAGCTCTTCGTCGATGGCAAGACGGAACTCATGCCTGGATTTTTCTCCAACAAAAAGAAACGAAAGTTCGCGGCCCACCTGACTCTTGATCGAAAAACCGGAAAACTGGGTTTTGAGTTCGCCCCTCGCAAAAAGAAAGAGGACGAAGAAGGCGAAGACGGTAAAACGTCGGTAAAAAAAGCCGCCAAGAAAAAGGCGAAAAAGAAAGCAACCAAAAAGGCGAAAAAGAAGACCGGCCAAAAGAATACAGAAAAAAATAAAGTCGATGCGGCGGACCAAGACGCTGAGTAGTCCCTTGCCTTTTGGCATCTACGGCCCAGCATTTTCTGTCACTTTGTCCCAGCACTGATTCTAAAGGCGGTCGCCCCGCCTGTTGTGGATCTTCGTGGTTCCCAAACTCATCGTGGCCTGGCCCAACTTCTAAAATGACACTTTTGTAGGTATTTCCAACGGTTTCAGGACGAACGGTCGACTCGAAACACTCTGGCTACCTCGCTAGCTCATTGGCGAAGATAGCTAAGAGAACGTTTCTTTTCCGATTATCGCAACTTTGACACAAGAATCGAGTTTGTCGATTCCGATGACTGTAAGGCTAGAGAACCATGAAGGTTTTCCCCCTCTGTGTGCAATAAAACATTGCACCAAACTAGTCGCGTTTCTCTCAGCCGGAGAAGTTAAAATGTTGTCGTCCAAAAACTGGATGTTTTCGATTGCCGTCGCTGGAATGCTCCTGATTCCATGGTCGGCTACAAAAGCTCAATCACAATCACGATACGCGAATCCAAACGTTCAGCGTAGCTCGGCTCCTTTGCGAGCCCAGCCTCGATCGTCTCAACGACGTGTTCGCGTCAATAATGTGGCTCCACCTGCTCCTGGCAATCGAGTTGCACAAGCCTATACTCCGCAGCATTTGCAGACGGGGATCCAGACCGGAGTTGTCGGTCCGGCAAGGCAAATGAATCAACGCCCTGCGCCTATCCAGCGGGTATCGGCCACGATGCCAACTCGGGCTCCGCGAACCGCACAAATGATTTCCGAGACTCCAATCTACGGGGGAATTGTCGGCCAAGGTGTTCTCACAGGCGGCTGCACCAATTGCGGCAGCACTGCGACTCCCACTCACTCTGGCGGCTGTTCAAGCTGCGGAGCCGGATGCAGTCCAGGTTTTGGTGGCCCCGTTGAATCCGTGACGGCCGGTAGCTATTTCGATGAAGGATATGTAGAAGGCGATTGCTACGGTGGATGTGGCGCTGACGACTGCTGCGGACGTGGTGGGTGCTCGTCCTGTGACGTCGAAGACTGTTGGTTGAATGGCCTGGCAGGCATTTTCTCAACTGGAGAATACTTCATCGGTGGAACGGGATTCCGCTCGAAACAGTTCTCAGTTCCCGGCGATACAACGATCTTTGACGATGCCAGCTTCGGTTTTTACGGCGGTTTTAACTTCGGGATGCCACTTTGCAAACTGACTTGCGGCGTCGTCTCGGGACAAATCGGTGTTCGCTCGGTTTCGACAGAGTTTGATGGCAACAGCTTCTTCGATGACAACCGGGACCAAACGTTTTTCACAGCGGGATTTTTCCGCAGAGTTGACCAGGGAATTCAGTTCGGCGTCGTCGCTGATGTTCTTCGAGAAGAATGGTTTACTGAAACGGAAACCGTACAGATCCGAGGTGATTTGGCATGGGTTTACCCAACGGGAAGTGCTTTCGGTTTCCGGTTTTCAAGTTCTGCTCAGGACGACGTTACCGATGGAATCATCAACGGAAACAGATTTACAGGACTTGGAACCGACCTAATCGACACTTATCGTTTCTACTACCGACACGCAGTAGCAAACGGTGGCTACTCCGACATCAGCTTGGGTTGGAGCAATGATGATCACTTCGTTTTGGCTTTGGATTATGACATGCCACTGACGGAGACTTGGGCCATGCAATCCAGCATGACTTACCTCGCTGGCGACGATGTTGCCAATGCGGTCGCCTTTGCTGGAACGGGTAACGAAACCTGGAATTTGACTGTCGGATTTGCTTGGCGGCCACGTGGACGATCCTGGTACCGATCTTACGATCGCCCATTGTTCAACGTTGCTGACAACGGATCGATGATTATTACGCGAAACTAGGATTTCGCCCTAGACAACGGAATTCGCAAAAACCTTGTTAGCGATTCCCGAGATGTCAAAATGATTCCAAAAGGCCTGATGCAATCAACATCAGGCTTTTTCATTGCCAATACTTCCGCGGACGCTCAGCCGCCGCTTCTAAGTCCCTGTACCACGTAAAACGAAACATATGGGCCACGTCAGCCAAGCGATGGTGAATGGCCCCAAATTGCCGGAACCAAGCGAAATCGGCTATCGGATTGACAGACAATTACGATATATTGACGATTGGCAAGAGAATCCCTCAGCCAAAAAAATACAACACTTTGATTCCAACTGCTGGAACGGTTAACGACATGACTTCTGAAAAATCCAAAGACGAATTACTTGACATTTTTGGCGGAAACGCATCCAAGAAGGTCGAGCCCATCGATTTGGAATACAACTTCGACGACGACGACGTGGATCGAGAGATCGCCGAATTGGCAAGTAGTGAACCGCAGGAGGATGGAATCGACGAAAACGAAGAAGTGATCGAGCTAACAGAAGATATGCTCGATGAAGAAATCGAATTGGATTCACCCGTTTCCTGCGATGCGGACGATTCGGCTTCTGAAGGGGGGTCGCATTGGGATTCTCTCGCAGCGGAGCTGGGACTGGCAGAGAATTTGAGCCAACCAAAATCGCCCGCCCCTCCAGCAGCTAAAAAAAGTACTCCCAAACGAAAAAGTAACCGAACAAGTCCAAAGGTTCAGTCGCCCTCTTCGCCTGAGCAGGCAACGGACGACGACGACAATGTTCTGGACGAAATGTTCGTTGCCCGAAACCAAGAGCAATTCGAACGCCCTGCTGAACCATCATTCAAGGACAGCAACAAACAGTTGAATGTCGAGACCGTCGCAAAAGACGACGGCGATGAATCAGACGAGAACTTTGTCGAATTCGATGTCGAAGATTTTGATGCTGTCCGTGGTGCAGAGATCTCTCGCCCTGCTCGTCCACGCCGTGGTGCACGACACGTCGAAAACAAAAGTGCCACCAAGCAACAACGGCAAAACCAGCCTGACTCGAGCGACAACCGCTCTGAAGGAAGCCGCTCTGAAGGAAGCCGCTCTGAAGAAGGCCGATCTCGCGGAGGCCGATCTGAAGGAAGCCGATCTGAAGGAAGCCGATCTGAAGGAAGCCGATCTGAAGGTGGTCGATCTGAAGGTGGTCGATCTGAAGGTGGTCGATCTGAAGGTGGTCGATCTGAAGGTGGTCGATCTGAAGGTGGTCGATCTGAAGGTGGTCGATCTCGCGGAAGCCGTTCTGAAGGAAGCCGTTCTGAAGGAAGCCGTTCTGAAGGAAGCCGTTCTGAAGGTGGCCGCTCTGAAGGTGGCCGCTCTGAAGGAAGCCGTTCTGAAGGTGGCCGCTCTGAAGGAAGCCGCTCTGAAGGAAGCCGCTCTGAAGGAAGCCGCTCTGAAGGTGGCCGCTCTGAAGGAAGCCGCTCTGGCGGAGGTCGTTCTCGTGGAGGCCGATCTGAAGGTGGTCGATCTGAAGGTGGTCGATCTGACCGAGAACGTTCGAGTCGGGGAGCCAATGATGGCGAACGACCTCGCGGCCGGAAACAGTCAGAAGATCGACAAGCGGATGAAAACAGACAAGAAAAACCACCAAGAAAAAGGGAGCGGGATTCCGAAATCCAATCGGAGGATCGCCCAAGACGGTCCAGATCACGCAAGGACTCGGAACGAGATTACGACGAGCAACCAACTCGTGGATCAAGACACCAAGGCAAAGATTCCGACCGAGAAGAACGTAGCGGCAGCCGCCACCGATCGAAAGATCGTGATCGTGATCGTGACCAGGATCGACAATCACAGGACCGCCCCAGACGAGACGCTCGGGACGAAGATTCTGGAAGCCGCGGAGAAGACCACGAACGCAGCCGCAATCAATCACCGGAGACCGCTGACGATTCAGCCAAACGTCGAATCCCGACATGGATTGAAACGATCAACGATTTGATCGATCAAAACCTGTCAACCCGAAAGCCCTCCGGTCGCGGCCGAAGCGGAAACGGGGGTGGAGGAAATCGTGGCGGCGGAAAACGGCGTGATGGTGGTGGATCAAAAGAGCCACGTGGTCGCCGCCCAGGCGGTTCTGACGGCGGGCGTCGCAGAGACTAGCAGTCAGTCAGAACTTAAATTTTGGGATTAGCCGTTTCGGCGCTAGCCGCGGTTGAACAAACAAAAACCGTGGCTAGTGCCAAAACGGCTAAATTTGGCTCACCCCCCGACTATGCTGGATTGCCCCTGTTTTTCGCGCTTCAATGCAAGACTCGATAACCATTGAATTCAACAAAGAGCCCACAAGCGAAGGGGTCCATCAGAGCGCCGCATAGGTGACACGGCCGGAAAGAGCAGTGCCTACTGCACTTCGGCAAGTCGTTTAAGATGCTCGACCAACTTCACTTCAATGTCTGGCAGCAGCCTTTTCACTTGGCATGAAAGAGGCTCATCATTGCCGCTCAAACGAAGTCGCGCCAAGTGATCCTGAACAAGCTTTCGAGTCGCATCGCTGTCTTGCAACAAGTAGTGAATCCACAACCAACTTTCTGCGTAGTCAATCTGCTTTAAGTCCTGCGGCATCCGAATGGAGTTCAAGCGTTCGATATCGGGCATCCAGTCACTTTGCCGATAACGTGCGGAAAGCATGTAGATATGCTGCCCGTTGATCCCTTTGCTGCCCCTGGGAACTTCAAAGTATTCAGCAAGCCCTTCGTCCAGCCATAACGCCATATTGGGCACCGCACTATGTAGGTAGCCGTGCGTGATTTCATGGCGCAAATCTTCGCCGACCTTTTCTCCCCAGTGTGCGTAGATCTTCAGCTCGGTGTCATTTTTGACGAAAAATGCTCTTCGATCCGAAAAGTCGGGATGCGAAGTCTTCATAAACCGCTTGAACTTGATTGCATCCTCAAACAGATACACGTTGATAAGTTCATCCGACATCGGCAAACTCAGGATGCCAGCGATATCGTCCCGACGCGCGACCAATTCATCAATGAGTCGATGATGCTGCGGAACATGAAAATTGGAGCGTATGACAAGTTGATCTCGGACAATTTTTTCGCTGCCAGGAAGTAGCTCTTTTTCGATATTCCCGGAAAGACAACCACCCATGCAGGTGAGAATGAGTGCCAAGACACAAGCCCATGTCAGCTGTAGAAACAAATATCGTAGCGACACGAGAACTCTTTGCTTAGGACAGAGAAACGAATTCGATTGCCGAATTCAATCGGGGCGAAGGATATCAAACCGTTCATATCCGTTGAACGCCATCTTGACGGAAAACACTCAACTTGCATTTACGCTAGCACATAAAGACGCCCTACTCATCTTGCCAACTTTTTGGTTTACGTACAGAATTTCATGAGAACATGACGTTTGCAAATCCCAAAATTCAATCGAGAAAGGAATTCTTGATTATGAGAGATCAGTTTTTTGTACTGTTTTTGATTGCAGTGCTCGTGGCTGGTTGCCAGTCCAAAACCCGTGACGCTGAGGGTACTGGTGATACAAAAAAATCGACAAAGACTTCTGAGTTGGACGATTCAAACTCCCAACCCAGTGAAAAACTATCTCACTTGGATTCCCTTGAGCTAAAAGCGAATGCGGAACCACACCAAGTTTGCGAAGCTCTTTTGAAGCTACTTCAAAAAGAGGATCTTGCCAACGCTCAAAATCTGTTCACTCGTGAGGCAACAGCGCTGATACTTCGCTTTGATTTGCCGCTTAGCTTCCCTGGGGAACCGAATGCGACGTTCAGCGTATCACCGGGCAAATTTGCCACATCAAGGCAGGCTCTATGCCAAGTCCTGTGTACGATTACGGAAAATTCCAATGGCACAACAACCGATTCAGAACTGGGCTGGATGCTCAAGAAATCCCGTTCGGGTTGGCGGGTTTGCGGAATGTTACTACCACTTGAAAATGACAAACCCATGGACTTTCTAAACTTCGAGAGCACAACTGACATCGCAAATTTGAAGCTTATGTTAACCGGCGGTCCCGACGTCAATGAGTTTCAGGTACAAAGTGCCAATTCCAAAAATGACGGGACGACCCAACTCAAGTAACGTTTTCAACAGCGCAGACGCCTTTGACTTTCGCCTCGAGACGTGGGGATCTACCCCATCGAATGTTAGGTCATATCGTCGCGATGCGAATCCTGAATGTTTGGCCAAATCGCCAACCACGAACCAAAAATGTCTCGAATCAGGAATCGACCATAGGTTCCAAAGCCGACAACTGGGTCGGCTTTTTCGCCCCTCTCCCGCACAGATTTCTGTGGCACTGTGCGAGTTAGCCCACAAGGGATTCGGCTGATGTCGAGCATTCTATGCTGTTTTTTGCGCAAACCGGTACAAACAGGCAACCGTTCTTCGTTTCAACACGTAGCAAAAGGTTGGCAACAAGGGCAGAACGAACGACTGCCGGTTTGTAATAAGATTCGCACTGTGAAACGCTGGAAACGGTCCCGTGACATTGGGGATCGGGTTGGTTAAGTTGGTGTAATCTGAGTGGCCTTGGTTGAGAAGTGTTTCTCGGACTTGGCCAGTCCTTCTTGCCGTAACGGCGAATTCGATATTGATTCAACTGAGAGAAACGGACTCTAAGACATGAAAGCTGCTTCAGGCATTTTTTGGGTGATAACGTTGTTGTTATCGACCTCCGTGTTTGCAGACGATTGGGCGAACTGGCGCGGGCCAGAGCAAAACGGTATTTCTCGCGAGACGGGGTTGGTTGATACGTGGTCGTTGGCTGACAACGAGAACGTGCTCTGGACATCAGAAACTGGTGGCCGAGCAACGCCGATCATCATGAATGATCGCGTTTTTCTCAATTGCCGAACCCATCACGATTTCAACAACCTTGACGAAAAAATTCACTGTCGTGAACAAGTCATTTGTTGGGACGCAAAAACCGGTGATGAAATTTGGAAAGATGAGTTCAACGTTTTCCAAACCGATATTCCTTCGCCGCGAGTCGGCTGGGCAGCGATGGCTGGTGACACGGAAACGGGCCATGTATATGTCCACTCTGTCAGCGGGTTGTTCCGATGTTACGATTCAGACGGCAACGTCATCTGGGAACATTCTCTTCTGGAAAAGTTTGGAAAGATCTCGGGCTACGGCGGTCGAACACAAACTCCTATCATTGACGAAGATCGAGTCATCGTCAGTTTCCTGGCAGCGAATTGGGGAGACACTAAGGGGCCAGCTCCAAAACACTATTACTACGCCTTCGACAAAAAGACCGGTGACCTGCAATGGATTTCCGCTCCGGGCGGTGCCCCCAAAGATACTAACTACTCCGTTCCAATGGTCACGGTAATCGACGGCCAGCGAATGCTGATCGGTGGAAACTCTGATGGCGGAATCTATGCGATGAATGCGAGAACCGGACAACCCATCTGGGGATTCAAACTTTCGCTACGCGGTCTAAACTCTTCACCTGTTGCGGAAGGAAATTTAGTTTTCATTTCTCACGGCGAAGACAATGTCGACAACACCGAGTTCGGTCGCATCCAATGCATTGACGCGACTGCAGGAACCGGAGACATCACCGAAACCGGCGGCGTTTGGCGTATTGACGGAATCAAAGCTGGTTACACCGGTCTCTTGGTAAAAGACGGCATCCTTTATGTCGTTGCCGATACCGGAAACATGTTTGCTTATGACAGCAAAACAGGAAATCAACTTTGGGAACACAATCTTGGCACCGTCGGAAAGGGCTCACCAGTCTGGGCCGACGGAAAGATTTACGTCACCGAGGTCAACGGAAACATTCTGACGCTTAAACCTTCTCGCGAAGGATGTGAGACCATCAACTCGGTTCGCCTCAAGGCAACGTCCGCTGACGGTCTGGACGAGGTCTACTCCTCACCGGCGATTTCCAACGGACGTATCGTTTTTGTTACTCGAGACCGCACCATCTGCGTTGGCAAAAAGGATGCAGTCGCTCAAGGCGACGAACCCGTTGCTCGGGAGGAAGAAAAAGCGGCAACCGACGAAGTCGCATTGCTGCAATTGAGACCTTTTGAGACCGTGATGAAGCCGGGCCAATCGGTCACCTACGAAGTTCATGCGTTTGATAAAAACGGTCGATTCATCAAAAAAATCGATGACGCAAATCTACAATTGGCGGATTCACTCGGTGGCCTAAAAGTCGACGGGATGACCGTGACCGCACCAGGTGATCAAGCAAACTCAATTGCTGGCAACATTACGGCTTCGTCGGGCGAACTTTCGACAATCGCTCGAACTCGTATGTTCTCAACCAATAAACAGTGGAGCTGGGACTTCGAAGGGCTCAAGGGAATTCAAGTCCCCCCCTACTGGATGCGTGCTCACATCAAAGTCAAACCGATGGATATGGACGGCAACACAGTACTCAAAGCTGCCGGAATCGGATCAGGCAAAGGCCGCCCCAGCCATACGATCTGGCTGGGTACCGAAGACATGAAGAACTATACGGTACAAGCCGATGTGTTCATGACGGAGAAAAGGCGACAGATGCCTCGCGCCGGTCTTGCCGCCAACCGCTACACCTTCATGGTTAACGGCAACACTGGCAAATTAAGTATTCGTACTTGGCAGCCTCACCTTCGTCTCGGTGCAGAAGAAAAATTCCGCGCCGATCCTGAGGTTTGGTACACGATGAAAATGAAGGTCGATGTCGCCGACGGTGAAGCCAAAATCTTTGGCAAAATCTGGAAGCAGGGCGAAGAAGAACCTGCCGATTGGACCATCACAGCAGTTGATCCACACCCCAATGAAACGGGTAGTCCAGGACTGTACTACTACGCCACGACAGACTGCATGTTCGATAACGTAATCGTTACTTTTGATGAGTAAACATAGAATTCAAGCGGAGCAGGCGGCGGCTTGCTTCGCTTGAGCTTTTAAAACAAAAACACAACAATTCCAAGGATATAGATTGATGAACTTGAAAAGCAATTTGGCTTTATGTTTAGCCGCATTTGCGACTTCTCTATTGGCGGTAGGCTGTGGAGGGGATAAAGACGACAAAAAGAAAGCCAGCAATCTGGTTCCCGCCACGAATGCTTCCTTGATTATTGACGAAACCGATCCAGTACAGGGCGAAGACAAAGTCATCACCGCCGACTGGCCACTGTGGGGAGGCACACCAGCACGAAACATGGTTTGCGCAGCCACGGGTATCGATCTCAATTTTGATCTCCAAGATGGTACGAACGTTGCCTGGTCGGCCAAGCTTGGCTCTCAGACTTACGGCAATCCAATTGTGGCCGATGGCCATGTGTATGTCGGAACCAATAACGGTGCCGAGTATCGCCCGCAACACAAAGGCGACCGCGGAATTTTGCTGTGCTTTGACGAAACCACCGGTGATTTCCTTTGGCAATTGACCCGGGAAAAACTTCCGATTGGCCGCGTTAGTGATTGGCCGCTTCAGGGAATCTGCTCAGCCCCGCATATCGAAGGCGATCGCATGTGGGTCGTAACCAACCGCTGCGAACTCATGTGCCTGGACACGAAAGGGTTTCTCGACGGAAAGAACGACGGAGATTACCAAGAGGAAGTCGACAAAGATAAAGAGGACGCGGACATCATCTGGTCTTTGGACATGATCGAAGAACTCGGCGTCTTCCCACACAACCTGGCGACCAGCTCTCCTGTTGTTCATGGCGACTGGGTTTTCCTCGTGACATCCAATGGCGTTGATGAAGCTCATCTTGAGATCCCATCTCCACGAGCTCCATGCTTCCTTGCAGTCAACAAAAAAACTGGCGTAGTCGCTTGGGAAAACAACGATCCATTCGATACCATCTTGCATGGCCAATGGGGCTCGCCTTCCGTTGGAATTGTCGACGGAAAGGCTCAAGTCTATTTCCCAGGTGGTGACGGTTGGCTGTACGCATGCGATGCAGAATCTGGCGAAGTCGTTTGGAAATTTGACTTGAATCCTAAGGCATCCAGATGGGAGTTGGGTGGAGCGGGAACGCGAAATGCGATCATTGCGACCCCAGTATTCTACGAAAATACGGTTCTACTTGCAGTCGGACAGGATCCGGAACACGGCGAAGGTGTTGGACATCTCTGGAAAATTGATGCAACTAAAACCGGGGACGTCAGCCCAGAGTTGGGCAAAATCGGCGAACCGGGTACACCGAATCCGAATTCTGCGGTCATCTGGCACTACGGCGGAGTTGACGAAGACGGTTCGGTGACAGGCGAAGAAGGAGAAGAAGTTTTCCGACGCACCATGTCTACCGTTGCGGTTCACGATGGATTGGTCTACGCGGCTGACCTAAGTGGTTACATCCACTGCATCAATTACGAGACCGGAAAACGCCATTGGGTCCATGACCTGCTAAGCGGCGTATGGGGATCTCCCATGATTGCAGACGGAATGATGTTCATTGGCAACGAAGACGGCAAATTGACCGTTCTAAAGGCATCTTCTGAAGATGCGTCGGTAATCAAGGAATACGACACCGTAAATTTCTCGTCGATCTACAGCACGCCGACGATCGCCAATGGCCGCATGTTCATTTCTGATCGAACTCGGCTCTACGCGGTCGATATTCAAAAGAACTAGACCGTTCGGGGCTTAACTGTCCTGCTTACGATCCAATTTAAAGAAAATTTCTAAGCACTGTGTTTTCACAGTGCTTTTTTTCATGAGTTCCTGGGGAACAGGGTTTACCTATCCTGGGTGGAGGATACGATGTTTTGACCGAAATGATTGACAACAAGAGAAACAACAATGAACTTCAAAACAGGACTTTTCCTCACTGCGATCTTAACCTCAATGTTCGTGCTGTCCGAAACAGCTCAAGCACAAAATACCGGGTATTATCCGCATGTGTTCGCTCGCGGCATGGATCGGCAGATCATTCGTAGCCTGCCGATTGAGATGCGTCCGAATCGTCCATTTCACTTTTACGGAAACGCCGTGCGACGAATCAACAACCGCCCCGCCCTAGCGCAATCGCGTAGATTTTTCCAGCCGCTTCTGCCTCAGCTTCCACCGCCACGAAGAATCGGACAACGCATCCCGTTCAACCGAATTTTTCGACGATAGGGTGTCCCTGGGCAAGTCGGTTTTGAGCGAATTCCGTTTCAAAGGCGCTACTCAATGACCCGAATCTGAACGACGTGCCATAAAACATCGAAGCGTCCGAAAACGTTAGACACCGGCCCTCCGGCCCTCTGTGAGGGCCGGACGCAATGCGTCCGGGGAGGGGATACTGGGGATCCAGTCAATTGCCTTTTCAGATAATCCGCTTGGTCACAGCTGAATTCGGAATAAAGGGGTCGATTCGGAATAAAGGGGTCGGGAGTCTTTTCTTTGTTGGGTGACCGAAGTATATTGATTGCGAGACTAGATTGATTTAACTTTCTCGCATTTGAACAGAAAAGACTCCCGACCCCATTGGCTTTGCCCCGCCCCCATTGGCTTTGGCCCCGCCCATTGGCGATCATTCTAAGATCTGCTTCGGCAATCGTAGTCGCGCTAGAGGCCAGAGGTTGGCAGCCATCATGCCCATCAAGGACACCGCCCGTCGTCACGGTCACAATCCATTACAGGTGTTTTATCGCTTGCCTACTCAACCGCCTGACAAAATGATGCGGTTCATCTACAAAAAAACGTCCGCAAAGAGATCGTTGGCCTGAGCCTTCGATTTCAATGCAGACGCACTTTACAAAGATGTCTTAGGCGGAATGCGACTTGGCTCAAAGCCCATTCCATGAAAAATCCAAATCAACGTCTGTGTTCGCTGCTGCGCAAACCAAAAAAGAAAAAATCTGGCGACAAAAACATAAAGCCGAAGATCCCGGTCAGGGAACTAAACTCTTACAAAAAAGACGGTGGCATGTTGCCCGCGCCAACTCATCGTGACGCTTCCTTCAACAAAACTACTCCAGCGGGAGTCCTAATGAATAGTCTTTGATTTTACCCAAAATCTTTTTAACCAACAGCCATTGTTCCTCCTCGAAACAAGCTTCAAACTTCGCATGGTCGGCTTTGCCCAAAAAGAGAATCGCGTCGTACCAGTCCCGAAGTCGTTGTTCGCCCAGTTGCTCGTAGAGCAGTTCCGTGAACCGCAAATATTGATCGTAATCCAACTTGATGCCACTGCCATCAATGATTGACGTTTGCACGAGATGTGTCAAAATCTGATCGCTTTGTGCAATTGCCTGTTGTTGAACATTCAGTTCGTATTCCTGAAACTGCTCATCTGACAAAGCTTTTCTTACCGTTTGTTGCCAAGCCTTTTGGTCGCCACAGAGCGTCGGGATCGGTTGGTTGGAATTCCTGACCACTTCCAAAAAAACCTCAACCCCACCTGGATCGGCTTTCGCCATTGCCTCGATTTCTCTCCACCTTTCCACTACCCCTACGATGGAACCCTTAGTTGCAATCGAAAAAAGCAAGCGTTGTCTTTTGTCGAGATTAAATCGACGATCGATTTGAGCGATCCGCAACTCCATGATGCGAGCACAGGTTTCTCTAAAGATCTCTAAATCCAGTTCCTCAGCGGAGTCATTTTTTTGCTTCAACGACAACATAGCCCCAACTTCCAATCCACCTCGCCTGGATAGAACATCAAACTGTTCGTCATTCAAGATCTCTTTCAACCTGCTTTTTCCAATCGATTCAAAGATTGGATCTAGATCATCAGTTGCTCCCGTGAGCAGCAAACTCACGTTTCTTTCCCAAAACGGCTGCCAACATTCGGCGAGCAAAGGCCGAATCATTTTGTCCTGCTCATCTGAAAGCGACGCCAGTCCATCAAGGAAAAGCATGATCGCAGCCTGATCATTGCTTTCACGTGAATTCTTAAGCTGCCTTTGGCTCTCAACATAACGTTCTATATCAACCTTTTTTGATTCGGGAGCCTGTGCCTGGCATGCCGCCCAAAATTCATGATGAAGCTCAGGTTCCAAATTCGTTCTAACAAATTGAGTTTCCTCTCTGTCCGTGAATTTTTCGATTCGCGCGGCGGCATTGGATATTTGGAGCTCCAATGAATCCTTGATCGTCTTGATCCCATTGTCACTGAGGGCAAGCCTTGCCTTCATGGCTCCCAACTCAAGGTCCAATCTTTCCGATTGCATCTTTTCAAACTTGGCAACCCTGACGGCGATCTCGTCAATGGGATTCTCTTGCTCCAAATTTTTGTCTTGAAATCTGAAACTGCCTGCCAAGCAATCCACGGAGATCAAGATCATCGCGACGGTAAACAAGACGATATTATTGAGCATTCATGCGTCCTCACTTTTACGATTTCTCTGAATGCAGTTTACCGAGACTGCAACAGAAAAAAAGACGAAAAGAAAGTGATGAGCGACACGTTTTGAATCAAAGTCTGGTCAACAATTTCAAGCTGTGGCTATCCTGAGTTTCCATTGTTTGAGTCAGAGTTCGAATTCACCGAGGAAAGTCGCGCAAACGGCCGTGGGTAAGGCAACTCCGAATGTAGGTGTTGGGCTCAAAACCCGGCCGCGACTTGACAGGAGACCACGAGCTCTCGCCGAGACGATATTTCAACAACGAATTGCCTTACATAATTGAGAAGTAGTTCTCGCAGGCGAAGTCCAGAGAGTCCTTCGTCAATTCCATAGGAATTTTGTTGTAGAGGCTGTAGTTCTGCACCTGAAGCAAAAGGTCACGAGGATGGCAGTTTCTCAACGGCCGATCCGTCGGGAGATAATGCGTTTCCAAAAGGTACTTGACCAAATCTGGCTTGAACTCGAATTTGGTAACGCGACACATAATCTCAAACAATTTGATGAAATTTTCAATCGAAGGATTGGGAACTTCAATTTTATATGGGATGCGGCGCAAAAATGCGTCGTCGACCAAATCCTTCGGTTCAAGGTTGGTCGAGAAAATCACCAATTGATCAAATGGCACCTGAACTTTCTTTCCATTGCTGGTGTTCAGATAGTCATAACGCTTCTCAAGTGGAACAATCCATCGATTGAGCAACTCATCCACAGTCATTTGCTGACGTCCAAAGTCATCGATAACTAAGGTTCCACAGTTGCTTTTCATTTGAACGGGCGCTTCACTAATTCCCGTCTGAGCGTTGTACTGGAGTTCTAGATGCGACATTTGCAGTTCGCCTCCGACAACAATCGTTGGTCGTTCGATGCGAATCCAACGTCGATCATGTTTGGCATCCGAGAGGAAACCGTTAGTCGCTTCTTCTTTTGCTGGGATGTGGTTCATGGAGTCGTAAACGCGAACGACGTCACGATCCATCGTAATCGCCCGTGGAATCCAAATGTATTTACCAAACGACGACGTTACACGTTCGGCGATACTTGTTTTACCATTTCCGGGATACCCATAGAGGAACATACCGCGACCGCTGTTCACAGCGGGGCCCAGCTTTCTCATCATTTCTGGATCAATAAGTAGATCCGAAAACGCTCGAGCCAAATCCGCTTCGCTCGGATTCTGATTCTTGATCGTTTGAGCGCCGACACTGTCTACGTAGTTGTCATAGGGTACGGGAGTCGCACCGAAATACGTGCAAAAATCGCTATATCGTTTTGCTCGGGAGCGTCCGGCCTCGGTGAGTTTACAAACGTAGTCATTCATTGCCGCTTGGTCGATATAGCCCAGCAACTGCTCTGACTTCATTCTTGCCACGAGCGTTTCAATCATGTTGTAGGGCAATGCAACCTGATTGCAGATATCCCGAATCGTGGCTTCACCTCGAGCCAGCAAGAATTTACTGATAATCTCTTCGACGAGAGATTCATTGATGCCGGCTTCGATCCAGTTGCGGGGTTCGGCTGGAAAGAAATTCCCCTCATCGTCCACAAAACTTCGCTCGGCGACTGCTGACCGAGACGTTTCCTCACCGCTCGTCAAACCATTCAGTCTATCCAGCAACTGATCAATTTTGTCGTCTGATTGATTTTCGTCCGAGTTGGATTTATCGAGATCTAACATTTGACTCTGCTTTTTCATCCGCGTTGAAAGTGAACACTCAAATCCGTGAACAAAAATAGGTCATGGTTTTCAATCAAGCAGAGTTTTCCGATAAAAAAAGTGCGGAGTTTGGCAGTTAGAATTCGGTTTGTAGGACCCCTATCAATCGTAGGGGATAGGGGCCAAGCAGAGAGCTTGCAGGCATGGTAACATGTGGTTTGGTAAATTAATGAGAACGAGGAATTTCGTGGCAACCATTCAAAACGAGTCGTCTGCTGATTTGCAGCAAGTCGTAGAGTTTATTGATCGTATTCGGGAACGAGTTGGGACCGTCGTGGTCGGCCAGGATGTGGTCGTGGAAAGACTTCTCATCGCGTTGTTTACAGGCGGCCACCTGTTACTCCAAGGCGTTCCAGGATTGGCGAAAACCCTTCTGGTCAGCGTCCTGTCCAAATCCATTGATCTCGATTTCGCGCGAGTCCAATTCACCATTGACTTGTTGCCTTCGGATATTCTGGGCAGCGAAGTTCTCGATCAAAAGACAAATGAGTTTCGAGTTCACCAAGGTCCGGTTTTCACGAACCTGCTTTTAGCGGACGAAATCAATCGAGCGGCTCCCAAGGTTCAAGGTGCACTTTTAGAGGCAATGCAGGAGCGAAAAGTCACCATTGGTGGCGAGGCGTTCAAATTGCCTGCGCCGTTTTTGGTTATCGCGACCCAAAACCCGGTTGAACAAGCAGGAACATTTGAACTTCCAGAAGCCCAACTGGACCGGTTCATGATGCTTCATCGCTTGACCTACCCTACACCGGAGGAGGAGAGAGAAATTTTGCGCCGCAACGCAGCTCTCGGAATCAAAGTCGAAGACAAAGGCGCAGTCGCGATAACTGAATTCGACGTCCTGAATAAAGAACCGGTTGGCACCAGTGACCAGCTCATCGCCGCGATGAAGGCAGTTCAACAAGTCCACGTCAGTGACACGTTTATCGACCATGTTGTAGAAATCGTTAGTCGCACCCGAAAACACCCATTGTTGGAGTTGGGCTGCAGCCCCCGAGCGGGAATTTCACTGATCAAGTCATCACGTGCTCGCGCGTTGATTCATGGCCGACACTATGTGATTCCCGATGACCTTTTTGCGTTAGCCGAAGACGTGATTCTTCACCGCATTCGATTGAATTACGAAGCATTGGCTGACGGACATACTGGTTCAAGCGTTCTGCGCGACATTCTAACCGGCGTCGACGAGTATTAAGAATTCCAGAACTCAACGCTGCTTCACCAGGATCACCAGTAACGCAGAACAACTTTGATGCAACGAACATCTGAAACTTGCATCAGTTCTTCTGGGAAAAAATAGCAATGGTCAAACACGGACAAATTGAATTCGTAGAACCCATGGACTGGAGACAGTTTATGATCGCGGTACGTAAACTCGCGGACAACTTCAATTATGGAACCGATCGTTCACCCTTCCTGGGGAGCGGCGTGGAGTATGTCCAGTCGAGACAGTATCAGTACGGTGACCCGATTCGAGCTATCGACTGGAGGGTCACGGCGAGAACAGGAAAAATTTACGTGCGGGAGTACGAAACTCCCAAACAAATGCCCTGCTATTTGATGTTAGACACGTCGGCATCAATGGTTGTCAGTAGCCAACCGAAAACCAAAATGCAAATCGCGTTACAAATTGCTGGCGGCGTTGGACTTGCGTGTCTGGACCGGGTCAGTCCAGTGGGTTTGATTTCCTGTGGCAGCGAAGAGTATCGAGTTGAACCTTCGCTTTCTAAAGACCAGATTCTGCAGTGGTTGCACCACTTTCGCCGGTTCCGTCTCGATCAACAAACGGTTTTGGGCGATCAGCTGGTCAAACTTACCGCTAGACTCAAAAACAAAGCAATGCTGGTCGTAATCAGTGACTTACATTCTCCCGAGTCAATCGCTCCCCTGAAACGAACTGCTCAGCAACATGATGTGGTGGTTATCCAAATGCGTGACCCCGCAGAACAATCACTTCCTGGTGCCGGTTTTTTCCGTGCCAGAGAGCCAGAGACAGGCCGCGAATTTGTGACACACGGTCGGCGGGACTGGGTTGATCAGCAAGCAATTGCGCAAGAGTTAAAGCGGGCGGGAATCGACCACTTTGTTGTGGATACCGACAAACCTTTTGCCTATAAATTGAGATGGTTTTTTAAATCTCGTGGAGTGCTAGGAGGCGTTCGATGACGCGAGTCTCGTTTCTTAAAAGTTTCATCTGTTTGCTTGTCCTGACCGCATCTGTTTGCGGACTGGCTCAAGAACCACAGCAAGAATACGCCGTTGGCTTCCCAGGAAATTTGGAAGAGATTCAGCTACCGGGAACATTGCTCAAGGCGAAAAATATTGAGTCGCGAGCACAGCCTTTCGTTGTACGCGTCCTAAATTCCTTTGCGACCAACGATGGTTTTCGATACGAATTTGAGTTTTACGGATTGGAACCCGGCGAACACAATTTGACGGATTACCTGGAACGCAAAGACGGTTCTGAGGTGGGCGAGTTGCCGACCCTGATGATCACCGTCGTTACTTCACTTCCGCCGGGTCAAATCGAGCCCAATCAACTCCAACATCAGTCCAGTTTTTTCAGAAATTACTACCTTCCAATCTTGGTCGCCGGTGCAGGCGTATGGTTTGCCGGGTTGTGGATGATTTTGTTTTGGGGACGAGGAAGGTATCGAAAATTGGATCCGAACCGACATCGAGTCACCGTTGCCCAACGAATCCGCCCTCTCATCGAAAAAGCGGTCGAAGGCGAATTGTCTCCTTCCGAACGTGGCGAACTGGAGCGAACCATGGTTTCTTTTTGGCAAAAGAAGCTTCGCCTGGACAATATGGCTCCAAGTGAATTGATGAAACGCCTCAAGTCAGACTCAGCGTCCAAAGAATTGTTCGAGAAACTGGAGAACTGGTTGCATCGCCCCGATCCACCTGAGAACGTTAATGTTGCCGAGTTGATGAAGCCCTATCAAACGATGAAAATGGACGAAATCGAGTAATGGACATATTGGCATTTAGTTGGTGGCCTACTGGATTCAAGTACCCAGCCGTATTGTGGCTGGAATGCTTGCCAGTACTGATTCTGTTCTGGATTTGGGCCAGACGCAGTCGCGGTGTTTCTATGCCATTCGACTTTAGCAAGCATGGTCGCGGAGGCTATACGAAGTCTTTGATCAACATGGCCGAATCGCTTGCCCCGCTTTTGCTGGCCGTTGTCATTTGGATATTGGCTTGTCCGATGGAGCTGGGAAAACCTGAATCCAAACGGGCCATTACCAACATTCAGTTTTGCGTTGATGTTTCGGGAAGTATGAACGCTCAGTTCGGTTCCGGTAATCGATACCAGGCTTCCATGAAAGCGATTGAACAATTTGTCGACATGAGAGTAGGTGATGCATTTGGACTCAGCTTCTTCGGGAATACGGTTTTGCACTGGACTCCATTGACAACGGATCCGTCGGCGATCAAGTGCTCGCTTCCGTTTATGGAACCCATGAAGATTCCGACTTGGTTTGGCGGCACGGAAATTGGCAAAGCGCTCCTGGAATGTCGGCAGGTGCTCATGCTCGAAGAACAAGGCGACCGGATGATCATCTTGGTTTCCGACGGATCCAGCAGTGATCTGGCCGGGGGCAATGCTGAAGAAATTGCCAGACGCATGAACAAAGCGGACATTACGGTTTATGCCATTCACATTGCCGAAGGAAATCCTCAAAGCGAGATCGTCACAATCACCAGCAAAACAGGTGGAGACGTATTCGTTCCTGGCGACGAAGCCGCTTTGGCTGACGTTTTCAGCAAAATTGATTCGATGGAAAAAACAGAGTTGGCCCAAACGGTTGCCGAACAACTGGATAACTTCAAGCCCTACACGATTGTCGGGTTGGCATTGTTGGGCGTTTTGGCATTTTGCGGATTTGGATTGAGGTACACGCCATGGTAGCGGAATTTGTCACCGCAGCGATTGTGATCCTCACGATTGGCGCAGAAGCATTACATTTACTACGAGTCCGGAGACTGTCGCCGCTTGCGTTCGGTCCCAAACGCCGTCCATCATTTTGGGCCAGCCTGACGCCCATTTATCGCGTCCTGGGCATCGCCTTGATTTCATGGGGATTGATTAGCTTGTTGCTTATCAAGCCTCGCACGCACAATATCGCGGAAATCGAAGTCTCAAAACAACGACACATGATTTTATTGGTTGACGTTTCCCCAAGCATGCGTTTAAACGATGCAGGCCCAGAGCGTAAACAAAGTCGGGCGCTGCGGGCACGCGATGTCATTCAATCTTTTTTCGATCGAGTTCCGATTCGCCATTACAAACTAAGTGTGGTCGCCTTTTACAACAAAGCCATTCCGGTGGTCGTTGATACGAACGATTTGGAGGTCGTCAAGAACTGCATGAATGAATTGCCCATGTGGTTCGCTTTTGAAGGCAAAGAAACCAATCTTTTCGCTGGCCTCGAAGCCGCTGCGGAAGTCGCCCGCCCGTGGCAACCCGACAGTACCATTCTTGTTGTCATGAGTGACGGAGACACCGTCGCTTCGACCGGAATGCCCAAGATGCCAAAATCGATTGCGGATGTCCTAATGGTCGGCGTCGGCGATCCCGTGACCGGAAAATTTCTGGCCGGGAAAAACTCTCGTCAGGATGCGTCCACCTTACGACAAGTCGCTACGCGACTAGGCGGGGAATATCACAACGGCAACTCGGCACATTTGACGTCCAAGATGATCGCGAAGCTGACATCAAAAACCGAACGCACGAAGTGGGAGGATTTGACGCGTCGCGAATACGCGCTGATGGCCATTGCATTCGGATCCTGCATCCTGGCATTGCTGCCATTGGCCCTGCACTATTTGGGGACGTCCTGGCATCCC
>CBDDAC010000002.1:0-375777 GCA_965224765.1 Mariniblastus sp.
TTCCAACAACTCGCGCCAAGCCAGTCGGACTCCGGAGCGTCTGCGTGAACTTTACGCACCGACCAAAACGACAGATCCCACAAAAAACCCAGCAGTTCGCGAGAATCTCAAGGAGCCGGTCGCCCCATCAGACCGAGGCAGGCTGCCCGTCGTCAACGTGACGGTGGCAGGCGTTAAGCGAACACAACTTTCCAAAGACGCTTTCGTTTTCGATTCGGAGAACGATTGTTACTGGTGCCCCAATGGCCAAGCACTGGAGTTCAAAGGCAAATCGCGTGATAAGCGTTCTTCTGGCGAAAGTCGCATGCGTTTCCGTTACAAGATCGACAGCGAAGTTTGTTCTGGCTGCCCGCTGGCGGCACTTTGCATACGCAAGGCGGGCACTGGCCGTCAGGTGACCCATGAAGAGCACGAACTTTCGCGGGTTGCTCATGCTCAGAAGATGGCGACGGAGGAAGCGAAAGAGATCTACCGGAAACGTCAACATCCGACCGAGCGTCCGTTCGCCGTGATTAAGTCACAGTTTGGGATGCGACAGTTCCTGACTCGAACCCTCGAGCGTGTAAGCCAGGAATGGAATTGGTGCGTGGCCGCTTTCAACGTCCATCGGTTGATCGGACTGTCTCGCAACCATGCCGGTCCTCCGCCACCAGCATGCGAAGTTTCCCCGTCCCTTTCACCCTTTTAATTTGAGTCGTCGCTGCCCCCGCCACCGGTCTGTTTCGACCGAGCGGGGGAATGGGGGGAAACCAAACTCAAACCAACGAAACTGAAATTAATCAACAAGCCCTGACGCGTCGGGTTTCCATTTAGCTCTTCGAAGAACGTGATTTCGCAAAATGCATTTGTCGCAGTGCGACTATTTCTATTAGCCCCAGACTTTCAGTCTGGGGTCACTCCCCCAACCCAACAACGAAGTCGCGGATGCGACGGCTTCTGTAGAATACGATTTGCGATTCTAAGCATTCGTCCTTACCAATTCACATGGTTCCAGGTTGTAAGGAAACCCGACGCGTCAGCGAGGACGAACCAGGTTGGGCCTCGCAGACATGTCGCGATACGATTGGACAAGTTCCCTGGGAGGTTGAGGCTCCTGCCGAAACAAAACTGGATTCTTAGTTCAATTAAAATCCTGTTCGTATGGTTCCTGCCTCGTCGTGTAGATGGCCACCGAGAACGTTCTTGGCAACTCGATGCGTGCGTCGTTTGGTTCAGTTTGTTCCTCGCTGACGCGTCGGGTTTCCATAAAGCCGAGTACTGCACCTCAGGCCATATGCACGCATGCTCGGGGGAAAACTTACAGCCTCAATATGGTAATGCCGGTCCAAGGTGGACGTAGATGCCAATGAACAAGTTGGAGCGTTCGTCAACTCAATTTCCTTGTTCCTGCGATTCAAAATGAATGGCCAATCAAACTGTTTTTGCGTGGGCGTCTGTACATGCTACGCGATGGCGACAATGACTAGGGATCATCAAGTGATCACCCGGGAGCAGGTCGACTACTTTCAATTGAGAATTCGTTTCAAGTTCTAATTGTGCAGATCCACTAAGAAGAAGGACCCATTCGTTGTTGTCCTGATCGTACCAATGGTCGTCAGCTGAGGAGTGTCCGTCGGAAACAATTCGCTCCACCCGGAACGACTTGCCCGTTAAAATCTGTTCAAAGAGTTCTTCAGGCAGGTCCTTGGGTAGGTTGTCGAGAAGGTTTTGTTTCATTGGACGAGATGTTTGTCAAAAAAAGTGCCAACAGATTTTAGCCGTCATTGCTTTCTTCGTTGTCGTTTTCTTCTTCGTTATCGCCTTCGTCGTCGCGATTATTTTCTGCAGGTGGGGTGTTTCCTTCTTTGAATTTTTCCATGGCTTTTCGACGTTTTGTCTCGGTGACAAATCGTTGCAACGTTTGGATGGCGAAACCAGTTCCCCACTTGTCGCCATATTCCCCTGCGGGCGTATCCCACCAGCAACCATCGGGTTCTTGGGTTCGCAGCATGGTCCAGCCAAAACGGTCCCAGCGCTCTTGTGAAATTCGATCGCCCATTTTGGCAGCCGATTCGGATGCGTAGTTGTAACCAAAGAAAAAGAAGTAGCCGGAGATCTGGTGGACAGCCGAGTGTGGCTGAATTAACTTTCTTCCTTGTTCCAGGTAGTTTTCACCGTTCTCAAAAACTTGCATTGCCTTGTCCATGTCGGCTTCGTTGTAAAAGCCCAGCTCCTTGAGTGCCCAAGTCGAGGAAATTGTCCGCGAGCCTGCGCCAAGATTGGAGAGAACCGTCGAGCGATCGTGCGTGAATCGTGCATCGTAGCCAATCGTTCCATCCGGAGCCCGAACTCGATCAACGATTTTTGATGCATCGACCACCATGTTTTCTGGAACATCGATTCCCATTTCTTTTGCACGTTTCAGTGACAACGCAAAAAACGCGGTGTTAAACGACATGCTTTGAAAGTCTTTCATCACTCCAGAATAATAGCCCCAGCCGCCGTCGGCCTGAGCCAAGTCGACTAGTCCGTTGACGCAGGATTCGGCTGCTGCCATGAGGGTATCTTTATCGACATTCTCTTCCCCATATTGTGAGTCGTGCAGCACGACAAGAAAACCGAGCTTATAGCCGTATCCCCATGATGCAAATGTTTCGCCAGGGTGGAATTCAAACTCAACTTCGCGAATCAGTTCCTTGATCGCTTTTGCTAGCGCTGCTTCTTGGATTTCACTACGATTGGGTTGTTTCAGCAACGCTTCTGCGCAGATGGCGGTGCAAGCGGTGCGAACGGCGTCCTGCGAACCACGATTCCGTAACTGGAATCCAAAATTGGCGAGATTGGCTATTTTGGGGTCGTGTGAACCCCAGCTGCCGTCCTCATTCTGGGTTTTGATAAGGAAGTCAAATCCCGTTTGAATTGCAGCCTCAGACATTTCGAGAAGTTTGTCCGTGTCGTGCTTGGGCAGGAGCTGATGGACGTCTTCGGGGGCTTCTTGCTGCGTCTTTTCAGGTTCCGGTGTCTGATCCTGCGCCGGTGCAACAGAAGAACACACGACGCCAACGGTAAGTAGGACTGCAACGAAGTTTGCGAGCTTGATCATCCTATGATTCCTTGTGATCGATTTGCAAAACTGACTTCAAAAAAATGTTGGTTACCAAGAGTTTACTAATTTTTGGCCCAGCAGACGACATCGCCTTCGGCAAGCCCATCAGTGATCTCAACGAAATTGAAATTGCTTAGTCCAATCTCGACTTCTTTTGCTTCAACTCCATTTGCTGATTTTACAAAGCAATAGAACCTGTCTTCATCAGCGAAAACGGACACAACGGGGACTTGAAGGACATCTGAAATTTTCTCTGGATGAATGGTGACGCGGCAGTTCATGCCTGATCGCAACTCTTTTGCCAGATCGGTACACTTCCCCACGATATCAAATAGACGGGGAGCGGACGGCTGAAATCCCGTTCTGGTTGCGATTTGGTCGACTTTTGTTAGCTGCCCCTCAACCTGGAGTTTTGGGTAAGCGTTGGGGTGAACCGTAATGGGCAATTCGGTTTTGATGTGTTGGATGTCATTCTCCGATAGGCTCATCTTGATGGATAGATTTTCCATCGTAGAGATTGTCAACAAGATTTTGTGTGTGCTGACGCGCCCGCCAATACGCAATTCCTTGCGAACGTCGGGCATGTTTCCGCCGATGATAATA
Source organism: Mariniblastus sp. (assembly GCA_965224765.1). Taxonomy (GTDB): domain Bacteria; phylum Planctomycetota; class Planctomycetia; order Pirellulales; family Pirellulaceae; genus CAZDBA01. The sequence goes on from CBDDAC010000002.1 coordinate 3,689, forward strand.
CCTGCAGGCAACTCATTTCCCGTGGTCCCATAAAACACGACGCCATCACGAGGTGAAACGACGCGTAGTTGTTGTAAGTCATTCTGAAGTCCGGCAACTTTGCGGTTGGCTGCGTCGAGTTTCCGTTGAGCCTTGTCAACGACACTTTTCTTTTCTGCAACGACAGCAGCCAAGTTGATTTTGGCTTTGTCGATTGCTGCTTGCTTTTTTACTTTCGCCAGTTCTTTTTCTAGCTGTGATTTAGATTTATCAAACTGTTGAAAGTAGGCCAGCTCTTTTTCTTTAACTTGAATGCTCTTTTTGGATTTTTCGATACTTTTGACTTCACGATCAATAATGATTTGACCGGAATTAGAGTCTTCAGGATCGATTCCTCGTTCTTCGTAAATTTGCTTCAGTGTTTCAAAGTCGATTTCCAAGTTTTTAAGTGAGTTCTTTGAATCATCAATCGCTTTTTGTTTTTCAGCAAGTTCGAAATCCTGCTTGCGTACAGCGGCTTTGATTTCCGTCTCCAGCATTTCCAGTTCGGTTTGTAGCTGCGCGGTTTGACTTCCAAGATCAATGATTGCCGACTGATGTTCTGCGTTGGCTTTCTTCAGTTCGACCTCGGCGTCAGTTGCTTCGTTTTGGGCCGTCTCGATGGCTTCAGCCACTTCGGCTCCATCGAATTCGATGAGGACATCCCCCGATTTGACATCGGCACCCTCAGGGAGAATTCGAGTGACGATCAAATCACCACTGTATTTCTCCGGTTCCATTCGGATTTCGTCCTTGTCATCAGCGACGAAGATACCTGGCACATTGACCTCATGCTGCATGTCACCACGAACGACTTCTGCGGTTTCCAGATTGTTTGCCGCAGGTGGTGATTTGGGTTGAAGCGGTCGTCGTGGCGTGTCGTCCACGGGAGGTGGCGGAAAGTCATTGGATTCGTCCTCTGCTTCTTCATCCTCATTTTTTTCTTCCGTTTCCTCCTTGGGCGGTTCCATACCGATTTGGAAGTCCATTCCTTCCGGTATCTCAGTCATGCCCATTGCCTCAAGTTGTTCTGCAAGTTCGTCAATCGCCTCTGCAGGAACGCCTCTTTCTTCAAGTGCTTTTCGGAGCTCGTCTTTTTCCTCGTCCTGAGCATTCAATGGGGCGGAACAAACCAGAACCAGCATCAAACTGAAAATGGCGACTAGGTTAAGTGATCTTTTCATCACCACAATCTCTCGGAAATTGATCATGTTCAACTCTCTATACTTTCTACTGCTCGGTATGCCGACTACTCAGATCTCAAGGCCAGAACGGGATCTTGTTGGGCGGCCCTCAAAGCGGGGACCGTTCCAAAAATCAAACCAACGATGGCCGACACGATGATGCCAAGCGGAACCGACCAAGTGTGGTAAATCACCGTCCAGTCTGCCAGTTGGCCAATCAATTGGGCCAGGCCGAATCCAACGGCAACGCCAATCGCACCACCAAGGATGCAGAGAAGTAAACTTTCACTTACAAAAAGCGAAACGATATCACTTCGTTTTGCGCCCAGTGCACGTCTCAATCCGATCTCGGATTTTCGTTCTGTGGTATTGGCGAGCATGATATTCATGATGCCAATTCCGCCGACTAGTAACGAGATCGCTGCGAGTGATCCCATCACCCAGCGGAAAATTTGCTCCGACTTTTTCTGCTCTTTGAGGAGCGAGCTGGGGATGGTGACACTGAAGTCATCGTACCGGTGAAGTCGAGAAAGCATGTTGGAGGCGACTTGAGACACGGGTTCCAGCATGGACGTGTCATCAACTTGGAGCACCGCGCGGTTGATCTCGATCGGTTGTTCAAGTCGGAAGGGAGAGGGTTCACTTCCCAACCCGAAGCGAGAAAATGCGGTCGCGTAGGGAAGGTATACCGATTTGTCTGGGTCATCCAGTTTTCCGGCCGCCCCAGTTTCCCCTTTTTGTTCGAGCACGCCTACTACCGTAAAGAAAATGCCCTCTAGCTTGACGACCTTTCCGATCGGATTGGTCAGCGGGAAAAGTTCACGAGCTGTGGTGTAGCCCAAGACACAAATGGTTGCGAGATTTTTCTCATCCACCGCTGTGATAAAACGTCCGGTCCGAATTTCATGGTTCATGACCTTCGAATAATTTGGTGTGGTCCCGACGGCATTTGTGTTGGCGTTATTTTGGTTGCCAAAGACGTCGACGGCACGCGTTGCCATCGGAACGATCTCGCGAATGGCTTCGACGTTGGTTTTTAGCGTTTTGAGGTCCCGTTGGGTGACACCAAATTTGACAAACTTCGTTTCTGTTTCGTTGTTGTCGCTTAGCCGAGCACGGCTCGCCGCACGAATTTCTTCGGGTTCCACCGTGTCCAGGATGATATTCTTGATTCCCATCCTTTCGATTCGTTGGACGACATCCTGTCTGGCGACTTCGCTGATGGATAGCATGCAAATCACCGACGCGACGCCGAAGATAATTCCCAGCGCTGCCAGTAAAGATCGCGTTTTGTGAAGGAGTAAATTGCCAATGGCTTCAAAGACTAATCTCATTGAACTACCTCCCCATCAGAAAGTCGGATTTGACGTTGTGTTTTTTCGGCAAGCTCCGGATCGTGTGTGACCATCACGATTGTGGTGCCGTCGTCGTTAAAGGTTTTGAGTAGATCAAAGATTTCGTCACGAGTTTTGATGTCGAGGTTGCCCGTCGGCTCATCCGCCAATAAAAGACGTGGTTTGTTCAGCAGGGCTCGGGCAATCGCAACTCGCTGCATTTGGCCATTGGAAAGCTCAATGGGTCGGTGGTTGCGACGATCGCTCAGTCCGACCTGATCGATCAACTTCAGAGCTCGTTTTTTTAACTCTCTGCGTGACATTGCTCGGCCATTTTGCGGCGTGCAGTATCGAGATGCCAACATGACATTCTTGACGACGCTCAATTGAGGGACGAGGTGAAACGATTGAAAGACAAAACCAATATCCAGTCCCCGAAGAGTGGCTCGGTTGATATCGGTCATTTGACCAATCGCTTTTCCGTCAAATTGGTACTGTCCCCCCGTGGTTTCGATAAGAGTTCCAAGGACGTAAAGCAGTGTTGATTTTCCACAGCCAGATGTACCGACGATTGAGACGAACTCCCCGACTTCGATGTCTAGGGAGACGTCTTTTAGAGCGTGGACATCGCCACCTCGCATCTTGTACACCTTGGCGGCGTTCTCCAAGTGAATGAGTGCTGACATTGGTTGTAATTCCTGAGTTGTGATTCATACAAGTCTTGGCGGCGGATCAGTTTTGGTCAGGGTCATTCAGATAAACAATTTCACCTGCCTTTAAACCGTCTTGATCTCAACAACTTCATTGTTGGATAGACCGATTTGAATTTCTCGTTTTTCTACTTTTCTGCCGTTCTTGACGTTGCAGAAATACTTGCCTCCATCTTCAATCACCGCCACAATGGGAACCTGAATTGCGTTCGGGATTTTGTCCGCATGAACCACAACTCGGCAGTTCATTCCTGATTTTAGATTTCCCTCTTCGTCTGAACATTTACCGCGGACGGTAAATCGTCGAATGTTGGAAAAAAGATCGGTTCGACTGGCGATTTGATCCACCTTGGTAAGCTTTCCAGTAAGGCTCAACGAAGGAAATGCATCAGGGCGAACCGTAATGGGCAGGTTCTTTTTCATGTGCTGAATGTCATCCTCTTTGACTTGCATTTTGACAGACAGATTTTCCATGGTTGCGACGGTCAGCAAAATGCTATGAGTTTTGACTCGGCCACCGACTTCAAGTTCATCCTGCTCACCGCCTCCGAATACAAAGCCCATGTTGGCATCTTCGCCTGTGGTTTTGTAGAACAGGACTCCATCACGCGGCGAAACAACTTTGAGTTGTTCACGGTCTGCTTTAAGTCCTTCAACCTTCTTTTCAGCGGTCTCGAGTTTTCGTTGCCCCTTGTCCACAACACTTTGTTTTTCAGCGACAGCGGCTTCGAGTGTGATCTTTTCTTTTTCGATTTCCGAAGTCTTTTTGGCGACTTCCAATTCCTTCTCTTTTTTGGTTTTTTCTTTTTCGAAATCGAGGAAGAACTTGAATTCTCTTTTTAGTTTTTCAATCGAGAGTTCTTGGTCTGCAATCTTTTTCTCTTCGCGGGCGACGAGGATGTCCTCCGTTGCGGTAGGGCGATTGCGTTGCTGGTAAAGTTCCTTGAGTTGTTGGAAATCGACTTTTGAGTCAGCCAGGCTGGATTCGGCATCCGTGATTCCCTTCTCTTTTTCGGCGACTTCCAATTCTTGTTTCTCAACTGCTGCTTTGACTTCGGTGTTAAGGAATTCGAGTTCCGTCTGAAGCTGGATGAGCTTTGAGTTGGAATCAATTTTTGCCGATTCCAATTCCGCAGTTGCCTTTTGAAGCTCGACATTGGCATCGGTTACTTCATTTTCAGCTTCTTCAAGGGCTTCGTCGAGTTTGTTGGTATCAAACTCCATCAGAATGTCTCCTTTTTTCACCTCGGCGCCTTCGGCGAGGATTTTGGTGACAATCAAGTCTCCACGATACTTGGTTGGCTCCATGGCGATTTCGTCTTTGTCATCAGCAACGAAAACACCGGTGAGTTCAACTTCGATTTTCAAGTCTTCCTGGGTGACCTCAGCGGTCAGTTCGGTATTGTCCTGTCCCCGAAGGTTGTTTAGCGGCAATGTCGCGATTGCCGCAAGAAATAAAACAGCCTTGCAACTGAAAATTGGTCTCATCAGTAATGTCTCCCGGAGAATTTCAAAGTCGTAGAAGCGTTGGTGGGTTGAGCTTTGATAAACAGTCGCCGCTGCCCCAAGAATTCCAACCTTATTTTAATAGATAAGTTTCAAAAAGCTCTAGCCGTAGGCAACAAGTTCCAGTCTGACAACAAAAAAGTGAGGAATTCAGCGCTAATTCTGCCCAGGCCTCTGTGTCTTGCGGGTTCTGCAGTATGTCGATCAACGTGTATCGTGTTTCTGGTGTCGAATTCATCAATGTCCATTACCTCACCCTTGTTTAACTTGGCATTTTCTTGAGTCTTACACGGTGAAAAAGAATTATTGGCAAGTCGTGCAAGTTGTGGGTGAATTTACATGGACGAAGGTGTGGAATGGTACATTGGATATGTTTGAATCAGTGGCCTTTTACGGCAAGATCGCAATGCGAGTTCATCTAAAAACATTTCTGATTCTGTTTTCTGTTGTTTGTGTCGTTTTTGGAATCTGGTACGAAAAAAGAAGATATGAGTGGCGCAGGACCATTCCTTTGGCGCCTTGGCTTCACAAATCAGATGTACCTGGGTTTCCCGACCACGTTTCCGTAGAGTTTAAATACCGAGAAATTGTTGCAATCATCGAAGAGGCAAAGCAAAAACGCCAGGATCAGCTCGCTCGCTTGACGGGATTCCAAAACCTCAAACGCGTAATGCACCTAGACGTTGGTGTGCTCGAAAGGCTGACTGAGGAGTTGCGAAACCTAAGGGGCGAGCAAGCTAAATTACGCGAAGTTTCAGCGTGCCTCTGCGATCGCTGAAGTCCTGATTCGACGGCATAAACGGTTCGGAGTTGACTGGGTTGTGGAGCGACTTCAGCGACCGAGTTCGTCTCAACAACCTGGTTGTGAAAAGTATCTTGAGCGATAGACGAAGCGAGTCTGGCAGGTTACAACGAAATCCAACTCACGACACTCAGATAACGCAATGATCGATATTCAGAAAATTCAGTTCGCCTACCCCAAGTCAGAATTTCAACTGGCGATCGATGAACTGAAAATTGAAACGGGGGAAAAGGTTGCCGTAGTTGGGCCCAGTGGAAGCGGTAAAACGACTTTGCTTAACCTGGTTTCAGGAATTATCGTCCCTGGGGCGGGCACGGTAAAGGTTGGCGAATGGGTGGTTTCAGGAATGTCAGATGCCCAACGACGTGATTTTCGTATTGCCAACATTGGATTTGTGTTTCAACAGTTTGAACTGGTTGAGTATCTGCGGGTCGTCGACAATATCCGGTTGCCCTTTTTGATCAATCGGTCGCTTAGAGAGACGCCAGAAACCAGGCTGAAATTGAAAACGCTCGCCGAATCGGTTGGGATCGGTGACAAGTTGAATCGTTGGGTAAGTCAGCTTTCTCAGGGCGAGCAACAGCGCGTCGCAATCTGTCGAGCTTTGATGACAGAGCCTCAGTTAATCCTCGCCGATGAACCTACAGGGAATCTTGATCCGGCAAATAAGCAGCGGATTTTGAAAGTCCTTTTTGATCAAGTGGAAGGCGGTGGTCAGACACTGGTGGTCGTGACCCATGACCTGGCGATTCTGAGCGGGTTTGATCGTGTAATCGATTTTGAGCAGTTTCGAAGGCTCAACCCTCAGGATCAAACAGAAGGAGTTGTACAATGAGTGGTTGGCTGCAATTGGCATGGCGTTACATCTGTTTTCACAAAGTGAAAACCATCATTATGGTGGCCTGCATTTTCTTGACGATTTTTTTACCCATCGCCATTGGCATTCTACTGTCCGAATTCAAGGACAAAATTGTTGCTCGTAGCCAGGCCACGCCTATGGTGATTGGAGCCCGCGGGAGTGGAATGGATTTGACCTTGCAGGCACTTTATTTCAAGAATCGTGCACCCGATACGATCCCCTACCGCGAGGCTGTGGAGGTGGTGGAGTCAGGGCAAGTGACTGCGATCCCAATTCATTCGCGATACACCGCAAGAGACTTTCCTGTTGTTGGGACCAATCTGAATTATTTTGAGTTTCGGAACCTTCAGGTTGCTGAAGGCGACATGCTAACGATTTTGGGAGATTGTGTGCTTGGCAGTGCCGTTGCCAAACGACTCAAGGCAGAAGTCGGTGGACGACTTTTGACCGATCCCGAAAACTCGATCAACTTTGCCGGCGATACTCCGCTGTATATGAATATTCGAGGAATCTTGGCGGCTAACAATACGCCTGACGACGGTGCCATTTTTGTTGACTTGAAAACCGCATGGGTGATTCAAGGATTGGGGCATGGGCACCAGGATCTCGAAGATGAAACTGACACCAATTTCGCCGTTCGCAATGGTGAAACGATCGAAGCTCGTGCAACGGTGCGTTCACATCTGGAAATCACCGAATCCAATATCGATTCATTTCACTTTCATGGTGACGAACTGGACTTTCCGATTTCTGCGGTCATTGTCGTACCCCATGACGAGAAGAGCGAAACCATGTTTATGGGGGAGTATCTGGGTGTGGGGAATCGTCAAGTCGAAGAGTCCGGTGTGCAGTTGGTTCGTCCTGCTGAGGTGATTCAAGATCTGATGAGTATGGTGTTTCGCGTCAAGCAGTTTTTTGATGTCAACGCCCTGTTGGTTGCTCTATCGACGGTTTTGCTTTTGATCTTGGTCGTCCTCCTGTCAACTCGATTGCGGGCCGAAGAAATGGCGACGATGTTCAAGTTGGGATGCAGCCGAAGCACAATATTTCTTTTGCAGGTGGGCGAGCTGATTTTCGTTTTTATTCTTGCTGGTGTTTTCGTTGCGATTGCCGTCGCAATTATTAGAGCGATTGCCGGTGAACTCGTCTTGTCGATGTTGGTTGGTTAACTGCATCGGTCTGGCGACTGAGACGTTTTTGGGGGAGCCCTATGCCCTCGCCGAGACGCTCCAGCTTGAACTCCCTCTACATTTCTAAACGCATTCGTCCGGTATTTACCGGTGCTTGTTGAATTATGGCAAGATTGTGTCCCCATCAGCGAATGATTGGGCAACTACGGCGTTTATTGTGCAATTGGTTTGAATGGGAGATTTAGCTTATGGTGCCTTTTCTGATAATTGGTGGAGTGATTTTGGCGGTGTTAGCCGTTTTCCTCAGTACAGGATTCATCTTCGTCAAACACAATACATGCAAAGTCGTAGAGCGGTTTGGCGAATTCCATAGTATCAAGCAAGCTGGATTGCGATACGCCATTCCATTGGTCGATCGCGTTAAGCGGACCGTGGGATTTGAGATGCAGAACCTTCCTACGACAGTGCGAACCAAACTGAGCGACAACGCTTTTGTTGCCGTTGAGTTTGTGCAGCAGTACTGGGTCTCGAAAGATGAAAAAACCGTCAAGAAATTGGTCTATGAGTTGGGTGCCAGCTATGAGGATCGTATTGCCGAGCGTGTTCACAACGAAGCACGTTCGGTATTGAACCGACTTGATTTGAACGATGTCTATGACAAAAAAGACGAGATTGGACATGATGTTGAGATCGAGCTCAAGAAGTGGCTGGTCCAATATGGTATTGAGCTGGAAAAGACACTAACCAACGATGTAAATCCGTCCGACAATGTTGTGCGTTCGATGAACGAGAAAAAGCAGGCGGAGTTTGACCTTCAGACGGCAGAGTTGATTGCAGAAGCTGACTACAAAAAGACCGTTCGTGCTGCGGAAGCAAGACGCGAAGGAAAAATCGCTGACGGTGAAGGGATCGCTGGACAACGAAACGCCATCTTTAACAACATTAGTGACACCGTGCTTGCGATGGATAAGGCATTCGCTGGCGAAGTACCCGTCCAGTCGATTTTGCAACATGTTTTAGAACTGCAGCGATTGGATACTCAAGAGCAGATTGCCAAGAATAGTTCAACGACCACGTTGTTTGTCCCTTATCGGGGCGGAGCTGACAGTGATGATATCGGGGAGCAGATTCTTCGTGGAAATCTTGCATCGGATCGAACTCAAGCACTCGGTCAGGAAGTTCGTGAGTCGGCAAAGGCAAAGGCAAAGGCAGAAGCAGAGGCAAAGGCAGTGGCAAAGCAAAGCAACGACGATGATCAAGTCATTGCAGCGTAACGCTCAGCTGTCGCCCACGTTTCAGAATCGAATCGACCAAAGTAAATCAGGACTAACCGGTGAAGAAAAATTAAGGCGAGCTCAATTGAGCTCGCCTTTCTAAATGATTCAACTCCTGCGCTCCTGGATATCTATTTTCCGTCGAGAGTCGCAGAGAATTTGACTTTTTTTGGAGGATCGCAGGTCTCTTCGTCGCACATCATGAAATGGATATGGCCCTCGACCGTTGCAGATACAAAGTCAGCTGGAATGGAGAACGTTTGCTCGATCGTGACAGTATCTTCGAGCCAGTAGGCTCGCTTGCCAGACGACATGCGAATTCTTCCTCTTGGGGCTTTGGCAAGTTCAGGCAATTCCAGGCACCCTGATTCCGAGATGGAGAACTGCGTCGGTTCGATGGCGTTTTTGGAGCCGTAAATGTGGTGTCCAGCAGGAATTTCTATTTGAACAGCGAGAACAACCGTCTCCACTTCCGGCGGCAAAAACTTGGCAGAAACAGTTAATTCATTATCCGAGTCTGCGCCCCTATCGGAAAAAGCGTCATTGATCGCATCCAGTGCGAATTCACTGTTCGCTCGGGATTGCGTTGAATTCGAGGCTTCAACCAGCTGCCTATTATCGCCCTTGTTTCGGTACAGCCAGACAAGGTTGGCTTCGTGGGTGGCAGGCGAAAGAGATTCTCTCTCGATCATCAGTTGACCAAGTTTGCTTTGGAACTTGCTGAAATCGTCTGATTCATAGAGCTTTTCCATGGCTTTCAACTCACCGTTGGCTTCATTGAAAAACTCGGTTAATTCTTCCGTGAGTTGATTCAGTTCTTGTTCTAGTTTTTGCAGTTCTTCCTGCTCATCGTTGCTAAGTCGCGTTTCTGATATCGCGTAGTATGACTTGGCTCCGACTAGCAAATCGAGATCCCCGTCGTGGTCATAGTCGAGTGCATCAATGTGAAATGAGCTATCGGGCCGCATTGGCAATCCGTTTTTTGTGGGAACCAACCCTGAAGCGTAGCTATCTTCCAAGCTCTGTTGAACCAGGGTTTGAGCCGCGGCGAATTCAGGCTTTCCTTTTTGTCCAATGTTTGCGTAAAAGAAAACGCCGCCGGAAGAGCCCCCACAAAGAATATCGAACAGTCCGTCGCGGTTCCAGTCGCAGACTCGAGGCGTGGCCAAGCCTCCTTGGATTGTCAGAAGTTTGCCGTCTGATTTGACTTGTAAATTGGTGGCAGCGAATATGGGCTCTTCCTTGCTGCCCTGATTGAGGCAAAGGTACAATGCTCCTTCGTACGCTCCCAACAGCAAATCCAGATCACCATCCTCGTCCCAGTCGACCGCTGCAGTGGAGGTCAAATGGTGTTGCTTGAAATAATCTTCGTTCTCGGCACTGCGATCAACGAAAAGATAATCTTCTTCTTCGTCGTCCCAGTACATTGAGATTCGAATATTCTCATTATTGCAGTCAACGATATGTTGGGGCTTTATGAATCCGTCTTTGGAGCCTTCAACCCAAAAGGCGGTACCCTCGAAAGTCGCCATGACCATGTCGTTCATGCCATCAGCATTCATGTCCACCAACTGTGGACTCATGCCGACACATCACCAATTGTTCAGCTCAAGCGGTCGTTTCATCCGGGTTCGAACGATTTCTGGACGGGTCCATTGCGGCTCGCCTAGCGAAGTATTTTCGTTTTCGCATGAGTAGACATTGCCAAAAAGCGAGCCAAGGACCAGCTCGTCTTTTCCGTCACTGTCGATATCAAAGATGGTTGGTGATGGATAGAGTATTTCACCGTTGTAGTTTAATGGCATGTTGCCCGCCGTGATGATGACGGGTGCATCAAACATGCTTGAGTGATCTTGGGCCGAGGAGGTTAACGCAAGAGTTGCGATCAACAACGCGCTGCTGATGATTTGAAAACACTTCATTTTATTACCTGGAATTCAGTCAGGCTGTAGTGGAACGAGCTTCAATAGAAGACGGTCAGGATTCGTTTCTTTTGGCCTTCATTAAGAAACGCGACAATGGCTTGGCATTTCCGCCACAGAAAGTTTGTCCAAATGGGTGATGGCGGGAACTTACACGAATAATCGTAAGAAATGTATCAAATTGCCCAGTCCAAAACGATGCACATTTGACACGTGATGTTTAGAAACCACGTATTTTGGCATTTGAGGAGGCAACTGGTTCCATCGTAAATCCTGTTCTTGGGCGTTTCGGCAACGTGGTTTGAATACACGCATTCCCAAAAAAATGGCCAGGCAAAGCCTGACCAAATGTAATTCATAAATGGTGTCTAACTGATACGCCAACTATTCAGCAGCATCGCCTTTCACGGGAGTGAAGGCACCTTTTCCACCGTTGTTTCGGTAAAGCCAGATCATGTTGGCTTGACTCGGTTGAGGCGAAAGTTCCATTTGTCGTTCCCAGATACCGTCCATTCCCTCTTGAAGTTTTTGGAAGTCCTCAGATTCAAAGATTTTCTCCATGGCATCTTGGTCGCCATCGGCTTCTTTATAGAGCTTTTCCATCTTCTCGTTGAACACAGACATTTTGTCTTCGATGCCTGCAAGCTCTTCTTTTTCTTCCTCGGTTAGTTCCTTCTTTTCAGAAGCCACATAGGCTTGGCCACCAATAAGAAGATCGAGATCGCCATCGTTGTCATAGTCGACAGGCTCAATGTGAAAAGAAGTTGCAGGTTGGACGGGAATTCCATCTTTAGAAGGAGTCATGTTCATCGCGTAAGGATCAGCTCCATCAACTTGCTCGATCAATGCTTCCGCAGCGGCGAATTTGGGTTCACCTTTTTTGCCAACGTTCTTGTAGAAGAACACGCCGCCGTTGCTTCCGCCACAAAGGATGTCAAACAAACCGTCGTCGTTCCAGTCGCAAACGCGTGGAGTGGCCAAGCCGCCTTCGATGGTCAGGTGTTCGCCACCCGCTTTTACTTGATGGTTGGTTTCGGAAAATTTGGGTTCCGATTTGGTGCCTTCGTTGAGGCAAAGATAAAGTGCGCCTTCGTAGGCACCCAACAGCAGGTCCAGATCTCCATCGTCGTCCCAGTCAACTGCGGCAGTAGAAGTCATGTGATGCTCTTCGTTGTTCTCTTCTCCATCGGCACTTCGATCTACATTGAGATAGTCTTCTTCTTCGAGATCCCAGTACATGGAAATTCGTACGAATTCATCTTTGCCATCAATGATGTGCTGTGGGGCTTTGAAGCCATCTTTTGATCCTTCGACCAGAAACGCTGTACCTTCAAAGGTCGCCATGACCATGTCGTTTTCACCGTCAGCATTCATGTCCACTAACTGTGGACTCATGCCGACACATCACCAATTGTTCAATTCAAGTGGTTCGTTTTTGTTGGTTTTGACAACTTTTGGTTCTGACCAAACAGGTTCTCCTGAAGAATCGCTTTCGTTTTCACATGCATGGACTGATCCGAAAATTGAACCGATAACCAGTTCGTCTTTTCCGTCATTGTCGATGTCGAAAATAGCAGGAGACGGATACATGATTTCTCCGTCTGCGTTCAGCGGTTTGTCACCGACTTTGAGGACGACGGGAGCGTCGAACATGCTCTCGCCTTCTTGAGCTAGGGCCGGAACGCACATTACTGCAGCGAGCAACAATGGCGTAACGATCGAGAAACATTTCATTTTTTGCCTCTAAGTGTTGAAAGTTAGATGGGTAGGTTTTGTCTGAAAGTTGCAGCTATGCTGATATCCTGAGCACCAGAGTTAAGCAATTTGCCCTATGGGCAGCTTGGCGAACAATTCGAAAATTGTTAGTACCGTGGGCGAAAAGTTCGATAAAATCGTAGTGCCAAAGTATCGCTCAGCATTTGCAAAACCCCAATGTTACCTTGTGCGACGTTAAGCTCTGGATTCGCGCCATTTAACTTTGATGCCTCGCAAAATTTATTGCCTTCTTGTCTCGGGAAATAAGCCGTGGCGTGAAAATACGCGGTAAATGTGGCTTAAATGACAAACGAAAAATCCTGAAAAGGTTGATGAGAACGGAAATGTACATGAAATTATTCGCGGTTTTAGGCTGTTTTCTTCTCTTTTCCGCGAGTCCATCGGTTGCTCAGGTGGGGCAGTCCACGATTGGGAAAAATGCCTGTGGTCCCTGTGCTGTCGTCAATAGTTTGAGCGCCGCCGGGCGGACCGAATTGCTCAGTCGGCTGGGTGACTTGGATGATGATGACAGGACTAGGCAGTTCATCAAGAATTATGGAAGCTTGACGTCGAAAACCTACGGGGCACGAAGAACGGCCTACACAGTCGAAAGTGGTGCCACGGATGTGGACTTGCAGTTGATGCTTAGTACCTTTCTTGAGGATCAAGGGCTGGACCCGGTGGAAGGCAAGTATGTGGAAAGGGAGCAGGATGAAACGGATTCAGCTTATGTATCCCGGGTCCATAAACTGCTATTTGACTCCATCGAAGGTGGTTTCCATCCTTTGTTAAGCGTTCGCGCCCTGGCCGCCGAATTTGGCATGGACCAGGGAAGGTTCGTTTGGAATAGCAAAGGCGGACATTGGATCGCCATCCACGAAGTCAGTGAGGTCTCCAACGACGGGCTTGGGTTTACGATTGAGTTCTCAGATTCGCTGTCAGCGCAACGGCTTACTGGATACTTTTTTCACGAGCCCTTTCGCAAATCGACGGTTCCAATGACTTTTACTGTTGATGAGAATGGCAAAGAAGTATGGGATTGGGCTTCAAGTGACCAATGTATGATGCTTAACTCGCCAGGGATGCCACTGGGAACGGCGAAGTCCAAATGGTACGAAAGAACGAACATTGCAGTTCGATACCTTATATTCAAAGAAGCGAGCAATGAGTAAGGCAACCCTTTCATTCTTACTCATAAGCCTTAGTGAAAATGTTGCCAGGAAGAGTTCATGAACCTCAAATCACCAAATTGTTTTTGGCGTCACATTGGTCTAGTGTTGTTGGTACTAAGTGTTGTACTGAGCGGCTGCAATTCGAGGAACGGTCCCGAGAAATCAACCACGCCGGACAAGAGTTTTCGTGTTGTTGCGGCAAGCTATCCGCTTCAGTATTTCGCCCAACGGATTGCGACGGACAAAATTCGTGTCGAGTTTCTTGTTGATTCAGATACCGACCCTCGTGAATGGAGTCCATCCGTCAAACAGATTCAAGATGTGCAGACCGCCGATCTGGTAATCGTCAATGGGCCGGGGGCTGCGTACGCCAAATGGCTGGTGCGCGTGTCACTCCTGGATTCAAAAATTTGCCGAACCGCCAATGGTTTTTCGACCGACGACTATTTCATGATCAAAGACTATCAAATTGTTCATACCCATGGCCCTGAAGGCAAACATTCGCATGCCTACATGGTGCCATACACTTGGTTGGATCCGATGATCGCCAAGACCCAAGCCGAATCCATTGCCAGTGCGCTTTGTGAAACCTATCCGGAGTTAGCCTCCGAGTTTCTTGCGAACCTGGACGGACTCCAAAAAGACCTCGATCAGTTGGCCGCGGATTTTAAGGAATCTTCATCGGGCGGGTTGGTGGTGACTTCCAGTCCAGACGCCAAGTTCCTTACTCGTGCGCTGGGGTTGGATGATCGACACCTGTTACTTTTTGACTTTGAGCTGCCTTCCTTGGCGGATGCGAAGGGGCGAGTTGACAAATTGGCTGACCAGAAGATCGAAAAGGTTGTTTGGATCGTCAACGCAGATCAAGCCGCCGACGAGAAGAAGCAAGCGTCGATTCGGTCTCTATTTGGAGAGACGCCGCCCGAGATCGTTCAGATCAATTTGCTGGACCACAAACCGCTTCAGGGAGATTACCTGTCAGCAATGCGCGAGTTGGCTGAAAAGCTAAAATAAATCGAGGTTCCGAGCGGTAGTTTCAATGTTGCTGATGTCGCCTCACCCGTACAATAGAAATCGATATTCTCTTCCAGCCGGCGATTGTAACTGCTGGTTCAACCGTTTATTCGTTCACCGACTAGGTTTGCATCATGCGTAACATCACTTTGGGTTTGCTACTCATTTTCTTCGGTTCGTTTTTTGGCTCAGAAGAGTTGATTGCACAAACCTATGTCCATGCTGGTCGCTTGATCAATGGTCACGATGGAAAAGTTCATGAAGAAATGACTTTGATCATCAACGAGGGCAAGATCGTTTCGATCGAAGACGGGTACGTGAAATCGGAGACGGGTGATGGCAATACGATCATCGATTTGCGTGAACATACCGTCATGCCCGGTCTGATGGACATGCACACTCATTTGATGATGCAACATCACAAAGACGTTTACTCGGACCAGTTTTTCATGAATGAGGCTGACTACGCATTAAGGTCCACGGTTTACGCAAAACGGACGCTGCTGGCCGGGTTTACGACAGTTCGTGATCTTGGCGACAACGGCACGAATTCTGTTTCGCTCCGCAAAGCGATCAAGGAAGGTTGGGTCATCGGCCCCCGAATTTTTACCGCCGGTAAATCATTGGCCACTACAGGGGGGCATGCGGACCCAACGAATGGAACCAAAGGCCAATTCAAACGGGATGCGGGTCCGGTCGAAGGGGTGGTCAATGGAGTGGCGGACGCTCGAAAGGCCGTCAGGCAGCGCTACAAAGACGGTGCGGATCTAATCAAGCTGACCGCAACGGGTGGCGTGTTGAGTTTGGCAACCAATGGCCAAAACCCTCAGTTCACTGAAGAGGAACTGAATACGATCGTCCAAATCGCGAGAGATTACGGAATGACTGTCGCGGTTCATGCCCATGGAACCGAAGGCATGAAACGAGCGGTGTTGGCGGGCGTTGATTCGATTGAGCACGGAACCTTTATGACTCGAGAGATCATGGAGTTAATGAAAGAACGCGGGACCTATCTGGTGCCGACTTTGATGGCGGGAGATTGGGTTGCCGAAAAGGCCAAGGAAGATGACTATTTTCCTGCCGTTGTGCGGCCTAAGGCAGCATCCATTGGTCCAATCATTATGAGAACCTTTGCCGATGCCAATGCGGCGGGTGTGAAGATTGCCTTTGGGACGGACTCCGGTGTTTCGCCTCATGGAGAAAACGCCAGAGAGTTTGAGTTGATGGTTGCCGGAGGGATGAAGCCCATGGCGGCGATCCAGGCAGCTACTCTTGAGGCGGCCAAGCTTTTGAAGATCGATGATCGTTTAGGGACTCTCCAGCAAGGCATGGTTGCAGATGTGGTAGCAGTTCGGGGTGACCCAATCGACAATATCTCGTTGATGAAGGAGATCACCTTCGTGATGAAAGACGGCGTGGTTTATAAAAATGAATGAACATCTGCTCCGTTCGTGAACCCATGGTGACGGTTCGCCTCAGGTTAGTACAATCCGCCATTTGTTGAAATTGCGGCTTTGGATTACCCTTGGGATGGAATTTTCATGGCTTTTGCGAACGAGAAATTGGAAACCCCGACGCTAGAATCTGCTCATACGCTGATCCGCGAATTAATGGCGCGAGATCGGCATCGAATGCGCAATTGGTTGAAAAAAATTCGTCGTAGCCAGGATTCGGCGGAATTTGAGAAATGGCAAAACGCCGCAACTCGTTCTCTAGAGTTGTGTTCGCGTCGTCGAGCAGCTTTGCCAACGATTGGAATGGATCAGGCCTTGCCGATCTTCGAACGAAAGGATGAAATCGGCGAAGCAATTCGCAATAACCAAGTCGTTGTCGTTAGCGGTGAGACCGGAAGCGGAAAATCTACCCAACTCCCTTTACTAGCCATGGAATTGGGGTTCGGTGTTTCTGGGATGATCGGACACACACAACCCAGACGAATTGCCGCACGGAGTGTTGCCGCTCGAATCGCAGACCAAACGAACACGAAAGTCGGCGACGTCGTTGGATACAAGATGCGATTTGCCGACGAGACCAAACCGGAAACGTTGGTCAAGTTGATGACTGACGGTATTCTGCTTGCCGAAACTCAGTCGGACCGTTTTCTTTCCAACTATGATTTGATCATTGTCGATGAAGCCCACGAACGATCCCTCAATATCGATTTCCTGCTGGGGTTCCTAAAGCGAATTCTGCAAAAACGAAATGACCTTCGCCTGGTGATCACGTCAGCGACCATCGATACCGAACGCTTTGCTGAGCACTTTACGATCAATCCGGAAAAACCGGCTCCGGTGATTAATGTTGAGGGACGTACGTTTCCAGTAGAGATTATTTATAAAGAATCCGACAGCGAAATCGACCAGCACGATCCACACGACCAAGTGGTTCAATCGTGTTTGGAACTTGCCAATTTTGATTCTGGGGATGTGTTGGTTTTTCTTCCCACGGAAAAAGACATTCGAACCGTCGCAAAAAAATTACGTGCAGCGCACTTTTCTGGAGATGCGGGAAGTCGGCAGACGGAGATCCTACCGCTTTACGCTCGTTTGACCACGGAACAGCAAAATCAGATTTTCCAGTCGCACCAGCATCGTCGAATTGTTTTGGCAACGAACGTTGCAGAGTCTTCCATTACGGTGCCAGGAATTAAATATGTTGTGGACACTGGAACGGCAAGGATCAGCCGTTACTCGCCGCGGAGCAAGGTACAGCGATTGCCGATCGAGGCGGTTTCCCAGGCTTCCGCCAATCAACGAGCTGGTCGTTGCGGTCGCGTTGAACCCGGGGTTTGTATTCGGCTTTATGGAGAAGAGGACTATGAAAGCCGCCCGCAATTTACGACTCCAGAAATTCGCCGCACGAACCTTGCCAGCGTGATCCTGCAGACGTTGTCGATGCAGCTGGGAGATATTGAGTCGTTTCCCTTTATTGATCCTCCCCGTCCAGAGATGGTTCGCGATGGCTACAAGACATTGTTTGAGATCGGAGCGGTTGATCATTCTCAAAACCTGACCCCACTTGGTAAGCGTCTCAGTCGGATGCCGGTGGATCCAAGGATTGGCAAGATTGTCTTTGCCGCTGAGGAGAACGGATGCCTTGCCGATGTATTGATTATTGCTGCTGCATTGGAGGTTCAGGACCCTAGACAGCGACCTTTGGAAAAACAGCAAGCGGCGGATACGGCCCACGAGCAGTTTCGACATCCGCAGTCGGACTTTCTTTCCTTGCTAAACCTTTGGGATTTTTTCCAAACCCAGAAAGACAACCTTTCCAATAGTAAACTGCGCAAGTGCTGCGTTACCAATTTTCTATCGTTCAATTTGATGCAGCAGTGGCGGGATATTTACAGGCAACTTCGCACGATGGCTCGAGAGGCCAAGTTGTCGTTCGGTGAAAGGCGCGGAGACTACGATCTGATTCACAAGAGCTTGTTGGCGGGATATCTTTCTGGCGTTGCCCAGTTGGAAGATCGCTTCGAATACACTGGCGCGGGCGGTGTTAAGTTCAATTTGTGGCCCGGTTCTGGTGTGTTTGAGTCCAAGCCCAAGTGGGTCATTGTGGGAGAGATTGTGGAAACCACAAAGCGGTACGGTCGCACTGTCGCGAAAATCTCTCCTGAATGGATCGAACCCTTGGCGGAGCACCTCGTCAAACGCCGTTACGTAGATCCTTACTACAGCAGCAAAAAGCAAGCTGCGATGGCTCATGAGAATGTGACCCTGTTTGGATTGCCTGTGGTAACGCGAAGGAGAGTGGGCTATTCGAATATCAATCCTGAAGAGTCGCAACGTTTGTTTATCGATCATGGTTTGGTCGAAGGCCAACTGCGGGCCAATCATTCTTTTTACAATGCCAACCAGCATCTAAGACAGTCAATTCAGGATCTTGCGGACAAAACCCGGGATCGCACGATGGTCGTCGATGATTTTCGTGTCGCGCAGTTTTACGATGAGCGTCTGCCGCTGGACGCAGTGGACCACGCAAGTTTGACAAAGCTGCTTAAGGATGACTCGTCGCTGGACTCGTCGCTAAAGATGATTCAGAGTGATTTGTTGCCCGAGACCGGTGATTTTGATCTCAATCAACAGTTCCCTGATCAGGTGGTTGTCGGTTCGATTCAGGTGCCAGTGGAATATCGCTTTGCGCCTGGTGAGTCCGATGATGGACCCACCATTCAGATTCCTGTCGAAGGCGTTGGACAAGTGGATGATTTGCAAACTGGCTGGTTGGTGCCCGGCCTGATTCCAACCCGGATCGAAGCCATGATTCGAAGTTTACCGAAATCCGTTCGTCGAACGTTGATTCCCGCACCAGAGACCGCGAAAAAAGTTGCCAGCGTGCTGGAATTCGGGAAGGGATCGTTTGTGGATTCCGTTTCGCGCGAACTTAGCAAGTTGACCATTGAAACCGTGATGCCGGAAATGTTCAATTCGGAAAAAGTTCAGTCGCACTTGCTGGTGAACATGAAAGTTGTTGATGCTGAGGGTGAAGTGCTTGCTCAGGGGCGGAGCGTAGCGGAACTAAAAGATCAGCTTGGCTCAGAGCATCTGACCAATGAAATAACCACCGACGATTCGACTTGGCATCAAGATGGTTTAATAGATTGGTCGTGGGACGACCTGCCCGAAAAGGTGGAAATTCAACGCGGTAGAACCGTGGTTCCCGTGTTTGTGTCGATCGTGGACCAGGGTGATTGCGTGGGGCTGAGAATGTTAGATTCTGCTGCCGCCAGCGAGAAATCAAACCGTGAGGGTTTGCTGCGTCTTTTTTCTCAAAGGCACCGAAAGCACGTCAAGTCGCAAGTCAATTGGCTGCCGCAATTTGATCAGATGGCAGTCTTGATCAATCGAGTAATCCATCCCATTGACCTGAAGAAAGGGCTGGGAGATTTGATGGTGCGTATCGGGTTGGTCGAAGGCAAGCCGGTTCCGCGAAACCGTGCTGAGTTCGATCAACGCTGCCAGAGTGCGGTCGAACAAATCGGAGTCGCCACTCAGGAAGTCGCCAAGTGGTTTCCCAAGATGTGTGAATCGGCGCAGAAAGTTTTTATTGCCATGGAAAAATTTCCCGATAAGTTTTTCAAATCAAAAACAGATTTAAAAAAACAACTTCAACTACTTTTGCACGAACGGTTTTTGACGACGCCTTGGTTTTGGCTGAAACATTACCCGAGGTACCTGATCGCGATATCGAGTCGAATCGAAAAAGTGGCTTCGAATTCGCGAGAAGATGTGCATATTGGTGAAGTCGAAAGACTCTGGAAGCAGTATGCCTCTCTGCAACAGCGGCACGAACAACATTCAATCACTGATCCCGAGATCGACCGTTATCGATGGATGATTGAAGAGTATCGGGTTTCACTTTTCGCCCAGCAATTGGGAACTGCAGTTCCTGTTTCAGCCAAGCGACTTGAAAAGCAATGGGCGAAAGTACAAAAAGTCTAGTACAAGTTGCCCAGTTGAAAAAGTCATAACCTCGTAGGGATATGTTCTTGGACGTTCGGCCAACTTCCGAGAGCAACTCAATGGATTCTCGGCAAGGCATGGCCACGCGTTGCGTGGCGCATGGCACCCAGAAAAGAAGGAAATCGTTTTGGGGCTATTTGGTGCGTGGCTCCACTCCGGCCAGCTTCAAATAGGCACTCGAATTATTGCTACGAACTCGATAATTCTTTTGAATCCAAGTTTCTTAAACAGAGGCGTGCTGGATTAGCCACGGGTGATTCGTTTCTGAAAATTGCTTTGACGCAAGGCACAGATTCGATGACTTAGTTATTTCGAAAACCCGAACCCGAATTCGGAACGCTTTGGAAATTTGAGTTGCTCGACGAAGCACCGCTGTTGAATGGGGGGGTGTTTCCTGCTGGACTTCCAGAGTTGCCTCCGAAATTGAGTTGCGTCGACGGATTGGTTTGGGTTCTAGGGCGAGCGTTGAAACTGGGACTCGGATTACTTGGGGTCGGTGTCGCCATGCGGTTTTGCTGAAACTCCTGTGGCAATGTCGCTTGGCGGACGTTGGGATTGAGCGTTGGAGCGGATTGCTGATTTGGCTTTCCAACCAGAGCAAGTGTCAATTGCTCAACACTCTTTCCTGAACCCATGATGTTTAGCGAGTAATTGGCGATGGAGCGGTTGTAATCAACAACGGATCGAACGACGTGTTTGTTGGCATCACTCCACATTTGAACCGCTTGGAGGACTTCACTGATAGGCGCTTGCCCGCCTTGAACGAATGTTCGAATCTGTTCCATAGAGGACTTGCTGTTATGCGCGGTTAGCGCTTGTTGAGTCACTAACTTTAGCATCGTAGGCAGTGAAGAAGCGATGTTACGGATGTCGTTGGGAATTGCCCGTCGAGAAGCATAGTAGTCGTAGTGAGTTGTGTAGCTGGTGATCAAAGGTTGATCTGATGGAAGCGGCAGGACTAAATCATGCTGCGAGTTTGGAATGAATCGTTGCAGTTTCGACTGGGCTTTCGTGAGTTGGATTTCAGCAGCGAGAAGTTCATTCGTTGCAATCGACTGAGCTGTGTTTAAAAGGCTTTTTTCAGCGGGATTGTTGGGGCGAATGATTTGCTTCAATGCATCAACGTGCCTTGCACTACAGATCATTTCACACCAAGCCTGATAGGTCGCCCAATACTGGTTGACCATGGCAGTTCGATTTTGGGGTGGTGTCAGTTGCAGAATCTCCTGCATCGCAATGGGTTGTCCTGGCAACGGCTGCGAGACGGAATTGACCGAAAATTGGCTCATCAAGTTCTTGGCGAGTGAGGTGTCGATGCCGGTTGTGGGTGGCTGTGTGGTGAGATTGTTGGCGTTGGAATTATTGTTCGCAAATCGTTGATTCCCTGCGGGGGGATTGTCCGGGTAGGTCGCTCCAGAATTGAGCTTGAATGTTGGATTCGGCTGTTGGCGAGTCGGTTGTGCGTTGAGTGGCGGTTGATTGTTGAACTGACGTTGAGTGTTAAGCGGCGGTTGAGCGTTGAACTGACGTTGTCCTTGGCCGGCATTGCCATTGGTGGGAGGGCTTAAGTTGGGATTCACTGTGGGCTGTTGAGGTTTCAGTTGGAAACCGCCCTGTTGCTGAACTGTCTGGGTTTGGTTGCGTGCACCTAAAGGCTGGGTCCCTCTCGCCGATTCACGTCCATCATCCTGTAGGTTTGCCGAGACAGTCCGGATATCACTCGGTGTATTCCGATCTAACATGCGAAAGGAGTTTGGCGAAACAGTAGGAATGTCTCGGGCGGGCTGTGCTGGATTGGCGGAGCCGTTTTGATGAATGGGCGGTAACTTGTATTCTTGGGGGTTAAACTTGGGGGTGCCGGAGATTGGCTCCATTGCCGGAAAGTTGGGAGACTGCTTTTGAAGGATTGAGTTCGGATTTGCTTGATTGGGGCGTTGCTGAGAAGGAAACTGAATTGGATCAAATGCAGGTCGTGTTTGCTGTTGAGTTGAATTGACTGATTGTCGCAGATCATTGACATCCAGGCCCGGTAGGCGTTGCGGCATTGTTCCTGGTTCTGCCTGTCGCGGTGCGCTTGGGTTGTGACGGGCGGGAGATAGTGGAAAGGCACTGTCCTGAGCGTGGGTGAGACCGCTCCCTGCAAACGCAATTGAACTGGAAATCAGCAAATGAAGAAGTAGATTTCGGTGAGTCGCATTTTTAGTTTGCATGGTTTTCCCTATTCCCTGGGTAAAAAAAGTGCACTCTTTTGCACTCAAGCCATTAATGTGTTGGGTTTGAACTTTTCCGTCAATGCTGATCGGTAAGCGATAGCCCTCCGGTTTATGCAAGCATTCCCGGTTCGCTGGAGCGGCAATTCCTCTTACAATGACGGTTTTCCATGTAACTCTTTTTGGTCGAAACCTTTAACTTATGGCTGCGTCTGGATCGAAGAAAGCCGTTTTTGCGGCGATTGTTGGCAATACCTTGGTGATGATCGCCAAGTTTATGGCATTTGCTTTTACCGGTGCCAGCTCGATGCTGTCAGAAGCGATCCATACGCTTGCCGATGTATTGAACCAGATCCTTTTGATGATCGGCATTGTTCGATCTGACAGGACTCCAGACGAAGACAATGCTTACGGTTACATGGCCGAGCGATATATTTGGGCACTCATTTCCGCAGTGGGAATTTTCTTTCTCGGATGCGGCGTAACGATGTTTCACGGAATTGAGACGTTGATCCATCAACTGAATCATCATGGCGAAACGGAGCCGCTCAAAGATCTCAACTGGGCCATCGGGGTTTTGATTTTCTCTTTGATACTCGAGGGCTACGTGTTGTACGTAGCGCTAAAGCATGTTTGGAAACAGGCTAAGGGCAAACCGATCCTCAAGTTTCTCCTGAATGATGCTGATCCAGCGGTTGCTGCGGTTGTCCTTGAAGACAGTGCTGCCTGTTTGGGCGTTGTGATCGCGTTGGTAGCAATTCTTCTCTACCAGTACACCGGCAATCCCTACATCGACCCGATCGCCTCGATCATGATCGGCCTGTTGCTGGGTGGAATTGCGATTTGGTTGGTCTGGAGGAACAGCAGCTTGTTGATTGGCAGCAGCGTGCCGGTACATATCAGGCAGCAGGTGGAAGGAATCATCCGAGCAAACCCGGCGGTGGAAGAGATTGTGGACATGAAAACTCGCATCATGGACACCGAAACTTATCGAATCAAAGCAGATTTGCGATTCGATGGGGAGGCGTTGGCTGACAAGCTGTCCGATAGACTGAAGCCGGCTTATGAGAAAATTGAGTCCTATGAGGATTTCCGAGCCTTTACCCGAGAATTTGCCGACGATGTGATCGAGTTACTGGCAGATGAAATTGACGCCATTGAGAAAAAGATACAAGAAGAGGTGCCACAGGCCCGCCATATGGACTTTGAAGCTGACTGATTTCCAGGGAGTGGTAGTTTAAGCAGCTCGGTGAGATTGGGTAGAACTTGCTTTTCAAGTTTTAAGGCGATAGTATTCGACGGATGGGGCTTAGATTTCAGTGTGGAAAAAGTTGAGTGAATCAACACAACTTGCACGTTTGGAAGACGTTATGAATCGGATACCGATAATTACTTTGCTGGTTCTAATTTTCGCTTTGCTTGTTGGCGTGGGGGAGTCCCGCGCGAATGACGGCTTGGATTCAATTGTTCAACAATTGCTGGTGGACCATTGGGAGAAAAACAAAACCAATCGTGATAAGTCCAAGCAGATTTTCTTTGCGGCTCCAGCCACTGAGCAAATTCTTCTTGCCTACACGCTAAACAGGATGGCCCACAATCGTTATCGTGAAGCACGTGTTCCTGCCGATGAGTTAACAAGAAAGTTTCCCAAGAACCTGGACGGATGGGTTTTAAGAATCTGGTTGGACGCGGTCACAGATAATTATGATCGATCACTGATCAGTATTCAGTTGATGAAACGGGAAATGAGTCGGATCGACGATTTGGAAGATTCCCGTCAAGACGATGTTTACGCTCACGCCGCACGACTGTTGGGCTATCTTCAGGGTCCAGTGTCCAAACAAGTCAATCAGGCAACGCTGAACGCAACCTTGCTGAAGGTTGTTGATGGAATGTCAGCCGAACAGTTGAAGAAATTTAACGATGAACGTGATCGGATTTTGGATCAATTTGATTTGTTGGTAAACCAAGCAAGCGGATTAAACTTGGCCGAAACTCAACGGGCTCAAAATGCTGCGACAGTTGAGGTGGCGGCCATCGATACACAAAACAAAGCGATTGATGCCAGGCGGCAGCAGATTCAGCCAGATATCAATCGTGTGCAGCAAGAAGCTGAGCAAAAGATTGCCGCCGTCGAATCTCAACTTTCTCCGCTTGAACGCGAGTTGATCGGGTTGGGGACGACGATTCGATCTTTGGAATTTACTCTTCAGGATGTGTTTCGAGAGCAGATCATACAACGCGCATTGTTGTTTCGTGAACGTGATCCGATTGTTCGTGCCTTCATTCGCGATCGCCTTTTTCAGCTTGATTTTGATGTGACAGGCATTCGGAACGATTTGTTCAATACCAGGTCGCGTGCCAATGCCCTCGCCCTACAAGCTGAGAATCTCGCAGCGGAACGGGCACGTTTGAGACAGAACTATACTGGGCAGTTGAACCAGTTGAACAATGAAGCCAAGGGAAATGATCGTCAGCAACGAAGGAATTTGTCGCGGCTGCAGGAGATTGCCAAAGGAACCCAGTCGCCAAGTCCCAAGGTGCGTACTGCCAACAATCAGATCGATGCCCTAACGACCTATGTTCCATTCCCATTGGAAATGTTCCGTCAGGATTTTGTAGATTCGTTGACAGGAAACTGATACTCGAAAAACGAATCAACAATGCGCATTCGATTCAGCATTTTGTGGATTGCAGTGCCAATTGTCAGGTGATGGGTCACTGCAACCGCGATGGAGTTTCAAGAGCACACCATGGACTTGAGATCACTTCTGATTCACATTGCCTATTTGGTTTTGTAGTTGTTGGATCAGCGTTTCGAGTACATCCAATGGAAGACCCACGACGTTGGATTCGGAGCCTTCGACGATCTGGATCCAGTCGAGTCCGTCTTGGTATCCGAACGCTCCCGCTTTTCCGATCCAATCGTCCGATTTCAAGTAGGCGACCAACCACGATTCATCGAGAGGGTTCATCTTCAGCACCGTGTGTTCGACGTGCATTATTCGTTGATCAGTTGGGCGATGCCAAAGGCAGATTCCGGTTAAAACACGATGAGTTTTTCCGCTCATGAGTTCTAGCATTTGCCGCGCGTGATCGGCACTGGATGGTTTGCCGAGCGCCTGGCCTAGGCACTCGCCGACGGTATCGGCTGCGAGAACGAAACCAGCTTCGATTTGAGATGCGACTGCTTTGGCCTTGTGGAATGCATGTTTGCTAACCAGTTCCGCAGGCGAGCAATTGCTGCATAGCCCCTGTTCAACTGCCTCATCGGGCGGAACAATCTCAAATTCGTAACCGGCCTCGGACAGAAGCTGGCGTCGTCGGGGCGAACTACTTGCTAAAATCAACTTGGGGCGAGTAGGCACGGGCTGGGCTCTATCTAAAATTTTGACTGGGATAGTTTGTGAACAATAAACTGCAAGTTCTATTTGAAGACAATCACTTGCTGGTCGTCAACAAGCCAGCGGTTTTGGCGACGATGGGCGTAGCGGAGAACGAGCCTAGCCTGCTCGCCGAGTGCAAAGCTTATCTCAAAGAAAAGTACGCTAAACCGGGAAACGTCTATTTGGGGGTTGTGAGTCGCCTGGACGCGTTTGTCACTGGATTGATCGTTTTTGCCAGAACCAGCAAGGCTGCAGCGCGGATGACCAAGCAGTTTCAGGATAGGGCGGTTGATAAAAGGTACCTGGCTATTGTTGTAAGCAAACAGATTAAGGACCAAAACCTCCTGGAAAACTGGTTGGTCAAGAATGATCGCCGTCGACGGATGGAAACGACGTCAAAGGATACTCAGGGTGCCAAGTTTGCCAGGCTTCGCTATCAACTTTTGGACAGCCTGCCCAGATCAGGCCAACATTTGCTCGAAATCGAATTGCTTACTGGGAGAAAGCATCAGATTCGAGTCCAATTGAGTGAGCATGGAATGCCAATACTTGGGGACAGAAAGTATGACTGCGATCTGCCGTTCACAAACGGTATCGCATTGCACGCCCATCAGCTGTCTTTTGACCACCCAATCTCTAAATCCCGCATTACGTTCAATTGCGACCCTCCAAAATATTGGAAAATGCAGCGGTTTTCAGTATGAAGTCTAGTCTTTTCCATGTGCCAGAGAATAAACTGAGAAGTAGTCCCCTTTCGTTAGTAATCTCTGGCCGATCCTTCCCGCCTAATCAGGAGCACTATTTTTGAGTGCGACTCGCCTCAAATTTCGAGATGCCGCGCTGACCAGCAATCTGGTTTCCGAGGATCAATTGCGCAACGCAGTCGCCCAGGTAGTGAACGGCAAGAATGATACTCGCGTTACGGCAACCGATATTTCTGACAAAGAGCTTGCCGCTATTTTGGTCAAGCTCAAGCATTTGACTCCTTACCAGGCAGATCAACTGTTGACGGGGCGGACCAAGTTGAATCTGGGCCCGTACAATATCACCGATTGGATTGGCCAGGGCGGAATGGGCCAAGTCTTCAAGGCGGTGCATGAAATGCTGGGGCGAGAGTCGGCAGTTAAGGTACTGCCGCTACATAAGACAACTCCAGACGCGATTGCCAATTTTCGCCGTGAGATTCGAGCTCAAGCAAAACTAGACCATCCCAACCTTGTACGCGCATTTGATGCAGGCGAAGACGGAAACGTACACTATCTCGTCGTTGAGTATGTGCCCGGAACCGATCTCAGACGATTAGTTCGAACCAAGGGCCGATTGACAGTTCAGCAAGCGGCCAACGTGGTCAAACAAGCCGCAGAGGGTTTGGCTCATGCACACGAACGAAATTTGATTCATCGCGATATTAAACCGGGGAACATATTGGTCACGCCCGGTGGAATCGCCAAGGTTTCGGATTTGGGATTGGCGTTCTATTTGAACGACCCCGAAGACCCCCGCTTTGGAAAGATCGTTGGAACTGCCGACTATCTCTCGCCCGAGCAGATCAAAACCCCGTTGGATGTTACTGAAGTCAGCGATATTTATTCGCTTGGATGTACGCTTTACTATGCGGTGACTGGCAAAGTCCCCTTCCCTGGCGGCACGCCAAAAAGTAAAGCGAGACGGCATTTGCAGGAAACGCCTTGGCATCCGCGACGCTTTAACGAAGAAGTCAGCGATGAATTTGTCGATCTCATCGGTGACATGATGGAAAAGGATCCCACGGAACGTATTCAATCGGCGTTAGAGGTCGCGGAACGCCTGTCACCTTGGGCCAGCGACGATACGTTGTTGATCGAAGAGGAAATGGACCGCCCTCGCTGGATGCCCGAACCTGTGCCGTCGGCCGATAATCAGGACACCGACCCCAGCATTGATGTCGCTGAAATGGCGATTACTGAAATGACGGGGTTGAGCGATACCAGCCATAGCAAAATTTATTCCCAGGACACGGACCGAATTCCTGGAGACAAACCACCGGTTCCGGGTTCCAGTTCCGTTATCCAGCAGTTCAGCAAGGCGGGGCGCTTGGCCAGTGAAACGCCATCAGTTTCCGTGACGATATTTGTTCTGGGGACTTTGATTGCGATGGCCCTGGGGATTTTGATCGGGTTTGTGCTGGCTTATGTCATTGGCACCTAAACATCTCGCATTCAATTTGATGTCAATTCAAAGTTGGTAGGCGCAGAAAATAGGACGGGCTGATTCGCGTCAGCCAGCCCGTAAATCGAACGGTAGAATCCAGTTTTTCCACGTCTTTATCCCAAGCAGGATTCGGTAAAACGCTTTAGGGTTCTACCGCGGCTTCCTGTTTACATGCCCACCCTGCGAGGCTGTGACTTTTCATTCGTACATGAAGCTACAGGGGTTTATGGAAACCCGACGCGTCAGCGAGGACGTGTCGGGTTCGTCCTCGCTGACGCATCGGGTTTCCAAAACAGGCGGAATGTGGATGTTCAGATGACGTTGGCTACTGAGCCAGCCACCAGTCGAAACAGGCTGGGCCACGTCAATCCGTCGTGTTGCCATTAACGCCTCATGAATGTGACGCTCCTTGAACGTGGCTCCTCAGAATGCGTTTGCCGCAGAGCGGCTATTTCCGTTAGCCTCAGACTTCAGTCTGGGGTAACATCCCACCCAATCGACAAAGTCACCGCCTCTACGCATGAGGCGTTAAACGAAATGCGTTTTAGTGCTTTGCCATGATGGGCAGTACTTCGGTTTGCAACCCGCCCGTTACATGGACCTTTGAATTTTCATCAATGTAAACATTGATTTCACTTCTAACGCCAAACTCAGTCAAGTAGATTCCCGGCTCGATTGAAAAACAGGTTCGCTGCATGACTAACCGCTCTTCTTTGGTTTCCAGGTTGTCCATGTGAGCGCCATTGCCATGAGTTTCCTTGCCAATGTTGTGGCCTGTCCGGTGAATGAAGTCGTCACCATAGTTAGCTTGATCGATGACATCACGTGTCGCCTGATCAACTTCCCAACCCTGGAGAGGTCGTCCCTCATCAAAGGCGGATTGTACGATCGCAATTCCTGCGTCGCGAGCTGCGGCAACGATTTGGAAAATCTCTTCGTACTTTTCAGGCACTTCTGTTCCGGTGTATCCCACTTTGGTCAAGTCACTGTAAACACCCAAGGGCAGATCAAGCTTGGCCCACATGTCTAGCAATACAAATTGATCGGGCCCAACTACAGCATCTGAGCCTGAGACGGGTGCGTAATGAGGATCTCCACTGTTGGGGCCGACTCCAACGATGGGAGGGTGGTAGGTTGTCATTTTGTTGGAGTGGTAATAGTCCATGACAAGGTCTTGAACCTGAGTTTCGCGAATCGTTTTTCCGGCTCGCAAGTTGTCAGCGATGAAACTCCAGGCAAGATCAAATGCGGCCTGGTTAAGTTTGTCGGCTTGTAGATGTAGTTCCCATTGTTCGTCCGACCAGCGAGATTCGAAATACTGAACCAGATTTCCAGACGAAGCGATCTCAACACCCATACCGCGAATCAATTCGACTGTACCGGCGTCGACTCGTGAAACGTAGGGGTTGGCGTTGTTGGGAGAATACTCCATGGCGATGCGTTTGTTGTTGCCGAGGATCTTTTCGATGCCTTGGTGAAGCTCTTGCCATCGGAGGTAGGAATGTTTCTCGCCCGGCAGATGGTCCAGCGCGGCCTTCTCAATTTTATGGACCAGTTTCTGAGGTTCGCCTTCTGCGGGAACAAAGTAAAAAAATCGTCGCGAACCCGCATCGGATTCATCAATTTGAAGGACCCGTAGCGCGAGAACGTTGCTGGCGCGGAAATCGTAGAGCAACCAGCCATCAAAACCAAATTCCTTGAGGGCCGATTGAACGGCGTTTAAATCAAACATCTTCTTCTTTCAGCAGCGCGTTTTGTAACGACTTGACCAATTGTTCGACCATCTTTGTCAGGAACCTGCGTGAAAAGGCCCCGAAACGAGGAATTTTTCAACAAACTTTGACGTCAAACTTTTCATCGCCCAATTCATCAGTCAAAATATAGTTAGATACGTCCCGGAAGCATACTGAGCTAAACATGAAAAGCGCAACACGACTCGTCACAACATTTACGGCATTCTTCGTGCTGGTCGCAGCTTTCCCTGTCGGCATGCCTTCCGCCAACGGATTTCAATTAAAAAAACCGGCTTCAGCCACTTTGGTCATACAAGAGGACGAAAAGGCCGACGAAGAACAAGCGGAAGAAAAGGCTGACGAAGAACCGATCATGGAAGCTCCTCGTGTGAAGATACAACAACCCGGAGAGCGTGAAGTACGTTTGACTTTGTGGGACGGGACGGTTGTGACCGGCGATATTGGGATCGAGTTTTTTAAAGTCCAAACCCAATTCGGCCAACTCGAAGTTCCAGTAAAAAACGTGATCAGTCTTCGCCCCGGCCTAGATAGTTTTCCGCAAATGATTCAACAGATTTCTGAACTTGTCGAAAAACTTGGCGATCGCGATTTCCAGACTCGTGAAAAAGCCCACCGAGAATTGGTTGCGATGGGGAAAACGATTCGCGCGGAGATTGGAAGTTTTGATGATGGTGGAAGTGCCGAACGGAAAAAACATCTCGACAAAATTCGCGAACAAATTGAAGAGATGGCCGACGATGAGGCAGAGTGGGAAGAAGAATCCAAAGACGCTGAGTTAATTCGCGGCGATACCATCAGAACGCGAGATTTTACGATTGTTGGAAAGATCCTTCAGCCTGAATTTTCGTTGAGCAGCAAGTATGGGAATCTGACCATTGCCTTGTCCGATATCCAACTTGGCGATCGGACCTGGTTGCAGTCCTCTGAGTCGATCAGCAAAAACGTGGTGGTCAAAGGAAACTCTTTCTTTCAGACGACTCCGGTATCGTCCAGGATTCGTGTCAATAAAGGGGATCGAGTCAAGGTCAAGGCATCCGGAAACGTGCAATGGGCGTCTTGGGGAAATATCTCTTCGGGGCCAGCAGGCATTACGAATCAGGGAAATTGGCAAGGCCACAACTGCGGTACATTGCTTGCTCGCATTGGAGATGGGAACGAGTACATTAAGGTTGGTGAAAAGGGTGAGTTCGTAGCAAAAACCAGCGGCGTGTTGTTTCTGGGGATCGCGATGCGAGAGAACTACGCGAATCAGGCGGGCTATCAGTGGCCTGGTGAGTACAAAGCCAAGGTCAGTATTACTCCCGAAGCCTCTGAAGACGAGTAGAGCGTCGCTCAACGAGTAAATATCCTTTTAAAACTGGCTCTCTGACGGAATGAGTGGGTGAAAAGTGGTTGTTTCGCATCCTCACTCGGGTTCCTCAGGCTTGTCTGTTGACGGCGGTTGAAAAGAGCGGCGCCAACACTTGTCACAGAGTGACAATTTCTATTAGCCCCAGACTTTTAGTCTGGGGTAACATCCCACCCAAAAGCCAGAGTCGCGGGAGCGACGGCATCCGTGATTCCACGTCCAATTTCAAGGTTCGCCCACGGAATGAGTGGGTGAATACGGTTAGGTTTGCATCCTCGCTCTAGCTCTTCAGAATGGCCCGCCCATGTCTCGGTCCCCATGTTTCAGCCTCAATCTGCTGCGCAGGCCGAAAAATCCCCAATCGGGGACAGCCATTTTTTGAAGCCATATCCACCCATACGGGCCCATACGGGGACAGCCATTGTTTAAAGAGCCTTCCTCGTTGATAGAGGCTCTTTATTGATTTGAGTGGTTGTTTCTTCACAGTGTTTCAGCTGTTTTTGATTGACCAAAGTCCACTTACGTTGCTAGTGGCAACATACGAATATTGGGTGTGCCTGTTTTCTACCGCTGTTTTCTACTGCCGTTTGACGGTCAACAAAAGCAAGCTTGGACTCAGCCAGTTGGATGGACAGTGGGCAATTAGAACCGTTTGGTGGAAAACGATCAAATCGCTGACGACCAAGACGTGCTGATTAGGGATCAAGTAAATGTATGGATCGGCGAAGGCGAGCGGAATTCAACGGATGTCGTCGCATCCGCGACTTTTGTTTTTTGGGTGGACGTACCCCAGACTGAAAGTCTGGGGCTAAGGGAAATAGCCGCTCTGCGGCAAAGGCAATGAGAGGCCTCACCTTCACGAGGCCCATTGAGACTGCGCGTTGCGAGATAAGGGGGCGGGGTGGCGAGATAGATATGGGGTCGGAAAGGAAAGAAAGGATCAGGCGAGATAGGGACAGGAGCCGAAACGAGCACGGCAATGGCCGCTTCGACTTCACCAACAATTGAATGACATCAAGAACCTAGCGGATTTTGGGCGGCTCAAGCTGAGGGCCTTCTTGCTTGGGTTTGGGTGGAGCCCCCAAGGTAACGGTCTCGACCACGATTGTCTTTTTGGAATGAGAGAGAAAGGTCACTTCGATTTCATCCCCTGCCTCAAAACGACTGAGTTTTTGTCGTAAGTCCATGAGATCTTTGATCTTCTTGCCATCAATTTCGACCAACGAATCATCTTTTTCGATGCCGGCTTCGGCTGCTGCCGAGTCCTCAATGACTTCGGTTACCAGCAATCCCTTGCCTTCTGGATGTGGCCCTGTTTGGACGCCCAGGAATGCAGGGGAAATCGTTTCCCCTTTTTTCAATCGCTCGATGAGTGATTCAAGACCATGAATGGGGACAGCAAAGCCAATGCCAGAATCGTACCACTCAACACCCGCTCCAACCGCCTGGGACTGAGGATTCATCGGAGCACAGATTCCGATCAAGCGTCCCTGAATATCGATCAGAGGTCCACCATAATTCGCGGGGCTGATATTGGCGTCGGTTTGAATCGCCTTTCCCGCAATTCGATTGGTTGCACTGATGATGCCCATGGAGATGGCTGGATTGGTATCGCCGTATCCAACACCGACAGAAATCGCCCATTGTCCTACGGACAGTTCCACTGGGTCGACGATTTCCGGGGTCGACATACCGGAGATCCCCTCAATTTTTAGCAGGCAAATTTTTCTCGTATTGTCGCGTCCAAGCAAATCGGCGACATGCCGTTTTCCATCGCTGGTGATGACGGTAATCACGGGAGGTTGTTGAACAAAATTGAAGGTGCTTGTCAAAAGGTAGCCATCCTCTGAAATCATGATTCCCGTTGTGTTGCCTTCTCCCTGTCCACGAATTCCGCCAATCTTGCCTTGAACCGCGCTGACGCCACCGAAGGATTCGATGCTGACCAACCAAGGCCTGGCCTTTTCGGTGGCAGCTCGAAACGCTTTGCTGGTCAGCATCATCGCCTGAATGCCGTCCTGAATCTTGGCGTCTTCGTCGACCTGAGCGGGTTGGGCATGAACGCATGACCCGAATCCGCAGCAGGTGGCAATCAATATCGCGATGGTCGTAAAGATTTTCATGTGATCTACTTTTAATCTTTTGCTTTGGGCGTGATAGGAATTCGAAAGAGTTCGTCTCCGCGTTTGACGATGATCAAGATTTCTTGATCTGCAACGAGATTTTCGGCGACCGAGTCGTAGTCTTTGACGCTGCCAATTTTTTCGCCTGCGATCGTGATGATCAGGTCGTCAGCTTGAAGTCCCGCTTCCGCCGCGGGTCCGTTTCTTACGACTCGATCAATGTAGGCCGGGTTTTTGTTGCCACCGAGAGTAAAAAGCTTGATTCCTAATGTTCCTTTTTTCTCTGTTGTTTCGGATTCTGCAACGACTTGTTCGTCACCGTTGAAGAAGCTCAGTAGGATCGCGCTGGGGACTGCGTAGTTGAGTCTAGTATTGGTTTCGGAGCTGTTGATGACTTTGCCAATCATTCCCACCAGTCTTCCGTCCAGTGTGACGACGGCGCCGCCAGCGGCACCCGGATTGCTGGTGATGCAGTCGACAAGAACAACATCGCCTTTGTAGGCAAAGTCGCGTTTGTTCAAACTGGCTTCGATATATGAATTAAGGGAGACAACGCCCAGCGTCGCCGAGAGGGCCTCGGTTTTTTCAGCGACCTTGAACGCGTTACTGACGGCAACCACCCAGTCACCTTTCTCGGCGACGGGTTTGTCGGAAAGCTCAAAGTACTTTGGGGTTTCCGCGGAAATTTTCAGGATCGCTATCTGATGAACCCGATCGCGTTTGAGGATGCTGGCGACATGAGTTTCACCATCGCTGGTAACGACACGCACCTGTGATCCATCAAGGTATACGCCCTGTGTGGTCAATATGTGGCCTTCGTCGGAAACAATGATTCCGGTTGAATAGCCGTCAACTCGACCGGCAGAAGCTCCATAAACCTTGACCATTCGCGGCTGACTTTCGTCTACGGCGACTTTTAAAACACCGTTGGCAACCGTTTCTGTCTGGGGGGGATTCTGTTGGCCGAAAGCCGGCCACGCCCACGTTGCCAAACCACAAACCATCAGCATGAATGCCATGGAAGACCGTTTGCATCGAGAGTTAAAGTGCTGCATCAGTTGTCCTCGCTTTCGAATATTTCAAACTCGTCAGACGTCAACGTTGTCGCTTCGACCGAAGTCGTTTGAAGCTGCACGGAAGGTGTTTCGCCCAGTCCGACGACAAATGATTTCAGGTGCGGGAGTCGCCAGCCTAGCTGATCCTGCCAGTCTTCAAAAATTACGCCACCGTCGTTTTGATTGCAGTCGAGGTCGGCGCCGGCTTTTACGAGTTCAATGTTGGTTGTTCCATCTTCGTTGTACATGCTCGTCCAAAAATAAAACCAGTCTTCATCGTCGTCCAGCAATTTGAATCGGTAAGCGTTTCTGGAGCGGGCTTTGTCACTTCCATCAAGCTGTAGGCGTCCATAGACCTGGAACGGCTTTTCGTGGCTGCTGACGACACAGGCCAATGCTTGAACAATGGGTAGCTTCAGCTTGGATTCAGTTAAGGTCATCAGTTGGGTGTTGTCGTTTTGAGTTTTGGCAAACTGTTTGCCATCATGTGTGTAGATGATTTTTTTTGTGCCGTTGTCCCAACGGATCTTAAAGCGTCCATCAGTGGAGATTGTTGTTTCGCATTCACCAATCTTTTCTCCATCGCGAATGATATCGTCGTGAATCGTAATCGACTTTTGTTCTTCTTTCAGTCGGAGCGGAGAATCATTGAGCAGCTGCATTGCGTACTGCAGGTTCTGTTTCTGCTTGCGGATTTTCCCAGGGTCCGCGGCTAACAGATCAAACATCTCTTGCTGCAGTCGAATTTTTTGCTGCTCGTCAGGGTCCTGATCTTCTTCTGGAGAAGGCGGCCGATCCGTGGGGCGGTCATAAGGAAGGCCGTACATGCGAATGTGAAGTTCAAGTTCTATTCCGTCGGGCTTGCGAATCTCAAGTTTGGCAGGCCAATCTTCGGGCAACGTGCAAATCAGGTTGGTGTATTGATTGGCGTTGGTGACAGGAATGTCTTCGAAGGAAATAAGTTCGTCACCCAGTTCGAGACCTGCTCGAGCAACTGGAGCGTCCTCGTTGATCGTACTGCAAATGACTTTGCCACTTCGATCAGAGAAACTGGCGTCCAAGGTTCCGTGTTCGACCAATTTTGTGGCAAGTAGTTCGGGGATGAAGTTCTTGATCTGGTTAGAGGAAATGGCATAGCCCAATCCGACATTGACGCGCCCACGATCCTGGAAGCTGCCGCGGCCGTTGATTCCGATGATTTCGGCTTGCATGTTAAAGAGCGGCCCGCCCGAATTTCCCGGATTGATGGAGCTGTCAATCTGAATGCAGTTTCCGTAAACGAGTTGGTTTTGCCCAGCTCCATGCTGGTAACGCTTGACGCCGCTGACAATTCCCAAAGTTACCGTAGGTTTTTCGTCCTCAGTCAGAATGAATGGATTGCCCATGGCCATGGCCCAGTCACCGACGCGAACCTTGTCAGAGTCTCCGAGAATGGTAAAAGGAAACGGTTCATCCTTTTCCGGTTGCATCTGGATAAGTGAAACGTCTCCACCAGGATCCGTGCCGATCAACGTCCAGCGATAAAGTTTTCCATCAGCCAGTCCTCCCCACCCTTCGATTCCTGCTCCCATGATTACGTGGTGGTTAGTCAATGCCAGGCCGGATGGATCAATGATAACCCCGGAACCACCGCCCTGCCGGTCATTCCCATAGATGGCGACTACGCTGGGCATCGCTTTTTCGACAGCGGCAATGCGATCCTGTTGAGCCTGCTGAACGATTGCCATTTCTTCCGGCGTGAGTTCTTGGCCGCATGCATTGGTCAACGTGACGAGCAAGATGCCGACGAAAAGAAAAAGTCTGGACATGAATTCACCGTTTTGTAAAAGCGTTACTTGGTGTTCAAGAATTTGGCGTTACACCAATTCAGATGATCACTTAAATCATACTGCTTTCCAGGTTGGACGATCAGTGAGATTTGTTGAGCACCAGAAATATCAACATCAATGACCTGAGGTTCGTCTTTGGCAGTGACTCGTCCCTGCCATACCTCGATTCCGTCAGCTTGAACGACGACTTGGCAGTCACCTTTTCCGTCGGTTTCAGCGTCAATTCCTACGAGAGATGAAAATCGATCAAAGCCGTCGGGAATTTCGAAGACGAGCCGAGAGTAGGATTGAGTACCAATCCCCCGACTGTAGATTTGGGGTTTATCGGAAGCCGGCGAGTTGAGCGTGAGAGGAGTTCCTTCGATACTCTTGTCTTTTTGCCAACGGCGCTCGACCCCAAAATAGGCGCGTTGATCTGCCTCGGTTGGAGTCATTGAAGAAAGAAATGCGATGCGATCTGATTTCACGACAAGGGTTTTAACAAAGCTGGCATCGAGTTGGATTTTGTTTCGCTTGTCCAGCAATAACGAAATGACTCCATTGGCATAACTGTCGATTCCCCCTTCGAAGGTGGAGCCATCAACCATTTCGAAAACCCCCATCGTTTTTGATGGCGGCTGAGGCCGCAAATCAGCAGTGACAATTGCAAGAACAATCGAGCGAGAGATCTTTTTCGATTCACCTTTGTGATTGAGTTCCACTTTGTCTTCGGTGACACGCTCAAGCAGACCGCTGACGATCACTTGATCGTCTCCCGTGTCGACAACGACTTGATCATATTCGGATGAACGGTTTTTCAGCGCCGTTTCGACTTTTCGATGTTCACGCCAGATGACCGCCGTCATCGCTTCTAAAGGAAAGTCACCGACCACGGTTTTTGAAATGATCGTTGCATCTTGCCCGTCGGTTGTGAACTCACTGGCTAGTATATTTCCTTGCCCTGGTAGCAAAATCCGAACACTGCGATGAGGGGTCGAGACCGGGCGAAGGTTTTCGATACTGAGAATATCTTTGACATTCAGACCGGCTGGGATGTTTTCTCCCGCCATTTCTCCTTGCTCGCTGATCGAATCCAGCTGGCAAAGGAGTTGCTGCCCATCAAAAGTCTCAATCTTGATTTCATTTAGTTGAAAGCTGTTCGCGGTTGAGGCGAGTGCAAGCAGGGTCAAAAGCGTAATACAGTTTCGAAACATGGGCTGTTCGTTCATTCCCGTTAGCCATTTGGAGCATCGGGTTATTCACACCGATTTGGATGATCGTTCTATTTTAGTGTACGAGCCAATGCCCTGCAGCTTCCCCTTAGTGTGGATTTGTACCCGTCCATGCGTTTCTCGATGTGTATTGGATCGGCTACCTACCCATTTGGGCTCATTCTGACGTGGCCTGAATTCGTTTCATTCAGGTGGTGGGGAGATCGGCTGAAGAAATTGACGAGCTTGCCGCGTTAAAAGTCCCTGGAAATGACGTTTTTGAGTGTTTTTTCCTTGTTACACAAAGAGCTCAATAAGGAATCTGACTTCCGAGTTACGAACTCAATACATGAATTGCCAGCAATGTGTCGCTCGCAAAGCATGCCGTTTCCGAAAAAATTGGCCGATATTTGCTTTTGGGATTTCTCGAAGCAAGGGGATCCGATGGCCCCAACAAAGACTTTAACGGTTCCAACCTGATTTTAGCGCATTCTGTTCATCAGAGGCGAAGGGCCCAAGATTTGTTGTTTGTCAAAAAATGAGAATTTCTGAATTGACGATTTATGATTGATTACTTAGAGTCGAAAACATGCAAGGGCAAGTCACACAATTCGCAACTCCATCCAACGATGCTGAAACTTCAGTTCCGTTGTGCGCTGGTTTTGTTGTTTTGAATCTGGTTAACCTGCTGCTATCTCTCGTCGTGCTCGTACTTGTGATTATTGCAAGCGGAGCGGCGTAGAGTTCAATAACAATTTGAAACTCAAAAGCCGCTCCAAACTGGAGCGGCTTTTTTTATGTACGTAGGAAAAGCCAAAAATGAGAAGTGATGCGATAAAACGTGGATTTGATCGTGCACCAGCGCGTTCCATGCTGCGAGCGACTGGTCTGAACGATGATGACTTTAAGAAGCCCTTTGTCGGGGTTGTGAATACTTGGTCTGAAGTCACTCCTTGCAACATGCACCTGCGTGAAACTGCCGAGGTTATCAAGAAATCGATTCGAGCCGCTGGCGGTGTCCCCTTCGAGTTCAATTCGGTCGTTGTCTCTGATGGTATTTCCATGGGGACAGAGGGGATGCGATGTTCGCTGGTAAGTCGGGAACTCACTGCCGATTCCATTGAGTTGGCGATCACGGGGCATCAGTTGGATGCAGTGGTTGCGATTTCGGGTTGCGACAAGACTGTTGCCGGAACGGCCCAAGGTCTTGCCCGCCTCGATTTGCCCTCGCTGATGGTGTACGGGGGATCCATCGATCCTGGCGGCGATCAGAATGATTTGTCAATTCAAGATGTTTTTGAAGCTGTCGGTGCACATGCTCGGAAAATGATCGACGATGAGAAACTTGAGGAAATCGAGAAGGAAGCTTGCCCTGGTGCAGGTGCTTGTGGTGGCCAATTCACCGCCAACACGATGTCAACGGCAGCTGCTTTGATGGGGATTTCTCCCATGTTGAACGGAATTCCGGCACTGGATCCAGAACGAACCAAGTCTTTGGGGGACGTTGGATCAATGGTCATGAATCTTTTCAAGGAAAAGGTCACCGCGCGACAGATCATCACTCGAAAGGCGATCGAAAATGCAATCGCCAGCGTCATTGCGACCGGAGGATCGACGAACGCTGTGCTCCACCTGTTAGCCATTGCCAGAGAGGCTCGTTTGGATCTAACAATCGATGACTTCGACCAAGTTAGCCGCCGCGTGCCTGTATTGGCAGATCTGAAACCAACCGGAAAGTTTCTCTCCAAGGATCTCCATGATGCGGGGGGAATTCCCTTGGTGGCCAGTCGTCTGAAAGAGCTTGGGCAGTTGCATGATTCCCCTACCGTTTCAGGCAAGTCGATCTTTGAAGAGGCTGACGCGGCAAAGGAAACAAAAGGACAGTTGGTCGTCCGCAAATTGGAACAACCTATGAAGCCAACGGGTCACTTGGCGATCTTACGCGGCACGTTGTCACCTGAGGGATGTGTGATGAAATTGCCGCCAGGAGAACTGGATCAGTTCACGGGACCTGCTCGCGTTTTTGAATCTGAAGAAGATTGCTTCAACGAAATCATGAACGACCGAATTCAACCTGGCGAGGTATTGGTGATCCGCAATGAGGGCCCCTCGGGGGGGCCAGGAATGCGAGAAATGCTGGCGGTCAGTGCCGCAATCATCGGCGCGGGACTGGGGAAAGATGTCGCGTTGGTTACCGATGGACGATTCAGCGGTGCGACCCATGGAATGATGATTGGCCATGTCGCTCCCGAAGCAGCGCGTGGAGGTCCAATCGCGCTGATCCAAGACGGAGATTCGATCACGATTGACGTGAGCAACCGCGAACTCAACGTAGATGCAGATCTCGAATTACGACGCAAGCATTGGCAGGCTCCCGAACCAAGGTATCGACAAGGTGTGCTCGCCCGCTACGCAAAAAATGTTTCTTCAGCATCACTAGGTGCTACAACTTGCCCGATCGAATAGTGATCAATTTTTTTCAACTGATTTAGAAAACTACCAACAGGAAATTGAAATGTCGACTTCAACAGTCTCCAAGGAACTGGCGGATAACGCCGAAAGCGTCCGAATTACGGGAGCGGAAGCCGTGGTGCGCAGCTTGATCGCGGAAGGTGTCGATCTGCTGTACGGATATCCCGGCGGGGCGATCATGCCCGTCTATGACGAACTCTACAAGTTCTCAGAACAGATCAACCATGTCCTGGTGCGTCATGAGCAAGGTGCGACTCATGCAGCTCAGGGGTACGCACGTTCGTCGGGTCGACCGGGTGTTGTCATCGCAACCTCCGGTCCTGGAGCAACGAACTTGGTGACCGGAATCGCAGATGCCATGATCGATTCGACACCGATGGTTTGTATCACCGGACAAGTCCCCAAGCACTTGCTGGGTAGTGATGCGTTTCAAGAAACCGACGTCATGGGAATCACCATTCCTGTGACCAAGTGGTCATATCAAATCACTGATGCTCGGGAGATTCCTGAGATCTTTGCGAAGGCTTTTTACATTGCGAGCTCCGGGCGTCCGGGCCCCGTCGTAATCGACATCACCAAGAACGCCCAGTTCGGTGAATTTGATTTTGAATACAAGAAGTGCACGCAGGTTGAAAGTTATGTCAATCGACCCAAGTTGGATCCAGAGGCACTCGAGGCCGCTGCCAAGTTGATCAATGAAGCCAAGAAGCCCTATGTGCTTTTTGGCCAAGGGGTCATTCTTAGTCGGGCCGAGGAAGAATTTAAGGCCTTCATTGAAAAGACAGGTATTCCTTCTGCATGGACCATCATGGGACTCTCTGCCTTGCCTACGGATCATCCACTGAATGTGGGGATGTTGGGAATGCATGGAAATTATGGTCCGAATGTCATGACCAATGAATGCGACGTCTTGATTGCAATCGGTATGCGTTTTGATGACCGTGTCACCGGCAACCTGGAGAAATATGCCAAACAGGCCAAGGTCGTTCACATCGAATTGGACAAGGCAGAATTGAATAAGAATGTTCCTGCAGACGTTGGAGTTTTGGGTGACGCCAAGGAGGTGCTTGCGGCCCTAACCCCGATGGTGAATGCCAATTCGCATTCTGAATGGCGAGAGCAGTTTCTCAAGCATGACCAAGTTGAGTATGAGAAAGTCATCAATGCGGAACTCCACCCAACTTCTCCTGAACTTACGATGGGAGAAGCGATTCGTGAGCTCAATGAATTGACGGACGGTGACGCGATTATCGTATCGGACGTTGGGCAGCACCAAATGATTGCCTGTCGTTACGCTCGCTTCAAGAAATCGAAAAGCAATATCACCTCAGGTGGACTTGGCACGATGGGATTCGGTTTGCCTGCGGCCATTGGCGCCAAAATGGGAGCACCGGAAAGAGACGTGATTGCCGTTGTTGGTGATGGCGGTTTTCAAATGACGATCCAGGAGTTGGGAGTCATTATGCAAAACAAGGTCAACGTAAAAATCCTTCTGCTCAATAATGAGTTTTTGGGAATGGTCCGCCAGTGGCAGCAATTGTTTTTTGATCGGCGCTATGCGTCTACCGAAATGATGAACCCCGATTTTCAAATGGTCAGCAAAGGATTTGGTATCGAGTGTTCTCGGTGCGACGATCGTGCAGACCTCAAGTCATCGATGAAGCGAATGATGGAGCACGATGGGGCGTACCTCCTCGAAGTCGTTGTCGGCAAAGAAAACAATGTATTTCCGATGGT
Source organism: Mariniblastus sp. (assembly GCA_965224765.1). GTDB lineage: Bacteria > Planctomycetota > Planctomycetia > Pirellulales > Pirellulaceae > CAZDBA01. The sequence continues at coordinate 45,128 of CBDDAC010000002.1, forward strand.
GCCCGCAGGGGCCGCCGTTTCCGATATTCGACTCGAATGAACCCTTTCCTAAAGCAAATCTCAACCTCAATAAAATACTCATATCGACGGAACCCATAATGAATGCTGATTTTACGATCGTTGTCTTCAGCGCTGATAAATCCGGCGTCCTCCACCGAGTGACGACCGGATTCACCAAGAGACATATCAACATCGAAAGCCTGACGGTTTGCAAATGTGAGGTGCCTGGCATCTCTCGCTACACCATCGCTGTCCAGCTTGAAGAAGAGCAAGTCAGAAAGCTGTGCGCCGGGCTGGAAAAACAAATCGATGTTTACACCGTCCTCTACTACTCTTCTGACACAATCGTTTCTCAAGAGCTGGCGCTTTTTAAGGTCGCGACGAAACATCTCGGAGTCAAACCGGATCAACGTGTCATCATGAATCATCATGCTCGTGTCATCGCGATCGAGCCGGATTATATGGTCGTTGAGAAAGTGGGAAGTTCAGAACAGATTGAGGCACTCTATAACGATCTGAACCAGTATGGAATTCTGGAGTTCGTTCAATCCGGACGCGTCGCGATTGCCAAGCCAATGAAGGAGCTTCGTGACATCTTGACCGAGCTGAAACATGCCTCGGCTTGCTGATTGCTCATCCTAACCAATTAACGACGGCGTCGAGACAAGTGTCTGGGCGTAAAACCTCTACAAATATTTAAACGAACAAATTAACAAGGAATTGAATAATGGCTCAACTTAACTTTGGCGGAACGATTGAAAACGTTGTTACTCGCGAAGAATTTCCCTTGGAAAAGGCTCGTGAAGTTCTTGCAGAAGAAACGATTGCTGTAATTGGATACGGCGTCCAAGGACCAGGGCAGTCGCTCAACCTACGCGACAATGGCTTCAACGTAATCGTTGGACAGCGCGAAAATTCATCCAGCTGGGACAAGGCGATCGCGGATGGGTGGGTTCCGGGAGAAACACTATTTCCGATTGAAGAAGCGGCAGAGAAAGCGACGGTGATCCAATACCTGCTTTCTGATGCCGGTCAGATTCAGCAATGGGAAACCATCAAGAAGCATTTGACTCCCGGGAAAGCAATCTACTTTTCTCATGGCTTTGGCATTACCTACAGCGACAAGACAGGAATTGTTCCACCCGCAGATGTTGATGTCATTTTGGTTGCCCCCAAGGGGTCAGGGACTTCACTGCGTCGGATGTTTGTTGCTGGAAAGGGTCTGAACTCAAGCTATGCGATTTTTCAGGATGCAACTGGCCGCGCAAGTGATCGTGTCATTGCCTTGGGGATTGGAGTGGGGTCAGGATACTTGTTTGAAACGGATTTCAGAAAGGAAGTTTACTCAGATTTGACCGGAGAACGTGGAATACTCATGGGGGCACTCGCGGGAGTCTTTGAGGCACAGTACGAAACGCTTCGCAAGAACGGACACTCACCCTCTGAGGCGTTTAATGAAACGGTCGAGGAATTGACTCAAAGTTTGATGCCTCTGGTCGCAGAAAACGGGATGGACTGGATGTATGCCAATTGCAGCACCACGGCACAGCGAGGCGCGTTGGATTGGAAGAACAAATTTCGTGACGCGGTTGCGCCCGTGTTTGATGACCTTTATGACCGAGTCGCTTCAGGTGCTGAAGCGGAGCGGGTTATCGAATGCAACGCTCGGTCCGACTACCGTGAGAAACTGGAGGCTGAACTTCACGAGCTTCGTGATTCAGAGATGTGGCAGGCAGGCGCACAGGTTCGAAAACTTCGACCAGAGCGCAGTCAGTCCGAGAAACAAGTGAACGTCTAGTGATCATGAAAACTCTTCATGCGGAAATTGAGTTGGCCTCACAATCCGTTTATCAACTGGACAAGCCGACCCCATTGGAGCAGCTTTTACTTCCCTGCGGTCGGCACGTTTGGTTGAAACGAGAGGACCAATCAGCCATTCATTCCTACAAGTGGCGCGGCGCATATAACAAAATGGTCCGTTTGCTCGAACGCGGAAATCGTGGACCTTTCGTAGCGACCAGCGCAGGGAATCATGCTCAGGGCGTTGCGGCAAGTGCAAGAAAGCTGAACCTGAAAGCAACCATCTTCATGCCGACATCGACACCGCAGTTGAAACAGCGATCAGTAAAGCGGCAAGGAGGCGAGCAAGTTGAAGTCGTGTTGGTGGGAGATTCATTTGATGAAGCCCAAACCCACGCGATGGAGTTTGCCGAACGAGAAAACGCAACCGTGCTGCCTCCTTTTGACGATCTGCAGATCGTTGCAGGGCAAGCTACCGTTGGTGTAGAAATTCTTGAGCAGTGTCGTTTGCAGAACTCACAACCAGATGTGATCTACGTACCCATTGGAGGAGGTGGGCTGGCGAGTGGAATTGCCGCTGCGATGAATTTGCATTGCTCAGGAGTCAAAGTCGTTGGAGTCGAAGTCGAAGGGCAGGACTCGATGCGTAAATCGATTCTTGCCCAACAACGAGTTACACTTACGGAAGTTGACTCGTTTTGTGATGGGACCGCTGTTGCCTGCCCAGGCGAGTTGACGTTTCAGATCTGTCGTGAGCATGTGGATGAGTTTGTCACGGTGACGAACGATCAAGTATGTCGCGCGATTCAAGTTGCTTGGGAAGAGAAGCGGTTGATCACCGAGCCCTCAGGTGCGATTGCATTGGCGGGGTTTTTGGAGCATGCATCGCCTGATGATTCTGCGGTGGTTGTGGTTTCTGGTTCCAATACCGATTTCTTGACCTTGCCAACGATCGCGAGAAGAAGCAGGCTCTCTCAACCGACTCGCCGCTATTTTCAGTTTGATATTGCGGAGCACAATGGAGCGTTGATTGATCTGCTGGATCAATTGATGGATGGCGTCAATATCGTTGACTTTCAATATGGTAAGACCGCCTATGACCGAGCACATCCTGTCGTTGGTTTTCTGGCCACGGCAGACGAGTTGCAAAAGTTCGTTGCCCGCTTGAGCCAAGGCAATGTGCCGGCAATGGAAGTGACGGGCGAGGATTCCGTCGGGTATCGGGTGATTGCATTTCAACCTGAACTTGCTGACGAACCGTGTTTCTTGCGAGTTGATTTTCCGGATCGGCCGGGCGCGTTGCGCGACTTGATGCGGCGAATCAATAAATTGACCAATATCTGCTATTTCAATTTTCAAGAATCGGGTGAGTCAGAAGGTCATGCTTTGATCGGGTTCGAATTCGCAGGAGATCTTGATCGAGAAAACTTTTATGCCGTGATGCAGGAACTGAATTTCAAGTATCGATTTGTTGATACTCAACGATTACTTGGGTACCCGAGTGTGAGTGCCGGATAGTCGCTGGTTGTCGTTTCGATGTCTTCAAGGACAAAAAAAGCGACTCCAAATGGGAGTCGCTTCGCAAGTTTCTTGTTTCTCGACTCGAGAGGTTCTTCGTTAACGGTTGTCGTCTGGAGACTTGGCTGCTTCTTCGAAGTAACGTTCCACCAAGTCACGGTAACGAGCGGGGAGTTGCTCTTTGGCCGCTGTGTTGGCTGGGTCGCGAGCACGCTCACGGAGTTGACTCCATGGGCTTGATGAGCCATTGTCGAATGACTTTTCTTTGAATTGGCCATTGGCGTTCGAACTGGTTCCGCCCTTGTTACTTTTTGCTTGGCCAGGTTTGTTTTGTCCGTTTTTGGGTTGCTGTTGTTGCTGTTGCGACTGGCTTTTGCAGTTCTTGCAGCTGGACTGAGCTTCTTTTTTCTCCGCTTGCTTGATCAGCTTGTTGAGAAGGTTGACGATTTTGTCTTGTTCGTCTTGGGTGACATCATTGGATTCCTCGATGGTCAAGCGTCTTCGTGAGAAATCCATTCGTTGAGAGACATCGTCCAACTGGCCTTCTTTGATTGATTGCAACTCTTGGAATTGGCGCCAGGCACTAACTCGCAATCGCTCTGGAGCATTTGGATTGAACTGAAGGAAGTTGACAAAAGCGTCAATTGCCTTTTGATTGTTTAGCATTCCAGCTTCGGCCACACCAATGTAATACTGAGCGACCCCCGAGTGGACGGTAAAGTCAGAGAGGCCATCGGTGAGTTGCTTGAGCAAGGGCAAAGCAGCCTCGAACTCTTCGTGGTTCATCAATGTTCTGGCCAGGTAAAAACTGGCATCTGAAGCAAGGAACTTATCTCCTGCGGCAGAAAACTGTTGGAGTGAATCGCGAGCTGCATCCAAGTCGTCGCTGTCGGAGGCTTCGATCGCTTTTGAATACTCAGGGTAAATTGCCATGAGTGCTTCGGTGATAGTATCGGCCGGAGCATCTTCGCGAAGTTCGTTGACAATTTTTTCCGCTTGGGTTTTTTTGTCGGCATCGACCGAATCAAGATTACCAAGGTTTTTTAAAAACGAATCAATAACTGTTTTTGAGTCTTTTCCTTCATCGGCATGCAATGGCGAGATGATGAAAGCCGCCATGATGGCGATGATTGGCAAGATTCGTTTCATGGTCATCCTCGATTGAAAAAATTCAACTTCGCGGTCTGTATAAATCGTCTGCTATTTCTTTTCCATGATGCGTTCAGTCATTTCATGAAGGTCAGCCTGTTGGCCGGCAGCACGATCATATTCTGACTTCAATTCTTTGTCGCCTGGAAGATCCTTGTGCATCTGCTCCAGCCGTTTAGTAATGCGGTTAATCCTTTGTTGACGCGCCTTCAACATTTTAAGTTCTGCTGAATTGCGAAGCAACGGTTGTTTTCCTCCGCCACCACCTCCGCCGCCACCGCCTCCGCCGCCTTTTTTCTTCAACTCCTTGAGAGAATCAAGCAGTTCCAGCAGGGTAGACTCGATGTCACGTTGTATCAATTGGGTGAGCTGGTCAGTTCGTTCGGCATCTAGCAACTCGCCCGCTCTGTTAAGATCCTCACGAAGCGTTTGGACGATTTCCGGGAAAACGATGCTGGTGCCGTCTTCTAATAGCAAATCATACGCCTGTTGGCCAAGCTCACTCACTTCAAATTCTTCTGTACTCAACCGAATTAATAAAAGTTGATCTCGTCGACGCAGGCTACCAAGGTTATTCCGTTTATCCTGGAGCTCGATGGTCATGATGCTGGCAATTTTTTGACGCTCCAACATTTCTCGAAATCTCGATTCCAGCCGGGACAGTTTCTCCTCTCGAGTCTCTTCACGTAGCTGATTAAGTCGTTCTTCGATTTCCTTGAGCGCCTCGTCAATCTTGCGTTCGGCTTCACGTTGCTGGCGTTCCGCTTGCGTTGGATCTTGCTCGTCAAGGTTTTCGGCAGCCTTCTGCATCGACTGGGCTGCTTCTTGAGTTTGTTTTTGGCCAGGTTGTTTTTTGCTTTGTTGACCGCCTGGCTGACCACCGTCACTTGGCTTTTTAGGTGCCTTTGCCATCTTCTTGGCTAACTCAAGGGCTTTGTCACGAGTACGTCTTTGCTGTTGAGCCATTTGCTCAAAAGCTTCGGGTGGAAGTGACGCGATGCGTCGACGTTCTTTGTCCAATTCGGTTCGCGCTTTTTCCAATTCGTCAATTGCCTTTTGTTGTTGACGCTTGGAGTCTTCGGCTTTTCCGCTGCCGAGTTTTTCTTCAGCACGCCGCTGATGTTCTGCCGCTTTTTCTAATGGCTTTTGGCCAGGTTGCGGTGGGTTTTTCGCCAGATTTTGTTGCTTGTCGTCGCTTGGTTTCCCGTCACTTGGTTTCCCGTCGCTTGGCTTCCCGTCACTTGGTTTCCCGTCACTTGGTTTCCCGTCACTTGGTTTCCCGTCACTTGGTTTCCCGTCACTTGGTTTCCCGTCACTTGGTTTCCCGTCGCTTGGTTTCCCGTCGCTTGGTTTCCCGTCGCTTGGTTTCCCGTCGCTTGGTTTCCCGTCGCTTGGTTTCCCGTCGCTTGGTTTCCCGTCGCTTGGTTTCCCGTCGCTTGGTTTCTGACTCTTGGGCGATTGGTTTTTGGCTACTGCGTCGGCCAAGCCTTCTGTGTCTTTGCGAACTTGAAACTGTTTATCTGCAACGCGATCCATGGCACGCATTCCCGAACCGTTATTCTTTTCGGTGTCGGCCATGACGTTTTTTTGCGCGTCGATGATTTGTTGAAGTTTTTTTAGTTGAGCGTCAAGGTTCTCCAGCGTCTTGTCTTTGTTGGCGACCTTGTTTGTTTCTGCAGTGTGTTTTCGCTGCTCGTCCCTCATGTTCTCCAGGTTGCGTTTCCATTCCTGAAGATTGTCCATCTCTTGTTGTTTGGTCAGCTCCTTTGGTTTCTGATTCATCAACAAGTTAACTAGCTCATCCAGGCTGACGACAATTTCCTTTAGTGCCTCATCTGCCTTGGCGTAGTCTTCGTTGTTTAGATATTCGGCCACATCCGACATCTTTTGAGTAATCAATTGTTCCTTGGCTTGCTTGTAAGCCTCATTCAGACGTTTGGCGCGCTCCGGTTCCTTTTCTTCGATCTTGTTGGCGATCTCCGTGAACTTGCTTTCAAGCTCCGCCATCTTTCGTTCGATAAGACGCTGACGCTCTCCCAGTTCTGAACGTTTATCCTGATCGTCGTCCTGGATTGGGCAGGCGACGCAAAAAGACGCCATCAACACTCCGCAGACAAAAATCGCGATTACGGAGAATTTTAATTTGAAGGTCAGGGTTCGAGGGTTGTTCATGGAATTTCTCCAAGGATGCCGAAAGCAAAATTGAGGTTTACTTGTCGTCAAAAATGTTTTTCTCTTTGTCAAATATGTCATCAGGCGTGTTGCCTCGATCTTTGATCGCGTCGCCCATTCCTTCTTCTTGACGCTTGATTTCCAGCACTCGGTTCACAACGTCCTGGAATCTTTCTGAGTCTTCCATTGCACTCAAGATTGTTCGCATGCGATCCAGGATCGTCTCTTGAATTTCAGTTGTTTCATCAACCGCGTTATTAAACTCTATGGGGTTAGGCAATGTTCTGCGGCAATTGTCGAGGGATCGAGCTGCTAGCGAGATCAGCTTCCCATCGATAAACCGGATGGGGGTGACGATTAGATTTGTAAATCGAAAGGTAAGCGTGCGTTCCGGGGCGCGTTGTGCAGTTTCATCATCGAGGTGGTTGTTTTGGACTTCGAGAATGAAGTTGTCAAACCGGTTCGCGATGGTTGCGATATTGGTTCCAATCAATTTTTGGTTACGGTAGACCGTCAATATATTCTTGGTTCGAATTGCTTCGAACTCTGCGGTTGCCATATCTTGCTGACTCATTGCCGCGGTAGCTCGTAATTCGGCGATGAGGGCCAGCTGAGAATCGTATGCTTGTTGAAAGGCTTTTCGCTGTTCGATTTCTCGACGCAACAAGTCGCTGCGAAGTTCCGCTTCGGTAACGATCCGTACCAGAAAGTCTCGAGATTTTGTAACTCCTGGTGATTCAGGCATGGAATCCGTTGCGGAAACGGAGAATCGCAGGCCAGTACCCGTCTTCAGATTGAGGGGTTCCAACTCGAGAATCTTCTGGCCTTCTTGTTTTAGTGAGACTTTGTCGCCGACATTGAAGATAGGCACTTTGCGAGTTATTTTTTCGTCTTCGTTGTCTGCATCCTTCCAGTAGCAATCGAATTCTACTTTTGTGATTCCAAAATCGTCGAGTGCTGAGAAATTTGTAGGAATGATCGCGTCAGCGACAGCCTTTCCATTGATTCCAACCATTCCGGCACGCACTTTGGGGCGTTTGTCCTCTTTTATTTTCAATGTAAAACTTGCGGGTCGGATATTCTTCAGGCCGCGTTCATCGACAAGAGAAAAGTCGTATTTGCCGCCATGCAATGGATGATCAATGCCAAGGATCGTAGTGTAAACCGTTTGCTCAGAGTTGCTGGCCTTCATCGGCAACAGCCTATCATCAATGGTCAGCGAACAAGCTTGGAGCGGTTTGTTGGATTGAATTTTGATTTCTACCTGGCTGGTGGCAAGTAGGCTGTGAGGCCCGGCGCCTTTCAGGGGAAACGATCGGATTTGGGTATATCCGGGAAGTGTTGCTTGCAGCTCCAAAGATTCAACTGAGGGAGGTTCGACCAATACTAGTTTTACCCAGTCGGTCTCACCATCACCAGCGCTCGCGCGAAAACGTTGCTCGGCAGAAACGTTGTGGAACACAAATTCGTGTTCGCGACCGTTGTCGGCTCCGGTGGGTTGCATATCGTGAGTTGTTCGTCCATTGGCTCCATCGATTTCGATTGACACCTCAACGTCCTGGCGCGAACTGTGTTCAAGGATTTTTACGAGTTGATTGTGATCGCTTCCTCGTGCAACAACGATTTCACCCTCCTCAGCCCCAATAATTTCTAGATAGGTACCTTGTGGCCACTGCGCGTCTCCCAGAAGGATATTTCGATTGAACCAGATACCGAGAAATTTGGCCGTCTGTTGAAGGGGCATCTTTGATTGTGGAGAACTGGCGGAATCAACTTCGACGGGTTCTGCGCCTTGGGGCATTAGGGAATCACCAGAATTTAACAACTGGGTTCCGATTCCAATGCCAACACCCAGTATTACCGCCAAGGCTCCAGCGACCCCAAGCAGAATCCAGTTTTTGCTGGCTTGGCCTTGGTCGAGTGCGGAGCCAAAATTGATTTTTTTGGCTTTGCCAAGTCCCTGGTTGATTGTCGCTTCGGCGAGTTCAACGGAGATCCCTTTCTCTGAAAGTTGATCGTCCTGGGCAAGTTGGTAGCTACTGATAATGCTTTGAGCCGACTCCTGGTTCTTTTTCTCGACTTCCATCAACAGAGTTTCATCGTTGATTTTGTGACTGAGCGGGCGAAGTAACTTGCGAAACAAGAATACCAACGCAATCACTGCCATAACGGCGAGCATGATGACTCGCTGTGGAAAGTCCATCTTGAACATTCGATCGAGGACCATATCCGCAGCAAATACGCCTAGGATGATCATCAACCAACGCCCCAGTCCATGGACAAAAATCCAAGTTGAAAGTTGTCGACGTAATCCATGCAAACGACGACGAATCGTTTGTACGACTTCTCGGTTTTGACTCGCTGTTGCCATTTATCCGTTAATCTCTTTCGATTTCGATCTGCATCAAAGCAGCTTGTACCACTTGCGCAATGTCCACTCGATGCCTAGCAAGAGAATTGGCAACGCAAAGGCGAGGTATCTCAAGCGAACGGTAAAGTCCCAGAGGGGTTTGGACGGACTGTTGAACGTTACTGTTTTAACCCTGCGAGGTAACTGGGTAGGCAACTCAGAGAGTTGGTCCACCGTAAAGTATTGACCACCAGATTGCTCCGCAATGTTCCGCAATTTTTTTTCGTTTAGCCAATTACGATCCGTTTCGACGCTTGGAGCAACGACTCGGATTTGTTTTGACTCGATGAGTTTCTTGGCATCTGCGTCTAAATCCAAACTGATGCTGAAGGTCCCCAGCCGGGTTGCAGAATACGAACCGCTGTATCGGCCATCATTGCTTTCAGGACCGTCTTGTCCAGGCTCGCGTTGCAGCGTTACCTTTTGATTTCGGCCGCTTTCATCGGTAATGATCGCATCCACCATGGGGAGTTTCAGCCCTTTGCCTTGGTCGTCTCGGACCTCAACAAAAATTGCCACTTTGGACCCCAGTTCATAATCGGATTGGCTCGTTTCGATCAAGCCGCGACTATTGCCCTGCAGGGATCGGTTTTGGAAAAGATACCGTACCGCCAGCATCCAAAAGTCGTCAAAGTGTTCCGCTTGAAGACCGACGCTTCGCCAACGCCAAGTCCCCTGGAATCCCAGGTACAATACCAGCCCACTGCCGTAACGCCCCGAAACCATCAGTGGCTGGTTGCCTTCTTCGTTCAAATTGTCGCCACGTTCTAGTAAGACTTCTGCAGTCGGTTTGGCAGCGAGCGTTGGGAAATTCCAAAGAATGTTCGGGAGCCGAGACCAAATGTTCGCCGACTCATCTCGATCCGCGTTGAAACTCATGACGGGATGTTCAAGTTTACTGGGGACGATTAGCATTCGGCCTGCATCTTCTGCCTTGGCTTCTGCCAGATCCTGAGAAATCGCAATCCGCTCCACATCGTCAAACCGAACCGGGAGAATCTCTCGGATTAGTTTTAAGCGATTCATTGTCACGAACTCGGTCGTAAAGTGCGGACCAGCCATGTAAAGCAATCCGCCCGCGTTGTTTTTGCAATAGTCCTTGAGATTCTTCATCCAGGCTTCGTCAAACTCTTCTGGATTTGGGTCCATCATGATGATGACGTTGTACTGCGAAAGCTCGTCCGCGGTTCTTGGCAAATAGGCGATTGGGAACTTGCCTTCTTGGACACGGGTTTCATCCATCGACTGGAGCCAACAACTTAGCTCAACCGTTTGGTCGCGATCCAAAAAGCGATAAACCTGCTGATAATCCCAGTTGGGTAGCCCCGAGATCAAAAGAACTTTGTACTTCTTGTCTTCGACAATGATGGGTGCCGAAACGGCAACATTGTCTTCAGAGTTGACTTCGTTATCGAGTACCGGCAGACGAACGGTGTAGGTATACGATCCCGGTACGTTCATCGTATGACTCATGGTCACTTTGAAAGAGCGGCGATCTTTCGGAACGTTCACTGGATAAGTGCCAATGGAAATCGGATTTCCCACCGGATTGCCTTTGGGATCCAGTTGAGTTTGCAATAGCTCGACTTCAATGAACTCAGGGAGCGGATCGTCTTCGGAAAGTGAAGTCGCTTGAATTTGAGTTTTGATTTCAAATGGTTCGTCCGGAAACGCGACGTTCGGAGTGATCGGACCGTCGCTGATCTTCAAGTCTTTGGGTGGATTGGCTTCACCCACACCCACAACATAGATAGGAATGTTTTTCTCAGCGGCCAACTTGGCGATTTCGACTGGATCTTCTGAGGTGGTGTTCTGACCATCGCTGACCAGCACAATGGCGGACAGTCGATCGGTTTCCAGGGTCCTTCGAAGTGCCGTTGCGATGTCACTGCCGCGCCCCTCACAATTCAAGGGTGGCATCTTTTCAGTGATTAAACTGTTTTCGGGCCTGTCATTTGTCTCTACGCCATCCGCTGACTTTTCGCTGCTCGGTGCGCTATCGCGAGCCTTTTTGGTAAAGGCAGGAATCACCGCCAGTGGTTCCAGGCCTTCGGAAAAATCGACGACGCGGATTGAAGCCTTGTCGCGAATGGCTTTGACGATTGCTTGTTGATCTTTGGCGATGGCGTGATCGAAAATCTCATTGCGGGAGGCTTCCCCGGATGCGATCCGCTCGACTGGAATTCCTGATGCCTCTGCCAATCGTTTGACGAATTCTTCATCCTGATACTCGTCACCGCGCGCAAACGAATTGGACGCATCTCGCAATAACGTGATGACGGGTTTGGTTTCGTCAATTTGTTGAAAGAAGACGATAGGTTTCAGCAACAGCAAAATCAGCATCAACATCACGGTAAACCGTAAGCAGCCCAAAATGATTTTGATGTGTGGCGGGCAAGTATCGATTTCTCTGAGGTAAAGCCACATCACGACAAAAGCAGTCGCAACGATCGCGGCAACCAGCACAATCGCCAGCCAGGATTCAGGGAGATTGGCCCATGCCAAGACGGGTTCACCAGCGATATCGGGATCATTTCCGACAAACCAGTGGAGCCAATTGGATTTTGCAATAATCAGTTGATTCAACAATTCAGATCAAGCCGTTTAGTTGTTTTCTGGAGTTTCTGAGGGACCCAAAGCGTAGACGCGATTCGCACCTATCGCCCAAATTCGTTGCCCGTCACTGAACAAGTTTCCGATCGGGGCGCCCGTGCCCAAATCGACGGTGGCCGAAGCGATTTTTCTGGCGCTGGTTCCAGAGCCATTTAAATCGAATTTCCAAACCGAGTCTTCGATCGGAAGGTAAATTCCGTCAGGAGTCAGCATGCCGCGACCGTTTGATTTTTTACCGTCAAACAGCGCTTCACCTCCCCAAAGCATCATGCCCTCACTTTTTAAATCGAAGGCCAATACCGTTTCCGATCCTGCCAAATACAGTACATCTGACTGAATTCCGAGAACGTAATCCAGCTTGTTCATGCCAATGGGAGCCATGTCGACATGCCAGAGCGATTTTCCCGTCGCAATATCAAAAGCGTCAATCACGTTGGTGTCGCTGCAAAAACAGATCATTTGATTGCCGTAGGGAATTACCTGATCTGCTGACCACCCATCGAACCTCATTCTTTGTACCGGGTTTCCACCAGATTGGCCAATGCGACGATATCGTTTCGCAAATTGTATCAACCCCGTCGATGCATCGAGGACAAACACGACCCCGGTCCCGCAATTGACAATCAAGTTGCTTCCGCTCAACGACATTTGAATGGGAGCCCAAGGTTCAGCACCCGATTCAGGCTCATCACAAAGAAATGATTTCCAGACGGTTTTGCCATGTTGGTTGGCATCCAGTGCGTAGACCCAGATAGTGCCTCCAGTGTTTACCGGCACCAACAGTAGATTGTCGTAGCCAATTGGGGCAGCCATGAATCCTCCGGATACGATGAAGTCACTGCTTTCATTGTCACCTGCGTTGGGGTCAGCCAATTTACCCATGTCGTCAGATTTGAATTTTGGCAATGCCCACAGGGCTTTCCCCGATTTTGCTTCGTAAGCAACCAAGTGATTGTCACGTCCTCTTCGCTGACCGATATTGGGTTGCACGACGCTTCGTCGGCCCTTGGGTGGTTTTTTGTCGGGACCTTCAAGCGTGTAAAGCACGTTTTGGTGGATCGTCATTTCCTGGGCAATATGATCGCCAAAATAAAGTACATGAGCCTTTTTCGCAGGGCGACCTCCCATTGGACGTCCGCTGCCGTTTCCACTGAGTTGGGTGATCAACCGGGTCGAATCATCGGGCAAGTAATAGTTCGCCCATGAACTCTTCCAAGCGGGACTTGCGCCAAGCTGATCCGTTCTCCAGGCCGTCATCCGGTTTGGAGATTTGAAATAAACCAATCCATTTTCAAACAGCAATTTTCCTGTTGGCCGCCAACCTGCGTCCCGCCAAATATCAAGCATCGGAAGCTCTTCGCTGCGTTCGACCGTTTTTCTCGCGAGTGTTCCGTGTGCACTTTCGCCAATCAAAACGTTGGTATTGCTTGAAAGTTCATCGACTTCGCTTACATCCACGTAAATCTGCCACAGGCATTCCAATTCCAGGTCCAGGAAATCCTTGGGTAATGATGGCATGACCCGAAATTTGGAAAATCGACTTCCCGAACTTCCCAAAGTAATCTCGCTTGAGTCGGAATCCGCGTCCTTGATGGCTGAGGCTACCAGATTGATCAAGTCGGCGGCGCTGCCGTCTGTAAGTTCCCGGGCTTGAGTTAAGGTCGCTTTGGCACCGAGTGGATCACCCATTACGGCTTGGCAAAGTGAAATGCGCACAAACAGTTGGTCTAATGGAATCGATGGGTCGGGGTGTTGCTCGACAATTTTTTGGAGCAGTCTTTGGGCGCCGATGAAATCGTGATTGTCGAGATTGAGGCAGGCGAGTTTGAACGCTGCGTCGTCACCAATCGAACTGACAAAGTATTGTCTGACAACTCGACTGAGTGATTGTTCGTCCAAGGGACCGCGTCCCTTGGCCATGATCTGAGCGGCTTCTGCATCCGCCTTAATTCGATAAACGCTGAGCCCTTTTTCGGGCAGTGTTGCAAGGATTTTTTCCACTTGGCGTACCATGGAAAAATAGACTTCGCCGTCATCGGAATAGAGCGTGTCGCCGCTTTTGTCCAGCACGATTTGCCACAGCTGACAAGCGACATCGTAGTTGCCATCATTCTTGTAGCGTTCGGCCTTTTCCAGATCCAATTCAAGATCAGGATTGGTCTTTAAAATTGCCCCCTGAGCATTCATGGGTTCTTCAAAGTTATTTACGGCACCGAACTCAAACTCGCGCAGACCGCCGCCAATCCTGATCATGCGTTCTTGAATTCTGATCGCGCCAAAATCCGCTTCCCCAACGACCTGTGCCTGCGTAAAGCAACAAAGGGATAACGCAAAGAGGTATACCGAACCTACGAACAGCATCTGTCGGAATTTTTTCATTTATTCAACCCTTTACCGCTTTCGTCCCCAGAACCAGCCGAGAAACTGTTCCGAGCCAAGAATGACCAACAACAAAATAACGAACCAAGGCCATATTTCGGATGAGACACCTTTTACTTCTTGCTCTTTCAAGCTTTCTGGCTTGATCAGGGAAAACTTCTCACCAAAGAAATCGGGTGGAAGTGAATCTACATTCAAGCGTTTCAGCTTGCCCTCGCTGGGGTCTATGTTGGACGCAAATAAGAGAGAGTCAGTTTCACCCGAATGGCGATTTAATTCGACTTCGTAGAAACCGGCTCGATTTACATCATCAAATTTAACGTAATAGGTCGTGTCGGAGCCTTCTGATTCTGAATCTTCTGCCGGGCTCGCAACTTTTTCGACTTTCTCGTTTTTGGGGTCAGTAATGGAAACCAGATTTTGATGTAGGGACAAATCGACAGGAATGCGAATCTCGCCTCCCATCGTCGCTACCGAAGCCGATCCGTTGTTGCTAACCAGATCGTCGACCATGTCGATCATGATTGGCAGAAAGGTAGGGTCACTAGGCCAGAAGGACCAATCTCCATCTGCAGGGAGTGTGAATACAATGGATTTGCCCTTTCCGATGATCAGTTCTGTCATCGCAGGCGAATTGCTAGCATCACTGAATCGCAAGGGAACGGAGACCGTTTTCCCAAGCTTGGATTCATCAAGGATCGAAGCCCACCAACTGAAAACCTTCACATCTTCAAAACCTGCCCCCTTAGATTCGACGATTGTTTTCATTGCCGGATGGGTTTGCGGATTAATTTCAAAGTTGACCCAATCGTGGCCGGTTGGGTCACCACGTATTTGGGTGAGTTGAATCGGAGAAAGGCCTTTGCCCTCACGGTAGAAGAATTGATTGAATGTCCCCGCATCTACCTGATTGCCCGGCATGATGACGAGTCCACCGCCGTCAGCAACCCATTGCTCGAGGGCACGGATTCGCTCGTTGGAAGCTGCATCAATGTTGCATAAGAAAATAACGCGGTATTTTCCCAGTGGAACACTCTCCAACTCCGTAGAGGTGACGGTGTCGATTTTCCAGCCCGTCCCGAAAATTCGCAGAAGGTTAAGGTAATAGGTGTCGCTTCGTTCAGGAGACAGCGATGGATCTCCGTCAACCAAAAGTAAAGGAATTCCATCCATGACACGCGAAGCCAACACGCGTTTACTGTCTTCGATCAACTGATCCGCCAGTAGCTCTTTCTCACCAAGAGACTGGCGGTCGATCTCTGCAACGATGCGAAAATTCCGTAACTGAGATAGTTCGGTGTCTTCGTCGGTCATCGAAAGTGGATTGGCTGTGTCAGTAAACTGGTGTAGGAAATCCGCGACTTCTTTTCCCATGGGCTTGATCGATGAAATCGTCTTGTATTTAGGAGGCTCGTCGCCCACCTGGAAAACGACTCGAACATCGTTGACTGTTTGAGTACCAAAGTTGGTGACTTCGACATCAAAGTTGATTCTTTTGGCACTGACCTGCAGGTCGTCGGTGCGAAAGTCCGTGATGGCTAGGTTTTGATCTTGATTGCTTGCAACATCGATAATAAATCCTTGGGGAACCAATTCACTGATTTCCTGAACGATTTTATTGGTCGCAAACTCATTCGCTTCCAGGCTGGTGCTGGACCAGTCTCTGGCACGTAGATCAGAAAAGACGTAAACGACACGGCCTACGTCCTTGCGATCACCGCTGACGTAATCCTTGATCTTGAGTAGGCAACTGCGGTAGTCGGCGGGCGCGTCAGTGCACTGGATTCCATCAATGGTTTCATTGAGAAGATTCACACTGCTCTTGGAAACTTGTTCGTTGACGCGAAGAGGCTCCGTAGGATTGCTGGTCAAAAAGAGCGTGAACCAATCTTCGGTTTCATCCGAGTCTGCCAGTTCCGTCAGCATTTGCTTCAAACTGTTTTTGGCAACCTGCAGTGCTGTTTCGTTTCCGACAAGTACTTGCTGGCTAAGGGAATCATCCAGCAAAATGACTCGTTCATATTGTTGGACCTGGTTCATCACTTTGGTGATGCTGGAAGGCAGAAAGGGGCGGGCGAGTAGCATGCCGATCAACAGCATGGCCAGGCAGCGGAGTGCGAGCAGAATGAAATTCTCCAAGCGAACCCTGCGACGATTCTTTTTGTCGGCTTGAAACAAAAAGTCCATGGCCGCCCATTCGACGATTTTGAATCGACGTTTGTTGAGCAGGTGAATGAGAATCGGCACCCCGACCGCCAGTGCACCAAGGCCCAGCATCGCAGGATTAAGTAGCCAACTCGTCAACATACGGAAGTCCTTCGTTTATTAAGTGAGTCGCCTGCGGCGTTTGGCGCGGTAGTTCAAGTAACTGGTCAACACACTGTCCAAGGGTTTGGAGGTGTCAAGCAGCACGTGATCAATCCCAGCGGCAGCGCAAGTCGTTTTGATTTTTGTCATGTATTCTTCGACCGCTTCGAGATACGATGCTCGCAAAGCCCGCGGTTCGGTGTGCAATTGAGCTTCAACTTCCATGCCTCGGAAAAGCGTGTTCTCCTGAAAGGGAAATTCCAGTTCGTCCGAGTGCATGACATGAAACACAATAACTTCGTGGCGTCGAATACGAAATTGGTTGAGTGCTTTGGCTAGATCGCCTGGATCGAGAAACAGGTCAGAAAACAGTATGACCATCCCACGAGAACGAATTTGGCCTGCCAGCTGAAGGAACGGATCGGAAATGTCCGTCTTTTTTGCTGGCTGAGTATTTTCCAGCTCATGAAAGATCAATTTCATGTGTGATGGGTGAGTGCTGGATTTCAGGGATTTGTCAATCTGGTTGGAGAACAACACCAGCCCAACCGAGTCTTGTTGTTGCTGCATCATGTAGGCCAAACTGGCAGCGGCTGTGGCAGCGTAATCAAATTTGCTCCAACCTGATTCACCGCCGTACTCCATCGACTTACTGCAATCCAACAGAATGTGACATTTCAGATTGGTTTCTTCTTCGTATTCCTTGATGTAGAGGCGGTCCGTTTTTGACCAGACTTTCCAGTCAATATGCCGAAGATCGTCTCCAGGGGCATACTCACGATGAGCGGCAAACTCGATGGCAAAGCCGTTGTATGGACTTCGATGTTGTCCAGTAACGAAACCTTCGACAACGCAACGTGCGCGGACATCCAGCCGCTTGATCCTGTCAAGAGTTTTTGGGTCCGCGTATTTGCTGGCGTTAGTTTCGGTTTTGGACATGAACAGTCAAACAGGAGTGAAGAAAGAAGTTAATCGAAAAAGCGATGAGCGACTAACCGAAAGCCTGTACCAGTTCAGGTGCGACTTCGTCGCCGCCAGTTCGATCCGGTAGCTCATCGATGAGCTGTTGGATCACCGTGTCTGAAGTCACTCCGAGACTCTCTGCGCTAAAATTCGTAATCACTCGATGACGCAACACGGGGAGAGCGACATCTTGAATATCCTTGGTGGTGACAAAGGTTCGACCGTCAAGTACGGCACGCGCCTTTCCGCCAAGTAGCAGGTTTTGCACACCGCGCGGACCTGCACCCCAGCTGATGCTTTCCTTGACGAATTCTGGACACTCGTCTTCAAGAATTCGCGTTGCACGAACAAGTCGCAGCGCGTAATGAATGACATGCGACGGAACTGGAACACGACGAACCAGTTGCTGAAGTCGAAGGATTTCTTCGCCATTGAGCACGCTGGAAACCGTCGTGTTGATCTCTGCGGTCGTGGTTTCGGCTACTCGATATTCTTCTTCGTAGCTCGGATACTTCACGAACACTTTGAACATGAAACGATCCTGTTGAGCTTCGGGAAGCGTATAGGTTCCCTCTTGCTCGATCGGGTTTTGGGTGGCAAGCACGAAAAACGGTGCCGGCAGCGGATTGGCGACACCACCGATGGTAACTTGCTTCTCCTGCATGGCTTCGAGAAGTGCTGCTTGAGTTTTAGGAGGGGTTCGGTTGATTTCGTCCGCGAGAATGATGTTCGAGAAAACAGGTCCCTTGAGGAATTTGAATTCACGCTTTCCCGTAGCCTTGTCATCTTGAATGACTTCGGTGCCAACGATATCGCTGGGCATCAGGTCGGGAGTGAATTGGATTCGGTTGAAAGAAAGTTGAAGCGTCTCGGCCAGAGTGCTGACCATCAAGGTTTTCGCCAGTCCAGGAACGCCTTCGAGCAAGCAGTGGCCTTGGGCGAAAATCGCTATCAGCAATTGGTCGACGACTTCGTGTTGACCCACAATGACTTTACCCAGCTCTGTGCGAATGGATCGATAGGCCTCGCTCAGTTTTTCCATCGCCTTGACATCATCGGCCTTAAGTTCCATTGGCTGAGTGGATGCTGGATTATTCATATGCTATCTGTCCCGATAAGAATTTCTAATTACTTACTTTGTTAAACGCGTATTGTCGCACAAAGTTCCCATTCTAACCCACATAACGCCGTACAACCAGTTTACGTCGTGTTCAGTTGTGACGTTCAAAACGTTAGATTGTCGATGAGGTGGTAGCCGTCAATTGTATCTGCCCGGATTATTTGGCTTTTCAAGCCTTAATTGGTGATAATAAAAGCATGAACAACAATATCCCTGGCCCGAATGCCCCGCTTCAAGAACCAACGAAGCGTTCGAACTGGCGCTCGATGGGAATGTCTCTATTGTTACACGTTTCACTGCTGGTCCTCTTAGCGTTCTTTTTTTCGAGGCAATCGGGTGCTGTGGGTGACACCGATGCGTTAAGAAGCGTAAAAGTCGTTTTGACGGCGGCTGAGGATTCTGATGCAAAGTTTGAGTATCAAACCCAAGAACAGTCCGAGTCGGTAAATAGTTTGTCACAAACCGAATCGTTCGATGCGTTACCCTCCGAGCGTTCCCCAGAGTTGCCAGAGATTCTGTCGCCTGATCTACCCGGATTTGAGATCGATCCGAATTTGGAGGTAGACGCGTCACAAATGACGGTTTTGCCGACTAACGCAAATCCTGCGGAAAAGTATGAACTGACCGAGGCCGATTTGAAGTTGATCGCGCGGGACCGGGCAGGAATTCGCCGAAGTGCCCCCAAAGGCGATCCTGCAAACACCCAGATCTTTGGGTCTGGGAATTTGACGGGTCGACAGTTTGTGTTTGTTATTGATCGCTCGAAAAGTATGGGCGGCACCGGATTGGGAGTGCTGGACAAAGCTCGCAAAGAGTTGGCGACCGCTCTCGAATCACTCACCAAGAATCATCAGTTTCAAGTCATCGGTTACCATCGTTCAACGGTCATGATTGGGGAGCGAAAGCTACTAACGGCAACAGAAGACAATAAGAGCCGAGTGCCTTCGTTCATGCAATCATTGACCGCCTTTGGTGCCACTCGACACGACAACGGTTTGACTGCGGCCCTGACATTTCAACCCGATGTTGTGGTTCTGATGACTGATGGTGGATTGCCAGAACTGAATGACGGAGAGATTCAAAATATGGTGCGAATGGCGGGCGGTCGCACCGAAGTGCACTGTATCCAGTTTGGCAGCGGAACCAACCAGGAACGCGACAATTTTATGATGAGGCTGGCAGCCGATACCGATGGCAGTTACCGTTACATTGATGTAAATGAATGGGAATAGGTGATCAGGCAAAGTGCAGGTGCACCGACCACCGTTCCGGATTTTTGACTATCTTTCAAAGCGTTGTTTTTTTGAGACTCAAATGGCTTACCCCCTGAATCGCGCACTGCTATTGGTTTTGGTTCTATCTTTGGCCTGGGCGGCGATAGGGCATGCCGAAAAGCTCACGATCAATTTGAGTAGTGGCTCAGTTGTTGTGGTGGATGCGCCTGATCAAGTTATTGACTGGAAGACAATTAATCGCAGGGGAGAAATCGAACAAGTTACCGTAAATCTTTCGCAGGTTGAAAAAATTGATCTTTCGAATCGCCCTGCCAGTGTCCAGATCCTCAAGGTGAAACGACTTTTGGCAGAACTGGGAAGTGACGATTATCAAACTCGGGTAAACGCGCAGAACGAACTTTCCCAGCCTTCGGTGGGGCGGCGATTTAAGGATCTGGTTGAGGCCGAACAAGACAACGCTTCATTGGAAGTGCGTCGTCGAGTAAAACGGGTCATCGATTCTTTTGAAAATTCCAGCGAACTGGAAAAGCCCGAGTATGACCACCTCTACCTCAAGGACGGGAAAGTGTTGGTAGGCGACGTCGGTGAATTCGTTCTCAAATGTAAATTTCAAAACCAGAACTTGGAGTTGAAACGTGAAGTCTTAAGACGAGTCACCACCGCACCAGCGCCCAAGGGTGCTGACCAAGAAGGACCCTTGTCCGTTCGATTGTTGCATCGCCACGAAGAAAAGTTTTTCGCCGACCCCGCCCGTTTTATTGATTTTGAAACGGACGATCGTGGCGACGAATTGATCAGTGGGGCCGAAGTTTCCACCACGTTTGTCAGTCGAGGTATTATCTTTGAGGCTGAGGAAAAAGATTTTATAGGCGTTAGCGGGTTTCCATTGAAATTTCGCGATTTCCCAACCGGTGGGAATTCGGTTTGCCCGATTGATCAGGGAGGTGGATACACCAAAAAGTTTCGTGGAGTGATTCGAATTTCGTTCTGCAAACCTGGTTTGCCTGATGCCCCTGCAGGCGTACATCAATTTGGGTTATTCGCGTCGCGAATTGACAATCCACGGGATCTGATTTTGGAAGCCTACAACGCTGATTCGCAGATGATCGGCTGTGTGGAGTCGACAGATCAGGCCATGGTGTTTTTGGGAATTGAGTCCAGCGAACCCATTGCCTTCGTACGGGTGCTTTCGAATCCCTACCTTTTCGATGTCTCTCGAAAAGTGGATGAAACCTATGTGATTGATCATGTCTGGTTCGGTGAGCCCGTCAGTTTTGACGACGCCAAACTGGCTCGCGTGGGAGATCAATTGAGTACGGTTGTATTGCGTTCT
The DNA here is from genome assembly GCA_965224765.1 of Mariniblastus sp. GTDB lineage: Bacteria > Planctomycetota > Planctomycetia > Pirellulales > Pirellulaceae > CAZDBA01. The sequence goes on from CBDDAC010000002.1 coordinate 66,127, forward strand.
GGCGATATTCTCAGTGTCGAAGACGCAAGGTTTACCCAATCGGGAGTTCAAGTCTATGAACCTGAAATGAAACGCAGAATGACTTTTGCCAAAGAGAAAGTTCATTCGATTCGGTTTGGCGGGCATCAGAAAATCAGAACGGTTTCCAATACGACTTCTCAGCTTCGCACGCCTGACCCCGCCTCAGATGAATGGGCGGTTATGTTGACCGATGGTTCGGTGCTTTCCGTTATCCCTGGCGAAACCTTCAAAGCCAAAGTGTTTGATGATGCGGGATTGCGCCCGGATCAGGTGGTTGGGCTATGGGCGATGCGAGATCCAGTTCGATTTCCCATGTCGGACGACTTTGTCGAAGGTAAACACGTCCTGGTGTTTCCCACCTGTCGCGTGATTTCAAAGGTGAATTTGACCGATACCGAGGTTTCCTGGGACAAGGCTGATACCAAGATTGAACAGCCGGTTTTTTCGGGTGCGCCAACAGAAGACGTGACGCCAACATTCGATACCTTTCTCTTTGCTCGCAGATTGGAAAGTCAAATGCCGACAGTTTGGTTCAAGCAACCTAAGATTGCTCAAGCGAATTGGGGAGCGATTGATTTGGTTGACGGACAGAAAATTGTGCTTGGATCGGAAATGGGCTTTGCGATTGACTCGATCAACGATCAGATGATTTCGATCGTCGGGCAGGATGGTATGAAAGTTAATCTGCCAATGACTCAAGTCCATGCTATCAAATTTCCGAAGTAACTTAATCGTACGTTCTGTCGATTCGGTAGGGACGTCATCAAAGTCTCGATTCAACGGATGATACGATATGGAAACTGAAGAGCAACTGGACGTGATTGCCGTTGGTGCCCACCCGGACGACGTCGAGGTTGGCTGCGGCGGCACCTTGGCCGCATTAGTTAAGCAAGGCTATCGAGTCGGGATCATCGATTTGACAGACGGAGAACCGACTCCGTTATGTGAATCTGTCGAGATGCGATTGGCTGAGGCTGCCAAAGCCGCTGAGATTCTTGGTGTCCACAAGCGAGTTACTTTGGAGCTGCCGAATCGACGCCTGTTCGATTCGTTTGAAGCTCGAGTCGCACTGGCTAAGGAGTTTCGTCGGTACCGCCCCAAATTAGTGCTGGGGCTTGGTGCCAAAACCCCGCTGGCTTCACCAGATCATTGGCAAGCGGTTCAGATTACTGACGCGGCAGTGTTTTACAGTCGTTTGAGTAAATGGGACGAGTATTTTGATGGGGTTCCAACCTACAAGATCCCCAGTCTCGCGTACTATTATCTTTCGTTTGAATTTGACGCGGGTGCTCATCAGATCGTCTCAGATATCTCTGACGAGTTGGAAACGAAAATATCGGCGATTCGAGCGTATCGGTCTCAATTTCCACCAGCCAAGGAATCTCTGTTTGAGCGCGTGCGGGCTTTGGCCGTTTCCTATGGCAGTTCTGCGGGGTTCCAAGCTGGTGAGCCCTTTACGTCCACAAGGAATTTGGGCACGAGCGATTTGGTCAAAGCAATGGCATAGCTCGGTTGGGGAGCGGCTTGATGAACGATATGCGAATTTTTTGGTGATTCCCGGGGACCCAACTGAGTACGTTGGTCCAGTTTTGCGTGTATTGAGGAGGAATTACCGGGTATTCGGACCAATTCATACGTTTTTCGCTATGTTTTGGGCCATAAATCCACGCCTCTGTTTAACCTAGATGTCGCAGACTGCGCAGTTTTCGAACTGCCGGTTCGCCTCCATTGGTCAACGAGACCCAAAGAAATTCGCTTGGTTTTGAGCAACACAACAAATGACAGTCGAATCACCGGCAGACTCAATTTCCCTTATTGAAATTTTGCGATCGGTCCGGAAATCTCCCCTCTATTTTTTCATCTGGTTCGTCCTGCTTTTTGGGTTGGTCGTCGCCGCTTATTTTCTCGCGCCACGACAATACCTTTCTGATGGAAAGCTATTCGTTCAGGTCGGAAGAAGTAGTGTCGGAACAGATCCAACCACATCCTCCAGCACAATTTCACTGCAGGACTCTCGCGAAACTGAAGTGAAATCAGTTGTAGCGATGTTGGAAAGTCGAGAAATTGCTGGACTTGTTGCGGATCGAGTTGGTGTGGAGAGAATCCTGGAGCCCGTCTCGACGATTGGTAAGTTGCTTGATTCGTTGCCGGCGATAGAACTTTCATCCGGGGCGCCTGGCGGCGATTCTGAATTGACCAGTGAGGAAATTGAGAAGATCAAGCGACGCAATTTGGCGATCAAAGAGTTACTTGGCGAAGTTGAGGTGGAGCACGGGAAGAAGACCACGGTGATCACTGTCGCGGTTTCTTTGCAAACGCCCTTTTTGGCTCGCGATGTGATTAATGCTTATCTGTACGAGTATCAGAAGAAGCATGTTGAGATTAATCGAAGAAGCGCGTCAGACAACTTCTTCAGCAAACAGTTTGTGCATTTCGATGAACAATTGGCTCAGGCAGAAGAGGCCCTCCAGGACTTTCGAGACTCGTTGGGTTCGTTGACGGTGGAAGGCGCGCGTTCGCTGTTGCAACAAGAAATCAACCAGTTATCTCTTGATCGAGTTTCAACATCGATCGAGTACAGTCAGGCCCGAGAAAAGGCGGATCAGTTCCTTAACCAGCTGATTGAGATTCCCAAGCTGATTAAGGGGGCCGACACCCAGGTCGCATCTTTTGCGAGAGGCAAGGCTCGTGAGGCTCTCTTCAATTTGCAACTGTTGGAAACGGAGATGAGCGCGAAACTCGCGGACCTGAATCCGAAACTGATTGAGATTCGTGACGCGATCAAAAAAGCAAAGAAGGACATTGAAGAAATCCCAGAAACGTTCAACGAAGCTGAGCAGAATATCAATGTCGTCCATCAGCAAGTCTTGGTTCTGCATGCGGAAGCCGATGCCCGGGCAAAATCTCTGCAAGAACGTTTGCAGCAAATTGAGTTAGCCATTGGGGCGAAGCAAAAAGAAGTCAAGAAGCTCAATCAGGCAGAAACCAAACGCAATGCGATGCAACGCAAAATTCAAATCGCAAAACAATCCTTGATGCAAATGGCTTCCAAGCGAGCTGAAAGTCGGACGATTGGGGCGCTGGATTCGGAACAGATTTCGAACGTGCGAGTCGCACAAAAGGCAAGTCTGATTATCAAAAAGGTGTTTCCGAGTGGTGCCGTTTTTGGCGTCCTGGGATTGGCTTTCGCGTTCTTTGGCGCGACGGTAATGACGTTTTTCAAACACAACAAGATTTGGTTTGATGTTCCCAGTGAAACCACCCCCGTTCCAGAGGACAGTGGACTGGCCGATCGCGAAGCGATGCTGGATGGTTTTGAGGATGATGTCCCCCTGCGGGCTCAAGGTGAGCCCGAGTCCAGTCGTTTCTAGCCCACATGCTCGTACCCTTCTTGTAACCCAGGCTGATTGACGAAGTGGCGAACCTCCTTCTCCAAAATTCGCAACCGCGAATGCTACCATTCGCGCAAGTAGAGGAACGACTTCTCTATGTCTTTTCGGCAATTGCGCTCGTTGCAATTACTTCTGCCAATCATATGCACATCGAAACGGATGACCACATCAAGTTGGCTCCGAAACTGGAGTTGTTGTTGCGACTGGGTGCGACGGGGTGCGGCGGGCTTGTTGGACTGTACGGATTTTTCTTTATCAAGCGTGTACGAACGGCCTTTTTAACGTTTCCCGCAGCTTGGGTGCTGGGGATCTGGCTGCTTTATTTGACCAGTACAATTTTCTCACCGTTTAGGTCGGTGGCTTTTCCCCACTTGGTGACGTTTACGTCAGTGGTTCTTTTCGCTCCAACGGCCTTTGCCGTTTTGGGGACTCGCAAAACGATATTGTTGATTATCGGCTCATTAATATTTACGTTGTTGGCCAGCTGGTTTCTCTATCTGGCGATGCCAGAGTATGGGGTGATGGTCGAGTTTACCGACGAGTCAGGCGCCGGTGTTGAGCGAATGGCGGGAATGAGCCACCCCAACGTTCTGGCGGGAACGTCGGTGTTGTGTATGGTGATGGTGGTTTACTTGATTGCGGAACGTAAACTCAGCCTTGGGATAACGCTACCCGTGTTAACACTGTGTTTGGTGACCCTGGCCATGACGGGAACTCGGGTGGCGATTTTGGCTGCGGTGGCTTCACTTTTTACGGTCTACCGAGGTTTCTGGTTTCGTAAAAATGTGTTTCCCTTTACGGCTCTGGGGATCGCGATAGCAATTCTCGGCGCCTTGTTTGTGTTATCAGAAGATTCCGGAGGCATGGCATCTAGGTCCGTGATGCGATCGGTGACTCGTTCTGGAAACATGGATGAGATTACCTCCGTCACCGGACGAGCGGAAATTTGGGAGTTTTGCATCGAAAAAATCGGCGAACGTCCAATTCGCGGATGGGGGCCAGGAAGTGCCAAACCCTTGTTGGAAAAGGAGGACACTCTATTGCACACTCACAATGTGATTTTGCATATGGCGATTGTGGGCGGAGTCCTGGGGGGAGTCTTTGTCGTTCTTTTGTTTCTGCAACAGGCTATGGTCTCGATTCGCGGGACTTATCCTTTGGCTGCATTGATTTCGATTGTCATATTGATGAATTCGATGACAGAGAATCCCATTTTTGACTATATTCCTGGAGCCCCAACACTCCTGTGGATGATTGCAATTTTCTGGCCCGTTTTGGATGATGGGTCGTTATAGTTTTCCTGATCCTATGTTTTCATCTGGAACATCAGAAACGTTCGTTTGGTAAAAGTTGTGAAGAACCACTTGCCCCTAGTTACGATTCTCCTGCCGGTTCATAACGGATTTCCGTTTTTGTCAGAGGCCGTGGATTCCATCATTCAACAGACGGAACGTCGTTGGAAGTTGATTGTCGTCAATGATGGCTCCAAAGATCAAACAAAGGCTTACTTGGAAACGATAACTGATCCACGGATCGAAGTGATAAATCAATCCAATCAGGGGTTGGCCTATTCGTTGAATGTGGGACTTGATCGCTGTCAAACCGAGTACGTTGCACGCATGGATTGTGACGACATTTCGTACCCGCAGCGATTGGCCAGGCAGATCGCTTTTCTGGAGGCAAATCAGAACGTCGGGCTTGTGGGAACTCAGATGAATCGAATGGGTTCGCGTCGCGTCGGCAAGCCGTCCAATTTGCCGACCACCCATGCGAGGATTTTTGAATCGTTGCTTGACGGGCATCATGCGATTTGTCATCCAACGATCATGTGTAGGAAAATAGCCTTTGATGAAGTTGGAGGCTATCAAGAGGGATTGGGTGAGGAATGGGATTTGTTTTTGAGGTTCGGTGAGCGTTGGGAAATTGCCAATCTTCCTGAGGTCCTTTTTGGCTATCGCTACCATGGCACGAGTATCAATGGATCCAAAATGGATGAGCTTCGTCGCAGGATTCGATACTCTTGCGAGTGTTCGAGATGCAGAGTCGCTGCCGAAAAGAAACCGAGCTACGAAGAGTTTCTGGAATCGGAACAAGAGCTGTCCTACCTTCGTCGGCTATCTCAGCGTGTCGAGGATTACTCACGTGCAAATTATCATGCAGCGATGATTGATATTCTCGGAGAACATCCAATTCGCGGCTATGCCAAACTGGGATTCGCTGCGATGAGTGCTCCCCACATTACGTTCCAACGATTGTCACGAAAGATTCGTGGATCGAAATCTGTAAATGATTAAGTGGCTTTGAGGTTCCCGCCACATGGAGCCTCTCTGTTTGCCAACACGTAAGCGAGGAACGGCCAGGGCACTTCCTCGCCGACGCGTCGGGTTTCCATCGAGTATGCAGGTTACGCCATTCTATTCATGCCCGAATGAAAATCACTGCCGCTTCACGGCGACCAGATTCAAGCGGAAGTTGGTGCAGAACTAAGGGCTCATGTGCAAATCGCGCAGGATGAATTCTTGGGTGCCATGCTCCTCGCAATGCGTGGGCATGCCCGAACGAATCCCACTATGTTGACATCGAGACCTAGACAAAACCGATGTCAAAGAACATGGCCACGCAAGCGAGGCCATGGCACCCAATGCTCCGCGAGGGGTTTGGGATGTTACCCAAATCCTAATAGGCGAGGAATGCCAGGGTACTTCCTCGCTGACGCGTCGGGTTTCCATTGCCTTCTCAAGCAATTCCTCAGGATGTCTGTGTTGCGGATAAGTTCGTGGATTCAAACGACGGCCGCTCCAACAGATCAAGAAAAATCTTACGAGCGATACATCCCCTAGGTTCGTTACAGGATGTCATTCTTTTGTGTCAGAGGATTTTTCAGACGTATTATGCGAAAAAACGAGGCATGGATGAACGATGAGAGGGTTAGCGGGGTCGGTGTTCCGCTGGCCTCGAATGCGGAATCGATAGGCCAGTTTCCGTTGAAATTGTCTTCTTTTGCTTGCTATGCCTACCAATACTCCATCTTTTCATTCCATTGCGCCTGTTGTTCTGCATTCAGAAGACAGGTCGTCGCCGTTTCTGTTTCCAAGACCGAACGACGATTTGGTAAAAAGTGCGCTGATCATGATCATTGATGATGAAGAAGCCACCACAGAAATCATCCGGAAGTATTTGGCCGCTTCAGGGTTCACTCGCTTTATCCAGATTTCAGATTCAGCGAAGGCGATGGAATCGATTATCAATGAGCAGCCTGATGTGGTTTTGCTTGACTTGATGATGCCGGTTAATGGAGTGCAAATACTTGAACAGGTGCGTCAGCGAAAGGAAACCTTTCGCATTCCTGTTTTGACATTGACCAGCAACGATGACAAGATTACCAGAACGACTTTGCTCAATCTTGGAGCCAATGATTTTCTGCAAAAACCTGTCGATGCCAACGAACTGGTGGCTCGTGTACGCAACGCGCTGTCATCAAAAATTGCGTTTGATCAATTGGCGATCCGCTCGGCCCAATTGCAGGCGGACGTATTGCAGGATTCGCTGACGGGACTAGCGAATCGACGCGCCTTTGATTTTGAGCTCAATCGAAAGATGATTGAGTGGGAGCGGCAAAGAACCCCGATTTCGTTACTGCTTCTGGATATTGATCATTTCAAAATGGTGAATGATCGGTTTGGACACCAGGTGGGTGATACTGTGTTGAAGTCGGTCGCTGAAATCGTACGCAAGACCACGCGAAAAATGGATCTGCCGTGCCGGATTGGTGGCGAAGAGTTTGCGGTGATTCTGCCTGTGACGCGCGTGTGTGAATCCAATCAAGCTGCTGAGAGAATTCGTCATAGTATCGAGGAGGCATTCATTCGTACTCGCACCGCGACGCTACGGGTGACCGTCAGTTTGGGAGTGGCCAACGCGATGAAAGGCGACGATGCCAAACTGATTTTCCGTCGAGCAGACTCCGCACTCTACGCCAGTAAACAACGTGGGCGAAATTGCTCGACACTTCATGATGGAGCTCAGGGCGTTGCCATCGAAGAAACAAGTGCACCCATCGAACAGATTTGCCAACAGGCTCAAAATTCGGTGGAATTGAACGTCAATGCGTCCAGTGTGACCATTATTGATGATGAGCCGTCAACGGTTGCCATTGTCAAAGCCTACCTGAAGCAGGGTGGATTCGAGCGACTTTCTACACTGACCGATCCTACCCTGGCCTTTGATCACATTCTCGAAAATGGCCCCGACCTCGTCCTGCTTGATTTTCGAATGCCCGGCATGGACGGAATTGAGATCCTAAAACAATTGCGAGGCCATGAACGAACTCGGTCGATTCCTGTGATCTTTTTGACCTCATCAACGGAAACCAAGATCAAAGTAGATGCATTGAATCTGGGTGCGAATGACTTTCTCCACAAGCCTGTCAATGCAAGTGAATTGTTGGCACGTGTGCGAAATACTTTGATGGCAAAAGCTCATGTTGACTTGCTGGCCGGATACTCCGCCAAACTGGAGCATGAGGTTCAGCTGAGAACGCAGCAGTTAGTCGCTTCTCGACGTGAAGCGATTCAGTGTCTTGCCAGAGCTGCTGAAATTCGAGATGACGTGACGGGAAAACATGTGTTAAGAGTGGGCCGCTACGCAGCTATTATTGCGAAAGAACTTGGGTTTTCCGGGGACCAGATTGTGGATCTCGAGCACGCGGCTCAATTGCACGATGTTGGAAAGATTGGAGTACCCGACGCGATATTGAACAAGCCCGATCGCTTGACCGAAGACGAGTTCGAAGCCATCAAGGGACACTGCAGTGCCGGAAGTAGGATCATTCGCGACGAATCAGGAAACAACTCAAGAGTGTCAAATGAACTGATCGGTGAGTTCCTTGATGAGTGTAGCTCGCCAGTAATGCGACTTGCGGCGCTAGTCGCAGAATCCCATCACGAAAAATGGGATGGCTCAGGATACCCTCGTGGACTGAAAGGCGAAGAGATTCCCCTGGAAGGACGAATCACTGCGATTTGCGATGTGTTTGATGCGGTCAGTACCTCTCGACCTTACAAAGAAGCGTACCCGTTAGAACGTTGTTTTCAGATCATTGAGGAGGGCAAAGGTACACACTTTGATCCTAAAGTGGTTGAGGCATTCTTTGCTCGTGAGACCGAGATTATGGTTGCCTATCACGAGTATTCAGATGAAGCGACTCGTTGAGATTCAATGAATTGTTGAGCGTTTCTTGGCAGGCAATGCGTCCGTATGCCCCCTTTTAATGTTTGGCGCCAAAGGTCACATGAAAGAAATAGTTCAATGATTTGCCCTGCCCTCAGTGCTTCGAGCGTGGCAAAGGGGCCTGCAAATTCAAGAGTTATCATCTATCTTGTGGAACTGTGAAAAAGATTGTGACACCTGTGAATTGCGTTCATGCCAAGTACCCGAGTTCGATTCGAGAATAGCCGCGGTTTTCTTTTAAGTGGGATTATCGACTGGCCTGAGCAGGCGACTGAGAAAGTTGCGATTTTTGCTCATTGCTTTACCTGTACCAAGGACCTCAAAGCCATCGCGCGAATTAGTCGCAATCTGGCAAAACATGGTTTCGCCGTACTGCGTTTTGATTTCACCGGACTAGGGGATAGCAAGGGAAGGTTTTCAGAATCGAATTTTGAAACCAACTGCGATGACATTCTGTCGGCGGTGAAGTATCTGAAGGCCGAGTCCCTCGCTCCGCGACTTTTGATTGGACATAGCTTGGGCGGCGCCGCGATGATTTCCGTGGCACCAAAGATTGAATCCGCTCAAGCCATTAGTACGCTGGCCTCGCCTTCGGACACTTACCATTTGGCCGAGTTTCTTCTGCAAAGCAATCCCGAAATCGAATCCGAAGGACAGGGTGAGGTGACGATTGGCGGGCGAACCTACATGATGAAGGCTCAATTGTTGGAAAGCCTGCGTCGCCAACCAATGGAGCAGCGATTGGCGGCAATGAGATTGCCTTTTTTGGTGTTTCACTCACCCTCAGACGAAACCATAGCCTATCGACACGCTGCCGAGATGCACGCCAAGGCTGGCGGACCCACGAGTGTCATCACACTTGACGGATCAGACCATCTGCTAGTGAATCGAACTGAGGATGTGCAGTTTATTGCTGATATGATTGCGATCTGGTCCGCGCGGTTTCTGATTTGAGGTACTAGCGCCAAGCTCCACGTTTGAGAGGAACAAGAATTGTTTCGGCAGGAGCCTCAACCTCCCGTAAAAGGCAAACACCTCGGCGACGGGTGCCATGCTCCTCGCTTGCGTGGGCATGTGGTGTTCTGCCAACAGTCTAGTACCTCGCCCGTCTTCGATTGGCGGGCTGAAAATGTCAGATACTCCGGATTTCTTCGCCTTGTTACTCGTCAATTCAAAACGGTCCGGGTACTAGCGCCAAGTTCCACGTTTGAGAGGAACAAGAATTGTTTCGGCAGGAACCTCAACCTCCCGTAAAAGGCAAACACCTCGGCGGCGGGTGCCATGCTCCTCGCTTGCGTGGGCATGTGGTGTTCTGCCAACAGTCTAGTACCTCGCCCGTCTTCGATTGGCGGCCGAGAATGTCAGATACTCCGGTTTTCTTAGCCTTGTTACCTATCAATTCAAAACGGTCCGGGTACTGGGTGTAGGTCCTGCACTGTCAGCTGGGAATTACTGGGACCCGTTAGTTACCACGAAGTCTTTCGAAGTACTGTTGAGCATGTTCGCGCTGGGCGCGGGGAAGTTGCTGGTCTTCGAGCGGGTCGGTATCTCCCGAAATTGACGACTGGATATCGGCTCTTGCCTCGGCGATTGATTGACCAGCAATGTTTTCGCCATCGGCGTTTCCTGTAACAACGGTTTCGCCACGTTGAATTTTCCCTCTCACTTGCGAGCGGAAGTTTCCGGTGTCGCCACTTTCATCGCGGCCGCGCTTACCACCACCTTGGCCTTCTCCTTTAGCCCAATCCTGCCAGCTCTGTTTGTCGCCACGCCCCTGCCCTTCGCATCCGTTCATGTCGTTCTTGCATTCCTGAAGATCTTTTTCCAGATCTTCGAGGGCTTCTAGTGCTTCCATATCCGCTTCGATATTTTCCATCTCCTCGGCCAGATCCTCGAGGGCTTGTTGAGCGGCTTTTGTTTGTGCTTCTGAGGGCTGGTTGCCTTGTCCCTGCTGCGATTGTTTTTGTTCGTTTCCAGCCTGTTTTCCGTTTTGGCCTTGCTCGCCGCTCTTTTGCTGATTGGGTTTTCCATTCCCCTTTTGTTGCTTGCCTTGTGGCTGTTGCTTCATGGCATCGCCAGCACGCTGAAGCTGATTTGCGATGTTCCGCATTTTGTCGATCTGACGATCTTTGGCCTGTCGATCTTCAAGTTGTTGCTGAAGTTTTGCGGCTTTGTCCAACTCGCCATTTTTCATGGCTCGCTCGATTCGATCTTTCAACTCTTGCTTTTTCTCTTCATGCTGACGGGCCATGTCTTTGACTTGTTCTGCCATATCCTGCATGTTTTGCCCAAGCTGTTTCTTTTCGATATCGCTAAGTTTTCCGTCTGCCAATTTTTTGGCGAGATCCTTGATCACTTTTTTGGCTTCGGCAAAGTCGCCTTGAGCCAACGCGTTGTTTAATTTGCGAGCGGGTCCCTGTTCAAGTCGCTTGAGCTTGTTGAATTCCTTTTTCATTTCTTCCGCATTACCGAATTGTTTCTTCTGCTCTTCAACTTGCTTTTTGATCGCATTCAGTTTGACTAAGGTGTCTTTTTTGAGCTCATCATTGGTGGAACCGAGTTGATCAATTTTTTTGCCAAGTGACTCGAAATCAAGCTTGGCGTCCTTGAGACCTTTTTCTTCCAGTTTTTTCATCTTTTCGACGAGCTTTTTCGTGCTCTGCTCGATTGCGATTCGCTCCTTCTTCATTTTTTCCGATAGTTCCGGGATGGATGCGGCCTGAGATTCTTTGACCGCATTGGGAAGGAAAATAAGTATGCCCACAATGAGCGCGGGCAGCAATGGCAGAAGAGCTTTCCAGGTTGGCTTGAATGGGAACGCGTCACGGATGTCAACTTTTTGTACACGACGATTGGCGTCGTCGATCAGCGCGGAGCCCGCAGGGGATTGCGCGGAATTGGAATCGAGGCTTAAAGCACTGGAAATTCTTTCCTTGAGTCCAAAGCGTTTGTCGACTTCGAGGGCTGCATCAATTGAGGAGCCTCGTGCGATCCAGGTAAGAGTCATCGCGACCAAAACGGAAAGAGCAGAGCCGCCAGCGATCCATCCGATATTCCAATTTCGAACTACAGTTTCACTTTCCAGGGAACTAATCGCCCAGAACTTTGGCAGGGCTAACCCAATGGCTGCGACAAGCAGACCGGCAAAAAGTGACCATCCCAAGATTCGAAAGAACTTGCCAACAATGATTCTTCGTCTGGCTAAGTGGACTTGCCGATTGATCTCGTTCATTTTCTGCTCCTGGACGGATGGCTAGCGCCGTGATGATGCCGTATTTCTTCCATCGACACCTATTCTCATTATATGGGCGATATTTCCCTCAATGCTACCGAGAATTTTGCAAAGCCTGCAAAAACCCGGCTGCAATACGTTATTGTGGCAGCAACGCCACGGTTTTAATTAAGGTAAGTTCGCTTTTGACGTTTTTTCTCACCGTTCTTCCAGTCCTCTAGAACCCCGTTGCCCTCTCAGTAAGCTGATAAACAGTAATGTCTATTTCCCCTCAAACTGATCAAGACCATCCTGGACAGGCAGTGATAGGCGAATCGGTCTCTCAGAACGGTTTGCCCTCGCCAACGGAACTGCCCAGCGCAGTGGTGCTGATCTACGACGGCAAGTGCCAATTCTGCACGCAGCAAGTGAAGCGTCTCCACCGCTGGGATGGCAAGGAACGTTTGGCATTTATTTCACTTCATGATCCCTCGGTTACGGCCGCCTATCCCGATCTGACCCACGAAAAACTTCTGGAGCAGATGTATATCGTGGACCAAGCTGGAAATCGTCATGGAGGTGCTGCGGCGTTTCGGGTTTTGACGAGAAAGCTGCCTCGATTATGGCTCATTGTCCCTTTGCTGCACATTCCATTCAGTCTGCCGATTTGGCAATGGATGTATATGCAGGTCGCTCGTCGTCGGTACCAACTATCGAAGGACCAGGGCGCGGTTTGCGATGGCGATAGTTGCGATATTCATTTTGGCAAAAAACGCTAGATCATTGCCAATCGTTCTTGCCAACTGCCACAATTTCAACCCGAACTCCATGCAACGTTCACATTGCCCCGTCGAGGCTGTGACTTTTCATTCGTACATGAAGCTCTATGCCCTAACGTTCATAGACGGGAAGAATTCGAAAGTTCAACGCCAGCGATAGAAGTGAGATACCGGTTGAGTAGTTGGAACCGTATTCACATTTTCCCAGACTGCCGTCTTCATTCTGATCGTTGAGTGTTTTTGCAATGATCATTCGATTCCATTTCACCCAAGATTCATAGTCGCTTTGGAACAATGCTTGTGCCATATAATAGCGGCCGTAGTAAACGTGTGTGTCATAGTCATTTTCGATATTGTCGATAATGAAATCGCGACAAGCCGCATAGGCCTTGGAGTCTTTGCGCTTACCGATCGCCAGGACTAGCGTCGTAATTGCGGAACGAGCAACGGAATTTCCGTAGGCCGAGGCAGGGTTGGTCATATATCCGACAGTGCCGTCATCGTTGGTCATGAACTCGAAGTAGGCAATGGCTTTGTCTACCGTATCGTCGGGAACTTCAATGCCGGCATTTCGAGCTGCGAGTAGGCCAACAAGAATTGATCCCGCGACCGAGGTGTCCGGTATTCCCGATGATGGGCTGGATCCAGTCGAGTACCATGTCTTGTGAATCAAGCGTTCGGTTTTTTCCGGAATGATCGCTGCACGTACTGCCAATTCAAGGGCCTCGGCGATCGTTCTTTTTTTGCTTGAGCCGTCATAGCCAGCCCAAAGTAGCTTGTCATCAACGGCACCATAGGCCTCTGCCAGTAGTAGCAAAGCAAATCCATAGTCATAGGTGTTGCCCTTGAACAATCCGGACTTGGGGTGCTGAGCCAGAATGATGTGTCGAAGCCCACGCCGAATCTGCGAAGCGTAGCGCCCAAAGTTGGGATCTTCTCCAGCAGACAAGAAAGCCAATGTGCAGATCGCACTCACACCAGCAGTTTCACTTCCAAAGCCGCTGCTGGTTGGCCAGGAACCATCATCTTTTTGTTTCTCGGAAAGGTACTTCAGGCCTTTGCGATACATGTCACGTACTGCCGCTGGAACCTTTTGTCCAATCGTTGGCATGGAGTCTTCGACCTGATTCAGCACTTCTTGAGATTGAGCATTTTCTACGCCCAAAAAAGCAAGTGCCAGGAATATCAGGCACAATCGTCGACATGATTTCATCTAAGGGGCTCCGACCGAGAATCTAAAGGTCCGGGTTGATTATACCGTGGCAGAAAATGGTTGCGGGGTAACCAAAATAATTCAATGGTTAATGCGTCTAGTTGGAGCAAATAACGCCAACCCTTTTTCCAGTTTCAAAAATATTGGCGTCGACCGTCATTCATTGAGAATCGACACGAGATTGGCCGTTTGGGCGCTGGAAGCGACGTTTGAGTTGGTTGGTTTTTGAGAGAATACAAATCGTTTTGCCATCAGATATCCCCAGAAAAGAACAAATGCGACAGAGGCCAATTTGGCTACAAATGGACCAGTCCAGTTGCTAAGTAGGAAAATGGTAATAGACGAGACAATGAGACCGCCGAGATTGATGGCGACAAAGAAAAAATAAGGCCGTAGCCCCAATCGGGTTTGGGAATCGCGGAATGTCCACAATGTGTTGAGGACAAATCCTTGAGTTACCGCTACGGCAAACGCAATCGCATTGGCAAAAAGCGGATTAAGCTGCAGGCCCCATACACACAAGGAAAAGAGCGAGAAATCCGTGACGGTGTTCGTCACACCAACAAGCGAATACGCAGCGATTCTTCTCATGGACTCGGGCAACCAATTCATCCGGCGTTCCGTTTGGGATAGTCAATGAGTTTGGGAAGTTCATTGGCCGAAGCCTCGTAGACATCTTCAACAAAATAGAGTGGGCGATTTTTAGTTTCATTGAAAATGCGACCCAGGTACTCACCAATAATACCTAAACACAATAGTTGAGCGCTTCCCAAGAACAGAATTACGATGATAAGAGTGGGATAGCCGGCTACCGGATCGCCGTACAAAATTGTTTTGACAATGGTAAGCAGCGCAAAGGCCAATGAAGCAAACCCGCTGAACCCGCCCAGTAGCGTGGCGACCCGAAGTGGCGCGGTCGAGAACGAGGTCAGCGCGTCGATGGAAAGATCGAGTAATTTGAAAAAGCTCCATTTCGTTTTTCCTTCCAGACGAGGGTTGGCCTTAAACTCGACAGAAGTTTGCTTGAGTCCAACTAGACAGTACAGGCCTTTCATGACGCGATGTTTTTCACGCATTTGATTTAGCTTGTCCACGGCCCGTCGCGACATCAACCGGAAATCGCCCGCACCCCGTGGAATGGTCAACTCGCCTCCAACGCGAGCCATCATTCGATGAAAGACCTTAGAAAGCAGCTTGCGAACTAGACCTTGTTTCCGTTCGATCTGAACAGCGTAAACTACATCGTAACCCTCTCGCCATTTTTCCACGAATTCGGAAATGATGTGAAACGGATGTTGGAGGTCTGCATCAATCGGGATCACCGCATCACCCGCTGCTAGATCCAGTCCGGCCGTCAAAGCAATCTCTTTCCCGTAGTTTCTGGAAAGATTGACGACCTTGATGCAATCGCCTTCATTCAGAAATGACCTCATGACTTCCAGGCTGTTATCCGAGCTCCCGTCGTTGACGAAAATGAGCTCGTAATTCTTAAATCGATGTTCTTGTAGGTAGACCTGGAACTGCCGAAAAAACTCATTGAGGCCATCGCCCTCGTTGTAGACCGGGATGACAAATGAAATGAATTCATCGATGGGTCGAACCGATGAGATATGGGTTGTATTCGAAGAATCTTCCATGATTTTTACCTTAATGTCCGGCTTCGATCGGCGATTCGTTCAACTTCATCAATGCATTTGGACTGAGTGTACATCCAGGCTCCCATGACGTTGGGCACCGACGGTACTTGCTTGTAGTTGCCAAGCGCTGTGTGATTTCTTCGCAGAGTTTCCACATCACCCGGTGGGCAAATAACCACCGATTTTCGCTGACTGGTTTTCAGTTCCTCGAGTTGTTTATTCTTGAAGGGACCGGTTCGGTAGTCTTGCTCGACCTCCGATGTTGTATCGAGATTCGCGTCAAAAACATTCAGAACGGTCAGTCGCCAGTCTTGCACGGCTTTTTCATGGCCATGAGCATCCGGAGCATAGTACACGGCCATCTCATAGCCGCTTTGTTTGAGCTCCGCGAACATCCTGGACAGCAGTACCGATTGGGATCTCGCTTCGACGACATTTGCAATGCACTTTTGTGTGGTTGGAATTCGCAGAATCATACACAGTGCAAGAGCGCCGAGCGTAAAGGATAAAATGCGAGTTCTTTTTTTTGTCAAAAATTGAGACGCGTCTAAAGCCGGGATATGAGACAGGTGCTCCAGATATCCGGCGAACGCGATTGTCCAACCGACGTATGCAGGAACCAGATAGTAGTCCGCGTCGAGCCGCAACAGGATGTAAGCGCCAAAATATGCGAGCCCTGCCAGTAAGGCACCGTCAGAAAATACAAGTCGCTTGTCACGAAGAATGGTCAGGCAAAAGAGCCGGTAGCAACCTGTCAGCATGGCAAGGAGGAAAAAAGGGTGTTGGCACTTGTTCAAAAATAATGAGATCCGCGTGTATCCGGTTTCCGCGTTTCTCAATTCGGCATAGCTTTCGCCCGCAGAGCAGAACCACCAATAAACTCCAGCGAATACGAATGCGTTGACCAACAGGAAAACGTTGATAGAAAGAACTTTACGGTTCATTCGCTCCCACCCGAAACGCAATTGGACCAAGGCGAAAATCAAAAACAGGCCGAACACGGGCTCTTTGCAATAGGTCGCAATCGCGGCGAATCCACATGCCGCCAAGGCCACAAGGACGTTCTTGGATTCCTGGGCCTTGTGATAGAAAAGCCAGAACGAAACCAGGCAAACGATCAGTAACGCTTCGGCAAAAATTGACTCCGAAAAGACGCGGAATAATTCAGGGGTTAGCAGGAACAATACCAATAGGAAACAGCTGAATCCCACATTAGTAATCCGTGTCAGTAGCCAGTACATCGCTCCAGCGGCGAGGCACAAAAGCAACGACCTTTCCAGGTGATACACCAAGGGGTTATCGCCAAACGGGATTAAGCAATTCATTTCGATTAAGCCCAGCGGGAAAAAGCGTCCGATGTGTGGATACACCGTGGGCGGCAAGAACTTTCCCCGAACTGTGCTCGTCAAAAACTGATGATTGTCACCATAGGACCAGCCCGGATTGCCGACGTTGAACCAGACGAGCATGGAGAGCACAACGAGCAAAGCAAGTTGAGCTGCAATCCGAACTTTGGGTTGGAGTAACAAGCCATTTTTACCAGTCAATTGAGGTCCGCTGGAAATCAGGAACAGGGCGACCAACGAAATCGCTGCGATGGCTAACGCGGGGAGTATTTTTTCGGACCGCCAGTCGAGGGTGTAAACGGCGGACAATTTCTCGCCCTCGTTGAGCCGCTGAAAGGATTTGTATTCAATCGCTCCTTTCTGCTCATGAACCTTGTGGCTCTGTGATTCAATGATTTCGGAAGGGTCGTTGATGGTGAGCGAGGAAACCCGGAACAGGTCGTTGCCACGAAAAAGAGAACTCTTTGCGGTGAGTCTGCTTTGATAAGTAAAGGCAGTGGTTGAAGATTCAATAGGAGGGCCTACGGTAATCCAACCTGTGCGTTCAGTGGTTGTCCCGTAGAGGATTATGGTGAGCAAAACAGCCAGCACTGAAGCAGGAAGAACCGCCCAAATCCATTTTCGTTTTTTTGGGTGGGGGGCGTTGGACAATTTCATGACTGGGAATGAACGCAGTAGATAGCATTGGCAGCACCGCCTCTTGCGGTTTTGCGAGCGTTTTTTATAGCGGCAAGCCGGTTCAAGCAACAACCCGAGCCTGTCGCTAGCAGCCCAGTGATTGAAGAAGAGGTGGAAAGGGGGAGGTTAATGAGTTGGTTAGGAACGCTCGTTTAACCAGCCCAAATTTAAATTGGCAATGGTAGCCGGACGAGGACACGTCAGGTTTGTCCTCGCTCACGCTTCGGGTTTCCAAAACAGGAGGAATGTGGATGTTAAGATGCCGTTGGCTACTGAGTCGGGCCGCTAGCCGTGACAGGCGGTTTTGCTGCTTCGGAAAAAGGCAGCGGCTTCTCCTCCCCGGTCGCTGCGTTACCGACTGAGGTGGTGCTGGTTTAGGGGGCCACGGGGAGCCTGAAATGGCACCATCACAGGGTGTCCGGTTTTTAGCGTCCGACGCACTCATGGAAACCCGACGCGTGAGCGAGGACGTGTCAGGTTCGTCCTCGCTCACGCTTCGGGTTTCCAAAACAGGAGGAGTGTGGATGTTATGATGCCGTTGGCGACCAGAAGAGAGTTACCACAGAGGACACTGGGGAACACGGAGTTTGAAATTACAGAATCACACACGTCAAACTTGAATTCCTATCCATCTAAATTCAGATTGCGTGTCGAGGCCCAGTCAAAGGCTTCAAAGAAAAATTGGAATTCTTTGGCTGCTTGTGTCAAATTGAGTCAAAGCTGGTGTGTATTAGGTATCGGCATGATATGGATAACGAACCTGAATGACTCAACCAGAAACTAATGTGAGCTTATTGATCCGGATTCGAGATTCGGGTGACCGGGAAGCTTGGGAGCAATTTTCCAGCATCTACCGGCCAGCCATTGTTCGATTTGCGAAACAAAAAGGTTTGCAAAATGCTGATGCCGAAGACCTTACCCAGCACGTTCTTCTTTCCGTTTCCCGAAGCATTCAGTCCTGGCAACCTGATTCGAATCGGGCTAGTTTTCGGACTTGGTTGAATCGAGTTTGCCACAACGCGGTGATCAATGCGTTGACTCGAGTTAAACCGGATCGTGCCTCGGGAAATACTCATGTGAATGATTTGCTTGGGCAAAGCCGTGCGAATTGTCCGGCGGAACAACTGACCGTTGAGATTCGCAGGGAGGTTTTTCGATTTGCGGCCAATGCGATCGAAGCCGAGTTTCATTCGGCAACCTGGCAGGCATTTTGGTTGACGTCTGTGGAGGAAGTTTCCGTCGAGGTTGCAGCGTCGCAACTTGGGAAAAGTGTCGGTTCAATTTATGCAGCTCGTAGTCGCGTGATGCGCAGATTGCGGGAAAAAGTAGAAGAGCTCCAACTAACAGAACTGGAATAGTGATGTCTGACTCGAAATTGATGTGTGATCCTGGTGTCATCGGGAGATTTTTGGCAAATGCTCTTTCGTCAGCTGATTTGCAGGACTTTGAGCGGCATCTTGATTCTTGTGAATGCTGTCGGAAAATTCTAACCGAGGCGGCTGCAGATGGTGACTGGTGGAGTGAGGCTCGAGGCTCCCTAATCAATGACGAGGATGATGTTCCCCGTGAACTCGCCGAAACGTTGTCGTTTTTGAATCCGTCTGACAATCCTCGAATGATGGGGAGGTTTGGGGGTTACGAAATTGCTGGTTTGATTGGTCAAGGCGGAATGGGGATCGTGCTCAAGGGGTTCGATGAATCGTTGAATCGTTATGCGGCGATCAAAGTTCTTGCTCCCCAGTTGGCGACCCGAGGTTCTGCCCGCACTCGTTTTGCGCGGGAAGCACAGGCAGCAGCGGCCGTTGTGCACGATAACGTCATTGCAATTCATGGAGTCAGTGAGGCTGCTGGACTTCCGTTTCTCGTGATGCCTTATATTCGCGGAGAGTCATTGCAGAAACGATTGGACCGGCAAGGACCAATGAATCCGACGGAGATCGTTCGGATTGCACACCAAGTTGCGTCTGGTTTGGCTGCCGCCAATAAACAAGGTTTAGTGCACCGCGATATCAAGCCCGCAAACATCTTGTTGCCTGAGGGAATTCAGCGAGTCTTGATCACCGATTTTGGACTTGCTCGGGCGGTCGACGACTCCAACTTGACGGGGACCGGAACCATTGCCGGGACTCCGCAGTTCATGTCTCCCGAGCAGGCTCGAGGAGATGCGGTCGATCCACGCAGTGACCTGTTCAGTCTCGGGACGGTGATTTACGCAATGTGTACGGGGCGCAGTCCATTTCGGGCATCATCTCCTTATGGAGTTTTGAGAAGGATTATTGAGGACACGCCAAGAGGGATTCGTGAGATCAACTCGGAAATCCCCTACTGGTTAGAGGCGATTGTTCAACGACTCCACTCCAAGCAACCCGACGATCGGTTCCAGAGTGCAGGTGAGTTGGCAGAGCTTTTGGAAAAGTGTTTGGCGCATCTACAAAATCCAAGCCTCAAGTTGCCACATGAATTGCAACGCGCTGTACTGCGACCCGGGCGGCGAAAAGTTGGGGTCGCAGTTGGAGTCTGTTTACTATTGGGCGCTGTTGGATTCGGCCTTTCGAATGTTCCGGGGTTTGTGAATTTTGGAATCGGTGATCATCCAAGCCCGAACTTGTTGCAAGAAAAGCAACAGGAAGGTGAATCATCGGTCGAGAATCCTGTGGTTGAAGAGGAATCTGCGAGTGCAACTCAAGAAGAATCTGCCGGTACAGCCCAAGAAGATGAAATTGCGGGTTCAACTCAAGAACAGGAAACTGCTGATGCAATTGAAGCAGAAGCTGCTCATGCCGCTTACATAGAATCAAGGAACGTAGAGTCGCGAAAACGTTTGAAGCGATTGAACCTTCGACTCAAGTCGTTGCGAGAGGAAGGAGCTTTTGTCGGATCTCTTGCCGTGGAGAAAGAGATTCTATTGGAGTTGAAAATGCACGACCAAGATCACCAGCTGCTTGCGAACATGCGTGAGGAAATGATCGATCTTCGTTTGGCGGGGGAACATGAAGAAGCGAATCGGGTGGTCGAGAAAATGCAAACCGTAGAGAGTGCACTTGCCGACCGCTACCGTCAGTTGGATCGGATTTATGAAATGGAAGAACAAATCGCGGAGCGCCTTGAGCCACTGAAAAGTAAAGCCGAAGATTTGGAATTGAAGAATCGACCCCATGACGATGTAGCAAAAGCATACGAAAGGGCTGACAAAGTCGAGCGTCAATTAGAAGCAGAGTATCGAATGGCGACGAGCAAGACAAAAAGCTCTCAAGAGTATCAAAGAATCAATAGCTTGTTGGACGCGAGGATCGCCTACTATCAAGCCGCCGTTGCGCTAGAAAATCGAGAAGAAACTTTCGCTCAAGGTGGAAAATTGCTGGCCCGAGGGTTTGTGACACAACAGCAAGTCGAGACTGACAAGATCGCAGTACGGGTTGCCAAATTGAGATTGAGAAAGGCAGAGAATCTACTGAGACAATTTGGAGGTGAGGAGGTTATTGATGCGATGTCTGGAAAATCTGTGCCCGGACTCGAATTGTTTGGAGGAGAAAGTGAGGAAAGGGTTGCTCAACAGGCGAAGCTTGCGGCGGCAATGCTTGAAGCAAAACTTATTGAATTGCAGACTCGCTACGGCGAAGAACACGCCGAGGTGATGGAGTGTCAACAGAAAATTGATTTTTGGAAGGGATTCCTGCGGAATCTAAAAAACGAAGACGATGCGGATTAGTAGTCTTGGCAATCACGAGTGCGTTTGTTGTGCGACCGGAGCAACGTCCTGGGAGGCGAGACTCGTCAAGAAAGCGGGCTAGTACTAGGGTGCAGCTGTTTGTCTTGCGAATGATTTGATCGATACCATCGAATCTGAAAACGTTTTTTCCAAACGTTGATGCCGCGAGATGTTTAGCAAAGCGATGTCGATGGGGGGCATGTATGTTTTGCGCTTGCGAAAGCATGCCCACGCAAGTGAGAAGCATGGCACCCGTAAAGTTCGATCCAGAAAGCATGCCCACGCGATCCAGAAAGCATACCCACGCGAGCGAGGAGCATGGCACCGGTAGCGTCTGGTGCAAGTCGCGATGTGCATTTGCCGCAGAGCGGCTATTTCTCGTAGCCCCAGACTTTCAGTCTGGGGTAAAACGTTCCCAACCAAAACCTAATCGCGGAGCGATGGCATCCGTTTCAAAGCCAATCGGTTCTGTCCTGATATCTTGCAGTCGAGAGCCTGTAGAGCCGCACGCCCCTTCCCGTTTCGGGCCCTTGGAAGGGTCGGATGCATCGCATCCGGGACGGGAAGCCCTCTGTATTGCCGCGTTAGAATTTTCGCGAGGCAATGAACCTGTGTGCACGACACGCGACGGATGCCGTCGCTCTGCGACTCGGCGTTTTGGGGTGGTTGGATACCCCAGACTGAAAAGTCTGGGGCTAATGGAAATAGCCGCTCTGCGGCAGGTGTTTGTTGGGCTTCATGTTTGTGAGGTGGAGCTGTCAACATGGCGATGCCCTTGTGAGTGCGTTGGAAAACAGCACCTGAAACGTCTGGCTCAGAAAACATGCCCACGCAAGTGAGGAGCATGGCACCGGTAACGTCTGGTTCAGCAGCGATGCGTTTGCCGAAGTGCAACGGTAGAACTAGGGTGGGTCGTATCCGCCTTTGGCAAAAGGATGGCATCGGCAAATTCGCCAACAGCCTTTGAATCCACCGCGAATCGCCCCGTACTTCTGGACACACTCGATGAAGTAGGCGCTACAGGTCGGCTGGAATTTGCAATTGGCCCCCAGCATTGGACTGAGGCAGATTTGATACATCCGGACGAAGAAGATAAGGACTGCCCCAGGGAACCGAATGATCTTTCGCAAGAAGTTCATTAGTGATCTTGCCGGGATGGGAGCGTTTTGGCAACGCGTTCGGCCAGCCGAGGCAACGACCGTTCCACTGCGGAAAAAGTTAACTCAGCGCCTTTGCGAGGGCGAATCACCAAGTCGACGCCAACAGGCAATTGGTGTCGCGACTTTCGAAAAACTTCACGGATGATACGTTTCCACTTGTTTCGAGTGGGAGCGTCACCAACTTTCTTGCTAACGCTCAAGCCGAGTCTGGTTACGTTGAGTCCATTGCAATGCGCTTGCATCACCAACGTGTTGTCGGCTGCATAAATAGCCGCCTGATAGACTGCATCAAAGTCGGCTTGTTTGCGAATACGTACGGATTTGGGAAAGTGTTGGGTCAACTTACCAAATGACTCCCTGGCGAGGATCGGGTTGGTTCAATTGTGAAACAAAGTCTTCAAGCAATTGTTGCTGTTGTTCATTGAGGTCGCTGGGCATGATGACTTCGAGTTCGACCATCAGATCGCCCGCGGGTTTTTTTGGCGGTTTGATTCCCATACCCTTGAGTCGCAAAGGCTTGCCGCTCGTGCTGCCGGGAGGGACCGAGATGGTTACGGTCCCATGCGGAGTGGGGAGGTCAATTTTCGTGCCCTGGATGGCTTCGGCTAGGGTGATGGGAATTTTAACGAGCAGGTTATTGTCATTGCGACGAAAACTTGGGTGCGATGCGATTTTGACTTTGATTAGCAAATCGCCTTTTTCGCCGCGCTGGCCCGAGCGACCCTGACCACGCAGGCGAATCTTTTTGCTGTCCTGAATGCCGATCGGGATTTTGACGTCGATCGTTTCAATTTTGCCTGTGGAACGTTGAAAAGAAACTTGGTGTGTTCCGCCGAGAACAGCCGTCGCAAACGAAATGGTGATCGACTGGTCAATATCCAAACTGGCTTGAGGAGTTGGGGATCGTTGAGGCCCTGCTCCCCTGGGGTTAGCCCCACCGGCAAACTGCTTGAAAATTTGTTCGAATCCACCGCCACCACCTCCTCCGCCGAAGAGTTGGCTGATATCAATCTGGGGGCCACCTTCACTGCTAAAGGGATTCTCGCTGGCCGCGCCGCCGCCCATTTGCTCGAAATTGGGGCCTAGTTGGTCATACATGCGTCTTTTTTCTGAATCGCTCAAGACGTCATAGGCGTGTTGGATTTGCTGGAATTTTTCCTTGGCAAGATCTTTGTCATCATGCAAATCTGGATGGTATTTCATTGCCAATTTGCGATATGCCTTTTGGATTTCATCCGAATTGGCTGAGCGGGATACGCCCAGAACGTCGTAATAATCTGTCGCCACGAAAGTGTCCACTTGGTTCATTGATTTAAGGCTCGAATTTTACGCTCCTTGACAATGGATTCAACAGTTGGTCCGTTAGATTCCCTCCCTTGTCCTGAATGGAAGCCCTTCCACCGGTCCTCGTTGCAAAAAAAACAACGTGTTTCGTTTTATCCACGAACTGATGTTTTTTGAAAACATCGAAATGGGCCGCCTACTTTCCCATTCCAACAAAAACCCCGCCTTTTCAAGACTTATGCAAAGTTCTAACTCGTTGGCATCGCGCTTGCAATTGGACGTCTCCACCAAGACAAACATTCTTAACGAGACAATCAGCATGGCTAAGCGACGCACCTCCAAGACATCTGTCAAGCCAACTCCAAAAACGACTCGCGCTCTCAAGAAAAACCAGGCAGTGGCTTCCGTTGAAACGGTTGATCCCCAAGCCAAGCAGGAACCCAAAGAAGACGAAGCGATTGATGATCCCGTTCGCATGTACCTGATGCAGATGGGACGCATTCCCCTGTTGTCACGGGACGAAGAAGTGGACTCGGCCAAGGAGATTGACGCCACAAAAGCTGTTTTTCGTAACACCATGTTGGGAACTGATTTCATGCTCCGCAATGCATTGGACGCATTGAAGAAAGTTCTTGGCGGGAAGTTGCGACTGGATCGAACCATTGAGGTTTCAGTCACAAACAAGCCAGAAAAGAAACGCATTTTGTTGCGTCTGGTTCCAAATATTGCGACGCTGGAATTGTTGTTGGCTGAAAATGCCAAAGACTACTTCTTTGCGATCGACGTTTCCAATCCTGCCAAAGTTCGTCACGCTACCTGGCGTCGCTTGATCATCCGACGCAATCGTTGTGTCCGACTTGTCGAAGAAATGAATCTTCGATACAGCCGTTTGCAGCCCATGTTTGAGCAGCTTCAAGAGATCAACGAACGAATGGACACCTTGTACGCCTTGCTTCAGGAAGCCAAAGAGACAGGCTTTTCAGGAGTTCGTAGCTTCGAAGAAATTCGGGCAGAACTTCACTACCTGATGCGTCAAACCTATGAATCGCCCAAGACTCTGGATCGCCGGGTTCGCAAGACGGTTAAGCTTCAACGACTGCACGAAGCGGCCAAGCGAGTTCTTTCTGCCGGGAACTTGAGACTTGTGGTTTCGATCGCCAAGAAATATCGCAATCGCGGATTGAGCTTTTTGGACCTGATCCAGGAAGGCAACACCGGACTGATGCGAGCCGTCGATAAATTCGAACACCAACGCGGTTACAAGTTCTCAACCTATGCGACATGGTGGATTCGCCAAGCGATCACACGTGCGATTGCCGATCAAAGCCGAACGATCCGCGTGCCAGTTCACATGATCGATACGATGAGCAAAGTTCGCAACGTTGTGCGTGAGTTGGTTCAGGAACTCGGACGTGATCCCAGCCCGGAAGAGACAGCAGAGCGAGCCAACCTCTCTTTGGATGACGCTCGAGTGATCATGAAAATGTCGCGTCAGCCACTTTCGCTGGACCAGCCAGTCGGTGATGACGACAGCTATTTTGGCGAGTTCCTTGAGGACTATCGCGATGATGATCCACTCTACGAGACGAATCAAGCGGCTCTCAAGAGTCGTATTGAAGAAGCAATGGAGCACTTGAATTATCGCGAACGAGAAATCTTGAAGCTTCGATATGGCTTGGCCGACGGCTACTCGTACACACTGGAAGAAGTCGGCAAGATTTTTAGTGTGACTCGTGAGCGTGTTCGTCAAATCGAGTCCAAAGCCGTTCGCAAACTGCAACAGCCTTATCGAAGTCGTTCTCTTGCAAGTTTCCTGGACGGTGCCGAGCACCAATTCGACACACCTGTGGAGAACTAAAAAAACACTGGGCTCCTTACGAGCTCTTGATTGAAATGTTTGTCTTGAAAAACGCCAGTCGGACGGTCCGGCTGGCGTTTTTTGCTTATTGCGCCAAGCGTTCCCGAGTCGCGGAGAGGTTGTGATCTTTTCGAGACGAGCTGCTTGGCGTCGGCGCCAAGTTTTATGGAAACCCGACGCGTGAGCGAGGACGAACCCGACACGTCCTCGCTCACGCGTCGGGTTTCCATAAAGTCCACAAGAATGGTGAATCCACGGCACGATGAATCCACAAGAATGTATTTGCCGCGGAGCGGCTATTTCCCTTAGCCCAGACTTCAGTCTGGGGCAGCTTAGGCGGCGATTTTTCGGCCGTCGTTCAGCAGAGAACGCAGTTCATCGGCGATGGTGCCATTTAGCGTTTTGTAGACCTGGTCGATCAGATTGACGACGGGAACACCATCAAGAATCTGGTGATCGAAGGTCAGTGAAAACTTGGCTTTGCCCTTTTTCGGTAATACATCGATCCCCAGCGTGGTCGTATTTGGGCTGAGAACCTGATAGTTAAACGCATCCTTGTAGCCCGACAGCGTCATCCCGAAAGTTCCAAAATGGCACATCCGTTTTCGTGGCCACAGATTCATCATGACCCACCAGGCCAATCGTCGCAAAAACCATGGACAAGCTGCGAAGCGAATTTGATGTCGAAATTGCTTGACTTGCAGAACGGGAGTTTTTCTCAGGTGATCGTATTGAGCCTGTAATTCAACAAGTGACTTGTTCTCGGGGCGGTTGAATCTTGCGAACAGTAAACGCTCCTCGCCGTTGTGCTCCCGTGACATGGTAAGCAAACAGACATTCGATTCGTGTTGATAGGCGTAGGGCCAAGGAAAGCCAACATAGCACTGCCGCAGTGTGGGATTCTGTTCCGAAATGATCGCGTAGGCTTTCATGTACAGAACGTTCCAGCCAATTTTGGGCCGAACCTGTTTTCTCAAAGCGGTCAATTCGGTCAGGTCAAAATCGCGAACATAAGAAGCCATTGGCATCTTGTTCGCTGCTCGAATGACTTCGTCAACCAAACGTCGGCCATTCGATAATTTGACTCTTTTTCCTTTGCCCATTACATCCTCGGTAATTTGGGTTGGTGCAATGTGCGCACCTTGCCTACCACCGGCATTTTTTGTGGTTTTCGTCATGAAAACAAAGAAAACTGCCGCACACCCCTAAGGGTCTAACAGCTATCAAAAAAACGAACAACAGGAATTGAGACGTGGCTTGGAGCCAAGTGTGCATTGCAAGTCAATTGGCATTGATTGCCCATCAAATTATGTAAGTTGAATTTTGCGTTTTTGCCCGCTCCAATGGCAGCATGTGGGCTCGGAAACAAATCGATTTGACTGGAAAAGACCTTTTTTGGGGCCTGTTTCAATGTTGTATCCCGGCAAATCGGAACTCGTTAATCCAGCAAATGCAAGAAGTCGCCTTGGGAGAGAATTTGCTGATTTCTCTTTCGGTTCGAAGTGGATTTGATTTGCTTTGGTCGGTTTTGGATTTGGAGCGCGATTCCGAAGTCATTTTCACTGGGTTGACGATTCCCGATATGCCCAAAATCGTTACAGAGTATGGGCTTAGGCCCATTGCTGTTGATTTGGACCTGGCCACAATGGGCCCTCGAATCGAGGAGCTTCGCGAAAAGATCACACCGAAAACCCGTGCAATTGTCGTTGCTCATCTTTGGGGTGGCCTGGTTGATCTATCTGAGATCGCTGAAATTGCTCGGGAGAACGATCTTTTGCTGATTGAGGACTGTGCTCAGGCGTTTGTGGGAACGGAGTCCTGGGGCGACCACAGGGCCGATGTGTCGATGTTTAGCTTTGGAAGCATCAAAACCAATACCGCCCTCGGGGGCGCGATATTTCGAGTTGGCGATTCCAATTTGTATCGGCGGCTGCAGTGCACTCAAGGACGACGTCCAATCCGACCCAGGTCGTTTTACTTTCGGCGGTTGCTCAAGTATGCCGTGCTGAAGGTGTTTTCCACGCGATGGGCTGCCTCAGCGCTGTTCTTTGGGTTTCGTCGTTTGGGAAAATCTCATGATCAGTTCATTTCCCAATTGGCAAAGGGCTTTGCCGGGCCTGGGTTCTTTCGGAAAATACGGCAACAACCGTCGACGCCACTGTTGAAAATGCTGCTTCGAAAGCTAACTCGGTTCGTTCCAGGCTCACTTCAAAAACGTACTGAACTAGGCCGTCGATTTGCGAATCGATTGCGCGAATCGACCCCGTGCATCGAAGGTGAGCATGAGAGCTTCCGTCCAATGGTTGTTGGGGAGCAGATGGTCCGACCCACTTATTGGGTCCTGGCTATCGTGGTCGACCGGCCACAGGAACTGGTTGATCGGCTTGTGAATGCTGGATTTGATGCGACCCAAAGATCGTCGATGCTCGCGATAAACCCTGCAAAACAAGGCTTGGATCGAATTTCTCACTGTCAGTTGCTTCAGGAACAGATGGTGTACCTTCCTTTGGACAGCCGAATGCAAGCATCAGAAATTGATCGGATGGTTGAACTGGTTTGCAGCGAGAATCCAACTTTCTGGAAGGTCGATCAAGGAGCTACAGAATCGGAGCGCATCGGTCGGCCTTCTTGCGCGCGATGATCAGACTCAAATTTCAGCGCGACAAAAAATATCCTACTTCTGCCAATTTATTCTTTGGTAAATCCATTTTTTTTCTTACACTACCGCAGCCCTATTGGCTGTTTAAAAACTCGTTTCATGCGTTTGAGATTCCCGCGTACGGATGCGTCAATCAACCCTTGTAAAACCTGATCGCCACTTGAGCCCGCGTTCCAATCGCAGGTTTATTGACGATTTGTCGGGGATGAGTGATCAGCGATTGCTCGAGATGCGAGTCTGCGATCTTGGGTTGAATCTAAAACAATCCTGGCTTCAACCGATGGTGGAACAACTCTATCAAGAGTTGGCGGCCTGTGAGTTGAAGATTCGTCCCCACTGTTGGTTGAGTGACGAGTGGTATTCGCCTGATGGAATTCCAGGAATTGCGATTCCTTTTTTTCTCGCTCATCCAAGATTGATGCGTCTGGAAAAGAAGCAGATGTTTGAAGTTGAAGGCGGCAACAAGTCGTGGTGCATGCGAATTCTTCGACACGAAGCGGGGCATGCGATTGATACGGCATTCCGACTTCATCGCAAGAAGAGTTACAAACAGATTTTTGGCAACTACTTTGATCCCTATCCGGATCACTATCGTCCCAAACCACAGAGCAAGAGCTATGTGATGCACCTGGAACCATGGTATTCACAAAGCCATCCTGCAGAGGACTTTGCCGAAACGTTTGCGGTTTGGTTGAAACCTCGGTCGACTTGGCGACGGCAATACAAAGGTTGGAAGGCGATCAAAAAACTTGAGTATGTCGATGACTTGATGGGCCAGATTGCCGGCCAGCCTACCAGGGTTCGTTGTCGTCAAACGGTTGATCGAGCCAGTCAGATCAAGATGACATTGCGAGAATTTTACGAGCAACGTCACGGTCGCTTTGATTTCGATTGCCCCAAAACCTTTGCAGCGGATCTG
Organism: Mariniblastus sp.; assembly: GCA_965224765.1. Lineage (GTDB taxonomy): Bacteria > Planctomycetota > Planctomycetia > Pirellulales > Pirellulaceae > CAZDBA01. The sequence goes on from CBDDAC010000002.1 coordinate 95,222, forward strand.
AAAAAGCTCTTCGATCAGGTGCCCCAAAAGGGTACGACCCATACAGCCGCTACATTTTTACAGCGAAATCGAATTGATATGTGCCGTGTAGTGTCCGATTGGACAGGAGAATACCGATACAATATCAATCTGGTATTACGAGCGATGATTGAACATTGCCGAGAAATAGGCCTTTACGCAAACGGCTGTCCGGAAAAACTTAGGTACAGTGCGACGGTGATGTTGACGGTTCACGCCATCAATTATCTCCACGGTGGGCATCACCGAGTATCTCTGTAGGCGTTTGCGACTTGGATTTTAGGTTGTTCGTTCTTGGTTGTAATCAGCATTCGCTGCCGTGGCTCCGTTTGGAAGATGACGCCCAGAAATAGTGATCTTGGAGTCTCGTTCGTCGTTGGTTGCCAGTGCGTGCCCCTTGTTTGCATTCCATGGTTGGCTTGACACTTCTTTATCTGCTCGAAAGCAATTATGAAAAAGCTACGTGCACTAGTTTTGATGCACGAATCGTTGGTTCCGCCTGATTCGCTCAAGGGATTTTCTGAAGAAGAAATTCTTGAATGGAAAACGGAGTTTGACGTCGTCTCTTCGCTTCAGGAGTTGGGGCACGATGTACTTCCGCTGGGCGTTTGCGACGATCTGGGGGATATCCGTCGCGCGATCGAAGGGTTCAAACCTCACATTGCATTCAATCTACTTGAAGAGTTCCATGGAGTTGGAGTCTACGACCATCATGTGGTCAGTTACCTGGAGTTGATGCAGCAGCACTACTCTGGCTGCAATCCACGTGGGCTATTATTGGCTCATGACAAACCGCTTGCCAAAAAGATCCTTGCCTTTCACGGAATCGATACGCCAAGTTTTTTCGTCGCACCGATGGGTAGAAAACCTCGCTTCCCACCAGGGCATGATTTTCCGCTGTTGGTCAAAAGCGTAAGTGAAGATGCTTCGTTGGGAATCACTCAGGATTCGGTCGTTCACAATCGAAGTGAGCTCATGGCACGCATCGAGTTTGTACACGATGAGCTGCAAACGGACGCATTGATTGAATCGTACATTGAAGGTCGAGAGTTGTATGTCGGCGTGATGGGAAATCGTCGACTGACGACATTGCCCATTTGGGAAATGGTTTTTCGCAATGCCTCGCCAGGCATCTCTCACATCGCGTCCGCAGAAGTCAAGTGGGATGCTGATTTTCAGAAACAAGTCGGGGCGGAGTGGTTGAGAGCAGAGAGCCTAGATACAACAACTGAGCGGCGAATTCAGAAAACCTGCAAGAGGGTTTATCGGGCGCTCGGTTTGAGTGGGTATGCCCGAATGGATCTTCGCTTGAGTGCGGAAGGCAAGATTTATATCCTGGAGGCAAATCCCAATCCTAACTTGTCATTCGGTGACGAGTTTGCTGAGTCTGCAGAGACGCATGGGATCAGCTACAAGAACCTGCTTCAGAAAATTATCAACCTGGGGTTGAGCTATCAAGCTGAATGGCGTTTGGTCAACGCAGCCTAGTCCTCTTCGGCGACTTGGATTTCGGGAAGATGTGCCACCTTACAATGCTCTTGCCGCTGAGTTGCAATTTCCATTAGCTTGCGACTTTGGTCGCGGTAGACGTTTCCCAAACAACCGCGGTGGCGGAGGAAGTTTCTGTTGCCAAAGGGAGGCTGTTCGGTCCAATGGCTTTTACTTCGCAGACAACTGCGATTGAAGTAAAAGCTCGGGCAGCAATCGGCTGCGACGTGGCACATTATTCAGGAGATTTTTGCCAATGATCATTTATGGATCAAGGATGTACTTCAAAGGCAATGTCATCAAGACGGTCGGTGAGTGCGAGTATTGCGGAACCTATGGCAGGTTGACTAGTTACCAGGCGCGGAAATTTGGGCACATCTATTTTATTCCAATCATCCCCATGGGAGCAAAATCGCAGGTTCTGCGAGAATGCGCCCACTGCTCCATGGGAACTCAAATCCCGCTTCCGCAGCTTGACCCGATAATGGATTCATTGGCAGATCAGTTCAAGTCATGGATCATTGCAATCGAGGAAGGCCAGCGAGAATTGATACCGGAAGAAGGCGCTGAGCCCGTCAATATCGGAGTGTTGATTGCGGGGATTCTGGAGGATCTTTACTGCTTGAGGGAGATCGAATCAGTTGACTTGATTTCAAGTGTTTTGAACGCAAACGATATGCGTTATGAGAATGAGATTGTGATGGGGAAATGGTGGGATATGCTGGGGGATCTTGAGCAATCTCGGATGAGTTTCCAGGCGGCTCACCGGGTCCGGCCTGAAGAACCGATTCCACTTTTTCAAATGGGATCGATTGATACCAAACTGGGGGATGTTCAGGCGGCAGAAGAAGTTTTTGAAAAGTATATCAAGCTGTGCCCCGAAGACATTTCTCCCTACATCGAATTGGTTGGGCTGTACGAACTTCAAAAGGATCACGCGAAAATTGTCCAAGCGTACGATATGATTTATACGCTCAATCCCGATGCGATCCCCGACAAGGGAATGAGAAAGATCTACAAAAAGGCTTGCAAGAAGGCCAGCGTGCAAGGCAAGTTTCTCAGCCAAATGTGAAAAATTGTCGAGCAGATTGGTTGCTCACGTTCTGGTTTTTGCGGTAACCGGTATTAGGCCCTCAAGGGCTTTGGGTTGCATGCAACGATATCGGAGTTGTTAACCGGTTTTCGAATTCCTTCGGCGCCAGCAACTTGAGCGAGTTTAGTTTAGGCATGGCGGAGTTTTTTTCGTTTTGTCTTGAAACCAATGGCGAGATGACGCTATTCGTATGTCCAACTTGGACTCGTGGTCAGTCATCGAATGATACTCGGCACCGCACTAACCTGAAAAGTTTCATGAAAAAACGAATCGTCATTGCAGGTGGAACCGGATTCCTCGGGCAGCAATTGGAACGTCATTTAGCCGAGCAAGGCTTTCAAGTCGCCATTTTGACTCGACGTCCTCGCGGCAGTAATCACATTCAATGGGATGCCCGAACGCTGGGGGACTGGAAACGGGAACTCGATGGGGCTGATGGTCTGGTCAACATGGCAGGTCGATCCGTCGATTGTCGATACAATGAAAACAACAAGAACGAGATTTTGAAAAGCCGAACGGAGAGCACCCAGGTATTGCATCAAGCGGTTGCGGCCTGTGAGGTTCCGCCTCGTGTATGGCTCAATAGTTCGACCGCCACGATTTACAACGATACACGCGGTGACGTTCCGGCCAATACTGAGGCGAACAATAATGTCGGCAGCGATTTCTCGATGGGGGTCGGCAAGGCTTGGGAAAGTGCTTTGTTCGACATTGATTGCCCTGAGACGATCCAGACAGCGCTGCGGACGGCCATCGTGATGGGCAAGCAAGGAGGGGCGTTTCCCATTCTCAAGAGAATCGCTGGCTTCGGTTTGTGTTCACCGCAGGGGCCCGGCGACCAATGGATTAGTTGGTTGCATATCGACGATTTTTGCCGCATCCTTATGTTCTTGCTCACCAAACCGTTGCCTGGCTGTGTCAACGTTTCCTCACCGAATCCGATTCAGAATCGTGATTTCAATCAACTGCTTAAGGAGAGAGTGAGGCCCTGGTTAGTGATGCCGCAGCCGGCATGGCTCTTGAAATTCGGGGCCGTATTCTTGCGTACAGAAACGGAGTTGATATTGAAAAGTCGAAAGGTCGTTCCAGAGCGCCTATTGGAGGCGGGATTTGAGTTTGAGTTTCCGAGCGCAAAACAAATGATGGACGAACTGTTGACGCATTGATTCGTCGGAGGAGCTGACTCAGTAGTCAACTGCATCTGAACATCCACATTCCGCCTGTGATGGAAACTTTTCGAGCCGAAGTTTTGTCTGTTTTGTGTGGCGCTATTTTGCAGCTGCAATCCGGGTTTTTAGTTCGCAAGTCACTGTGTCCAAGCCCTTGGCGGAAACTTCAAACGAAGAATGCGCGGTCGCGTCGACTTTGTCTGCTCTGTAAACAACTTCGACCAAGACGGACTGTTTGGGCTTGAGGTCGCCTGCAGAAATGACGAGTGTATCGTTGTCCCAAGCAAGACCGTAGTTGAGTGTGATGTTGGTCGGGGTGAGTGAACGAAAGGCATTGGCGATGACAACTTCTTTCATTTTCTCCTCAGTGTCGTTGGTGAGACACAATCTGACGACGACGTTTTTACCGACATGAACATCTTCCGAGCCGGTGAGATCAATACTTAGACCCGGCAGCATCGCAGAGAGTGTAGATTCGAGCGTCTCTGAATCGGAAAACTCGATCGCCAATTCCAAATCGGCGTCCGAGTTGAGTGAGGTGGGCTCTAGTTCCGTCGAGTCAGTCTCGGTTTTTGAGGCGTCGTTTTTTTTTTACTTCAGCTTCGCTCGCTGATTGATCATCAGGTGTTTCCAATGTCCCGATTTCGCTGTCGGTTGAGCCCACTATCGGAGCGTCCACCGTAATTCCTGCCAGCCAACGTTCGGTGTTGAGTTCTTGCTCATCGGTTGCTTTTTTGTACTTGCTCATTCCCCAGTTGGGTGTTGGTGCACGGCTGCCGATGGTGACCGCGACATTCATGATCTTGTCTTCACGTGAAATCAAGAGCGTAACGGCGTCACCGACTTTGAACTGTTGGATTCTCGAATTGATACCACCCGATAGTCGCAAATCATTAACGGCCAGGATTTCATCGGAATCTGAAAGGCCGGCCTTGCTTGCAGGTGAGTCAGGTTCGCCAATTCCGATCCAGCGGGTGCGGCCCGGTTTGCGTTCGCGAGGTTTAGAAGCCTCTTCTCCAGGTTTAAGCGGCTTGATATCGCCTACTTGAAATCCGTACCAGTTGCAAAGATCTTGCCATTGAAGGTCATCGGTTGAGTCGACTGCACCGGAAAACCAATCGCTTAAGTCGGTGCCCGCCATTTCACTGCAGATTCGTCGAAAGTCCGATGGCAGGTAGCCCACGGGATTGGCATGCTCGGCGTACAGTTTTCTCAAGACGTCATCGAGGCTATGCTGTCCCTCGGATTCTTTTCGAATTTGAGCATCCAGAAGGAATGCGACGACAGAACCTTTGGTGTAATAGCTGACCGTTGTATCGCTGGAATTGGATTCTGGCCGATAGAACTTGATCCAGGCATCATGGGATGAATCGCGTAAGCTCTGGACCTTACTTCCTTTGGATCGCTGGACTTGCGAAACGGATCCGCCCATTCCAGCCAGAAATTCGTCGCTTGACATCAATCCCGCGCGGACGAGTAGCAAATCTTCGTAATAGCTAGTTACTCCTTCTGCGATCCAAAGGCTGGGAGTGTAGACTTCATTTTCATAGTCGTACTTGACGAGCGATTTGGGACGCAAGCGGCGAATGTTCCAGGTGTGGAAAAACTCGTGACTGGCAAGACTCAACCAGCCAACATATCCGCCTTCGGATCGAAAGCTCCAGCGGCTGGACATCATCAAGCAACAGTTATCGTGTTCAAGGCCACCTCCGCCACCACCAATGACGTTGATGAACAGGTAGCGGTCATAAGGAACCGTTCCCCAGAGGTCGTGATGAGCTTTTACGACTTTCGCCAGATCACGTGCGGCCTTTTCTCCATCCCAGTAGCCCGCTTCGTTGACGTTGACCAACGCATGCTCGACGCCTGCGACTTTGAACGGATAAAACGAAACGTTACCCGCGACGATAGGACTGTCTACAAGTTCGTCATAATTGGATGCGACGTATCGGTGGGGTTCATCGCCAGTGGGAGTTAGGCTGGTGGCACTTCGTTTCCATTTATCGGGAAGTTCCAGCGTTACCGTGTGTGGACGATCCAATTGATCGGGAATCGTTAAAAAGGAGGGTGCGCCGTTGAGCACGGCATAGGCATGTCCAACGTAATTGGTGCGGACCGACAGCGTGTTGCAGAAGATGCGGTAGGTCACCTTGAATTGTTTGGACCGAGAGGTGTCGACGCGCCAGCGGTTCTTGCTGATTTTTTCGATGTCCATTGGTCGACCGCGACCTTTGACAGTACGTGCTTCGATTCGGTCAACGAATTTTGCGTACTCCCGAACAAGGTAGGAGCCTGGCGTCCAGGTCGCCATCATGATTTCGGTTTCGTCGCCAGTCGCTTCGGCCGTCATGGTAACGGTCACGTAGTGATTCAGTGCATCACTGAGATCGACCTCGTAAGTTGGACCCGTGTCCTGGCCATAAGCAAAAACAGAAGCGAAAAGACAGATCAGGAGCGCGACGCTCAATGAAATTCGATGCATGAACCTTGCCAAAGTTGAAAATCAAAATAGGGTAATTGAGTGATGAGTAAAGTGGTCTCACTCTCTTGATAGTTTAGCAGCGGTAACTGCGCAATGTTTCGATTGCGAATCCTCACAAGCGTTAATTTTCGGACTTTTTGACCCGTGCGACGCCATGAACGTACGTTGGCTCGCCTTTTTCAAGCTCAATCGATTCATCCGGAACAATCATACCGGCATCGATCGTGGCAATATCCGAATCCTGATGGAAACCTCCAGCCGACTGATGTTTCGAATCGAGAGTTGAATTCTCGATTCCAAGCTGGCGGTTTGAATTGAATGAATCAAGCTATGGCGGAAAGCCGGTGCAGTTGGCCCATTGATTTGAACGCGTTTGAGAGGAACAAGAATTGTTTCGGCAGGAGCCTCAACCTCCCGTAAAAGGCAAAAACCTCAACGACGGGTGCCATGCTCCTCGCTTGCGTGGGCATGTGGTGTTCTGCCAACTGCCTAGGCCCGTCTTCAATTGGCGGGGCGAGCGCATCAGATACACCGGTTTTCTTTGCCTTGTTACCCGTCAATTCAAAACGGTCCGGGTACTAGCCGATCTTTTCTTTGCCAATGTACGGTTGAAGGGATTTGGGAATGTTAACACTTCCGTCTGAGTTTTGGTGATTTTCCAGAATGGCGATAATCCCTCGGCTCAGCGCGATAGCCGTTCCGTTGAGTGTGTGCACAAAGTGAGTGCCTTTGACGTCCTTCTTTTTGTATCGGATGTTCAAACGTCGTGCCTGATAGTCGGTACAGTTTGACGTGCTGGTAATTTCGCCCCATTCACCGCCGTCGCCACGTCCCGGCATCCACGCTTCCAAGTCGTACTTACGGTAGGCCGGCCCGCCCAGGTCGCCCGTTGCCGTGTCAACGATACGATATGGAATCTCAAGTGCATCGAAAAGTTCGCATTCGATCTGTTTTAGTTCCTCGTGCAGGGAATCGCTTTGTTCCGGCAAAGTGAACGCGAACATTTCCACTTTGGTGAATTGGTGGACGCGATAAAGTCCCCGTGAGGCTCGACCGGCAGCGCCGGCTTCTGTTCGGTAGCAATGGCTGATACCACAGATTTTGATTGGCAAATCTGTGTCCATCATCGTGTCACCACTATACAGTCCACCTAGCGTGATTTCGGAGGTTCCGATAAGTGACAGGCTGGAGTTTTCGATGCTGTAAACTTGAGTCTCAGGCCCTCGCGGCATAAATCCAATGCCTTCGAGAATGGAGTTCTGCGCTAGGTCAGGAGTAATCATTGGCATGAAACCGCGTTTGACCAGTTCGCTGACGGTAAATTGCTGAAGCGCGAGATCTAGCAAAACCATATCGCCTTTGAGGAAGTAGAATCCAGCTCCGGTGGTTCTGGCGCCTCCTTCGAAATCGATCCAGTTGTTATTCTGCCCCAGATCGACATGATCAAGTGGAGCGAAATCAAAGGTCGGTGGTTCGTGTTTTCCTCGGCCGGACTCCAGGTTGGATTTGTCATCGACTCCTACGGGACAGTCGGGATGAGCCATGTTGGGAATGGTCAACTGGATTTCCTTGACCTTTACTTCCAGTTCATCGTGTTCGTGCTGGGCAGTTTTCTGGCTCTCTCCCAACTCTCGACTCTTTGCCTTGAGTTGTTCCCGCTCGGTTTCGTCTTTGGCCTTGCCAATGGTTTTCGTTGCAGCGTTTTTGGCAGTGTTCAGTTCCTGAACCCGTTGTAGTTTGTCACGCCGAGCATTTTCCAAATCGACCAACTGGTCAACTTCGCAGAATACTCCGCGGTTTTCGCAGTTTGTTTTTACCGCATCAACGTTTGCAATAATGTATTTTCGATCAAGCATTGGTATGGGCCATGGTCGGCAAATTGAATGATTGTTTTCGTGATTTGTACTTGTTTATGCCTGAAAGTGGAACCGGCGGTATCAAAAATTCAGGGGTGTCCCGCATTGCGTTGGGACGAAGCCGTAGATTCGATCAATGGGTGTGTGATGATTGCGAACAACCGCGATGCCCACGGCTCGTTTTACAATTTGATCTTGGAAATTTCATTCCATAAACTTGCGCTAGACGCGATTCCCAGGTGGAAATCATCCAATGAGAATTTTTCGTCGGGGCTGTGTGGGTTGTCATCGTCTTGTCCCCAGCCCAATAGGAGTGTGTCGATTCCCAGGTGGTCAGAGAATGCGTTCACGAGCGGAATGCTACCGCCACTACGAATGAAAACGGGTTGGGTTCCAAAGCCCGTTTCGATCGCTTGCGCGGCAGCGGTCATGAATGGGCTGTCCAGGGGAACAACGCAACCAGGAGCACCATGGAAATCGAGCAGCTCCATTTTGATTCCTGCTGGGCAGAGTTGCTCCAACAGGGTTTGCAGATTGGTGGCGATATTTTCAATGTTCTGACCGGGTACAAGGCGGAAGCTAAACTTGGCACCCGCTTGGGCCGGCAGAACGGTTTTTGCTCCTTCGCCTTGATAGCCGCTCCAGAGTCCGTTGATATCAAACGTTGGGCGAGTCCAGCGTCGTTCGAGTGTCGAGAATCCCTTTTCACCCGTTAGTCCATCGACTCCGAGTTCCTGCATGTAATCGTTATCCGAGAAATCCAGTTCGGCATACTGCTCACGTTCCCTCTGAGTTGTTTCCTTGATTCCGTCGTAGAATTCAGGAATCTGGATTTTTCCGTCCTCGTTGATCAGCGCAGCCAGCATCTTAGTGAGTGCATTGGCCGGGTTGGTAACGCTGCCACCGAAGGCTCCTGAATGGAGGTCGCGGTTGGGCCCAGTCAAACGCAACTCAAAATAGGAGATTCCTCGCAAGCCGTAAGTGATTGCGGGTTGGCCCGGCGCGAATTGACTGGTGTCACTGATTACGCAGATGTCGGCAGCCAGTTTTTCCTTGACGGGGAGTTCTTTGTCGTACTTCCCCGCGATGAATTCATTGAAGCCTGCGCTGCCACACTCTTCTTCACCTTCGATGACAAACTTGATTTGTATTGGCAATTCACCGTTGGTCTTGAGCCAAGCTTCTGTGCTGAACAGGTGGGTGATCATCTGGCCCTTGTCGTCGGTCGAACCTCTGGCGAAAAGTTTGCCGTCTCGGACGGTCGGTTCAAAGGGCGGCGTCGTCCAGAGTTCCAGCGGGTCCGGGGGTTGTACGTCGTAGTGACCGTAAACCAAGACCGTTGGAGCGCCTGCGACTGGCGGGGTTTCCGCGTAGACGATAGGGTGTCCGCAGGTTTCAATGATCTCAGTTTTGAGTTCCAATGCTCGAAATCGATCGGCTAGCCAATTGGCCGCGGCGCGAACATCGTCGGCGTATTGGCTGTCCGTGCTGATGCTTGCAATTCGTAGCCAATCACACAGATCGTTTTCAAATCGCTGTTTGTTTTCGGCAAGATAGCTTTGAAGCTGACTCATCTTGTTGCCCCAGAAATGTTTGACTTTTGATCCAATTGTCGAGTTACAGCGAAATCATTCGGGAAATTTCTCCCAAACCAAATCTTTGCTTTTGTTTGCGGTTCCGCGTTATTTTCGAAGGTTCCCAAAAATGTTGGTATTCAAGAGTTTAGAAGAGTGATTAAAATGGCGGGACGCAAAATAATATAGCTACCGGGATTCGGTTCGGCTATGGACCCATCCACCTTGGAAAACAGCAGCGGTTGTCAGATGATCGTCCTGTGAAATGATTGTAGTTCTGCCTCGTGTGTTTCTACTGTTTGGTTTGGGCGATTCGTTCGTCACCTTGGGGTGACGGCCAAATGGAAATTGGTATAGGTGAGAAAATGAGTGAAACTGGTTCAGCCGTCGCGACCGTCGTTGATACCGCGAAAAAACTTCGAAGGGATCAGAAGCCCAAACGTCAGCCCAAGTATCAGGTCATTCTTTGGGATGACGACGATCATTCCTACGAGTACGTTGTGTTGATGATGCGTCAGTTGTTTGGGCATCCGTTTGAGAAAGGTTTTAAGATCGCCAAAAAGGTGGATGCCGATGGCCGAGTTGTTTGTTTGACAACGACTCGCGAGCATGCGGAGTTAAAGCGGGATCAGATTCATGCATTTGGCAAGGATGTGTTAATCGCCCGTTGCCAGGGCGCCATGAGTTCAACGATCGAGCCGATCGAATAGCTTCCCCGCTACGTTAAGATCTCTTTCGATAATCTTCGCCTTCTTGATGGTTGGCGAATCGTCCGTGAAACGGCGGCAAGTCATTTCGCGGGGCCCGCCCTCCTATAGGTGGGATTCTCACCATACGTGCTGTTGAATTCCGAACGGAAATCATGTGGTACGTCTAGACGTTTCCGAGCCTGGCCGCTGAGCATTTTTGACTCGACGTACCTTCTCCTAGAGTGTTTAATGGTCGTTCGATAAAAAGACGTTTCCAAGTTCGGGCTACAACGTGACGGCAAAACTTAAGACAGTGACTCTTGGTTGCAAGGTCAATCAGTACGAAACTCAATTTGTACGTGAGGGTCTTTTGAGTGCTGGATATCAGGTCGCCGAAGAATCGGAACCGGCGGATTTATGTATCGTCAACACCTGCACCGTGACCAACGAAGGTGACTCCAAGAGCCGCCAGATCATCCGGAGAATGAATCGAAAGAACCCGGACGCTCGAATCGTTGTGATGGGTTGCTACGCAACTCGCGCGCCCGATGAAGTCGCGGCGTTGCCAGGAGTTTCTGAGGTAGTGACAGACAAACGCGAGTTGCCGGACTTGTTGGGACGCTTTGGTGTCGTTGATTTGCCGCGCGGCATTTCGGGAATGTCGGGACGTAGTCGCGCATACGTCAAAGTTCAGGATGGTTGCCTCTTGAACTGCAGTTACTGCATTATTCCCAAAGTACGTCCGCAGATGTATAGCCGGTCTCCGCAAGAAGTTGTGGATGAGATTTGGGGGTTGGTTGACGTTGGATTTAGCGAAGTTGTTTTGACAGGAATTCATCTTGGGCACTATGGTGTTGACTTCAATTTTGGCAAGCCTCGTGAGCAGTGGACTCGATTGGCAACCTTGCTTCGTGATCTCTGTAAAATCCCAGGGGATTTTCGAATTCGTTTGAGCAGCATTGAAGCGACCGAAGTGACCAATGATTTGTTGGCGGTGATGCAGGATTTTGGCGATCAGGTTTGTCCTCACCTTCATGTCTGTGTGCAAAGCGGCTCCGATCGAATTTTGCGAAAGATGAAACGACGTTGGAACGCGAAACGCATTGTCGATCGTTGCCAATTGGCTGCGGAGAAATTGGTTAAACCTGCTTTTTCGACCGATGTCATCGTTGGCTTTCCAGGCGAAACTGATGAGGACTTCACACGATCTCTGGATATCTGTCGTCAAATTGGATTTTCGAAAATCCATATGTTTCCCTTTAGTCCACGGCGGACAACACCTGCGGCCGATATGCCAGATCAGATTGCCAAGGCGGTCAAGCAAGAACGTGGTAAACGATTGGCCGCTTTGGAAACGGAATTGAGACGCCAGTACTTTGGTTCGCTTGTCGGAGAACGATTGCAGTTGTTGATCGAATCGTTTGATGGCGAATCGGGAACCGCGAAGGGAACGACTTGCCGTTATGCTCCTGCGACCGTGCAGCTCGCGACCACCAACAAAGAACTGACCGGTACGCTGGTCGATGTTGAGGTCACCGACGTTGAGAGCGACGCCGTTCTTGCTGCTCCTGTCAGTTGATCATTGGTTCGGGCTCTAACATCATGGCTCATTTTGGTTGCTTTTTTATTCTTTTGCGTGTTCTTCTGTTTGTTGGCATTTGTCGTTTATGCGCTGGGGCCAACGGTTCGCAGGCTTTCAAAACGGAGCACATTGGACCATCTGGAACGCATTGCGCGCCGGTTTGGTGGCGAGGTCGTCCCCGCTGCCAATGGTGACTTTTGCGCTCAATTGCGAATTAATGGCCAAACCTATCGCGTTCGGATTTGCAATGGTACGGATGCCAGTCCGAATCTATTTCTGAATGTCTCAACCCACTGGATTCCCAAACCGATTCAAGAAACGGATCAGATTGATCTTGGACTATCCCCAGCCAGTTTTCGTATGTCCATCACTTCCGCCCAAACCTGGAACGGATTGAGTTTTGTCAAGGATGTCAAAACGGGAAATGAATATTTTGATCGTCGGTATTTTGTTCAGACGAACGACGTGCAAATTTTGCTGGATACATTGACTGCCGAATGTCAGGTTTTGCTTAACAAAATTTACGTTCAATTCTATGAGCGCTGCGAGGTGCGAATTGTTGCGAATCAACTTCAGTTGGATAGTGCCTTTCGCGGTTTCAAACCGGTTAAGACGTTTGTGATCATCAGAAATTTTGCCGAGCTGTATCAACGTCTTTTGTCCGCCAACGAAGTTGCTCATTCCGTTGATGTCGATGTGATCGATTTTGGTGGCTCGACCACTTGTTTGATTTGCGGAGAAGTTGTCGCCCATGATCCTGTGAAGTGTAGGAGTTGCAAGACGGGGTATCATCTCGATTGCTGGGAGTACGTCGGCCGTTGTGGGCGCTATGCTTGTGGTGAACAATTCTATGTTGCGTCTGCGGATTAGATGGCAATGCCATATCGGCCTGTTCAAATTGAATATGTCGCGGCCAAGGGGCTTAGCGAGGTGCCTTGGTTTCCCCCCCATCTTGTCGCCAGGGAATCTGTGTGGCCGATTTTGGGGACGAAAAAGCATCGGCGATTAGGCCATATTTGCTTAATTTCTCAGCTTTTCAGATTGATACTGGTATCTTGAACGTTTTCGCCTTATAAAAACAATCGTTGGTTGTGCCGTCGAGTATTGGTTGAATCGGTGAATTTTTATCGAACACCAAATAAAGTTCTTCAGTTCTACCTGTGGGCAGCAGTTGCCCCTTTCTTAATTTGACGTCCGGGAAAGAGAAAAATGCATGGTCGTCACGTCCCCGTTCTTACAGGAAAGACTGTCGTGGGAAAAAAGTTGTACTGTGGTAATTTAAATTTTAAGGTTTCAAGCTCTGATCTTGAGCAGATGTTTTCGCAGTATGGAACTGTTGAAAGTGCTCAAGTAATCAGCGACCGTGAAACAGGTCGAAGCAAAGGATTTGGCTTCGTGGAAATGGCATCAGATGGAGACGCTCAAGCCGCAATTGATGGACTAAATGGTCAAGAGCATGAAGGCCGTAACTTGGCTGTAAACGAAGCCCGTCCGCGTGAAGATCGTCGCGGCGGCGGCGGTGGCGGCGGTGGACACCGTGGAGGTGGAGGTGGAGGAGGTCGCTGGTAGGCGGCAACTCAGCTTCATTTAACAGATAATGAAAAAGGCGAGTCCGGTGGGCTCGCCCTTTTTTATGATCAAAAGTCATTTCAAAGATTGATTGGCTACCAGTCTTTTCCAGCTGCCATTTCTTCTAAGCCCAGCTTTTTCATTTTCTTGTAGAGAGTCGTGCGGTTGATTCCCAACTGATCTGCCGTTTCATTGCGGTTCCAATGGTTCTCACGCAGCACTTGCAGAATGATTTGACGTTCCGGACCTTCTAATGCTTCTTTGAGTGTTTGTCTGGTGTTGGTGCTAACGACTTGAGCGTCAGTCGCTCCGGCGGTAATGTTACCGGGTAAATCCTGAAGCGTAATCAAGGGCCCTTTGCCGAGTAAAACTGCTCGTTCAATGATGTTCTGCAATTCACGAACATTTCCGGGCCAGCGATAACTTTGCATTGCCGTCAATGCGGGGCGATCAAAACCTTCAATCGATTTTCCCGTATCGGAAACTACTTGTGCCAAAAAGTGATTGGCCAGAGATGGAATGTCGCTGCTTCGTTGACAAAGCGATGGCAATTGAAGATTGATGACGTTGATTCGATAGTAAAGATCCTGACGAAAGCGGCCTTCGTTTACAGCCTTTTCCAGTTCTTCGTTGGTCGCAAGAATCACTCTTGTGTTAACGGTAAATGTTTCTGCCCCACCCACTTGTTCAAATTGAAAGTCCTGCAGGACTCGCAGCAGTTTGACTTGAAGTCCTGGCGAAGCCGTTCCAATTTCGTCCAGGAAAATAGTACCGCCATCGGCTTGTTTGAATTTCCCTTCCTTGTTGCCTGTTGCGCCTGTAAAGGAACCTGCGACGTGACCGAAAAGTTCACTTTCCAAAAGGCTTTCTGGAAGTGCTCCGCAGGCCACTTCAACAAAGGGTTTGTCACGACGATCACTGCGTCGGTGAATGGCGCGAGCGATTAAGGATTTTCCCGTCCCGCTTTCGCCGGTGATCAGAAGCGTGGCTTTCGTATTAGCAACACTTTCCACGATCTCAAAGGTCTTTTTCATTTGCGGGTGAGTTCCCACAATGTTTTCCAGCCCGAACTTGGTATCCAGCTGGGCTTTCAGTTGAGTATTTTCCTCGATGACTTGCCGCTGGTTCAACGCCCGGTCGAGTACCATCAACAATTCTTCGTCGATCAATGGTTTGGTGAGCAGGTCAAAGGCCCCAGCGCGAATCGCGTCGATAGCCATATCGACGGTGCCATACCCCGTCATCAAAACGACAGTGACGTGAGGGTAATTTTCTTGGCAGTGCTCGAGTACCTGAAACCCGTCTTCTTTGCCTAGGCGAAGGTCGACCAGTGCCAAATCGATGGCGTGTTCGGCCAGGATGCTGTTGGCTGATTCGCAAGAGTCCGCCAGGAAGATGTTGAATCCTTGCTCGACTAACCAGCTACCCATCGAGTGGAGTAGGTGTCGGTCGTCATCGACGATTAGCAGACTGGGTTGGTTTTGGTTGTTTCGTTTCATAATTTCGCAGACACGCGATGAGAAAATGCATCAATTGTTCTTGATATCTACGTTACGAAAGATTGACGGTCAAAGAATCGGTGGTTTTTCCTCACCGAGGATTTAAAATTGCTTCAAAATGCCATGCGAAAGGGTTTTTAATGACAATATCGATTCATCTAGTTATACTGTGATAATCATTACAACTCGCCTTTCATAACACTGCACTGCTCCTCGGCCTCGTTCCGCTTCCAAATCATTACCCGGTAACTGATTGCTGATGCCCGCCGTGCAAGAGCGCTATGGTTACAAAAATTTTGTTGGTTGACGATCATCCCGTCGTCTATGAAGGTCTCAAATGCGCGCTTGACGCCACTTCTTTTGAGATTGTCAGTATCGTTTCTGCCACGGCAGATTTGCCGGATGCAATTCAGACTCATCAGCCCGATGTCGTGGTTGCCGAATCGAGGTTCAATGGCCAGGATGTACTTGGCGTCTTGGAACGGATGTTTCACGATCCGGAGCAGATGAAAGTGGTCATCTTTTCCCAGTGCACCAATCCGACTTCGGTTGCACGAGCCGCAGCCATTAAAGTCAACGACTACGTTCCCAAGACGGCCCGAACTGATGTGCTCATTGAGTCGATCAACAATGCCGTTGAGGGGAGAGATGCCAGCGAAACGTCGTTGCTGGTCATCACGAAGTCCAAGATGAGGCGACCTCGACAGTCGATTAGTCAGGATATTCCGTTGACTAAGCGGGAACTTCAAGTTCTTCAACAGGTAGCATTAGGACTGAGTAATCGTGAAGTCGGCAAATCGCTTGGGATTAGCGTCGAGACGGCCAAAGAACACGTCCAGAATATTTTGCGAAAACTGGATGTGAACGATCGTACTCAAGCCGCTGTTTGGGCTGTGAAACGTGGACTCGCCTAAACGAGTCGTCTGTTAGGAGACGTTTTGCCAACGGAAATCAGGGATTGATTTACCATTTGCAAGTATTTCGTCGGATTCGAGATTCTTTTGGCGCGACGGAAACTTTCTTGGCGTGCACTTGGTACGATCTTTTGTACTCGAATCATTCTCCTGAACGGCGGTTAATGAAATGAAGACGATGATCGTACGGCCTGGTCGGGCTGCCACATTGCCGATTGCTCTTACACTGGCTTTTTTGTTATCGCAAGCTACCTGGTCCACCGGACAAGATGTTCAGTCGGCGGATCAATTCTTTCCAGCATCAACAGTGATTTACCTGGAGGTTTCCGACCCACCGCAGTTGATCGATGCGGTCATGAACCACAAGTTACGTGGCCGAATCGAAGGCATGGATCAAGTTCAGCAATTTCTGAAATCTCCTCAGTACACGATGGCGATGATGGGAAAAGAGTTGCTTGAAAAACAACTGGGTTGTACCTGGGACATTGCACTTCGAAACGTCACATCCGAGGGATTGTACTTTGGCTTTGACATAAAAACGCAAGGTCTTGCCATCATGTTTCAGGCCAAGAATGAGGCGGAGTTAAAGAAAACTGCGGAGACGTTTCTTAATATGGCATCGATGGCCGGTCAGGGGGAAGGATCGAAAACGCCCTACAAGATAAAACCTTATCGAGATTGCAAGGTGGCCGATTTCGGCGATTTTTTGATGGCACGGATGGGCACTTGGTTTTTGATCTCCAATAACAACCAGCTCGTAAAACCAAATCACCGACAACTTGCTCGATGGATCAAGCGATAACGTTGCGGCCCAGTCCTGGTATCAGGAGGCGAAAGAGGTTCAAGTCGACGAACCCATTTGGGCTGCAGTTGATCTGGGAGCCATTCGTGAAGCGGGCGTCGCCGAGGAACTTTTTGCCGGCTCCGTTGACGACCCCGCCGCTGAATTGTTGCTTGGCGGTATGTTGGATGGATTAAAAAATGCCGCTCAAGCCTCAGCCAGCATTCGTTTGGACGAGAGTGTTCAAGTCAATTTGGCCCTGCCTTTTAATCGTCAATGGGCGAGTTCGTCTCGTGAATTTTTCTATGGACCTGCAATGCAAGGACGAGCTCCGGCACTGGTTGACGTCAAAAATTCAATTGCATCCCTGTCGACCTATCGAGACTTTAGTGCTTGGTGGTTGGCCAAAGAGGATCTGTTTAGCGAGCGAGTGATTGCTCAGATGGCTGAATTCGATTCTCAAATTTCAACGCTTCTCGCCGGGCTGGACTTCGGCGAAGAATTCCTTGGTGGCTTGGAAGCGGGTGCTCAGTTAGTTGTCGTTGAGCATCAAGCAGAACCGAATGGTCAACCGGATGTCAAACTTCCTGGATTCGCCGTGATTGCACAGGTGAAAGAGGAATCGTTCGGTCGCAAGGTAAGAATCGCCTTCAAAAATATGATTAGTATCTTCAACTTGAACCTCGGAATGGAGGGCCAAGCTCAGTTGGATACGACGACCGAAAAGTTTGACGGATTCAATTTGACCAGCGCAGAGTATGTGTTTGAAGACGATGCCGAGGATGGAATACTGCTTTATAACTTTTCTCCTTCGATTGCGTTTGTTGGCAAGCACGTTGTGGTTTCCAGTACACGAGGATTGGCGTTGGAAGTAGCCGAGAGAATCAAGGCGGGAGATTTTCAAACTCAAACGGGCTCCAACACGCGATTGGAGATCGATGCTCGTCAACTTCATCGCATATTGAAGCTCAACAAAGAACCTTTGATTGCCAATAATATGGTTTCCGAAGGCAATGGTCGCAACGAAGCGAAAACTCAAATCGACGCGTTGTTGTTGATTGCCGAGCTGTTCAAAGCCGGAACGATAGATTTTGAGGTTCGTGAAAACGGGATGAACCTTAATGTCGATTTGGAATTCGAGGAATAGGCTATGAAAACCTTGAAACGATCAGTCGCCGACATTGAGTCACCTTGGGAGCCCTTTGTTCCAACAGTCGAAAATCCGTGGTCTGCGAAACTGGCCGCACATCTATTTCGTCGTGCGACATTCGGAGCTTCCATTGGGCAGGTTGATGATGCGGTGGCCAATGGCTTGGAAGCAACGCTCGATGGGGTGTTTGATTTGAGCGGTGCCGAAGCATTTGAAAAGGAGATGGAGACTGCGGGGCGTGTCTTGGCTGGTGGAGAAGACTCCAGGGAGTTGGCAGCCTGGTGGTTGCTGAGAATGGTCCAATCCCCTTGCCCTTTGCAAGAAAAGATGACACTTTTTTGGCACGGACATTTTGCAACCAGTGCGGAAAAGGTGGTCGATGCGCGGGCAATGCTCAAGCAGAATAAACTGCTGCGTCGACATGCCCTCGGGCAATTCGAAGACTTGGTTCAAGGGATCTCTAAAAATCCCGCGATGTTGATTTACCTGGATTCAACAGAGAATCGCAAGACGCGCCCCAATGAAAACTATGCTCGCGAACTGTTAGAATTGTTTTGCTTGGGCCCTGGGAACTATGCCGAGAAGGATATCAAAGAGCTTGCCCGCTGTTTTACCGGTTGGGAAGTGCGAAGATCCGTGTTTCGCTTTAACAAGCATCAGTTTGATTCAGGCGAGAAATCATTTTTTGACCAGTCGGGAAATTTGACGGGAGAACAGGCCGTTCGGATCGTTCTCAATCACGAGGCATCGACAGCTTTCATTGCCAGAAAGATGATTCGTTTCTTCGTTTTTTGACTCGGAAGAGATAACTGATGAACTGGTAAAGCCGATTGCGGATCACTTGCGAGAAACCGATTTTGATATTTCCAGTACTTTGAGGATGATCTTGTCCAGCCAGATTTTCTTTTTCGGACCTGGCGTTGGCAAGGAAAATCAAAAGCCCCGTTGAATTGGCTATAGGGACGCTCAAGTTTCTAGAAGCACAGGCCAATATGAGACAGATCACTCAGCGGCTAGAGCGATTGGGGCAACTGCCGTTCTATCCACCCAATGTCAAAGGCTGGGATGGAGGAACGAGTTGGATCAACGCTTCGACGATTATCGCGCGTGCAAATCTCGTTTCAACATTGATTGGTGCGTCCAGTACTCGGTATCAAGCCGGCGATCTTCGGAACTGGTATCGCAGGAATCGGCGTGCACTTACTAAGGATCAGTTTGCCGGTTTGGGTGATTACTGGTTGGCAGGATCCGTTACTCAGGAATCTGCCGAAATGTTGGATTCGATCAGTGATGACCCCCGTGATTTACTTTCTACTATTGCCAGTTTACCTGAGTTTCAGCTCAACTGATTCCATGGGACTTGTCGATGGAGTGGTCGAGAATGAAGTTTGCTCAACATGGAAATTCATTGAAGGATAGAAAATGAACACTTCAAGAAGGCGATTTATTCAAGCGGGACTTGGCGGTTCCGCGCTGATTAGTCTTTCCGGTGCTGTGCCCCAGTTTCTGTTAGGCGCATCAAGTCAGGCGGTTTTGAATCGGCGCGAAAAGATTCTTGTCGTTGTAGAATTGTCGGGCGGGAATGATGGCTTGAATACCGTGATTCCCTACGCCGATGATGAATACTACAAGAACCGTTTTACGTTGGCGATCGGCAAAGACAACGTTCTGAAAATTGATGATCAAGTTGGCCTTCATCCTGCCATGGATGGGTTTGCCGGCTTGTTGGAACGGCAGAAATTGTCCGTGATTCAAGGCGTTGGATACGCCAATCCCAATCGTTCGCATTTCGAGTCGATGGATCTTTGGCATACTGCTCATCAGGTTGGACAACGGCAAACGGGTTGGATAGGTCGCTGTCTCGAAGAAAACACTTTGGCTGAGCAATTGCCTGCAATCCATTTCGGTTCATCTCGCCAACCCTTGGCAGTGAAAAGTCTTGTCCGCCCTACCCCGTCGATACGGACGCTGGATGATTTTCAGGTGTCATCGACGGCACGTAGCGAGCGATTGGGAAAGCTTCTCAAACCTATGGTCAATGCGCCACGCGGGCAATCCAATTCGTTGTTAACTTTCGTCCACGAGAATGCCAAAGTTGCACTGGATACCAGCGAACGACTCAAATCGGTTGCAGAAGGCAAATCCGGCGAGGGTAGTTACCCGGAGACCCAATTGGGACGAGACTTGCAGGCTGTCGCTCGCCTGATTGACAGCGGATTGCCAACCCGGATTTACTATGTCACTCGAGACGGATTTGACACGCACTCCAATCAGCGCGAAGCGCATCAGGCATTGTTGGGTGATGTTTCATCGTCAATTACGGCATTTGTGAAAGATCTTGAGCAGCAAGGAAACGATGAACGAGTTGCCGTTATGTCGTTCAGCGAGTTTGGTCGGAGGGTCAGAGAGAATGCAAGTGGTGGAACGGATCATGGGACGGCAGCACCGATGTTCATGATCGGCGCAAATGTCAACTCGGGTACCATTGGCGAACATCCTAGTTTGACGGATCTGGACGACGGCGATTTGAAGTACAAGATTGACTATCGTAGTGTTTATTCAGAGGTGCTTGAGAGCTGGTTGGGAGTGAAATCCCGAGCGATTCTTGGTGATGGCTTTAAGTCGACCGGTATCTTTGCTTGAGCGAATACCGACCCAATGCTCTCGGCTAAATGAGGCCGTTATTTGCCGTCAAATGGTGATGAAAAAAGGCTGCTCGAGAATCGTGCAGCCTTTTGTTTTTTGCTTCGTCAACAGAATTGGTGGGCAAGTTTTGTGTTCCGGCAGCTTTGCAAGCTGGTGATATAGTGCGATTTTGTAGACTTGGGCTGGGAAATTGGCTTTGATGTTAAGAACCAATACCAATAGCCCAAAGTTCAACCAGATGCCCTTTAAATTAAATAAAAAAACAAGAGTTTGTAGCCCATTCCGCGTCACCGTCGTTCGGCCTGCGCAAGCAGCTGAGGCCGAATACGGGGACCGTGATGGGCGGACCATTCTGAAGAACTTGAGTGAGGCTGAAAACACGACCTTGATACCCACCAATTCCGTGGACGAACCAAAACTTACAAGGGAGAAACGCGGAGAAAAAACGAAGGGCAACCAAACGGGGCTAAAGAACAGCAGCAATCAGAACAAAACAACAGCAAATGGGTGCACCTATTATTTGAAGAGCCCTCGTCGGCGATTGAGGGCCTTTGAATTTGATTGGCTATTTCCCTTTCGATTTTTTCAGCCGGCTTGATAGACCACTTACCTTTCTGGCAGCATGCAAAGATTGGGGGTCCTTCATCTTTCCGTTTTCATTTTTCTGCGTATAGCTTTGGCTGTCTAAAGTGAGTAGTATTGCGACTCCGTCAGATCTGACAGGCTTGTTACTCACCACTTTCATTTACTTTAAAAAATGGGGTGGCTCTCATCAAACGGAACGATTTCTTGAGGTTAAGCGATGTTTTTTAAGAATGTGTTTAGGATCGCACTGCTGTTTTTGTTGGCGGCTCCAACATGTCTGGTGGCACAGGAAAATGTGCCGTTGAATTCAATTTCTCCAATGCTGGATTTTACTTTGCAAGCCGCTGATGCGGCGTATTTTACGGTTCAAGATCCTGACGGAAGTGATGGTGCTCCCGAAGGCGAGGATGAAGACTCAAAAGAAGCACGTGAGGCACTCTTGGAAGCGTATCGCGAGATTCTTGGGCCGGACGACATGTTGCTTGAAGCCTACTTGGAGGGTGGGAAAGGCATTATTGTTATCGACGATTTTTGGTCAACAACAGAAGACTACGACTATATGTTCGCACAGTCACGGATCGAAATTGATTTGTCGGTTCTGATAAAAGATCGTGGAATGGCTTGGGGTGTTTTGACGCTCCGTAAACGTCTTCTCCAGTCGCTCAATTGGGATCGGAAGGTGCGGAATCATTATATTGAGCTACTTCTAGCAAGAGACCCTCAACAAGCCGAGAGAATACTGAATTCAATTCGTTGGGGTGCTGTTCAGGCATTGATGGTCGAGATTGAAACGATTGTTGATCGTATCGGCGAAGGTGCCGAGATTATCATTTCATTTACCGATGCAGGTGATATTGCTGTCACAATTAAAGACATAGGTAACCCCGATACGCCAGTGGTTACCAAGATTTTCACAGCAGGAGCAGGGATGCTGCCAATCGTTCCGGGTAAGGTTGGAAAATGGATTGGCGATAAAATCAACAGTGGTGCGAAATGGGTTTGGCGAAAAACTTCTGGACTATGGCGAAAAGCCCCAAGGACAACACTCACAAAAGGGGCTGACTTTGAACACCTAAAGACATTCGTTTTCAAAGACTCCAAAGGAAAAGCTTGGGATATTGCTGTCGACGGTGAAGTCGTTGGTGGGAAACTAATAATTAAGGAAGCACATATTGGGCCTGCCAATGCGTCGGTTAGTCAATTGGATGATGCAGTCGGCCAACTTGAGTTGAAGAATCTAATTCGTGACTTGGCGGATCAGCACGGAGTCAAGCAAGTAGACATACCAGGAAGACTTCATAGGGCTGGTACTCAGGCGCGCAGGGCACAACAAGGGCTCGAGAGAAGCAGGGATTTCCAATTTGGTCAGGTGACCGCCACAATTGACGAATCTGGCAATGTAACAATTCGACGTTTGAAATAGAG
This sequence comes from Mariniblastus sp., assembly GCA_965224765.1. GTDB lineage: Bacteria > Planctomycetota > Planctomycetia > Pirellulales > Pirellulaceae > CAZDBA01. Next base: position 117,742 of record CBDDAC010000002.1, read on the forward strand.
GGAGTCCCAAGCAATGGAAGTACATTTAAAATCGACCGATGAGCTAAAAGGAAGTTTTATTGAGATCGGTCGCGCAATTAATGATTTTTTTGGTGTTGGCGCGTCAGAGTCGCTGGAAGTAGCAAAAGAAGTCACGATGGTGAAGGACGGTGAAAAACGAGGCAAAAGTTTACTAACCATGAAAGATGGAGTTGATTTATCTGAGTTGAAAACTGCATTCCAAAAGTTTGGAATTGAAGTTTCTCTACAACAGGAGGAAGAAACCAAAAAGTCGTAAGATTTACTGTCTCCTCAATGGGATTAAAGCCCTCGGCTTCAGGCGACTCCTTTAGGATTCTGTTAAACTGATTTGATGAAAAATTATCGAGTCGGTTCGCAAACACGCTACAGTTTGAAGTACCACTTTGTTTGGACGACGAAGTATCGCAAGCCGACCTGACAGGTGCCGTTAGCGTCCTTTTGCGTGATTTGGTGCGTGAAGTTTGCAGAACGAATGAGATTGAGGTTTTGCAAGGGTGAGCGTTCATTGAACTGCACTTTGACGCTGTCCTAAAATTGAAAGATTTGCTTTCAGTTTGGAGTCAACATAATGAGACGAGCGTCAATTGAGGAGGAAGAATTCTGGAGGTTCGTGCTTTCTGAGCAATCGGGTAGTGTACAAAGCGTTCGGGAATTCTGTCGACAGGAAGATGTATCGGAAGCTTCGTTTTATCAGTGGAGAAAGAAGCTTGGGCTGACACCCGAATCAGCCAGTCCAGAATTTCTGCCGATTAAAGTGGTGCCGTCTTCGCTAGAGCAGTTGGACGCTGCCAAAGACCGAACCACGAATGTGATCCTGCCCAAGAGCGATTCAGTACGTCCGCAATCACTTCGCGGAGCTGAAGCTGTGCTGACCGATGCCTCGCTGCCGATCGACAATAACGAGACTGAGCAGTTGATGAAACAGGTCGCCATCGGAAGAAAAAACTGGCTGTTCGCCGGCAGCCTTGCAGCTGGCGAGCGGAGCGCCGGATTCATGACGTTGGTCAGCAGCGCATTACGCAACGATCTTGATGTGTGGCAATACTTGAAGGACATCTTCGACCAGCTCCTCAGTAGCGTCACTGACTACGGGCCGTTGTTGCCTTGGAACTGGGCTGCCAAGCACCCCGAAGCGGTTCGCCAGTACCGGGTACGCGAACGTCGCGAACGAACCGACCGAAAAGAATTCAAACGCGACCAGCGACGCAAGAAAAAATCCAGCTAAAAAGCAACTGACGCTCCCGCGGACTCAACCAAAAACAAACGGTACTGTTGCGCGCTTACCAAAACAACAGCAAACGGGGGCACCTATTATTTGAAGAGCCCTCGTCGGCGATTGAGGCGCCTTTGAATTTGATTGGCTATTTCCCTTTCGATTTTTTCAGCCGGCTTGATAGACCACTTGCCTTTCTGGCAGCATGCAAAGATTGGGGGTCCTTCATCTTTCCGTTTTCATTTTTCTGCGTATAGCTTTGGCTGTCTAAAGTGAGTAGTATTGCGACTCCGTCAGATCTGACAGGCTTGTTACTCACCACTTTCATTTACTTTAAAAAATGGGGTGGCTCTCATCAAACGGAACGATTTCTTGAGGTTAAGCGATGTTTTTTAAGAATGTGTTTGGGATCGCACTGCTGTTTTTGTTGGCGGCTCCAATATGTCTAGTGGCCCAGGAAAATGTGCCGTTGAATTCAATTTCTCCAATGCTGGATTTTACTTTGCAAGCCGCTGATGCGGCGTATTTTACGGTTCAAGATCCTGACGGAATTGATGGTGCTCCCGAAGGCGAGGATGAAGCCTCAAAAGAAGCACGTGAGGCACTCTTGGAAGCGTATCGCGAAATTCTTGGGCCGGACGATATGTTGCTTGAAGCCTACTTGGAGGGTGGGAAAGGCATTATTGTTATCGACGATTTTTGGTCAACAACAGAAGACTACGACTATATGTTCGCACAGTCGCGGATCGAAATTGATTTGTCGGTTCTGACAACAGATCGTGGAATGGCTTGGGGTGTTTTGACGCTTCGAAAACGTCTTCTCCAGTCGCTCAATTGGGATCGGAAGGTGCGAAATCACTATATCGGTTTGCTTCTCGCAAACGACCCTCGACAAGCCGAGAGAATACTGAATTCAATTCGTTGGAATGCTGTTCAGGCATTGATGGTCGAGATTGAAACGATTGTTGATCGTATCGGCGAAGGTGCCGAGATTATCATTTCATTTACAGATGCAGGTGATATTGCTGTCACAATTAAAGATATAGGTAACCCCGATACGCCAGTGGTTACCAAGATTTTCACAGCAGGAGCGGGTATGTTGCCAATCGTTCCGGGTAAGGTGGGAAAATGGATTGGTGACAAAATCAATAGTGGTGCGAAATGGGTATGGCGAAAAACTTCTGGACTATGGCGAAAAGCCCCAAAGAGTGGAAAGCTCGTCTTCAATTCAACTACGAAGACTTGGACATCACCGGGTGGGTTGGTGTACGGCCAAGGATCGAAACATGGCAACCGGATCAAGCATGTTCTAGATCACACGGTGCCGAATCCAGCCAAATCCAAGCATTCTGTCTTCAACGTTGAACGCAATAAGATCATCGGGCTTATTGATGACGCGTGGGCGAAACGGGGTGCTCACGTTCCCGGCGACCCGGGCGCGTACGTGATCGACATGGGACGTACCATTGGCGCTGCGGGAGAACGGCATATTCGTGTCATCATTCGCCCCGGCACAACTGAAGTTATTTCCGCCTATCCGTGGATTCCAATTCCTTAAGGAGACCGTTTTATGTGGTGCCCCCGTTGCGACCAAGGTGACGTCAACAAAGTGCGTGTAAACAAAACAGGTGAGATCGTTCATGTATGCGAAGAATGTGAAGCACTTTGGCCATCAGGCATTGATGTTGCATCGACCGGTTTTATTGACTTCAAGACGTACGTTACGCCTTTGGGCCTTGAAGGTCTTTGGTCTGAGCTAACCGAATTGGAAAGCGAAGATGAACCTAAGGCAAATTAACCGAATATGACTACGAAGGCACCTTGAACATTCCAAAACCCCAACGAGTAATCCGCTATTCATAGTCGTACTTTTCGCCGTCCTTTCGGTGGCGATGGTGGAGTCCGTCGCGTTTGGCGATTTACTTGCTGCCCCAAAGAGTACATTCCAGCTACCTACGACCTATCGTTCCGCAGGTCGCGTAAGAGGTACATTCTCAGATGGTCGACACACATTTCGCATTGACACACACAATCTATCACCCAATGAGAGATTCCATGTCCATATTTACAACAACCGAGGCAACGAAATAGCTGTCATTCAAGGCCGTGGAACAAACGGCATCTGGCGGCCTTCACATCGTGCTCAAACATTGTTGAAGCCCTCGGAGGTTGGCGCAGAACTTCGCACTGACATACGGCGGCTAATTAGAAATGTACTGAACAACATTGACTAGGAAGACAATGAGTATGACTACGACTGAGGTTCGCGTTTTCGAGGGGCGCTGGGGGCGGAAAACCTATGTATATGGCCTCAACAAGGCAGACGTGAAGGAAATGGTCTTCTCTCACTTTGCCTTTGGCGATCCTGATGAGGATGAATATGCCGTCGGAAATGTCTGGGCCACTTCAAATGACAGTGACGGATGGCGAGTCGTCGAATGTCCTGTGGAAGCACGTGAAATTGTTGGACAAAAAAGTGGTGATAAGATTAAGGAAACCGCTCACGTCAACTGGGAATGCCCCGATTGTAATCAAAGTTTTTCCGAAGAGAATTTTGAAGGCGATGTCGCGCCATTGCTAGTGAAATGCGGTTGTAACAAAAAGGAGAAATACTTTCTGGTTCGTTTTTGACGGTAATTTGTGGCCCCAAAGAGTGTAACGCGATACTTCAATGGTGATGAAGCCGTTCAGCACTTCGGCAAACATGCGTCCGGTGTCTCGGATGCCCTTGGCCCCAGTTCGTACAACCTTAAGAACTATCTCGATGACGCAAATCATGTCATCGCCAATGGGACGTTCGTTTGGAGACAAAGGAAGCGCCAAGTATGGCTTCGTTGGATTAGAACGTGGCACGGATAGAAAAACGGGGACCGAGATGGGCGGCCCATTCTGAGGAACCCGAGTGAGGACGCGAAACTAACCATTTTTCACCCACTCATTCCGTGAGAGAGCCTGTTTTTTTGTCGATGGTTTAAACCGTAGCCTCTGGAGTCGGTTGGAACATCGGGTCGTGTCCGAGTCCACGATGGGCAATGGTAAACTGACCTGTATGAACACCTTCGTGGTAGGAAATGAAAATCAACATCTGAGCCATGTTCGGGGCGTCAGAGAACATGCCTTCGTCGGGGGTCGGCCCCATTAGAAATTCTTCCGTCAGGCCTTCGATTGCAGACACCAAGGAGGCACGCCGCTCTCGGCAGTAGTTCACAACTGTATCGACGTCTGGGTACTTGGAGGCGTCAGTTTGAACTTCTGATCCGAACCAAAAAAGCTCATCCCAGCCCTCGGGTTTGTTGTCTGCTTCTGGATTGAGCCGTGTGAGGAACATATTGTCCGCGAGTCCGATGTGGCCGACGATCCAGAGCGGGTGATTGGCTTTGGGGTGTGCCTGGTACATCCAGTCCTCCTGGTCGGACATTGCGGCCATCAATCCTTCCATCATTTTTCGGGATTGTTGGAGGGAGTAGAGAACGTTTTCTTTGACTGACATGATAATCCTCGCAGTGAAGGTTTACGTTTACTTTGAAATCCTAGCAGATAGGGACGTCTGATTTCGTAGGACCTTTCACGATTTTGACGTGTCATCATTATTTTTGCCATGGGACGTTCATTTGATGACGAGTGTATTTTGATGTTTTTACCGGAAAAACAAATAGTCGCGACCCATCGTTGCGTACTGTATGGATTAAAAATTTTTGGGGCAGGCGAATGGCCCAACATTTACAACGCAAAGTGCACTGCTGAGGGATGAAATGAATTTGATGTTTCGAAAGTATTGTTGGGCGTTCTTGCTCATGTTTATCTGTTCGGTGTTGAGTGCCCAGGAGGAAGGTACCGGAAGCGCCCAGCGAGAGGGCGCCGATGCGTTCAAATTTGAACCTGGTGAACAGGTTGCCAATTCAATTTTGGTATCTGAAGCAGATGGCGGAAGTCGAGAAATTGGTTTTTGGATTTACACGCCTGCTAACTACGAAGAGCAGGAGTTACTCCCTTGGATGATGTTTTTGCATGGGATGGGAGAGCGGGGTGATGATCTGGAGTTAGTGAAAAAATGGGGGCCACCCAAATTGCTTGCGGATCTTGATGATTTTCCGTTCATTCTGATTTCGCCACAGTGCCCAAAAGACATTGGGTGGAAACCCTCGCACTTGACTCAGATTTTGGATGCGGTTCAGTCGCAGATGAATGTTGATAAGAAACGCTTGTACGTGACCGGTCTGAGTATGGGCGGGTATGGGACTTGGTCGATGCTCGGTGCGATCCCAGACCGAATCGCTGCAGCAGTTCCCGTTTGTGGCGGTGGCAGGCCTGGCATGGCGGACCAGATGATCGCTGTCCCGGTCTGGGCGTTTCACGGAGACGCGGATCGTGTTGTGCCTTTAGAGGAAAGCAAAAGAATGGTTGATGCGGTTAATGACGCTGGCGGAAACGCGAAAATGAAAGTCTACGAGGGCGTCGGTCACAACAGTTGGACAGAAACCTACTCAAATGACGCAGTCTATCGTTGGCTTTTAGAGCACACGTTGGATCGATAGAAAGGCAGGCAGACATTAGCTGGTTCACAATGACGTGGCCAATTTGAGTTTGCCCATGATTCGTTGTTGGAACGACAAGCGGCGTGCGATCGCCATTTGAGGCTATCTATTTGGAGGCTGCGTGTTGCTTTTTTAGTTTGTCAATTCCACCCGTTGGTAAATCCATGATGAATGTTTTTAATTTTGGGTGTAGATGGGAGATCTTGCCAAATTTTCTAATGAAGTTGACCAGCCGCTCACGACCTTCGTAAGTATGAAAGTCCTCTCGCAATCCGTCAGCACGCAGAAACGCCGCGTATTTTTCGGGTTCGCGCTCAGCGAGATAGAACGTCAGTCCCCAAGCCAACGCATAGGCGCCTGCTGGATTTACGCGAAAGATATCATCAGAGCCGACCATCGACGCGATCATTTTCTCGGTGACGAAGTCTTTCTCATACATGGTGCGAAGATTCTCTAAGCGACCGTGGTTGATGCGGTCTTTCTGCTTGGAGAAGTACATGCTGTTCTGGACGCCCGGGGCCTCAAACATTGTCGCAAGGCCCTCGCTGATCCATCTTGGATTGGGTGCAAATCGAGTGTGTAGGCCGGTATTGAAAGCAGACTGATGGGTCGCTTCATGAACGATCGTGTCTACGGTAAAGAACCAGTCTTCATCCTTTGCCTTTCCGCCGGTTTGATCATAGGAAATGATTCGATTGCTACGAGGTGAGTAGTAGCCAAGTACGTTCTCATTGGCTTCATGATAGTTGGCCAGGAACCGGTCGAACTCGTCTCTGGTTTTAAGAACCACCGCGACCATGGGAAACGTGGGTTCGTCCAAGTTGAATCCGCGACTGCCAAAGTAATTTTGGTAGCGCTGGTAGAGTTTTTCGAAAGGCATGGCCCAGATTTGTGCGTCACCCGGTGGGTGGACGACGACAAAATGCGTGGTCACGGAGACTTGGTACTTATTGCCGAACTCACTCTGAAGCTGGTCTCGAATTTCGTGGGACTTCTGTGAGGTGAACCCTTTCGCGACAGTTTTCGCAGCTTGGATATCCTGGATAGGAATCATCGTCATGCGACCGTTGCGTCGTAGCAGAACCATCGTTTCATCGTCTAGTGCGATAACCTTCCCTACAAAAGTTCGTTTTTTGATTCTCACTTTGATCGTCGCGTTGGGCGCCTGTTGGGCGAGTGTCGAGCCAGCCATAGCGACAAGAATTGCAACAACAGCAAACAATCCAGGGCGATTCATTGTTAGTCTCTCAGCAAAGGGCTTAATGGGGGACCAAGAGTTCGGTCTCTGAAGCCTAGGTTTTGCACAAGGCCCGTGATGCAAAAAAACAGGATTGCCTTAGAAAACAAACACAAGGAATTGATCTGGAAAGTCGCTACAATGTTTATATGAGTAGTAGGCTTTAAGGATTGTACGACAAGTGTTTGGTAATCCTGTTGTGCAGGTTCAGGAATCATGAGGGCGGTGATGAGACGATTAGTTTTTGCGTTGGCAATTTTTTGGGTGGCGAACGCTTGTGTTTTTGCCCAGGACGAGATGGAATCCATCGAGGCCATCGCCCGTCTTCAGTTTCAACTGAAATCGACTCAGATCCCGGAACGCGATGAGGCGGAGAAAGAGTTGGTTGAGATCGGAGAGCTGGTGTTGGACCATTTGGAGGCGACAACGACAGCTGATTCCGCAGACTATCGCGAGAGGGTGGGAAGAGTTCGTGCGATACTCGAAAAGATTGCGGTCGCCAAGAACACCCAAGCCTCAAGTTTACAAATCAATGCCGGCAGCATTTCCATTGAAAATTTGCTGAAAGCGATTAAAAAGCAGACGGGCAATGACGTTGTTTTGGGCCGCGAAGTTTCATTGGAGGCTTCGAATCAGGAAATCGAATTTGAAACGGCAGGCCAAATAGAATTTTGGGCAGTCCTCAATCAATTGATGGATCAGGCAAATCTGAGGATTGATCCGTACGACGGCGAGCAGGGGCAATTGGCATTGGCGGAAACGTACTCTGGTCCCGACGAATCAAAAGCCGATCCGGCGGGCTGGACGGACTACTCAGGCGTCATGAGGTTTCAAATCACTAGAGTTGATGCCTCCAAGAATTTGCTACAGCCAAATCTGAATTCCAATCAGTTCAGTCTATTGGTTCGTTGGGAGCCGCGCATCAGCCCCATCGCCATCGATTTCCCATTCAAGACCATTGAAATGATTGATGAGTTTGATCAAAAGGTCGAGACAGAAACCGAGGGAGTTTACTCCGGAATTGTTACTCCGGATATTCCGGAACTGGAATTTTCCTTTTCCACACCATCCATTGAGCGACAGGTCGAAGAAATAAAATCGTTGAAGGGTGTGGTTGAGGCTGTCTTGCCAGGGCGAGTTGAAACATTCAAGTTCATCGATGCGACCGAGCTGGACGAAGGGACCGCACAGATGAAAGCTGGGGCCACCGTGACCTTCGGCGGAGTCGACAAAAATGAAGATTTATGGGGCGTGCGTATCGCACTTGGCTTCGATGAGGAGAACAACGCGCTGGAGTCACACCAAGGGTGGGTCTACAACAACGAAGTGTACTTCATCGATAAGGACGGGAAAAAGTATCCTCCCATTGGTTCGGAAACCTACCAGCAAACCAACGATAGTGTGGGAATCCTTTACTATTTTGGAGATGATCCCGAAGGAATGGATCTGCACTATCGGACTCCAGCAGCAGTTGTGAAAGTTAAAGTGCCTTTTGTCATTACGGCAATACCGCTGCCTTAACCAGTGCCAATTCCGCTAAGCAGGGTTCTAAAAGATCAACGCAAAGCCGAGTGCAGATCAACACTCAGGAGAATGGCGGGGGCTTGAGTCGTTGAGATGAGTTCTTCGCCACACAGAAACAACGCATGGGTGATTTCTGTTAAGATAGTACCTGCATTGGTTTGGGCGAAAGAACGGAAAAAATGAAACCAATGATAGGGGTAGAAACTACGGGTTTTTCCCAATGAAAAACCAAGCAACAAGGATCAATTATATGACCCGTAATCAGGCAAATGCTTGCGAGGTTCTCAATCATCCCGTCCAACGATCACGGTGGTATTCATTGTGCTTGTCCGTCGGTCTCTTGCTTATTCTTCCGCTATTTGTCTCCGCACAAGTTGATGAAACCGCTGTTGCAGTGGTGGGCGAAACGAACATCATGGCGTCCAGGATCGAGCGGCACCTTGATCGGACTTTGGGCGATCGAGAGCTTTCCGAGGAACAGCTACAGGTATTGCGGGTTGAGACTCTGCAGCATTTTGTGAATCGAGAAGTCGTTAACCATTTCTTGAAGGTCCGTAAATTTAAAGTGGGGCCAAACCAGGTTCGGCTGGAAGTTGAGTTGCTTATCGCCAACCTGGCGCGGGTCGGGCAAACGCTCGAAGACTTCTTGGCAAAAGAGAATAAAACTCGTCAGGGGCTTGAGCATGAAATCGCCTGGAAGTTGCGTTGGGACAAGTACCTGAAGAAAACTCTGACAGAAAAGGTTCTCGAGTCGTATTTTGGACGGCATCGCCGAAAGTTTGACGGGACAGAGGTTCAAGTCGCCCAGATTCTATTTCGCACCTTGGGTACCAGGGAATCGGTGGATGCTGCCCTTTTGCTTGCCAGGAAAAAGAAAGCTGAAATTGAAAACGGTGACATAACCTGGAAAGAAGCCGTCGCGGCGAACTCAGTCGCCGCTTCCAAAGAGAATGGGGGCAAGGTGGGTTGGCTGCGTTTTGTAGAACCGATGCCACGCGAGTTTACTGATCGTGCTTTCGCGATGGAGCCCGATGGGCTTGCCGAGCCATTTACATCTGCGTTTGGCGTTCATCTGATCAAGTGCCTGGAGGTCAGGCCAGGAACTGCAGAGTGGGGAGATGTTCGTCAGGAGGTTGAGGAGGCAGCAACCAAAGAGCTGTTTGATCGCATTGCAGACCGGCATCAAACTGAAGTGGAAATCGAATACTCTGAGGGCTGGAAAGCTCCGTAATTCGCTCAATTGATTTTGAGTTCGGTGTACCGTTTTCGATGGTTTTTTGCTTCCTGAAGAAGCAGAGCCCAGTGGTCGGATTTGCAGTTTTTAATCATTTCGTCGAGGGCTTGATCGACTCGCGGCGAATCCAGTTCAGCAAATAGCATTGTTGCGCGGCGATAACGATGATGGATTGAGTAAGCGGCCTCAGTCACCAGTCGCTTTTTGGTCTCTGAGGCGTGTTCTCCTTTGAGTGCGCTGATCAGCTCAGGGTATGCTGCTGGCCCCAGATCGCGAATTTTCTTTTTGGCATTTCTTGCCAGTCTGCGATTTGACGAGCCGATTGCCGCTACCCACTTGGCTGCTTCGCCAGTTGAAAACTCTTGAGTTGCTTGTTTCGACAATTGCTCATGCAGCAATTCAAATGATGTGTCTGGAGAAGCAGAAAGCAAATGGAACGCTTGGTAGGCTTCGAGTCCGTCGGTGCCAACCAGCACTTGAAATAGGTCTTTGTCCTTGGGTCGTTTGCCTGAATCGGGTACGACATTCCATAAATAGCAAACTCCATCGGTCCCCCCACTCAACAGGGTCTTGTCTCGCGATCCAAAATCAATCGAGTAAACCCTGTCGTCATGCTCTTTGACAAAAAAAACTCGGTCACCCGTCGCAATGTCAAATATAGACAGGCCGACTTGAGTCCCAGACGTGATCCAGAGATCATTTTTCGAGAATTCGATCGTGTCTGCGGTAAAACCACCCGCTCCATCAATCAGCGCAATCTCATTCAGCTTCATGTCAAAGATTCGAATACATGAAGAAACATTACAGGTCGCAATCGTTTTTTGATTGTGAGACAGTTTCAAGCCGTAGGCGCCGGTGATTCGTTGTCGCTCGTCGACAATGGTTCTTGTCAAAACCCGTTCGGCAGAATCGCAATTCCAAATATCGATGGATCGGTCTAACCCGGTTGTGAAAAGCGTTTTTCCATCGCCGCTGATTTCCGCTCCAAAGATGGACTTGTGTTCGAACTCGGCAATTTCCTGATCCTTTTTAAGATCAAAGACTTTTGCCCGATTTTGCCTATGGACTGCAGCCGAAATTCTTTCTCCGTCATCAGAAAAACTCAATGCGTTGACAATCGCATCTGATGCACCATCCTTATTCCAATGCCAATGATGAATTCGTTTTGATTGAGCGATATCCCAGACCGATACATGCACATGATCCGCACTGGAATAGCCAACTCCAATTTTTGAACCGTCACGACTGAAGGTTATCCGTCCAAACGTGGTCGCATCTTCTTCGTTGAATGATTTGACGACCGATCCCTCAGCAATGTTGACCAAATGAATGTTGGTTTTGTCGTCAACGAAGGCCAGTTGTTCTTCATTCTTCGAAATCGCACATATGGCGGACGCCCGAATGCCAATCTGATTCGGAATTTCTTTCGTTGTCTCCACATCCCAGGTGCGAATGTAAGCGTCTTGACCAGTACTTACTAATCGCTTGCCGTCCTGTGTATATCTAAGATGCCAGGGTTCCGGGCCGATACCTGACAGGATTCCGGTTTCCTTACCGGTTGTAGCATCCAGCAATCTGACGTTGTGGTCGCTGCCGATGGCCGCACCAACGGCGATTTGCTTTCCATCGGGGCGAAAGTCGACTTCGGTTGTGCAGTTCGCCTCGTTCTCCGCTGAACCGAGAAAAACACTCTCCCAAATGTTGTTACCTGTTTCGAAATCGTAAAGCCTGGCCGCACAATCGCGTTCTGTGGTCACAATCGATGAACCATCAGGCGAAAACTCCATTCGCACGATCCGATCAGTTGCGATAATTGTCCTGATTTCGGTACCATCAGAAGCATTCAGAATGAAAATGGTTTTGGGCGATTTACTTTTGACCAGTGCAAGTGAATTGCCATCTGGCGAAAATTGCGGGTAACAATAATCTCCACCACTTTTGAGGTGATCTCCAGGTCGCCCCAGGTCCAATAGAGCGTCGTGGTTGTTTTCAACCTCATAAATCATCTCTCCATCAATGTTACACACCCACAGTTGATTTGGTTCGCCCATGGCAATCAGGTCCGAATTTGGGCTGACGTCAACGGTTTTCCAGCTTGAAGATGCTGGGGACTTGATGGTTTTCGCCCTGCCGGTTTCAGGGTTCCAGAATTTTAGTCGGCCATTGCTAGACGATGTAATTAACTTGCCGCTGTTCGGAATGATTGCCAACGGTTGGACGCCGTACCCCGTCGCGCTAAGACTGAACCCGCTTGAGAATGTCAGTTTTCGTTTCCAGATTTGCTTTCCCGATGCAAGCTCCCAGCCAATCAACCAGTTTCTATCCATCGAGAATACCTTGGATCCATCCGCGGACAATGCGATCATCGCAGGAGTCTTGGGATGTTGAAATCGTTTGGACCCTAATCGCAACAAGGCGTGTTTTGGGAGGACGTCGCCAAGAGCGTCCGCTTTGACGACGTCGTTTTGCGTTCTGGGCGGATGGATGCCGTTTGCCCAACTCGCAAGCGAAGTTAGGACCAATAGAAAAATGTATGGCAGACTTTCGAATCGCATGGCGTATGGCCTCGGTTCCCGTTTTTACATGCAGCTACAACTCTCGTACTCTTCAGGATGCCTCAGGTTTCAAATCAGGGAAATTTACAACCTATCTTGAAGGAGTCGCCAGCTCTAACAGTGTTTTCTCACCAAGTTTTTTTACTGCGTCCAATTTGGTATTCTCAACGAGATCGCGCAACTTCGTTTGAGTTCGTGCTTTGCTTGAGTCCGATTTGGCAATGATCGCAGCATCAATGATTTTTGCCTCGCGAGTCAACTGGCGAAGCTCGGATCCGCGGGAGAGCTGTTTTTGGAACGCCACCAGGTCAGATTTAAGCAACTTGAACCCTGTGAGTTTTCGTCGTAAATGTAGATATTTGATGATCGACGTTAGTTGTTGAGATTTGTCATCGGAGATAAGGTTCTCATTCAACTCGGCTAATTGCGATCGATAGTCTTCCGCCATTTCTGTGACGAGCTGATTGAATTCAATGGCAGCGGAAGCGAAGCTATCAATTTGACCTGGATAGCCTAGCTTTTTGAGTTTGTTTAGCGACTTGATTGCCCGCGAGATATTATTCTCCTCTTTGAGCGCTTTGAACTCAGCAAAAACATCAAGCAATCGTTCAGCTTCTGCCTCGTTGAGAACTCGACCTGAGGATTCAAGTGCTGTCGCCAACATTTCAGGCAATGCATCTCCCGTCAGAGAACCCGATTTGGCATAGAGAGACTCGCCGTCTGCACGGATTATATAAAGTTTGGGAATGCTGTTTCCCTCCGACGGATGGTCTCTTTCCCACTGTCGGAACTCATCGCTGCTGACATCGAGTTTGACTGGCACGAACTGCGCCACAATTGGGCCAATCTGCTGATCGTTATTTAGACGCTTCAACAGGGCGGCACATGGAGGTCATGTACTTCGGCCTGCGATCGCAAAAATTGGACGTCCAGACGCAGTTGAGATCTCTTTTGCTATCTCCAAAGTCGAAGCAACAGAGGACGAGTCGTCTTGGGCCATCCCGCTCAAAGCGACAGTCGAAGCTAGAAAAGCCGAAAAGCAAAATGTTTTCAGGTGAACCATCAGCACTCTCAAGTCATTGGGGGGAAGCCAAAATAGGCGAAAAAAATTGGCGTCGAGATCAGTCGACGCCAATGGGAATTCTGTTGGTGCAGTTGTTGCTGCCTACAGGTTGCCGCGCCGTTCCTGTTCGATTTCGAGTGACTCGAAAAGTGCTTTGAAATTGCCTTTGCCGAAGGATTCACTCCCGCGGCGGCAGATGATTTCAAAGAATAGGGTTGGGCGATCTTGTAGCGGTTTAGTAAAGATTTGAAGCAGATAACCTTTGTCGTCGCGGTCGACCAGCACTCGCAAGTCTTTTACTGCGTCGGTGTTTTCGGCGATGTCTCCGACACGATCCCAAACGGCGTCGTAGTAGGATTCTGGGATTTCCAAAAAGTCGACTCCTCGTTGACGTAGCTTGCCAACCGTGTGAATTTCATCTTTGGTCAACAGAGCCAAGTGCTGAATGCCTGGAGAGTTGTTGTGCCAGTCGAGATACTCTTCAATTTGGCTTTTTCGTTTTCCAGCCGCTGGTTCGTTGATCGGAATCTTGATCAATTCACGACCTGAATCCATGACTTTTGACATCAAAGCCGAGTACTCTGTGGAGATGTCCTTGTCATCAAAATGCTTGAACAGCTTGAAGCCCAGGACGTCTTCGTACCATTTGACCCAGGTGTCCATTTTTCCGAGTTCGACGTTTCCTACACAGTGATCAACGTAGAAAAGCCCAGTCGGATTTTCGCGGTTGTACTGGTTGATCGCCAAGTCGTCGCCGAGGATTCTGAAGCCTGGCATGAACTGCCCGCGAGCTTTGACTTTGTCTAGCGCATATCCACCTGATCGCGATACAAACGAGTGAACGACGCGGCCCATGGTCTTGACTCCCGACATCACGACGGTGCCGTGTTCATCAGTCATCTCGTAGGGTTCGTAGGCTGATTCGGCACCGTTGCGAAGGGCCTGCTCATAGGCCAACTTGGCATCATCAACGCTAAACGCGATATCCTTGATGCCGTCGCCATAGAGAGAGACTTCCTGGGTCGCGACATGATCTTGGGTAAGACCTGTCGTTAGTAGGAAGCGAATGTTGCCTTGGGTCAAAAGATAGCTGGCAGTGTCACGCGATCCAGTCGTTAGATCAGAAATTTGTTCGATCTCAAACCCGAAACTTTGCGCATAAAAGTATGCTGCCTGTTTGGCATTGCCAACGTAAAAACGAATGTGATCAACGTCGATTAATCGCAATGGATCAATCGTCGCTTGACCTGAACTGCTGGTCGCAGCGGAATGTGAAGTGCTCATGTAACTCTATATCTATTTTGTTAATTCGAAATTAAGAGCGAGTCGGCGGCAAATACCAACCAACCCGCATACTGAATTCTAACAAAAAATCGAGCCAATTTTAGGGCGAAAGTTGGTGAAGCTGGGCGAGTGGCGAATTCCTTCGAAGAAATCGCGGTCAAATCCGGCTGAACGTTGTCGTGACAATTGAATTTGCGCGACAACTGGCGAATTATCGGTTAAATGGGACTTCGTTAATCCAGCGGAATCCACGGTCTCGTACCCGGTAAATATTGTTATTGCGTTTCAAACTAACCACTAACGGACCTGCCGAGGTCTCCCCCGAAATCTCAATCTGATCTTCGTCAATAACGGTGACGCGGATTTCTTCGGTGGGCAAAATGCCTCCTTGAGAGTCCGTGACTTTCAGGAGATTTGGCTCATCGCTATTGTCAAACGTGACCGTTTGCATACCGCGAACCTTGTTCATGCCAACAATCATTTTCTTGACTTGCACGACCCCGTCTGGGCCATAGTCGTTGGCCAGCCCGAATCGCACTGAACGCCAACCGCGATCCGAGCTACTTTGCTCAATGACTTTGTCAGCAAGTTTGTACTCTACGATTTCGTATTGACCAAAATAGTCAGGCAAGCTGGCTTGCATGCGAAAGTAACTGATTTGTTCTGAACAATGGTCATAGAGAGGCTGCCCAATAGCAATGATGATGATTGCCGCCTTGAATGCACGTTGAATCCAGATGGTGATGTTGTTGGTGTACGGTGGAATGCGATCGATGGGTTCGACCGCTCGGTTGAAGAATAGCACATTCGCCAGTCGTCCGAATTCGGGCAACATGATGTAGAGCGACATGACAACCAGATGTGCTGAGAACAATTTGACTGGCACGTCGTAACAAAAGTTGAGCATCATGACATTCGTCATGACGCCGAAAACTACCATCGCGCCCAAGGTAGATGTTCGTCTCCAGATCAAAAGCAATCCACCGATAACTTCTCCCATGCCCGCGAATATCGTGTAGGGCCGAGACGTTCCCATGAAGGACCAAACGACGTTCATGGGAGACGATTCGCCCCAAAACTTATTGAATTGATACTCACTGATCATTCCAAATTGATTTCCCGTCCAGGATACCTTTGCCAAGCCGTAGCTCAACATCCAGAACGCCAGTACGTATCTCAGGTAGCTCCGCAACAGGTCCTTCTCAATTCGATAGTTCGTTTTACGCCGGTCAATCACAGACCAGATTACTGCGACGACTAGAGCCGCTACGAAAAACAGGAGCACTTCAATGAAAGCCTGCGTTGTATCGCCGCTTCCGTTGCCTATCGAGGGAACGAGTTCACCTTCTATCTTCAAAACGTTTGTTGCAGTCCATTGGGCCCAATAGGCAAGTTTCGCTTGGTACCAGAGACTCAGCTTTGCGCCGTAATGTGGAGTTATCGTCGAGATGAAATAGATACCGTTGTAGATAAGCCAATACGCACAAGAAAATCGAAACGCGAATTTTGGGATCATGCCAGAAATCCGGCGGTTCTGGTCCTGCTCGATCAATGAGTCAGTTTTCTTGTCGGGCAGGCCCGATAGTCCAAATAAAACCATGGCGAAAAGCGGTAGCCAAAGCCAGTGGTTGAAGAACGGTTGAGGGGGAGCACCGTCAGCTTTTTGCATGGCTTCCATAATGAGTGGCGAACGTTGGAACACCGGCTTGGGCTTTTTGTCGCTTTTGGAATCAGAAGTGTCTGAAGTCCCACTACCAAGGTTCATGTCCGATGTTTCAGTTTCGTCCGCGACAATTTCGAGGCTCGCGTCATCAAATCGGACTTTGCCTTTACCAACGACAATGAGTCCTAAAATGATGTGTTTTGCATCATCATCAATTTTTAGAATGATCTCATAATGTTCCCAGTCATCGTTGACGATGGGGCGATCTTGCATGTTGTCAAAGGCGCCGGGCGTATCGCTTGCTTCGCGGTCGACTCGCATCCAAAGCTGAGCTTGAGCACCTGCTGACAGTTCACTCGTTTTTACTGCGGCTCGAAACCGAACTTTTTTGCCACGATAAGATTCTGCAGCAATTCGCTGAGATACCGCAATGAAATTGTGCTCGGGTAGCTCGGCTTCTGTGGAGTCAACCAGAAGTGACCTTTCGCCTTGCAGGGCTTCTTCCACATCCGCCTCGAATTTCAGGCCCGGTAATGGGGCCGCTCGCCAGTCGGCGGGGAGCTTATCGCCCTGGGTTTCTTCAATTCCAGGATTGAGAAGTTCAGTTTGTTGAACTATGGCAAATGTAGACGTTGGGCACCAAGCGAGAAAAATCAGCGTGGTCAGCGCAAGCCACTTGACGGGTGTTTTCCAAAACCTTGGTGCAGAATGATTCACAATGACTCCCAGTCTTCGCTCTTGACTCTAATATCGATTTTTCGTTTTACGGAAAAACGTTCGCGTTAGTATGGCCATTTTTTCCGCGTGGCTCAAATCAAATAATGGATATCAAAAAAGAAGAGGCCAGCAGTATGCCGGCCTTGTGAGCGAGAATACGAAATGGGAAGCCTGTCGCGCTGTGCAGAGAGATTTCGGTGTGATCCATTGCGGCGAAAGCCCGGAATCGTATCGTTCGCGTCATCGGTCAACTTGAACTAGAAGATTCCAAGTTGATCTCGCGCGTCATCGGTCATCATGTCTTGAGTCCAAGGTGGATCCATCACCACTTTGACCTCGACTTCCTCCACATTCTCCATTTCGCCTGCGTATTTCTTTGTTTCTGCAACGAGCTGGGGTCCTGCCGGACACATGGGGCTGGTCATTGTCATCTCAATGTTCACCTCGTATTTTTCATCTTCGCCGTCACGGGCAACGACATCAACGACGTAGATCAGGCCTAGGTCGACGATATTGACGAAAAGTTCAGGGTCGATGACCTGCTTGAGGGCTTCACGAACGTGATCTTCGTGCAGTGGCATATTGGATTCCTTCAGAACGTTGGGTTCAAACTTGTTGCTCAATTGTACCCAATTTTGTAATTCGGCAAGTCGAATTCAGAAGGCCGCTGTTTCTTTGGACAGAACAATTCGATCAACCAAATCATGGATGAACTGCAAAAGTTGCTCAATTCGCTGCGGATTCGAGCCGTCAGAATGCTCCAACTCTTTTGCAGGTTTGACAAACTCATCGAATCCAACCGTTCCTGCTGAGCCTGCCAGCCAGTGGGCATGATCCTTAAGCTCCGCCATTTTTCCCTCTTGCCAGACTTTACTGAATTCAGGCAGACGAATTCGCAACCGTTCGACGTAATCCTCAACAATTTCGTGAAGTTCTTCGTCCATTGGGAGTGACGTTCTGACAGCTTCTGGCAAAATCAGGTCGACGGTTTGGGGTGCGGGGGCAAGTTCTGCTTCTGGTGCAAAAACGTTTTGAGAATCCAACGAAGTGCCCAACGCTGATTCCGAATTCTCTGCCATCGGGATGAATTGCGAAAGGATTTCGATCAGTTTTTCCGTGCGGATTGGCTTGGGCAGGAATTCGGTAAATCCACCTGCGATGCAGCGGTTTTTTTCTTCTTGTGACGCTAAGGCAGTCAAAGCAACCAAAGGCGTTTTGTTTCCCTGTTGTCGCAGGATACCTGCAGCAGTAAGTCCATCCATGACCGGCATGCTGATATCCATCAACACGACATCAAATTTGTTTTGGGCTATTTTGTCGATCGCTTCTTTACCGTTGCAGGCTTCTTCGAAAGTCAATCCCATACGACTCAAGATGAGACCGGCGAGTTTTCGGTTGGTGTGCCCGTCATCAACGACAAGAATGTGTTTCGACTCAAATCGCGTGCCCGTGGTTTGCTGCGCAGGTTCAATTGCTGCTGAAGTCGCGAAATCTTCGTTGGTTACCCAGCTGGTTTGCGCGTCGATTTCGCCCGTTTCGATGGTAAAGCTAAATACGGTGCCGATTCCTTCTTCGCTCTTCACTCCGATGCTTCCCCCCATCGACTCAGAGAGTTCTTTGCAAATCGCTAGTCCCAACCCGGTTCCGCCAAACTTGCGTGTTACTGAATCGTCTGCCTGACTAAATGGTTTGAAGATTGCATCCAGAGAGGTTGCTGGAATTCCCACGCCGGTATCAACGACGTCAAACTGGAGCTGTTGTCCGCTGGGTGCCATCCTGGCGACTAGCATGACACCACCCTGCTTGGTGAACTTCACCGCATTTCCGATGATGTTGATCAACACTTGCCGCAATCGAGTTTCGTCGTTGACGATATGGGCGGGAATGGATCCGTCGATTTTGAGTGACAATTCCAAGTTGTTTTGTTCGGTCTTCAACTTTAACGTCGAAATCACCTGTGCCAAAAGTGGTGCAATCGCGAATGAGCGTTTTTCCAGTGTCATTTGGCCTGCCTCGATTTTGGATAGGTCCAGAATGTCGTTGATCAAGGTCATCAAATGTTCACCGCTTGCGTGAATCGTCGACAAGTACTGTTTCTGATCGGCTGGATCCTGCACGCCTTCGCGGAGGATATCCGCGTATCCAATGATCGCATTCATGGGCGTGCGAATTTCGTGGCTCATTCGCGAGAGAAAGTTCGATTTTGCTTCGTTAGCTGCATCCGCAATCTTGCGAGCTTCGATGAGCTCCACTTTGTGCTCCTCCAATGAGGTGATGTCATCGAAGGTGACCATCACGCCGCGGCATGTTTTGTTGCCCGCGAAAACAGGAGCAGCGCTCACGCTGAACGTTCGCAACACATTCTGCTGGTCGAGGATTTGCAATGTCAGATTGGAGACAGAGGTTTGTGTACTGACGGCTTTTTCCCATGGCAATTCACCCGCGTCTTGCCATGGAAAGTTGGAACAGTTTTGACCGAACAGATTTTCCGGGTCTGTTCCAACTAGCGTACCGAACTTGGAATTGGCCATCATGATGGCCCCGTGTCGATCCATGATCAAAAGGCCCTCTGCCATGTGATCAAATGCTTCGCGTACATGCTTTGGAACGGCCCCACGTGGATCCAGTTGTTTTAGAGTGCGGTATAGAATTAGATTGAAGACCAGAAATGAGGCCAGGAAAAGACCGCCAGCCAGCTTGACTACTGGAGAGGTCAAAAGTGCAGATGCGTTCGTAAGTGATTGGAATTGCATTTCCAGTCGGGCATACTCCTGGGATCCGCGGAAAATGGGAACAAACATAAACTTATCGTTCGACTTGCCGTTGTCTGGCATCTGCCACTGCAGTTCATGTCCGGTGGTTTCGACCAGCAGTTGACCGTTCAAGTCTCGCAAGCCAGCGGACAAGAGTTGGGAATCAGCCTCAACTGCTTGAAAAAGGACTTTGCGGAATTCTTGTTGCTGGTTTTTTGTTTGTGACATTGCCGTACCCGCCAATGCCAATGTCTGTGTTTGCAGTTGCCTTGCCTGCATGGTCGGCTTGTTTCGGTCCGGAAGCAAGTTGCAAAGCTGAGCGAAAAGCACCAGCGTAAAAACACTGAGAGACATCACGATCGAGAGTTTTACTCGCGTGTTGATTAGTTTTAGTGGCCAGCGAATGATTTGCGACCATTTTTTTTGGTTGGGTTTTCTACTCATGATTCTTCTTTTTCGTAACTGTCATGCTGCGGTCTGGAGTGACTGCAGTCAATGAGCCACCTGTTGGGTTGGTTCTTCGTTTTCGTTCGCCTGGCCATTTTCAATAATGTCATGAAGTGTCTCTCCTCCATTGTCACCGTCATTGGAATAGCCAAGTACGACGAGCGGATCGATAATTCGCCAAGCGGGAAGATTGGCCATCATGCTGGCCAGTAATGCACCACTGCGCAAAATCCAAGTCGCAGCGACTAGGGAGAATCCTGAGAATGACACGATGGAATTGACGAACGAATAGTTGAGCGATTCCGTTGCGTCGTCAATCTCCTGATCAAATGACGCCAGAGAACTAAACAATTGTTGTGAGAATGGCATGTCAGCGGCCGTGAAATCGCTGTTCGAGCTGGTTGATTCCCCACTGGCGATCGTCTGTAAGGCGAAGAAGCCCTGTGCTGCGCCGTTGCTGAATTGATTGTTTGATTGAGCGCTGTCCAGATTATCTTGCGAGGTCGTATAGGCTTTTTGATCTTGGAATCGCACCTGCCGTTTCGCTGTGGCATCCGCGGTTTCACGATCGTCTGCTTTGTCTGGCGTCGGAAGTAATAGACCTTCAACGATGAATTCTTCGTCTTCGTTGTTGACGATGGTTTGAAGTTGAGTCGTTGGCGGCGCGATGGATACAACATCAACAACCGCAGTCGCAATGGTGCTGTTTCCTGAACCGTCCGTTGCAACGAACGCGAATGTGTCGGCGCCTAGGAAAGCCGTCGTTGGGTGTGTATACGAATCGACCATCGGGCCGGAGGCTGATGGTGCCATTGGTGGGTGCCCGTTACTATGTTGACGGTAAACGCGTCACCGTCGGTATCGTAGGCGTCTACCAGTAAGTTTCCAGAAAGGCGACCGGGCTCATCAAGTAGGTAGGCTTTGTCGAAAACGACAGGGACATCGTTGACTGAATTGACCGTCACGGCAACGGTATGATCCACTGCCGCCCCTAGTGAATCGGTGGCTCGTATCACGACATTGGCCGTTCCATGCTGATCCATTTGGTAGTCAAAAGCGAGGTCAGTTCCACTCATGGTCGCTGCCAGCAATGCGGTATTGTCATTTGAGATGACTGAATAACTCAGTGTTGAATCTTCGGACATCGTCGAATGTTGTCAACAGGCTAATGACCGACGGGAGATCGTCTTCGTTGGCCGCGTAAGTGTTGATGGGGTTATCAACCTGCGGGGCGTCGTTGATTGAGTTGACTGAAACAGCAATAGTGTGGTCCACCATTTCGCCTCCTGAGTCGGTGGCTCGAATCACGACATTGGCCGTTCCATGCTCGTCGCCATGATAGTCGAAGACAAGATCGGAGCCGCTCATGGTCGCTGCGAGTAAGGTGGTGTTGTCATTGGAGACGACTGCGTAATTCAGTATTGAATCCTCGATGTCATCAAAGGTGGTTAGGAGGCTAATGACAGATTGCGTATCGTCTTCGTTGGCAGAGTGAGTATTGATAGGCGTGTCGATGAACGGAGTGTCATTGACCGCTGCGACATTGATTTGGAATGTTGTTTCAGCGAACAATCCGCCCGTGTCGGTCGCTCGTAGCGTGACCGATGTGCTACCATTTTGATTGGCGGCATAACTGGATCGTAAAATGTTGGATGAGTCGATGACGAAGCTGTTGAAAAGACTCGAGTTGGTTATTGTTTCTATTGAGTAGGTTAATGCGGTGTCGGCATCTTCCGCATCATCAAAGACTGCATTGAGATCTAGGAACTGATCCGGCGAGTCTTCCAGGATATTGAGGACTGCAACACCAAGGGCCGACGGCGCCGTGTTGTTCGATGTCGCAGTGACGTTAAGTGAGAACTCTGATGTGCTTCCATCCGAGTGAGTTGCTGTCGCTGTGATCGACTCTCCAGGAGCGACTGAGACAGAACTTAGGAGGTTAGAAATATCGACAAATCCGGAAGAGTTGGTCCTTCGTAGGATTGAACCCAGGTACCGATCAGCTTCACCGTGTCCACTGGTGTCTGCGGTGCCCGTAGCGTAAAAATCGATCGTGTAGTCTATGTCGTTTCTACCGCGAAGCGTTCCGGTGATTGTCAAATCACTTCCGCTTGACGCGGCATCGGTTAGGTCAGGATAGTTTTGAACGCGATTGGGGCCGACGTCATTATCTGGGATTGGGAACGTATAATCGTTTGCCGTGACGCCGTCACTTTTGATATCGATCGCCAGACCGGTATTGTTGAAAAAGCGGTTTCCGCGAATACTGTTTCCATACCCCAATCCACCTCCCGTGTTAGTCAGGTTGATACCGCTACCCGCATTGTTGGCGATGACATTGACCTGACCGGAGAGCACTCCACCAATTTGATTGTTAAATGCAAGCGTCGTTGTGAATATGCCATCGGCTCCGTTACCGAGTATCGCCGTAGCCGCTACGTCCGTCCCAATAAAGTTTCCCAATATTGATGTGTTGGAAACTGAATTGCCGTCCAAGGCAATTCCATGGGCACCGTTGGCACTGATTACGTTTCCTTCACCCGTTCCCGTTCCTCCAATGGTGTTGTTGACCGAGATGGAAGCATTGAGTCGGATACCGGATCCGCCGTTGCCTAGCCCTGAGGTGCCATCTGCTCCGACGCCAATTAGATTGCCTTGGATGACTGCATTCTGAACAGTAGATCCGGCAAGTGCGTGAATTCCGTCGCCTTGATTGCCGGAAACTATGTTGTTGATAACGCGAACACCATCGTTGCCGGAAAGGGTGATTCCATGCGAGCCGTTGGTAATCACTTCGAGCCCCGTGGCATCGACACCGATGTAGTTGTTCTCGACGACGTTTCCGGTAAGTGTGCCCGAGGTATCGAAAACGATTCCCCCTGAATTGTTACCTGAAATGACATTTCGATTTGTGACGTCGGAACCACCGATCAGGTTGTTGTTGGATTGGATTTGGATGCCGGTATTTGAGTTGCCGACGTCTCGAGTCCCCGTGATGTCCGTCCCGAGAAAGTTTCCTTGGATGGTTACGTTGTGAACGCCCGCCGCAATCAAGACCCCATCTGTTCCAAAACCGTTAATTGCAAGACCACGAAGGGTTGAGCCGTTCGCGCCAGTCTGATACTCAATGCCAACGTTGTTGTCTTGTCCGCTCCCCGAGCCATTGGCTGTTGAGTTGGTCAGTTCGATTTTCAAGTTCGCATTTTGCCCGATCACCAAGGTGTTTTCTGATGCTCCCGACTGCGAGTAGCCATCAATCACAACCGAGTCGGTGATACTCAATTGAGGCAGTGAATTGTCGAGGTCAATCTGGAACCAGCTGCGGGGTGTGTAAGGGTAGTCTGGATCAAAGTCGGTGATTGATGAATCGCTCAAGGTCGTGGCCGCAATCACGGACAGAGAGTTGACAATTCCATCGTCGCGATAGTAGACGTGACCGGCATCGTTGTTTTGAATGTCGAATCGGATTTCATCAGGCGTCGAGCCATTGTTGGTGGTATTGTTGGCCGCCTCGATTGCTTCACGGAGCGAGATTTTTCCGTCGGTCCCCTTGTTGGCCAGCAGCGCAGTGATCGAGGAGGTTGTACCGTCATTGATATCATTGGTCGTATCAACGGTTACGACATGGTCGACGCTGACGAGCGATGGGCTGATTACGGAGAGTCCAAATATTTTTTCGTTGGAGCTAGTTAGGCCGATGTCGCTTCCATCAAGAAGTATCGAGGGCGTTGCGTCGGTTGAACCGTCAAATTCAGTTTGAGTGACGTTCAGAGCAATGAGATCGTTACCATTTACGGAGACGGTGCCACTGCCGGCCCGAACATCTTGAGCGGAATTCGTGTCGATCGAAACGAGAATCGTTCCTGCAGCGAGTGACTGGCCGCCGATTGTGATTGCGTTCTCCAGTACTTCAATCGATTCAATTTTCTTTCCGCCAAAATCGAGATTGGTTCCACTACCTTCCCCTTTGATCAATCGTTGTTCTGCGTCGGTGTTTGTCGAATTGGTTGTCCCAAAGGATGTCGTGACAACATTGACAACGAAGAGGTCATCGTCATCAGAACCCGACCGGGAAACCACGAGTGTTCCTTCGGTAAGCAAATGTCCTCCAACGGTGACATCCGTTTCAATCAATGAAATGCCGTGTACATTTTTGCCGCCGCCGCCAGTATGAACCGCCTCTTCCAGAAATTCATGATAGGTTCCTGAACTATAATCCGTGATCGAATCGGGGCGGTACAAGACGATGTCCTTACGATCCGCAGAGAAGCCCGTGAAATTGATGTTCTTTCCCAGGGCAAGGAGCAAGTCTCCTTGTTGGAGTGTGGTATCTCCGATTGTTACTGACAAGGATTCGACTCGATGGAAGCCACGTATTTCGTCAGGAAACGTAAATCCCGTTGATTCAAACGTGCCATCCGTATTGGGCGATTCGAGTTGAAGATTGGGATCGCCAAGCTGAACGATATCGTCATCGCCCCAGTTCAATCCGTTGCTACCTGATGAATTTCCTTTGGTCGCAATCCAAATGGCTGCCGAGCCATCTGTTGGCGGGGCGGCAAGTGCGGAGATCCAAGTTTGCTGCAGCGCCTGAGGGGCAATGATTTGAGAGTTTACATCGCCTTGGACAAATTCAAGCTGCCAGTCACCCCCTAAAGTTGAATGCCCTGTCAAATCGACGCTGGCTGCCACGTCAGCACCGGTCAATGTTCGGATATCTTCGACTAACTCGCGGCCACTTTCGTTGCCTGCAACTTCACAACCGTAAAAGAGGATGTCGGCGCCTGAGCTGAGCGACGCAGACCAACCGGCAATCTCACCCGAATACGCATTCAAGCTGTCGCCAGAAAGTGTGGTGGAACCGAGGTGAATCTGACCTGCGGAACCGTGAGAGAGAATGTGTATTGCGGTGACGCCATTTCGTTGAGCGAGTGTCGTCGTGATCTGATTGACCCCATCCTCGTTGGCCCGCAACACGACAACCTCGGTTGTGGTAGAGCTTCGGAGTTCAGAAACGACTTGTTCCAGGTTGGTGATGTTGGCGTCAACAAAAACGATTTCAGAGGTTAAATCCTCCGACTCGGAAGTTGTCTCGATGATTGCATTCGTGAAATCGATTGACTCAAAAAATGATTCATGTGCGGAAACGGAGAAATCACCAGGCTCATTCAAGCTGTTCGCAACGTCCGGTACAGGGTTGAGATTGGGATCATCAGGAACATCGACCAAATCAATGGCAATCGGCGAGGCGCTGTAGAGGACGCGAGGCTCCAGCTCGATGGCATCGATTCCCGCCCGATATTCCACGCCAGTCTTTGGCGATGAACCGATAGCGCGAACCCCATTTATCAGGGTGTTAACACGGTTCGTCAGGAGATTTGCAATGGGGCCGAGATTCATTGATTGCTACTGCATAGACATACATTCCGCAATTAGTGCTGGAAAATATAGGATAGAACAATGTATCGGGACGAGAGATCTAAGGGCAAAGGTCTGTTGCTCTTCGCAAACCCTGGGGGTTATGACGGTAAATCGAATTGGTCCAGTTCATGCTAGACCAATGGGGGATAGAATTTTCGAAAGAGAGTGACCCGTTGGTTTAAGAATCGCCCGATGATGCGTCCAAGGCGTTGCCCCTTTGAGGAGAAAACGAACAAGCCAACTCAATCATTGGGTTGGGGTCGAGTGTTAAGAATGTCTCGTGAAATGACACCTGAGGTACTTTGCTGTTGGCAGAACACCACATGCCCACGCAAGCGAGGAGCATGGCACCCGTCATCGATGTTTTTGCTTTTTACGGGAGGTTGAGGCTCCTGCCGAAACAATTCTTGTTCCTCTCAAACGAGGAACTTGGGCCGGACCGTTTTGAATTGACTGGTGACGAGGTTAAGAAAACCGGTGTATCAGATGTTCTCAGCCCGACAATCGAAGACCGGCCTGAGGTACAAGCCTGTTGGCAGAACACAACATGCCCACGCAAGCGAGGAGCATGGCACCCGTCGTCGAGTTTTTTGCCTTTTACGGGAGGTTGAGGCGGTTGAGGCTCCTGCCGAAACAATTCTTGTTCCTCTCAAACGAGGAACTTGGGGCCGGACCGTTTGAATTGACGGGTGACGGGATAAGAAAATCGGTTTAACTTGAATTGCTCGGAAAGATGATCATTCCCTTCCCTCGATTTAGGGTCGAAACGAAATGTCAAACCTAGCATTTCAAGTTTGGCAGATCGCTATTCAGAAAGCTTGACGAGCAAGTCTTCGCCGTCGACTTTGACTTCGTGAGCTCGTGTGTTTTGAGTTGCGGGCATGCAGAGTGCCTTACCGCATCGAATATCGAATTTAGCACCGTGGCGCGGGCAGGCGATTTCGTAGCCCTCGTGCTCACCATCGCTTAGAGTACCACCGTCGTGTGTGCACACATCATCGAGGCAGAAGTATTGATCGCCGACTTGAAACAGAATGACAAGTTGCTCGTCGACTTCAACGAGTCGTTTTTCTCCGTCATTTAATTCGCCGACACGGCAAGCTTTGTGGAATTCGGACATGTTATCTTTCTGATCGTGTGTTACTTTTGATGTCCAGGATTCACTGTGTTTCAGAGATGAATCTATATGAAGGGCGCGATTAATCGAAGCGACCTTTCATTGAATTTTTCGTTGAGTGAAGTTTGCTGAGTTTATTCGTACTCACGAACGCGACGTGCAATCGCATCGCCCAATGCATCACGAACACTCTCAATGGTGATACGATCAAATACTTTTTGAAAGAAGCCAATAACGATTGCCCGGATGGCTTCTTTGCGAGTGAAGCCGCGAGCCATTGCGTAAAAGATAAGCTCTTCATCGACTTTTCCACTGGTTGATCCGTGGGTGCAGCGAACATCGTCCGCTTCGATTTCCAAACCTGGAATCGAATCTGCACGTGCTTTTGTCGACAGCAAAAGGTTGTCGTTTCGTTGGAACCCATCCGTTTTCTGAGCGCCCTCATCAACTTTGATCATGCCTCGCCATACGGTGCGTGATTTGTCCTGCAGCGCCGCTTTGTAGAGAAAATCGCTGACGCAATGAGCGGCTTGGTGTTGTTGCAGAGTGTGATAGGAAAGATGTTGTTTGTTCTCGGTGAACATCACGCCATTGACTTGTGAGCTGGCACCTTCGCCGGCAAGCGAAACATGTTGATTGACTTTGGCCAATTTGGATCCCAAGGCACCAACGGTCCACTGCAGGTTTGCGTCTTTGCCAACGGTTCCTTTTTGGTGGGCAAAATGCCAAACCTGTTGGTTCCAGTCTTGAAGGTTGACGTATCGCAGGTTGGCACGGTCGCCGACATAAAGTTCGATTCCACCACAGTGCAGTCCTTTTGCGTCACGGTCGACCGAAGCGGACTCGGCAAGTACGGTCGCTTCGGCGCCTTCTTCAATGATGATCAGGGTATGTCCGAAATCACAGTTGCCATCACCCAGCAGAGAAGAGGTGTGAATAGGCTGGTCCAGGGTAACGTTGCGAGGAACGTAGAGGAACGTGCCGCCAGTCCAGGCAGCTGCATGGAGAGCGCTGAATCGATCGATATTGGGATCAACGAGTTTGTTGATGTACTTCTCGATCAAATCTCCGTGGGTTTTGACCATCTCGGCCAGGTTGCCGAAGATGACTCCTTTGTCGAGCCATTTCTGATCGAGAGGTTTGTTTACAGTCGCCGACACGCCGTCGAAGGTCATGCTGGCCGCTACATCGACGCCATCGGCAAGCACGTTGGCGGGTTGGCCGTTGGCAGGTTCCCCACCCAGGCCGAATTTTTCCAACTTGAACATGCGAATATCGGTGCGCATCCACTCTTCGTCACGGTTGTTGGGCCAAGGTAATTCTTGGAACCGATTCCAGGCTGCTTTTCGTTGCTCAGTTAGCCAGGCAGGCTCTTCCATCGATTGCAGAAGAGTCGCAAAGCCTTCTTCAGTGAACGTCATTTTTTCGTTTGATACTAAGGACATGTCTTCTTTAGTTCTAAGTTGTTTTGAAAATCAGTCATGCTCTGGCGAAGAACGGTGCCTCGCAACCACGAGTTGGATAGTGATTGCGGGTTCAAGTTTTATCCAACGGAGCCTTCCATTTGCAGTTGAATCAAGCGATTCATTTCGACGGCGTATTCCATGGGCAATTCTTTGACCAACGGTTCAATGAACCCATTAACAATCATGGTACTGGCTTCGGCCTCCGAAAGTCCGCGACTCATCAGGTAGAACAGTTGCTCTTCACCAATTCTTGATACGCTGGCTTCGTGACCCACCGTGACATCTTGTTCGGCGATCTCGATATACGGATAGGTGTCGCTGCGGCTTTCTGGATCGAGGATCAAGGCGTCGCAGACGACAGAACACTTTGAATTGACCGCACCTTTTTCGACGCGTGCCAAACCGCGGTAGCTACTTCGCCCACCATTTTTTGAAATGGATTTTGAAATGATCGTACCGGTCGTGTTGGGGGCACAGTGCACTAATTTGGCTCCTGCGTCCTGGTGTTGACCAGCACTGGAAAACGCGATGGACAGGATCTCACCACGGGCTCCCGGTTCCATCATGTATACGGCAGGATACTTCATGGTCAATTTGGAACCCAGATTGCCATCGACCCATTCCATCACGGCATCTTCGTAGGCGAAGGCACGTTTGGTGACCAGGTTATAGATGTTGTTGGCCCAGTTTTGGATCGTGGTGTATCGACAGCGAGCATTCTTTTTGACCACGACTTCGACGACCGCTGAGTGAAGCGATTCGGTGGAGTACATCGGAGCGGTGCAGCCTTCGACGTAATGAACCTGGGCGCCTTCGTCGACAATGATCAGCGTTCTTTCGAACTGGCCCATGTTCTCTTCGTTAATGCGGAAGTACGCTTGCAGCGGGAATTCAATTTTGACGCCCTTGGGCACGTAGATGAACGAACCTCCGGACCAAACTGCACTGTTTAGTGCTGCGAACTTGTTGTCGTTGGTTGGAATGATCTTGCCAAAGTACTCACGAAGCAATTCGGGATGCTCGCGAACGGCAGAGTCGGTGTCCGTAAAGAGAACACCCTGGTCGGCAAGGTCTTTTTTCAGAGAGCCATAAATCACTTCGGACTCAAACTGGGCTTTGACTCCAGCAAGATACTTTCGCTCCGCCTCGGGAATTCCCAGTTTCTCAAAGGTATTTTTAATCTCCTCAGGAACGTCGTCCCAAGATTTACCCTGTTCAGTTGTGGGTTTGAGATAGTAGAAGATATTCTGGAAATCCAGCGCGATATCGCCTCCCCATTCAGGCATGGGTTTTTCGTTGAAGACTTTCAGAGCGTCCAAGCGGAACTTCCGCATCCAATCAGGTTCGTTCTTGATATCCGAAATCTGATTAACGATCTCTTCGTCGATTCCTTTGCGAGCCTTGAAGACTGCATTGGTTTCGGTTTTGAAATCATACTTGTTGATTTCAGTCGATTTGAGTTCTTGGCTTTCCGTGATGTCAGTCGACATATCTCACCTGTTTTCAGCGATGGTTGGATTTTGTTTTGAGTTGGAAGAGGACTTAGGTCGCAACGACTTCTGCGTCGTCATTGACCGCCGCCGCATCGGGGTGTTCGGCGCGAATTCGATCGTAACCCTTTTCGTGCAACTCTTCTGCCAGTTCCTTGCCGCCGGTTTCAACAATTCGACCGCCGAGGATAACGTGGGTGTATTCTGGAGGATTGTGGGCAAGCAATTTGTCATGGTGCGTAATGACAAGCAGTCCCATTTTTCCGTGACCGATCTCGTTGATACTTTGGCTGGCGAGTCGAACGGCGTCAGCGTCCAAGCCAGAATCCGTTTCGTCGAGAATGGCGAAACTGGGTTGCAGCATTGCCAATTGAAGGATCTCAGCACGTTTCATTTCGCCACCCGAGAAACCGTCGTTAACATAACGGCGTGCAAACTCCGGATCCATCTGAAGCTGAGCCATTTTTTCTTTGACTTCCTTACGGAACTCACGCATCGGAATTAAATCCTCGCCCTCTTTGCGATCCGGGTTTCGGACGTTGGTAGTTGCGTGCCGAAGGAAGTCAGCCATCTTCACACCTGGAACGGCCATCGGACGCTGAAACGCCATGAAGATTCCTGCACGGGCACGTTCGTTCGCTTCGAGTTCCAAGATGCTTTCGCCATTGAGCAGGATGTCGCCGTCAGTGACTTCGTAATTGGGATGGCCCATGATGACCAAGCCAAGCGTACTTTTTCCGCTACCATTGGGCCCCATCAATGCGTGGGTTTCGCCTTTTTTGATAGAGAGATTGACACCGCGAAGGATGGTTTTTCCTTCGATTGCAACATGTAGATTTTTGATTTCCAGAACGTCGGACATTTCAGATATCTCTTTTTCCAATTTTAAGTGAGTCTCAAATTTTATGGTTTTAGGCGGCCAGCATAAGCCGCAATTTTCAGTTTGTGTGGACTTTAGTCGGACTGCTCCACCGACTGGAAAGTACAGCAGCCATCTCCATCTTTGCGGCACTGGCAAAGCTGAACAGGGCTTCCCAGAACTTTGGCAAAAAGCTTTTTTTCGATTTCGCAGAACTGGTGGTCTTTGTCTTCGAGATCCGGGTAGGGACACTCGAGAACTTTGAGGATCGGCAAGCCTGAATCCGTCTCAATCGTGATCGGAATATCCCGGTCAGCAAAAAACTTGCCGACTGAACTAAGGCGATCTTCAACGGTTTCTCCCGTAACCTGTTCCTCGTAACGACTGAATAACCGCCGAACTGCCCCCGCCATCACACTCTGACGAACTTGGGGATCTTCGATGCATTGAATTTCTTGCCAAAGAACCCGGGCCAAATCGGCAAAGTTGTCACCTGCCGTACGATGTCCCGATTGAGTCAATTCGTAGGTAAAAGAAGGTCGCCCAGGGCCATCACCGCTTTTTTGCCGTGAAATCAAGCCGGTTGCTGTCAGACGAACCAATCGTTGACGCACCGCATTTGCGGAAACGCCAAGCCCTTCCACCAATTCGCTGATGGTCATCTGCGAATTGCGAAGTAACTCAATGAGTTGCTGTTCGCCCTCAGTGATTTGGTTTGTCATTTCTACGGTCGTGGCTCGATTTGGTTTAGCCAGGGTCAGAAAGCCATTTTTGGCCCCGCCGAAGCGGATATTAACATTATTAACAATTTTCACAAGTGTAAATGTGAAAACTGCCCAAGTGTTAAGCGTACCGCGTAAATCATTGACTCTTAACGGATTGACAGTTAAAAAATCGGTTCGCCATATTAAAACGCAAGCTGGATCGGATGCGATTTTGTCCTGATTCGGTCAATTTCTAACCCCCCAAGTGACTAATGACTCAACCAAGATTGAGAACGTTCTTACTGTTTCTGGTCGTATTCGGCCTTTTCTCTGGATTGGCGACGCGTGGCGAGCTTCATTCGGTGACTGCCCAAGAGGCTCCAAATACGGAGAAGGAGGATGAAGGAACTGAAAAAGCCGGCGAGAAACCTGCAGAAGAATTGGGTTTGGACGCCAGAATCGACAAGACCTTTAAACCCGTAGCGGATTGGTGGGGAGGCGTGATTTTCACGCCCATCAAATTTGGTTCTACCGAGGCATTCAAGAGTGCGGACAAGAACGAGGATGGCTCGTTTGATGCAGAAGAATACGCTGCTCATGTCGCCGGCACCGAAGATGCCGCAGCCTTTGCAGATGTCGATACCGACAACAACAAATCGTTGTCTCCTGTAGAGGTAGATCTACAAATCAAGATTCCCATCGTCTTGATTATTTTGGTTGGTGGGGCTGCGTTTTTCACATTGGTCTTTGGGTTTGTGAATATTCGGCTTTTGCCCTTTGCCATCAAAGTGGTCAGTGGAAAGTTTGATCATGTTGAAAAAGAAGGTGCCGTTGAAATCAAGAAGACTGAAGTCAACGAAGTGGACGGGGACTTGGTCGATACGATTCGCGACGAGAGTGAGGGCGAAGTTTCGCACTTTCAGGCGTTGGCAACCGCGGTTTCAGGAACCGTTGGGCTGGGAAACATCGCTGGTGTTGCGGTGGCGATTGCAACAGGTGGACCGGGTGCGACTTTCTGGATGATCGTTTGTGGTCTGTTGGGAATGTCGACCAAGTTTGTTGAATGTACGTTGGGTGTTAAGTACAGGGACGTAGACCCGGACGGTACCGTTCACGGTGGTCCAATGTACTACCTCAAAAAAGGATTTGCCGATATCGGATTGTCTCCTGTCGGTCAGGTCTTTGGTGCGGTTTTTGCCGTGCTTTGTATTGGCGGATCCTTTGGTGGAGGAAATGCGTTCCAGTCAAACCAAGCGGCGGCACAGATCATCACTCTGTTTGGGCTTGAGGGGAATGGTTCAGCGGGAACGATCATCGGTATCGTAATGGCGATTTTGGTTGCCATCGTGATCATCGGAGGGATCAAGCGAATCGCCAAGGTAACGGAGAAAGTTGTTCCGTTCATGGCGATCATTTATATCATTGCCGCCATGATCATTATCCTGATGAACATCGCAGATGTGCCTCAGGCGATCAATCAGATTATCGGTGGGGCGTTTACTCCGGCTGCTGGATTGGGTGGTTTACTTGGTGTTTTGATTCAAGGTTTTCAAAGAGCGGCGTTTTCCAATGAGGCTGGTGCCGGTTCAGCTGCCATTGCTCACTCCGCTGTAAAGACTCGTTACCCCGCTTCTGAAGGCGTGGTTGCGTTGCTGGAACCGTTTATCGATACGGTAGTAATCTGCACTATGACAGCGTTGGTGATTGTTCTGTTTAATATTCCTGGTGGCGAGCAAGAGAATTTGTTCCAGTATGGCGACGTCGTTAAAAAAGAAGTGCTGATCAAGACTGATGCGATCCCCGCTGGAGAACGGGTGGGCGGTGTTGACTTGACTTCAAGAGCGTTTGATTCAGTTCTTCCTGGTTTTCGTTATGTGCTGACGATTGCCATCATTTTGTTTGCTTTTTCAACGATGATTTCTTGGTCTTACTACGGTCTACAATCTTGGAAGTATTTGTTTGGTAAGAGTAAGGCAGCGGATCTGACCTATAAGCTACTGTTCTGTATCGTGGTCGTGATTGGAGCGGCGATATCGCTCGGCTCGGTGATCGACTTCTCGGATGCCATGATTTTCGCCATGGTCTTTCCGAATATGATCGGACTCTTGTTCCTGTTCCCGAAGGTCAGGCAGGAGTTGAAACGATATATGACTGCGACTCGCGGTAAGTAATCGTCATTACATTTCCTTAGACAAAAGCCCTGGTTCAAATGCCGGGGCTTTTTTTATGCGCGAAGGTTTTCCGCCAAAGTCGCGGATGAAATTTGTGGTGAACCTAACAAGCCCTAGAATGAATCGTCTGAATGAAAGGCAGTGCCAGTTCGCTGCGACGAATTCAGCAACGATATTCTCAATCGAGGAGAGACTATGCATTTCGATCGATTTTTGGGGCGACCCTTTAGTTTTGTTCTAGGTTGTCTGGTGTCTCTCCTGGTTTTCGTAAGCCAATCGGCAGTCGGGCAATTGACTCAAGAAGACAAGGGCACGCTGGAATGGTTTGGTGAACTAGGTTACGAAAAAATCGAGACGTTGAAATTCGTCGCCGTTGAGACTGGCTGGTGGAGTCAGATCGGAAACGAAGCGCCCAGAAATCGTACGATCCATGCGTTTTTGATATCCGATTCTGGCGATGAGTTTGAAGTGATCAGTCTTGAGCTCAAACGGATTACGTTCAAGCGAACGCCCGCAGAAACTCCGGTTCACGAGAGGGTCCGTGTCGAGGACGCGGATTTAGTGGAATATGCCAAGGCAACAGTCCAGCCTGTCGACGAAGACGACAATGAAAGTATGCGGCGGTTTGGTGCGATGTTGAGCGAAGCCGGCGAGGCTGTTGTTTTGGCCAGAGCTTGCGCAGGAAATGACCAGCCCCAACTTGCCCATCAACTACTTGATCTCGCAAGGAAACTTGCCGAGGGCATCAGAGCTCGGAACGGAGAGCAGTTGACGTTTCAGGGCTGTCTCGAAAAAGATTTCGCCAATAGGGAAATGTGGCGAACGATTCTTCAGTTTGGTGAATCTGAGGTCCCGCGAGAAACCTTGCTGGCCAAATTAAAACGATTCAAGAAGAACTTTCCGGGGTCTCCCCATGAACAACGAGTAAAGTCAGCTTTGCTCATGTTGGCCAAAATGGTCAAGGAAGATGCGGCGCATGTGACTCCAGATGATTTTGAGTCGCTTGCCGTCAATGAGAAAGTTACCGAGCTGATTTTCCAGTTGCGCAACCAGCGCGGCGAACAATGGAGCCAACCAGGTAGCTGTGACATCTTTAGCGGTGACCATTTCGCCACGGAAGGTGAGGAGCCAAAACTTACTCCCGCAGGACAGTTGGTCCGGTTGGGTTTTGACGCGGTTCCCCAACTCATCGAGGTTTTGGATGACAAGCGATTCACTCGTTCGGTCGGATTTCATCGAGACTTTTACTTTTCGCACCACGTTCTGCGTGTCGGAGATTGCGCGGAACGGGTTCTTTCGCGAATCGCAAATCGGCGTTTCTACTTAGCAAAATCAACCAGTGGCGAAATGCTCAAGGATGGCGAAGCCTTGTCCATCAAAGAACAGGTTGAGCAGTGGTGGGCCGAGGTGCAGGCCAAAGGCGAAAAGCAAGTTCTCGTCGATGCGGTTGCCAAGGGCGGTGATGATTCGCCTGCTCAAGCGGCAAGGTTGATTGAAATCCATCCCCTCGCTGCCCTGAAGGCCATTCGAGAGGGGATTGCCAGCAGTGATTCACGATGGATACGTGACCGATTGATTCGGCACGCGGCTAAGCTTGGTGAGGATTCTACAGATTTGCTCAGGAAAGAAATGTTGGAGGCGCCTGATCTGGGAACAAGGGTGGTTGCTGCTGAAATGCTGAACGAATTTATCCATGAAGAAGCGGTGGAGGCCATGATTGCAGAATGGAGAGGATTGGCCCCGCTTGAAAAGGGCCAAGCCGAGTTTAGTTTCGCCGATGAACGTGGATCCCTCGTTCGCTTTTTGGTGGGCTCGAAATCGACACCGGCAATTGAACTGCTTTGCAACGACTATGCTTCTCAACCCATTCGAATTCGATTCGATATGCTTTCTGAGTTTCGCGATCTGTTGGGAGCAATTGGGCGCGAAGAAGAGGCGGGAGAGGGAAGTGAAAACCAAAATCATCAAGAGATCGAGTCGTTGATTGAAAAGCGTTTGGTCGAGTCATTAAGCGATACCGATCGCAGAACGGGTTTCTCCGGCAGCTATGGGGACTATCGATTTAGCGATCCCCGGATTTGCGATTTTGCCGGTTACGTTCTTGCCAAATGGTTTCCTGGTAAGTACGAAATCGATGCCAATGGGTCGTTCGATGATCGTGAACGCCAGCGAAGTGTCGCAGTGAATGTATGGCGAAAAGGAAATGGCCTTGAGCTCTTGGATGAGTATCAGGCTCGTGAGATTGAGCGTCTTCCTGATGCAGTAACGTCAGAGAAGCTGACTGCAATTATTGAAGCAACCCGTGAGTTGGACCAACGCAATGCGATTGCCGATTACAAAAGTCTGGGGATTGGGGCTTTGCCGTTGCTCGTTGAATTTTTGGAAGAACAACCAGGAACGCATGATGCGGATCAGATTTTGAAAGAAATTATCAAGGACCTCTCGACCATCGTGACGAAGGTCGTCTTGAACGACCGATCAGTTGAGCTGGACGCTGCCTTCAAGGAGAAAGTACAGGAGTTTGAAAACGTTCCTCTGGATTCAAACCGACTCGTACAACTGTTGGCATCGACGGCCAAGGATTTACCGGAGGGAGCGACGGGGCTGGAGATTCTTGCCGTTCGTAGCAAGCCTGAACTTGGAATTGAGCTCCAGTTGGAAATCACAACTAAAACGCTTCCTCGAAATGGCACGATGCGAATGTGGAATACGCGTGCGTGTGTTGTTGCCAATGGCAGGAACAGAATGAACTCCACTGGAGGAACTGCTCTCGATTACGCTGCCCAGCCGCAAGCCTATACACAGTTCCAAAAAGCGGTCGACAAGGCTTTGGAGGGGGATCCTAAGCACACACTTGAGATCACGTATTCGTTAATCATGGACGATTGACCAGCGGATTGGACTATTGAAAAAACGGGCCCCCACACACACGAGAAAAATTTGATGATTGAAGTCACCAAGCAGGCAATCGCCAGCCAATTCGAGGCCGCGTTTTTGACTCTGCAAAAATGTATCGATGATTGTCCGGATGAATCCTGGAATCAGCCCGTTGCCAATCACCCCTATTCGCAGTCGTTGTTTCACGGTCTGTTCTTTGGCGATTTGTATCTTGGGGCGAACATGGAATCCATGAAGTCGCAGGGTTTTCATCAAGAACATCGAGAGTTCTTCGAAGGCTACGAAGAACTCTCGCACCACGAAGAGCCCACTCGCAACTATGAACGATCATTTCTCCAGCAGTATTTGGATTTTTGTCGCAACAAGGCAAGGACTGAACTTGCTGCGGAAACGGTTGATTCACTCACTCAACCTGTTGATTCGCCTTGGCACAGTTTTTCGCGGCTCGAAATGCATGTTTACAACATCCGACACCTTCAGCATCATGCGGCTCAGTTAATCCTGCGATTGCGAATCAATCATAATCCGAAGATTGGCTGGGTCCGAAACGGGTATGACCATTTAGAGAACGCCTAATGTCCTTGGGAGGTTGAGGCTCCTGCCGAAACCTACCGTACCTCATTTCCCTCGCTCTGCTCACAAGCCTCCTGTGTCAATGCGATTCGAATTGCGATTTTTTTCGCATGTCGATCGTTGCAAATTGTCATTGGACGAACTGGACATCAAAACGAGTTTCAGTCCGCGTTCAAATAGGCTTCAAGTTTTGGGTTGAGCCGATTGGCAAGAATGCCGTGATAGTTTGGGCCTCGCATTTCCAACAGGATCAAAATGACGGTGATTGGGATTTGGCATAGCAGAATCCATTCCAGTGGCACATGTGCCGGTGAGCATAGAACCCAGACTCCAAAATTGGCGATAAAGCAACCTGCCCAAATTAATTCATAGTTTCGGTGGATTCGAAACACATTGCAGAACAAAAAGAAATGCCCAAGCACAATGGCCGGTAGCCAGGCAAGTTTCCCAAATGTTGAAAACGCGAACCATGTGATGGCTGCGCAAGCGACGATGGCAATTCCATCAACGGTGGAAAAGCGAGTTCCTGCTGTACGTTTTCCTTTCGGGGGCGTTTGTGACTTCATACATGCCATTCGGTGTTTATGATTTCATTGTTGAATCCCAGATCGATGTTTAGGTCGCCAAACCTCGTGTTGAAATTTCGTGTTCGCAAGTCGCGACACTTGACGGTTTTCCCGTCGTTTGAGTCTTGTACCTCAACCACGTGGAACATCGGAGAAAGGTTCCGCATGGTGACGAACTCTGGTGATTGCTCAAGCAGGATTTTGTAGGCCGCACTCTGCACTGGGATGGAGTCTGGCGAGTACTTGCTACGGAGAATTGCATTGACGGTAAAAAGTTCAACTTGATTTTCTTCGATTTGATGGCATCCAAGGAATCGCCAAGGCAAAAACGCACAAGGAATCAGGAATGTGTTTTCGGGGCAAGTTTGGAGAGCCCGGGCTTTAAGTATCCCTTTTAGTCCCCAATAGATGACGATAAACACCCAGAATGAAATTCCCGTGGAAAATAAGATCCATGAATCGAGGTCGACTTGGAACTGCCAGACGACCAACCCCAGCATGAGTGAGGTGGTTAGGATGACAGGAAGATCAATGAAGAAGACCCATTCACTGGACAGTCTGCGGTTGGAAAAGGGAGCAAATAGTTTGATCCCGTAGGTGTTAGAAACGTCGAGTAAACTGTGCGCTGCCATGCCCAATCCAAAACCGATTGAGATTTCTATAATCGGCATGTTGAAGTACCAGCACATTGCGGCAACGATCAACGTGATCGCTCCGATTACTGGCAAGGCATGTGAATATGTTTGATGCCAAGTCATGAAAGCGTTTTTGCCGAACAATCGTGACAGCGCGTCCAGGTCTGGTACGACCGAACCCATCGCGAACGCCATTGCCCCGAGCGGATACGTCGCCAATGCCGGGCTGGCCCCCACAATTCCCATCATCGCGTGAGTCACGATATCCATGCTTGCCTTGAAAGAAGAGATGTTCTGACTAGGCAATACTAGGAGTCCTGTCCATCCGAGGCAAATCGAAATGAGGTTCGCCAGTTTGGGTTCAGGATTTTCTGTTGGTGTTGAGCATTGTTGATGGCGATGTGATCGTCAACGTTTCACTTGTGCGGCCTGGTTCCAACCAAGTCATTGAGTCGCTGACCTGAAAATCGATGCCCCAATCACTCGGTGCGACAAACTGTTGACTAAGGCATTCTTCAAAACGTTCATCATTGGGAGCACCAATTTTGAACGAACGACCTGTTGCCAGGTTTCAAAAGTCCGGGAGCCGCCCGCATTAACGGAGGGTTTTCGATACATCGCCCCTCTTTTCGTATGAGATGAACCGCTCATCCATATGGCTATTGGCAATTGCTTTTGCCGCGACGAATTCTCGCCTCAGGAAGCATTGAGAGATCCGTTGCAGGCCGTCTAGAGTTCTGCGACTTTTTCTTGCGGGGGTCTTTTGATAATTCTTTCAGTTGAGACGTGGCGTTTGGTGTCCCGTCCGCAACCAGCGGGGCGATTTTTCCTTTATTATCCTCTCCGAGTTTGGCGAAGGTGCAGACGACGATAAGGACTGAACGGTTCAAAAAATGCAATTTGAGGGGCTTGAAAAAGTGAACTGTGGTATTTGAGGCATATTTCAATGAAACAACAACTTTTTCATAATACTCGAAGTCGTTTCACGAACATCATTTACTAAAGTAACGTTTGTGTAACCTTTGATAAGTCTGTCTTAAAGCCTCGGGAGTTTGTGTATGCCTTGGATTCGTGATCATCATTTTCGACTGTTTTTGTTTGCATGGGTCCTGGGGACGCTTTGCTTAGGTTTGCGGCCATCCGGAGATTGTGTAGCTCAAGAAGATGTTGTTCAAGAAACTGACGATTTCGCGGCTCGTCTGGTGGCTCTTGAGGAGCTACTCGAAGAAGAACGAGTCAAAAATAAAATTCCAGGTTTGGCGATTGCCGTCGTAAAAGACGGTGAGGTCGTCATGGCCAAAGGATTTGGTTTTTCTGATCTGGAGGCTGAGACTCCAGTCGATTCAGAAACGCTGTTTGCGATTGGGTCTTCCACCAAAGCGTTCACTAGCACGTTGGTGGCGATGTTGGTTGACGAAGGCAAAATGGACTGGGACGATCCGGTAACCAAGTACCTGCCCGACTTTACCATGGACGTTGATACGGGGGATCAAGAAATCACCCTTCGTGATCTGCTTTGTCATCGCACCGGTTTTACGCGGATGGGATTGATTTGGGCAGGTGGTTCCAAGACTCGAGACGAGGTAATCAAGCAGGCTGCCTTGGCAAAACCCTATAGCGATTTTCAAAAGGACTTTTACTACAACAACGTGATGTACATGACGTCGGGTGTTTGTGCGGCGCGAGTCATGGAATCGGATTGGGATACCTTGATCGCGGAGAGGATTTTCGGACCGCTGCAAATGAACGATAGTTCGACTTCGATTACAGTCGCTCAAAAAGATTCACGGCTTTCACTTGGATACACGTGGAACAAAGACAAAGAAGAATTTACTCTGCTTCCGATGCGAAATCTGGACTCGATCGGTCCGTCAGGTTCTATCAACTCTAACGCGATCGATATGGCGAATTGGGTGCGATTCCAATTGGCTCATGGGGAATTCGGCGGCAATCAACTCATGTCTGAGGAGTCACAAGCGGAAACATGGAAAGAGCAGATTCGTGTTGGCGGCGGTGTGGGATACGGCTTTGGATGGATGTTGCGTAAGTGGAACGGCAAAGAGGTAGTCGAGCACGGTGGAAACATCGATGGATTTGGTGCTCAGGTAACTCTTCTGCCCGAAATGAATGCGGGATACGTTTTGCTGACCAATGTTACGGCAACGCCGCTCCAAGGTGGTTCGATTACACTCGTTTTTGACACTCTGTTTGGTGAATCCACAGAGGGCGAAGACGCTGGAAACGAATCAGTTGAAGTTGATATGGCAGAGTTGGAAGGGGATTACATCGCGAACTTTGGGCCGTTTGACAATGCAACCATGGAAGTCAAAGTCATCGACGAAAAGTTGACGATCGATGTTCCGGGGCAAATGGCCTTTGAATTGAAAGCTCCCGATGAGGAAGGGAAATGGTATTTTGCGCTAACCGATACGATTGCGATTTCCTTCAATCGAAACGACGACGGCAAGGTGATCTCGGCTACCATGTACCAGGGTGGGGCGACGCCAGAATTTGTCCGCGAGGACTACGAGCCTAAACCGGACTATCCCTTGGACCAGATCACACCTTTGCTTGGCGATTATCGCGATGAAGAAGCTGGCGTAACGATTGGCGTCAGTCTTCGCAAAGGAAGGTTGGTGGTGGATACAGGAGGCGGTATTTTCACATTTGCCCCGCCCAAGGAAGGCGAAGACAAATGGGACTTGAAACCTGTGCCTGGAATGGCTCAAGTTCGATTCAATAAAGACGAAGAAGGGAAAGTGATCTCACTGACTCGATTTCAACACGGCGAAGAAACCGAAATGTTGCGAGTCGGGGATGATGGATCGGACATTCCTGCGGCGGCTGATTTGATCGCGAAAATGCGTGAGGCGGTCAAGAATCTCAAACGCTCAGAGCTTGCTGGTCTCAGATTAAAAGGGACAGGCAATTTTATTCATCAGGGGGTGCAAGGAACCTATGAATCGACCGTTGCAGTGGATGGTCGCTTCGTCACGTTTCAAGACTTTGGCGAGATGGCAAAGATCCTTGAGGTCTTCAATGGCGATAAGGCGTTTACGGATACGACGATTGGGCAACGTGAAGAACTGCTTGGCAAGCGATTGTCGCTGATGAAAATGCAGAACCTGCTTTGGCTGTCCATGGACTGGGAGAAGTACTACACCGAAGTTGAAGTGACTGGAGAACGAGAAATCAACGGAGAGAAAACGTACGTTATTAGTTTTTCAGGTGATGAGATCTATGATCGTAAATTTTATGTCAGCGCCGAATCGGGGCTGGTTTTACGTGAGGACTCCGTGATTCCGACTGACTTGGTCGGTGCAATTCCCATCGAAATCAACTACTCGGATTTTCGCGATGTGGGTGGAGTGATGCTGCCATTTTGCTTTACCAGTGACAATCCAATGACGGGAACCTACGAAGTTCAGCTGGAGCAAATCGAGCCTCTTACTGAGTTGGAAGCTGAGGCCTTTGATAGGGTTGAATTGGAGAATTAGAGCGAGTTTCGTATCACTGCGGATGAGAAAATGGGTCGCGGGGTGCATTGTTGGGTGCCCCACGGCCTTGCTGCCGTTTGTTCGGGCCTTGCCGCTTGAATTCGTTCGAGTCCGGTAGGGAACTTCCTGAATTTTTTTGTTGGTTACCTACGTTGGCGGTCTTCCTGCCTACAATAGGTTCTGGAAAAAAACTACGGAAATTCAAAAATGCAAATTCAATGGTTCCCCGGGCATATGCACAAAGCCCGATTGGAAATCGAGGCAACCTTACCCAAAGTCGAGTTGTTGATCGAGGTTCTTGATGCGCGGATCCCCTATTCCAGTGAGAATCCGATGCTGGAGGAGCTGCGACGTGACAAACCTTGTTTAAAAGTCCTCGCGAAAAGTGACCTGGCGGATCCTGAGCAGACCAAGATTTGGCAGAAATTCTTCGACGACGTCAAAGGCGTACGTGCACGTCCAGTGTCTCAAAAAGAACCTGCGACGATCCGTAGGTTGAAGCAGGTGATCAATGAAATGTTGCCCACCAAAAGTTCAATCACAACGATGGTGGTTGGTATTCCCAATGTTGGCAAATCGACGATCATCAATGTTCTTGCAGGTCGGGCCGTAGCGAAAACGGGAAATGAACCTGCGGTTACCAAAATGCAGCAGCGAATTAGCATCGGCGACGGTATTACGCTGCTGGACACGCCTGGCGTGATGTGGCCTAACGTCGAGAACGTCAACAGCGGATATCGTCTCGGTTTGTTGGGTTCAATCAAAGACACCGCCGTTGAATACGCGGATATCGGATTCTTCGGAGCACGATATTTGCTTGAGCATCATCCAGACCGTGTCGCTGAACGCTTTGAGTTGGAAGGTGAGCTAAATTCGGACCAGGAATTGATTGAGGCGTTGGGACGTCGGCGTGGTTGCCTGGGGCGAAGTGGAGTCGTGGACATCGATAGAGTCTCGCGAATTTTGGTCAATGAGGTACGAAACGGCTCACTGGGCAGGATGACGTTGGAGTCACCTGAAGTGATGCAGTTTGAAAAACTGCAAACGGCCAAACGGATGGAGGAACGAGCGGAAAAAAAGGCAGAAAAAGACGCCAAACGGAAAAAACGTTTCAAGGCAAAACAGCGCGCTAAGGCCAAAGCGAAAAAGTTCGATCGACGGTAAACCAGGAAAGCTCTGCCGTTTGGATAGGTGGCTTGGTGAACTGACGAACGTTTCTATTCCGTTTTGGGGCTACCTTGGAGAAGAAATGTGCAGAAAGCCGATAGAAAATCGAACTAGCTTTTTGCCTTAACGGGGATTTTACGACATAATCAAGGCTAGTGTTCGAATAGAACAACAGGCACTCTGCAGTTGAGTGCTAAATCATTTGTGCTATTTCCTATTGGAGGAAAAAATGCGTTACGTGTTAAAATTGATGGTGCTTGCCGTTTTTGCGGCATCAGCATCGTTGATGGTCGGGTGTGGCGATGCCAAAACCGACAAAGACACAAAAAAGGCTAAGGACGATACCAAAACTGAAAATGTTTCAAAGACAGATTCAGACAGTTCTCCAGCTAAAGTGTCTAAAGTAAGCTTCGATGTAGAAGGTATGGCCTGAGGACCAACTTGGTCTTCCCCATCAGAAGTGTACAGTTTGCTAAGCATGAAAAACGAATTGAGCGCGAGGGCTTTCGCTCTCTGGCTTCACCAACCAAGGTGCCTTCGATGTCGCCCTTGTTTTCGCCATCGTCGGTCGCCAAGTTCGCTGGCGCGAATGCTGCGCGAGCGACCAACGGCTGACTGCAACGAAGGTGACATCTCCAAGGCCAATTAAGACTTTCTCTTTCTTCTTTTTGTCAGGCCGCCAATTCAAACTGGATTGGACTGACGTAGCCCAATGATGAGTGAAGGCGAATTCGATTGTAGTATTGTTCAATATATTTGTTCAAGCTGCGCT
Source organism: Mariniblastus sp. (assembly GCA_965224765.1). Lineage (GTDB taxonomy): Bacteria > Planctomycetota > Planctomycetia > Pirellulales > Pirellulaceae > CAZDBA01. The sequence goes on from CBDDAC010000002.1 coordinate 161,324, forward strand.
GAACATGTAACTGACAAACGTAATTTTCCCAATAAACACATTCGGTCTTTAACGATCGGTAAAAACTTTCCATCACGGCGTTATCCCAGCAGTTGCCTTTGCGGCTCATACTGGGGCGATAGTGGTTGTCAGCGATTCGTTTTTGAAAGGCGTCGCTACAGAATTGGCTACCGCGATCGGTGTGAACAATCAAATCAGATTTCGGTTGACGAATCGTGATTGCCATTTGCAAAGCATCGACGGCCAACTGAGCGTCGATTCGGTCACTGATCTTCCAGCCAACGATTCGCCTGGAGAACAAGTCCAGGATCGTCGTCAGGTAGATCCAACCGGTGCGGGTGTCGATGTAGGTCGTATCGGCCACCCACTTCTGGTTCGGTTCTTGAGCCGTAAAATTCCGATCAAGCAGGTTTTCTGCTACCGGCAACGAGTGCCTCGAATCGGTCGTCGTTACGAATCTGCGTTTGCATCGTGCTGCAATGCATGCTTGCCGCATCAGTCGGGCGACGGTTTTGATATTGCAGGGTTCACCATGAGCTAACAGCTCTCGGTGAATTCGCGGACTGCCGTAGCCTTTGTGTTGGGCGTGGATTGCTTTGATCAACGTCAACAATCGAGTCGCACGTTGTTCTCGGGCGCCAGCCAATTCAGTCTGACGCCGTTGATCCTTGCTCCACTGGTAAAACCCGCTACTGGAAACCTTGAGCAAACGACACATCGTTTGCACAGGCCATCTTTTGCGATGATCTTCAATAAACTTGAATCTCATCGGCTTCCGTTGGCAAAGATGGCCGTGGCCTTTTTTAGAATATCTCGCTCGATCTTGAGTTGACGGTTTTCCTCCTGGAGCTGCCGAATCACTTTCATTTCCTGCGAAACCGTTTCAACATTCTCTAAAGGCTGGTCGCCATACTTCTTTTTCCAGCGACGGATATTGCTAACTTCCACGCCCAGGTCTGTCGCCACTTGACGTGCCGTCAGACCCTTCTCAATCATCAATTTGACCGCCTCAAGCTTGTATTCCAATGAATAAATACGACGTTCTGACATCTCTAATCTCCATCATGTAAACAGCAGTAAAAAGCTTAACCACTGTCCACCAATAATGGGTAGGACCAACTTGAGGGGGCAAAGTTAAGACTGCCCTTAATGAGTTGCCGGGTGTAACTATCGACGAAGTAAAAGTAGGTTCCGTGACTTGTTCCGGAGAAGTAGATTCAGACGCTGTAATTGCGGCGATCAAAGAAGCTGGCTTTGATGCCACAGTTGCGAAATAACTCGTAACGCTCTACATATAAATTGCAAACGGCTCGATATTTCGAGCCGTTTTTTTATTGCCTGAACGAAATTTCGAACTGTCCAGGAAAAATTCCCAATATTTTCGAATACTCGGCGAACTTCTACACTGGTTTCGATTTTTGACAAGTTAATGCGGGTGGAAGAGTGACAATGCAAATTCAGACTCAATGTCAGTGTGGCGCCAAGTTTGCGTTCTCTCCAGAACAGGTGAGCCAGACGTTTCGATGTTCCGTTTGCCATCAGGTTTTTCAGGTGCCGTCGCCTGGTCAAAAGCCCGTCATGAAATCAGTGGAAGCTCCCGCCCCGCAAAAATTTAGGCAGCCGCGAAGATCTCGAAGTCGCGGCATGGGCTGTGTCGTGGCGGCACTGCTGATGTTTCTGATGTTTGTTGCTGGCGGAGCCGCACTCGTTTTTCTGCTGTCCGCAAGCACCGGCATGATTAGTCAAACGATTCGCGAGGTGGATGGCATTAATGTGGCAGGGAGCATCCATCAACTTGCGAATCCCGATGATTTTATTTCAAAGTACATTGAGCAAGGATATCAAAAAGTTTCTGAGCTCGACGCCGAGGTAACCTCGATTGACAAGGATACCCTATACACCCTCCAAGTTCTGGACTTGAAATCGGACGTAGTCGCCAATCTTGCTTTGCTTTCTCAGACGGCAACGCTCCACGGCGACATCAATGGCAATGTCGATTTTTGTGGTCAAACGTTGACGATCAAGGAGGATGCCGTAATTCATGGTGATTTGAATTTGGAATTTGCCCAGTTGGTAATCATCGAAGGTCAAGTCGAAGGCAAACTGACTGGCGAGTACCATAGCTTGGAAGGGGCGGACAATGTCAAAGGTGGACTCGAATCTTCTTTTAGCTTGTTTGAACGGATCAAGGATGATGCCGGTCGAACGGAGTCGGCCCTGAATGTTGAATGGTCTCCCGAAGGATTGTTAGAGACCAGAAGCGTGGAAACCGTAGATGTTGCGGAAGAGGAGTCGCAGGACTAGCGACCCATCATCGCTCGCAGGCGAGGAATGCGCCGCAATGAGTGCTTTCTTCCATGTTCAAGTCCTCTGGGACTGGGTGGCTTTGCGCGAGGGATTGGTGACTGTTTTGCATCGCGCAGAGCCGCAGAGCCGCAGAGCCGCAGAGCCGCAGAGCCGCAGAGCCGCAGAGTTGTCGAGCCGCAGAGCCGCAGAGTTGTCGAGTTGTCGAGCCGCAGAGTTGTCGAGCCGCAGAGTTGTCGAGTTGTCGAGTTGTCGAGGAAGAAATCAGTTGGCCCCTCGGCTGTTGTCGTGATAGGTGTGGCTGTAGGCAGGAGACAGTTCCCAGGTGGGTGAAACCCAACTGGGGAAACCGAAGAATACGGGGAAGGCCTGTTCTTAGCTTACGCTCGATGGATCTTCCTGAGCGAGGAGATAACCGAGGCGGTCGAGGCTCCTGCCGAGACAAATACTTCACATTCATAAAAAAAGCCCCCTCAGGAATGAGGAGGCTTGTGGAGTTATTGGGAATCAACCAATTTGTTTTTCAATGGTTGTTTTTACTAAAATCGTATTCGGATTCTTGAGCTTCCACCACCGATCGTGAATCCGAATCCACCACCGCGATTGTTGCTGGGGCAATATCCGCCGCCGTTGCCATTACCGTAGTTGCCGCCGTAGCCATTACCGCCGTAGCCATTACCGTAGTAGGTTGGTCTTCGGTTAAGCTCGTAGTTTTGGGGCTCAAAGCCGCGATTGTGGTTGTGACCGTTGTACGTCGGTCGTTGGTTCAAGTGTTGGTGGCTTCGAACTTCCAATACTGCAACGTCTTCCTGCATGATGTGAATGGAGTCTTCGACTGAGTTCAAGAGTCGCTTTACGTGGGCTGTATTTCCGAACTTGACTCCACGTCCTCGAGCAATCTGTCGTTCCATTCGATCAAAGAGGTCTTCGATGTGGTGGAATGTTCTGTCCAATTCGGCAACGTCCGATTTGATGTGTCGGAAGTCTCCACTCACTCGCACTAAGTCAGTGATGTGTTGCGAGAGTCGGACAAACTCCACAAGGTCTTCGGCCAGATGACGGTATTGCGGCATCTCCGAATAATGAACGATTTCTTCAGCGAGCAAGTTCGCTTTTCTTTCAATCTTTCGAGCTTCACGATTGATTCGGCGATAGTCATTTGCATTGGTATTTGAGACGACGCTGGTGATTCCGATGACCGTCAACATCATTGCGATTTTTGAAATGAAGTTTTTCATGGTGTGTCCTTCCCTAAGGTTGATTCTGGGTCTGTCGAGGTGATCCCTTCGACTTGATAAAGGACAATTGCACTCGGTGTGCCAAAACCAAGGTTGCCCTGCGCGAAAAAAGGTCTCGATCGCGGATTTGCGACATTTTCCAACGGTTTTAGCGTTATTTCGAAGTCTGCCGCTTTTTTGATTCGGTCTTTGTTTGACATCAAATCGATGGCAGCGCAATCGTTTTGACGACCAATTAGTGCTTGCGGCGCGCCGATGTTGCTATAATCTTCGGATTATTCAATTGGCAGGAGAAAGCGATTATGAAACTCGGGTTTGTTTTTTGTTTGATGGTTTTGTTTGCATTACCGTTGGTTGCCCAACAGGACGAATTTACGGCGGATCAACTGTGGGAAGCGGCCCGCAGCGGTGAGCTTGAAAGAATGAAGCAAATCGTTGATGCCGGAGTCGATATCAATTCCACGACGGAATATGGATCGACGGCGCTGTTTTACGCTTGTGACCGTGGGCATGTAGAAATCGTCAAGTACTTGCTGGACAAAGGTGCTGACGCGAACGCCAAAGACACTTTTTACAACGCGACTCCCATGACCTGGGCACAAATGAATAGCCGCAATGAAATCATTGGGCTGCTTCTTAAAGCTGGTGCCGATGGGGCCGACGATATGCTTCAGACTGCCGTGCAATCTTCCAGTGTCGAGTTGACCAAAGCAGTTCTCGATTCGGGAGCCGCGACGGCGTCAGCGATTCGCGATGCCAAGGAAAAGGCCGACGAGTCTGACTCGGCCGAACTCAAGGCGCTTTTCACCAAAATCGAATTGCCCGCCGCACCTGAATTTGAGTTCACCGCCGAAATGACTCAGCCCTATCTGGGGCAGTATGTCAGCGAAGACGGCGATTTGGTCAAGATCACCGCAAAAAATGAAAAGCTCAAGCTGAAGACATCGGGCGGAACCAGCTTTTTAAAGCCCGTGAAGCCGAATGTCTTCAAAATGGGACAAACCACTGTTCGGTTCACGATGGCCGATGGTCAAGTCGAACAGATGGTTACCGAAGCCACTCGATCAACAGTAATCTACACGCCGATCACCGATGACGAGGCGGAAAAACTTGCAGACAAAAATAAGGAGCCCAAGAAGAACGAGGAGCCGAAAGCTACACCCGAAAAGAAAGAATTCGCGCCAAGCAGTTCCGAATCCAAAGCGGCTGATCTTGCCATTTCTTCTTCAAACTGGCCGGGGTTCCGCGGAAGCGGAGGGCGAGGTGTTGGAGATGGACAAGAACCCCCCTTGAAATGGAATGCGGCCGAGTCGGAAAATTTGATCTGGAAAACAGCGGTCCCTGGACTGGGGAATTCCTGTCCCTCTATCTGGGAAGACAAGTTGTTTGTTACCTCTGCGGTAAACCCTGAGGCGGATAACGACTTTCGTATCGGATTGTATGGTGATGTTGAAAGCGTCGAAGAGGATTTTGAGTTTGAGTTTGTTGTCTATTGCCTTGACAAGAATACCGGGGAAATTCTCTGGCAGAATATTGCCAACAAAGCGAAACCGGCAGTCAAGCGTCATGCGAAATCCACTCACGCCAACCCCACCGTCACGACGGATGGACAGTATGTCATCGCGTTCTTCGGTTCTGAAGGGCTCTATTGCTACGACATGGAGGGAAACCTGAACTGGAAGAAAGACATGGGAGTCTTGGACAGCGGATGGTTTTATGATCCGGGTTATCAATGGGGATTTGGTGCCTCCCCTACCCTGTTCGAAGATAAAGTGATCGTTCAATGTGATATACAAAAGGATTCCTATGTCGCTGCGTTCCGTTTGAGTGACGGCGAAGAAGTTTGGAAAACCCCTCGCGACAAAGAGATTCCGAGTTGGTCGACTCCCATTGTCCACCAATTTGGTGATCTTCCCATGTTGATTACCCATGCAACTCGAGCGGCACGAGGTTACGACGCTCGCACCGGTGAGGAACTTTGGTCAATGCGAGACCATAGCGAAATTGTGGTTCCCGTTCCCTTCGTCGCCCATGATTTGATTTTTATCGCCAGCGGCTACTCTCCGATTCAGCCCATTGTTGCGATTCGGCCTGATGCGCGAGGCGATATTACGCTGCCTGATAATACGTTGTCCAGCGAAAATATTGCGTGGAGTACCAAACGAGGTGGCCCCTATATGCCCAGCCCAATTGTTTATGGTGACTATCTTTACTGCTGTGCGAACAGTGGAGTTTTGACTTGCTATGAAGCCAAGACAGGTGAGGTGGTTTACAAGAAACGAATGCGAGCCGATGGGGGAGCGTTAAGTTTTACGGGCAGTCCAATCGCCGCGGATGATCATCTTTACTTTACAGCCGAAGACGGTCGGACACTTGTCGTCAAGGCTGGCCCGGAGTTTGAGTTGGTGGATACCAACCAGATTGGAGAGAACGTTCTCACGACCCCGGCCATCTCCGAGGGTCGCTTTTTTATTCGTGGCCAAAAGCATGTTTTTGCTTTTGGAGACAATGAGTAATCGTCTGGGCGACGGATTGGCGGCTGGTTTTAGACCAAAGCCATTCCCATAGACGATTTTTATGTCGAAGAATATGCATGAAAAGCGGCGTTCAAGATATTTTGAGCGCTGTTTTCTTCACGAATGTGTTTTCAGGTAGAGAGTGCACTGGCCAAGCTTGTCGTGACTATCACTGCCAAAATATGGGCTGTCTCCTGAATTACATGCCCGGTGGCGAGTGAAATATGACATCCAAAATTGGACGGTCTCAGGATTCTAGGAGACGTCTGCGACCCAAGTTCCGGCAATTCGGTCGTGAATGCAACGGTGGTCTTCCGAAAAGATATAGCAGATGTCGACCAAAGTGTAGATTCCGCCCACACAGGGGATTCCGCCAATGAGCCCGTTCACAAACGATCGCAGCAAAATGGTTTTCACGGCATCGGCCGGTTGATTCGTGTCAATGCACATGATCTTTGTCTTGACCAACATTTTTCCGATCGTCTGACTTCTGCTAACCAGCAAATAGACCTGGGCGGCGAACAACCCCAGAGCTCCAAGAACCAAAACTCCCATACCAGCGAAAAACAAAACCCCTGGTTTCTGATTGCCGGCGATTAGGGATGGAATAAGCAATGCATAACCGGGGCCAATAAAAACGATAACCGCGAGACCATCGACAATTGATCCTAAAAAACGTTTCCCCAAGTCAGCGGTCGGGTATCGTCTTTGGGCAGTGGATCTCTTCGGTGATTTTTGTGGCGTGGACGGGCGATAGGGGTTCGAGTAGGACACGGGCAGTTCTCTCCAGCGGCATGCATATAGAATTTGACGTTGTCAATATAACATGCGAGTTAGGGCGTTTGAAACCGTTTGGGGAAAGGTCCAACGAGTTGTGTTTGTAGAGAGATATTCTGGACCAATGATAGGTAACCGCAAAAAAAAACCGCGTTCAAGATCGTCTTGAATGCGGTTTTTGATTTAAATTCGTACCGAATTAACGGCAGCAGCGGCGCCATCCGAATCGTACTCGGCGAGTAACGACGCGTGGAGCGCAGCAAGTTGGAGCTGGGTTGCAGCAAGATGCACGTGGTGCTGGTGTAGCACATCCGCAGTTAGCAACAGGAGCGCCGCATCCGCAGTTGGAAACGGGAGCAGCCATTACTGGTGCAGCAGTCATCATTGTGTTGCAGCAACGTGGAGCTGGAGCAGGGCAACAACGTGGTGCTGGAGCTGGGCAGCAACGTTGTACAGGAGCTGGGCAGCAACGTTGTACAGGAGCAGGGCAACAACGTTGTACAGGAGCAGGGCAACAACGTTGCACAGGAGCAGGGCGGCAAGTACGTACACGACGAACTCGAACGACGCGAACTTGTGGGCAGCAAGTGTTAACCGCAGGTGCACAACAGCGAGGCTTGCAGCGATTAAAAAGCTGAGCTTCAGCCGTTGTTGAAGCAAACATCAAACCAATTATAACGAGAGGTAAAATCAAACGGTGCATAGTGGGTCTCCTATGTTAAAGCACCTCGAAACCAAAATTCAGCCCAGCATTATCCAGTGAGTTACCAGTCTCGTTCAACCTCCCCAAGCAACAATTTGGGCTTATTTACAAAATAGCTTTGTTCTCCACGATCTTCGTGGGGCAAGATACGGAAACGGTACAGGCTCAATTGGAAGGGGATTTACCATCCCGAAGTCTGTCGGCCAGCGTAGTGCTGCCAAACCGTGTTGGAAACGCCGTTTACAAATTGATCCAAGTCTAGGGAAGAGAGGGGAATCCCATCCAGATGGGGGATGCACCAGCACCGTTCCAAGCCGAGGCTTTTTCCCTGAGTCTCGCGACCCTGAGAAGATATGTATGGGCCAAAGTTTCTTCGATTCCGTGTACCCTCAGCCGTCTTCGATTGGCGGCCCGAGAACATCAGATACACCGGTTTTCTTAGCCTTGTTACCCGCAGTTTAAAACGGTCCGGGTATTAACCTGGATAGGCGTATTCTTCGTTGTCTGGATCAAAGTCGGAATCATCCAAGCCAATGTTGATCTTCAATTCGGTGTAGAAGTATTTTTCGAGAAGTCGGGGTTCACCGCCCTCCTCTTTCGGCCAAAGAAAACCTTCGTAGGCGACCGGGATCTGGTATTCCTGGTCGATGTAGATTTTGGCTTTGTGAAATTCAAAATAGTCGCGTTCTTCAGGGTGAGTGATTTCGATCAGGGTGCATTTGCGACCGTCAATTTCGATGTTCCGGTCAAATGTGACTTGGCATTCATCATGCTCTAGGTCCCTGGTTCCTTTTTCAATCATTTGTTTGACCAGATTCTTGATTCCGAGCATGGTGATTGGGTAAATGGTGCCCCGCATGGCAAGAAATCCATTGGGATCCAGAGATACCCTACTGAGGTTTAGAAAACTTCCCGGCTTTGCGTGGGCGATCAATTTTCCTTCGTTCCAACCCTCGACAAAGATTGCTTCCTGGCCAACGACCGCATCAGGGCCGAGAAACTTCGTGTAGACGCTAAAGGGGATTTCGGTTCCGTCTTCTAGTTTACGTTTGTGGCGAAGTTTTACCTTCATATGCTCAAGCTTGGTCAACTTGTTTTTGACAAGCGCTTGTTTAATAACCACTGCTTCATAGTCGAACACGTTGTTTTCAATATTGGCCAGTCCAAGTCTGGCGATCTCCAACGTCGGGATGAGCGGATGCTCGGCGTCGTTGATGGCCTTTTCGGTTAGTCCGGCCGTGATACCGGCGGGTGTTTCATCTTCCTGATTGTCAGAATTTTTGTCATTCCCTACCGAAACGATTTTTGCGTTTTTAAGATTCGGGTCGGCCTTGATTCCAAACCACTGTTGATAGCAGTAGGCAGAGGCAAACAGCATCAGCAAAACTACGCCTACACCCAGAAGGCAGCTTCGCAGACGCCAGGGGCGAGCTTTGGGTTGCAATTTCGGATTCTTGCCGTTGGGAGTCGAGCCAGCCTCGCCGCGGCGGTCGAGTTCTAGGGGGTCGGGATTGGCGTTCACGAATGGCCTTTTGGCTGGTGGGTGGAGTTTTGGCAACGCTGCCGTCAAAAAAGCTTTATCGGTTTTTCATCGGTTCAGATTAACTGGCAGCAAATTTTTCTGCGTATACCAATATCCAACGGTCAATTTTTTCTTCGAATTTCTCAAGCTCGGACTCGGAGATTTCTTCAAAATGATTCCAGCCAAATACTTCTTTATTGTGAATGGTTCCTTTTCCAGAAATGTTCACGACATTGAATTCGTTGATTGGTCTCACCACAATTTCGATGCGGCTGTAAAACGGCCCTCCACGTTTTAGGTCTTCGCGCGAGAGACCACTTCCCCATCCCTTTTCTCCGTAGATCGTTTCGTGGTCGAAGCCTGGGAAGTGGTCGCACAGCTTTCTCATGCCGTGCTCGATATATTCGGAAAGTTTCAACCGAAATTCGGTATGTCGATTGCGCAGCTCTTCTGCCGAGAGCGTTTTCTCACGACGCGATTCAGCCTCTGCATCGCCGCGATTTTTTCCCCGTTCAATCGCACTTTGAAGTTGTTTGTCGAAGTCCATTTTTTCCTGTCACTGGTGCTGTTTTTAACATGATTAGCTTCGAAGCCGATCTTGGCAAGCTCGATACAGGTTTCCACCGATAAATCCTCTATTTTGTGGTCGCGGAAGAGGTCTTGAGCCGAACTTCGGCGACATAGGCCGATCAAGTGCAAGCAGCAGGTCCAGCAATAGGTCTGAGACAAAACTGGGGCCAGCTTGGCAGATGGCTTTCAGGCGTGATTACCGAAGTTGGTGACTGATGCGTCTTCGATGGCCGTGGTGAATTGAGTGAGGAAGTCGTTGATTTGCTGGGAACAGATACTGCCCGTTCGCTCACCGTCACAGATGGCCCCCCGCACGCCAATCCAGTCGGGAGAAAGTGCTAGAGCCTGGTCCAGGTTTTGGGGACTGCTGATTCCACCAGCAATTACAAATTTGGCGTTCATTGCCTTGGCTGATTGGGAAATCAACTGGATTTCGTCAGGGGAGAAATGACTGAACAGATTGCCGTTGGTTTTTTCATAGGTATCAAGCAAGAATCCGCCACATTGCAATCGCGTGGCTGCGGCAATGATCTCCTCGGGTGCCGGTGCTCCACAGGTTTTCCAATCGGCGTAAATCACTGCCACTGGCAATGTGCCGGTCGGAAGTCGTCGGATTCGTTGTTCCCAAAGTGGTTGCCAGTCCACTCCTGCCAGTTGACTGAGGCCGAATTTCGCAAACGCAACCGGCGGCAGCTGGTCAAGTTCGAATGATACACCGTCGGACAGTTCTCCCAATGCGACAGAGACAATCGTCGAATTTCCGATTGCAGAATAGATTTCACAGATGGTGTCCAGGTCGGCTGATCCCAGCGAGCCTCGCAACGGCTCTTTGATATCGACGATTCCAATTTTATTTAGCGGAAGCGTTTTTGCTTCTGCCAAACTTCGTACGCTGACTAGGAGTTGAGTCATTGGTTTCATGCAGTCCTTTATTCCTGGTCACAGCCTCAACCGCGTTCCGCTTAACGAAATGTACTTTTCTGAGTGGCCAACTTTTCCGCGTTTATTGAAATCAAAGCGAGTCGACGTCAGTGAGATGGCAATTTGCACAAGTCAATTTTGCGATAGTTCCCCGGCTCGTCGGAGGGCGTTGCTTAACAGCTCGTCTCTTCCGTTACAAAAGGGTTCGAAAAAGTTAACGGGTTCATCGGGAGGGACGCCTACACCTTCGAGGATGGCTCCGCCAGTGTAGCTTTTTAGTGAGTCGGATGACATCACCGGGAACATGAGGGCATTGCCTGAAGGGAGAGTGGCAAAGGTTGCTGCGGTGACGGCTCCCGATGTTGTTTCGCCGATGACGGTAACGTGATCGTGGAGCTTAAGACGAAAAGACAATAGTTCTTTCGCGCTTCGAGTCAACTCATCGGTGATTGCCACAACTGGTAATTCGAGTTTCTCGATGATCCGATCGATTGCCAAAACGGTTGGAAGGGTTCCGCCGCGACCACGTAAATCGAGGATCAAGGCATCGCAATCCTTGAAAGTCGTTTTCAGATTTTCCTTAAGTCGTCGGCTGGCCGCCACGGACATCAGATTCCAAAAGCGAATGTATCCAAAACTTTGTTCGCCTTGTTCAATGACCTGGACGCTTGCGGAAACTGCATCGCCAAGAGAAACCGTTGGGGTGGTGATCAGCTTGGTAGACTTCAGCTCGCCGAGTTCCGAACTGCGATGCTCCAAGCGAATTTCTTCTCCCTTTTCACTATGGAGTCCGAACACGGCGTATCTCTGCTCCTCTCCAGCCAGGATAAGTCTTCGGGATTCTTCGATCTTGACTCCATTAATAAAGACGATTTCATCACCTAGCTGGATTTCGCAATTGTGAGCGGCAGAGCCGGGTTTGAAATCGATGGCAAAATAGCCCTCTCGGCCGTTAAGTTGAAAACGGCGAAGGACAAGGCCGAGCTCACCTCCATCATTGCTCAGTAGTTGTTGATAGGTCGCCTTGGGCACAATTGCGGTATGAGAAATGCCCAGTTCGTCGATGATTTGATTGATTGATTCCTGAGCCAAGCGAGGAGAGCGGCTTTCGCGGACGGCGGAAACCATGCGTTGGGTCATCGTGTCCATCTGGTCGACTTGCTCCGTTTCCACCAGGTGCTTGCGGATGATCCGATTCGATTGAATGCGTTCTACGATGGATGCAATGTCGACGAATTCCTTTCGGAGTGTCTTGATCCGCAGTGTTGCTTCCTCGCTGTCACGAATGATTTTGATGGCGATTTCAGTTTCAGGACTCGTATCGGCGAGCAACTCACCAACTTTAGAAAGGGCTGACTCTTTCAGGACAATGTCACCGATTTGCAGTAGTTGATCCCCCACCTTGAGCACGCTGTCTTGCATGTGAGGTAAGATTTTTGCGACGACGTATCCTTCTTCGTCTCCTCCAATTCGAATGCCTAGCGACGACCCCTGCCAGCGATCGTATTCCGAGTAAGTCGGGGTTAGATCGGATTGAGCTTGTGTTTCGTCATTCTGGGCTGACAGCAACGACGTCGATAGAGCGATTGCCGCGACAACGGACACAAAAGCCAAAGAAGATAAAATGCGCATATCAATTCCAACAGGATCAGTATTTGGGTCAACCCAGTATACCCGCGTTTGTTAGGCCTGGTGTCAAACGATTACGGAACATTTGGAATTGAGCCCGGCGCTGCTTCCAAGAAGTGTTGGAACGTCGGTTGTGGTTGGAATTTTGTTTACAATTTCGCGGAGAGAAGCAATGCTTCTACGTGGGTCTTTTAACGGGAGGTTGAGGCTCCCGCCGAAACATTCCTCGTATACCACATTGAACCGCACCACCAATCCACGGTAGGCAACCCCCATTTGACTACAACTCGGTGGGCGGCTCGTTCGGCTTTTCGTAAAACTTGCTTAAATCGATTCCCGCTTGTCGTTGTTCGTCTTCGAGAAGTTTGAGCCGAACACTCAACCGTTCGACGGCACGCATCAACTTGGGGATAATCTCCTCAGTGGGATTCTTGAGTTCGGGTTTTGGAATGGCCGGATACTTCATTTGGCGCTGCAAGGCGGCAAAGAAATAAGTTGGCTGCTTTGTGCGGTTGGCCAAGGCAATTCGGCCCACCTTTTCATTGAACAGTAACGGAGTGGGAAGCGTAGACGCCAGGCCAGCCTTTTTTTCGCGTTGCACGTAGTATTCACTGTGGACGTAGACCAGATCCGCCAATTCCACGATTCCAATTTGATGGCGAACTTTACGGATCCAGCCCGACCAGTGTTCGTCGTAAATTGGATCGTCGGCAATGGAGGCGAGACCGGAATCATATTCAAGGCGGTTTCGAGAAAGCGATTCAAAATGAAAAAAGAACATGGCCTCCGTGGAAGCTTTTTCTGCCCGCAAATTGGCTTCGAGTTCCAAGATCGCCAAGGCCAATCGGACATCAAATCGACCGCCTTCGGATTCGGCAGCGGAGATCAGGTAGGTCTGATAGGGTGTGAAATAGTGCGATAGTCGCGCCATTGCTGACGCCATCGTTCCCACGTGGTTGAGTTCTGCCAACAGGTAATCGATGGCCATGGGCAGCTTGGTCGTTGCCAGGATTTCTTCGCGTAGATGGCTGAGAAGCTCCTGAACTGGCTCACCCGATTTGATTCGATCTTTCATCGTCCTGTAGAGATAGGCTTGTTCGACGTACTCTTCGCGTGGCAGGAAGCTGCTCAATGGATGCTCCTAACAGTCGGGAGGTTGAATCCGTAAAGTTGAATCATGAGATGATCCCTAACGTGAATCGCGGTATATCGATCGATGGAAACAACTGGATCACCTATTCATCCTCCTTGTTGAGATGCTTGTCGAGGAATTCGATGATCTTGTCTACCGGCTCACCTGTCATGCTGAACAAGCCAAAGTGTCCTGTGCCTTCGTATTCGGCAAATTCGCTTTTCAGACCCGCTTCGGTCAGTTTTTCGTGCATGACTTTGGCGGCTTCGATGGGGACGACCATGTCAGCGGTTCCATGATGGAAGTAAAAGGGTGGATCGTCGGCGGTGATATAAGTCGTGGGATACGCTTGTTCGAAGAGATCGGGGTTTTTTCTGATCGTCGCCCCTTCTCCCAGCCAGTACCCAAGCGCCGATGAGTCTTCTCCAAGCCACGTGAATTCGGTTGGTGCTCCGCCAGCAACGATACATTGCACTCTTGTATCAAGAAACTCCTCATAGCCATTGGGGACTTCGCCTTCTAGACCGTCCTCTGCGTCCGTGGTTCCCAGCATCGCCACCAGGTGGCCACCCGCAGAATATCCATAGGCGGCAATTCTTTCACTGTCGATTTTGTAGCGGTCGGCATGTTTTCGCATAAATCGCACGGCTTGTTTGACATCGTGGATTTGAGCAGGGAATTTGTCGCTGGGTGCGTGTCTGTAGTTGATGGCGACGACAACGAATCCATGTTTGGCAAGCTTTCTTGCATGACGAATCCAGTGGATTTTGCTTCCGGCTCGCCAGCCACCGCCATGAACGGCAAGAACCGTCGGAAGCGGGCCTGGCAGGTCCGGAATATAGACATCACAAGTCAGTTTGTACGTGTCTGTTCGCGAGTAGACGATTCCGCCCCGTTTCTCAAAATCATACTCGCCTCGGACGGAGCGAGCGATTTCTTGGGCCGGTAACAATTTCGATTTTTGCGGTGCGTCCTGAGCCATGAGAGGGGCTGCGGCAAAGGCCCACAAAACAAGGCAGGTTTTCAAGGGTGCAAATGATGAGATTTTCATGGAGGCTCGTTGGGATCGAAAGCCGGGAATAAGCAAGCAGCCGAAACGGCCGGGGGCATACTTCGACGAGGTGAGTTATTTCCCGAGGTTCTGGTGCAGTTCCCAGAATAGCTCATAGGCTAAACAAGGTGAATGTCTATAATGAGCCGTCGGCATGATCTGCCGCTTTCGATATATCAAATAGGTTAACATTGTCGCGATCTGCCGCGACGGAGAATTCATAGCTGTGATGAAACAATTTTCTACGATTCCTGAGGCTGTTGATGCAATTGCCAAGGGCAAAGTCGTAATCGTGCTGGACGATGAAGATCGTGAAAATGAGGGCGACTATATCAGCGCTGCCGAAATTGCGACTCCAGAAACCATTAACTTGATTCTTAGTGGTCGTGGCGATTTTTGCATGCCGATTCTTCCCGAGACTGCTAGTCGACTCAAGATTTCGCCGCTGGTGGATCAAAATACGTCCAACAATCAAACGGCATTTTTAACTCCGCTGGACCATGTGAACGCACGGACTGGCATTACCGCAGAAGAGCGGGCAACTTGTGTTCGGGCAATTGCTGATCCCAACAGCAAGCCCGAGGACTTTCAGCGACCTGGCCACGTCCATATGTTGTTGGCTCAACCTGGTGGAGTGTTGCGACGAGCGGGACATACCGAGGCTGCCGTTGACTTGGCGAGGATGGCCGGATTGGCTCCTGCCGGTGTGTTGTGTGAGATTCTTGACGAGGACGGAAATCGGGCAACTCGCGATCGCTTGATGGAGATCGCGGCGGAGCAGAGTATTCCGATTATTACCATCGAGGATTTAATCGCGTATCGACGCGTGAGCGAAAAATTGGTTTCGCAAATCGCGACCGCCAAGTTGCCAACGACACACGGTGAGTTCCGGGTAATTGCCTACGAGGTCAAGCACGAGTCTCAGCAACCGATTGCGATTGTCATGGGCGATCCCAGTCAGGCGAAGTTGCCCCCACTGGTTCGCATGCACAGCAGTTGTTTTACTGGAGATCTGCTCAATTCGCTACGCTGCGATTGTGGAGATCAGCTCAATCTCGCTTTGGAAATGATTGCTCGTGAAGGAAACGGGGCCTTGGTCTACCTGCCCCAAGAGGGACGAGGGATCGGGTTGGCCGAAAAGATTAAGGCCTACGCGCTGCAGGACGAAGGGATGGATACCGTCGAAGCCAACCACGCACTGGGCTTCAAAGCTGACATGCGAGATTACGGAGTTGGAATTCAGATCCTCAAGGACCTTGGTTTGAGTAAAGTTCGTTTGCTTACCAACAACCCAAAGAAGACTGAGGCATTCAACTTGAGGGGCTTTGATCTGGAAGTTGTTGATCAAGTGCCAATTCTGCCACCGGCCAATGAGCATAATGAAAGTTATCTCAAGACCAAGCGTGACAAACTTGGCCACAAGTTGCCCCAGGACTAATTGCGCGCACGTTTTGCTTGGGAGGTTGAGGCTCCTGCCGAAACCTTTCGTCGATTTTGTTTCGGCGGGAGCCTCAACCTCCCATGAAAAGCCCTCCTGGAAGCTGGCTTTCGCCTTCCGTCGGCTTCGTGAGAACAAAAAAAGGGCAGGACCTGTGTCCTGCCCTTTTGTTTTGATTCCATCGGATCAGAGTAGCTTTTACTCAGAACTGATGTTGTAGCAATGGATTAGCTCTTGGTCTCGTAGATAAAGCTTGCCATTGCAGATGACTGGGTGAACCCAGATGCGACCATCGCGTTTGCGCTGCTCGGTCTGTGGAGAAAGCGTAAATCGACCACGCTCGGTGAATCCTTCTGCGTTGGCTTCGATCAGAATGACGTCGCCGCTGCGCTCTTCAACGAAATAGAAACGATTGTCAGCGTAGACGATTGCTCCCTTTTTGATTTTCTTTTTCTCATTCCAAAGCAATTTGCCCGTTTCGAAATCCTGGCAAACAAACCCCTTGCTTTCGGAAGAACAGCCATACACATGTCCGTCGTGAAGTACGATGCCACCATGTTGGTTGCACATGGCTTTGCTGATAAAGACTTGCTCAGGTTCACCGCTGGAAAGGTCCAAAAGTTTTGAGCCAGCGCCGTAGCCGCTGGTTACATAAACCTTTTCTCCAGCGACGATGGGGCTGGGGATAACGGCAATTTGACCTGGCCAAGGGTTCTCCCAGTTGACGGTTCCGTCTTTGGGAGAAACAGATACGATTTTATCAACCAGCAACTGAACGTACGCGGTGTTTTCGCCTTCACCGGAAACCGTGAGCGAGGAATAGTGGGCAGTGCTGGTCAGTTCGATTGATTGCCAAGCCTTTTCGCCAGTCAATTTGTTAAAAGCCAAAATGGCGCCTTGTTGACCGCCGGGAGTGCAAACGACGAGGTCGCCGTTGACCAAGGGAGACTCGCTATAGCCCCATCCTGGAATTTCCCCGCCGAAGTCTGTCATCGAGATCGACCAAACTTTGTCGCCGTTTAGCGAAACGCAGGTCAAATCGCCTTTGGCGGAAATGAAGTAAACGTGATCGCCGTCCACTGTCGGGGTGCTTCGTGGCCCATCGCCCCAGCGATTCTTGTATTGTTCACCGATTTCCGTTTCCCAAAGCTTTTCACCGGTTTTTGCGTTAAGGCAAATTGCGAATTCCGTACCGTCTTCAAGCCCCATCGTGAATAGCTTTTCACCCACGATACTGAACCCGGCGTAGCCTAGTCCGCCTTCATCGGAAACCCAGAGCTGTTCAGGGCCGTCTTCTGGCCAGGACTGAAGAAGGTTCCCTTCAGTCGATTTGTTATCTTGATTCGCACCACGCCATTGCGGCCAATCTTGGGCGAATGTCTGGCTTGTCAACAAGGACAGGACCAGAACGGTTAAGAGCTTGGATTTCATATACTTCACTTAAATTGTTAAATCAGTTGAACCTGTTGCGGCTCTTTCGTTTTAAGCATAGTGAGGTCTGAAATCAAGCTTAGCTGGACGTGTGTCGTCAAGCTCACATCAAGTCGGCCTGCGGAGAGGTGCCAAGTTCTATGGAAATCCGCCTTTTGAGCGAGGTTCGGTGCAGGCTGAGCCTCGCTGACGCGTCGAGGCTGTGACTTTTTCAAGTGGGCAAGTTTTCAGATGATTTTGGCGCTAAAAACCGGACACTCTTCCTCCGGGAGGGTCGGGAGCGCAGCGACTGGGTAGGGGATGCCATTGCCGTTTTCCGAAGCAGCAAATCCGCCTGTCTTGATTGGCGGCTGACTCCTTGGGAAACCCGACGCGTGAGTGAGGACGTGTCAGGTTCGTCCTCGCTGACGCGTCGGGTTTCCATAAACCACTGCTTCTATGTTTTCGCTTCATGTACGAATGAAAAAGGCACAGCCTCGTCGGGTTTCCATTTGATTCTTCAAGGAACGCATATTCTCACATCGCTTGTGCTGCAGAGTGGCAAGTTCCTCAAGTCCGATTTCGTGGGGAATTGCACCAAACGACCGGAGTTTGAACACACTAGAACTGCTGGCCGTTCTCTGAGCTGCTCCGCCGTGACGATTACGCTATCAGTTGACGTAACCACTTGTCGCTAAAGCGGTTGGGGGGAGCATTCATGAAAATTCCTGGTGGGCGAGAGGCCGTTTGAGGCCGCCTAACTCGCATCGAGCACCCTCTATTTTTGGGCAATCATTTCCGAAAGGATTTTGATCTTGGGGGTGACCTCTTCCGCAGTCATCTTGGAGCATTCAGCGGAGATTCGTTCGAACTCATCTTCATTTTCGAGGAAGGCATTGACGACTTCCGGGTCGAACTGGGAACCAATTCCAGAAAGGATAATCTCGCGACTTTCCAAATGAGGAAGAGGTTGCTTGTAGGGCCGTTTCGTTCTCAACGCATCATAGACATCGGCAACTGAAACGATCCTTGCGCAAAGCGGAATGTCTTCTTCGTTGCGGCCGCGTGGGTAACCCGACCCGTCCCATCGCTCATGATGGAAGTAGGCAATTTGTCTAGCCATTTCCAGGAAGTCGTTTTCGCCCAGTTGAGACTGAATCGAGCTCAAACAATCACCACCGATATCGGCGTGGAGTTCCATGATACTTCGTTCGGCAGAGGTCAAACGCCCCTGCTTGAGTAGGATTGCATCAGGAACGCCGACCTTGCCAATATCGTGAAGGCTCGAGGCGAGGGAAAGGTTCTTGATAAAGTCTTCGTCGATTTCAGAATGGTACTTCATCAAGGATCGAGCGAGGATGGTTACATAAAGTTGAATACGGGCTAAGTGATCACCCGTGTCATTGTCTCGTGATTCAGCCAGTTTGGCCAAGCCGTAGATGACTGCTTTTTGAGTCGTCAAAAGGTCATCGGTTCGTGCTGCGACTTTTTCTTCGAGGCTTTGTTTTACTTCGCTCAAATGGGCATCGTATCGTTGCAGAATCAAGACGCTGATGCAAAAACCGGTGAGCCCGACCAGAAGAAAGCTTGTGAACGCTGTGCCTTTGATCGGGTCGACCACTTCAGCGACATGAGCCAAAGCAGTGTACCGATTTTGACAGAGCATCACATAACCATCGATTGAATCAATCAATCTTCCACTGAAGAAGTAGGTTTGTTCGTTCATCGAAAATTCGCCCGACACGGGTGCAGAATTTTTTGAAGAGACCAGCTCTCCCAACATCATCTGCACCTTCTCCGTGGTAACCACCCGTGTTCTGGAGATCGTATCCTCGCCTGCCAATTGAGGGTTGGAACTCCTGAGTATTTCAGAAGTTCTGGGATTCAGTAATAGAAAGAAGCGATCCCCCTGTAAGGGAAGCTCGCTCAATTGATTGTAAATGCGTTGCTGCGCTTTTTGTTTCAGAACAATATCTGATTCTTGTACGTTTCCAAGTTGCGATTCATACAGGGCAAGCAGTTGCTGGTTCTCTTTGTGCAACAGATTCTCGGCCTTGTCCATCATTTGATGCTGCGCATGTTGATAGACAAATCCAACGATTGCCAGCATGACAATGAGCTGAGACGCTGAAATCAGGATTACTAATAACGAGCTGTTCTTCTTTGGATTCATGAATTTTCGGCGAACGACGTGAGAGGGTTGTCGAGGTGGACTATGAATTTTCAACCCTACGTCACTCAGGCAGCGAGCGTCGCTTGTGCGCCACTGAATCTTTAGAAGTTTGCTGGGGAACAGTTTTTCAGCTTGATAATCGGAATAATAGGAGCCAGCGACCAATTTGGGGTCTGGGATGGAACTGTGCAGCCCTCATGTGAGGCGGTAAAAGACGACCCCTAATCGCAATTTGGATAATGTGGACGTCGGGTCGCGGAACGGGGTGGGAGGTTGAGGCCTTGCCGAAACAGCAGGATACTCTTCTCTTGGAATATGAAAACGATTGCGCACAAAAAAACGGCCGAGCGATAGGCTCGGCCGTTTGGATGAATTCTAAAATGCAGGGCTGTTTAGTTTCCGTTGCGGATTCTAGCACGTTCCTGACGATCGATCATTTCGCCTTGAGACTCGCGACGAGTTGGATCTTTTTGTTCTTCAACGTTTTCTTCCGATCGTTGTTGAGCGGCAGCCACGACTCGTTGAGCGATAAGCAATTCTTCGCGAACAAAGAAACGCTCAAAACTTCCGTCCATTCGCTCGACACGATTCTTAGTGAACAAGAATTCCCAAGACAGTTCGTTGGCGACGTTCCAAGCAGCTGCTTGAGCAACATTCTGTGAGATTTCGTCATTGGCAACCATTTTGCAAATCTCAACAACCTTGGGGTCACTGGAAAGAACGTCGATTGGAGCAATGGTGTAATTCATGCGTGGACGTGGATCTGGTTTTCCGTGTTCCAAGCAAAACATCTTGAGGGTGACTTTGCCGTCGCGTCCTGGAGGAATGTTGAAAACTCCGCCGCCACGACCTCCGCCTCCGCCGCCGCCTTGGCCGCCGAATCCTCCGCCGCCGCCACCGAATCCGCCGCCACCTTGGCCACCACCGAATCCGCCGCCGCCGCCTTGGCCGTTTCCAATTCCGCCACCTTGGCCGCCGAATCCGCCACCTTGGTTTCCGCCACCGCCGAATCCGCCGCCTTGGTTACCACCACCAAAGCCGCCGCCTCGTTGCTTGAGAACAGGAACGCTGGCAAACGCGGGAGGCATGTTGATCGCCAGAGGGCGTGATGAATTGTTTTTTACGATGAAGTTCGCTTGAGCAGCGTTTTTGGGATTCACGATGACTTCGATATCGCCCGAGGCGATCGCATCGAACATGTCAACTGACTCAAAGCCCTGCACCGCTTGCTGAGTCTTCCAAACCCGGCCCATTCGCTTCTTTTCAGCGCGAATTTCTTTGGGGGTTCGCGTATCGACTTTTTCCTGAGTCTGAGAATCGGTTTCTTGAGCGTAACAAGTTGTGGCTGCAACCATTACGGCGATTGCTGCGCAGAATTTTAGACCGTACATCATATTTGTCGTTCTCATCAAAGAACTCCTCATTTATTGACCGGTTTGGCTTGCCTGCAACACCGGGTTGTTCACAGAAGAACAGCGCCTGCCCATTAAGTGCAGTCGCGATACACACTAAGGATAGTCGGAACTTAGCGTTCGTCCAAGCGAATTTGTTACGGCATAACCAGCTTGGAGACCAAAAAATACGGGCCTAACCGAGATATTCCCTTCAACGCTGCCAGCATTTTTCGATTCTACCGGAAAAATCACTATATCTCGGGTAACTCGCATTCGCCTGGCCGACACTTTCTCGCGTTTCTGAGCTCTAGCGTCCTGAGTGAGCCAAGCCTTTGAATTGCCCCATTGTTCACAACCTGTTCGTAATTCGTTAACAATCAGTTGAAAGTTGTTTAACGAGTGATCAAGACGGTTTTTCTCATTGACAGCCCATCCACTGTTTCGCAAACTGCTCGTTTTTCCCACGTTTCTAACAATGATGCCTGATCAGGGCATTGTTTTGGCATCGCGTAAATGGCCGTTGACCAACCTCCTGCGAAATCAAGTGACTCCGCGAATTCAAAAATCGGTGGATTGAGGGTCGCGTTTGTTGGGAAGCTCGGTGGCCTCAACCGCCGGGAGGCCCGTAAGTTTGTGCGTGAACAAGGTGCGATCATGGTGGACACACCCTCGGACGCAAATTTGATCGTGATAGGTGCTGATGAACTGCCAAGCAATGATTATGAACAACTTCTGGATGATTCGGTGATCGACGCCGCTGGGTTGGGAACGTTGCAAATCATCAATGAGACTGAATTCTGGAAGCGAACGGGTCTAGATGATTCGGCGGAATCAAATGGAGATTCTGAGCAACTTTATACCCCAGCCATGCTGGCCGAACTGTTAGATGTATCGATCTCGACCGTTCGGAGATGGCAGCGCCGCGGTTTGATTTGTCCAATTCGACAGGTCAATAAATTGCCCTATTTTGACTTTCAGGAAATCGCTTCTGCCAGAAGACTGGCTCGATTGATTGAATCGGGTACATCTCCACAAGTCATCGAAGCAAAACTTCAACAACTGGCCCAGTTGGCTCCAGAACTGGAACGCCCACTCAGCCAGCTCTCCATTATTGTCGAAGGGAGAGATGTTCTTCTGCGTCGCGGCGAAGGACTTATTGAGCCTGGCGGACAGAAAAGAATTGACTTTGATGCAGCGGACGAGG
The DNA here is from genome assembly GCA_965224765.1 of Mariniblastus sp. Classification (GTDB taxonomy): domain Bacteria; phylum Planctomycetota; class Planctomycetia; order Pirellulales; family Pirellulaceae; genus CAZDBA01. The sequence continues at coordinate 183,306 of CBDDAC010000002.1, forward strand.
ACGGCCAAGACTCGACCCTCCAAGTAATCAACTTGCCAGAGCAGACGCCGTGTCTAGAGGCGTTGGTGCAATTCTCCCGCCCCGAGGAGTTTATCCAGCTGGCCAATGAGTTTGAAGATCTTGGCGAGATGGAATCAGCAATTCATGTATACCGTGCGATGGTCCTGGCATTTGGACCCAGTGCCGATACGAGTTTTCGATTGGCCGAATTGCTTTATTTGATCGGGCAAGCCGAGGCGGCAAGAGAACGATACTACATGGCCGTCGAATTGGACGAGACTTATGTTGAAGCCCGCGCAAGTCTTGGTTGCGTGCTAGTCGAACTGAACGAACCCGAGATGGCGGTTTCAGCTTTTCGTGGTGCATTGGTTTTCCATGAAGATTACCCAGATGTCCATTTTCACCTGGCTCGTTTACTGGACGATATGAATCAGGCCGAACAAGCCGAAATGCATTGGCAAAAGTTTTTGACGCTGGCGCCTGAAAGTCCTTGGGCTCAGGAAGCTCGAGAGCGTCTGCAATTCTAGTAATGCACCTACGGCGTTCTCCACTTCGTTCAGAAGGTCCATTACCCTTGACCGAAATAGCCTCTAGCGGTTTGTCCAAGCCTTGAATTGTGGCTATGCTTTTTTGGAAGCCCGACGCGTGAGCGAGGACGTGTCGGGTTCGTCCTCGCTGACGCGTCGGGGCTTCCAAAAAAGGCGGGATGTGGATGTTCAGATGCCGTCGGCTACTGATCAGCCACCAGTCGAAGCATGTGGTTTTGCAGCATTGGAAAACGGCAGTGGTTTCTTCTTCCCGATTGCTGTGCTCCCGCCCCTGCCCGCCCGGCGAGCGGGTGTCCGTTTATGTCATTCGAGGATTCATCCATGGAAACCCTACGAGGTTGTGACTTTTTCATTTGTGCATGAAGTGATCACTTAGAAGTGCTTAATGGAAACCCGACGCGTGAGCGAGGACGTGTCGGGTTCGTCCTCGCTGACGCGTCGGGTTTCCAAAACAGGCGGGATGTGGATGTTCAGATGCCGTCGGCTACTGATCAGCCACCAGTCGAAGCATGCGGTTTTGCAGCTTTGGAAAACGGCAGTGGTTTCTTCTTCCCGATTGCTGTGCTCCCGCCCTGCCCGCCCGGCGAGCGGGTGTCCGGTTTTTGTCATTCGAGGATTCATCCATGGTAACCCTACGAGGTTGTGACTTTTTCATTTGTGCATGAAGTGATCACTTAGAAGTGCTTAATGGAAACCCGACGCGTCAGCGAGGACGAACCCGACACGTCCTCGCTGACGCGGCGGGTTTCCATTTTTAGGGCGTGCATCCTTGGCATGACCACCCCCACAAAGTCTGACCCTGCCTAATCGTTACAGTTTGACAAGTGCTTGTTCTGTTGGGTTAAGCCTTAACGTTTGGGTTGTGGATTTCGAGTATGAGTTATGAAACGCTTGAAACTGATATGCTCGCCTTGACGTAAAACCTTTCCGATTACTCCCTAAGTAAGGGTAGGTCCGGTTTCAACGGTCGTACCACGTTTTGTCCAGTGTTTTGACTTTGTGACCATGAAATCAAATTTCCGATTTCAACTACCGTGCCTTTGTTTAGCCAGCGTATTATTTCTGGTCCTAGCCTGTTGCGCGCCCGGACAGGAAACCATCAGCCCCCAATTCATGTTTGGTGGGAGCTATCCTGGGGCGCAAGACAAAGCGATCGAAGGACAAGTTACAGCGATTCGTGAAGTGATGGAGATTCGCGCCTTGCCACCTGCCCCGGGCCAGTCGGGCGGATTTGGATTCCCCAGTGAGCCTACCACAGGACATCAAGGCACCCCGATATTTCAGGCTCCCAATGTTCCCAATTTGAGCTATCCCGGGGAACCATTGCCAAGTGTGGAGTACGTCGATTCGTTTGGCTCGAATGCTTTCCAATCAGCGCCCCTGAATGTTCGCTCGGTTGCTCCGCCGCAGGAGTATGTTCCTCAAGCGTTTTCAAGAAGACCGGTTGTCATCCCCAACGAGCCCGAATTCGATCGAAAGGCTCCGACACAACGGCAGCTCCATCAGCAAGCGATGACAGAGCCCTCGTTTGCGACTCAACAAATTGCTCCCGCTGCGGACGGAAGAATTGGATTGACATCGCCGTTTGATTCAACGGTTGTCAACGAAGGCTTTCGAAATACTTCCCCCACTCGTCGTGGCGGGCCCCTAGATGACTATGGCCAGGAATTTGATTTTGAAAACAAGAAACGCGACTATCCACCTTTTAGTGAGATTTTGAAAACAGGGCGCTATTTTGGCAATCTCGAGCTGCTCTATCTGAAACCGTATTTTCAGAATAACACGGCGATTACTGTTGAGGGGCCGAGTACGGGTTTTAGTAAGCCCTTTGACTACGGCTACGATACGGGCAATCGTTTTTTGGTGGGCTTTGAATCCAAATACGGTCCAGGGATTCAACTGAACTACTTTCAATACGATCACCAATCGAGACCAGCAAGCTTTACCAGTAGCGGCGGATATCAAGGCGAGTCAAGTACTTGGATGATGGGGCCGGGGCGTTGGAGTCGTCTTCAGACTGCCAATGATGGGGATACGTTGACGACAGAACACAGCCTCGAAGTGCAAAATTTCGGTGTATCGTTTTTCAAAGACTGGAAGCTTCCCATTTCTCGTTTGGGCGGCGGGTTCGGCATTCAATATGTGAGTATCGAACAAGACCTTCAGTCACGTTTGACTGACAGTGCTGGAACGCAAATCGGTTCCTTGTCGGCAAGGCACGAACTGCGAGCGTTCGGCCCCAAGTTGGAGTTCAAATACTTTCGCCCTGTTGGACATACCAAGTTAGAAATCATTGGTGGATTTTCCGGAGCGGTCCTGTTTGGCAATCGAGATCAAACGGTGATGAACACTGCGACGTCAGATATCAGCCGAATTGGGGCAGATGAATTTGTGCTGATTGTCGATGTGATTGGCGGCTTGCAATACGTTCACAAATACGCGGACAATCGTTCTTTCTATGCACGAGTCACGTTAATGTCTCAAGCCTGGTTGGGTGGTGGAACGGCGATCGTTCCTCAGGACGATCTTGGCTTTCGAGGCGTTGGATTTGCTTTTGGGATCAATCGTTAGGGCTGTTGGTAGCACGACCGATCTAATCGCAACCGTTTCTTGACATTCGCTCACCGGTGCGCATTGCCCTCTTCGGTAGGGTTTCTTCTTCGCGTCTTCCGTGCAAGAGCGATAAACTCCCCATTGCGGTTTTTCGTAAGCTCTCTGGACAGAATGGGGCCCCAATTTCAAAATTCGGTTTTCAATGCGTTTAACGTCTCGATGGGCGAGGTCGATATGAATATAATTTAACGCGATATCTAATACCGCAAAGGCAATGGGGTTGCGGAGAACACAAAAGGGCTTTGATATGTCATTGACGACACGCGTCCGACGGGACGGGTTTACTTTGGTTGAATTGTTGGTCGTGGTTGCGATCATTGGCGTTTTGGTTGGTTTACTGATTCCCTCAGTTCAACAGGCCCGGGAGGCAGCGCGGCGAACGAGTTGCTTGGGTAACCTGAGGCAAATGGGAGTTGCGACCCAAAACTACTATTCAACCTTTCAGCGTTTTCCGCCGGGTTGCAATCTGGAAACAGGAGCTTCTTGGCAAGCTTACCTTCTTCCAAGCTTGGAACAGCTAAGTGTGGCTGACACGATTGATCTAAAAGACTCGTTTGTCTGGTCGAGTGGTGCTGGAGAGGATGCTGTTTCTACTTTCTATTCCATTTTTCGCTGTGCTTCAGATCCGGTGCCGAAATTCATTCGCAGTCATGGAAACATCTTGCCTGAACGTGTTCCCAGTTCTTATATTTCCGTTTCAAGTGGAACGATTCCAGCGAGTGCTTCCGACAACACCTATCGAAATCTCGAGTTCAATGGTTCCAATCTGGCGCTGTGCGAATCGATGAGATCGGGTGTTTTAACGGCTACTCAGAGGAATCTTCAGGTTCGATTGATTTCCGCAGATGTATCGGATGGTGCCAGTAATACGTTAATGATTGGAGAGACCATTTTCGATACCGCCCTGCCGATTTCGGGAGGCACTCTGGATTCAGACCACTGGTGCGTTGGCTCGTATCAGGTTGATTTTCGTGGTGGGACGACTGGCACCAATGCAAGCGCCTCTGCTCAGGATGAATCGGAGGTGATGGGGTCGACGGGGGTTCCATTGAATTTGTATCACAAGACCAAGACATTCACTTCGATTTCTTCTTTGGTCGGAGAGCAAATTTCCTTTAGCTTTGGAAGTTGGCATGCGGGGAATATCGCGAATTTCGTGTTTGTCGATGGCTCAACTGAAATTCTGACGGGAGATATTGATCCGACTGTGTATTCCAATTTGGGCCGTCGTGATGACGGCAATTTGATCGGTAAATTCTAGAATTGTATTTGAGTTTTATAGCATGAGTTTAGCTGGTCTTTCCAAAAACGCGGGTTACTATTTTTTCGTGGCCGTTTTCGTTCTTTGTTTTCCTCTGTTTGTAGGATGCCCTGATTATTCGCAGCAACGTGAAGTCCCCGACTATTCAACGATGACTGATGATGCGGGAAGCGAAGAGGAATCCCAAGACGAATAAGCTTAGTGATGACTGGGGTTTCAAATTCAGCGAGCTTGAGGCGCTTTTCGGAACTGGAAACCAGCTAGGTTTCGGCGGGAGCCTCAACCTCCCGTTGAAGACCAATGCATCACCGCCATGGTTACGGACCGTCTAGGATTGTTTCGGCAACGCTGTCGTAAAGAAGTACTCCCCTTGGAGTCAAGCGAAGTTGCTCCCCTGATCGTTCGATCAGCCCCAGTTCGAACAAGCTTCTTGCCTTTTCAGATAGAACCTCGTCAAAACCGAATCCGGTCAGCTGCCTATACGCGAGTTCCTGAACGCCATCGATTTTCCGAAGGCCGATTACCAATAGCTCGTGAGCGCGTGCGATCGCGTCCAGCTTTTCCGAAAAGACTGTCGGAGATTCACCGGATTCGAGGCGTTTGAGATAGGCTGAAACGGAACTGTGGTTGGTTTCTCGAACCCCGCCGACGTAGCGTGACGCCCCTGCTCCAAATGCCAGGTACGATCGTCCTGACCAGTAAATCAAGTTGTGTTGGCAGCGAAATCCTTCGGCAGCAAAACTGGATATTTCGTACTGATCCAATCCACAATTATTCAAGCGGTGAATCGTATGTTGATACATATCGGTTCGCAAGTCTTCGTCAGTTGGACTGAGTTGCCCGCTTCGTTCGCGTTTCCAGAACTGAGTACCCTTCTCGATCGTTAACTCGTAAGTCGACAAGTGCTTGGGGTTTAGGGAGATCGCTTGTTCCAGATCGGCTTGCCACATTTCGAGCGTTTCACCCATGGCGGCAAAGATCAGATCAAGAGAAATGTTTTCAGTGTAATTTTGCAACTCCCCGACGACTTGGCGAACCTGATCTGCAGAATGGTCACGTTCTAAGAGTTTTAGTTTGGAGTCGTGAAACGATTGGACGCCAAGGCTAAATCGATTGACTCCCAAGTCGTGCAAAACCTGAATTTTCTCCGTGTTCAAGTCACTCGGGTTTGCTTCACTCGTGACTTCGGCCTTTGTGAAATCGAAACGCCGTTGCAAAATGGTGAAGAGTCGTGTGAGTTGGGGCGCGGTCAGATGGGTTGGCGTGCCGCCGCCCAGGAAAAGAGTCTGGAGCGTGTAACCTTGGTCGAGCCTGGACAACTCGGTGGCCAAGGCAGAAAGAAATCGGTCAATTAGGTAGTCGCGTTTTGCGACCAAGGCGAAATTGCAATAGCCGCAACGATGTCTGCAAAACGGAATGTGAACGTATGCGGAGTTTGGGATTGAGGGATCCGACATAGCGAGAACTTGAGAGAACGTTTCGTTTTGGGAGCGGATTCGTCGTCGTTAATTTTTGTGCCCTCGGTGATCGTGTCAGCTCGTGGATGACTATCCGAAAGCCCAAGGCTGGGATTTTATAGCCAGACTTTCAGGCGTCCGTCCAGCATGTCGGGGATGCGTCGATTGATGATTTTTTCTGCCTGCTGACGCCCGTATCGAGTGCTGAAATGAGAGGCGATAATAAGCTCGTTCTCGAATCGGTCTGCACGTTCTACAAAATCGTCCAAGTGCATGTGTCCATTCTTGTGGATCAGATGTCGACGATGATCGGGAGCGATGAATGTCATCTCCGTGATCAATATCTTTGCTTTGTAAAATAATGGATTGTCGTCCAGGCCTTTTGGAGACGTATCGCCAGTGTATGCGATGAGTGGGATGCGAATCTCTTGTGTCACTTCGGTTCCACTTTGTCGCAGTTGTTTGATCTCGTCTCCGGTCAGTTCGGCAAACTCAGGTTTAAGCTTTTTTCGTCGTTCGAAAACAACGAATCCAAAACTGGGGACGCGGTGGACGGTCTTGAGCGCAATGAAGACCAGCTCACGCGAAAGTTCATATTCTTTTTCGTGTTCCAATCCGATTAAATCGCAGGGGAGTCGCCCACGATCAAGTCGCTCGAAACTATCAAGCATGCTGCGCACATTTCCGATTGTCGATTCCGGCACAAAGATTTTCGGTTTCGCCATTTTCATCAAACGTCGACGAGCAACGTACAACGGGAGTGCGGCGATATGATCCAGATGACAATGAGAAATCAGCCAGGTGGGCGTTCCCATAAAGTCCCATGGGTGGGCTCCCAGGTCGAAGCCCAATTTCAATTCAGCAATCCTCCAATAGGATTGAACTGCGGCTCGCGAGTAACCTTCGATTGTCAGGTCACCGTGTTTAATTTTTTTGACTGGAACGTTGTTGAGCATATGCTTTTCGCGGTGCGTACTTGGTGTCACCGAGCGAATTTTGAAATGTTAAATGCAAAACACGAGTCGGTTGGATAATTACCAACCCACTCGTGGTCGAATAAGTTTAGCGGGAAATGACATTTTTTAGAAGTGAAGTGCATTCGCTCAAAGATGTGGAGAATCTTAACCGTAAGTTTGACATCGATCTGAAAGATGCGATTATGAGATCTTCTAAACTAAGAGGCTGAACGACAATGACCACGAAATATGGGTTGTTCCTCGTTTTCGTCCTTGGGTTGATGTGTTCTTCGGTCGCATTTGCTCAAGACTTCGACGACGAGGAAACGGAAAGGCTGCAACAGTTTGTTGTAGAAAAAACACTGGAAGAACTACAGGCCGTGTTTCGAGCTAATGCGGAACGGAAAATTGACGACCTTGAGCGTTTCACAGGGCTTGAGTCTGGGAAGCTTCTCAAGTCCAAAATCCTGGCCAAAAAAGCTTACGGCGAATTGTACGACCAGTTCAGTAAACAATTGGTGCCGGCTGTTGAGAGAAGCGTCGGGCGGGCGCTTGGTCGTATTTCTGGTTCCACCCTATCCATCAATGGTCAAAAGTTTGTACTTGAGGGGGAGGAAACCGGTGTACCCTTTATGCATCTTTTTCTGGATTTCTCGCGGTTGCATGCTCGTTGGCTTTTGCGTTCCCGAGTCGGTTCTAGTTCCACTTCAATGGGGGACCCACGACTTCCATTTCGAATTGAAAATGATGCAAGTTGGAGAAAAAGCATCAGTTCGATTAGCGATGAACAGCTTCAAGAGTATGAGAAGTTTGTTACTGAACGAGGGAAGGAGTGCGTGGAATCCGCAGCGCTTTCAATTTTGGTGATGGAACTAAAACTTTCGTCGGATCAACGTGAGGAAATGCGGAAGTTCCTCGTCGGAAAAATTCCATTTGATTCAAATTTCCCTGTTATTGAGAACACCTGGAAAGTGTTGGGTGATGCTGAGTTTTTTCAAGTAAAACCCGAGTTCTTGTCGGATAGCCAAAAGCGGAAATGGTCGTTGTTGAAGTTTGGCAATCAATTGAGGAGGCCGTAACGTGTGCAGAGGTTTGATCTGGGTAGTTTTGCTGGGGCTTGGTTTCAGTGTTGCTCTTCCTGCACAGGATGACGATACAGCGGAGCCAGTGCGTGCTGTTACCAAATTGATGGTGCAGGCAGTTGAGGAAGCGATAAAAGAGGTTCTTCTTGTCGAGTATCTGATTGTCGTTGACGAACAAAAGTCATTTTTCGATCTTGGCGATCAGGAGGTACGCACTTTGCAGCTTCTTGCCGAAAAGCTTTCTGTAAAGCAAATGGAAACCCAAAATAATGTCAGGGTTGAGCAAGCAGTGAATCAGGTGCTCAAGTCGTTTGCCTCAGGCAGCACGTTCGTGGTCAATGGAAAGGAATACACGGTCGAGGGAGAAGAAAGAATTGAGCCAATGGTTGAAGTTTCCGTCGCGTTGTTTGATCGTTTTTTGCGAATGAACGCAGACGTTCCGTCTCGCCGTTTGCGAATGTCTATTTTTAACCAGGGCGAATTTCTTCATGAAACTGATGCCGACTGGAAGAACTGCGTCGAGGGGGCTGGTAAACGGACTCTGCGGGACTATGAGGATCATGTAGAGCAACGATTCACGGATAGTGTCGCCGATATGATGCTTGCCCTCGTGATCGATGCCCTTGCAATTTCACCAGAGCAGAAATCGCCAATTCGTGAGTGGCTGATCAATCATGTCAAGCTGGCCAGTGGGAAAACGATTTACGACAATGCCAAAGAAGGTTTGTTGGAAATCAAAGAGTTGCCACAGGACGTCTTGACGCAAGCACAGCGCGAGTCCTGGCGGTTATTGATAGGTGAGTTGGGGGCGGGAAGATAACCAGTGAAAGTCTTTCAAGTTTTCGGATGGATGATTATTGCCTGCCTTATTTTCGCGGAGGCAGGGCAGGCAAATGATTTGTCGGTTCATCAAAAGGGGATTTGTGACGCCTGCAAAGACGATGCGGAGAAGATCGAATTCATTTTGGCAAAGGCTCAAGGTGAGTTGCAGAACATGATGAAAAGTAAAATCGATTTGAGAATCGATTTTATTGAACGCTTTTTGAAGCTTGAGAAAAAACCGTTGAGGAAGGTTCGCATCTTTGCCAAGGGGTTCGCCAAGAAGTGGGTCGGAAGTTTTGACGAAAAGTTTACGCAACAAGTTAAGGGGTTGCTGGAAGACCTCGACGGATCGACATTTTCGGTCAACGGCAAGCAATTTACCTTTGAAGGCGAAGAGCCTGATGAGGATTCCTTTATGGAAATTAACATCAAAGTCTATCAAAGCGGTGGTTGGCTGTCGGTGATGGTTCAATATCCCAATAATGGATCAGGAGGTGGAGTCTCTACCGACTCAAGCGATGAGGGCTTTGAGGAATCCGCGAACTACCGAAAGAGTCTAAGTTTCATTTCGGATGAGGACTTGAAGAAAACGCAGGATGCGATGAAAGAGCAGAGGCGGGAAGTCTTGGTTGATTCTTTTGTCGTGTTGTTGGATGAACGTTTGAATCTGAAAGCAGGACAGGTCGTTGATATGGAGAACTGGGTGCGAAAGAAACTGGGGGATATCCAGGCAACCAGCGGCATGCTTGAAACGCTGCAATCAAAGTTTTCTCAAAATACATTTCGCGGAGAAACACCAGAATTCCTCGACGAGATCCAAAAAGAATCGTGGCGTTTGCTTCAGCACAACCAATACCCCTTAGGCTGGTGAATGATGATGTGGCGAAACGTTGTTTGTATTAGTTTGGTGTTGGTTTGTCAGTCAGTGTGGGGGCAGGAAGCGTCTGATGAAAAGATTGAGAAAATCAAAGCCCTGATGGTCGACGAGGTTCAGAATGAGATCGAAAGCATCTATCGCTGCGAACTCGAACTGCTGGCCCGAGACTACATCATTCATTTTGATTTGACCGGTGAAACTGCAGGGAAGTTGAAAGCTCTCGCGGCTGAATTTGCGACGCGAAAGCAGAAAGGTCACACCGACGAAAGTATCGAAGCGATTCTTGTGAGGAAGGTCGGGGAGTTCGAGCGGATTGAGAGCTTTGACGTTAATGGAAGACACGCTGCTTTGGAGGGTTCTGAGAAAGAGTCATTTGTCTCAATCCAGGTTTCGGGCGTTTCAGGAATGATATTTCTGTCTACAAAAACGGGGGGCTCTTCGGCGAATTCCCAGGTAAAGATTGATGTTCGCGAGGAGCCCAAATGGCGGGAGTCGCTTTCCTCGCTAACGGATGAACAGCTGTCGGCATACTACGAAGAAATCGAAAAACGCCAACTTCAGCGACTTCGCAAATTGATGGAAACGCTGCTGGCGGGCGAGTTGTTGGCAACGGAAGAGCAGATTCCGGCATTGCGAGATTGGTTGAAAGAGCAAGTGACTGATGCCGAACGTGACAGGAGTTTTAGCCAAGCGACACAGGGAATTACTGCTCTCGATGCAAATTTACCGGAGTGTTTTACCGATTCTCAAAAAGACGTTTTTCGGCATCTGAAGGTTCAATTCGGCAATCGTTAACACGTTTGGCGTGAGTGCCACGCCATTTTATTATCTGAAAATCGGCATAGTCGTTACAGGTTGAATCGTTCCCGCCTGAAAGATTGGAGAAGGCTCCGATCTTTTGATCAACCATTAGTTGCAACCTATGCTCTATTGCCCTTCGCTTTGAAGCGCTGCGGACCTGCAAAGAAATGTACTTTGCGGGAGACTTGTCCCTCGTGTTTAATCTGTTTAGAACCCATGGTACGTTTCTTAGCAATCATGCTTTTTTTTGGTCTCGCGATTGTTTCGGGAGCTGCAGGATATTTTGCAAATATGCAAAAGCAGCAAGAACCTGAGGAACCCGAGGTGGCTACCATTTTTGAGCCGATGTCTGCAATCGATTTGATCGACAATACGCCAGGCGAAGACCAAGCGGTTCGTTTGACCGAGTTTTTCTTTGGTCGGATGCCAATTGGTATCAATATGGACGACAACAAGCGGGACTGGGAAGAAGTCTATATTCCGCTGTTTGCCAAAAGTGACAAGGTTCAAAAACACAATTCCATTTGCATCATTTATCGAACCGATGAATTCAAGAATGAAGAAGAGGCGCAAAAGCTTTTTGAAAACAACGAGCTTGACGGGTTTTTCGTACTGAATGCTCAGGAGTTGCCTGATTACGCGTTTAGTAACCTGGCTCAAAAGTACAAGAGTTTGGACTATCGTCGATGCGTCTTGCTTACGTCCAAAAAGCCGGCTGAAGAAGCGAAGGCAACTTATCAATTGGCACTAATTGGTTTTGCGTTTTTTCTTTCGATTGCTGGATGGCAATCTTTTGCTCTACTCGGTGATATGAAATCGAAAATCGAAGGAGAAAAACGAGCCAAAGAGGTTTCAGATGCTGCTGGGCTCGGTGAATTGTTTCAACAGAACGACGCTCAGAGCGAAAAGGCCCCAGCCGTGGCTCAGACGATTTCAAGCGTCGAGTCCTTTCTTGATGATTGGAGTCCTGACTCGTAGGAGTCTGGACACCACGAATCGCTCAGCCAAATCGGATGCGGACACTTGGGCTCGTTGGTAGACAAATGAACTGGCGGCAAGGGTCCGTTTTTTGATTGTCTCGCTAGAGTTTCTCCGAAGGAGATGTGAAGTCTCACGCGGAAGCTGAGAGCCTTTGTTGGCTTAGACCGCATGGAAGTGGAGTTGCGATTTGCATTCCAGGCTCAAGAGAATGCTCCGATGAAGTAAAACGGGATATAGATCATTTGCAAGATCGTCACCACCAGAGTTGCCCAGACGAAGGAACGCATCTCAGCCCAATGGGTAATTACAAAGTAAAGAATGTAAAAGGGTACGAGTATACAAAGGATTAGAGTCGTCGTGTCGCGGCTTGTTTCGTACGCGAGCATGAGTCCCCAGATACTGACTGCCAGCGAGGCAACTCCGCAGATGCCGTGTCCAATCATCAGGACAAACAACAGGTCCTTGCCGCCAACCAAAGTCGTCACCACGCAGGCAATGGTCAGCAATCCAAGCCAAATCAGAAGTTGGAACCAAACTTGTTTGATGAGTTTGGGTGTTGCTGAGGACGCTTGTTTCGATCGCCCCTCCGTGCTCAAGTTTTTCTTTTTTTGCTGAGGCAACGCCGGGTTGGTGAAAAATTCATTGACTTCGTCAACTTCTTCTTCGTTGTTTTTTGGAAACGAGTGAGCGGAGAAGCCCGGGTCCGTTGCGAGATTTCCGAGCGCGCCACTGGGAGCTGCAGGGGAGCTATCAAAGATCTCGTTTGATTCAGCAACGATGGGACCGTCGAGTCCGAACTTGGCAAGCTCTTTGTTTCTCGGGTCAGTAGGTTTCGGCTGGGCCGGACGACGAGTCGTGCCCGCCTTCGTTGCACTGGACAGCGGCGCGGCTTTGAACGAGCTGCCACACTTCTGACATTTGACGGCTTTGCCCAGGATTTTGCTGGGAACCTTGTACTTCGCACTACATTTAGGGCACGCGATATTCGCTGGCATGGGGAGCTCCGTGTCAGATCAGAGGGAAGTCCGCTCTGATAGACGCTTGATTCAATCGATGTTGGGCAAAAGTTGATAGGCAAACACGATCAGCAATCCCGAAACGTGTCGTCGGTGGCTCGCAATTTTCGTTTCTGTGAAAATTACAGAGCAACCTGATGGTCGATGTCAAACCGAGCCACCAAGCTCCCCTTGGGAAGGAAGGCTTGAGGCGCGAGTTCTTGACGAAGTCATAGTCTAATTTGGCCTACTTGGCTTGTCAGCGACCTCAACAAGAAATCGAGGGAATCCTTTGGAAAGCGAACCGTTTTGATTACTTGTCATTAAAAAATGTGAAGTCGTTGCCTTCGGCTCCACGGTGGCAATTGATGCAGCCATTGGCTTTTCCGAAGATTTTCTGAGCTCCCAGCTCGTCGGAAGTCTTGGCGACTGAACCGTCGGGATTGTATTTAATCCAGTACCAGTCCCCCGCTTCAGGGTTGTAGGTTTGGGAGCGATACATGACTGTGATCGCCTTTAGGGTGCTTGGATCTGCAGCAGCGTAGTTTTCTTTGACGATGATACTGCCATTGGGAAGGTCGTTGCTGGATCCTGCTGCCGTGCGATTCAGGTACATTTTCAAAAAAGCGCCGTGGGGGCTTTCGCCGGGATAGAAATCGTCAGATTGTCCCGGGACGGGTGCCCAATTCTCATAGGCGTTGCTTTTTAAATACTCCCAGAACTTATCTTCAAAGCTTTTTTTAGCGGGAAGCTCTTGCTCAATTAAAGGTTCTGCATCTTTACTTTCGAGGGGTTGAGTGGTTTCTGGCTGAAGCGGTTTTTCCTTGACCTCCATGAGGTCCGAAGTGTTAGGGGCTAAGATCTCAGGCTCTTTCTCAGGCCGTTTTTCGACACCTTCGAACGGATTCTTGATTTCCGGTTTTTCAACAGGTGGAGTTGAATTGACAGGTGGGCCGAAAGGATCTTCCGTTTCCTGCGTCAAGGGAATGGGTTTGCCACCAATTTCGGCAAAAGGGTCCTCAATGAACTCTTGTTGCTTTTCGGGTTCCTCTAGTATCTGTCCCTGTCCGATCGTGCAAGAAGTGAGAATGGTGAATAGGACAATTAGGGTTTGACGCAGTAAACTGCTATTCATCCGATAGCCTCCGAGCAAAGATCAGATAATAAGGAAATGTAGACCAATAGAATGATTGATACTAACAAATCGCCCGGTCGTTGGCAAAAGTGGATCAAATTAATGGTCTTGATATCAGTCATCGCTGTGTTCGGACTCGTTTACTACCTTTTCGGAAACCAGTTGAGTTTGACCGAGTTGGCCAAGCATGAGACGGGTTTGCGCAACTTTCAAATGGATCATCCGATCCTGGTGTATGCGCTGGCGTTTGCGATCTATGTATTGGTGTCCGGATTGTCTTTGCCGGGTGGAGCGACGGTTTTGTCGTTGGCCTACGCATGGTTTTTTGGGTTTTGGCCTGCGTTGTTATTGGTCAGTTTTTCGTCGACAACCGGTGCAACGCTGGCGTTTTTGCTGAGTCGTTATCTGTTTCGCGATGCGTTGCAGGAGCGATTTGGTGACCGATTGGCTACTTTTAACGGTGCTCTTGAAAAGGAAGGCGCGTTCTATCTGTTTTCACTTCGGTTGATTCCAGCGTTCCCGTTTTGGATTATCAACTTGGTCATGGGCCTGACACCGATCAAAACAGGGACCTATTGGTGGGTCAGCCAAATCGGGATGTTGCCAGGAACTGCGGTGTATTTGTTCGCAGGATCACAGGTTCCGACCTTGGACAAGCTTGCGACTGAGGGGCCCGGGAATTTGCTTCCCATCTTGTTGGCCTTTGCCCTTCTGGGAGTTTTTCCTCTGGCTCTCAAGCAGCTGATGAAATTGCTGCGGAATCGCTTGCCTAAGTGATGTTGAATCTTAGGGTATTTGATATCTCAAAACGGCAACCATAACTGTTATGAGGGTTTCAGGTGAGGTAACCGGGACGCAATAGCATCCGACTGAGGCCAAGGTTGCCAGTTGCTTTCCGCGTGTTTTGTTTAAGGAAGTACTGAAACAATTCAGCTTTTTTTGAATCGATCAGATATTTAGCGTCTCCTGTTGTCCATTTCAACGATTTCTCCTCCGCGAGTTGTCATCATGGCTTTCAAGGTTTTTGGCGAAATGTCTTTTGTTAATATAAGAGTGGAACCATCTACCATGCCGACAAGGAAAAGTGATTGTGCTCGATTGTTCCCTAATCCGCGCAATGGGTTGTTGGGGTCGAACTGATAGTCGTCTGGTTTCGTCCAAGGAACCGATTCCGAAGCATCGACTTCGACAATCATGATGGTGTTGGACGTTCCGTCGACGATCGATCCAAACTGTTGGCGTTCACCGTTTCCCGGGTCGATCGCACCATTGCCCATCGGCCGCTGAAACAAAGTGTGGCCCTCTTCGACGACTTCAAGCGAACCCAAGCTTTTGTAAACGTCGGGCATTTTTGGCAGTAGAGATAGGTTGTGAGGACTGTCCCAAGGTTGGTCGAAGTCGAACTGGTCAAATAGGTGTTGTTGTTCAATAAATGGCAAGATGTGGACTCGCCAGCTTAGCCCGTTCCCTCGCTTGCTGTTCCCGTTGCTAGGTGGAAGAGACATGTGGGCGTTTTCGAAGTTATGGGAGGCGATCGCGATGCGGCGAATGTTATTCTGATCAGCCGTTTGCCGGGCTACTGCTCGAACTTGTTGAACGGCGGGCAGCAGAATCACCGCTGGAGCAATGGTTCCCAACAGCAGTGAAAGGGTGACCCCCGCGATCGCCAGCCCGGTTCCCGTTTGTTGCCCCCCGCTTCCGTTGATTTGAATAATCGCAACGATGCCCAATACCACTCCTACAATAGCGCCGAGACAAGTCGGAATGATCGAGGTGATGCCGAGGACCAGACTTGCAATCGCCATTCCACTTGTTCGTGGTCCTGTAGAGTAGGCAGGAGGTTGCGGATGGAAGGGGCCAGGTCGATAGGGAGAATTGGGATTAGTGGTCATGGCTCATTGCCCGTAGTTCGATTTAAGGTTTGATTCAGATGTTGATTATAAAAAAAGCCGGCATTTAAGCCGGCCACGTGATTTCCCAAACCATCGATAGAGGGTGTTCAAAATGGAGATTGGATCTTGCTGCCGTCGTCGATATGGACCAACTGATTGTAAACCACGGAAGCAGCGCTGTCCGTCAGGAATTGGACTGAACCATCTGCCATGGCGATATTGACGCCATCACCGTGATTGGACGAAATTCCTTGTCGACGTTGATCCGCATCGTCGCTATTGATTCCCCCCCAGGTTCCAAACGCGACATCCTGAATCCCCATCGTTTCTGTTGCGCCCGGAGTTCCGTATCCTCGGCAACCGTACAACAAGGCAGATCCAGGAGGTGCCGGTGAGGCCGAGACGTTGGTCGCATTGTAGGTGCGTTCAGAGATGATAATGATATTCGATGTGCCATCGCCAAGCATGTCATTGAGCCCAATTGCTTGATTGGAAAATGTACCCGTTGGAAAGGAACCGGCACCGCTATCAAAAGTTGCACACATTCCCCGTTCAGTTTCCGAGCCGGTATCAACTCCTGGAATCAGTTGCGCGTTGTTAGCGAAAACGTAATTCGTCGAGGCTGAGGCCGACGGAGTCAGGGTGTCGGGATCGATCATGTTTTCGAATCTGAATCGGAGAGAATTAAATTCTTTCCCGCCTCCACCATCCGATGCACAGAGGAAAGTTGATTGAGGTTTAAGCAATACTCGGGCAACGTCCAAATAAGTCGGATTGCCAGGATCAAGCTGACTTGAAAGCGTGTTTGTTCGCCGAGGATTCAAAACGTCATAGGCACTTTGTTCTCCCAACTGTGGCAAGAGAAATGCCGAGGTCGTCCAGAATCCGTGGTCGACACTGAACGCGGAGGGATCAACATTCTGAACTCCTGGAGGCAGTTTCTGAAATGTTGAATGATAGTTTTGGAGTGCGGTGCCCAGCTGGCGCATATTGCTTTTGCAAGAAGTTCGTCGAGCTGATTCTCTTGCATATTGGATTGCCGGAAAAAGCATGCCTGCAATGATGCCGATGATCGCAATGACGACCAGCAGTTCGACTAAGGTAAAGCCATTTTTTTTTGGCATTGGAGGCTCCATTTGTGATCGATAAAGGTGGGTGAGTGTAGGAAGGTTGGCGACTACAACGAAATCGCAAAGATGAGAGGTTGCTTTATTCCTTACTTGCCAATAATACCCGCTAAAGCTTCGGTTTTGAGCGGCAATTTCACGTTGCCACGCGGAATCTTAACAATTTACCGTGCAAAACCACATGGGAATTGCCTTAAGTTAGTTTAGCCGCCGCAGAGTTTCGGTTTTGCCATCTAAGAAATTCTTTCTCACTTGCGTTCCATCATTGAAAAAGGCAGCGCAAACGCCTTGGTTTACATGCTTGCCCCTCCGTTGGCAATGTGAACCCGCGCGAAAGGGGTGGTCTCTTGAGGCCAGGAACAATGTGGAACGGACCTTACGCATTAACAGCTGCGAACAGCTGGTATAAACTGCACGTAGTGAGGGTTGCATTTGCAACCGAGACGGTCAATGAAATGAGTTAACGGTTGAGCCTTGGCTCATCCTGAATACAGCAATGGAAAATTGGTATCGACTAATTGGGTTCAATCAGCCCATGGCAAGTATGTCGCACCTATTAGGGGCGATTGTTTTTTTCGTGTTGACCTTCTTTTTGATTGGTTCGGCGCGGAGAACGCCGGGTAGCCAACTCCCTTACTGGGTTTTTGCTTGTTCTGCTGTGGTGTTACTCTCGCTGAGCGGGGTATTTCACATGTTCGAACCTGGGTTCACTCCGAGTCGGGTGATGATTCGGCTTGATGTTGCGGCGATCTTTTTGCTGATTGCGGGAACCTTTACCCCGCTCCACTCGATACTTTTTCGAGGTTGGAAACGGTGGGGGATCTTGATTCCGCTTTGGGTCATGGCGATTACGGGAATCACGCTTCGTTCCATCTTCTTTGACAGTTTGCCAATCGTTTGGGGAACGGTGATTTTTCTTTTGATGGGTTGGGTTGGGTTTTACTCAACTTTACTGGCATACAAAGATTACGGTCGACGAGCTGCCGCCCCCATTATTTTGGGAGGCGTTTTCTACACCATCGGGGCTGTGGGGGATCTCTTCCGATGGCCAGTGATCATCCCCATGGTTTGGGGGTCGCATGTAACCTTCCATCTTTTTGTCTTGGCGGGGCTTGGGGTCCACTGGTATTTGATTTCACAAATGGCTGACGGCAAATTGACCTACGAGGATCGCTTGGCCAATCAATTAGATCGGTCAGACGCCGGTATTGGGCGTTTCGGAGAGGCGAATGCAAGTTTGTCCGAATCTGACACACAAAGAAAAGCTTCTTGAGCCTTTGCGTTGTAATCAGCGGTTGAATCGGTCTAATGGATTAGGGATCCAATTTCGAAATTGAAAATTGATCTCTTGTAGATCAAACTGAACGACCCGATAGACACTTAAAATTTGTGGAGAATTTCCGAAATGAATGCAGCCAAATTGACTTTTACTCTCTTGTTTACTGCGTGCTTAGTTGGCGGCGTTGTAGCGACTGAACCGAACAAAAATGAACCTGGAAAAACCGTTAAATCCGCACCGCATTGCGAGGTCCCTTGCGGAATTTATGCTGACCAGCGTCGCTTTGAAGAAATGCTCGAGGACACCCAAACGATTGCCAAAGCAATCGCGAGTGTCAAAGAAATCAGCGAAGGACTACAGGTTGGGCCGCCCTCACCCAAGAATATCAATCAAATGATTCGCTGGGTAAATACGAAGGAAAGCCATGCGACCAACACGCAACAGATCGTAGCGCAGTACTTTTTGACTCAACGGATCAAGCCTGATAATGAGCGATACGAAGATCAGTTGAAGGCTGCCCATGCAGTGATGGTTGCTGCAATGAAGTGCAAGCAAGACGCAAATCCTGAAACTGCCGAGAAGTTGAAACTGGCGATCGGTCAGCTTTACAAAGCCTATGAAGGCAAAGATCCTGAATTCGAGAAAGATCACGAATAGTTAATCGTCGCATTTTGAAGAAATAATAGGGGCGTTTGCATGAATCCATATTGCGAGCGCCCTTTTTTTCTTGAACAATCTTTGATATGAACGCAGAACAAAAAGAATCTGGCAATCGCGGACTGTTAGGCCGCCATCTCCCGCTTGAAACGGAAACTTGTTTTTTCATTTTGGCCAATGCTTTGGACGCGATCATGACGCGGATGCTTTTGAATTTCCCGCAATTTCGGGAGTCAAATGTGATTGCGGACACGATTTTGGATCGATTCGGAATGCCTGGAATGATTGCATTCAAGTTCACTATTGTCGCGGCAGTTGTGATTATCGCTCAGATAATTGCACCCCGAAAACTTCATGTTGCTCGCTACTTGTTGATTGGCGGCACCGTTTTCGTCTTTGCTGTGGTGATCTACAGCTGCTACCTCTGGGTTGCCTATAGTGGGTTCATTTTTGAGCCACCCCCCAATCCACGGATCGAAAACGCGGGAATGTAATGTTCCAGAATCTGGGCCTCAGACCTCTCTCGGCAATTGTCTTTGAGTGAAGGGATGAGGGATTTAATGCGGCTACTAAGGATTCTTATCAAAACGTCCCTTGAATATGGCCGAAGTTTTAAGAGAATACCGGCTCGATTGAAGAGTATTCTCAACGGCACGTCGGATCGAAATCCGCGCTGCGTTAACTTGCCTCAAGCGTCTCCCTTCTGACTAGGCTATGAAACAGATCTCCGTACCCCTATTGGTTTTAACCGCCAAGTTTTTTAGTGGTGCGACCGTGCGCTGGGTGAATTGCGAGCCCGATACCTGTCAGCGCGTTTACTTTGCCAATCATACCAGCCATCTCGATGCCTTGATCATTTGGGCGTCGCTTCCAAGACAGCTCCGCGATTTGACACGGCCCGTAGCGGCGATGGACTATTGGATGGGAGGTCCAGTCCGAAGGTACCTTCACAAAATCTTCAATGCGCTGCTAATTGACCGCAAAGAAGTTAATCGTCGGAACAGCCCGATTGACGTCATGATTCGTGAAATTGCTGACAAGTACTCATTGATTGTTTTTCCTGAGGGGACACGCAATCCAACCGGGATTATGGGGGACTTCAAAAGTGGTCTCTACTACTTGGGCAAGAAACGCCCGGATTTAGAATTGGTGCCTGTCTACATTGACAACCTGAATCGGGTGATGCCAAAGGGCGAGGTGCTGCCGATCCCCTTATTGAGTTGTATTTCTATCGGCCAACCCATCTGGCTGGAGGCCGGCGAAAACAAGAACGAGTTTTTGAGCCGAGCCCGACAGGCAATTATCAACCTAAAAGAATCTTGAACTCGGTTTCTCGCCCTATCCATTTGGGACTTTCCTGTTAATTTATGGGGTGGATAGATCGTTCTGTCTTGGAGGCTTGTCGAGCCTTTTTGACCCTTGCAACATTATTTTGACTTTTTGGCCTTCGGATTTTCAGTTGTTATTGCTAGCCGTTTTCAACGACTTTAGTGAGCATCTCTTGAGCGACTATGCGACCATCATTCTGCTTTCAGGATTGTTGGCCGTTCTCGCCGTATTTGCCGCTGTCGGTCAAGTTTTGAAACGGCAGCCTGAATCCTATATTGATCCTGCGATTACCAGGACGTTCAATAACCGGGTTTCTGCCTGGCTAACGATTTGCTTGATGCTATCAGTCGCGATGCTTTTTGATCGCTGGGTGACCGTTACGTTTTTTGGTTTGATTTCGTTCTGGGCTCTTCGAGAGTTCATCACCATGACGCCAACTCGGCGGGGCGATCATCGAACATTGTTCTGGGTGTTCTTTTTGTTCACTCCGTTCCAGTATGTGATGGTCGGTTTGGACTGGTATCGTTTTTATACGATCTTGATTCCCGTTTATGCGTCGCTGTTCATTCCCGCACGAATTGCGTTTACTAGCGATCACAAACGTTTTCTGGAACGTACGGCCAAGATTCAATTTGGCTTGTTGATTTGTGTTTACGCTCTAAGTCATACGCCGGCGTTGCTCTATCTGGAATTGGATTACTTCAATCAGAATAGTCGGATGATGGAGCCTTGGGGCGGAAACCCCGCTGGCCTGCTTTTGTTTTTTATTGTGATGGTGCAGATCAGTGATGCGATGCACTTTGTTTGGGATCGGACTTTTGGCCGGCATATCATTGCCGAAACGGTCAATGCGACGCGGACTTGGGAAGGCCTGATTGGGTCGGCGTTTTGCACAGCACTTTGTGGGATGACCATTGAATCCTTGCTGGATGTGACTCCATTCACTTGGTACGGGGCTGGAACGATGGCCTTGCTGATCAGCGTGATGGCGTCTTCGGGAAGTATGACGATGTCTGCTATCAAGCGTGACCGAGGGATCAAGAACTACGGTACGTTGGTCCAGGGGCATGCAGGCGTTTTGGACCGAATCGATTCCGTCTGTTTTGCGGCGCCGATTTTCTTTCACGTTACACGATTTTTCTTGGCGCGGAACGACGGTTTGTTTGGTAGGCCTCCGGCCAATATGGTCCAGAATTTCATGGGATGGTGGTTTTAGATGGTAGAAATTTCCGAGTTGATTGAGCGGTTCGAACTGGAGATCGATTCTGCCTGCCACGAACAACTCTCGGTTTATTGTCATAGTGTCTGGCAATTCAACAAACAATTGAATCTGACTCGCCATACAGACTATGAAAAGTTCGTAACGCGGGACTTGTTGGATTCCTGGCAGGTTTCCTTGCTACTTAAAGAAAACGAAGAAGTACTCGATGTCGGGACCGGCGGAGGTGTGCCTGGTCTGGTGCTAAAGGTCATTCGTCCCGATTTGCAGATTACCTGTGCCGAATCGGTGAAAAAGAAAGCTGCGGCGCTTGCCCAAATTGCTGAAGCCGCACAAATCGATGTCGCCATTTACGATACTCGCGCCGAGTCGCTTTTAGAAGATTTCCGCTTTGATGCAGTTACTGCCCGAGCGGTTGGCCCGCTATGGAAGATATGTACCTGGTTCGAAGGCCACTGGGTTTCGATGGGGCGATTGTTGGCGATCAAGGGCCCAAAGTGGATAGAGGAAAAAGCCGAAGCTGAAGAGCGAGGTGTATTAGGTCAAGTCGACATGAAAGTGGTCAGTGAATATCCTACGCCGCAGACCGAATGGCAAAGTACGATTTTGAAGTTGTGGGCAAAAGGCGCGCCAGAGCCAGAGTAAGAAAACGAATGATTGCTAACAGAGTCCGCAACACCATTGTTTTTTTTAGCATTTTCCGGGCACGAAGTTAGTACCCGGAACGGGGTAACAAGGCTAAGAAAAGCGGTGTATCTGATGTTCTCGGCCCGCCAATCGAAGACGTGCGCGGCACTTGGCAGAACACTACATGCCCACGCAAGCGAGGAGCATGGCACCCGTCGTTGAGGTTTTTGCCTTTTCGGGAGGTTGAGGCCTGCCGAAACAATTCTTGTTCCCCTCAAACGTGGAGCTTGAGGCCGGTACCCGGACCGTTTTGAATTGACGGGTATCAAGGCTAAGAAAAAGCGGTGTATCTGATGTTCTTGGCCCGCCAATCGAAGACGGGCGCGGCAGTTGGCAGAACACTACATGCCCACGCAAGCGAGGAGCATGGCACCCGTCGTTGAGGTTTTTGCCTTTTACGGGAGGTTGAGGCTCCTGCCGAAACAATTCTTGTTCCCCTCAAACGTGGAACTTGAGGCCGGTATCCGGACCGTTTTGAATTGACGGGTAACAAGGCTAAGAAAAGCGGTGTATCTGATGTTCCTGGCCCGCCAATCGAAGACGTGCGCGGCACTTGGCAGAACACTACATGCCCACGCAAGCGAGGAGCATGGCACCCGTCGTTGAGGTTTTTGCCTTTTACGGGAGGTTGAGGCTCCTGCCGAAACAATTCTTGTTCCTCTCAAACGTGGATCTTGGGGCGAGTACCCGGACCGTTTTGAATTGACGGGTATCAAGGCTAAGAAAACCGGTGTATCTGATGTTCTCGGCCCGCCAATCGAAGACGTGCGCGGCAGTTGGCTGAACACTACATGCCCACGCAAGCGAGGAGCATGGCACCCGTCGTCGAGGTTTTTGCCTTTTACGGGAGGTTGAGGCTTCTGCCGAAACAGTTCTTGTTCCCCTCAAACGTGGAACTTGGGGCGAGTACCCGGACCGTTTTGAATTGACAGGTAACAAGGCTAAGAAAAGCGGTGTACCTGATGTTCTTGGCCCGCCAATCGAAGACGTGCGCGGCAGTTGGCTGAACACTACATGCCCACGCAAGCGAGGAGCATGGCACCCGTCGTCGAGGTTTTTGCCTTTTACGGGAGGTTGAGGCTCCTGCCGAAACAATTCTTGTTCCTCTCAAACGTGGAACTTGGGGCCGGTACCCGGACCGTTTTGAATTGACGGGTATCAAGGCTAAGAAAACCGGTGTATCTGATGTTCTCGGCCCGCCAATCGAAGACGGGTTAGGTACTTGGTACTTTAGCCCGATCAACAAATGTGAAAAATTGTGCGAACGTTCTGATGGAGGTTTGCCGAAAACATATTTAGTAGCTGTTTTCACCTTGGATGCAGCTATGATTGTAAGTGCCCTTGCTGGGGCCAGCAAAAACTGCAAAACAGTAGAAAGATAACTCCGGTGTTTACGGCTGAGGGACCAATATTAGGGTTGGCCTGAATCACAAGTGGCTTGTGCTTAGCACGTCCGATTCACGCTTTTCTCCCAGCAGCTCCCATCGCTGCGAAAATACTGGAGTATCTATATTTTCCGCAACGCATTTTGAATGCGTTGCGGATTTTTTTTGACTTGAAGTTACCAGTCAAGGTCGATCGCGCTCAGCTTTTCGCGGAGCAGTTTCAAGTCCCAAAGTTGAGTTGAGTTTTCCGTGGTACCCACTGCCAGGTAACGAGAAGACGGACCAAAAATCAAAGTTGGGTTTTCATTCAATGAGATTCCCGATATTTGCTGGGGGACTGCTGTTTGAAGTTTTGCAACTTCTGTAAATGATTCGTTCGTGGTCGTATACAGCCCCACATAGTTCAGGTGAGCGACGGCAAGGTATTGATTGTCGGGAGAGAACGATACAGAACCGACTCCTTGCCCAACTCGGGGGATCGTCCCCAGCGCGGTCCAGTTCTCGGTTGAGTAGATGGTGATTTGTTTTGACTCAGACACGGCAAGGAGATTTCCGTCGTGGCTAAAACAAGATTTTATTCCCGTTTCCATCGAGCCGTCATCAAAGGCATTCTGCTTATGCATGACCAACTCTCCCGATTCCATGTCGGTCACCGTCAGCCAATTGATTGCGTGTCCTGAGCAGGCAATCAGTTTGCCGTCTTGGCTGTTTGACATGTACTCTGTCCAGTAGTGCCGATCCGCCGAATTGACACTTTTGAGCTCGGGCCATGTCCATGTTGCCAGCCATGCTTGGTCGTTTTCGTCATCGATTCCGACAATGATACTCTTACCGGCATTGACGAAAGCGGTGTCGTGAAAAAATCCCGCGGGTTTAATGGACTTGATGCGTTTGATTTGATGCCGACGACTTCCCAGTTGCGTCGCGGTTTGAGTGATGCGACAGACTTCAATTCCCCCCTGCGGGCCATCGGCATTGCCAGGTGTCTTGGTAATCAATAATTGCGACGAGTCATTGGGGTCAAAGGTGGCAGAGCGGATGATCTCATCGATTTCCAGCCGCTCTAGAAGTTGTCCGGTTTGCAAATCCCATAAGGCCAGTCCATTGGGTTGTTGAGAAACAGTAACCAGGTATTTGCCATCTTGACTAAATGCCAGGCTCACGATCGAGCTCATTTTTTCGCCGTTGTATTCACGAAGTTGAACACAGGTCTCCGAAGCCGCGAATTGAAGACGCCCAACTCCGTCCTTTTTGTTGGAGAACCCGATTAGTTCACCAGAAGCACTAAACTGGATTCCTCGTTCATCGATCGAAATGATCTCCGTGCCGGAGTTCGCATCCCAAATTCTCGATTTAGCGTCGTAGCCTGTTGAAATCAGGTAGGGGCGAGTTGGGTGAAATGAAAGGTGAGTCGTGCTTAAGTAGTGCCCAGATCCCAGGGCCCGATGCACGACCCAGTTGTCGACGTTTCCCGTTACCAGCGATTCCGGATGCGCGATTCGGATTTTTCCATCGTTGTCCGAGAACGCGAAATGATTTTCGTCTGGGGAGGCACTGGTGGCCCGCATTTGTCCTATTGGCGCCCATCGCTCGTGCAATAGCTTGCCACTTGCGAAAATTTGGTAGCCAATCAATTCATTGACCAATAGGTGTTCATCGTTTAAAAACTCAACACTTTGGGCTCTAAATCTCGTCTCGGCTGAATAGAGTAGTTTGCCGGAAAGCACGTCGACAACCAGGATGTCCATGTCAGCACAAAAGGCAACTTGTTTTCCGTCTTTGGAAAAGCATAACGGCTGTAGCGTTTCCCATGCGTGCTTCCGTTCAAACAGCACCTTGCCCGATAGTGCATCAAGCAAATAGAGCTTGCTTTCTCCAGCAGCGGTGACTCCCAATAGGCCGATCCGAGTTCCGCAAGGAGATAGTCGAATCATCAATTGTTGAGCAGAAGCCCACACCTGGGGAAATGTTTGCAGTGCCTCGCCGGTTTGAAGGTCAATCAGCTGAACCTGTTTCTCTTCATTCAAATCCGCAAAACGAGTGATTGCCGAATCGAAGCCGACTTGGATCCCGTCCGCTTCGGTGATGTTGGTTGGGTGGTGAATGTCGACCTGAACGTCGTCCAGAGAAAGGCAAGCAATGAATTCGTTTCTCAATGTTTGTCTTTGAGTTGGGCTGGCAAGGTGCAGCAAGTGACTTGCCTTGGTGATCGCCTCGATCGCTTGAAATCTTCTTCCTGATTTTGAGCTGTATCTTGATGCCTGAGCCTGGGAAAGATACGCGTCGAAAAGTCTACAGTCGGCAGCCTGATTTGCGTCGATGACCTCTCCGAGTCGATCGTTCATCTGGATCGCAAATACCGTTGAAACGATTGCGACTGTCAAAAGTAAAAGCAGCACCGCACCGGAAAGTGCTGCTACGAATGGTTGGCGGCGATACCAGAGTTGGAAACGCTTGAATAAGGTGACACGTTCTGCACGAATCGGCTTGCCGTCCAGAAATCTTTGTAAGTCTTCCGCCAGAAGTCGGCTTGAGGCGTACCTCCCCTGTGGTTCTTTTGCGATAGATTTAAGGATGATTGTTTCCAGATCCCTCGGAATCTGGGGCGCGAGTTTGCGAGGTCGTATCGGCTCGTCGTACTGGAGGTTTTTGAGTAGTTCGACACGATCATTAGATTGAAAAGCGGGTTGCAGTGTGGCCATTTCGTATAGCGTTAAACCCAGACTGTAGACGTCGCTTCTGGGATCGCTCCAGCCACTTAGTCTTTCTGGGGGCATATAGCGAAGAGTTCCAACAAGATCTCCGGTGCTCGTCAGGTCATCGTCGCCTGCTTTTGCCAATCCAAAGTCGGTGATCCAAATTTGGTCGTTGCCGTCCATAAGTAGATTGGAGGGTTTAATGTCTCGATGCAAAACGCCTTCGCTATGGGCATAATCCAGTGCATGAGCGATATCTGCACCGAGTTCAGCGATTCGACGAAAGTACTTTTGGTGACTGCTAGAGGTGAATTGAGACGTTGAGTTTGAATCCGTGAGGGTCGGCTGCTTGTTTTGAATTTGAGAAGGAGATGTTTGCTGATTCCGCTCAAGCTTGACTGTCGCGTCATGGTTGGCATGGAACTCGACGGTGCTACTGAACTCAGGCTGGTCAGCGGGGGAGGCTGATTCTTTTTTGGCGTGAGTCGATTCTCGCAAACGGACCTGAGAAAGTACGTTGTCCAGAGGGCGGCCGTCGATGTATTGCATGACATAAAAATGCAGACCATTTTCTTCGCCGACTTCGAAAACCGGGACAATGTTTTTGTGTTTAAGGCTGCCCGCTGCGCGAGCCTCCCGCTGGAATCGCTGAAGTTGTTCATTGCTGAGAACCGTCGAATGGGGGAGGACTTTGACTGCGACATGTCGCTTTAGTGATTCCTGAACGGCTTCGTACACAATTCCCATTCCCCCACGCCCGATCTCTCGAACGATCGTGAACTCCCCTAAGGTTCTAGGGGCATTGGAATTGTTTTCCGGTGGACGGACGGCGGCAGGTGACGATTTGGCTTCTCCAAGTCCTTCCATCAGGAACAGGGTTTCATATAAATCACGTAGTTCGTCAGCCAACTCCGGGTACTTTTCTTCGTACTCCGCGAGGTCTGGAGCGTCTCCCTTTCGAGCGCGTTCAAGCAACTGGTCAACGAGCGGACCGATTCGCGGATCGAACTGACTTTCGTTTTCGGGCATTGGGCAGGTTATGAGTTGAAGGAAAGCGACATGGGCAAATCTCCCAATTCGGCTTTAAGTCGTTTTAGTGCTCGAACGTATCGTTTGTAGGCAGAGTCTTTTTGAATACCGAGAGTTTCAGCGACTTCTTGATTGTCCATTTGTTCGAAGTGCCGCATTGCCAGGATCTCACGATCGGAATCTTTGAGTCGATCAAGAGCTTCTTTGAGTTGCCGCTTCATTTCGGCAAGCATCACGGTTTCCACCGGAGTTGCGGCTTTTCCCATAAATTCTCTAGCCAGAATCGCAGAGGTCGCCGCAGGCGTTGGCTTCTGCAAGGTCGCTTCGCGTTTTACACTTCTCGCTTGAACTTTGATGTGGTGACGATGTATCTGAGCAAGTTTTTGAAGTGTCAGAAAACGAAGCCAGACAAAAGAGCTGCAATGTCGATCAATACAGAAATCCTCATATCGGGTTGCTGCTTCAGCGTAGGCCTCTTGAATGACATCCGATTCATCCACACGTCCTGTCAAACGCGAATCGATTCGCAGGCGAACCATGCGCAATAGTCGTGCACGATTGCCGGAAAGCAATTGATTGAGTTCGTCAATTCGACTTGCTGGCATCGTTTGTCCCAGGAAAGCAAAAACGCGTATCGACTCGGTGTCTCGGTAAGTCCATCATCTGTATCGTAAAAAAGACGCCAGGGCCACAGGGGGCGACTTGCAATTGACCGTTGCAAGAACCAGTACTGCGAACCATTGGATATGTCGGACAGCTTATTATTGACGAGGGCCAAAAAAATACAAACGGGTTAGTGAACCCCCGTTTCCTAAGTGTTCCAGGTGTCGGTTGCAACGAATAGAAAACGAATCAATGGATTCTAGGGCCGAAAATGGCGAGTTCCGCCAGTAGTGCGTCTAGGAAAGAGGTCGTCGTTGGAACCGCCTATTTGCAGTTGGCCCAATCGTTCATCGATGTTTCGGATCCCGGCCTGGGAGCGATGGCATTGCTGTTCAAGTTCGTCTAGAGTTTTGTCTGTTCTCAATCTTCTTTGGGGCTAAACGCAATGAGTAAGAGTGCAATGGCAAAGAGGCCAGAGCCAGCCGTTGCGATAATTGGCCGAAATAAATCTTGTATCCTGGCGCCGGCCTTACCAACAACCGCCGTCGGGTCAGCCGGATTAACAAACACGGTGACTTCTTTGCCCAAGAGGTTTTCGTCAACGACTGCTTCATATTGGTCATCGTCGACTGTGTAAGTAATTGTTGTAAGCCATCCCGTGGGACGCCGACGAAATGTTCTCTGGACTCTATTCGATACTACCTGCGCAACGGTCGGCGTCCAGGCATTGGTTTTGTTTCCATTGGACCATGCAATGAACAGCCAAATCGAACTCGCTATGAAAACGACGAGTGTGCCAAGTGCATATTTAACCATTTAAGAAGATGGCTGCGAGTTGTCGTTGGGACGTCGCAGACATGATGGGGCTGAAGATGTATTGCAACGAGCTTGTCATTGATTGCGGTACCGTCGTAGTTGGGTTTCGAGTGGTATTGAGACGATCGCTCAAAACTGGGGATATTGCAGCGTAAATACATTAGTTGGTTTTACGCGGGTATCGCCGCAGTTGGTAAATGACCTTTGGGGCGATCGATGCGTTCTACATTTTGCAGCTCAAGCCACCCGCCGCCGGAACGTAACAGTTTCTTGCGTAGTCCATTACCATCCGGTCACTGCTGAATCTCCAAGCCAGTGTGGCAATCGAGGTCCGCATTCGATGAATCCATTCTTGAGGCAATCCGTCGATGTCACGTCGGTAATAGCAAGGGGCGACTTCTTTTTCCAGCGTTTCATAAAGTGACAAAACATCGCGCTCGTCAGTGATTTTGTCAGAGACATGCGTCGTTCCCTTGCCAATCGCAAATCCATTGACGCCGTCGTAGGCTTCCGCCCACCAACCGTCGAGTACGGAAAGGTTGAGTCCGCCGTTGAGGACCACTTTTTCGCCGCTGGTGCCGGACGCTTCCAGGGGGCGACGTGGGTTATTTAGCCAAACGTCGACGCCTTGAACCATATACCGACATACATTGACGTCGTAGTCTTCGACGAATACCACACGATTCTTGAACGTCGGGTTATGTCGAAGTTCTGCGATGGTGCGAATAAATTCTTTGCCCGGTTGGTCTTTGGGGTGAGCTTTTCCAGCGAACACAATCTGCACCGGGCGATTGGGATCGTTTAGGATTTGATCGATTCGATCCAAGTCGTTGAAAATCAAGTTGGCTCGTTTGTAAGTGGCAAACCGGCGGGCAAAACCGATTGTCAGCAAGCTCGGGTCCAAGACGGTGCGAGCATGGTCGAGGGCTGCATCATTTTCGTTTCGACGTCGACATTGCGCGACCAATCGTCGTCTTATAAATCCGACCATCACTTGCTTGAGCGTGTTGTGAATTTCCCACAACTCACCTGGATCGACGTTGTGAATTTGTTCCCAGACTTCTGGGTCGCCGACTCGTTCCATCCAACCTTTTGGGAAATGCCGGTGGTAAAACTCTCGCATTTGATCGGCAAGCCACGTATGGGTGTGGACGCCGTTTGTGATGTGACCGATAGGAGTTTCGGTTTCTTCTTTCCAAGGCCACAAGTGAGACCACATGCGACGCGAAACCACGCCGTGCAACTGGCTAACCGCATTGGCGGTTTGCGAAAGTCGCAGGGCGATTACGGTCATGCAGAATGACTCTTCGTTGTCCTGTGGATCGACGCGCCCAAAGCTCATGAGTTGTTCGTAGGATAACCCCAGTTGGTCACGCAACGGGCCAAGGTGTTCTTCAACCAAATCCGGCGCAAATCGATCGTGACCCGCGGGGACTGGAGTGTGGGTTGTAAAAACTGTGGCACTAGCGATTTCTCGGCGGGCGTCATCAAAGTTTAGGCCGTCTTCGGCCATCCGTTGACGAATGACTTCCAAGGGAGCAAATGCGCTGTGGCCTTCGTTGAGGTGGAAAACACCTGGAGTAATCCCGATCTCACGGAGTGCTTTGACACCGCCGACGCCTAGAACAAGTTCCTGCCGAATTCGAGTTCGTTCGTCGCCACCGTATAAGCGACTGGTCAATTGGCGATCTTCTTTCTTGTTTCCATCGATGTTGCAATCGAGAAGGTAGAGTCTTACGCGACCCACTTGGATTTGCCAGACCTTGGCCTTGAGTTGCCCGTCACGAGTTTCAATCGTTACGGTGATAGGATCACCATCGCGGTCCAGCGCTTCCTTAATGGGAAGGTTCTGTACCTGGGTGTCGACGTAATCTTCGCCCTGCAATCCGTCATAGTCCAATTGCTGACGGAAGTATCCCTGGGAATAGAAAAGCCCCACCGCGACCAAGGGCAAGCCAAGTCCGCTGGCGCTCTTGATATGGTCTCCGGAAAGGACCCCCAGTCCACCGGAATAAATCGGCAGTGATTCGTGGATACCAAATTCGGCAGAGAAGTACGCAACCGGTTTGGCGCCCAAGACGCCAGCGTTGTTTGCCGACCAGGTTTTTGCGTTGCTCATGTATTCTTTGAGCCGTCGATAAGCCTGATTGATCCGCGTGAAAAGAACCATCTCAGTCGCGCGCTCATATAGCCGGTCTATGGAAAACTCACGCAACATCGCGACGGGGTTATGATCAAGTTGTCGCCAACGAACCGGGTCGAGGTCTCGAAAGATTTGATTGACTTCCGGGTTCCAAACCCACCACAAATTGCTCGCCAGTGACATGCATTTGTCGTAGAGTTCTTCGGTCGTCAATTTATCGGGGGAGATCGAATCGTTGTTGGATTGAATCATTGCGTCAGTCATTGATTTATTGAGCCAGCGGGTTTGTTGATCTGAAATCAAACATTCAGTAGCGTGAGCTTAACGAAGCTACGTTAAAATAGCCTTTTTGAAACCTTCTTTGAATACGAGATGTCAAGTTGAGCGCAGATCAGCACCCAAGCGTAGGCTGATAACTCCGATTAACGGAAGTTTCGCGATCGATGTTTCCCGTTTTATGTCAGACTCTGATTACACAACGTTTTTGGAATTTTTGTTTCAGGATTTGCTGGTAATCTAGAATGGCCTTGACGATGAGGTTTTTTGCATCAAAAGGAGCCGCCCTGCCCTTTTCCGTGTAGCCGCATCAACCGATATCGGTGTCTCGCTGTGTTTTTGCTGTGATACGAAGGGTTTTCCACAATACAAATTGAAACTTGCTCGACAACACATGAATTCAAAACGTTCTTTTATCACTTCACCAAGCCATCCTGCACTGGACGAATTGGCGAATCGACTCTCCGAGTTGGCCGATTCTGAGCCATCTGGTGCGTGGCCCGTTGAGTCGTTGAGGCTGTGTGCGGAACATGGGGTCTTTAGCTGGTTTATTGAAAAATCATACGGTGGTCAGCAATGGAGCGCTGACCAGATTGCTCAGGGCTATCTGCGACTTGGTGCCGCCTGTTTGACAACGACTTTTATTATCACTCAGCGGACGGCGGCAACCCGTAGGATCGAGGCCTCAGAAAATGAGTTGCTAAAAAGCGACTGGTTGCCTCGCCTTAGCCAGGGCGAAATTTCGGCGACCGTAGGTATTTCCCATCTAACAACCAGTCGGCAACATGTATCCCAACCTGTTCTTCATGCCGAATCCGTTGATGGTGGTTTTGTCGTTCAGGGATTTAGTCCATGGGTCACCGGCGGAATGCATGCCGACAAAATATTGCTGGGAGCAACTCTGGATGACGGTCGACAACTTCTGTTTCTCGTTGACCGTGATCAGGTCGTAGCCAACCCGCCTCATCAGTTGATGGCGTTGTCGGGTAGTTGCACCGGTTCAGTAACCGTCGAGCAGCTTTTTGTTCCTCGTGACAACTTGGTTGCAGGGCCGGAAAATCAAATCATGAAAACTGTTCAGGGCGGAATGCCTGGTGGTTCGCAAACTTCGACATTGGCGATATCGTTGGCCGATGCGGCCGTTCAGTTTATCGAATCAGAAGCCGTGAGTCGGAGTGAGCTTCAACCGACCGCCAAAGAGTTTCGGGTGCAGCTAAATCGACTTCGCGGCGAATTGTTCGAATTGTCTCGTGGCAATCCTGTTTGTACAGCTCAAGCTCTACGAGCTGACGCGAACAGCTTGGTTCTGCGTTCCACACAGGCGGCTTTGGTCGCTGCTAAAGGAGCGGGATTTGTTGAAGGTCACCGAGTCGGACGTTGGTGCCGAGAAGCGATGTTCTTTTTGGTCTGGAGTTGCCCCCAACCCGTTTGGGAAGCCAACCTCTGTGAATTGGCTAGTGTTGAAGCTTGATGTTCTGTGCAAAAAGACAACGATTGGTTTCGGAGGAACCTCAGTCTTTCCAGGCCCAATACCCAAGCAATCGTCCACCTAACAAACCAAGAGTTGATTGAGTAAGTAATGACAGAGAAAACATTGGTGACATGGCACGAGCATGCCGTCCAACGGCCGCGCGGCTGCGTGGTCTGGTTCACCGGATTGAGCGGAAGCGGCAAAAGCACAGTCGCCAATTGCGTCGACCAAAAACTATTTGACTTGGGGAGGCAAAGTTTTGTTTTGGATGGTGATAATATCCGACACGGGCTTAATGCCAGTCCAGAACTTCTTGAACCTGTTCACGGCGAAGAATTTGCCAAACGATTTGGGTTGAGTTTTGGGGCACAGGACCGGGAAGAGAATATTCGGCGGGTAGGATGCGCTGCAGAGGTCTTTTGTTCAGCCGGTTTGATTGCACTGACTGCTTTTGTGAGTCCCTATCGCGCGGATAGGAATCGTGTTCGACAGTTGGTTTCTGAACGCGGAAGCGAGGCTGATTTTGTGGAAGTGTTTGTTGACACCCCGCTCGAGATATGTGAAGCACGGGATCCCAAGGGGCTTTACAAAAAAGCGAGAGCAGGAGAGATCAAAAATTTTACTGGACTTGATGCTCCTTATGAATCACCAGAGAATCCCGAACTTCGAATCGCTGGAGGATCGTGTACGGTTGAGGAATTGGCTGAGCAGGTTATCGAGTATCTTCGTTCGAATGGGAAAATGGGCTGAGTTGAGAGCGCGAGTCGAGCTTCAGCATCCTTGGGGTTTCTATTGATGGCAAGGCGACGGTTGCGGCGAAGGCAAATGTCCGAGTTGCAGCCCCAGTGTGATTTACAAATTCATATTGGCCGTTGCGAGCACCCACTTGGAAAATAACTAGCGATATGGATAGGCGGTAATGACGGCATTGCCCTTGTCTAGGATTAGCTTCAGAGTGTGAAGTGCCGGCTTGCCATCCCTTTGCCCGGATTGCCCGCCTTTGAATCCGATTTTGCGTTTCATGTCGACTTCATACTCCATCCTTGTATCGAAATCGCGTACTTTGTTCTCGACGAGCACTTGAGAAGAGTTTGATTTGATCAAAGCGTAGGCTTCGTCAATCGTTTGAAAGATGTCCGTTTCACCACCCGTGAATACGCTGTGTACGTTTCGATTCGGTTGATCTTTGGCATGCCGCATAACATGTTCCATGCGGTTCTCTCCGCGGTCTCCGACATAATAGGTCAGGCCTTCTGGAGACTCCATTACGTAGCCGGACTCCTTGAACTCAAACGGTTCTTCTGGCTCTCTGCCCGAATTCGAGCGATGGCTTTTCTCATTTGCGTTTCCGTTGACGACGGGGTTTGAAGAGGCGGACTGCTGGTCGTTTTCCTCGACGACGGGGCCGCCCAGCGTACCCGCCTTGAGGCCGAGTATTTCTTCGATCCCGGCTCTTCCCGAAAACATGGCAAGCAATACGAACGCGGCAACGATGATCGCGACTTTGGCCCAGGGGATGTTGGAGGTGTTGTTTTCTTTGACGTTCATTTTGACGTGATCAACTTTTCAGAAAGCGTGACTGCAGAGACGTTTATTCTTACCCTTGTCAGGCAGTTTGTAAACAAAACAAGGCCGCATGATTGAACATGCGGCCTTGTTTGGATTTGAAAAGCGTTGTTTGATTAACGGCGCGATTTGAAAGGAACTCGTGGTGCCTGGCCTTGACCGTTTTGCTGTGCTGTTCGAATTGCACGACCCGCTTGGCTTGTACCGGCAAGAAAGTTGTCAATTTGAGCGTTTGCCTTCAGGGCGTCCAAACGCTCGGCCATTGCGATACGAATTTTCTTTTCGTAAATGTCGCGATGAAGTTGTTCTCGTACCGCATCAATTTCAGTGATTCGAGGTGTGGTTTGGCCTTGGCACATGATGACCACGTATTTTTCGCCGACTTGCACGACTTCCGAGATTTCACCAGGCACCAAGCGAAACGCCTCCGCTTCCAGTTTTTTACGTCCGCCATGACGTTGAATTGGTGGAACGTGGCCAAAATTCTCTTTTGATGCAGTTTCAGTCGAATACTGATTGGCGAGTTTACCAAAGTAGTCAGCGGTTTTGTTGGCCATGGCCATTTGCCAGACCCGAGTCGCCTGTCGTTGATCATCGAATACAATCGCGAGTGCCTTGACTCGCGGACCAAAGTTAGCCTCGAACCCTTTTTGCATATCTTCGTTGGTCACATTGACTTCATCGCGGACCAGAAGCTTGAGCGCTGTTGAAGGCCAGACCGAATCCTCAAGATAAAAGTCGATTTTGGAATGATCGCCTTGGGTCTGGAAGCTGAGCCATGCGTCTGTATCAATCGAACCATCCTCTTTGCGTTGGCCGAACATCGTCGCAGCATCCAGGATCTCTTGTTGAATATCGTTTTCAGTAACTTGCTTGCCAGTGGCTTCGAGTGCTTGCATTAGAGTCGCGCGAGTGATTTCCGAGTGCAGAACCGCAAGGCCAAACTGTTCAATGCATTCTTCTGCCAAGTATCGTTTTGTAATCTGCGTTCCGTTGACGATTGCAGCAACCCCAGGCATCTGAACACTCAAATCTGGATCGTTGTGAACGTTGACGATCTTTGCATTGCGCTGAAGTTGGTTGGACAAATTTTGTGCAGCAGTTGCAAGCTTTGATTGTGCAACCTTGTCAACCAATCGGTCGTGAATTGCGACCATCTGTTCGTCGCTCAATTCCAGCGCCTGAAAGATTTGCTCGCATTTGAGGATGATTACCTGATCTTCGGCGACTTGGATTGGCTCTGAGATCTCGCCTTTTTGCAATGAAAAGATAATTCGTTCCATTTCGGGGCTGGAGGCATATCGGGGAACAGGAGGAAGCAGTCCTCGAATTGCGGCACTGTTGGGATTGATGGAGTTTTCTTTGGCGATCGTTCCAAAGTCTTGAGCGTTTGGACCCTTGACTAGGGGCATGATTTGCTGAGCCATGGCCATGCTGTTGCACACGATTTCGCGAACCTGGACCTTTTCGCCGTATTCAATCGCGATTTGGCGTTGCAAATCTTCTGGAGAAACCATGATTTGATCAGCGGCCAATCTTCGCAAAGCGACATCGTGCCAGATTAGATCATTTTTCAATCGATCTGGCGTCAAATTTCTTCGACTGCATATTGTGTTCATCCAAGCTGCCGCAGACATCTTAAATGCGTTTGCCTTCGATGTGATTTCGTCGTTGATATCTTTTTCCGTGATGGTGATACCAAGCCGCTTGCATTCTTCAAAAACTAACTGCTTTTTGATGATGGTTCGTAGAACATCGGCGCCAAAACGACGTACCGTTTGAGTGGCAACAAGCTGGCGAGTGATGGGGTGGCCATTCACCACGGCCAGCGTATCCATTTGCTGATTGGGTTGGACCGTGCCGGGGGCTTGTTGTTGTGCGTGACTTGGAACCGCCAAGAAAACGCTGACCAATACCAGGCCGAGAATTTGCTTGGCGTATTGGAACGCGTAGGCAACGTTTGATTCATGAGATTTGGGGGACATTTCGTTTACTCCTTCAACCGATGTTTTTGTGCAGTGTCTATATACGCACACTGTTCTACGCACATCCATGCGCGCTGAAATCGTCCCCCCCGATTTGAGCTGGAGTATAAAAATGGTCGTAATTCGAGGCAATACAGATTCGGCCCAGATCTCCGAAAGCAATCTGACGTTATCGCTAGCATAAAAAAAGGTGCCACTGTTTTAGTTGCACCTCAGTTTTGAGTTGAAATTGACAACACCGCAAATCAAAATTCGATTTCGTCCCACTGAATTGACGACGATTGCTCGGTGGATTGGGCGTTTGATTGAGTCGAGTAATGATAGGCGTCGATTGGAAAGTCGAGGGAGGATTGATCTTGGGGCGGTGCTGGGAACTCGTTTTCGCCAGACTCCTTGTTTTTCGCCGGTTTTCCTTCCGCTGGCTCAATCTCAGGAACCTTCTCGTCCACATCCTTATCACCAAAGGGCTCGTAACTACCTCCAAGGGGAGCTTCGGTCGGTCGTTGAGGCCTCAACGTCGGTGTGGGGTGGTATAGAGGGTCCACGCCGTAGTTCGGAATTGGAGTCGGTGCGTGGTAGTGTCCGTGACCATAATGAGTTTGGCCTTCATTGCCTTGGGAGACCAGGGCCGAATTGTGGGCACTCCATGGATTATAACACGATGGATCATGACCAGGGGTTTGCCAATGACGACCGCTTCCATGCCAGACTCCCAGAATTCGGGCTGGCCGCTGCAGCAGTGGTTGTCGATTGGAGTAACGATACTGAGCATGTGAAACTGCCGGGAATACAACCGCAGCAATAATGATTGCAAAAAACGAACGAAGCAACATAATCCGACCCTCTTACCTCGAAGACAAAAACACCTTTGTTTCTTTTATCGAGGAAGATTGAACACAGACTTCACTGGCAATGATGTGATCTCTCAATCGCGATGCGGGCCAAGTGGGTCGTAACAATCGGCGAAAAAAAAAGGCTTGCAGTTTATGCAAGCCTGTCAATCATTTCGATTGTCGGTCGGAAGATAAGGATTGATTCGAGCAATTGCCCAGATGTTGCAACTGCTACGAACCGTTTGGGCGGGCTAGTCCACCGGCAGCAATGTCCGCCGGTTTGTTTTGCCTTCGATTTTTGATGTTAAATCGTCACCCGTGTCAAACATCCTGTCGGGGCCTGCACTACGAAGCATTCCAAAGTTTGGTGCTTCTTCAAAGCGTAGCGATTGTCCCCAAGTATCGGTGTGCTTGATCATCAACATGCACCCATCAATGTCACTTGGGAGAACCCCTTCATGACCATCTCTGTACTCTTCTAGCTCTTTTTGAGCCGTTTCCATGATGGCGGTCGTTTTTTTGACTTGCTGGTTAACGGCGTGCCTGACAACCGCTCGTTTCCGTGAGTGATGCTGATGCATCTCGTCAGAAACGTTTGCGACGACAAAGACTGCCAATAGGCCCGAGCCAATCAATGACAGTACAGTTCCGGCTGTTGCTAACTTTCGAGGTCGTTTCCGCAGAGCAAGCAGGTTAATCACCAACGCAATAGGCGAGAGGATACCCAATGTGAAAACGAGAGCGAAAAGAGAAAATGGGAAGCCAAAAAAGGCCCACCAGTTCCATGCCTTTCGGGGGCGGACGGGAATGGGACGTGGGGCGTCAAATCCAATGTAGATTGGTCCGCCTTGTCTGCGTTGTTCAAAGGGAATATGAAATGCCATTAAACCCTACGCTCCTTCAACAATTTCGTGCTTTTACTCTTATTCGCCACAGATTTCCGATCCTTGGGGAAATTTCTGAAAAAGTTGAAGTACCGGTGATTCCTCGAGGGTTTTGCCATTTTGAGAATGGGGATCTTATTGGCATTGGACGACGCCAGGCCGAAGTATTCAACTCAAGTTGCACCGTTTCGAGCCCCTAATGCGTCGCCGATCTACGTTTTTGAAGGTCCGCTGGCAACGATTTTTCTCAATGTTAAGGCAATGCCTCAATGAAGGGGGCAAGATTGGGGTTTTTTCCCCGGAGCTATTGGGATAATGGCAAAACCAATCCTAGAGTTTGGGCAAGGATGTCACCTGCCAACGCCTCCAACCTCAAGCAACAATGTTCTCCTTTGGAAAGAAAGATACCCAAGTTGACGCATCGCCCAAGATTCGTCGCCTGGTTGATCTGACGACTCCCAATCGACCTGTTACTGAGAATGCGAGAGTCGGTCAGAGATACAATCGGTACATTCCAATTGCCGTCGCAGACTGGAATGATAGCAAGGGCCCCACCGTCGACCAGGTCGGTTTTGGCTTTGCCATCGATCTGTCAGACACTGGGATTGGTATTCTTACTCAATTCAAGCTAAAGACGCGAGACAACGTCATCGCATTCTATCTTCCCAACGACATGGACAGGCCTTGGTACTTTCAAGTAGATCTCACGACCTATAGGAAACAGTCAGGTGGCTTCCACAAATTGGGCTACTCAGTCGTCAAGTTCCTGAACGACAAGTCTGCAAAATTTTCCAAGCTGGATGCCATCGTCGCTGAGCTACTTACGGTCAAAGGATAAAGCGATTTTCCATCGATCTTGGTTGGAGATCGTCATCGTTGTCTTTACATCCCAGACAGCTATTTCCAATGTTTGGAGGATGTGACTTTCCCGTCAGTGAAATGGAAGTGAATCGTACCCAATTCTCTGGCTTCGGCCGAGTTGTGTGTTACGTGCAGAACGGTCACGTTCTCTTTCTCGTGGACCGATCGCAAGAGCTCGCTCATCTCAACGCGTTTTTGCTCGTCCAGTGCACATAGGGGTTCGTCCATGCAAAGCAGTTCTGGGCGGAATGCGATTGCTCTGGCCAGGGCAACCCGTTGACGTTCGCCTCCCGAAAGATGGCGAGGGTATCGTTTCAAGATGTCTTTCAATCCAAGCAGCTCAGCCAATTGTTCCACTCTTTGATTGCGATCGTTGCGAGCCTGCTTTCGAACGTCCAACCCAAAGGCGATTTGTTGATCGACCCTCATGCTTGGGAACAAGGCTGCATCTTGGGGGACATAGCCGATCTGTCGCGCAGAGGGCTCTTGGTGGGTTACATCTCGATCGGCCAAAAGAATACTGCCATGGTAGATGCGACGAAGTCCACAAATGGCTTCCAATAGGGTCGTTTTCCCACATCCCGTTTCGCCGGTAAGAATCGCATAGGCGTTCTCTGGAATATCGAGACTAATGCCTTGAAGTACAAAAGTCCCTTGCTGAAGGCAAACGTTGTTTAGGGTGATCATGCGATGGCCCCTCGCTGATTTTTACCCAACGTCAAAACTCTTGTAATCAACAAAACGACAACGGCGACAGTTACCAGAATCAGAGATGCGGAGACTGCACCCCGCAAGTTGCCGAACTGAAAGTTGAGATAGACCGTCGTCGAAAGCACTTCTGTTTTCATCCTCGCGGTTCCCGCAAAAATCAATATCGGTCCAAACTCGCCTAGCGATCGAGCCCAAGCCAAGGTGAATGCCGCGACCGCTCCACGAGTCGATTGTGGCAGGGCCACTCGCTGGAAAACCTGAAACTGACTTGCCCCCAAGGTCAATGCGACGCTCTCAGGCCGCGAATCAATCTGTTCAAATGTGTCCCTCATTGTGCGAATTGCAAAGGCTGCAGCAACGGTGAACTGACAAAGGATGACTGCCGGGATTTCGTAGGTAATGCCTTGAATCCCCTCGAATCCAAGTGCAAAAAACACGCTGCGTGTTGCCTCGTCCAACCATCGTCCCGCCGACGTTTGAAACAGGACGAGTAAACTGATCCCAACCACAATGGGAGGAAGGACGATCGGAATATCTAATATCGTGTCGATCAAATGTCTCAGGCCAAAGGCCAGTCGCCGTCGTATCGGTCGCCGGGAATATCGAAGTTCAATCGCATCGCGTCCAAGGCGGGCCAAAACATATCCCGTGGGAATGGCGACCCACATTGAGAAAATGGCGGACAACGTGCAGGTGATCAAGCTGAGTCGAAGGGAGTATTGAACTTTGGGATCGGCAAGAGACTGATAAATGTCACTCCAGGAAGCGTACCGAAAGTCGGCAGTTAGCATTGCCACGATCAACAGCAAATACAAAAATCCAAATGCGGACATGCTCGACCAGAAGAAGCGATTCCAGTTCTTGGGCGTTTTCCGGTTCGAAATGTGGTCTTCGTTCGTCATTAGCTCAGTGAGTAGAATCCGCCCCAGACCTGAATGAGAATCCAAACTGCTCGAAGGTAGATTGGCTGGTCTCGGGGGCCGCCAGGTATTGGCAAAAATTTAAACATTCACTGAGGGAGTTGGTGCTCCCAATCACGCCCACCACAACTTCACCCAGGTATGCATCTGTTGGATCGGCCAAGGTGGCGATTTTCAATTGGGGTCCGTTCTGCTGATTGATCTGAGAAACCGTCGTGTCCCAAATGATGGCGGCGTCGAGACTGCCAGTGACCAAGGCTTGCCCCAAAACCATGACATTCTCTGAATCGGTGGACTTTTCTTGTTCGAGCAATTCTAAAACTCCATCACGCCGCGCAATCGCACGTGTCACTTTGCCGATGGCTGCCTGTTCAGAAGCAACGCCGAATCGAATGTCGGGTGCATTGATCAGATCTGCCAAGCTTCTGAATTCGAGTTGGCTATTAACTGCAACTGCAATCACAGGTTTTTGATTTGCCAATGCAATGTGTTTTGTGATGATGCCCTGATTAGCTAGTTCTATCAAAAGTCCTTTGTCCGCAGAGATATATAGATCTGCACCCCTGGCGACGTTCGCTCTTGATTCCGTTTTGATCTGTCCAGCCAATTCTCCTGACCCGCCTGAACGTACAATTTCGACATGAGCGCCGAACTGACGATTGAATCTTTCGATCAACGATTCCAAAGGGAATTTGAGTCCTGCGGCGCAGTACACGCGGACGATGCCCTCTTTGGCAACGCAGTGTGGGGTTGCAGCTAGGTAGATGAGCGCGACTGCAACAGCAACGGATAGCATAAACGCCATCCCCGCTGGCGAGGCGCCAAGGCGCAATTTGCCCATCTGGCGGAAGCTTTTGCTGCTTCGAAATGTTGTTGTGTTCGATTTCATGACTTTTCAGGTTAAGCCAGATCGAACAGAAAAAAAAGCGGTAGGATCACTCCGGCAAGTTTCTACGATGAAAATGACAATTCACGTGAGGAACGCGACTGAAGTTGCTCAGCTAGGTGAGCTTTCAGACAGCGAGCGGCAGACCTGATTGAATTGCCGAGTACTTTCTAGAAACATCGTTTGGAATCTATCGGATTTGGTAAGCGTGATGTTGCCACCCACGGATACTCCAGCGATGGGATTGCCCGTATGAGTAAAAATGACCCGGTCCAGAAGGCGATCTTTCTGGGCCAAAGCGATTGCTGGATGAGCTGGATCAACGAATGTGAAATCAGCGCGACTCCCAATTGCGATGCTGCCCGAGTCGATTCCAATCGCTTGAGCCCCACCGCGTGCACATTTTCGATATAGGTTTCGGCCAACGGATTCGGTTTGGCTTCCCAGCACGGCTCGGCTCTTGCGTTGCAAACGTTGACCATACTCCAACGTCCTGAGCTCGTCTCGAAAGTCAACGGCGCAATGGCTGTCACTGCCTATTCCGATCAAACCCTTCATCGCTAGAAACTCTTTTGCTGGGAAGAACCCGTCCCCAAGATTGGCTTCGGTTGTCGGGCAAAGACCAACCACGGCACCCGAACGAGCAATTGACCGAACTTCAGAATCCACCAGATGGGTTGCGTGAATCAGACACCAATGTTTGTCCACGTCGAGATGGTTGTACAAGTATTCAACGGGGCGCATGTTGTGTACCGATTCGCAGTCTGCAACTTCTTTGACTTGCTCGGCGACATGGATATGAATCGGTATTGCCGAATTCTGGTTTCGCAAATGGGAAATGATTTCGGAGCTCGTCTTGATGTCGACGGCTCGCAATGAATGAAGAGCCATTCCGATCGTGACGTTAGGATCATTTGCGCTTGCGGAAGTCAATTTGCCAACCAGGTCCAGAAACTGGTTAGTCGAAAGCTCAAACCTGCGCTGACCCTCGGACAGAGGTTCGTCAAGGAATCCGCCACGCTGGTAGAGTACTGGCAGGTGGCAAAGTCCAATTCCGACGTCGTGGGCGGCGCGGATGATCGCATCGCTCATTTCTCCCAGATTGGAAAATGATTTTCCGTTGGCATCGTTGTGCAAATAGTGGAATTCGCCAACCCAGGTGTATCCAGCTGCCAGCATTTCCAGATAAAGTTGGCGGGCGACGATGTAGGCGTGGTCTGGTGTCAGTTGCATCACAAATTGATACATCATTTGGCGCCAAGTCCAGAAGCTGTCGCGTTCGGCGGTTCGGTACTCGCTAAGACCTGCGAATCCGCGCTGAAAGGCATGGCTGTGAAGGTTAATCATTCCCGGCAATGCGACTAGATCGAATTCTTGATCGACTGAACAATCGCCGTCACTTTCAATTGCCGTAA
The DNA here is from genome assembly GCA_965224765.1 of Mariniblastus sp. Taxonomy (GTDB): domain Bacteria; phylum Planctomycetota; class Planctomycetia; order Pirellulales; family Pirellulaceae; genus CAZDBA01. The sequence goes on from CBDDAC010000002.1 coordinate 225,504, forward strand.
TGATTCCATCACGAACGGAAATCGAAACACGCTCTTTCCACTGGTCCTGGACTAATGCAGATCGAAAACGGAAGGTAGTTGTTGGGTTCATTTCAAGCCGCGCGTAGTGTGCCGTTTTTGTAAGTTGCAATGCAGGGGTTCCCACCAATCTGGTAGAAAAGTTCAGCCGGCGAATTGACATCCCAAATCGCGAAATCAGCGAATTTGCCGACCTCCAAGGTCCCGACTGAATCTTGAAGACCAAGAGCTTGAGCCGCGTTTCGAGTCATGCCCGCCAGTGCCAGTTCAGGAGTCAGGCCAAAAAGGTTGCAGGCCATGTTTCCCATCAGCAAAAGTGAAACGACCGGAGAGCTGCCAGGATTGGAGTCGGTCGCAATGGCGATTGGAACTTGGTTTTCGAGTAGTGCGGTGACAGGAGGGACTTGTTTTTCTTGCAAGCAGTAGAAAGCTCCCGGAAGTAATGTGGCCACCGTTGCGTTTTCTGCAAGGACCGAGCAATCGGCGGGTGAAAGATACTCCAGATGATCCGCGGAAATCGCGCCCATTCGTGAGGCTTCTGCCGCCATTCCCTGATTCGTTAATTGTTCTGCATGTACCTTAATTTTAAGTCCGTGTTCAATCGCCGTGGAAAATACTCGCTTGACCTGCCCGACATCAAACGCGATGGACTCGCAGAATGCGTCGACCGCAGTGCACAGAGGCTTGGCCTGGGGGATCATTTCATGGCAAACCAGATCGATGTAAAGATCGGCATTGTTTTTGAATTCCGGTGGAACTGCGTGAGCTCCAAGGAACGTTGTTTCAACGTCTACTGCGAGTTCATTGCCAAGCTGATTTGCTGCACGCAGCATTTTTAGCTCGGTCTCAACATCCAGTCCGTACCCCGATTTAATCTCGACGGTTGTTACGCCTTCGGCCATCAAGAGCTTCAATCTTTTTCTCGCGGATTCAACAAGCTCGGATTCAGATGCAGCACGGGTGTTGCGAAGGCTGGAAAGGATACCCCCTCCTTCTCTGGCAATGGCTTCGTAAGATTTGCCGCCCAGTCGAGCTTCCCATTCGTCTGCGCGATTGCCGCCGTAAACCAAGTGCGTGTGACAGTCGATTAATCCCGGAGTTAGCCAGCGATTGCCGCCATCAATGGTTTCCATGGTGGGTGGCATGTTTGCCAATTGGTTTTTCGGCGCAATCCAAGCAATTCGACCGTCTTTGACGCCGATTGCGTGTTGTCGATGTTCACCGTAAGGTTGCCCGGTGCTGCACATCGTCGCGATGTTGAATCCGCGAAAAACTTTGTCCGTAGCGGCAAAATCTATTGGTTTTGAATCCATTGGGTGATCGCTGAAAAGATGTTCTGGAAAACGGGTTGGACTTGAGTGGCTTTGTCATCGGACCATGTGAGCGAAGTTTCGTCCATGTAAGTCGATTGGGAAAGCTCAAATTGGATTGCATGCCGATTCTGTTCGGGGCGACCAAAATGACGAGTGATGTACCCGCCGACGAATCGACCGTTGACCACGGAGGTGTACTCAGACTGGGATTGAAGGACTCGAACAATCGATTGTTGTAAATCTGGCGCACAGGTCGCGCCATGATTTGTGCCCAGATTGAAATCCGGAAGTTGACCGTCAAACAGTCGGGGGACGTGAGAGGCGATGGAGTGGGCCTCCACCAAAACGACCCTGCCATGAATTTCAGCCAGGCGCGCCAGTTCAGATTCCAACTGTTCGTGATAGGGACGCCAATACGTTTCAATACGGCGCTGAACTTCGCCGGGATCCGGCGGATCGTCGGTGTAGATTGCGGCTCCATCAAAGCAGGTTTGCGGAACCAGCCCCGTCGTTGTCTGGCCTGGATAGAGTGACTCATTGGTTTGTGGGCGATTCAAGTCGATCACATACCGTGACAGCTCAGCGACCAGAACGCTTGCCTCGCGAAGTTCAGGGAAATCGTAAAGACGGTCAAGGAACCAATCTGTATCGCGAGATGATTGTCCGTCTTGGGTCATGGTCTGAGCAAGTTCCTCAGGAATCCGGCTGCCGTTATGCGGAATGCTTACCATCAACGGGATGGAGCCTGGCTTGAATGAATAGCTCATTATCAATCTCGGATGCGAATTGGACGTTGAGTTGGCGACTTGTTCGAATCAATGAATTCTGAAAACAGATTGTAGTTGTATAGACAACGTTGTACAAGTGAGTTAGGCTGTTGGCTGATGGCCAGTAGATCGCTGCTGGAGTTGAATTGCCAAAAGGAAGTTTTCTTCACTCATGCCCGCACCTCCCCTTCAGTACGAGCGGATCAAAAGGTTTATCCAGGATGGGATCGATGCTGGAGATTGGGAATCGGGTACCCGAATCCCATCGGAGAACCAGTTGGCTGAGCAGTTTTCGCTTAGTCGCATGACGGTCAATCGAGCGATCAAAGAATTGGAAGCGGATGGCGTTGTTGAACGTGTGCAAGGAAAAGGGACTTTCGTCGCTCCGCCTCGTCCTCTCAAATCGGTGCTCCAGATTCAAGGAATTGACGCTGAGATTCGCTCGCGTGGGAACCAGTATTCCTGTCGAGTGCTCAGCCTCAAAGCGACTACGACGAACGAGGAGTTGAGTGAACGGCTTCAGTTGGCCCGGGGAGCCAAAGTCTGGGCGTCATCGATTGTTCATCTTGAGAACGGTAGTCCTTTGCAATTGGAGCAACGCTGGGTGAAACCGTCGATCTGGAAAGATTATCTGGAGCAGGATTTTACCCGCCAAACGCCGCATAGTTTTCTCATGGGGCAATCGCCATTTACCAGTGGTCAGCACACCATCGAAGCCCGGATTCCTGGTGCGAGAGTCAGAAAAGTTCTTGAGATGCAAGCCGATGAGGCGTGCCTCTTGATCCATCGTCGCACCTGGGTTGGAGAGGTGGTTGCATCCTATGTTCAACTTTTCCATCCGGGCAGCCGTTTTCAGATAACTACGTCAATGAATCGTTAAAAATGAGGAAACAGTCATGGCTACTTCAATCCGCGATACTAGCGACGCCCCGGTACTAAAAGCACCGACGGGTACCCGGTTGAGCTGCAAAAGCTGGATGACAGAAGCTCCGCTTCGGATGCTAATGAACAATCTTGATCCGGAGGTTGCTGAACGGCCTGAAGACCTCGTCGTTTATGGCGGAATTGGGCGTGCGGCGAGAAATTGGGAGTGTTACCACAAGATTGTGGAATCGTTGAGGAACCTCGAGGATGACCAAACGCTGCTTGTGCAGTCTGGAAAGCCCGTGGGTGTGTTTCAGACTCATAGCGATGCTCCACGAGTTCTGATTGCCAACAGTAACCTAGTCCCCAATTGGGCGACGTGGGAGCATTTTCATGAGCTCGATAAAGCAGGGCTGATGATGTATGGACAAATGACGGCGGGGTCTTGGATCTACATTGGTAGCCAGGGGATTGTGCAAGGGACCTACGAAACCTTTGTTTCCATGGGGAAAACGCACTTTGGTGGCGACCTGTCGGGCAAGTGGGTATTGACGGCTGGGCTTGGCGGAATGGGTGGAGCCCAAACGCTTGCCGCCACAATGGCTGGCGCGAGTATGGTGGCCATTGAGTGTGATGAGTCGCGGATCGACAAGCGATTGGAGACGGGCTACGTGGATCGAAAGGCCAAGTCGCTGGATGAGGCCATGAAGATCATTCGCGAGGCCTGCGATGCGGGGCAGCCTGTTTCTGTAGGGCTTCTCGGCAACGCGGCTGAGTTGTTGCCAGAGATGCTGCAACAGGGTATTCGTCCAGATGCGGTGACCGACCAGACTTCTGCGCACGATCCGCTCAACGGATATTTACCGATCGGTTGGACGTTGGAGCAGGCGGTGGAGGCCCGAAAGTCCAATCCTGCATCAATTGTTGCTGCTGCCAAGGAATCCATGGCAGTCCATGTGCGGGCCATGTTGGAGTTTCATCAGCTTGGCATTCCAACCTTTGATTATGGAAATAACATTCGCCAGGTCGCCAAAGAACAGGGTGTGGAAAACGCGTTCGATTTTCCCGGGTTTGTTCCGGCCTACATTCGACCGTTATTTTGCCGAGGGGTTGGCCCTTTTCGCTGGGCAGCGCTGTCGGGTGATCCTGAAGACATTTACAAAACAGACGCCAAAGTCAAAGAGTTGATTCCCGATGACGCCCATCTGCATCAATGGCTGGATATGGCACGCGAGCGGATTCAATTTCAAGGTCTTCCTTCGCGGATTTGCTGGGTGGGGCTAGGCGATCGTCATCGTCTGGGTCTGGCCTTCAATCAAATGGTGCGAGACGGCGAGCTTTCGGCTCCAGTGGTCATCGGTCGTGATCATCTCGATTCTGGATCGGTTGCCAGTCCCAACCGTGAAACCGAGGCGATGGCAGATGGTTCAGACGCCGTTTCCGATTGGCCTTTGCTGAATGCCTTGTTGAATACTGCCAGCGGTGCGACTTGGGTTAGCCTGCATCATGGTGGCGGAGTTGGGATGGGGTTTTCGCAGCATTCAGGTGTTGTGATTTGCTGCGATGGATCAGAAGACGCGGATCGTCGCGTTGAGCGGGTGCTGTTCAACGATCCAGCAACCGGGGTGATGCGACATGCAGATGCCGGTTATGACATCGCGATTCAGTGTGCAAAAGATAAGGGGCTCCAACTGCCCATGCTCAAAGACTAGAGCGCGTTTAGTTTAGGGATGGCGGTATTTTCGTCGTTTTGTCTTGGAAACAACGGCAGGTGACGCTTAGGTAAGTCCAACTTGGACTAGAGCATCGTTGTTTGATTTTTTCATTGGTCATTTCAGAATAGAAGTTCTCTTCCCATGCAAGTTACTCCCGGTAATCTGACACAGCAGCAGCTTCGACAATTTTATTTTTCGCCCGAAACGGTTGTGCTGGATTCCAGCTGCTGGCCAGCGGTCGATCGTTCGCGAGAGGTTGTAAACTCGTTGATCGAAGCTGGAGAAACCGTATATGGATTGAATACGGGGTTTGGGCTTCTGGCCAACCAGCGAATTTCCAAGGAAGATCTGGCTCAGCTCCAGGTCAATCTAGTTCGTTCCCATTCGGCCGGCTGTGGCCCGTTGTTGGATGACAAGATTGTCCGAATGATTATGTTGCTCAAGTTGACCAGTCTGGCGCGTGGCTATTCTGGGGTTCGGCGTGAGACCATCGAAATCTTGGTGAGCTGTTTGAATCAGGGTATTTTGCCTTGTATTCCGGGAAAGGGCTCGGTGGGTGCCAGCGGAGATCTAGCGCCACTGGCTCATCTGAGCTTGGCACTTCTTGGCGAAGGCGAAGTTCGCGTCGAAGGAATTCGAAAACCTGCTGGGCAAGCGCTGAATGAGGCTGGAATTGCCCCGCTGCAGTTGCACGCAAAAGAAGGGTTGGCATTGCTGAATGGCACTCAGGTTTCCACGGCGTTAGCGTTGGCAGCGACCTATGATGCCGAGCGGATGTTTCAATCGGCACTTGTTGTAGGCGCGCTGAGCGTTGATGCGGCTCAGGGAAGCGATACTCCGTTTGACTCACGAATCCACGAAATCAGGAATCATCAGGCTCAGATTGATTGTGCGGCCGTCTATCGGCAACTGTTGGTCGGTAGCCAGATACGTGAATCGCATCGCGATTGCTCGCGAGTGCAGGATCCCTATTCACTTCGTTGTCAGCCGCAAGTGATGGGGGCTTGTCTGGAGCTGATGCGGCATGCATCCACAGTGTTGCTTCGCGAAGCCAACGCGGTTTCGGACAATCCTTTGGTGTTTTTTGATGATGGTTCCATGTTGTCCGGTGGCAACTTTCACGCAGAGCCCGTTGCGATGGCTGCGGATCAGTTGGCAATCGCGATCGCCGAGGTGGGCTCATTGTCGGAGCGGCGGATGGCCTTGTTGATCGACAAGCACTTAAGTGAACTTCCTTCCTTCCTGGTCGAAAACGGTGGAATCAATTCTGGGTTCATGATTCCACAAGTTACCTGTGCTGCTCTGGCAAGTGAAAACAAGCACTTGGCCAGTTCTGTCAGCGTGGATAGCTTGCCAACGAGTGCCAATCAGGAAGACCACGTCAGTATGGCAACCTACGCCGCCAGACGGTTGTTCGAGATGATCGAAAATACGAATCATATCCTTGCCATCGAACTGCTCGCCGCATGTCAGGGCGTTGATTTTCGGGCTCCTCTCAGGACCAGCGACCGATTGCAGAGTGTTCTTTCCGCGGTCAGGGAGCGAGTACCTTTTTATGATATCGATCGACCTTTTCATGACGATATCCAGGCGGTTGCAGGTTTGCTGGCTGCAAACGGGTTTGAGCTCGAGCTTGGATTGTTTGCAGAATAACTGACCTTGTAAGACGAGGGCCGGTGACGAGTGCTATCTGAGCGAGTGCCAGACTGGTTCGTCCTCGCTGACGCGTCGGGTTTCCATAACTCCTTGAAGAACGTGATTTAGCTCAATGCATTTGTCGTGGAACGACGATTTTCAATGGCCTTTGGGGTTTGACCGATTTTATGGAAATGGTTCGCGCAGAGTCGCAGAGTGAGTTTGATTCTTGTGCATAGATTGGCGAAGGAGTCAGGCATGCTGGAAACCCGATGCGTGAGCGAGGACGAAGGTGACACGTCCTCGCTGACGCGTCGGGTTTCCATGACTCCTTGAAGAACGTGACTTGGCTCAATGCATTTGTCGTGGAACGACGATTTTCAATGGCCTTTGGGGTTTGACCGATTTTATGGAAATGGCTCGCGCAGAGTCGCAGAGAGAGTTTGATTCTTGTGCATAGATTGGCGAAGGAGTCAGGCATGCTGGAAACCCGATGCGTGAGCGAGGACGAAGGTGACACGTCCTCGCTGACGCGTCGGGTTTCCATCATGCCTTGAAGAACTTGACTTGGCTCAATGCATTTGTCGTGGAACGACGATTTTCAATAGGCTGGTCTGCGGTACATCCTCATTCCAAACCGGATGCGCAGCGAGGCGCGTGTTTGCTTGCGCTCATTGATTGTCCGTCATGGCGCAAAAAAAAGGCGAGTGGTTTTCCACTCGCCTTGATGATTACAAATAACGTTGATCTAGCCGGTTGCGTTTTTTATGACGCGTTCATTGTTACTGGCCAGGACGTGTTCGTTCAGTACTACCGCGTCCTTTGACTCGGTCTCTGATAGCGGCAGGAACCTTGGAATCTTCAACATTTTTGTTGAGTTTCTCTTCGGCGGCCTTCGAGTCAGCCGGTTTAGTAGGACTAACCGTTGATTCGTTGGTGCCAGAGCATCCCATTACAAAGCAGCAAGCTAGTGCTAACATTGAAACCGACAACAATCTACGCATTATAATTCTCTCCTTAGTCATCAATTAACTTAGTTTTGGTAATCAGGAACTACTTCGCCGAATGCCATTGAAGCCAAGGCGATAAGTACTTCTGGGTTAACTCCACGATCCATTGCTTGAACCGAACCGTCACACAAAGCGAAGACAACCAGCTGTGGGTGAGGAGAGCTGAATTGCTCATTTGAGTAACGCTTGTCTCCATTGACGTCCTTGAAAGGATTCAAGAATGGATTTGGCTCAACAAACGAGAAGTCAGCATCGAAAGCCCAGTTGACGAACAGACCAAATGGAACGTAAGCGAAGCTGTAAGCTTCTTCACGTTGGCCATTGACAACAATACCTTGGCTCTCACCGTAAAGAATTGTGTTTGATGTACCATCTTTGATCTCTGACATGCGGTGAGCTACTTGAACGCCCGCACGGTAATCGGCGAAATCTGTTGACAGGTATCCATCGCAAGGCATGTAGTCTACACGGCTACGAAGAGGAGCACCAAAAGGAACTGTTTGTGGCTCGGTCATTGAAGGGCAACGAACAAGGTCTAAACCAGGAAGTGTTGTTGGAAGATCCCAGTCAATTTCATCAACCCAGACAGTACCTTCGTCCTGAGCTCGTTGAATCATTGTTTCGTACTGGTTCTCACCTTCGAAGTAAGGGGCGATTCTCAATACGTACGAGTTGTAAACAACATCGTCAGAGAAATCGGCAGGTGTTTCTTGACCAACAGGCCATGCGAACTGAACCGGGAACTTTCTCAAAGCCGATTCATAGTTGTGTGTTGCCAGTGCAAGCTGCCGAACTTTGTTCGTGCACGCTGTGCGACGGGCTGCTTCACGTACCTGCTGAACTGCTGGTAAAAGCATTCCAATAAGGATACCAATGATTGCGATTACAACCAAAAGTTCAACGAGTGTGAAAGCGTTACGCGATCTCTTCATAAATTCTCTCCAAAACAAAAAAAGATATAGAAAAACAGAATATCAATAAAATAAATTGGACCAATCGGTCACCAGTGATTGTATCGGATTTTGACTCCAATTCCACCTTCATTATCGCAGATTTCTTAGATACGCCAAAAATCTAACGCAGTAATCCCGATTTAGTGGATTTTATTGCGACCGACGGTGGGGATTGCCTCCTAAGGCCTGTAATTGAATGGTTTGCTGCAGGAGGTCTGTTGTTTCATAAGTGGTTGTTTTTCAATGGATTTAGATCAATTTGGCGATCTTTTTGAACCAATTTCCCATGAATTGTTAATGGGGAAGCCCGTCAGTCAAAATAAAAGGCGAGGGTGCCACGTGGTTTTGCCAAAATTGGTTTAGGTAAGTGTGAATTCTAACCGTTTTATTGGACTATGCGCCTTCAAAAGGTTTTTCACCGCATGCCGATAGGTACAGAATTAGAATCCCCAAGCCAGCAACGGGCGCCCCTTCACCCGATGTCCAGTACAAAGGCATCTCCGCATTAATATCGATGTAGATCATCATCAGCCCAATCGTCAAATGAAGCGCACCCAGTAGTCGAACCATTGGCCAAAGACGTTGGATGTGCCAGCCCACGAAAATGGTGGTGATGCCGTGGACGAAGTAGAGTAACGAGGTCGATCTCGCCAGATAGATGGTGATTGGATAGACAGGGAATTCGCCTAGGCCAAGCCACGAATGGAGCCTTTCCATGATCGAAACTGGGAAGAACACGGGGACGATGGCCAGCGTCAAAAATGCTCCACTGAGAATAAGAAGTCTTGCGGTCCAAAGTTTCCAGGGATTCATCGATTTCCTTTGAGTGCCAATTGTGCCAACCCGCTTTTATACAATGCGACTAGCAGACCGTTTATAATAGGTGCAGTCAAATCTCGGTTTCTCGTATATCCAAGCCATGAAGAAATATGAATCGGTTGATCACTTCGTTGAGTCGTTGGAGCGATGGCAACCTGAAATAATTCGCCTGCGCGAAATTTTGTGTTCCACCCCGCTAGAAGAGACTTTGAAGTGGAGTTTTCCCTGCTACATCCATGCCGGTAAAAACGTTTTGGGGATCGGCGGATTCAAATCATATTTTGGACTTTGGTTTTTTCAGGGAGCTTTTATGGAGGATTGCGATGGCGTCCTGATAAATGCCCAGGAAGGGAAAACCAAGGGGCTACGGCAATGGCGGATGCAGGGCAAAAAGGAAATTAAAGTCCGGCAAATCAAGAAGTATGTCAAAGACGCGATGGCTGTCGCAGATTCTGGGCAGAAAGTCAAACCTGAACGCAACAAGCCAATCATCATTGATCCGCTGTTCCAGTCAGCTTTGGCCAAAAACAAAAAAGCCGCAGCAAACTTCGAAGAAATGGCGATTGGTTGTCGACGTGAATATGCGAATTACATCAACGACGCCAAGAAAGAAGAAACCAAAATCAGACGTCTATCCAAAATCATTTCGATGATTGCCGGGGGCGGTGGATTGAACGACAAATACAGAAACTGTTAACCAGCCAAGCATTGATTGAAGGTCTCTAGATGAAATTGAAAATAATACTCCTCACCCTCGTGGCCCTTGGCTTCGTGTTTGAAGAAGTTCGTGGCCAATTGGGAGTTTCGGTAGACAACGGTGCCGTCCAGTTAACGGGATTTGGAGACGTTGACCTCGACAAGACGGTCGAGGTTTGGAGCAAATACAACCGGGATCTGATCAACCAGAAAATGGAACTGTTGATTGCGCAGGTCGATGACGTTTGCAATTTGACAGACAAGGAAACACAAAAGCTGAAGTTGTCGGTGAAGGGCATTATCAGCAAGCGAATTGCGGCGGGAAGGGAGCAGGTTGAGGTCTTTACTCAGAAGAGCGGGTTGATTGAACTTGAAGGAGACGTCCAGCAGGAAGAATATCCAAAGCATGACCAGCTTAGTATCTATGCGGCAAGTCCACAGGACGAGGGAGTGGTTCAGCTTTCTTCCTTTTTCGACACGCCCCTGATCGAGCATCCGCTTTGGTCAAAGGCTTTGGAGAACGCCTTGTCTGCAGAACAACTCGAGCTTTATCAACAGCATCGTATTGGCGTCAACCGAAAGTTTCTAAATGCGGCGATCGATCTTTGGGTTGCTGAAATTGATGCGCAGGTCTTTCTGACGACCGCTCAAGTGACTGAGATTACGATTCTCTTCGTGAGCAGTTGGGTGATTCCGTGACGACAAGTTTTCCCCTTTCTTTGAAGAACGCGAACCTTTTCATTGATAAAAAGTATGGCAAAAGATTTGATTCACTTGGTGAATTGTTGAACGAACTACAAACGGAACGTCGGAAAGCGATTTTTAACCAGCCCCGAGGACGCGTTGGCTGGGGAGCTGGACCGAACCGGTAGTTAGGCCGCCTTCGATCGCTCTCTGGGAGGAAGCGAGTCGCGACGCGCATTGCGTTTGGGGCTGATCCTTAACGTTTTTTCGACCACCCATTCCAGTCCGCGCCAGAAGTTGAGACGCTCCAGCACGGCATTCAACTGTGATGTCATTACGCAGTAGTATTTATCATGGGGATGTTTGTGGTGCAGAGAATGCTGCTTGTGTGCCTGGATGATTCCTAAATCTTTCATGAAGGAAACAAAGGGGCCGCATTTGGCCTTGTGGTTCCAACGATGAATCTCGTTGCCAAACGACGCAAGAAGCAGCGTTGTAAATGTGTAAACGTTCCCAAATCCAACTAGCCAAAGCACTCCAAAAACTCCGCCGCATAGTGCCCACTGCAGAATGTTTCTCGAAAAAAATGTGCCAGCCCGTACGATTAGTTGTGGATCAACGTGGTGTTGAATGTTGGGCTCGCAAATGAACTTTCCAATAAGTGGATAGTTCTCCAGGCAATAAGTGTCTTCCAGCCAATGGGCCAGTCCCGTGATAAAGTCTGCGATCCACAGACAAACGAATAGTGCGCCGATCATGTGTAACATGACACTTCCCTATGATTCATGGTTGATGGAACCGCGTTCCAGCTGGGAAGGAGCTAACGCATTTCGGGTGCCAAAGCAGGCGAGAAAATGAAATGGCGAATATGTGTGGAAAATTGCGATTTATTGCCGCCCGGGGAAGTGGTGGAGAGCAATCAATGGACTTGGCCGTGCAAACAATGTCGGTGTGCGGTATTGAATCTGCATCCGGTGAGAAGCGGTAGGTCTCGGCGGGAGCCTTGACCTACCAGAAATCCGCATCACCACAAAAGACAGTCTGCTCCGCAAGTGTGGACGCATTGAGCCCTGAGGGGTGACTCCGAATTTGGAGTCGATCCAAGGTTCGGTTTTACCCAGTCCGATGGCGGTGAAGTGGATCGATCACAACGAGTTCCGTGGGAACGGCATCAAAAAGCGGAACTTGAGGACATCCGTAAGTTCGCAAATGCGATTTTGGGAGGTTGAGGCTCCCGCCGAAACAAACATCATCATCGGCCCACCCTCAATCGAAGGAATCGCAGGGCGGTCACCCTTCTATCAAAAGAAAGACACCCTCCCGCCGGGATGGTCGGACGCGCCGCGTCCAGTGAGGGAAGCTATGCAGTTTGCACTCATCAGCGAAATTTCGACGTTCGCCTCAGCGACTGCCCTACCCGACCATCATTTCAAATGCGTTGGGGCCCAAGCAGTCCTTAAGTCGCTTGCAAAGCTGCTCGTTGATATCGACGCGAATTTTGTGCGCGTCCAATTTGACTTGCACACCGTCATCCAGCCGGATTTCCAGTTGAAGTTTGCGATTGCCGGGATAGCCGCGTACGATTTCGTATACTTTTTTAACCGCTTCTTGTCCGTGAGTTTTCTCGTCAATGCGAACACAGATTCCGGTCGTCAGATGGCTACTGTCAAGTTGCTCGATAGGAATGATTTTGTCGACAATAATGTTCGCTTCATCACCCCCCCTTCGATCCAGAACTCCTTGAAGGATGACAATCGAGTCGGCTTTCAACATTGGGCCCAGTTCCGCAAACTCAGTGGGCCACATGATACTGCGAATCGCACCGTCAACGTCTTCGAGATCAAACATGGCGTACTTGGTCGGTTGGCTGGGGTCGCGAACACGCTTTACATTTGAGTGCTTGATTGACGCGATCATGCCCCCCAAGCTGACGCGGTCACGATCTTTGAGATGCCCAATGGTACTGGTCGTATGCGAGCAGTACTGGCGTAGTTGATCAACGTATTGAGCGAGTGGGTGGCTGGTCAGGTAGTAACCAAGGACTTCTTTTTCGAATACCAGTTTTTGCCGTTCCTCCATTTCTTCCATTTCTGGAAGGTCGACGGATGCAGTTTCTTCGGAGTCATCTGAGTCATCGCCAAAGAGATTCCCCTGCCCTCTTTTTTTGTCTGCCAGTGCGCCCGCGCCGCTTTGCATCGCCCGATCCAGTACGGCCATCAGTTGGGAGCGATGAGCGCCGAAGCTGTCCATAGCGCCGGCTTTGATGAGCGTTTCTACTGCACTTCGATTGCAAAATGAGACTTCAACTCGTTCACAGAAATCGAAGATGTCCTTGAACGGACCGTTTTCATTGCGCTCTTTCACAATGGACTCTGCTGCAGAGCCGCCGCAACCTTTGATTGCAGACATTGCAAAGTGGATGTTTTTGTCGGCCACGACGAATTTTACGCCAGACGAATTAACGTCGGGCGCAATGACGTCGATTTCCATGCGAGTGCAGTCCTCTAGGTGCTCGATCAACGCGTCCTTTCGCACGAAGTTTCGGCCAGGGATATCTCCAGTCAACAACGCCGCCATGAACTCAACTGGGTAGTGAGTTTTCAGATACGCCGTTTGATAAGCGATCAGGGCATAGGCCGTCGAGTGACTTTTGTTAAAGCCATATCCCGCGAACTTGATAATCATGTCCCACAGGTTTTGTGCATCTTTTTGTTTGATGCCTTGTTCTTTCGAGCCCTCGATGAACTGTTCATGGTTTTGGGCAATCAGTTTTTCCTTCTTTTTACTGATCGCCTTAATGCACGTGTATGCAGCCGCAAGAGGAATCTTGCCGAGTTTGTTGAGGATCTGCATGACTTGTTCTTGGTAAACCATCACGCCATGGGTCTCTTCGGTGATGCCACGCATGACTTCGTGCAGATACTCGGGTTCCTTGCGCCCGTGTTTGACTTCGATGTATTGTTGGACCATTCCTCCTTCGAGTGGGCCAGGACGGTAAAGCGCGTTGGTGGCAATGATGTCGTTGAAAGAATCAGGTTTCATTTTTTGAAGCAAGTCTCGAATGCCGCCTGATTCAAGTTGGAAAACACCTTTCGTTTCGCCACGTTGTAAAAGTGCAAATGTCTTTTTGCAGTCGAGTGGGAATTTCAAAATGTCGATGCGTTCGCCACGAGTCTCCTCAATGACGTTTACTGCATGGGCAAGAATCGTAAGGTTCCGAAGCCCCAAGAAGTCCATCTTGAGTAGACCTGCGGCTTCGACATCGTTCATTGACCACTGAGTGATCACATCTTCTTTGCCGGTAACTCGAGTCAGCGGGACATACTCGTCAAGCGGTTTGTCACCAATCACCACCGCGGCGGCGTGGGTTCCAACGTTTCTCGCGAGACCCTCGAGTTTGAGGGCAAAGTCGATCATCTCGCGAATTTCCGGATCATTCTTGTACGTGTTGGCAAGCTCAGGGCTTTGCTCCAAAGCACTCGCCAGTTTGATGCCCAGTTGATCAGGAATCATTCCAGTAATCTGATTGACGCGCGTCAGCGGAATACTCAACACGCGTCCAACATCTTTCAATGCCGCTTTGGCCGCCATGGTTCCAAACGTGCCGATCTGTGCAACACAGTCTTCGCCATACTTTTCCTTGACGTATTGGATGATTTCGCCACGAGACTCTTTGCAAAAGTCGATATCGATGTCGGGAGCTTCCAGGCGGTTCTCATCAAGAAAACGCTCGAAAAGCAGCCCGTATTTGAGTGGGCAAACATGGCTCAGATAAAGGGCGTAGCAGACAATCGCACCAACGCCACTACCACGAGCGGTCGCCGGGATATCCCGTTTCCGCGCTTGAACCACAAAGTCCCAACAGATCAGGAAGTAGTTGGCAAAGCCCAGTTTATTGATGACTCCCAGCTCACGATCCAGTCGAGCATGAACCACAGGTGCCAGTTCTCCGCCCGGGCACATTTCTTCGTCGCCCTCATAACGCTCCATTAATCCGTCAAGGCAAAGTTGGCGCAGATAGTCTTCTGGATCGGTGTCGTCTTCAAACTTGTAGACCGGGAAAAAACGTTTGGTGAGGTCCAAATCGATATCGACGGTGTTGGCGATCTCCTGACTGCGCGCAACGGCGTCGGAGAGGCCAGGAAATTTGTTGTACATTTGTTCGGGCGTTCGCAAGAAGTACTCCTGCCCGTCCATTTTCATCCGTTTGTCGTCGGTGCGGAAGCGACCTGTGTTGATGCAAAGCATCACATCCTGAGATTCCCAATCTTCGGGATCGACGTAGTGGCAGTCGCTTGTTGCGACCAAGGGCAATCCGACTTTGTTGGCGATTTCTACGGAGCCTTCCAGTCCGATCCGTTGGATATCTACACCGTTGTTCATGATCTCGATAAAGTATCGGTCGCCAAACAGGCCATGGAACCATTTGGCAACTTCAGCTGCTTGCTCAAAGTGATCGACGGCTTCTTTTGCGCCGCGTCCACCTAGAATCATTTGGTTGAATTCGCTGGAAACACAGCCGCTCAGGCAGATGATGCCTTCGCTATGGGCTTCTAAAAGTTCCTTGTCAATTCTTGGTTTGAAATAGAATCCTTCCAGGCTGGCGGCAGAAGCCATTTTGATCAGGTTCTTGAAACCCGTCGCATTCTGGCAAAGGAGCGTAAGATGGTAGCTGGCATCCCGCTTCCCGCTGCCTCCTTTTTTGAATCGGCTGTCAGCGGCAATGTAGGCTTCGTATCCAATGATTGGATTGATGTCGTTGCTTTTACAGGTTCGGTAGAATTCAAGGGCACCGTGTAGATTGCCGTGGTCGGTCAGCGCCAGAGCGTTCATGCCATGTTCTTTGGTTCTTTGCACCAGCTTGGGAATCGAGCTGGCCCCATCAAGAAGGCTGTAGTGGCTGTGGCAGTGAAGATGGACAAACGGTTTTTCTGACATCTGAATTCCTTTCCGAAATTACTCTGAATCTGACCAGATCCAGGACGGAAGATTGTAAACCGCCAGCAGCGGATTTGCTATCGACTCGCCATGACGCATTGGCCTCGTATGTTGTTTTTTTGGGGTCCGCCGCCAAAATAAACGGCTTGAATCAATCAAAAGGCCCCAGTCGGCTGCGGGATTCGGTTTGCCTCGGAGACCGGTTGATGTCGCATCCGTTTGAGTCTCAATGGGGACTGATTCGCATGAAAGCTTGTTTGCAACAGATTTGTGGAAATCGATGCGGTCGCTAGCGAGTCTCCGAAACCATTCCGACCAGTAAATTTTACAATTGCTATATTCTGCACACCGTTATTCTGATATCCACTGCCTGCCGATTTAGGCGAAAGGATGTTCACGCCAAGTTGCGAGACACTCTTCTCCTTACGGAAACTTAAAAACAACGGCAAGGAAGCCGAAAAGATACGTCGATGCAGGGGAACTGCGCGACATTTTGGCTGAATTGATCGTGAATCGTTCCACATCTTTTTTGCTACACGTTCATCGTGTAAGCGGGAATTGATCATGTCAAACGCAAGTGACTCATCAAATAGTGCAACCACATCCCATGGCAGTCGATTTGGTCGTGGGTTTATGGTCCGCATTGCCGCGGTTGTCCTTTTCCTTGGGCTGGGCACATTCGCGGTTTCACAAGCCTTGAAAGTCAAGGGCACCGACGATTCAGAGCATGCGCACGATCACTCTGATGAGCCTGGAGACAGCGAAAATCCAGAATCCAACCTGGCAAAATCCGCCGAACCTCAGCAAATCGCAACTCCAGAAATGGCCGCGACAAACCAACGCCAGCTGAGCAATGTCCCCAAGGTGAATGATTTTATTCCGCCAGTGTCAAATTCTTTTCAACCTAAAACTGCAGATCGCCGCCCCGCCGTTGCTTCGCGGGACAACACGAATAAAGTTGCCAAGACTCCGGTTACCAATCAACAATTGGGAAATCCCAGCGGTGGCTTTCAAGTTAGGCCAGAAGCGTTTGGGAGCGAAAGAACAGGAACCTCTCCCGTCACTCAAGTTCAGGAAAAAACCAATGAGCTTGGAAACAGTATCGCTGAAAAATCGAATCGACTGTTGAACACGCCAACTCAAAGTATCGGCGATTTTCCATTGCAAAATCGTCCGGATGCCAGCAAATCGCCCGCAAGCAATTTGTCCAATCCAAGAACGAATAACGGGAACTTTTCGCTTCAGCCGCCGGAGGTTCGCACCGCTTCCGCTCAATCAGATACGCGCGGTCCGGTGGTTTCCCCTGCGACTCAGAATCCTGTAACACCGAATCCAACCGCTCAAAATCCCTCGACACGAATCTTGGACAATCCAAAGACCTTTAGTCCGCCAGCGTCTGTCGACTCGGCTCGAAATCTTGCCCCGCTCAATGGTCCTGGTGGCCTAAGAAACACCGGGCAGGCTCAAGGACGTATGGGGATTCCCAACCCGACGACTGGTTCCCCGCCACCCAATGCGAACTCAAATGCCAATCAGCGATTCAACAACAACTTCAATGTTCAGAGTCCAACCACTCAGAATCAACAGCTGGGAGTACGCCCGCAGAATCCTGCGGGGCTTGCGCCCCGCCAGTTGCCTGGACTAAACGGGAACAACAATGCGTTGGCACAACCACGAAATGCACCGGGTGCGAGCCTTCCCGCGTTCAACAATTCGCCGCCGCCAGTGCAGCGAAATATTGGCAATAACTCGCCAGCCGTACAGCGAAACGCGGTTCCTACTCGACAAGCAAGTACGGTTCGTACGGTCACCCAACCAACAGCGGGTGTAATGACGCGTCCGACTCCTGGCGAAAAAAATCTGGAGGGGGCTCGCACTCCGAGTTTGACCGTCCAGCGAATCGCACCTCGAGAAATCCAACTCAATACTCCAGCGAACTTCGAAATCATTGTTCGCAACGTTGGGAAGATAGAAGCTAACGATGTTCGTGTCTTTGATCAAATTCCTACTGGGACTGAGTTGCTTGAGGCATCGCCTCAGCCATCCCGAGACCCCAGCGGAGCCATTCAATGGGATATTGGGACACTGGCGCCGGGGCAAGAAAGACGTATTAAACTGAAGCTAAAGCCGACTCAACCCGGCGAAATCGGTAGTGTTGCACATGTCTCATTTGGAACTCGTTCCTCCGTACGAACGCTGGTTACCAAACCGGTTCTGGAAATTACTCACTCCGCTCCTCGGAAATCTTTGATCGGCGATCGCGTGCCCTTGGATATCGTTGTCACCAACACAGGCAATGGGCCGGCAAACAAGGTAATTATTCAAGAGGATATCCCTGGACAACTTGAGTACACCGACGGCTTCCGTCAAATCGAATTCGAAGTTGGAACTCTTGCTCCAGGGCAATCAAGGAAATTGCAATTGGTGCTTCAGGCCGCAAAAGTAGGCACGTTGCGAAATGTAATTTTTGCCAACGGAGAAGGCGGACTGCGGGCACAGCATGCGGTCGATATGGAAATTGTGGCGCCGAGTCTATCCGCAAGTTCCGATGGACCGCGGAGAAGGTTCTTGCGACGCCAGGCGACTCACGAATTTCAAGTTCAGAACAATGGAACCGCCGCAGCAACGAATGTTGAGTTGATGGCGAAACTTCCCCAAGGGCTGAAGTATGTGAGCTCAAATAATCGCGGGCAGTTCGATCCAGCAACCAATGCCGTCTATTGGTCGTTAGCCGAATTGGATGCCGGAGTTGCAGCAACGGTATCAGTCGTGACGGTACCCGTCACAACGGGTGATCAAACAATCAGCTTCAATGCGGTTGCGGATCTAAAACAGAAGGCAACGGCAGATGCGGATTTGCTGGTTGAACATTTGGATGATGTGTTTTTTGACATTGATGATGTTGTCGATCACATCGAAATCGGAGCCGAAACCAAGTATCAATTGCGGGTCGTCAACCAGGGAACCAAAACGGCAACTAACGTTCGACTTCAACTGGATTTGCCTAACGGACTTCGACCTACCAAGGTCGATGGCGGGTTACAAAGCCAAATCCAACAGCAGCGAGTTACATTTGCCCCGATCACCAGTATGAATCCTGGTGATGAAATCAAAGTCGAAGTGACGGCCATAGGTGTAATTGCGGGCGAACATAAGATCGTCGCCACCATGCAAACGGATGGTCGCGAAACCAGTATCTCCAAAGAAGAAACGACTCAGGTCTACTCCGACCGATAAACGTTCTGAGCTCAATTTAGAGCGAAACGGTTTTCGCCATGAACGATTCATGATCGATCGTGGCGAAAGTCAGCTCAATCATTCTGCGACTGATGGGAGTCGGCGCTTCACGGTCAGCTTGGGGAACGACTGACAGGCGGTTTAGTTAGGTCGCTTGAAAATCAAGACTTGCCCAAATCCTTCGGGGTCTTCTGTTTCAAAAATCAACTCCCAACCCTGGCTGCCGAGCGTGTCCAGCAAGGTTGCGAAATTGTCTCGCGGAGCTCGTGCGCCCAGACGACTAATCAAACTTCGAATTGATGTTGCGGGTTGAATTTTTCTATCTCCAGCGATCCAGTTGTAATTATCGTCACTGAAAACGAGGCGACCGTATTCAAAGCTTTGCACGCGCCGCTGGTCTTGAAGGTTGTTTTGCTGCTGGGCGACAGCTGCAGGATTGAATGTCGATGGCCAAATCATGGACACGAAAACGGTCAAAAGGGTTAGTAGTCCAATCGAAACTGCAATTTGTTTAGTCATTTTCTTGTCTGCCAAAGGGTACATACTTGCCGGTTAGATTTAGCCGATATTATAACGTTTATCAAAGCAAAATCTAATTATCTATTCGGTTTGCCAATCAAGTTGGAGAAATGGGCCGCATTTCCTTTCAACAGCGTGATGATGCTTACCACGAATTCTACTTTTAGAGGCGCATGAATCACCCAAATAAAAAAACTCGCAGGCGAGCCAGCCAGCAAAGTTTCAATTGATGGAACGGGTGGAGAGCTTTACGAGCCGTTCGAATTTAACGGAGTCGTGGATATCGATAAGTCTGATCGATAAATGAAACGACTCGAGGAAGTGGCGACCAAGGAAAGAAAGTTGGCAGTGCAGATTCTTTCGTTAAGCCTAGTGGTTCGTCCAATCTGAAATGATGGGTGCCATGCTTCACGCTTGCGCAAGGCATGCTCACGCAAGGCATGCTCACGCAAGCGTGAAGCATGGCACCCACCAAAACGGGTCAAATCAGCTCTGACGAACCACTAGTACCCGGACCGTTTTGAATTGACGGGTAACAAGGCTAAGAAAACCGGTGTATCTGATGATCTCGGCCTGCCAATCGAAGACGGGCGAGGTACTAGTCATTGATGGGGAAATTCACTTATGGGTACGACGGTTGCTTGAGGCGTGCGGTTTTCCCGACAATCGGGCCGTTTTGAAGTCGTTTTTTCGATGGCGAGTTAATGCAGATCGCGGCTTTGGCGTAGCGGAATCGTGTTAGAGGCCTGAAAGGCATGTCGTTGTTTCAGTCTGCGTGTGTTTAGAGTTTCACCAGGTCACATGTGTCAGGAGGACTCACGGGACAGAGGTTCGCGATAGGTTTTCGCTATAGCGGGAGATTTGAGCTTGTTCAATAGTTTAGCGAGTTGCCCCATCGCTCCGACAGTCAACCGGCTGGTCCAGCGGCTGTTGGACAAGAAGATTCGGCCCACGTTGTAAGACTCGTCGGTCCATTTCTGAATGGCATCGGTTGTTGGCCCAATCGAGTCAAAATTGAATACGTTTTCAGAGGCCGAGGCGTTCTCGATTTGTTTGGCGACCAGAACTTGTCCAGGACTGTACTTGGCAAACTCTTTATCGAAGGAGATTTTGTGCGAGCCGCGAGTTCCTTTGGCAAGGTATCCCAAGTCGAATGCAATGGCTTTTCCGTCGAATCGAAGAAACTCCAACGCCAACAACCCTTCCTGATCGAGTTGTTGAGCGAGTTGCCGAAAATAGGTTTCGATTCTCGGTTCGGACAAAATCGATGATCCGTTTTGGCCTTTCCAACTACGATGTTCCAGGTCAAAGGCTTCGTCGAGATGGTGATTGAGTTCCTGGGACGAGTACGCGGTGGTTTCGACATTGCCAGATTGTTGTAGTCCGCGAATCGCGCGTTTCGTCTTTTTACGATGGTTTTTGGATAGAGCTTGTTCGTATTGTTCGAATGACTCGGGAGTGTGGATTTCACTGATCGCAAATCGTGTTTTTGTGTACGCTGCTTGGAATCGCTGGGCGAGCTTTTCCTGAAGCATCCACCACTTGAGCTGGTCGACGCGGATCCAATCCAGCCAAATGGCAAGAGTGTTTATCTGGTTCAAGCCTTTGATCAGAGCGTCAAGGGTTTGGCTTTGGTTGCAATTCTCCGAAAGCAAAAGATCCCCTGAAATGCTCCATGAGTTGTTAGGAAGCTCCGCGACTTTGAGTCCCTTCTTTTTGCCGACAATCAATGGAATCGCGGCGACAAGTTGATTGCTCTCCCAGACGGTCACGGCGCGAAACTCACGGTCTGCCGCGAAATGCTCCAGCCAGATTGCCAAGGGGCGACAACGAGTCAGTGCAGATGTCGAATCGGATTCCTCCCACAACGTGTTCCACGAATCGGCGATTTCAATCAACTCGCTGGTCGATTTCAGTAACTTGATTTCAAGCACTCTCGTCACTCCCAGCCAACTGGGTACGCGAACGGTTCCACATTTCCTGGGTCCAGTCTCTTACGTTTCGCCCACCTACGAATATGCGATGGCGTAGTTGTGCGGAAAGTTTTGGGGCGACGAGTCGTGTGCGAAAAATAGATGTTCTTTCACAACCCCAGTTCGCCTTGTAGGGCTCATCGCCACGGAGAAAATCCAACGCTTTGAAACCTCGCTCTTGGGCCGCACGGAATGTCATGGTGTTGGCGTAGTGCCCCGGTTCGTACTTTTGGTTGTCCGTGTCTAATCCCGACTGGTAGACGCACAGGCAGTCACCCGAGACAAAACAGAGAATCGCGCCGAAGGGTTTTCCCTCGTGGTGAATCATTGTCAGTAGAGTCCGATTGACTTCGGCTAGTCGCTGAGCGGCTGATGAAAGGAAATGATCGAATTCGCTGTTGATGAAACACCCGGGTTGCCCAAGCTGGTTTCTACGTTTTTGATGGAGGTCCACAAAGTCTTGCCAGGCGGCACGCATGCCATCGGGAGATGTCACGTAGGTGGTTTCAAAAGTCCTGGTATCGGCAAGTCGATCCACCTTGTTGATTTTTCGACGCTGTGATTTTTTGACTACCTTACGAAAGTCTTCCCAATCGGTGGGGATGTCGACTTTCCAGCAGCCTTCCAGCTCTCGCGAAGCAATTTCGAATCCAGAGTCCGTGGCGGCTTCGACGAATGAATTCACGGCTAGGTCGTTACCGGTGTGACCCTCAAGTTCGATCAGGTCAATGTTCCCAAATTGTTTGATGAAATCGGGATGGCGGATC
Source organism: Mariniblastus sp. (assembly GCA_965224765.1). Lineage (GTDB taxonomy): Bacteria > Planctomycetota > Planctomycetia > Pirellulales > Pirellulaceae > CAZDBA01. Next base: position 247,412 of record CBDDAC010000002.1, read on the forward strand.
AGCTCCAGCAGTGCGTCTGCTATCGGTTGTTCGTAGCCAGGCAGAGTCGGGAACGTCATCAAGTCGGAACAGGCTGCTCCACTTCCCAGGAACTTGAGGGTGCGCCCAAGGACTCGGTTGCGTTCGACGAACAAGGGTGCGATACCGACCAACTGGCCTTCGTTTTGAAGTTTGATCAGGCAAAGACGATTGGATTTGTTGTGTTGACCGATTTTCTCCCACCAGGTGACAAGCCATTGCCAGCTCAGGCAGAAGTTGGTTTCCAGCTTGCCCCATTCATCTTTCAACGAATGGAAGCCAGCGATTGAATCAACGATTGATAGTTTCAATTGAGTAGTGTTCATCGATTTTCTAACTGGCGTTCGCCGCATTGATGGAGTTGGATGGAGTGCCGGTTGTGGATTCCAGCTTGCGCGAGGCGCTTGTGGCTTTGATCCAGTTCCAGAGTTTTCTAAGTTGCATGGAAAGAGGTCGCTCTATCCAAAACGTCACAATGGTCGAGATGACAGTGATGAACGCGAGTCCCAGCAGCATGCTTGCAATTGGAGAGAATCCCATTTGTTGCATGCGATAGATAAATGCACAGCCTAGATTGTTGTGCAGCAAATAAAGGGAATACGAAATGGTGCTGATGAAGACAAGAGGTTTGCGCCGTAGGAAAGGAAGTTTTCCATAGGCACTTAGGAACAAGGTTCCGATCATCAGTAGAGTCGCAGCAGGATTGTAGTCATGTCGATCAATCACGTGGAACACAATGGCCGCCGCTGTGATGCCTACCAAATTCCATTTCAATGATCCGCTTTGATTCCAGATTTGATGAGTCAGCATGCCGATGAAAAAGAGCGGCATGTAGTCGAGATTCATGATTTTTCTAAAAAAGGTCAGGCCAGCAATCACAGACGCATTGGCGTCAATGGCGGTCAGATATTCAATCGACCAGATTCCGGCCATGCAAAGACCTAGGTACCAGAACATCATGGCTAGCGGTTTTCGAAGTGCTCCGCCGATAAACATCAGCAGGATCAAGCCATAAAAGAGGACTTCAATTTGGAGTGTCCAAGTGACAGGCTCCATACACTCTTGACCGAATAAGGCTGGAACGATGGTGAGGTTGGCAGCGACCTGCTCGCCGGTGTACATCGGATAAAAACCCGACATTGGCAACATAGTCAGTAGTACGAGATTCATTCCGATCACCAAATAATAGGAGGGAATGATTCGGATGATTCGACTGGCGATAAACTCTTTGGGTTGACGTTTACGCAGGATCGTTAGCGCGTTGACGAATCCGCTCAACATAAAAAACATCGAGACGCCATACTTTCCGTAGACGAAGTCAAATCCAAGATCGGATGAGTAGCCGTATTTGACGGAATAGACGTGCGTGAAGTGAAACAGCACCAGATTGATGGCTGCCAAAGCGCGAAGAACGTCCAGTTCGACGATTCGTTTTGAGGGCTTGGGGGCTGCCAGAGTTTCCATCTTTGGTCCTGTGCTTGGATTCGTTGCAAATATAGGATGCAACACATGTGCCAAACTCAGTTTTTGAAATAATTGCGGGAACACTCGAAGATCGGATGCCGCTGAGGACCGACATGTTGTCAAAAAGCCACGCTGGATCTATTCAGGTGTCCAAAAAACATCAATGTTGCCAATGCACGTTCAAAAACTTCGAGGTTTACCCGCATTTTTAGCTTATTCATCTTGCAGGATGATTTGTTATCATGGAGCGGTGTCCTGCAGAGCAGGCAACTCGACCTCCCTATCTCAGGACAAATCATGAGTCAGTTTGAATGCATTGAGCTAAACAGCGTCGAAGAAGTCGCTGTTGTTAAATTTATGGATGAAAAGGTTATGGACCCTGCCCGCATCGAACAGCTGGGCAAGGAGCTGATGCAGCTGACCGACGCCGGTCAGAAAGAGAAGGTTCTGATCAATTTTGACAATGTCAAATTTTTCTCCAGTGCGGCGATCAATAAACTGATCGTCTTGGAAAAACGTATGCGGGCCAGAGGCGGACAAGTGATGCTTAGCAATTTGCGGCCTGAGGTCCGAGATCTGTTCAATTTGACCAACCTCAATGATCTGTTTCGAATTGAAGACGAGCAAAGTGACGCCATCAAGTCGTTGGGCGGCGAGTAGTATAAAGGGCTTACGCTTGACTTGTTTCAACGAGAGATTGTTGATGAATGGCACATCATGGACGTGGACGCTCGATCGCAAGATTTGCAGCGATAGTAGCTTGGGAGCAAAGCTGATCGCTGAAGTTGTCGAGCATCTGGAGCAAAACCGCTGGGGTAGCAAAGATATTTTCGGAATCCATATGGCGATGGAAGAAGCCGTCATGAACGCCATCAAACACGGCAATCAACGCGACGAAAATAAATGTGTGAAGGTTTATGTCGGTACAACCGAGCTGTTGTTTTGGGCGCGAGTCGAAGACGAAGGGACTGGGTTCAAGCCTGAGAACGTGCCAGATCCTACTTTGGACGAGAATATCGAGAAAACTTGCGGCCGTGGAGTCATGCTGATGCGACTCTATATGGACGAAGTTCTTTACAGTGCCTCAGGAAACGTCGTTGAGCTAAAGAAACAACGTACAGCTAAGTAAGGTTTTCTTACTTCACAGACCTGGGCCGATCTATTCTTGAGGGCTGTCATGATTCAAGTGAGATATACCATGGCGGTGCTCTAGCCCCAAGTTCCACGTTTGAGAGGAACAAGAACTGTTTCGGCAGGAGCCTCAACCTCCCGTGAAAGGCAAAAACCTCGACGACGGGTGCCATGCTCCTCGCTTGCGTGGGCATGTGGTGTTCTGTCAACAGCCTCGTACCTAGGCCCGTCTTCGATTGGCAGGCCGAGAATATCAGATACTCCGGTTTTCTTAGCCTTGTTACTCGTCAATTCAAAACGGTCTGCGGTACAAGGGCCAAGTTCCACGTTTTGAGCGGACAAGAACTGTTTTCGGCAGGAGCCTCAACCTCCTGTAAAAGGCAAAAACCTCGACGACGGGTGCCATGCTCCTCGCTTGCGTGGGCATGTGGTGTTCTCTAGGCCCGTCTTCGATTGGCAGGCCGAGAACATTAGATACTCCGGTTTTCTTAGCCTTGTTACTCGTCAATTCAAAACGGTCTGCGGTACAAGGGCCAAGTTCCACGTTTTGAGCGGACAAGAACTGTTTCGGCAGGAGCCTCAACCTCCCGTGAAAGGCAAAAACCTCGACGACGGGTGCCATGCTCCTCGCTTGCGTGGGCATGTGGTGTTCTGCCAACAGCCTCGTACCCAGGCCCGTCTTCGATTTGCGGGCCGAGAATATCAGGCTAGTCCATGAATCGACCCGTAGGAATCAGTCTAGTTATTGTTCGCGAATCCAAAAAACGAGCGGCAGCGAGTTGCAACCTTGCGTTAGTTGGTGTTGAAATGTTCCTCAGCCATGGCTTTCAAACCTTTCAGATCAACTTTTCCACTACCAAGGACTGGTAATTCTTCAACGCGTTTGAAGCTGTCCGCGGAGGGAATGAAGATATTTGGTAAGCCAGCTTCGGACAGACCTTCGCGTAGTTGATCAATCGTTTTTGGGATTTCCGTGTGAAGGACAATCAGGCGTTCGCCCTTCTTCACGTCGGCCACCGCAGTGACAGCGATGTTGGGAACTTCGTCATCGTCTTCGATAAGTTGCATCAGGACTTCCTCAATTTTCATATGGGGAACCATTTCCCCACCAATCTTGGAAAAACGACTGATGCGTCCCGTGATTTTGATAAATCCGTCTGCGTCGATCAAAGCGACGTCACCTGTCTTGTACCAACCATCCTGAACGACTTCTGCTGTGAGTTCTGGTTTCTTCAGGTATCCCAGCATCACGTTGGGTCCTTTGATCCAAAGCATCCCAGACTCGTTGACGCCTAGCACTTTACCTGTATCCAGGTCGGTGATTCGAGCGGCGACATAAGGAATAGGTCGACCGACCGTTCCTTCCTTGATATCAATTTGCCAAGGGTCATCCTGTCGGCTTTTGGGGACGTTGACCGAAACCAGAGGAGAAAGCTCGGTCGCACCATAGCCTTCGACCGGCCTTACGCCAAACTTTGCTTCGAAGGCGTCGGACATCTCCGGGGGGAGACGCTCGGCGCCCGCAACGACCAATTCCAACGAGGCGAACTGTTCTGGAGTGCATCGCTTTGTGTAGGTGCGGAGGAAAGTCGGTGTGGCGAGCAAAAGAGTTCCTTTAAACTTCTCCACAAGCTTTCCAACCTGTTTTGCGTCCAGCGGATTGAAGTGATAACAGGCGCCCACGTTATTTGCCATCGCTCCCCACATGGTGACGGTGTAGCCGAACGAATGAAAAAACGGAAGGATACCAACCATCACATCGGTGGAGCGTAGCTTGGCAACTTTGTTGATTCCCTCAATATTGTTGGCGATGTTTCCATTGGAAAGCATCACGCCTTTTGGGACCCCCGTGGAACCCGAAGTGAATACCATCGTCAGGACATCATCTGGGTCGGCTTTGCTTAATCCGAGCGACGATTCAAGCATCGAAGCCGGAGTCAGGTACGCTCCTGTGACTCCGGCCAGTTTGTCTGCCGTGGTAACTTGATCTTTAAAGTCATCGAGATACTTAACTTCGACACCGAATTCAAAATCGAACTTTTCCATGACTTTGCGGGTCGACAAGATACATTTGATCCCGGCTTGTTCAATGATGCCGTTCATGATCTCGTTGCTGACTGAGTAGTTCAGATTGACCGAGACGTTTCCATTCATCGCCAAAGCTGCATTCACGATCACACCACCCACGGTCGGTGGAATCAAGACTCCAACATTCTTGTCGTCGCTGATCCCCGAACGTTTGAGCAGTCGGCGAAGGATCAGAGTTCGCATGAGAATGTTTCCACCTTTGGCCGAGGTGCCCATGGAATCGCCTGCTTTGAATTTGAATTTTCGGCGTTTGCACTGGCGAATAAATTTCTGAGCCGGTGAGATAAATTGACCTTGCTGAGCTGACACGATATTGGCTCCCATCTCTTGAATGGTTTGACGGACTTCGTGAATGGAATCGGGGCACTGTATGGGCTTGCCAATGTGCACCGTGATCGGATGACGAAACGATCTAGGACGTTTAAGAAAGAACTTGTTTTCTGAGAAGCTGGCCGCGGTGCCCCAGATTTCATCCAGGTAGACCGGGATGATTGGGATATGGCGGTGTTCCTTATCAAGGACTTTCATGAGGCCGGGTTTGAATTTTCGGAGTTGGCAAGTTTTTGAAATGCCACCTTCTGGGAAAATGCAAACCAGCTCACCAGCGTCGAGTGCATCGCGCGCCTCTTGCAATCCGCGGCGAATCGATTTGGGACCTCCATAGATCAAGATGACACTGCAGAACTCAGCGAGTTTTTTTAATGGCCACCATTCAAAGTTTCCTGCCCAAGCGATCGTACGCATTTTGCGATTCACCATGAGAAGCGTCAGCATTGCGTCGAGCCACGACGAATGATTGGAAACGATCACGGCAGGTCCTTTGGCGGGGATGTTCTCTGTCCCTTTGATTTTGAAGCGATAGATCATTCTGAGCAGCCAGATCAATGCGATGCGAACCATGTTTTGGCCAACACGCCAGGCCGTGTAAAACAACACGGGTATGGCCATCAATGCCATCACCAGAAAAATTTGCCTTGACGTCAACATGGGTGTGAGGCCCGCTTGTCGGCTGACGTGTTCGGCCAGGCGTTTATTTTCCGAATTATCGGAGCCGAGAGCTTCTGCATACTTCTTTGTTGAAAACTTAAGGAAGGGAGCGTCAACATCTCGTGATGCATTGGCTTTTCCAATACGTTCCTTTTCTGCTTTCATCTCGACTTGCATTAATGCAGCTGCCGTTTGTTTGAAAAATGGCGAGTCATTGGGAGGGAGGTAGGTTGACCAGTCCACCGATTCGACAGGTTGCATATGCAAATCATTTTCAAACTTGACTCGAGTTTGTTCTACGGTCGTTTGATCTTTGAAATCAAGTTGTGCGACCGTCCACTCGGGTTTCAAGTTCGCGACGGACCCTTCGTAGGTAGGCAATCGCATCGCCATGTATCCTACGGCGATCAGCAGCATCGCGCTGAATAGCATGAAGTTGTTTGCGGCCAGAATCTGACCACGTTTTTCGATGGGACTGTGATGTTGGATATACGAGGCTAGGGGAACGTCGAAGAATCCGGCGCTGATTCCTAAAAGCAGAAGGAATGCACATGAAACCCAGAGTCCGACTGCGTTGAGCGTTCCGTCGATGAAATGTTCAGGAGCCAGGAACAGACAGATCGAGAATATGATCATGCCAACGGTTCCCCAGGGAACCAAGCCCAACTCGATTTGCCCACGTGAAGCGATTCCTGCCAGGATACTTCCGCCGCCAACTCCTAGAATGAGTGATATCAAAAGAGGCATTCGTTCCATCTCAAAGATGCCACCACTCTCTTCGGCAAACGCATCGATGTTGGTTTGACCAAGCGCGGCAAACGACCAGAAGAACGCAATTCCAAGAGCGACGCGGAAAAGTCGGGGATCTTCTCCCAGCAATTTGAGGTCGCGCCATGTGGCAGCGATTAAATTCTTGGGATAAACCAGTTTGGGATCGGCTGCCGGTTGCGAAACAATAAGCAAGCTAACGAGGGTTCCGACAATCGCCGTCCCAATTAACACGGTTGCCGTTAGCCAAAGATTTTCCATCCCCGTATCTCCAGCCAGATCAGCCAGCCACGCTCCAATCAACATTCCGATGATCGTTGCGGTAAGTGACGACAGGTTGAACCAACCATTGCCGGTCGAGATTTTATCTTCGCCCAAGAGTTCAGGGATTGTGCCTACTTTGGAGGGAGCAAACAAAGCGCTTTGAGCACCCATCAAGAAAATCGTAATCAACAGAAAAATCAGGCTACCGCTAAGCACCGCGAGCATGCCCACTGACATGACAACGATTTCCGCGATCTTGCAGCCAACGATTACATTGCGTTTCTTGAATCGATCTGCGAGCCAACCCGCTGTGACGGCCAGTATCAGATAGGGCAGGACGAATGCCACCAATCCGATGGGGACGATCAAAGAGTCATATTCAGGTGCAACCAGATCTTTGCCGATGCCAATCACAAACCAGCGGAAAATATTGTCATTGATTGCCGTTAGGAAGTTGGTCCAAAGCAAGCCTTGAAACCCAGGCGACCAGAGACTGTTTTGTGAGTTGATGAGGTTTTGAGGCTTTTTCACGTTTCGCCATATATTCGGAGTTAATTGGGGTGGCCGTCTTCGGTCGTTCCGACAACAGTTCCACCTGCATCAAACCATCGCTAAGGCAAAGCCTGTGCCAACGGTATGTTGCCGCAGCCGCTGGGTGTTTTTCAGCAGTAATTACGGCGGTTTTCAATTGGAAATCAATTTTTGTAAGTAGACAAGATAACGGGTTTGAACAAAATTTGCTCTACCGCATCAGGGTTTGTGCATTGCTTGCCAGGGCGGTATTGAAGAACCCATGCCGGGAGAGGCGTCAAAATCGTCTCAACTCCTTTACCAAGCAACGTCGGTATCAAACGAACTGTTGGGAAATGGGGTCAAGCTGGCCTGTTTTCTTTTCGATGTCTGTTGATGGACGAGTGCGTTTACACTCAGCTTCTCAATCAGCCGGCCAGTGCGACGGAAATACAATGAGTCGATACACGACGATGACAATCGGATTCCTTCTTGTGTTTATGGGCATCAAGTTCCATATGGTGGAATCCTATTTGCTTACGCCTGACGCAACCAAGTTTTGGAACGAACGCGTCGGTGACCAGGGAAATGCCGCACCCAATTTCGTGAACAATCAGGTCGCCGATGGCTTCAATGGCAACAACGGGTATTCGGCATTCAATGGGAATTCCTATAACTCCTACAATAGCTATGGGAACAACAACGGATTTGCCAATACCGGTGGTTATGGTGCGGCAAACAATTCAGTGTTTCAATCGGCATCCTATCAAAGCCCCAATGCCTACCAACAACCACCAGTGAATAATCAAGGTTCATTGTTGGGAAGTCTCGCGTATGGTCCTCAGAAACAGTTGACGACTCCGAAATGGCTTGGTTGGCCAATACTCTTTCTGGGCGCGGTATTTATTCTTCAAGGCGCAGCAATGCGGCGCAACAATACGGCGTAGTTAATCTAAGGCTGCAACGCATCTAGTGCTTCATCCAGATTTGGATTTAAATGATATTGCCATAACGGTGCACGGTTTCTGAGACGGCTTGTTCACGCAAATACGTTAGCAATTCAATGCGGCCGTTGGCAAAAACTGTAGGCTGGATGATCGGAACATTGCCGATCACCGATGGAGCGTACTGTTCAATATCGTAATCACCGACAATTCTCATGCTGCCACTGCTTTGGGTTTTCAGATATTCAACTAGCCGGGCATCCGATTCAATTTGAACATCAATGTTTGGTGCCAGTTCGCTGAGTTTTCTGATCTTGGCATGTTCGCATGCCAGGCTGATTCGCAGTTTTTTAATTCCAACGGTTGCCGCCGCGAGTGCAACCTGGGCTACGATCACTTCGGCATTTTTCGGGTTTTGCAATCGAAGTACATGCCACGGGCGAACCGGATAGCGAAAGTGATTGGTCTCGCCATGGATTTGAGACGGGTCATGCTCAATTGAGAATTCCTTGTCCCACCAATAGGCAAAACTTTCTGCAGTGGCCGTCAGGCGATTCTTTTCGGATTCATCGGAAGCAAAGTCCGACATTGCGCTGAGTAGCTGGGTGACTTGAGACTGCGGTTGGCATCGAAGTTTCGGCAACTCATTCTCGGTCCAGTCGAGCAGCGACGAAACGTAGCTGGGTCCGCCTGCCTTTGAACCTGGGCCAACACAGGAGTCTTTCCAGCCACCGAAGGGTTGGCGGCGGACGATGGCTCCGGTTGTCGTCCGGTTGATGTAGGCGTTGCCGACCTCGACTTTTTCTCTCCAGAGTGCAATTTCTTTCGGGTCAAGTGACTGAAGTCCACCCGTTAAACCAAACTCGCTGCTGTTCTGAATCTCGATCGCTTCGTCAAACGAATCAAAGGGGATTAGTCCGGTGACTGGCCCGAAGCATTCAGTTGTGTGATACCAACTGCCCGGTTTGACGCCAAGGCGAACTCCTGGCCGCCAGAGACATGGATTGTTGTCGATCATCTTGGGCTCGACCAACCAGGTTTCTCCTTCGTCCAATTGTTTCAGTCCTCGGTCAAGATACTCATCTGGGTTTCGAATGATTGGAGTTACCGAAGCAGAGGCATCCCAGGAACCGCCGATGTGCAAGGATTCAACTGCGTCCTTGAGTTGATTCATCCATTTTTTGCTCTCATAAAATTCGCGCTGAACCAAGGCGATACTGGTTGCCGAGCACTTTTGCCCTGCGTGTCCAAACGCGCCTTGAACAAGATCCTTGATGGCAAGATCCGGGTCGGCCGCAGCCGAAATGACCATGCAATTCTTACCGCTGGTTTCTGCGTATAAGCGTAGGTTGGGACGCCATCCCTGGAACAGCTGCGCGGTGAAGATACTTCCCGTGAGAATCACCGCTGCCGTTCTCGAATCGTCAATCAATCGTCGGCCAGTTGCCCCATCTTTGGTCGGTGCGAATTGAAGCACCTTTTTAGGTACACCAGCAGCCCACAGCTGTTCGGCGAGAGTCCAGGCAGTTAGTACCGATTCACGGGCTGGTTTGAGAATTACCGAGTTGCCTGCCATGAGTGCTGCCAGTACGCCACCTGCCGGAATGGCAAAAGGGAAATTCCAAGGAGGGGTAACGACAACAACTCCTGCAGCCTTTCCGGAAGTGCCGTCGAACCAACCTTCGTCTTGCAGCGAGCGAGCGTAGTAGTTGGCGAAGTCGATTGCTTCGGAGATTTCTACATCCGCTTCGATGATTGATTTGCCGGCGTCAAGCAACATGGCACCGATGGTTTCGGCTCGGTTGCGTCCCAATTCTTCGGCGGCTTTCAGAAGAACGTTTTGTCTGGCTGCGACGCCAAGACTCTCCCATTCAGGTTGCGCAGAGACGGCGCAAGCGAGTGCGGATTCGATATCATCGGCCGTTGCTTGGGCGAACTGGTAGGCAGCATGACCTGGGCGAGAGGGGTCTTTTCCTTGTCCTGTCAGTTTTTCTGTATTGAAGTCACCGCCAATTTGAAACGGAATTGGATCGACTTTCTTGTCTTTCCAACGGGAGATGATTTGATCGGCCCATTGACGATTCTCAGGCAAGGAAAAGTCTGTGTCTGGAGTGTTGTGAAACTCGCTAGACGGATCTTCGACAGCGAGAGTTTCGGTCAAGCGATTTTGCCGTCGGTTCGGAGTCGAATCCAGCTTGGGATCAAAGGCAAGCTCGCAAGCGTTGAGAAAGGCTGACTTCTGTTCGTTCCATTCCGCTGTGCCGTCACGTAGAGCAAACTGGGCTCCGAGGAAACTGCCTGGCGCAGTATTTTCATCGAGTCGCCGAACCAGATAGGCAACCGCGGATTCAAACTCGTTGTCGTGGCATACGGGAGTGTAGACGATCAGGCCTCCGGTTTTATCGCGAACTTCTAAAGCTTGGGCATTTGCCATTCCCTCCAGCATTTCGAATTCCATCCGCTCCTTGACGCCTCGTGTTTCTCGAAGCAGCATCGCATAAGCGATATCAAACAGGTTGTGGCTGGCAACGCCGATACGCATGACTTCGGCGTTTTCTGGACGAGTCGCAAACTCGAGCATACGTTTGAAATTCGCATCGACTTCTGGCTTGCTGCGGTAGGGAGCCTGTTCCCAATCATGCAAACTGGCTTCGACAGTTTCCATGGCGAGATTCGCGCCTTTGACCAGACGGAATTTGATCCCAACACCCGTTCGATCGAATCGTTTCCTAGCCCAGGTCGCGAGTGATTGGAGAACTTTGAAAGAGTCTGGAAGATAAGCTTGTAGAACGATTCCAGCGTCCAGATTCTCGAATTCAGGTTCATCCAGGACTTCCTGGAAAACATCAACCGTCAAATGAAGATCACGATATTCTTCCATGTCCAGGTTGACGAACTTGGCCCTGCCTGCCGATTCACCGCCCGAGATCGCAGCGCGATAAACTTCTCGCAATTCAGGCTTGATCTCTTCGATTGTCTGTCGATATCCCGTCAAGCTGATTTGGCTAACGATTGATGAAAGTTTGACGCTGCAGTAATCGATGCCCGGCGCTTTGAGTCGTTTCAAGTATTCCTGTAGTCGACATTTCGCTTCGGCGTCGCCGAGGACAGCTTCTCCAAGCTGATTGAAGTTAATGCGGACCTGGTCGTTGGTTCGCTGATCAAAGTACTTTTGGAAACACTTTTTTTCGGCAGAGATAATTACATGCGCCGACTCTTGACGCACTTTTGATTTGACGAATGGCATCACCATTTTGGGAAACAGGTTGCCGACCATGTTGCCCGCCCAAAGCCCAAAACGATCGAAGGCAGTGAAATACTTCGGCACGCCGTATTCCTCTAGCAAACTATCCATACGTTTTGCCGCTCGTGCAGGACGGTGCATGCGGAGCACTTGGTCGGCCATGGCAATGGTGAATTTCTTGCCAGGTTCGTCTTCCATCATCCGAGCCATCATCGCCGATCGAGAGCGTTCCAATCGCGATTCTTTTGTTCGCGATTCCCGCAGGATTTCAGCTGCCAGAGCGACGGCTTTTAGGGGGAGCTCAGCCAACTCGGCTTTCGGATCGACGGTTTGGTCCATATCTTTTTCAATTCTCTAATCAGGTAAAAAATGCCAACGTTAATTTAGTAACGGCATGTACTTGCAGCTATGGCTAAACCTGAAAAATTTCCAAGCTGAATTTCGGTGCTGCGGACCGATTTCGAACACCTCGGGGTGGCTGGAGATTGGGCCTTGGGGGGCCTGGATTGGCCATTATTTCCCAGCGTTGTATTCATCTTCACGTTAGAGTCACCTCCAAAGATCCAGACGAACGGGGGTACACAACGTCAAATTGGGCACTTCGGGCTCTAGTGGTTCCCGCTGCCAACGGCCTGCTGAATGTCGGAAAGTCCATGCTGCTGGACTTTTTGGAGCAGGTACTTATTGATTTTTCGAACGGTAAATGGACCGCCGTAAATGAATCCGGTGTAAATCTGCACTAAGGAGGCGCCTGCACGGATCATTTGCCAGGCATCCTGTCCATCAAAAATCCCTCCGACTCCGATGATTGGAACCTTGCCATCCGTTGCCTGGTAGAGAGTTGAAACGATCTGGCGACTGGTCTCGGTAAGCGGTCGACCGGAAAGCCCGCCATTTCCAATTTGCTCAATCGTAGGTTGGGGAGTCTTTAGATCCTGCCTCGAGGTCGTGGTGTTTGTGGCAATGATTCCATTGACTGACGAAGCCGAAACGATCGAGGCGATATCACTCAGCTCACTTTGATTCAGGTCAGGCGCGATTTTCAAAAACACCGGTTTCGGATCGTGATCGTTTTGAGTCGATAAGCTACGATTTAGGCGGCCAATAATGTCGAGTAACTTGAGCAACGGCTCCCGATTCTGCAGTTGTCGAAGACCAGGAGTGTTGGGCGAACTGACATTGATGACAAAGTAATCTGCGTAAGGGAAGAGTAACTCGAAGCTATGGCGGTAATCTTCTGCTGCGTTTTCCAGCGGAACAACTTTAGTCTTGCCAATGTTGATACCGAGAATTCGATTGCGGCGGAACTTCTCTGTGCGCTTGCTGGCAAGATTTCCGGCGACGGCTTCAGCGCCATCATTGTTGAAGCCCATTCGATTGATTAACGCTTTGTCTTTGGACAATCGAAACATTCTCGGTTGCGGATTGCCCGGTTGCCCTTGCCCGGTGACCGAGCCGATTTCAACATGCCCAAAACCCAATGCACCCAGCTTATCGAACCATTGAGCCTGTTTGTCAAATCCTGCTGCCAGCCCGACAGGGTTAGGGAAGGTTAAATTGCAAAGTTTAACTTGCAAACGCCGGTCGGAAACGGTGAACACTGACTGCAGTGTTGACTGGGCTAATGGGATTGCTGAAATTCCGGAAAACGCCTTCATTGAAAAATGATGCGCTGTCTCAGCTGCCAAACAAAAGAGTAGAGGGCGGGCGCAGGCTTTCCATAGCATTACATGATCTCGTTTCTCGAGGTTGAATACTCGCGATCAGTCGCGAGCATTGTCTTGTTGCGAATCGCGAGATTCGCAGTTCAGGTCGGCTGGAGCTGGTTGTTGCCGAGACCAACGCACACTGTGGGCTATCCCAGAGTGAGTCCAATGTCTTCACCACCCGACTTGCGACCGGTTCCGCCTTTGAGTGGACCGTCATCCTGTTTCTTGATCGCCAGATCTCGCAAAGGCTCGTCAATTTCTTCAGCAGGTTTGTTTGACTTTTTCACGGGCGCCTGTTGAGTAGCTTTGAGTGAAAGTCCAAGTTTCTGTGCATCACGATCAAGACTAAGAACTTTGACTTCGACCGAATCACCTTCCTTAACGATGTTTTTGACTTTGACAACTCGATGATGAGCCAATTCAGAAATGTGGATCAGTCCTTCGATACCAGGCTCAAGCCTGACAAAAGCTCCGAAGTCGGCAATCCTTGAGACCTTTCCCGACACGGTAGAGTTGACCGGATATTTGGATTCGATTCCATCCCAGGGATGCTCCATGGTGTCGCGATGCGAAAGAGAGAGCTTTCCAGATTCGGCGTCAATTTTATCGATTTTGACTTTGATCGCTTCACCCTCTTTGAGGATGTCTTTCGGGTGGGTGACGCGATCCCAGCTTAGCTTGCTGACATGAACGAGACCTTCAACCCCGCCGATATCGACAAAGGCTCCAAAGTCCATGATCTTGGTTACGATACCATCGTGAAGCTGTCCAACTTCGATGGATTCCATAACCTCTTTTCGTCTTTCTTCATATTCTTGATCAAGCAAAGCGCGGTGGCTCAGGACCAACCGTTTTTTATTGGGGTTGATTTCGGATACGACGCATTGAAGTTTCTTGTTGACGTATTCGCCGAAATTCTCAACGCGAAATCGTGCGATTTGACTGGCGGGAATAAATCCGCGAATGCTGTTAACGGACGCTTCGAGTCCGCCGGTGTTGGAGCCAGTAACCCGTGCTTCAACGATCATACCTTGCTCAAGTTCTGACCAATCACCGATTGAGACTGCTGCACCGGGAATGGAAAGGTCGTACAGGCCATCTTCTTCGTTCTGGCTCTTGACGATGACTTCAATCAGATCGCCACTGCTTGGCGGCTTTTTGAATTGAGACAGGGGAATGATTCCTTCAAATCGTCCTTTCAATGACATGAAGGCGTTTTCGCCATGAATCCGTGAAACGGACCCTTTGACTCGACTGCCGGGTTCCAATTGTTTGCCGCTGGCTTCGGTTTGGGATACGATTTCGTCCATCGACATTCCGCCAATTGCGGCTTCTATTTCCGCGTCGAGGTCGCCCGTCAATCCTTCAAGCGATTTGATTTCGATTTCCGGTTCCGGTTCGATGGGTGCAGGTGCGTCTCCCACTTGAAAAGGATTCTCAACTGCCTTTTCGACTGCTTGGGGAGCAAGCGTTACCTCTGCAACATCGCGCTGAGAGCCGATGGCAATTTTTGCCTTGGTCGATTGCTCATCTGAAGTGGCAGCTGGTGTCGGGGCATCTGCCTCACTCGAGGTCGTGGCCGCTGGGGTGTCGGAGACATTTTCGGCAAGTTCGTTGTTCTGCACAGGATTGTCTGGAGTTACCTGGTCTGAGTCGGTGCTCATCGTACTATTGCTTCTAAACAGGATTCGGGAATTGGAAAGGAGATTTTCCGTCGCATGTAGTATATCAATTGACGGCGGCAAAATGGCCACAAGGAATGAATTTGGCCTTAATTTTCAGGCGAATTTACGAGCGTGCGATGGCAATTTTGAGAGGAGGATTCACCGCACGCAGGTTGATATCGTTTCTTGCGCGGAATCCGAACAAAATAGCGGAATCGCCTGCGTGGTCAGTGGGCATTTATGCAAGTCGCAACTATTAATTTCGGTTTTGGATAAAACTTTTGCCATAAGAATGGCGAAAAATCCGAGATTTCAAAATGAAAACTTGCTCTAGAAATCGACTTCATCTGAAAGTAGTTTGAAATTGTCGGTTCGAAAGGGGGCTGCCGGCAAGTTTGCGGAATTGTACAAGTTGGGTTTTGCGGTATCGTCCCAGGCAAATCGCACTTGTGTTGGGTTCTCTACTTCGTCTGCGGAAACGATAACGCTGTCTTCCTGAATGACTGCAGTTGCGGGCACAAAATTTTGGTCTGCACCACAAATTAAAAAGAGGTTCAATTCGCTGCCTTTGCATGTCAGCCCCTCCGCGACGTGGTCGAAGGTTACTTGGATCTTATTGGAGTCCTTGATTTTTTCCATTGATTTGAAAAGCGGACCACTACAGGCGGCAGGCCCTTGAACTTCCAGGTTTTTTAACTCTTCGCCATAAACATCAGCAAAGGCCCATAATGCAAGTCGCCTTCCGATCTCTTGCTTGTTTTTCGGTTCGAGATTTTCGGTGTCGGCAATATCCGTTGTAACGACGATTCCGGCATTGTGGGTGCTTCGATAGGTCTTTAGCTGAGCGTCCCAGATTTCTGCCAGTTCTTCGGCCGCACGCTGTTCGTACCGATGAGGTGCAAGTTGGACGAAAAGAAAGGGAGCATCGACGTGCTCAAGTTCTTCGCGCCAACATTGAATCAACAGGGGAAAAAGGGTCGCATACTGCCGTCCACGCCCATTGTTGGACTCGCCTTGGTACCAAAGGAAGCCTTTGAATTTCAGGCCTTTGAGTGGCGCGACCATACCATTAAACAAATTGCCCGGACGGTTGTGATCGGTGGGGTCATCGTTTTCGTCCCAATGTTTCAGCAGGGGTTCGAGTTCCGGTTTTCGTTCCAGTGCTTTTCGTGAAGTCCAAGCCTCACATTGGGTCCCACTCTTGGAACAGTGTATGAGACCAATGGGGACCTTGAGAGTTTCTGTCAGATTGCGGCCGAAGAAGTAGGCGACGGCTGAAAACTGAGTGATTGAATCCGGACTGCATACGTTCCAGCCCTCGGCTTTTGCGATGTCTGTAAATCGCTCCGTTGCGACATTGTGATTGATGGTGAATAAGCGAAGGTTTGGAAAGTCTTTAGCATTTTCGATTTCTGCTTCTGCGTTGAATGCATCGGCCACGGGAAACGCCATGTTGTTTTGCCCGCCGCAAATCCAAACTTCACCGATCATGACGTCGTTGAGAACGACTTTGGTTTCGTCGCTTTTTGATTTGACCTCGACTTGATAGGGGCCGCCGGCCTCGGGTGTTTGTATCGCGCCAGTCCAATTACCGCTTGCGTCGGCAACTGCAGAAACGACTTGCTCATTGAAGTGGATTTCAATTTCCTGATTCGCTTCAGCAATTCCCCAGATCTCGACCTGACTGTTTCGCTGCAGCACCATGTGGTCAGAAAAAATTCTTGGCAATGAGATGTCGGCAAGCAGTGTTACCGGCATCAACAGTGCCAAAAGACATCCTCTCGCAATATGACGAATCATTTGTTTTGCTATCTCGTTTTCCAGCATCAAGTTGTAACCTTTGTGCGATTGGGCAGCCGAGAAAGTCTAGTTGACACTTGACGAATTCTCCAGCAGTTTCGTGTTGAAACTCCGCCCCAGGCTCAACAAATTTCAAGCAAAAGTTCAACAAAGAAGGAAACGGCGCCGGTACTTCAATCAGAGCAAAGTTAATTGACGGCTTTTCGCAAGATGACGTGGAAGCCGTATTGAGACTCTACGGGTTCACTGATTTCTCCGATTTCAAGTTCCAGCGTTGCACGAGAAAACGCGGGAATCATGCCGTCCGGTTCAAAGTTTCCCAAATCCCCTCCTTTAGAGGCACTAGGGCCGTCGGAGTGAGTCTTGGCTAGATCGGCAAAGTCTGCGCCTTCTTTGATGGCGAGGTCACGCACCGTCCGTGCAAAATCCAAGGCTTCTTCCTTGGTCCGTGTAACATTCTTGGCCCTTTGGCTTCCGTTGAATTGGATCAGAATATGCGAAGCATTTAACCGACCGACTGCCAAAGTCGATGAAGTATTGGAGGACATGATGTAAGCAATCGAAGCGACCAATGCGATTGCCGCAATGACAGCCGTCAAAATCAATGGGTTTTTCACGGTAGTATCCAAATTTGCAATATCGAATGGAAAACGGATAGTTTAAACAACTTTTTCGCAGTTTACGATTGAAAAAAGGTCGCTCAATCAAATCTTGGCGCACAAGGACACAGTTGGCAGCCACAATCGGAAATCTGATAGACTAGGCCTATTTTCAATCGAATTGTCAACCGAGGCGATAACGTGATATTGTTCAAAAATTTGTTGGCTTGTTCAGTCCAATTGGCCGTCTTGGCAGGGCTCGTTCTTATTATTCCAACCCAATTGCAAGCTCAAGAAATGGAAAACAATCAAAGGATCGTATTTCTGGGAGATTCGATTACTCAGTCAGGGAATGGACCTGGTGGGTATGTCACCCTGGTTCGCGAGGCTCTAAAAGCTTCGCATCCAGATCAGTTGATTGAAATCATTGGGGCGGGAATCAGTGGAAACAAAGTTCCGGATTTGCAGAAACGTTTGACTCGTGATGTGCTTGACAAGAATCCATCCAAAGTCGTTATCTATATTGGCATTAACGACGTTTGGCATTCGGCACATGGCAAGGGAACTCCGATCGAAACCTTCGAATCCGGCCTCAACGATATCATCAGCCAAATCAAAGCGGCTGGCGCCAGCGTGGTTTTGTGTACGCCAAGCACCATAGGTGAAAAGCACGATGGGTCGAATGAACTGGACGAAATGTTAACGGAGTTTAGTGCGGTCAGTCGAAAAGTTGCGGCAACTCATGAGCTCAAATTGCTTGACCTTCGCAAGAATTTTATCGACTACCTCAAGGCGAACAATCAAGAAAACAAAGAACGTGGAGTTTTGACGACAGACGGCGTGCACTTAAACAAGGCTGGCAACGAATTTGTGGCTTCTCAGATGCTGCAAGCGATCAGTGTTCAACCGAGCGATCGAGTTTTGCGACATGTGGTGATGTTCAAGTTTCAGGATGGGCTTGAGCAGGAAAAGGTCGACGAGGTCGTTGCAGAATTCGCAGCGTTGGCGGGCAAAATCGATTCAATTATCGATTTCGAAAAAGGCACCAACATCAGCCCAGAAAACCTTGACCAGGGTTATACGCATTGTTTTGTTGTCACTTTTGCTGACGAAGTCGGTCGTGACGCCTATTTGCCCCATCCTGCGCATCTGCAGTTTGTTGAATTCATCGGAGGGAAAATCGATCAAGTTCTGGTCTTTGATTACTGGTCGAAGTAGTGCAGTTGAATTCAGCAAGCAAACGTTCAATTGCCCCAAAAAGCAATTGGGTAAATGCTTGATTCTCAGTGTGGGTTTATTCTAATGAACGGATCAACGTTTCCAAAATGAGGCCGCGCCATGTTGTTTTCGAGATTCTTCGTATTTGCCTTTCTAGGGCTGTCATTGACCTTTTCCCTTACCGGACAAGCTCAGCAATACCACTTGGTGCAGGTCTCTCCAGACAACGATGGTTCCGAACAAATCAAAGAAATACTGTCTGGTGAAAACGAAGCGGTGGTTGCTCGATTGAAATCTTGGGTCCAGGACATTGACCGCGTGTGTGATTTGTCGGAGGAGCAGCAGAAAAAGTTTCGAGTGGTGATCAAAGGTGCGTCGGCAAAACGTAACGAATCTCGCAAGGAAGAGTTGGACAAGCAGGTTCAACGGATGGTCGGCATGAATCAAACGACTGCGTTTGCGGTGATGCCAAAGAGCCCACGAGACATTGACTCAGAAAAAATCTGGACATCAACACTTAAAAAGATTCTTGATGTAGGTCAGCGAGAAAAGTACGAGGCGTGGCAGGAGCAGCGAAAAGCCTTCCAGCGAATCGCATTGGTCAACAACTTCGTCAGTGAGCTGGATCAATTGCTGTTTCTTTCACCGGACCAGCGTGTTGGGCTTATTGAAATCATCGACGAGAAATTTGGCAACAAGTTAGTTCAGATCGCCAATCGAGCAACGGTCCGCCGATTAAATGGGCAGATTACGCCGATTCCAGAACCGAAATATCTTGAGCTTGTGGAAGACCTGCTCAACGAAAGTCAATTGGCGGAATGGAAACGTTCGGTTGAATCGAAACTAAGTGAGTTGCGTTGAATTGAATCAAAGCCTTCTGCCCACACGGCTCACGTTTGGTAGTGAAACGGGAGGTGTGGGCCGGTCAATATCTTCTGGTGAATTGCCCCGCAGGCTTACTCAGTTGGCTTATCGCCATTATCAATGATTTGACCTGTCTTATCACCTTCGAAGGGCAAGCCATTTTCTTCGTCGAGCCACCCCGCCAAATCCATCTGTTGGCAGCGAAGGCTACAGAATGGAAGTTGCTCTGGGGCGTTGGGCATATAATCTTGACCGCATTTGGCACATCGAAGAGGACGAGATTCGGCCTTTTGGGAATTCTTTGAAGGTTGTTTGAGTTCGGCGTCTGGTAACTTGCGATGCATTTTTTTGCCCTGAGTTTGCTGGCTTTCCTGCTAAAAAATCGGCGTTCTGCCACTGGGGTCGGACTGATTTTGGCCAGATTGGTGGACGCCAAGATATAAGTTCGGACCCTTAATTGTCAATTCTCAGATTTTCGGCACTCCTCAATCGCGATGGAGTCAGAAAATCAGAGAGGGAAATCTGTCGTTTGGCGAGCCAAATTTCCGTGGGTCGTACGGATTGAGACAATGACTCAGTGTAGCAATGCGTTTTTTGGGGCATTGAGGATCCATTCACGACAAGAAAAACCCGACGAAATGCCGAATTCCTTGGTACAATAGGGTGTGTTACACATCTGCGCAAATAGTGCGTGTGGACGTTTTGAGGCATTTCCCCTTCGGAGTAATTGATGAGTCGCATTTCGATTTCATTTGTTGCATTGTTTTTTATTACCATCTCGTTTTCCGCGCCTGCGGTACAAGCACAGGGTGGTCGAATCTCATCGGTAGACGCGACGCGTGCTGGCTTGGTTCTCGAATGGACCACTCAGGTTGATATTGCCTCGCAAGGTGGAAGGATCGTGGACATTCAGTTGAATGTTAATGAGGATCGATCCCATACTTTTTTCGCGATTCACTATGGTGGTCAACGCGAAGTCATCTCGGAATTTGATATTGGACCCTTTGGAGTTCCATTTGGAACCAATCCCCGCCTAGTCAATCTCGACCGAAAGTTACGCAAGGAGATTGAACGACGCCTTGCCAGTCAGAGCGACAAGTCGATTGCCGAAGATATGGGCGTGGACAAAGAGACGATCGCTGACATTCGTCAAGAGATTATCGATCGAGTTATCGATGCCAAAGAATCCGCCGAGAATCGACAAGAGCAGTTGGTTGCGCTTATGGAGCTGCAGTCGCGGGACGTCGAAGTCAAATTGGAAAAATACACACTGCCTCAGTCGACGATCTTTGTGACAACAACAACTGGATTTGTGCAGGCGATTGATGCGGACACGGGAACAACCCAATGGTCAGCCTCCGTCGGCAATCGCAACTATCCAACAATTGGACTTGGGGCATCCAACGAACATGTCGCTGTCGTTAATGGATCAACGGTTTATTGTCTTGATGCCTTAAACGGTCGACAGCTTTGGAAACGGCAGTGTCGTAGTTCTGTGGGTTCGTCTCCGACGGTGAGTAGTAAGTTCATTTTCGTCCCGCTTGTGAGCGGTCGGCTGGAAGCCTTTTCGATCGAAGGCAAGGGAATCGGCGCAGAGTCGTTCGTTTCCATTGGACGAGCCCATTCTCGCCCGTTGATTACCGATGACTCGGTCTGCTGGGCCACTGATCGAGGATATTTTACGGTCGCGTCCAACGACCAAGTTTCTTCTCCCCACTATCGGTTGCGAACTGAATCGTCGATTGACGCACCGGGTACTGCTTCGGGCGGAAACCTTTTTGTTGCAGCAAAGGACGGATACGCTTACGGAATCGATGAGTCTAGGGGAGCTCTGCTGTGGCAGTTTTCGACTGGGCAGCGTCTTATGCAATCACCCATTCCCTTGGGGAATTACGTGTACTTGATTACCGATGAGCACCAGATGTTCAAATTATTTGCTGACACGGGGATATTGGCTCCCGGTTGGAGCCCGCCCGTCGAAGACGTAAGTCGTTTTGTGGGTGCAAGCAAAGACAAGATCTACGTTCAAAACAAGGTGGGGCAGATCGTTGCTCTGAATCATTCCAATGGCAAGAAAGTAAGTTCAATCGGTTCGCTATCGACAGACCTGATTCTTCCGAACTATCAATCCGACCGACTGTATGTTGGTAACGGTTCCGGAAGTGTCCAATGTTTAAGGGAGTTGGCGAGTGTGGTGCCTTACTTCCACGCGGACGAAGTATCTGGTGTCGCTGTGGACGAGGCTCAGCCCGATCCCAATGGTGCCGTGAACGAAGGCGGAGAAGGCGAAGCGACCGATCCATTTGCGGAGTTTGACGACGAAAAAGGCAAACCCGATCCCAAAAAGGAAGAAACGGGAGAAGGCGATCCTTTCGATCCATTTGACGGCGGAATCTAACGAATGCTTCCTGCGTTTAGTCCGAATCGTCGCGATTAAGTTCGTCCATCTTGGACAAAACACTTGACGAAAATCGTCGGCTGATTTCAAATCGCAATTCGATGGCCACTTCATCTAGTCATTCAGGTGAAGTGGTTTTTTTGTCGCGTGACGTTCATCTTACGTCATTCTGGGAACCCTGATTGAGTCGACTCACTGATGGCGAGTGATTTCCAGAAACGGTCACGCATCGTTTGGATTTCAACCTGCGGATTTCGAGGTTTCCTATGTCAAATACAGAACTTCAGATAGAAATGGTTTCAGATAGCGAATCGGCCAAATCTCCCAAAGTAAATCGTGCGGTGATCAGTGTCAGTGACAAGGATGGGATCGTTGAATTCGCGCAGTCACTGGCCAATTCGGGAGTTGAGCTTTTCAGCACCGGCGGGACTCGTCGAGTTCTAAGCGAAGCAGGGTTGGAAGTTCAGGACATCGCGACGTACACCGGATTTCCAGAAGTCATGGATGGACGGGTCAAAACTCTCCACCCGAGAATTTTCGGTGGTATTTTGGCACGCCTCGATAACGAATCCGACTTGGAAACGATCAACGAAATGGGGATCAGCCCTTTTGAGTTGGTTATCGTCAATCTGTATCCTTTCAGCGAAACGATTGCCAAACCCGGCGTCAGTGAAGCAGAGTGCGTTGAGCAAATCGATATCGGGGGGCCAAGCCTCGTTCGAGCAGCCGCCAAAAACCACAAGTTTATTTCTGTCGTCACTCACAAATCTCAGTATGCTGAGGTTGCCGCTGACATTGAAAGTCATGGATGCACCTCGATGGCTCTCCGTCGGCAGCTGATGGTGGAGGCTTTCGCCCATACGGCAGCCTATGACACCACAATTGCGACTCACTTCGCAGGCAGTTCGTCCGAAACCACCGATGGGTTTTGCGAAAAGCTCAGCCTGAATCTTGTCCGTCAAGATCAGCTTCGGTATGGTGAAAACAGCCATCAAAAAGCCGCCGTTTATTCGGAAGGAGAACCTCGGGAATCCACCATTGTTGGGGCCAGCCAACTCAACGGAAAACAGCTGTCGTACAATAATTTGCTGGACCTCGACGCAGCTTTGGCAATTGTTCAAATTCACGAACAACCCGCCTGCTCAGTAATTAAGCACAACAATCCTTGTGGGGCCGCGGTAGGAGCTACTCTCGCGGAGGCGTGCCAAAAAGGATTTGCCGGAGATCCCATTAGTGCGTTTGGAAGCGTGGTTGGACTCAATCGCAAAGTCGACTTGGAAACAGCAACTTGGCTTGGCACCACGCCGAACTTGTTTGTTGAGGCGATTGTAGCACCAGGCTTTGAACCAGAAGCCTTGGAGGTTCTCAAAACCAAGCCCAAATGGAAAACGAATGTTCGCTTGGTCGATGTTGGCGATATGCCAAAGCAATCCAGTGGTTTGGCATTCCGTTCAATATCGGGTGGTTGGTTGGTTCAGGATTCTGATGGGCTGGCTGTGAATTCAGAGGATTGGAGCGTCGCGACTGAGTTGCCCGTTGATGAAGCTCTCATGCGTGAATTGCAATTTGGTTGGGCTGTGATTCGATTCGTCAAATCCAACGCAATTGCATTGTCCAATGATTTGGCCTTGGTGGGTGTGGGTGCCGGGCAGATGAGCCGAGTTGACTCCGTACGAATCGCAATCGAAAAGGCTGGAGACAGAGCAACAGGCAGCGTACTCTCCTCAGATGCTTTTTTCCCTTTCGCCGATTCTATTGAGCTGGCCGCTGCGGCTGGAGTTCGAGCAATCATTCAGCCGGGCGGTTCGGTTCGAGACAAAGAGGTGATCGCTGCTTGTAACCAGCACGGGATTCCAATGGTGTTGGCTGGGCGAAGGCATTTCCGCCACTAGAACGATTTTCATTTCTGGATCGCGGCATTTAAACGTTGGCACCGCAGGTTTGCGAAACGTCACGAGTCGTTAGACTTCCGGATTGCAATGAGGCCGTCTCGGCAAAAGTGCTGTTTCAGTTTCAACCCCGCATGCAAGGTGTTAGAAAACAGATGAAACGAGCCGCAGCGATCATTGGGCCGACGCCAGCGTTTGTTCGTTGGGCGATCAAGATGCCCTGCAGGCTTCGTGATATCGACGTTGAACGACTACCAGATTCGACGTTTCGACAGCTTCGAGCGATTAAGGAACTGGATCTAGCTCATCGAGAAGATCGAGTTTTTCAGGAAGTCGCATTTCACTCAAGGACTTGTCGTGGTCAGGAGTTGGTTGGATTTTTGCCCGCTGAGGTTCTCGAGGCGTCAGGCGGCAGGGATGAAATCAACAATGCTTGTTCGACCTGTGTTGCCAATACGCAGGCTGGTGATAACGGATGGGTGGGGTGCTTTGGAATCGCCAAGGTTGAACAACAGGCATTGGTTGATGCGTTTGAACAGGCGGTCTCCAAGTCAAAAAAGTTGAGCGAGTTTAGTGAGAGCTTTTCTTCGACTCAGCCTAAGTGGTTTGGTGTTTGGATGGAGTCTGTTCTAAGCGGGGATCAATGCGAGACCTTGCATGACATTTTTGGGACGCTTGAGTTGGATCCGGATTGGCGTGAGTTCCGGATTGCGTTGGAGTGTTGTGCCAAGAATGAACTGGAATTGCACGTCGAGTATTTTCCGCCAGGGGTTTCCGATGGCCAGATTTGGCGGTGGGTAGAGTCCTGTGATCGTTGCCGCTTTGAGCTTGAGCAGGAATATCGGGAATGCCCTTGTTGTGGGCGAGCTGTAGTAATGCAGTCTCAAAAGAGAAGGAAAGTGCTTGGGCTACGTCCCTATATGAAGCTCAAGTACGTACTGGGTGAACAGGAATCTGAACGATTGATCGACGACTACCTGAATTGGAAATCCAACCTCGAATCGTAACTATGCATTTCGGCTCAGGCGGTAATGGCCTCAAAGCCAATGGATGGCATTGGGCTGCAACCGATTCGTTCTGCGGCATTTAGCGCTCGAAGTGTCTGCGTAGTGAATTCACCGTAATGAACGATTCGAATTTTTCTTCGAGTAATTCAAGTTCTTTTTCAAGCTGTAAAACGAACTGGGGCTCCTGGTTTAAATTGGCCTCAGGTTCATCGGGCGCTGGGCGCGTACGGTTCTCGTTATCTGGGTGGATCATGTTTTTTCCTCTTCTCTCAGACTATTCTTCGTTCCACGGTATTGATTGGATGCAAAATTCGTGCCCAAGCGAGAAACACGAAATCGAGTCATAAATACTGCTGTTCCTACAGTAAATAGACGTTTATTCATGCTAGGACTGACACAAACTGCCACAACTGTGTTCATTATTTGGACAGTTTTTGAGCCGGGAAGTTCACCGAGTCGACAGGGATAGGCAAGTTATGGGGTGGCTGGTGCCCATTGAGTCAGATTAGCGAGATGGTCCACAAAAGAAGGAAAAGCCTGTAGTTTTGGGCGAAACCTCCTTATTTACGCGGTTGTGCCAGAGCGCCCAAGTGATAAACTTATCCGTTAACCTAATGCAAAAGACCGACCAGTCTGTTGCTGGTCGCCGCAAATTTTTTGGAGATATGAAATGAAAAAGTTCTCAATCCTATCGTTGGTTGTCGCACTATTCGCTGTGTCAACTGCTGTCGCTCAAGACGAACAAGCTTCACCTAGTGACGTTCCTGCCCCTGCCGCTGTTGTTCAGCCAGTTATAGAAACTCAGACTGTGATTCAAGAAGGCGTTCAAACCGTACAAGAGCCCGTTGCTGTTGATTCAGTGATCGTTCCTATGGAAGGTCAGGTCGCTCCTGTCATGTCTGGAAACTGTTGTGGTTCTGCTCAGCCGATGAACGGTTACCAGCAGCCAATGGCACAGGGTTGCTGTGGTGCTGCTCCTGCGATGAACAATGGTTGTTGCAACAATCGTCGCTGGCGTGGTGCTCGCGTTTGGCGTGCTCGTCCACTTTTCAGCCGCATGCGTTTTCGCGGCAACTGCTGCAACTAAGTACTGTTGCTGATTGAATATGAGTGATCTAAGGCTGCCTTTGGGTGGCCTTTTTCATTGGGTTCAGGCTTACCCGACGGGTCTTCCGCCGGTTAGATTACTTGACAGAAGAGGTCAGTCGGTTAGCCTATTTTCCATCAATCTCGGGAATTGCCTGTTGTGCCTTTCCCGAATTTTAGTTTGAATTTGAATGAAGCTGGTTCCTCGAAACGCCGTCGAGTCACTGGCAACCAATATAACGGCGTAACCAATCCCATCGGGATTTAGGAGAACATTATGTTTCGTCAGTTTACATTTGCAGTGGCAGTTGCTGCGTGTTTGGCTTTTTGTACGGCCAACCTTCAAGCCCAGTGCGTTGGATGTGATGGATCGACTCCCATCTACAGTCAGGCAATGAATAACGGGGTTGTTTATTCAAACATGTACAACCAGCCAGTTTACAACCAAGGTTATGGCTCGCAGACCTACACCTCTGGAATCAACACAGGATGTGGCGGCTGCAATTCTGCTCCCATGAACACAGGCTGTGGTGGTTGCAATTCTGTTTCTGCCTACACAGGGTGTGGCGGTTGCAATTCTGCTCCCATGTACACTGGCTGTCGTGGTTGCAATTCTGCTCCTATGAACACAGGCTGCGGTGGTTGCAATGGATACGCTGCAGCTCCTGTTAACAATGGTTGCGGATGCAATGGCGGTTACGCTCAACCCGCAATGAACTACGCTCCAATGATGTCAAATGGTTGCGGTTGTGGCGGCATGGTCGCCAACGGAGCCATGATGAGTGGCCAAGTTATTATGAACGGTGTTGCAATCGAGCCTCAAGCAACTGGCGAAGTTATTGATCAGGCTTCTCCTCCCGTTCCAGTCGAGAACGACACAAAAGTTCAAGAGCCTAAGAGTCCAGCTCCAGCCAACACAGAAACTTCTGGCGAAAAATCAGAAGAGAAATCTGAGTAATTGGTTAGCTTGAATTCCAAGTCAACTTGAAGTCGAATATCTGTTGTCAGGTATTCGACTTTTTTAATGCGCTCACTCTGTTCGAAAAAATCAATGCGTAGCCGAATTGGAACCACCGAAAACAATTACCAAAACTATGGACACGGCCGTTCTCAAATGAGCGAGTTTGAACGGTTACTGCATTTGTTTGTGAGTCTACAGATCTTGTTTGGCAGTCGACGAGGCGGTGTTTGGATTCCTGTTGTGCTAATTGGTTTGGTGTTTGGAGGGATTTTCTTTTACAACCATTCATTCAACAACCCTGAACGCTTGCTCGCCGAGGCAGATCGAAAATGGAACACTGGTGTTGAAACCGATCAGATGGATGCGATCACGGATTACATGGAGATCCTGAAACGCAAGGATGCAAATCTTCTGGATCAAGTCCTGAATCCAAGTAAAGGTGCACGATCGTCGGATGAATCAGCTCCGTTGCTAGACGACCCCAAACGCAGGCAAATCTTGTACAAGCGAATCATCATTCACAAGTACAAGTATGTTGACGAAGAAGACGCGGCGATTTGGATTGAAATGGCAGTCAATGAACGTTTTGACTTGGAGTTCGTTGAAGACGATGTGTCAGCCTTTTGGGGAAAAGTCGTGCTTAAACTCAAAGGAGGTTCTGCCTTAGGAACAATCGGCGAGCGAGAGGACGGTCGTTTTGACCAGCTGCCCGGCGTCGATAGCGATTAGAAGATTTGTCCAGTTGCGTTCTGGTTACGGGTTCTAGGTACGAGTTCTGGATATGGGTTCTGGGTGCCATGGCCTCGCTTGCGTGGCCATGCTTCTTGACATTGGTTTTGTCTAAGTTTCGATATCAACTCAACGGAAATTCTTTCGGGCATACCCACGCGTTGCGAGGAGCATAGCACCCAAGCACTGAAGAGTTCTTCAGTAAGAATAGGGCTCGCTCGTTATGGCGAAACGACTTCGCCGGAACCGGCGGTTCCCATCGCTCTCCAGATCGCCAGGGAGACGTTGTTGCCGACGAACTCGGTCGATCCGTCCATGCGGCAGATATTAACTCCTCCAGGATGAAAGCTTCGCGACGTAACGGCCGCGTAGGTTGGGCGAGCCAAGTCTCGTCCCTCCTGCTGCGTACTGAGATCAATATCAAAGAGTCGACCTGCATGGTGGTAAGCGACCTTGGTGTTGGGAGTGAACACTGTGGTGAAGCCAGTGTGATGGACACGTCCATCTACCCAAACGGTATGGCCTGTGTTGTCCTGCGGCAACAAACCCAGCTTGAGTTGCCCGCTGACTCCATCAAATTGATTCGGGTTGGTGGGGAGCGTCGGATCGATTGATGTGACGTTTCTGACATAGGGCGTGAATGATTTTACGTCAGCTGCACAAAGGGTGTTGCTCAGACCATCTGATATATTTGCCATTCGCGCTGGTTTGTTAACGCGAAAGGGGCCATCAGTCACGCGGTTGTTGGTTGGGTCATGGATTAACCACGTGCCCATGTTAAATCCGTAGCTGTTGGAGTGGACGTAAGGGGCACCGTCTCTTGTGCGGAGATCGGAGTTGGCGTCGCTGCTACACTGGTAGAGGGGAACTGCCAGCGCCGGTATGCCAGTTGCGACTTGATCGTGCCAATCGGTATCAAAGTCGATTCGATCGTACGCATTTCCTCCTTCGGCAAAAGGCAGAATTTTTGCGTGAAGTGACCAAGAACCTCGTACGATGGTGTTGGCGGCAACGTCGAAGCTGGTTGGCAGTTTACGGAAACTTGATTCGTAGTTGGTTGTCGCGATCCCAATTTGCCTAAGGTTGTTGGCGCAAGAGATGCGTCTTGCCGCTTCGCGAACGTGCTGGACCGCAGGGAGCAGCATCCCAATCAGGATGGCAATAATTGCAATGACGACAAGTAGCTCGACAAGCGTGAAAGCGGGACGGGAAATGCGGTTATTGGACATGCTCCTATTTTCACTCAACTCCGCGATTCCTGCAAGAAATCGAGGGGGTTGTCGTTCAGAGTTGGGAGAAAATAGCTCATTTCGTTCAGGATTTTACAGTGAGTCGAATTGTCCGACTTGGTTGACAGCTCGCCACATGAATCGAAAATTCGGTTATCTTCCTGGTTGTGGCTTGGCGTTGACCAAGCGACTTCCTTACCCTCACTACTTTGTATGAGAAAACTATGAAAGAGATCGCCCTGGTTTTTGGCTTATTGCTTGTTGGATTAGGATTTTTTGGCTATTTGAATCCTGTTCAGGAAAAAGTTGCCGACGCGGGTCCGGCGGCGGATGCCCAAGCCGCAGAAAATACTGACGCCGCGGGCGGGGTCGAGGAATCGAAAAGCAAGTATGGTAGCCCGACTGCCTTGATCCCGGCGGCGTTCGGCATGCTTTTGTTGATGTGCGGTACATTGGCATACCTCGAGAATTTGCGAAAGCTTCTAATGCATATCGCGGCGGTAATCGCATTAATTGGTGGTTTGTTAGCAGCTGGGCGAGGTCTGTCCAAGGTGAGTGCGTTGTTTGGTGAAGATCCAGTTGGGCAGCGTGCCACCACCATGGTGTTGATCATGGCTGCGTTGTGTCTGACTTATGTTCTCCTGTCGGTCCGATCTTTTATTGCTGCCAGAAAAGCTCGTCAAGCGGCGGCGGCCTGATTTGAGTGACCTTTGAGTTTGATGTATGGGGTGACTCCGTTGCGCTGGAGTTGGATGCGTGATGTCTGGGAGGCCGGCGGTTTTCGCCCTTGCCTTTTCGGTCTTGGCGGAGCTGCTCGGTGAGAATCACTAAGTGTTCGTGTTGTTCGAATTGACTGTTTGACGGATTGAAGGATGCCTGCAAACTTAACATTGCAATACCGTCGTGCAGAACAGGCTTATCGTAACGCGCAATCGTTGAAGGAGGAGCTTGATTGTTTGCAGGTGATGCTTGTTGAGCTGCCCAAGCACAAAGGCACCGACAAGATGCAGGCTGATCTCAAGCAAAAGATCAGCAAAGTAAAAAAGGAATTGGCTTCGAGCCCCAGATCCGGGAAACCAATTTCTCATCGCATTCCTCGTCATGGAGCCGGACGTGCGATAGTCATTGGTGGTCCGAACTCTGGCAAGAGCCAGCTAGTTGCCCAGTTGTCCCGGGCGAAGCCCCACGTTGCTCCCTACCCCTTCACTACCAGAGAGCCCAGTCCCGGGATGATGATGTGGGAAGACGTGACAGTGCAGCTGATTGATACGCCGCCGATCACACGGGATGTTTTTGATCCTGGCGTCGAGTCGTTGATACGTGGCGCGGATTTGGTTGTGTTGATGATGGATTTGGGGAGTGATGACGGGGGGGAGCAATTTCAGGAAGTGCTCGATCGACTTCAGAACTCCAAAACTAGGTTGGGCAAAGCAACGTTTTTGAACCGTAACGATATTGGAGTGACCTGCACCAAAACGCTTTTCGTTCCGAACAAAATTGATTTGCCTGAGGCCGCCGATCGATTGCAATTTTTTCAGGAGATCGTGCGGGTTGATTTTGACGAGTATCGAATCTCAGCCACCGAGCGGACAGGAGTCGAATCACTTCGCGAAGCCATTTACCGCGCGATGGATATTGTTAGGGTCTATACCAAAATGCCTAGCGCCAAAGAGCCTGATATGGAAAAACCCTATACGGTTTCCCGCGGCGGGACGTTGATTGAAGTTGCTGAGCAGATCCACCGAGATCTCGCCAAGAATCTCAAGAGCGCAAGGGTCTGGGGGAGCAAGGTTCATGACGGATCCACGGTAACTGGTGACTACGTGTTAGAAGACAAGGATATTATTGAGTTGCATGTTTAGGTAGTTTTTTCGGTTGGTTGCTGAGCCAGCCTCCGCAATGGGCTTTTTGGGGCGTATTGGGCTGCCTTAATGAGTGCTCGAGCTCTTCTGATTGCAAAGCCTGGGGTTCGGTCGTCTTTACGAAACACTTGATGTTTTAGACAATTTACCTGTCGTTTTGCCAAACTGAATTATTTAAGCCGATCAACCTGACGCTCGCCGAAAAATATCAGGCGTAGTTATCCTCTGTTGATACGCGGCTCTCGCCAGCAATCCGGCATGCCGCCGCATCGAGCGTCAATTGTTTTGCGGCCTGCAGTTACAACCACGCAGCCAAAGGTTACGAATGTCAGACGTAGTAAAGCCATCTCAAGATTCCCCAGGCGGAACCCCCGTCGGCAAGACTCCAGATATGGATCCAATCGAGACCCAAGAGTGGCTTGATTCCATTGAGTATGTGATCAACAGCAAAGGGCCTGAGCGAGCCAAGTACTTGCTTTCCATGCTCGATGCCAAAGCAAGAAATGAAGGTGTTGATCTTCCTGTCAAGTTGAACACCCCTTACATCAATACCATTTCTCGAGAACAGCAGCCGCCTTATCCCGGCAACCGAGAAATTGAGCGACGCATAAAAAGTATTGTGCGTTGGAATGCGATGGCGATGGTCGTCAAAGCCAATAATAACTTTCCCGGGATCGGCGGACACATCTCTACGTTTGCTTCGTCTGCAACGCTCTATGATGTCGCGTACAATCACTTTTTCCGAGGCCGAGGTAAGAGTGGATTTGATGGTGACTTGATCTATTTCCAAGGTCACGGATCACCCGGCGTTTATGCTCGTGCCTACATGGAGGGTCGCCTGGGCGATCAGCATTTGGAGAATTTCCGTCGCGAACTTCAAGATCACCCTGGATTGAGTTCTTATCCCCATCCTTGGTTGATGCCTGATTTCTGGGAATACCCGACGGTATCGATGGGGTTGGCTCCAATCATGGCGATCTATCAAGCTCGATTCAACGAGTATCTTCGAGATCGGAGTATCAAAGACACTTCGGCTCAGCGCGTCTGGGCGTTCTTGGGTGACGGCGAGTGTGATGAACCGGAAACGCTTGGTGCAATCACGTTGGCCGCGCGTGAACGGTTGGACAACTTGACTTTCGTGATCAACTGCAACTTGCAGCGACTCGATGGTCCTGTTCGTGGCAACGGAAAGGTTATTCAGGAACTGGAAGCGATTTTCCGAGGTGCAGGCTGGAATGTCATCAAGGTGGTATGGGGCGACGATTGGGATCCACTTTTGGAGAATGATGAATCAGGTCTGCTCGTCAAGCGAATGGGCGAAGTGGTTGATGGTCAGTATCAGAAATATGTTGCGATGTCAGGAGACTATATTCGTGATGATTTCTTTGGCAAACATCCTGAGCTCTTGGAAATGGTCAAGGGATACAGCGATGGCAAGCTGGAAAAAATGCGACGAGGTGGCCATGATCCTGAAAAAGTCTATGCGGCGTTCAAAGCAGCAACGGAAACCAAAGGTCGACCAACGGTAATCCTGGCCAAGACCATCAAGGGTTATGGACTGGGAGAAGCGGGTGAAGGACGTAATATCGCTCACAACAACAAGAAGTTGAATGAGAATGAGTTGCTGGAATTCCGCAGTCGTTTTGGCATTCCGATTTCCGACGAAGAGGTGGTTAAAGCTCCGTTTTACAAGTTGGCCGATGACAGCCCGGAAATGAATTACATGCGAGAACGTCGTGAGACACTCGGTGGACCGGTGCCTTCACGTCCTGTCGAGACTCCTCCAATTGAGGTCCCGACATTTGATGAGTATCGCAAAATCGTGGATCGCGATAACGGCAAAGAGATTTCCACCACGATGGGAGTCGTTCGATTGATGTCGCGTTTATGTCGTGACAAAAAGATCGGAAAGAACGTTGTGCCCATCGTTCCCGATGAATCAAGAACGTTCGGCATGGAAGGGATGTTCCGCGAAATTGGTATCTATTCCCATGTTGGACAGCTTTATGAACCGGTCGATTCGGACAAGACTCTCTACTACAAAGAGGCTCAGGACGGCCAGTTGCTGGAAGAAGGGATTTCAGAAGCGGGTTCG
Organism: Mariniblastus sp.; assembly: GCA_965224765.1. Classification (GTDB taxonomy): domain Bacteria; phylum Planctomycetota; class Planctomycetia; order Pirellulales; family Pirellulaceae; genus CAZDBA01. The sequence goes on from CBDDAC010000002.1 coordinate 279,940, forward strand.
CTATCGTCATTCGTTGCTGCCGGAACGGCTTATAGTGCGCATGGCGTCAATATGATTCCCTTTTATATCTTCTACTCGATGTTTGGTTTCCAACGGGTTGGCGACTTGATTTGGGCTGCGGCCGACGCTCGTTGTAAGGGATTCCTGCTAGGAGGAACTGCTGGGCGAACCACGCTTAATGGCGAGGGACTGCAGCACCAGGATGGGCATAGTTTGTTAAACGCGATGGCGTTTCCAACCGTCCGTGCCTTTGATCCTGCCTTTCATTATGAAACCGCCGTGATCATTTTTGACGGAATGAAGAAGATGTATGCGGATGGCGAAACGGCCATCTACTACTTGATGGTCGGCAACGATAATTACGAAATGCCAGCCATGCCAGAGGGCTGTGAAGAAGGCATCATCAATGGTATTTACAAATTCCGCAGTGTTGAGGCAGACAAATCCAAGGCTCGTGTGCAGCTTTTCGGAAGTGGTGCAATCATGAATTGCGTGCTGAAGGGGCAACAAATTCTGGCTGAGAGATTTGGGATTTCCAGCGATGTATGGAGTGTGACCAGTTACACCCAGCTTCGACGCGACGCTCAGGAATGTGCACGCTGGAATATGCTTCATCCAGCAGCGACTCCACGAGTCAGTTACCTTGAAAGCGCCATGGATGGCGTTGAAGGTCCATTCATTGCGGCAAGTGATTACGTTCAGGCTCACAGCGAGCAGGTCGCGCCTTTCTTGCCCGGTGAAATGTTAACTCTTGGATGTGACGGTATGGGGCGTAGTGAAACACGACCAACACTCCGCCGCCACTTCGAGGTGGATGCGGAGTTTGTCGCTTTGGGCGCGTTGACCAAGTTAGCTGAGGCCGGAGTTTTCTCATCTGAAGAGTTGGAAAAGGCGATTCAGGAACTAGATATCAATCCGGATAAGACCAGTCCGCTGTACGCGTAAGTCAGTATCAACAATCAATCAAGCGTTTTTTGCAATTAAAAAAATGGCACTAGAAATCAAACTGCCTTCGTTGAGCGAAGGCGTCGTCTCAGGTGATGTTCTTGAAATTTTCGTATCCGAAGGGGAAGCGATAGTCAAAGATCAAGCGTTGATTGAGATCGAAACCGACAAAGCCACTGCGATGGTTCCAAGTGACTTTGCAGGCACCGTAACCAAAGTTCACGTGTCCGAGGGACAGACAATCAATGTCGGTGAAGTGATTGTGACGTTGGAAACTGCGGATGCTCCAGCTGCCTCCGTTCCTGCCGAATCGCCTCCGGAGACTTCTCAGGTTGCGCCCCCCTCCCCTGCCCCCTCGGTTTCGCCAATCGCCGCGCCGGCTCCAACACCCGAGCCAGCTCCAACGCCCGAGCCAGCAGCTCAGGTTTCAACCACCGCAAAGAACGGATCCGGGGCGGCTGGAGTGCCTGCCGGGCCTTCGATGAGACGTTTGGCTCGTGAAGTTGGGATTGATCTGCGGCAAGTGGCGGGAACTGGTGGCGGCGGACGAATCACTCGCGATGACATCATGCAAGTCGTCCGAGGCAATGGAGGTCGAGTCAAAAGTGATTCGAGCTCGGCCGATTCAAGTGGCGGTGATACAGATGCCTGGGGTTCAGTTCGCATTGAAAAGATGCCGAAAATTCGTCAAACCATCGCGCGCAAGATGCACGAGTCTTGGGAAACTTGCCCTCGTGTTACCAACTTTGATGACGCGGATGTGACCGATCTTGAAACCATGCGGCAGAACAACAAGGTTGACTATGCCGAACGCGGAATTAAGTTGACGACGATGCCCTTTTTGATCAAAGCGGTTGCGATGGCCTTGAAGTCGCATCCAGTGATCAACGCTTCGATCGATATGGACAATGGCCAGATTATCTACAAGGAATATATCAACGTTGGGATTGCGATCGACACGGATCGCGGACTCGTCGTGCCGGCTTTGAGAAATGCCGACCGAATGGCGATTCCTGATATCGCAAAAACTCTGAGTGAGATGGCCAAGAACGTGCGAGAAGGAAAGTTCTCCATCGATGATCTGCGTGGTGGAACGTTTACCATCAGCAATCTGGGGGCAATTGGTGGAACCTATTCGACGCCCATCATCAATACGCCAGAAACTGCAATCCTATTGGCAGGCCGTGCCAGGAAAATGCCGGTTGTGGTCGATGATGAAATCAAGGTCCGGTTGATGATGCCATTGAGTATTTCGTACGATCATCGCTTGATTGATGGGGGCGCAGCGGCACGGTTTTTGAATGATGTGATCGAGTATCTAGAGTCACCTAATAAGTTGTTGCTGGCTCTTTAGTGCGTTTTGGCATTTGTGTTCGGAGTATTAAGAATGGGTCTGACATTCTTGCTCGACCATCTCTGCCAGGAACTGCGTGTGTGTCCAACGCTCTCGGGCTGCCTGATCCGACGTCGCCAGGTAGGTCTCGCGAAACGTCGGAAGACGCAGGGACTTCAGCTGCTCCGGAAGTTTGGACGTGTCGATCGTAGACACCCTGATTGGCCGTAAAGTGTTCGTTGAACTTACCACGAGCGTCTTGCACTGCGGTTTTCCAAGAATCGCGAATGCTGTACCAGCCTGACGTTTCTGATTCAGAAGTTGCCTCAAGGGTCAGTGCATCACGATAAGTTTTGCTGGAGTTGTTGCGCCAGGCCTTGTCCGCATCAATGGTTGCTTCGTCGTAGGTTTTTTGGGCATTGGCAACTTCGGTGTAGAACTCTTTTTGGTGATTAGCTTTTGATTGGTAGACAAGCTAATCGTTGAGCCGATCACGATTGGGGATCTTTCGCCGTTTCCGAGCGTCGGCTTGATATTTCGCGATCAAGCCAGCTTCGGCGAAGCTGTAATACGATTCGCCCTCCCCAATGATGATGTGATCTTCCAGCGGCATCCCCGCCATTTCTCCAAGAGAAGCCAGCTCGTAAGTGAAGTCCTCGTCGGGGCCGCTAGGCGACGGATCACCTGAAGGATGATTGTGAACCACGATGAAGCGACTGGCATTAACCATGAACGTAGTTCGCACCATTTCACCGGGGCGAGCGTAAACAGAGTTTACCGAACCGATGCTGACCACCTCGTAGCAGAGGATTTTCAGCTTGATGTCCATGCTGATCGTGATCAGTTTCTCCTTGGCTTCGTTCTGAAGATCGCGGAACAGTTCCACTACACGCTCGACGCTGTGCAACTTCTCGCCAGCCAAGTCATCACTCTTTACACGACGCTTCTTGAATTTCAGTTCAATCTCGCGAATGTAAGTCGGACCTGTTTTCTTTTTCGTTACCTTCTTCTTGGCCATATCCGGTTATTCCTTCAGTTGACGCGAACGCTCCGCCTTGGAAGTGTAACACGAACTTCGATTCCACCACAGAGACAAGCCGCATTCGCAAGCGGATGGAGCGCGGTTTCGGAAACGCTGGAGTCTATCGGGATGGAAGCCGTAACCTTGCCGGTAGTTCTAGCCTGCCTCTTGTTGATTGCTGCGCTGTTCACTCCCTCTCGCTCATTCTTCGCGGACGTTCGCTTGCCGGTCGTTCTCGACGCTTCGCACAAGGTTTGGATTTGGTGGATTTGGGAATTGGTGGATTTGGGGACATCCAATGTTTGCCTGGCTGAATGGTCGTTCGGGCCGACGTAAATTTCGATAAGCTGCCAAACCAATGCGAGAGTGTTTTTCCTCACCCCTAATCGAAGAATGGATGTCCCTTTTGCCTTTTATTTTCGTTGCCGTTGCCATTGAATCTCTCCTAATTGAAAGGTTGCAAATTCCTCCAATAGAAGTTGATTCAATCCCCGTTTTTTTTCTTTTTTAAGAATTGAGAGGACATACCAGGGGTCTGGAGCCGAAATGGCTTTGATTTCCCGGCTCCCGACAATAGGCGATTGTCTGGACCTTAGCTAATCTGTCGAAAATAATACGGTTGATTCAATCGCCGTTGCCAGAGCGACACAACTGTCGAGCTAGTCTGCACAAAAGCAACCATTCAATACAGCCTGTCTTACTCGTCACCTCAAAAAACGATCGAATTAAACTGTTACCAACTGCCTATTCCACCGTTTCGGCTCCAGACCCCTTTGATCCCTTTGCAAAAAACGATCGAATTAAACTGTTACCAACTGCCTATTCCACCGTTTCGGCTCCAGACCCCTTTGATCCCTTTGATCCCTTTCAATGAGATATTAGGAACGAGGCTGGTCGGGTAAGCATGCCGGGAGGAGTGGAATGATGTGAGTCAAATTGCTCGTCGGTCATTAGGGGAGTGCGGGCTGATAGCTGATTCTGGCTTAAGGTACCGGCTTTGAAATACGAGTTGACCTCGTGTTTTACAGAGTGAAAACGCATCCTCTATTACACGTTTTCCTAGGATTTTTTCTTTTTTTTCTGTTTTGTACCCGTCTCCGCCAAGATTCTTCAGCGATTCGCGAATAGAATTTGTTCCCATTATTAGGAGGCTGAGCTATCGAAGGACTAACAGAAATCGTCACCAATCTAGGGCAACCAATTGTAAAAACTGGGTGCGACCTGATTACCAAACTACTGGGCAAACCATTCGAGGTCACAGGCGATGCAATCGCCGACCAACTTTCGGCTTGGCGGCGATCCAACTGGGATTCGAATACACGTCAAATGTGCTGAGAAATTGAAGGATATGGATATAGAGGCTTCAGCTCGTTGCCCAACGATTTCTATGTTCCGTTCTTGGATGCTTGCTCCGCCATTGAAGATGAGGATTTGCAAGACATGTGGGGCAACTCTCTCTCTCATCGGCTATTAACGACAACGACTGGGCTCGGTCAAGTGTCAGGAGAATTCTTGAGCAGATCGACGCTACTGACGCGCTGATCCTGTACGCACTTGCCAATCAACCGATAGGGGTTCGGCAATGTTTGTCTCGCGACGAGAATTTCGACTCGAAATTCAATGAAGGTGAATTCGACATTTCTGTTCTGCGGAAGTACAACCTTCCCATTAGTGCCGAGTCATTTCTGTTCTCAATCGGACGATTGGAACACCTTGGCTTGGTGTTCATCAAAACAAAAACCAACCACGAGTACCAACAGGCAAAGTTTGGCGTGCGAGGTAGATTGACTTGGAAAATAACCCACGCCTTTCCTACCTCCCAATTGAAATACTTTTTGGATGTCTGCGGTGATTGCACGGTCAATGAGAAGTGTATCAAGAACTCTTGGGATCATAGATCCAACCTCGAACAAGGTTTACGAGAAGCAGGAGAAGCTGCCTCAAATGGAATCTCCGAAGCAGCCGTTAGAGACATAGTAGACTCTGAGTTGAGAATCACGTAGGCCGATGCATTTTCAGCGACTCGAAAAACCGCGTCGGTCACAATTTCGATGCAGTTTCGGCATTTGTTTCGTACATTCAGAGTGAAACGCCGATGGGAGTTGCGATGTACCTGGCGCGATTCATGTGCCGGAACGCCTCTACGGTATCAATCTAGAGATTTCACGTTTGGTTTGCGTTGGAGCAACAGGACACTTGCCCGCTTTTCGTTGCAAACACGTAATTTTGACTGGGTTCGCGTTGGTTTGATTTGGTGCTTGGATTGGCAACGCCGTGTCAGATTTGTGTCAGATTTAGAAATCTAGTTGCAAACTGAAAACGTATTTCCGGGTGCTTCGGCACTCGCACAACATTCTGTAACATCTTCTTGTCTAGGCTCAGATCAGCTGCCAGTTATATCAGCTGGCGGTTCTTATGCCATACGATGTCCCTCCACACTATGCAATCTAGCCTGTCCGGACATCCAATGTTTACCTGGCTGAATGGTCGTTCGGGCCGCCGCAAATTTCGATAAGCTGCCAAACCAATGCGGGAGTGTTTTTCCTCACCCCTAATCGAAGAATGGATGTCCCTATTTGCCTTTTATCACTCAATGGCAAAGTCGTTTGTGCAGCGAGAGGTCGCGGTGCGACCGAAACAAACCCGCTGCTGCGGTGTCCAGCCGTACGTTCCCCAAAATTCGTGTTCGCAGTTCTGGTTTGGACACTGGTCAGTCGGCACAGATTTGTCGGCTTGCAGATACGGCCTGATCGTGCGCCGTTTGACCGTCGGTGTCAGACTAAAAGACTTGAAGTCTTCCGTTTGGCCAAGTACCGATCCATCCGCAGGGAAAGTGACCATTGTGATAGATGGCCAACAATCGCTCAAAAAATCGAGGCGGATTCGATTTTGTGTAATGCTCGCATGCTACCATATGAATGGTGTCCCATTCAACGCAGTCGGCCACAACTTTCGGCAAGCCTTCGGCTTCCAGCTTCGAGTGCATCCGCCCCCACGGTTCAGCAAGTTCACGCTTCGCATTGTTAATAACTTCATTCCAGCTCTGGAATTCTGATTTGCAAACGTTGTTGAGGTGCATCGTCAGATCATTGCGTGCTTCGGTACAAACATTTTCCCAGTTTGGCTCAGAACAACTAAGAACGGCTTCATCCCAATCTGAAACCATGTCTGCGCTTTTATCAACCGTTGGAAATGGTTGACCCACATTTGAGAACCAATCTACGCTTGTAAGTGTGTCGATTGTCTTCATTTTAATATCACCTTGAAACTTGATTGATGCGACCGGGTAGTCTTGGAACTAAGTCACTTCCGCGAAGTCCCGCACTAAGTTGCTGAGCCTTTGCAGCCTGAACCGCTCGAAGCGCCTCGGCAGAAGACAACCCAGATTCCTGAAGTCCATTGTAAAGAGCGCGGTTGTATTGCGAATTTGTAGGCAGGTTACCAGCATCTATTCCACCGCGACGGAAGATATCCCAAAAGGACTCCATGCTTTCGTGAGCGATGTAGTGTGGAGTCCCTACATCCGTGAAGGCGTTGCCAACAAGTTTCAAAGAAACACCGTCGCTTTGCGGAATTCGGTCTCGAAATGCCGCGTTTTGATTTAGATGGTGTGCCTGACCGGGGATGTCGCCACGGCGACGTAAAACGCCGTAGGAATCAAGTACAAGATCGTCAGCCGTCCCCGCTCTTGAAATGGGGGCAGAAGCCAAATCATCAAGTTTTGAAAACTTGACTCCAGCGCCCATCGCAATCAGACGAAGCATGAAGTCGCCTGCGTGTGCCGCTTGACTTCCTTCTCCACTATACAGTGCGTTTGCAGCAAGGCCAGCACCAATTCCGTTTTCGGCAATACTGGCGTAATTGACTAATTTGGCGACCTTTGTACCTCGTGACAAAATTCCACCGACAAGTAGAACATCACCGACTGTAATAAAGGCAACATAGCCCAATGAATCGGTTGATTCACCGAACACTTTGTCAGCAGCTGATCCCAAAGGAACCATGTGAAGCGAAAATTCAAGAACCGCTTTAGTTGAGTTCACCGCTGTGGTTTCGTCATAGGCCTTTCTCTCCTGGACAAGAGCACTGATCGTAGAATGAATCGTTCGAACACCTTCTAGATGCCAACTTACTATAATTGTTTCTGGCTGACTGGGGAATTCAGGATTCGAGAATCGTGTTTCCTTTCGATAGAAAAGAAACCACTTGTCACCGGCACGAATGGCAATTAGCCCATCTTCCTCGCGGTTGAACACAAGAGCATCGGAACCAAGTTGACTTTGGTCCTTAATGAACCGCTTCATTTCAGAATCGGAAATCGACCTCAAGCCACTAAGTCCTTGTTTCAGCAGGCTTTGAAACTCCTGTGTTTTGGCATCAGAAGCTAATTGTTGATGTGCTTCGGCAATCATAGCTTGCCACCACTCAATCGTATGCGTCTGAGCAAAGAGTAGTAGGTTTGGATTTTCGGCTTCACTGTTTGCTGCTGCGTACTTAAGCATGCCGTGCAAGAACTCAGACGGCACTTCGCTGAAAAATGCTTGCCGTAGTATCTCCCGATCAGCGTCAGAAATTGACGCATCAAATATTGAGAGCAGCTTCGCCTCTACTGAAACTGAGCTACCGCTGTTAAGTGCATAAGTTTGGAAAACGCTGATGCCTGATTGTAATTGAACTTGACCATAGCCTGCGGCATCGGTAATCCACTCATCAAAGGCAGTCCAATTGAGATTACTGATTTTGTCAGCGATATATGCTGATGCGTTGACCTGGGCGATGTATTCATCATCACTAAAGCCCTCGATTTCTCCGTACCAATTTGCCCGATTGGTGAAATGGTCTAGATTGTCATTGGTGCTAACGCGAGGATCACCACCACGCCAATTTGAAGTCTCTGTCCCCTCATACCAGGTCGAGCCACTACGTGTTCTCAACCATCGAGTCTCAAATACCGACCAACTGGTGATTGCTTCATCGAGATTTAAATCTACTTTGGACAGGTCCAAAACGCTTTCGTCAAATCTGGCAAACTCACTGGGGAGGCTGGCGGAAGAAGCGTCAGTACCGCTTGTGTACTCGTTCCATGCTTGATTGATCGCTTCGTCTGCCCATTTTTTGTTTGCCGCAATTTTTTCTTTGTACTCAAGTTCTGCCGCTTTATTGGCGAGTCCCAAGTCCGCAGTGGCAACCGAAATGTCACGTGTCTTTTCGGCGTCAGATACCAGGGGTCTGGAGCCGAAAGGCTTTGATTTCCCGGCTCCCGACAATAGGCGATTGTCTGGACCTTAGCTAATCTGTCGAAATAATACGGTTGATTCAATCGCCGTTGCCAGAGCGACACAACTGTCGAGCAAGTCTGCACAAAAGCAACCATTCAATACCGCCTGTCTTACTCGTCACCTCAAAAAACGAACGAATTAAACTGTTACCAACTGCCTATTCCACCGTTTCGGCTCCAGACCCCTTTGATCCCTTTGTCCAGACAGACCCCTTTGATCCAGACAGACCCCTTTGATCCAGACCTAGACCCCTTTGATCCAGACCTGTTGAAATGTGCCGGTTCCAAACGCGAACGGTTCTGCTTTGCCATTTTTCCAAGTTCGGCGCGAAGAAGCAATTACATTTTTTGGGGCTACTAAATTCTACGCAAGATTGACCAGTTCGTATCCTTTTTCCTTGAGCTGTGCTGGTTTCAGCCTCTCAACGTCTTCAGCATGATTGGATTTGCAATTCAAACATCTGTAGATGTGGCGATCTTCGCTATTTGCCGTACGATTTCGAAAATCCTGAAAACTCTCCCCCGGTATAGATTTTACGCGATCAACGGCAACGAGTTCGACCTCAGTACCTGAGGGGGGCGTGTCATCATGTGGGTAGATATACACGGCCTTTTTTTCAAAATCTGTCGTCGTTCTCAATCCAGATGTAGTCCAGTCGTTCTCTCCCGAAAACACAAAGACCGGAAACTCCGTCGAACAAGCAGAACAACGTAGCCACAAGATGTACCCTTCAGTATTGTCGTTATTCATTATTTCAATCCCTCGAAGAGAATTAAGTTTAGTCCACCGTCAGCGCGAGCTGATGGAGCAATAATACCTCCGTAACCTTGCTCGCGAGCAAACCGCCCCAATTGATGGGTTACTTCATAAATGTCATCCCCGCTCGTTCGTACAAGATCATCGAGAGAAACACCCAACTTTGAACGTACAGAGGGATTTGAAAGATCTAGAAGGTTTCCTAATCGGACATTGAACGTATCCATGGTTCGGCCACCGACAAAGCTACCTCCCAACTCTTGAGTCACGGTGCGTGAATTCGTCGAAAGATAAAGCGCTCCTTCACCCGCTGCTGAGTACCGATGACTTGCAGCAATGTTGAATTTGTCGATAACGGTTGGACTAGTGCCCGGATAGGGAGCGCGATATATGTTTCCCTCAAAAGTAACGCCCTGTAATCCCTTTGGGGCTGTTGTTTCCCTCAATCTTTTCAGAAAATTGCTGTCGAGCAACAAGTCAGCGACTTTGTTTCCTCCAGGTAGTTTTCGAATAAGTTTGGCCACTTTCGTAATTGCCTTGGCGATGTGGGCGCCCTGGATCACGACCGCGGCTCCGGCACTTCCCGCAGTTAGTGCCGTGAATCCTACCTCAAGCACAACCTCATAGGCAATCATGCCAACAACTTTGCCAATCAGTTCCGCTTTTGTCGCGGTCTCAGAATCCTCGAATTCTTGAAGAGCATGGCCAAGTTCGTTAGCAATGACATTTCCAACTTCAAAGAATACCAGAATCTTGCGAACTTGCTGTGGAGTCAGTTCCTTAGGTTCTATTTGACCTGTCAAAACGCGACCGATGGCAATTGTGTCCGCAGTGAGTTCTTTTGCTTTCCATACCCCACGACCAATGTCCAGACTTTTCTGCAGGGGGGATTGATTCATCCAGGCATTCCATTTGGCCTGTTGACGGATTATGAAAATCGTCAGGTCGACGCCGATTTCCACTGGATCCAAAGTAACAACGTCCTTGAGAAGTTTGACATCTTCCCATGGTCCCACCAGGAAGAGACCTTCTGTAAATCCTTTGGCGAATCCCGCCGGAGCTGCAACCATGTCAATAAGGGCTTTTTGGTCATCCGAAAAACCATATAAATCTTGCGGTTGACCGGGTTTTGTTTCCCCACCTTGAACATGACTCCCAAGCCCTGCAGCTTCCATTGCATCTTGAGCAAAGCCAACGTTATCAGCGGCAGCTGCCTTAAAGACGGAGGAATAATGTGCATCGGTGATCCATTCGTTGAATGCTTCCCAGTTGATCTGGTCAACGATGTACTGTGCGGCGTAGGCACTGCCGTCAACGAATCCTTCGATGGCTCCGTACCAGATGGCGCGGTTTGTGTCGTGGTTGAGATTCGTGTCGGTGCCGGTGCGGGGATCGCCTTCACGCCATGCAGTCGTTTCAGTGCCTTCGTACCATGTTGTTCCGCTTCGAGTCCGCATCCAGCGGGTTTCGTAAGCCGACCAGGTGGTGATGGCTTCATCCAGCTGAAGGCTGGCCTTGGAAAGGTCGATCACCGTTTCGTCGAACTGGGCGAATCCGCTCGGCAGGTCAGCCGCAACTCCCTCGCCCCAGCCGTCGAACGCTGCCCGAGCGTCGTCGATGGCCTGGTCGGCCCAGGCTTTGGTGGCGGCAAGCTTCTTTTTGTATTGCAGATCGGCGGTGGTGTAGGCCAGAGCCAGATCGGCATCGGCAACCGTCAAGTCGCGAGTTTCCTCGGCATCGGCGATAGATAGAGTAAGCACTTTTTCAGCAACGGCCTTGGCGTAAAGAAAAGGCATCCAGGTCAAAACCGTGGCGTTTGGATCTGCTGGATTGACAGTCCCAGTATAGCTGAGCAGGTTAGTCATGCCCAGCAGCGGGCTATTGGTCGAAGTTGCCATCCAGTTAATGGATGCCAGGCGGGTGTCGGCTTCGAGAACCTTTAGCTGATGGTTCAGTTCCGCCAGGGTGCGGTCCAGACCACCTGCCCCGAACCTTGCAGTGGCGATGGTTTCGGCCAGCCCTTTTTCTTTCAGGGCAACCGCGTCGGCCAGCCCCTCTTCAAGGTTGATGACCTGCATCGACTGGGACAGATCCGTCATGGAAACATTGTCGATCCAGATATCGTCCAGATTACGGGTGGCGGCCTTGAAAGCGTCTTCGGCAGCCGTAATCACCTCGGCGCTTTCTACTTCGGTTTTATCCCCAAGAGCCTGGTCGAGCTTGGCCTGAGCCACAGCTCGATCGTAGATCAGCTCTTGGGCAGCATGACCGGTCGAATAGTCGTAGTCGTCGCCCGCACGCGCTTTGGCGGATTCCTGACGAACAAGGGCCACGGCATTGGCGGTTGTTTTGGCGTCCAGGGCCACCTGCCCCTGAACCCCAATCGTCTGGTCGTGAACGGTAGTCGCCAGAGTCTCGTAGGCAGCAACCATCTGGTCAACCAGTTGCAGGCTGGTCACCGTTCCGAAGCCACCTCCGGTTCCTTCATAGGTCCGTCCGAAGTGTTCGATCATGCCCTGAAGGACCAATCCGTAATACTCATTTTGGTTTCCGAGGTTTTTGATCTCTTCGAAGCGGTTCGAGTCAAAGGCATGTCGGGCAGTCAAATCCCGCTTGAGCTTTTGTCCCTGGGCCAGCCAGAAGTCCTCTTCATAGCCCGCATTGGCGTCCGCATGATCTTTGGCAAGCGTCCAGCTCTTGTCGGCGAGTGTTATGTCCAGCGAGTAGTTGGCGTCGGCAACGGCGAAGTCATAATCCTTAGCGCGCTGGGCTTCGTCCTTCTGGAACTGGTTCCATGCGATGGCCCGTCCCGATTCAGTGCCGTCCGCTGCAGTACGAACGATCCGGTCGTGATGGGCCTGGGCAACGGCGGTGTCGTGAGCATCATTGGCGGCCAGCTTCTGCTCGGCAACCTGTTCCGCAGTCAGACTCGAATCACGCTTGATGGCGTCCAACAAGTTGTCGCGGGCAACCTCGCCATTGATCAGTTCTTCGGCCAGCAGCTTGTCGGCAGTGGCCTGGGCCAAATCGAGCGTGTTTTTGTTGGCAGTCCAGGCGATAGCCGAGTCCGCTTCGGCTGAGTCCAGATCCAGCGCCGACTGGTTCAGGGCCGTCTGGGCGTCCCGGTCATAGGTCGCCGTGGCATTGGCCGAAGCTACCGAGCGGGTTCTCGATGCTGTGACCAGCTCGATTGCAAGGTCGCCGATACTGGCAACGACTGCTTTTTGATAGTCAACATAACTGTCCCTCATGGCAGTGAGCCATGCTTTGTAAGCAAATGCCTTTTCTTCGGCGAATACCAATGCCTCATCGGTACTGGTTCCGAGTGCTGCATCGGCCTGATCAAAGTCAATCGCAGCGACCGCAATGTGATAATCAGCGTTTACACCTGCCGTAATCTCAATCGATGCAACTCGAATGTTTTTCAGATTGGTCTGGTGAGTGATTGCCGGTTGCTTACTGAACGTTGCAAAATCTATCCTGGCCTGAGTTACCGTTTGGGTATAGGTTGTTCCAGCTGCATTGGAACGAGTGACCATTGCGGCTTCGTAGGCATTCCAATCGGTGTCATTGGCCACATAGATGGCGTTCATTGCAACTGTGAAGTCAACTTGCTTCTGAGTGTAATCGGCAACAAACGTAATTCGCTTTTGACCCAGCAATTCAAAGTTTGAATGTTTGGTCGCGCTGGTATCCACCTCGTAGGCGTCCAGAATCGATTGGCGACTCGTTTCGCGGTCGGAAGCGGCTGTTGCTCGGGCCGTGGCGAGTATGGCCTCATCTCCCCCATACGCTTGGACGTGTACGGCTGTAGCTACGGTTTCGACGTAGCCGACTTCGATGTTGGCGTAGTCGTTGTCACGACTCGTGGCCAAGGTCATCATGTCAACATCGTGCTTGCCCTGGACGATAGTGCGTTGGAGTAACAACTCACCTAAAACCGCAATTCGTCCTACGGATCTCTGGCCAACAGCTCTGGCTCGCTCAATCTCAAAGTCACGACCAATTTCTTCGGGGAGTGGAACGAGCGTTCCGTCGGCCTGAGTCATCCTGTTCGCGTAGATTCTCAGGTCGTTGATTCGCTGAATGTCGGCCGTTTGAAGATTTGTCTCGAAATTGACATTCAATAGATCAAGTTCGGCTTCGTAGCGTTCTTTCTCCGTACGCAAGTTTTTCCACCGCTCGAACTCCTCAACTGCCGTATCACGTTGATACTGAGCAAGAGCTTGCGCTTTTAAGTTGATTACCGATGAAGCTGTGGCAACAGCAGCAGTTGCATTGGCCAGAGTGAGGTCCAGCCCCGCAATTCGGCTTTCGTGGGCCGCCTTGATCAAGTCACGGGTTTCCTGGAGCCAGTTGCTTTGGAACGTTCGCTCAATCGCCGCGTCTCGAATCGTATAAGCGTGGGAGATTTCTACATCAGAAACTCCGTAATCTTCATTGGCCGTTGCAATGGCAATCTGCGATATGGCCCAGGCGTTGGATTCCTGGATCTGAAATCCGTCGACTTGGTCCGAACCCACCTCGGCGGTTCGAATCGCTTCGATCAATTCATTTTGCTTGCTGACCCAGGTTCCAACATGTGAGGTGTTGAGGTCCCTAACGTCCGTTGCGTTGTTCAGGTCGATGGTACCGAGATTGTTGACCAATGTTCGTCGAGCATGGGCCAAATCAATTTCGTAGTCCTTGTTGGCGTCAGCAACCGAATGATTGAAGTTCAGTGTGGCGGTATCTGAAATCGAATCACGTGCTGCCAGATCCAACAAGTAAACGTTGTCGCTGACAATCGTATGGTCGCCACCCAAGGTATTGGTTGCCTGTTCGTAGATAACTGCGCCGGTGTATTGGGTGAACAGGTTGGCGTCGATCATCGCGATACTGCGAGTGTGGATTGCTCCCACAATGGCCTCAGCTCGTTCTGCGATCTCTTCGGCCCGGACTTCGTGGAAATTATGCAACGCATTGGCAATTGCCGATTCATGAATCTTTTCTTGGGCCGAGAGAGCAATTTGATGTTGGGATTCCAGTCGCTGCTCGGCGAACGCATTCTGAGCGTCGGCAATCGCCTGAGTTCGTTGAACGAACGCAGCATTAGGGCCATAGACTGAATCGGTGTAAGTGTCAGTCGCCGTCTGGCGTGTTTCCAACCGAGTCCAGTAGATGGCGGCCAGGTCTTCGAAGTACTGTTGTCTCGAATTGCTCAGGTCGTCATTGCGTGTTGTCTCACGATTTCCTCGTGCCTCGCTGACTTCTCCCGCCAGAATCGCATCTTCAATGACATCCTGTCGGAACTCGGAAAGGGCATCCAGGTCTCGAAGCCATTTTCCACCCAGAGTGCTGCTGCCTGCGGCAGGCGGGTTACCCACCAATGCTTGCAAGACATTGGTTTTCCATGTGGCATTTAAGTCGTTGGCTAGAACCTCAGCTTCGGCACTGGTTTTGGCGATTGCCACCGAAAGATGCCCTTGGTTGGCCGTAAAGTGTTCGTTGAACTTACCACGAGCGTCTTGCACTGCGGTTTTCCAAGAATCGCGAATGCTGTACCAACCTGACGTTTCTGATTCAGAAGTTGCCTCAAGGGTCAGTGCATCACGATAAGTTTTGCTGGAGTTGTTGCGCCAGGCCTTGTCCGCATCAATGGTTGCTTCGTCGTAGGTTTTTTGGGCATTGGCGACCTCAGCGTAGAACTCTTTTTGGTGATTAGCTTTCTCCAGATTGAAGTCTGCCAAGAGTTGATTGAGTTCAGAGGTACTGTGCATGCGGTAGGCAAATCCTTGCGGACTTGCGATCAGAGCATAGGTTGCATAATACCAAGTTCGCCCGTAGTAACTCGGGTGAACCATTTCGGTCATGTATTTGGCTTCGGTTTCCAAGTTCTTCTGATACAGATCTCGATCTGCGGTTGCGTCTGCAACTTTGAAGTTTTGCTCTGCATCGCTCCAGTCATCGCGTCTTTCTTGCCAAACGGTTGCGAGTTCTTGGTCGCGTTGATTTCTTGCGGCACTCGCGTCAACTTTTAGATCGTGTGATGCCTGAGCCAATTCGACTGCCAAGGTCTCTGCGATGTCGACTTGTGAACTGAACCCAAGTTGCTCATTGCCGACTACGGCGAACTTTTGATGATCGGCCAATGAAGTGGCGGTCGTGAAATTATTGTTAGCAATCGCGACGGCAGCCGCATGGTTTTCACCATTAACGGCAATCTGATAGTCGTTCTGGCTTTGTGCCAAATTCAGTTGGTAGGCACTCCAGTGAGTGTTTAGACCGGTGTCCCAACGTTCTGCGGCATGCAGTCGAGCATTCGCCGAGGCATCGTTCCGAAACTGCGTTGCCGCAGCCATCGCAATTTGGAAACCTTGCTGGTCAGCTGCGATTTCAAGGCGATATTGGTGAGTTCGAGTTGCTACGGCCTTGGTGTAATCTTTTTGGATTCGAGCAACTTCGGTTTGATAGGTCAGCCAATGACCTCGTTCGGCAACCAGTTTTTCATGTTGCAACTGTCGCTGGAGCTGGTTCGTGTCTGCCTGAGCCTTGCTCTGTGCTTTTTCATATACGGACAAAGCAGTCGCGTCGTCAGTTTTCCATTCCCACAACGCCTCTGAACGCAGCTTGTGATAGTCGTTATGGAGAGTTTTGAAATTCTCGCTAAACTGTTCCAAGGTTGATTTGATTGACGTCCAGCTACCTGTCCTTGGAGGCGGCAATTGGGCTTCTTCAAGTGATTGCAGCGCGATTAGTGAGGCTTCATAACCTTCATCTAGTTCGGCGACCGTTAGTTGATAGTTGGACTCATTCGCTTCTAAGGCCGCATCGTATTGGTTTTTTGCAGTTTGCAAGGTTTCTCGGATGGCGTCATGCCCCGATTCATCCTGCGTAAATGAGTTGATGTCTGTTTGACGCTGTTGCCGGGCGGTATCGAGGCTGGCATCGCGAGCAGTTTTCAGGGTTGCGAGATTTGCCTCCCAGGCGGTTTTTGCCTCAGCGAAATCTGTCTTCAAATTGTCTTGAAGGGTTTTTTCGGTTTCGCGAAATTGCTGAACTGCGTTCTGAATGTCTTGGTTGTACTGACGATCTCCGGCCACCTTGAATTTGATGCCATCAAAATCAAATTCGTAGGGCTTTTCGGATTCAGGAAGTTCAAACAAATTCTCGGCAGGATCATTGGGCCAAGTGAAGGAATCAAGCTCAAATCGTCTTAGCGATTCGGGGACGTTCGCTTCAAAGTCCTGGCGTGCGGCATCCATCGCAATTTCGTAGGCGGCTTCGGCGACCAGCTTCTGTTGCTTGAGGGCTTCGTTGGCCGTTTCGACAAGGGCATCTCGTTCCTCTTGCGCCTCGGAAAGCTGGAAATCGAAGTCTTCGTCCGTCGAGATGGTTGATTCGTACTCAGCCGTTTGCCAATTGGTGTTTAGGCTAGTGAGCTCCTGAGCCAAGGCGAGAGAATCATCCCTGGTGCTATCCGATTCATAGATGAAGTTGATTTGCTGCCAGGGAGCGTCATCGTTTCCAGCAACTCGGGCTCGAACACTGTGGTAGCCCAGTCCCAATTCATCTTGAGCGTATTCGCCCAGCCCTGCTGTAACGGGCACATCGACTGTTTCAATTTCGCCGCCGTCACGTTGAATTTCCAGCGAAATGGTAGCGGCGGTCCCTGCACCCGCCACCTGAATCAAAAGAGTGGCATCGTCGCTAACTCCATCGGTGACACTTCCTGTACCGCCGGTGACTGTGTCCGATTTCAGGTTGATCTGATCGATGTAGGTCGTCGGTTGATAGTTGAAGGTTGTGGGTAGTTGTTCACCGTAGTTCCATCGGCCGGAACTGGCGACTCGTGCGCGAGCCTTGAATTGTAGGGACTCGCCCACTTGTGGAGTTGCGACCAAGTATTCAAAGTTGCCTTGGTCGTCGACATCAACCTGTGCGACGACGATGTCTTGCCCCTGATGATCGATGAGGATATCAACGACAACGTTACTGAAGTCACCGCTGATTGATCCGCCCAGTCGGGGTGAGTCGCCAGCCGACTGACTGAAGGTTGCCACGACGGGTCCTGATTGGACAACGAGTTGGAGATCGTAGGTTGGTAGGGCAATCCAGGAACCTGCGCTGTAACTGGTCTCGTGGACGCGGACCTGTGGCGTTGTGCTTCCAGCAGCCAAGGAGCCGGAGCGGAATACAAATTCACCATAGCCATCGGTGCGAACCAGATCGTCAACGACTCCATCACCATTGAAATCAACTTCGACCACAATACCATCTAAACGACCTTCGGTATTAACACGTCCCCGAAGAGTCAGATCTTTGACTTGATTCGTTGCTGAATCGAGATTGGCGTCAGAGGAATCTGCCAGTCCAACCGCTCCCAGTGTCGCTCGCGCTCCCGATGGGGCCACAAACTGAAACGTGATATCGGCAACGGAGTTTGCGCTATAGTTGTAGACGCCCAGGGCGGAATCCCAAGTCGTAAGGCGGGCTTGATAAGTGTAGGTTTGTCCCGCAGCAAGATGGTCATCGCGATGGATAAAGCGGCCCGAATAATCGGTTGTGACGATCACTTCATGACCATCATTTCGAGTCAGAGCGACTTGAACCCCAGCAACGCGTCCTTCGCCCGAGAGCTTTCCGATTAAGGTTGGGTTGGAAGTTGAGTTGTCGCTATTGGAAGCTCCCGTGTCGCTATGCAACTCAAACTCTTCGACCACAACAGGTTGCAATGCCTGAACTTCGAAAGCCAAAGTTGTCGCGGGGCCTGCTTCAATCGCCGATGTTTGGTAGTTCCAGTCGAGGACGAGCGCTTCGATACTTTGCGTTCCTGCGGGAAGGCTATCAAGTGAGTAGACAAATCGCCCCGAGGACGAAGTCGTTGTTTGTCCTAGAACGGTGCCCGTGGCAACATCGCGGAACTGAACCGTGACCGCAGCCGGCGCCTTGTCGGAGAAGTCAACCGAACCGGTGATCCTGGCCAAGTCGCCACGGACAATCGCTTGATCCGATGCATTGGTTTCGTGGTTGCCAAGAACCGTTAACTCGCTGATCGTGCTGGCTTGGTGAGTCGTGGCTTCGAGTTGAATTGAGATTTCTGTCCAGTCCGAGTAAAGCTCTTCACCCAACTGAATGTGGTAGTAGGCAATTCGAGCGCGGACTTTGACGATCTCACCTTCATGTCCTGCAATGAGCGGGAAGTAACTCGTTTTGTCTTCGTAATCCGTATAGGAGCGAAGTGTAAGATCAGAAGTGACGTTGGGGAACTCATGGGCATACTCAACGGCCACCTGATAGTTGTGCAACGATGTGTCCGTCGACGTCAAAGTTCCCGAAACGGTTGGGTTGGAAGTCGACCAATAGGTTTCACCGGTGGTTGCGTCCGTGTGTTCTACCGCGTCCGAATCAAGCAACTCGATGGAAAGTGCGGGAAGCTCAACGTCTGCAACATCAATGGAAACAGACTGCGCTGCTCCGAAGTACCTTTGACCATTGTTCAATTCGAGTACGGAGCGAACCCAAATTTGATTGGTGCCCAGGCTTAGCTCATCGGGCCGGATTTCAAAGTGACCAAATGAACCTGTTCTTGCATAGTCGCTGGCAACCGAATTTTCATCAGGGGCAGTTTCGCTGTAGTAGATTTCGACGCGAATGTTGCTCAGTTCGCGGTAGTCCAGCGGATCTTCAGTTTCCGAATTGTCTTCCAGAGCTTCTACTGTTGGAGCGCCTTCAAGAAGGCCAACGATTTTGGGAGCCAAGCCAGGTCCGCGGAAGTCTGTGCCTTCACGCTCTGGCTCTTCTTCAATTTCCAGGCCGGCCAAGTCAAAAGGCTGTGGTTCCTGAACAGAAGTCACGACCCAAGGGCTGTATCTGTACTCGCCCAGAACCCACTGCTTGACCCGGGCTCTTACTTGAACAACCGAGTCAGCCGAAACGACGACGTGCGAGTATTCATAACGCTCTTCCGTTTCGTCAAACCGAACGGCTGCTTCGCCATCCTCATGGAAGGCAACGACGCCGTTTTCATCGGGGGTACCGATTTCCAAGTCGACTAGATAGGGAACGGTGTTGTCTTGAACTGTATCGATCAAGAATCCAGATACCAATCGATCACCGCCTCGATAAGGAGTATCTCCGGTCTCTTCGTTGATCTCTCCAATGGATGCTTCCAGAATGGGCAGATTGCCAAAGGAGTAAAGGTCCGTAGAATCCTGGTTCCAGGTCGCGCCTCCATCCGTGCTGGACATCAATCGATAAGTCAGGGCGACGGTGACTTCGTCGTAGGCGAGGTCGGGGTTGTTGTCCAAGGGGTTGTAATTGACTATTCCAATCTCGGGAACATCAACATGGTCGGTATGCGTTTGACCGTCGTGAGAGTACTCGAACTCTAACCGGTATGAATTGGAAGCGACAAAGTTTCCATGAACGACGACTTCAATTCGGGGGTCTTGAGTTTGCTGGTCGGTTGGATCACCCGTGTCGCTCGCTAGATCGATATCGACAACACGGACAGCGCCTTCGGCAGGATCAATGAGCTTGAATCCAATGTTCTTCCAGGGAGAAGCAAGCATCCGATCCTCTGAGTCCACGAGAACTTGGCCCGTAGCATCAATCGGCACGACTCGGTATCCGATGTTTTTCCAACCTGGGGTACTCTGGAAAGAATTTGAGTTTCCCGGGTTGGTAGGATTGGCAGGGTCGATTTCAAAGGTGTTGTCAGTTGCAGGGTTCTCGATAATCACCGAGGCATCGGAGGAAAACAGGTTTCCGATGACTTCAGCTCCCGTTGCTTCCAAATCGAATTGGATCAATAGGCGCGGGTAGGTTGCGAAATCTCCCTCAACAGTGCCTGTTAAGACGGGGCTCGCGTAGGCGAGATCGCCATCAACGATCGTGCCAGGTTCGACCAAATCGATATTTGCAACATGAACATCAGGAATCTGATCCGAGACGATACTTGGATCTTCCTCAGTAGTCTCAGGGCCAGAAACAACAACAGGCGGAGGTGTGGGATCAGGATCGGGAAGTGGTGGAGGAGTGTATCCACGGGCAAGGAGCTTTCGAGGCTCAAGGGATCCGAATTCAAGATTCGCAAAAGCGTGCTTCCGACGTTTTTTCTTGGTTGGCGTCACCCATTTAAGCCCAAGGGAAACCAGTGTTTTTCGCCAATGCCTTACTGAAAGCTTCATCGGTGCAATTCCAAATCAAGGTAGGTAAATCAGGGGGAGAGGCCACGCGCCAATCATTGCGAGTTACCGCAAAAACCAGAGGCTATAGAATTTCATATAAACTCCATGTCAGATCAAGAGACCTGAGGACGCACAAAGTTCACGCCTTCTTCCCAGCATCTTTAGTTACCAAGATGAGCTAATGCAGTGACACAACTGGTCGATCGCAAAGAAGAAATTTCCATTCCCCACGCAATTGTTGTTTTGGTCGAGAATTTATGGCATTTCATTTTTTGCCCGGCTCATGGACAGCATTTTGGAAAGCGATTGCTTTCCCCAGCAAAACCACCCATTTTCGTAGCAAATAACCAGTTGGAAAAATGGAAGTTTTTTTGAAAAGAATTTTGGGCGAGGCGTTATTTAGCTGCGAGTTGAGAATATCCACCAATGTGTGTTTCGTAGTTTGCCCTCGTACAAGACGTCATCGTAGTTAAACTGGTTGCATTCGACAAACCAACAACTTTTCACAATATCTAATGGCTAAATCAAGACGTACCCGCAAATGGGATTGGCAGTCCGCTCGCTACGCCGATCTGAGTTGTCCTGAATGGCTTGATAAGCGTGTTCCACAGGGATTCTGGGACGATCTGGAGAACCACCGTCGATACATTACCTGGCTTGGTCAGAAGCTCAAGATAACGAAATTGGATGATTGGTATTGCGTGACAACTCGAGATTTTCAGAAGAATCGCGGGTATTCCCTGATCAATCAATACGGGGGCTCAAGTCATGTGATTACCAAACTATTTCCCAGCCATGACTGGAAACCCTGGATGTTTCGCACTGCTCCCAGTGGTTTTTGGCTAGAACGTGAAAATCGGGTTGATTACTTACGATGGCTGGGAGAGCAACTCGGTTTTGAAAAACCGGAAGACTGGTATGCGATACAAATAACAGATTTTAACGAGCACTATGGAGGCAGTTTCCTCCTCAGAGGCAAGATGTCGTCACTGGTAAAGGAGCTTTATCCCAAATTCCAATGGCAGGACTGGAAATTTTGCACGACGCCAATAGACTTTTGGCAAAAGCGTGAGAACCGGAAAAGGTACGTTCAGTGGTTGGGTAAAAAGCTCGGCAAACGGCATCCCGAAGACTGGCTCGACGTATCTTACGCAGATTTCTTTGAAAACCATGGCTCGGGGATTCTGAAGATGTTCCAAAATGAACCTATGGCCATCCTTCAGGAACATTTTCCGAAATCTATCTGGCAGCCTTGGGATTTTCTGAATCGAGAACTCAATAAATTCTGGCACGTCAAGAAAAATCGAATCGCTTACATGAAATGGCTGGGTAAAAAACTCAACTTCAAGACACTTGACGATTGGTACAAGGTTTCCAAGGAAGATTTCAAGAAGAATCGTGGGATATCGCTGCTGAACAATTGTTATCGACACACTCCCTGGGCTGCGGTGGTTGACTGCTTCCCAAAGCGAAAATGGCTACTTTGGAAGTTTACCCATGCGCCCAGTAATTTCTGGACAAAGAAGCAGAATCGCATCGACTACCTGAAATGGCTGGGTAAACAGATGGGATTCAAAACATGGGAAGACTGGTATTCGATTTCCCAAGACGCCTTTCTGAACAACCACGGCGCCATGTTATTACAACGTTCCAACAGCTCGCCTTCTCGGGTCGTGATGGAGCATTTTTCTCATGAGTATGACTGGTTGCCATGGTGTTTTCGCACAACGCAAGATGGCTATTGGAAACAACGTAAAAACCGCGTCCGGTACATGAAGTGGCTGGGCGAACAGATGGGCTATCGCCGCAAGGAAGACTGGTACCAGTTACGAGCAACTGATTTTATAACTAACTACGGGGAAAACTTGTGGCGAAGAATTTACAATGGTTCAGCCCTCAATGCTCTTCGAGACTACCGGCCTAGTTACATCTGGGATGAAACTCGCTGCAAATCCTGACTGCGGAAGTCTCGTGTCGATTCTGTAAATTTCTGAAGAATATCATCAAAAGACTTCGAAAACCGGTCTTAAATCTCTGAGAGTGCTTTCGAACGGCATGTCGGACCGATGATTTTCCCAAGAAGGAACAACTGTTGTAACCCCAACCAGATCGTGGGCATTTTTCAAAAGCTTCCTTACGATTTGTTCAGGGGGTGGAGCCTACTTCGATCACAATACCACGCAGAAGCAGGGAACATGTTTGGTTTAGGAGTCGGGAATGCCTTGGGGTCGAATTGGAATCTTGGTCAGTTTGTTTCTTCTCACTGCACTGACCATCGAGCAATCTGCTTACGGTGATTTAGTCCTGCCTCAACTTGAGTCCTATGTCGCCTCGAGTATTGATGTTGTAAAAGAGCCGATCAGTTCGGCCGAAATGGAAACTCAGGGAAGTTCATTTCCGAGTGACGCCAATGAGATGTTGCCGACTTCCCATCGCGGCCAAAAAGGTCCTTCAAAAAGTCGGGCTCAAAAGCCTGTTGAGAAGAATTCTGAGAAGTCTATCGAAAACCTTGTCAGCGAACTTGGCACCAACTACGACCTAGGTTCCCGAGCCTTCCAGCATTCATTTCATTGCGGTTGCCTTGGTGTACCTGGCAGGCCGCCGACGTCGCCGATTTGCCTAGTCCTATTCTTGGCCGTCAGTACTGAGTGAATCGCTGGCCTGATGGACTCAAGCCCACAAGCCATTCCGGTAGCAAAACACACTTCGTAAATACGGTCCTGCTTGAGTCACATTTCAGCTCATTGAGGAAACGCATCGTTGCTTCAAATGCGTCATTCAGTGTTTTAACGGTCTGTTGAAGTCCTTGTCGGCGGGAAATTCCTATTTCTTACCGGAGGAAATTGAGAAGGCTCGTTGACGCGATTTGTGCGGTGACCGAGTAAGTGAACTCCAGCAACGACTGTTCGTTCTGAAGTCTCAGAACGGCTTCTGGAATATCCGTCGCCTGGAAATTGTTTACTTGTGTTTCGACTTCTAGTTGAAGGTTTTGTACGCGGACTTCAAGTTCATCCAAAGCCTGAAGCGATGCCGACTGTTTACCAATGGTCAACAGCATGTGATCGGCCAATCCATTTAGTTCACCAAGCCTACGGTCCAAGGAAGCTGAGTAGGCTTGGCTGTCCAGGCCGCGCGTGTTGCGTAGGTCTGCGGCCAGTTCGTGAAGAGCCTGGAAGACGTTGGCGGTTCCTGGAAACTCTAGATAGTCAGTGCCAGGCTGAGTAATCCCCGTCGAGTCGATATGAGTTTGTCTTCCGGTCGTCGAATCGACCAATGTTTGACTTGCGGAAAAATCGATGGCGGTTTGAGTGAGTCCACCATCAACGCTTAATGTTCCGTCAGACGCGAATGAAACGGTGCCCGAGAATCCCGCTGTGATCGCGCTCATGTCGAGGTAGACTTCTTGTCCATCTTCCGAGATGACCCGAAGATCGATGTCCGTTTGCGACCAATTGACTTCAATCCCGTTGTTAAAAGTGACGGTGCCGGAGCTCCCTGTGCCGCTTAGGTCATTGATCGTGACGCTGTTGTCGCCGGCGGGCCCGATGACGGTGTCGTTTGCGACTGAGCGGGTCCCTGGAGCGACGCCAGAAGAGCCTGAGTAGGTCGTTGACGTATGTTCCACGATCAGATTAGCTCGGCCGATGATACTGTCGGTGCCCGCTCCGTTTTTTGCCCCAGTGTTTCCAAGGGCGAGTAAATCTCCACGCTGGGAGTTCCCAAAGATTTGATCGCCAGCGTAGAATGTTTCAATGGAGACACTGGTACCAATGAATGCAGCGCTATTGCCGTTTGCTCCTTGATATTCGGCTTGAATCGGTCCACCTTCTACTAATGGTTGGCCGAAATCGAATGGCTGTTGGTTTGATTTTGCCCCACCATACAGAAAAGAGCCTGCCGACTGGGCCTTGGAAACATCCTTAATGCTGGTCAAAAGTCCTTCGACCTCGACGGCTAGAGCGTTGCGCTCGCTAGGAGATGTCGATTGAATTCCTTGCTGAGCCAGCGTTTTGGCCCGAACGACAAGGTTATGGGCTTGTTGGATATTGGAAACGCTCGTGTTAAGTTTGGTTTCTGCATCGAGAATGGAGTAGGAATCTGAATCCAGCTGCTGCAGTTGATTCCTGAGCGAAGTCACCTGATGGAAGGCGACGGGATCGTCTGATGAGCGATGCAACCTTAAACCAGAAGAAATCTGTCTTTGGAAATTGACGATATTCGAAGTGTGATTTGAGACATAGCGAATCGCTTGATTCGTACTGGTCTGAGAGGTTGCGCGAAAATACATTGGGGAGTTACCTGATAATATTGAATAGTTCGTCTAGCATCGCTTCCATGGTGCGGACGACCTGGATCGCAGCTTCGTAAGTTTTCTGGTGCTGAGTCAGATTGATAAGCTCTTCATTGATGTCAACTCCAGAAGCCGCATCGAGTCTTGTCTCATACTCGAATTTGAGTTCAGACAAACTGATTTGAACGCTCTGAGACGATTGAACATTGAATCCAATTTCCGAGTTCGCCTCCGCCAGAAAATTATCAAAGGTTTGGTTTCTTTCACCGACCGATCGTTGTTCTCTGAGTGCCAAAAGACCTTTCAGATTTCGTGTGTCGGCAATGTCACCTGACTTGGTGGTTGAAATCTGCGCTGGCGAATCTTTGATGCGTTGATCAACGTCGATGTTTCCCGCGTCAGTGCCGGTAAAGAATCCGTTCAAGCCGATCGCCGAAAGCAAACCGCTTGTGTCACTTTCGGCAATCATTTTGACTTCAAATGATTCGCCCGCTGCCACATCTCCTACGCCAAGTTGAACAGAAACTCCGTGCCCCAGGTCGATCGGAGAACCGGCTTCGTAGTCTTGTCCGATGTCAAATTCATTCAGGACCGTTCCCAGCGAGTCGGAAACCTGAATTTTCAAGTCGGCGGTTTTTCCGACGGTGCCACTGGAGAGCATGGTGACGGTAAAGGCTTCATTGGTTTTGCCAGTGTAATCACCCGAGATTCCTGGGATCGATGAACCTGTTAGCCCGGAGGTATCCGGAATGGTTTCCAGTCGTCCTGTGAAATCGAATTTAAAACCAGGTTGAGCAATGACGGAAAGCCGCCCCGATGCCGGGTCAACCAGCGCCTGGATATTGTCAACGCCGCTGAGCTTGCTGGCAATGCTGTTCAGTGAATCGGTCGTCGGATCGATGGTCAACGTTGTGGTAGAGAGTTCGCCTGAAGGCGAGGTAATCGTTACCGACAGTTCGCCTGCAGAAATAGGGAAGGGAGTTTCATCGGCGAGAAGGGCTGTGACGTCTCCGATCTGTTGACTGCTTTGCAATCGAGAAAAGGAGCTCCCGATTCCAATTCCAGTCGCGTGAACCTGGTTGAACTGGTTGATGAACTCACTGGCGAAGGTGTCGATTTTCTGTTCGAAATTATCGATCAGATTGTTTTTTACGTCCACCAACGCTGCGATTCGCCCACCAGCAAATGTCGTGGGTCGGTTTCCATTTTCGACTTGGATTTGAATTGATCCGTCGGCGTTGGTCGCCGTCTCAAAACGAATGGGAGCAGCGCCGATACTTATCGAGCTCCCCGCCAATCCGAGGCCAAGCTCGTTTTGGACAAACTCGTACCGTTGAACGTCAACGCGCTCGGCAATTCTGTTGATCAATTGATCGCGTTGATCGAGCAGGTCGTTGGGGACACTTTGATGAGACGCGGTTTTAATTCTGTTCTGAAGATCGACGAGGTTTTCGATGTCTTGATTGAGGGCATCAACTTCGAGTTCGATTTGCCCGACGATATCGTCTTTGATTTGCACGAACTCACCACGAACGTCCTTGATTCGATTGACCAGATTCGAAGCGTCATTCACGATTGAGTTTCGCAACGAATTTTCGCCGGGGTTGGCGGAAAGTCGAGAAAACCCGTCAAAGAGCCTGGTGAAGGCATTTTGAATGGAGCCTTCGCCGGGCGCAATGAGCGATTCGATTCGGGTTTCAATCAACAGGCTCTGGTCGATTCGGCTGAGGTCAGAAGACGCCGTCGTGAAGGCGCTCTCGACGATCATTTCCCGATTCCGACGAACATCATGGATTTCGACGCCGCTGCCGATGAATCGACCGCGCACAAAGTCCGCCTGATTGGTTTGGAATAAGACTTCCTGTCTATGAAAACCCTCGGTATTCGCGTTGGCCAGGTTGTGCGAGACGTTGTTGATCGCGAACTGACTGGCTTGTAGCGCCGAGAGACCTATCCTTAGGTTCATAAGCGTTCTTTAACAATTAGTAGCTACAAATGTTGATTTGAAAAATGACTGTGCTTGAGTGAGTCCGCTTGCGTTGTAACAGTCTGATTTTGGAGCGTTACCGTTAAGCAGCACATCGTAGTAGTTGAGTGTGTAAATCAGAACGGTCTGGTTGCCCATGGTAATGGAGTAGACTTTATCCAATTTGGTGCGAATTTCTTCGCGTAGGTTCTTTAGTTTGCTTCGAAAGGGTTCGTTGATCAAAAAGAACAAAGAGGTCAGTGAAGGCGCTTCGTCTTCGCCCGTGGGGGCAAATGTTTTCAAGACGCCTGGAAGTTTCTTTCTTGCTTCGAGGACCGGCAGGAATCGTTTTGAAATTCCGTCCCGAAGTTGGTTCAATCGCTCCATGATTTTTTGATTTTCGCGCTGAGCGGCCGTCGCCTCTTCACCGACAACGGCTGTCGGAATACTTCGTTGCTCCCTCAGAATTTGCTGAATTTCCAAGCCTGATTCGATTACTGTATCGAGATAGAGAGACTCCATCTGTAGGTGTCCAAAGACAATGGTCAGTCTTTCTGCCACACTTGTACCGAAATCTTGTTGAAACATCGCGTTCTCCTGCAGGTCTACATTGATCATTCTTGTGATCGAAGCATTTCAAAAATGCTTGATGGGTTTGGCAAAGCCAGTACTGTTGCTGAGTGGAAAAAATGCGAGTCGAGGTGGTTAGCACGAATATGCAAGTTGTAAGTTCGTTAGAATCAGGACATCGGCGCGGCATCTGTGTAGGATTTGATCGCGTCGGCAATGCCCAGTGGTTGGGCCTCTGCAAGGTGCTGGCCCATGAACATGTCGAACATGCCTCCAAATGTATCGCTTGATTCGCCACCAAAAAGCCCACCTTCTTTTTGGTCAAGTGTGCTTCTCATCTCTTTCAACATGAGAGACAGGAACACGGACTCAAACTCTTGCGCTGCCGAGTCGAGTTGAGCGTTTTTGGCTTTGATGGATTCTTTTGCGGATTCAACTTCAGCGGTTTTGAGAAGGGAACCGTCAGCCAACTGCTCAAGCCGATTGATGTCGAATGGCAGGCTCGCTATAGATTTTCCAATGTCCATGACAAACTCCTGAACGGTTTTGTGTTGTTACTGAATGATCAATTGAGCTTGCAACGCTCCAGAATCTCTGATGGATTCAAAGATTCCGATCATGTCACGCGGTGATACCCCCAGTTGGTTGAGTAGTCCTGCGAGTTCACCAACGGTCGTTTGCTGATTCAGCACGTTGTAGGTTCCCCCCGTCTCGCTCGTGGTTATTTGTGTCCGAGGGAGTATTGCAGTTTCTCCTTGAGAGAATGGGGCCGGTTGAGCCGCCACTGGAGATTCGTTGGTTGTGATGACCAGGTTCTCATTGGCAAACATGATTTTGGACAACCTGACGTTCTGACCGATCACGATCGTCCCTGTCTTTTGATTGATTACCACTCGAGCCGGGATGTCTGGCACGACTCGAAGTTCATTGACTTTGACAACGAATTCAAACTTGGAGTTGATGTATTGTTTGGGGAAATATACGTCTACCGATCCCTGATCCAGGGCCGTTGCATGGCCAGGAAAGAAATGATTGATCTGTTCTACAATGCGATGAGCCGTCGCGTAATCTTTGTTCGTGAGAAGCAAACGAAATGATTGCCCAGGAAAGGCGGGTTCTTCCTCGATTGCCACTTCAACCTGCGCGTCGACTTTTCCCGTGGTATCGTGGTTCTTGGTGATTGTTCCCGCAGCGCCCTTGGCCGAGAACCCACTCAAGACCAGCGGGCCTCCTGCGATCGCATAGACTTGGTCATCAAAACCTTTTAGCTCGGTTGCTTGTAGAACGCCGCCAAACAATCCAGCCGCATTGTCCATCGTAGAAACGGTTGCGGTGACTTTTTGGCCGGGTCGAGAAAATGCGGGGATGTCGGCGGAAACGACCACCGCCGACATGCTTCCTGCAGGGATTTCCTCCAAGCGAATGTTGAAGCTCTGAAGCATGTTGGCTGCAAGCCGTTTTGTTAATTCGTCTTTTCCGCCCGTTCCTTTTAGACCCGTGATCAATCCAATGCCCGTCAAGTGATTGGTGCGATGTCCTTCGATGGTTGTGATATCCTTGATTCGGATTTGCAAGGGAGCATCCCGAAAGGCTACTTGGTTCGTTGGGAAAGTTGCATGGGGTTGCAGTGTGGGTTGGATCGTTTCTGGAGTTTGGTTGTTGAATGCAGGGTTGGCAAATTGCCTGCTCGGTTGTTGTCCGCGGATCTGCTGGCCGGGAATCTGCTGGCCAGAGAAAGGCTGATTACGAAGTTGGTTTGCCGGTGGTGCTGTCAGAGGAGTCGGTAGTTGCGAAGGCGATGTGATTACACTCGGTTGATTCTGCCCAAAGGTGATCGATGAACAAGTGAGGCAAACCACCATTCCGAATAGAGAAAGGGTCAGACGCGAAAGGTAGCGGTCGTTGTGCGGGAAATTCATTTTTCGATTCACTTCAAAGGAATGTACACGTCTTCGCTGCTCAGTCATCTTCTATGGCCAAATGCTATTCATCTTTTTGCCTAGCCAGCTCTGATTGATAAACTTGCGTTCAGAATCCTGCCCATTTGATTCGTAACTGATTGTCAAATTGGATACGAGTCGCGAAGAAACCGAGTTTGCTCCGGTGACGTCGACGTTGCGAACGATTCCCGACAGGACCAATGTGCGGTTATCCCCTTCGAGTGACATGTTGCGTTTACCAGTGACCAGGAGGTTGCCGTTGGGCAGAGTGTCAACGACTTGGACGGTAAAACGATCGGTGAAACCTCGTTCACTCTTGAACTGGGTATTTCCATTGAATTGTCGATTGGCTGCAGTCTCTTGATCAAAGTTGAGGTTGCCTGCCGCGGTGCCAAGACCGCCGCCGACGCCGTAGCTGCCCGTGCCCTCTGCAGTCGAGCTGTTTTGTTTTCGCAGAGTCCGTTGGTCCTTGTTCTCGACATCAGATTGTTCTTCGATGGTGATGACCAGCAGGTCGCCTGGCCGACGTGCTTTGACGTCGGAGAACATGTCCGTTTTTCGATGGTCACGCCGTTCCCACAATGATGATCGCTGTGCAGGGCAGTCACTGCTTTGGAACGAAAATATGAACATAAGAGCGAGAAACGGCAGCAGTTTTTTGATGTTGATTTTGAACATGAATGTCCTTTTATTGCGGCCAGTTATGGGCTAAATTTTATCAGGGAAGTATTCGGGTTAGCGAAGTTCGACGGTATAGGTGTCAATGACTTTGGCGAAAAGCCGTTCGTTGTTGTTCATATTGATCACCTGAATCGTGTCGCCAAGGTTGGCGTCTTCCAATGCCTTGATCTTCTTGAGCGTGACGGTCAGATGACCGCTTCGCAACACGGCGCTAACGATGCTGTTTTTCTTGATTAGCGCGTCTTGTTTGACGACCACCGATTTGATGGCATTGGGCTTGATCAATTCATAGGTGGCGATATCCGCGTTTGATTCCTTGCCAAGTGCATGTGCCATGGTCAGGAAACCCGTTGAGTTGGTTGATACTGGACGTCGCACGGAATCGAGGTTTTCTCGCGTTAGAACGGTACCTCGGGCGATATCCATTTTGGCAACGGCCAATTCTCGATAGATGGCGACCGTCACTGGAACGTTCATTGGCTGAAATTTGTTTTGTGAGTCTCGGATCATGGTTGGCAAGGTGCTTTTCCCTAGCGGGATGTCTGGTCGTCCAAGCGGCTCCAGTTTTAAAGTTCGGAAGTCCATGTGGCTGTCATTGGCAATTTTGAAGTTGGAATCGATCGTGACTTGGATTGCTGATTCGGGAATCGCGAACTGGGATGAAAGTTGCTGATTGAGCAATGTTTGAATGATCTGGCGCGTGTCGTCCTGGTCAATGCGGCTGACTTTGAATTCCTCGGGTCCGCTGATGTCAGAAGCTGCCACATCGAAACCAGCCAACAGCAAGCGGATGCGAATCTGTTCTTTGGTGATCCAGATTTCGTTGGCGTTACCATTGAACGAGTCGACATCGATGTTTTGCAGCGTCTTTGCCACTTCGGGGCTTGAAACTGACAAGGTAGCGATATCTCCCAGTTGTACCGTTGACTTGGCAACTCGGAGTTCCGAATTTCGGATCTGGACGGATACCTGAGCGGTCAGGTCCTGCCCAGAAAACCCACCCAGGAATGTGACGGCCAGAGCCAGCAACAAAATCCTATCAAACTTCATGGATCACCTATCGAATGATTTGACTTGTGGTGGAAAGCATTTCATCGCCAGCGCGGATGGCCCGGGAATTGATTTCGTAGGCTCGCTGTGCCGTGATTAGTGAGACCATCTCTGAGACGACTTCGACGTTGGAGCCTTCAATTGACCCTTGTCGGAGCGTACCGAAACCCGAGTCGCCCGCAGTGCCTGTGATTTCCGCTCCAGATGCTTCGGTAGCGAGATAGATGTTTCCGCCACGCTGCCGGAGACCGGCGGGGTTCGAAAATCGATAAAGGTTGATGGTGCCGGCGGTCGTGATGGTTCCGTTCTCCAGGTAGCTGACATCGCCGGTGGCGGAGACTTGAACTTGTTCTGCAGTCGACGGGATGGTGATGTTCGGATCCAGTGGAAGGCCATCGCCGTTGACCATGAGGCCATTGGCATCTTTGAGGAACGATCCATCTCTGGTGTAACCAGCACTCCCGTCTGGCATGGAGACTTTGAAGAAACCATCGCCTTCAATCGCCATGTGAGTGTCGATCCCCGTTTCGATCGACGCGCCTTGAGTGAACACGTTGGTTGTGCCAATGGGCCGAACGCCGTTGCCAATCTGTAAACCGATCGGAGAGGTTCGCCCTCCTCCAGTCGACGCACCTGGTAGTTTGGCGGCATCGTAAATCAGGTCAGCAAACTCAATGTGGCTTCGCTTGAAACCGGTTGTATTGACGTTGGCCAGGTTGTTGGCCGTGTTGTCAATTAACAACTCCTGTGCACGCATTCCCGTGGCACTGGTGAAAAAAGCTTTTAGCATGAAAGAGTCCTTTCTTTTCTGTGTCGACAATCGACCAAGTGTCTAGGCGCGAATGTTTTCCTGAATTGAATCTGAGATGGTTCGTATCGCACGTTGTGCAGCTTCGAATCCGCGCGAGCCAATGATCAAACTGATGAGTTCGGTGACTGGATGAGCATTGGAAAGCTCACGGAATCCTTGCACGGCACTGGCGTCCGTGGGCGGTTCCAAAGTCGCTTGTCCGATATTGAAATAGATTTGACTGTCGGATTCCAATAGATTCGGATCATCGAAGTTCACCATCGAAAGTTCGCCGAAAACCTCTCCGTCGGCGCTTATTTGGCCGGATGAGTCAATCACCAGGTTGTAGTGGGATACTTCTGAGGGAATTTCAATGGGTTTGCCGTTGTCTAGAATCGGAAGTCCGTCACCATTGACCAGCTTTCCACTTGGGTCTCGGAAAAGAACTCCATTGCGGGAGTACAACTCACCTGCTTCGCCTTGAAAGACAAAGAATGCGTCGCCATTGATGGCAACATCAAGCGCTCGACCCGTTGATTTTCTGACCCCCGACTCAAAATCGGTTGTCTCTGTCGCGACCATTGCGCCAGGAGGGGCGGGAAGCGTTTCGTTGACGTTCTTGGTGTTTTCTTGAAAGGTATAGTACTGTCTGCGGTACCCAGGCGTGTTAAGGTGCGCAAGATTAGAAGCTATGAGTTCTTGCTGCCGGCTGTAGTTGTCCATAGCCGTAGCACTACTATAGATTCCGTTGATCATGGATTGGGTCTCAAGAGAATGGGTAACGCAGCATTTCATCTCATCCCATAGCAACGTTTGCGCCAAACAATGCACCCAGTCGTTTTTTTTTGCCTCGCTATCGTAATCCGACGCAAAATCTCAGAACAAATCGTTGCAAGCATCTTGTTCAGCGTGCTTGTTAAGCCTTAACGATGGAAAGGATTTCTCCTGCGAGGAAAAGTTTACCTTTGGGTTCCAACGAGAGCGAAGGTCGGGTGGTCTTTCAACTTGGCCTAAAAAACAAAGGAATCATGACTTTATGGAGTCATTGCGGGTTGCCGCAGAATGGGCGAATGGTCTTAAGTGCAGTGAATGTTGTTCCTCACATTGTCGATTTTATCTTTAGCAGTTAGGTCGACCTTGCGGGTTACGTCGAATCAGAGGGCGAGTCTTTCTGCTGGCTTAAGTCAACTTAAATCATGAAAACGGACGCAGCCTGCGTGGCGTTCAATCACTGAGAGAAACCCATGGCAGACGAATCACAAGAACCTGAAGCTTCTGGCGGCAAAAAAGGCGGCATGTTGATCATGATCGTAGTCGTAATGTTGGCGATCGGTGGTGGCGTCATGACTCCATTTGTGGTCGCAAAGATAACGACACCGGCTGATCCCAGCAAAGTGGTTAAAGGGATGGCCGAGCCTGACCCGGAAGAGGAAGTCGAATTCATTCCCTTCGATGAGGTCACCGTCAACTTGGAAGAGAACAGGTTCAGCCGCTATTTGCGGATGAATTTTTCGCTTCAGGTTGCCAAGTCACAAAGAGTGGAAATTGAAGCCAAGGTCAAAGCGAAATCTGTGATCTTCAAAAACTGGATCCAAATCCATATCGCGGAAAAGAGCACCGATGACCTGAAAGGGACGTCGGGTCGAAACCGCGTTCGACGTGAGATGCAAGACTTTTTCAATAAGGTACTGTTCGATGATGGTATCGAGCGTATACAGGATGTTCTGTTTGACGAATTTCACGTGCAATAATGAAGACTGACTATCAACAATACGATTTTGCTGCAGCAGCGCGAGTTGATCAACCGCTTCGCGCTGGGATCAACGTTTGGGCGCGGCGTGCTGCGGAACTTTTTGTTGAGCAGTGGGCTGATTTTTCGGCCAGCGACATTCTTGTGACTCCTAGCACCGTCGATGGATTGTCGTTTGGCGCTGCTCAGAAAACCTGGACCAAGCAATACCAGGGCGTCGCAGTCAGCTTTGGGAATGAAGATACCACTGGGTTGATCGTGGCTGACAATCGTGACCTGCTTGTACTTCTTTTGAATGTGCTTGGTGGATCAAGCGAAGGTCCCGAGAACCGCGAGTTGACTTTGATTGAAGTTGATTTGGCAATGTTGATTTTTGAATCCATGGCTTCGAGTTTCGGCAACGCTTGGGTCGGGATGGAGGCTTTGAATTTCGAATTGGCCGGGCTGGAAGAAGAGCCTTGTCGAAGCCGGATGTTTGCCGCCAAAGACGAAGTATTGATCTCAGGGCTTCGCGTTCAACTTGGAGATGAAACTTCCGTTTTGCAATTGGTCTTGGAACGCGACAAAACACGAGCGTTACTAGGAGTGGAAGCACCGACAGACACGGAGATGACCAGCGGGAGAACGATCACTCAGGAAACGATATCAGGTCTGGAAGTCACGATCAGCGCCGAGCTCGGAAAAACCAAAATTGATATGAGCGATCTTGTTGCCATCGAACCCGGAGATATTTTGCTTTTGGAACAGGCAGTGAATGAGCCCATGAATGTTCTCGCGAACGGAAGTCCGATTTTTCAGGCCTGGCCCGGAAAGCGGGCCACCAGACAGGCTCTACGAATTGAAACCATCTCAGGAGACCCGTCATGAGCACCGATACCCAGCCTGAAGATGAAGCTGATGTTCAGGAACCAACCACTGAGGAGTCGCCAAAGACTTCAACGGAACAAGCCGTTCAGGAAGATGAGGGGATTGGAGTTCCCGAGTTTCAGGAATTGGATGACCAGTCAGTTGGCGCGGGGAATGGGAACCTGTCTCGCATTCAAAAAATTCAGATTGCTGTGACCGCGGAGTTGGGGAGATCGACAATTCCGATTCAGGATTTGATGAACGTTTCCGAAGGCTCAGTCATTGAGTTGGACCGAGAAATTGATAGTCCAATTGAGTTGTATGCTCAAGGGGTTCCATTGGCTTCTGGTGAAGTCGTCGTAGTGGATGGCCGTTTTGGCGTTCAAATCACCAAGGTGTATGAAAACAATCAGGGGCAGACTTAGTCGCGAAACGTGATATGAACCTACCCAGAAAATTATCGTTAATCGTTCTGCTGTTCGCGGCGTTACTCAGCGTTTCATCCGCTGCAGCTCAGAATCCACTGCGCTCAAAAATGAGTTTGCCTTCAGAGGGGATTTTGCAGCGTCAGAGCGAGTTGCCATTGAACGAGGCTCGGCAGCAAGTCGTTCCAGCTCAACCTCAAAACATCGACCAGAGACAGCAAGAGAAGATTCCATCCGAAGTATGGAAAGCGCTTTACGGCGACGATGCAGAGGTTCCAGCTTCCATGAATGAGTCGCAGCAACGGATTCAGACACCACCAGGTCAGACGCAGTTAGTGCCACAGAATGAACCAAGGCAGGATTCAAATGTCCTTCCAGCGGTTCACACGGAATCAATTAAGAATGATTTGGGACCGGTAGTGGCGATGCTGGATAGTATTAAACCTGGCAGCATTGTTCCGAAACGAGACGCGACCGAACCTGGAGATCTGGGGCAACCTCTGGCAGGTTCACCACCAGAGATCGACGACAGGAAGAAACCGCTTGAAAGCTCAAAGGAAGTTGGCAAGAGCAAGGCGAAACTGCAGGATGTTGCCGAGAAGATTATCTACAACACGCTCATCGTACTATCGATTGGCGTTGGATTTGTGTTGGTAGCCAAGCAATTTCTCAAACCCAAAAAATCCGCGACCCACAAAGCCAATAAGACTGGCTTTGAAGTGCTTAGTTCCATGAAACTTGCGCCCAAAGTGACTTTGATGCTGGTCGAAGTCGGCGATGATCGGCTTGTGGTTGCGACAGACCCGTCAGGAATCAAGTCTGTGGTTCGCCTTGCGGAGTCATTTGCAAGCACGTTAAGCACGATGGATGGTGATCGTGCGATGGATGGTGATCGTGCGATGGACGGTGCCATTGCGATGGATGGTCCAATTGAGATGGATTCTGAACCAAAAAGTTCTGGGCATACCTATTCCCTTTCATCGATTGGGAAATCAGATGCTCAAGAACAGGCTTCGCCAATGCCTAACGAGAAGAACGAAAACGAAGAAGTCATCCGCCGGAAAATGGAGGAGGCACTCGCGGAACATGGTTTGAAAGACTTTTTGCTGAACACAATTCGAACATCCAAACAATAAAAACAGGCGGCATGGAAGCTGCAATAATGAATACTCAATTTTTACTAGCACAACTTGAAGCGACGGAATCGTTCGGCGAACTTGCGCCGCCGATGCAGATTGCGATCATGCTTGGTGCGTTGAGCTTTGTGACCGCCGCGTTGGTCTGCTTGACAGCATTCACCCGAATCATCATCGTTCTTTCGTTTGTGCGGAGAGCCCTTTCGACGACTGAGATTCCTCCGAACCAAGTTATTCTGGGCCTTTCGTTTTTCTTGACGCTGTTTGTGATGACTCCCACGCTGGAGAAGATTAATGAACGTGGGATCAAGCCCTATATGAAAGCGCAAGAATCCGAGGAGACGAAGACGGACTTTAAGTTTTCGGATTTGGTGGAGGTGGCCACGCAAGAGATCCGGCAGTTCATGACGGTTCACACCAGGGACAGTGATTTGCAATTGTTCGTCGGCTTGTCTCAAACTCCAACGACTTCATCCGCCGAAGACGTGCCACTCACATCCGCCGAAGACGTGCCACTCAAGGTTTTGATTCCTGCATTTATTATCAGCGAATTGAAAACTGCATTCATCATGGGGTTTTGTATCTACATCCCCTTCCTTTTGATTGACTTGGTTATTTCAACCGTCTTGATGTCGTTAGGAATGATGATGATGCCACCGGTGATTGTTTCCACCCCATGTAAATTGTTGTTGTTTGTGCTGGTCGATGGCTGGCAATTAATATCCAAGGCACTGGTCAGCAGTTTTGTTGCCTGACCTCATTTGAATTTTTTGTACGGTAAGTAGAACGATTTCCAATCCAACCATCAATTTCGGATTTGCTCAACGCAGCGAGACTTGGCTGTCAGTGACGTTCATGCTGACACTTGCCGTCTTGATTGTGCCACTGCCTACGTTCTTGCTGGACATGTTTCTTGCAGCGAATTTGGCGATCGCAATTTTGCTATTGCTGATTACGTTGAATGCCAGGCGTCCGCTCGATGTCTCTGTTTTTCCATCCCTGCTTCTGTTGATGACATTGTTCCGTCTGGCACTCAATGTTGCGACGACCCGTTTGATTCTACTCAACGGAAACGCAGGCATGATTGTCGATGCGTTTGGAGACATGGTTGTTGGTGGGAATCTGATTGTAGGTTGCGTGGTCTTTCTGATTCTTGTCACCATTCAGTTTATTGTTATCACCAAAGGTGCCACTCGAATTTCGGAGGTCAATGCCAGGTTTACGTTGGATTCCATGCCAGGCAAGCAGATGGCGATTGACGCGGAACTGAATATTGGTGCGATCAACGAAATCGAAGCCAGAAAACGCCGAGCGGATCTAGTTGCCGAGTCTGAGTTTTTTGGGGCGATGGACGGTGCCAGTAAGTATGTCCGCGGTGATGCCATCGCTGGACTGGTCATCATGGTCGTGAATATTCTTGGCGGTGTAATCCTGGCGATGACCAATGGTCAGGCACTGGGCGATGCGGTTCAGCTTTATACGATTCTGACGATCGGTGACGGATTGGTTTCTCAGATTCCCGCATTGATTATCGCGGCGAGTGCTGGTGTGTTGGTGACCAAGTCTTCGTCTGATTCAAACTTGGGACAGGAGATCGGTCAGCAAGTGATGACGGGATATCGCGCGATGTTCACAGGCGCGATCATCTTGGTGTTTGTCGCGATGGTGCCAGGTTTGCCCAAGCTACCGTTCCTGGTGATTGCTGCGTTGATTTTCGTGATGGTTCGAGCCGCTAGAAAAAAAGAAGCGGTGGAGGAAATCGAAAAAGAGGCGGAAGCTCACGTTGAGAAAGAACAGCCGTCCGCGGACGAACAGAACTTGGACAGTTTCCTGCAGCAGGACCGAATCGTTATCGAGATCGGTGCAGGGCTCATTCACTTGGTTGAGAATAAAACTGGCAAGAGCATCGTTGAACGGGTGACCACGCTGAGAAAGGATTTGGGACTTCAGTTTGGTTTTTGGATTCCGAAGGTCCGAATTCGCGACAATTTGAAGATCGGTGTGCAGGAATATCGT
This sequence comes from Mariniblastus sp., assembly GCA_965224765.1. Classification (GTDB taxonomy): domain Bacteria; phylum Planctomycetota; class Planctomycetia; order Pirellulales; family Pirellulaceae; genus CAZDBA01. The sequence goes on from CBDDAC010000002.1 coordinate 317,906, forward strand.
GTGTCGGTAGGTGGGAGACAAGTCGGTAAAGGTGAAATTCAGCCGAATGACTACCTCGCTATTAATCCAGGTAATGTGAACCTTCATATTGAGGGAACCGAGACGACTGATCCGGCGTTTGGTTTGCCAGCGAAATGGGTCTCAGAATCCAATCGCCGCCGCGCCGAGATATCGGGGTTCACGGTTGTTGATTCCGCGACGGTATTGATTACCCATCTCGGTGAGTGTCTGAAGCGGCATGCCGATGAATTGTTGAGTCGCGAAGATCTACAAAAGATGCTTGGAAAACTCAAGGAGGTTTCGCCGACGATCGTTTCGGAGGTTCAGCCCGAGGGATTGAGTGCCGGCACCCTGCATCAAGTGTTGATCCGACTGCTAAAAGAGTCGGTTCCCATTACGTCGCTGGAGCGGATTATCGAATCCTGTGCACATCATTTTGGGCGAACCAAAGTTGTTTCTGAGCTTGTCGAACTCGTACGTACCGATATCGGCCCCATTATCGTCGATGGATTTCGAGATGATACGGGGCGAGTAAGGGTGATACTTTTAGATCCCAAATTGGAACATCGTTTTCGTCAAGCGTCCAATGGCGAAATGATTGCCATGCAGCCTGAGCAGCTTGCCAATCTCGTCGACAAACTCAAGTCGACCTGGGAAGTGTCATCGATGAAGAATGAATCGGTGGCTTTGCTGGTTGATTCCTCTTTGCGGCATGCAATGCGACAGACAATACAACGTTCTCTTCCACAAATTTCAATCATTTCGTATAGCGAAATCCCCTGTGACTTGATGATTGAACCAGTCGCGGTCATTCGAGACGATGAAGTTTTCGGATTGGATCGCAGTTTGAACAACGGGCCGGATGTAGGTCCGACCCCACCCCCATCGAACCCAGAACATAGCACCCAGGAATCGTTTGCATGAGCCTCCAGAATCAGATTGTAAAAAGACGTATCAAGCGTTTAGGGCCGGTTGGCAAGATCGTTGGCCTGTTAACTGCAGGATTGGTCTCATTGATTGGTTTGGCGGCGGGATTGGAACCCGAGGTGATTCTACTGCGTGCGTTGATCGCTTCGTTTGCGATTGGATCATTGGTGGGGTTTGGCGTAAGTGTTATTCATGTGGCAAATACTAAAAGAGAATAGGGAACTGACTTTTCGTTTTTGAATGATTTAAGCAGGTTATTGAAAAGGCGCCATGGATTCGGCAACAAAAGCATATAAGAAAGCCTCAATCGAACAGCTACGGGAGCAGCTGATTCTTGACAACGTGGATTACGTTCGCAAGATCTTGAGTACGCTCACGGTTGGATTGCCCGAAAACTACGACAAGGAAAACCTGGAACAGGCGGGAATTGTCGGATTGGTCGAGACAGCAAACTCTTTTGATCCGGGGCGCGGAGTTTCGTTTCGCACCTATTGCTATCCTCGAATCCGCGGGGCCATCGTCGATGAGATGCGGAAGAACTCGCCAGTTCCACAACAAATGCTGGCGTATTTCAAACAAGTCAAAGATGCCTATGAGTCGTTGGAAGCTCCAGTGACTCCCGAGGACTTGGCTAGAGAAACAGGGCTGTCCGTCGAGAAAATCTCTCAGGTCCTTGAAGCCATGAGATTCTCCAAACCGCAGAACTGGAACGACTTGTATTGCAACGTTCATTCCGGGTGGAAATCTGGAGATCAAAGTCCCGAGTTTGATCTAGAAAAATTAGAGCTGAAAAAGATCATGGCGGACTGTATTGAAAAATTACCTGATCGAGAACGGCTCGTACTTACTCTTTACTTCACAGAAGATCTCACGCTTGCTGAAATCGGACAGGTTATTGACGTCTCCGAGTCGCGTGCATCTCGAATTTTGGCTTCAGCAAAGTTTCGCCTCAAAGAATATGTGAAGGCGGAAATGTAAATATTCAGGTTCTGATCTCCTGTCGAATCCAAATCAATCCATGAAAGAACACCGTGGTTTCCGAAGATAAATTCAAAAGTAAAGTTTTGTTGCGATCCGGCTCTAACTTGATCAGGCAGGCCATGAAAACTCAGGTGGGACCGCCCAGGATCGACGCGGGTGAACCCGGTGGAAAACCTCCTGAGTTGAAACTGCACCGTGTGGATGGAGTCGTTGAGGCAATTGAGGTTCGATGTTCTTGTGGTGAAAAAATCCTCATCAGGTGTGATTATGAATGATTCATCGCCTCAACGATGTCAAACATCGGTGCGACGATTTCTTGGTGTGTGGATTGTGTCCTGTGTAATACTTAGCGGTTGCGTCACCGGGCGTAGCATGCAACGTCCGGCAAATCAGGCGGAGAGTCCCCAGGTGGCTATCAGCTCGAAACAAAATGCTACCGGCACGCAAAAACCTGCAGGTCCCCAGTCGCAAGCAACTGGCGCGACAGGAATTCAGACGGTCGGCTATCAGGAGCCTGTTTCTGAAATGCCACCATTGGCTCCTGCCGCAATGGGTAATTCAACCAGTGACCCTATGTATCAACAGCCGATGGACGGACAGGCAGATGGCGTCTATCAAGACGGTTGGATTCAGCCGGCAATGCCCGTGCGCGACCAAATGTCAAGTCAACGAATCCCAAGTTATCAAACAGGTCAGGGATTCACCCAACCTCCACCTCCGCTTCCAATGGGCCATTCCAATGGTTGGGATCAAGGACCGTCGTGGAGAGATCAAATGGGCTCAGGCCCGAACCGCAATCGAGGTGTAAACGTGGTGGGTTCTGAATTCAGAATTCCCAATCCGACTGCGACGGAGTTGATGATCGGATTGAAAGACGAAAACGAAACTCTCAAAGAAAAAATTGTAGGATTGAAAACTGAGATCAAAGGGTTGAACCAGGTTGTTGCCGACGAACGTAAGGCTAGATTCCTAGTGGAAGAAAATCTCGCGGAGAAAGTGCGGCAAGAGCAGAAGTTGCGAAAATTCATCGCGAGCCTTCAGGTCAAGCTAGAGGATTTGGAAGCCGAAAAGACAGCAACGAAACAGCAGTTCGACCAAGCATTGAGGGAAATTGAGTCGAATTTGGACGCTGCGCTTCTTAACTCAATGTCCGGGCCGAGCGATGAAAGTTTGAGTTCAGGCCGTCATCCCTAAATCGCAGTTCTCTCGATGAACCGTTGGGGAATTGTCCAACGGAGCGTACGTCTCATCTCTTCAAGTGAATTTTTCGAGTCAGGTAGAGGAATGAAGTCACTTTGTGTTTTAGTCGCGTCATTGATTTTAATGACCGGTTGCCAATACGTACCTCATTTTATGATGCCCTTTTGGGGGGAGATGGAGGTTGTCGCCGAACCCGAAATTCCAACGCATCAAGTTTTTCTAACGCCCCAGTTTCGTGGTGCAAGGCCGAATCGAGTTGTCCTGGTTTCTTCGAATCGAAATCCGGGAAGCTATGATGCGAACGATAAGTTGATTGTCGAACTCGCGGCACGTTTTCGCGCCGATGGACTGTTCGAAGTTGTTACGCCTAATCTGCGCTTGCCAGGGCATTTGGACAACATTCAACAAGGCAAATTTAGCGAGCGAGATCTTGCCAGAATCGCCCGGGAGTTTAATGCAGATGCCGTTGGACTGGTGCGCGTGAATGAACTAAGAGCTTATTCTCCGATTCGTACCAGCATTACCATCGCCTTTGTCGACAGCAACGATACCGTCATTTCCTGCGGAATTGATGGAATCTGGGACCTTGCCAACGCCAATACGCGGCGGCAGTTTCAGAACTTCTTTGCCTTGGATGGCACGGACGGTAGAAACCAGGTGAATCTTCAATCTCCCAACTCGCTCTTCCGTTTCGTGGCCTCCCAAGTCTCCCACTCCGTGATGAATTCGGGTTATTAGGGAAGTTCCGCCTGCGCGGTGTTTCGGGAGCTGTCTGGAACACTATCCGCATCAGATTTGGCTGTCGCCATATCGAAGAATGTTGTTTGCGATCAAAACGTAAGAAGATTCCTTCGGAGCTGGGGATGCGAGAAGCTGTCGTCCGGGTCAAGGGGAAATCCAGTGCAGGTCAGATGACTTGCCTGGGGAATACCGCAATTTTTGAGATTTGTTTTTTTGCCTCGGCAAGATGAAACGATAAAAAGGCTTAGCCTGCCATGAGGCAAGCTGTAGTTGGAAAATAAATTGGGTTGCTTGCAAGTTCGAAATTACCCATTCGATAACTTTGGTGAGAGTGTTTCCCAGCAACATTAGTATTGGCGCGGAAGGTAAAGTATGAGCGACGTGGTCGAGTCAATTTTAAAGTCAGACGACTTGCCATCGCCTCCGGGAGTTGCCGTAAAATTATTAGAGCTTTGTGTCATTCCCAATGTCGAAATCGATGAGATGGTGGAGGTGATCAGCGCAGATCCCGCGCTGGCAGCCAGATTGATCGACTATTGTAATTCTCCTTTGTTCGCGATGGCTCGAGAAACAACCAACATTCGCCAAGCGGTTATCCTAATGGGGATGAAGGCCGTCAAGATTCTTGCTCTTTCCTTCTCATTGGTGCAGACGAAAAGCAAAGACGATGGCGTTTTTGATTACGATCTGTTTTGGAGTCAATCACTTGCGACCGCAGCAAGTGCGAGAGCGATTGCCGAGAAAAAAGGAAGAAGCGGCGAAGATGAGTTCCTGTTAGGATTGATGTTGGGAGCTGGGCAGATTGGATTGGCGCACACCTTTCCCCGTCGCTACTCAGAAATGGTTGAGGAAAGCAATAACGATGGTCAGGCCTTGACCCATTTAGAGATTCAGGAGTGGGGCCAGGATCGATTTTCAATTACAACCGAACTGCTGACACATTGGAACTTTCCTTCAGCCCTGGTCGATCCCGTCGCACAATTCAGTCAGTCAAGATCGGAATCCGTTGAAACACTTTCACGTGCAACTCAGGTACTTTGTTTAGCCAATACGTTCGCTGAATTGATTGGTCACGAAAGAATCATTGATCAGTATATTACTGATGCCCGCGAGATGGCGACGAACTGGTTCAGGTTGAGTGAAGAAGAGTTTCACGATTGCTTTGACAACGCCACGGTGAGCTGGAGCGAGCATGCGAAAGTACTCAACTTCAGCAGTACTGAATCTGGTTCTTTTGAACAATTGGAACGCAAGGCTATCAAGCGAATTGCTCAATTTTCGATGGGGTTGCACCATGAGAATACTGCAATTCAGGAGCAAAACGCTGAATTGCGTTTGACGGCGATGTTTGATCGACTGACAGGATTAAAAAATCGTCGAGCCTATGATGACGATTCTTGTCGAGAATGGGATCGCACGAAGCGCCTGCAAAGCTCGTTTGTATTGGTGATGATTGATATTGATCATTTCAAAAAAGTAAATGATACCTATGGCCACGCGATTGGGGATGATGCGCTTGTTGCCGTTGCCCAATCCATTCAAGCCAGTATTCGTAGCAATGATTTTGCCTATCGATTTGGAGGCGAGGAATTCGTCGTTCTATTGACGGATTGTCGGTCAGGAAACGCTCTGGATGCGGTAGAACGATCTCGAAAATCGATAGAGGATTTGGAAATTCCCGTTCCAGGTGGAATATTGCAGATCACTGCAAGCTTTGGTGTGGCGATCCACCAGCATCCAGCGAATGGCAGCATCGACGAATTGCTGGAGCAGGCTGACAAGTTGCTTTACCAGGCAAAAAATGAAGGAAGAAACCGGGTTTGTTCGGACTTGGCGAGCAAGTCGTCCGCTTTAATTGTTCCCCCAATACAATCGGGAATCGTCTCGAACGAGAGCACGTTGTCGTAACCCACGTCTTCAAATCCATTGTTGGGTTTGCGGGGGGCCGCATAATTGATGCGCCCGCTCTATTTGAACTGGTGGTTGTCTGTTCATACCACTATCGTTTTTTCATCGGTCCACACCAACTGAGTTTGCTCATTGAGTAATTGTTGGCGCCGAGAATTCTATTGGACTTCTTCCCAGGATACATCGCGATTTCGACAATTGCCGTGATACTAAGACCGGGATTGAGTAGGGCCAAGAGCAATAAAACGTGAGTCTAGTTGTTAGGAACGAAGCGTGATACAGAGCGAAAACACCAGCAGTTCAGACTTGATTTCTACTCAAAAAAGTATTCTGGTCATTGAGAAAAATCCTCAAACAAGGGATTCGATTGTTCGAGGGTTTGCCGATAATGATCTTCGTATTTTGACGGCGGGGGATGGGAATGTCGGGTTGGCTATCGCATTGGCCAAAAAACCTGATTTGATTATTACCGATATTATGTTGCCTGGGCGAAGCGGTTTTCTCATTATTGAGTTTCTTCGTAGCCAGACGGAATTGAAGTGCCCGATCGTTGTGGTCACAAGCAATAGCGGACGGCGTCATCGCGAATACGCTGAACTCTTGGGAGTTCAGGACTACTTCCTGAAGCCGTTTACGGTTTCCGAATTGGTTTCTGCCTGTATGAAACATCTAGTTGATTTTGTTTCCCTGGAACCAAGTTTGTCACAGGCTTAGTGGCCAATTCAGGCCCCATTCCTTCTATCTGTCGTTTGTTATCGACTGCAATACACTCGGAATGCATCTGACTGAAGGCACACCAACAACCCCGACTGGCAAATAGATGAACCGATTGCCAGGAAGGCTTTCTGAAAGATCATTCCGTTCTACTGATGGATCGCGACACGAAATTTACCAACCCGTTTCGTGAAACTCTCAAGGTTGCCGACGTGAAGCCGATTCGTCTGCCAGCTTTGTAACCGAACAGGAACGCTACATCAAACGTTTTTTGAAGCCACAAGTCCGAGTGCCTGTGTCGAATGATTTTTTTCGGAGAGCAGTCACTCCGTTTAATTTTCTCTAGGGCCGTGTGTGAAAGAACCCGGCAACGATTCGAGGGTTTCCATCGCGAGACCTTTGCCAATTTCTCAAAATCAACCGCCGGGCTTTTCCTCAACAGGAACCTTGTTCTTGGGCTTTTCATCCGGTTGCATATCCTCAAGTGCTTTCGAATCCGTGGCGTTTCGATCGATTAGCCACTCGATGTCTTTTTCAATTTGCTTTTTTCGTTCAGCGTCAACAACGGAATTCGGATTTAGATTGACGAGTTCTTTATTTAGATCTTCGAGTAAGCGTCGATTTCGATCCATCCGTGATTTCAGGATGTTGCCATAGAACTCACCTCTATCCATAAGTTCCTTTAGTTTGTTCAGGTCTGGATCACTTGGAAACAGATTGGGAAGTCCATCGGCGTCCAAATCATCAAATTGTCCCCGGCTTGGAGCCCCAGGCCGATTGGAAGTTTCAATTTTCCGAGCGATATCTTCCAAGGTTTCCGAGGGACTCATCGGTTTGATGGCAATCTGAATTTTGTTTGGCAGACCCTCAGCTTCGAGGTCCGCAAGCATCAGCCGATTGTGCAACGCGATCAATTCCGCGATCCGCGCTCGCTGAATCTGCCATGCGAGATTGCGTATTTGCGCGTCTGAGGGTTTCTCCTTGGCGTCAACGAGGTTCTGGAAGTTAGTTGCTGCATCGGAAATCGCCCGATCGATCGATCCTAACTCGCGTTTCTGTTGATCGCTGACCTTTTTGCGGGCCGAGGCGACTTTAGCTTGTAACTCAGCAAGCTCTTTGAAAAACTGGTCCTGAACTCGTGCCCAAAGTTGAGCTGAGACTCCGCGAGGTTTTTTGGCCTGGTCCATTACGTTGCGAATTTCGTCAAAACGAACATTGTCACTTCCTGGCTTTCCTTTTGAATCAGGATCTTTCGACGCGCGTTTGCCGATGGACTTTCTGTAAATCGCCATCCATTCTTCTTTTGTTTTACTTTTTCCATCGGTCATAGAACCCGTAATGGATGACCATTTCTCACCGAACTGATCTGCTGCCTTAACTGTTTCTTTCGTCGCTTCGGCAACGTCGCCCTTGAATTTTGCATCCAACGACTTTCTTCGTTCTTTCAGCTCATTGATTTTCGCCGCTGCCTCCTTGGGGGATTTGATAAGATCCAATTCGGAATACCCTTCTTTCTGGAGCTTGGCGATCTGTTTTTTGATGTCCAACGCTCGATCTTTAAAACTTCGCTGAGGCTTGGCAAGCGGTTTCGCTTGCTTGGTAGTAGGCTTGGCTTCGCGTTTGCGACCCTCGTTCGGTTCCTTTTCTTCATGCAAAACCTTTTTGAAGCCCGGTTCTTTTTCTTCAGGATCATCGTTCTGAGCCATCAAAAAACTCGACGCAAAAACGACAACGAGTAGCGAGACTATCGATCTGTATGCGCATACCATGTTGGACATTATTTCTCCTTGATTGCTGTCAACGCTTTGAAAATGGAATCCGCCGATTCTTTGGTATCAATCAAGACCTCAAATACGGTATCGCCTCGCAACACCTTGAGATTGATTTGATCCGCAGTTGGTTTCCGTTTGTGCAATTCATTAATTCGATCGAAATCATCCAAGGCAAGATCGTCGATCTGCACGATGATGTCGTTGGGTATTATCACAGGAGTTGATTGGTTCAACGGCGAGCCTGGCAACAGTCCTTTGACTACGAGTCCCCTGAGACCATTTCTTGACTCGAAGTAATAGCCAAAAATGCCCGTCAAATCGTATACGCCCAGCGCAGAGATTTTCGATGGGTCCTCAAGAATATCGGAATAAGCGGCAATCGAAATGGCTGAAGTTTTTAGATAATCCAACTCAATCAAATCGAAGTTCTTCTGGATGGCCGGAACATTTCCATTGCGGAGTTCCATGAAAGCCGTTCCAACGGCTGCACGCTGTTTCGTCCGTTCTTTGGTAGAGCGAAGTAATTTTGCAAATCCACGCTTGGCTGCACGTTCCTGATCTGCGGTGACTGCCAACCAACAAGACCACAATGTCCAATCATAGTAGGCTTGGGACCACGCAAGATAAGCCGATTTTGCGTTTCCTTGGTTATCGTGAATCAGCGCAGTCGCATAGAGCATCTTTCGAAGGTGTCCCACAGTTCGTTCGCCATTGTGATCAACCGTTACCGGAAAATTCCAATTGCCTTGAACGTAATTGAGAATCTCAAACGATTCAGTGACGCTTTTGTTAAGCCCCCAAAGTCGAGCGACTTCGATCATTCCGTGAGGATCTTTGATGTTTTTGAAGACATACAACGCCCATTCTGCTTTCTCATGATTTGCTGGGTCTTTTCGATAAGCGGACAATAGGTCCGTTGCAGACTCAACCTTTTTGCCAAGATTCCAAAGTGCACGACCTCTTGTGAAATGCCAATCGGAAGGAGCACTAAAACTTTCATTGTTCTCTAGCGATTTCTGAATCGCGTGATCAACATATGCCGCAGCCAATTCATCCTGACCCAGCTCAAAGACACATCGGGCAATTTTGGCAAGTGCTCCGATCCTATTGTCGGTCCGATAGGATTCCCGGTAGGCAAATAGTGCAAGTGGATAATTCTTGTCACCGTAGGCCGCATCACCAAGGGCACCTCGAACGGTTCTGTGGTTGTGGTCCTTTTCGAAAATCAACCGGAGGTCTTCCGTGGCCTCGGCATATTGCCCCCTCGCGCTGTAGATCTCTGCTCGCAGCATCATCAATTCAGGATACAACTTGGGTTTGGCCTTGATCGCCATATTGATCGCGTCGAACGCATTGTCATATTGGCCAATGCGCCGGAAAAGTTTCGCCAACAGAAAATAGTGATCTTGAGATAAAGGGTTGATCCTGTTTGCAATAAGAAACTCTTTGATCGAGCTTTCATAGTTTTCCATGTTTTTCTGCAGCAGGGCCATTCGGATCCTGACGTCATAAGAATCAGGATCCGTCGCGATTGCCTGTCTGAGAAATGCCTGGGCTTGCTGAAAGTATTTATTGGCAGCCGATCGTCCAGGTTTGAAATTCCGGAGCGTCGAATATTCGAGGTGAGTTTCTGGCAACTCCTTGTCAAGTTGATCGTACGCCATGCTCTCATATCTCTGCGAGGCCGAGATTAGGACGTTGATATTACCAGGTCGAAGGGAAAGATACTGTTCAAGTGACTTTGTGTCGCGGCGTCGATAAGCAACTTCAGCAAGCAATTCAATCGTCGCGGTCGAACTCGGATTCCTTTCCAAATGTTCTAAAAGATAGGGTCGTGCATTCTTGGCATTCTCAAGTTTCAAATAGGCCAGACCCATACCGAACAGCTCTGAATCATTCAATTGCTGAATCGTTTTTTGGCCATCAGGGTTGGCCAGCGCAAGCACCGTCTCCCACTCACCGTTCTCAATTGCATTTTCAAATTCGTTCGAGTCAAGAGAACCCGTAGGATCCGATCGCTCCTGTGCTGGCAACTTAGAATCGCAATAGTTGAATGCGACCCATGCGAACAACAATGCCAATAAAAATCCATTGTTCGATTTCATATTTCCTGCCCTGCAATAAATCTAGAACTTCCGGAAATCCGTGGTTGTTGGATGCGGTTGAAGTAACTCTAACTAGTTAACTCTATCCGACTTGGCCCTGGTTATTCATCCATAACGTTACTAATAGCAGTAATTCCGAGTGCCCAGAGCCGCAAACCGTTATCGGAACACAGAATAACTGCACTTCAACGAATAATCCCGTATGTTTGCTCGCGATACCGGCGATACTCAATGCAGTCTTCTGAGAAGTTAATCGATGTTCATTTTGACCTGTACCGTCCATCCAATTTTGAGTCGCTCTGAATCGGCGATTCGGACAATGACCTTGTAAAATTGCTCACCGTCGCTACCCCACCGGGAAGAACTAGGCCAATTTGCAACGGAAAAAACTTGGCCTACCAAGTCATCGCTGCCGTCGTCGATTGAGATTGAAACTTCCTGTCCCTTCTTGACTCTATCCAAAACTGTTTCCGGCACTTCGCACTCAATGCAAAGGGAGTCGAGATTCGGCAGATAAAGGATACTTTGCTGTGGGCGCAGCATTTCTCCCTCTCCAACAACAAGATCCATGATGTGTGAATCTTCATCCGAATAGTAAACGACTCCAGATTGGGAAGCCAGGATATCACACTGTTGCAACTCGTCGATGAATCCATCTAATTCCGCCTGGGCCAATTGCAAGCCTGTTGTCCCAGCAATAACGTCAGCTTTGAATTTCGAAATCTTGGATTCAGCTTCCGCGAGATTCCGCATGCCTTCGGATTCAGACAGTTCTTTCTCAAACGCAATTTTGTTCCTTTCGTGTTCCTCAAATGCTCCGTTCAAATGCGAAAGTTTTGTTGTCGCTATTCTTGATTTGCTTTGTGATTCGACCCGTTGAAATTTCAGTTCGAAATAGGCCAGATTCTCACTCTTTTCTTCAGCATTGAACTGACTCAGTTTTTCCTGAAGTAATTTAATCCGCTCAGCTTCGACCAGAATTGTCGACTCCAACACTTCCCGCCTCACCGCAATGTCTCCATTCTTGGAAAACATTATTTTCTCTCGGCTTTCAAGCAGGGCCAATTTTGCGTGTAGCTCTTGCTTGTGTGTTTCACCTGAAACCTTCGCGCTTTCAAGCTCAGATTCCGACTTGACTAGGCGGGCCTTGCTCGTACTCACGTGTATCCTGGACTGGCTGATTTTGTCTTCAATCAACGATGTATCCAGTTGAACGAGCAAGTCTCCTTTCTCGACGGAGGTTCCCTCGGCAACGATCCAAATTATCGCAAGATTTTGATTCGTTTTGTTTCTGAATTCGACTCTTTCTTCGGCCACCACCCTTCCCTCGAACTTTCGTTCGGCGCTGGCTGATGTCAGGTCTGCTTGCCGCTCACTGACTTGCTGTGCAACAACTTGAATGTTTGAAACAAACAAGCCAAAAACGCACGCGGTTAAAACAAAAAGCCTTTTCATCGTTACTGGACGTACCATCACGAATTAACCTCAATCAAAAAGATGTTCATTCCGATATTTTCCATTTGGATTGATCCTGAAACCGTTCCACGCATCAATCAAATAATTGTAACATTGATTGATCAGCAACAACGAAGATATTCAATCAAATCCTGAACCCAACGATTACTTTTTTTGTAGATTTGCTGTCAATGTCGTGGAGTATCGCAGTTTGCTTTGTCAGCGCGTTGCCACTGGCATCCATTAACGCCAGTTCGCGAGGACGTCGAGAATTTCTGAATGATTTCGCAGCCTTTTGGGTGCGTGAAGTGAAGCAGACGGTGAACAACGAAGGCGTCAACTACGACGGTCAGGAGAATCTCAACGTATAGAGGATCGAATTTCCCGCGCGGAGGATTCACTTATCGCGAAGGCTTTGTTGGCAACCGTTAGCCGGAACGGCATCCCATCCGATGAATTGAATAAGATAAAGCCCCAGGTTGTGAATCCTGGGGCTTTATCTGATCGTTTGCGGGCGGAGTGTCTTTGCGTTGGGAACACTCGCTACGTGAATCGAAAGTTGTCTTAGGCAAACACCAACTGTGCTGCTTTTTCGCCGCTTAGTTGGAATGGGCAAATCACGTTGTCGACTCCAATTTTTGACATTCGACTTGCGACCTGGAAATCGTCCGATCGAGCGATGACTTTGATGTCGGTCCCCAGGTCTTTGCATGTCATTGAGATCATCAAATTGTCAAAGTCCGAATCGAGCACAGCGACGACACATTTGGCGTCCAGAATGTTTGCGTCTGCGAGAGCCATCTCATCGACCGCAGGTGCAATGATCGTAACGACGTTGGAGTGTCGTTGACTAATCTCATGCAATTTGCTGGCGTCATTGTCAATAACGACAACGTTCTCCTTGGCTCGAGCCAGAACGTCGATAACGGTTTGGGCCATGATGCTTGTTCCGCAAACGATTGCGTGGTCCTTCATCAGCTTTGCCATCTTCTTTGCCTTTTTTTGTTTGAGTGCACCGGTGATTTCTTGATCGACAAAAAGGCTTGTTAGACATGCGGTCCAACAAGACAACGAGACGATCGAGAAAAAGATCAATACGCAGGTAAATAATCGCCCGAGTTCGGAGAGCTCACGCGTTTCGCCATAGCCAACGGTTGCTAAGGTGATGACTGACATATAGAAACCTTCACCTGGACTCCATCCTTCGATGATTCCGTATCCGATGGTTCCGACGATCAGTACTCCAGCGAGCCAAAGTGTAAAGCCGCGAATTCTCGTGAAAAGTATTCTGTTTTCAGTCATTTTTCGTACTCGTGAATGTCATATTAGAAACGCGAGTTGTTACGATTGGCATTCGTTTTCTCGTAATCGTCCCCCGGTCGAGGTGGGCTCGAACATAGGGGAAGTCATTGATGCTTCGAACCTGAAGTATTGAACTGGCCATCTAGAGCGACAATAGCTTCTTGAGTTCTTCGAATTGCTCCTTCGCCGTCGTCATCACAACTTCTGGTGATCCTTTAATGTTGTCAGCAAGCCACTCCTGAGCCTCATCGCAAGGCGCTGGGTCTGGAGATTGCCCGATCCCCCAGAATTTTGTCAGCAAATTAGCGTGAATTGTGATTTGTGACAAAGCACATGTGGGCTTCGAGTGATGGGTCGCAATCGAGTCGCAGATGGCTGAAGAAAGGTTCCACGAATCGCCGAACAGTATGCCGAGGTGCGTGTGGTCTGTGCCAAAGTATTCGTTCTCCAGTTCGACTGACGATGTCTCAGGAGGGCGATCTTTTAACAGTTGCGGGTAGGTTTGTGGCGCCACATCTAGAAAAATCAACTTTCCCACATCGTGAAGGATGCCAGCCAAGAAAGCAGCACCTGAATCCACGTCGGTGTCGATTAGGTTTGCCAGCGAGCGATTGACTGATGCGCAGGCCAATGAATGCTCATAAAGTTGAACCCGCGCGTGTTTGGCGACTTTTCCAGACGAAAATACCTTCTGCGCCGCGATGCAAACAGCCAACTGTGCGACTGTTTTTCGTCCGAGTACGACCAATGCCTGTTGGACCGAGGAAACTTCGCGTGAGTAACCAAACATGGAACTGTTGACGACCGAAAGAATCTTGGACGTGAATGCCGGATCGCACTCGACGAGTTCAGCAAGTGCTCTGGTGTTGAAGTTTTGGTCATTGCAAGCTTCGTTGACCTTGGCGGCGATCGCGGGTAGGGGACGAAGTTCGACCAAAGATTGTGGGTCCGTCGAAAGGATTTGACGGGCTTCCTCCAGCTCAGTTTCGAATTCTTTACTTTGAATCATGATGTTTCGAATTCGAAAGATTGATTGATTAATGGTTGGGAGTGGGAAGTGGACCTGAGCAGAAATTACATCCTGCTAAGTTGTCCCACTGCTTCGATCGATGAATCGATGACTTCTCCCCAGCTATCTTGAAGGAGTTTTCTGGCTCTTTCTACGCCCAAAGACTCAAGTAACTTGAGGCTTGTTGATTTGGAGCAGTTGAATGGTGAGGGATCCTGACGTTGGAAGTGATTTGCTAAATCATCGGCGATCGCTACCAAACCAACCAGACGCAGATACTTGCTGGAGTCTTGGGGAGTGTGGTGGTATCTGGCGACGCTGATTAACTCGTCTGGAAGGTGGTTGCGTTGCAAGAACCAGGCGCCAACTTCTGTGTGAGTCGTTCCAATCGCCTGGAATTCATTGTCAAGAGTGGACTCGTTTTCGTCGAAATCCAAACTGTCGAGTTTTTCAAATTCATCAGGGATTGCAACCGCAAGCAAACTTCTTCCAACATCATGAATCAGGCCTGCAGTGAATTCTTCGCCTTGCATGCTAAGTTGGAAAAGAGTGTTGAGGCGCGTACAGACTACGGCCGTCATGAAACTGTGTTTGCAAAGTCGCTCGCGAACTTGTGCCGTTTTCCAATTCATGTTTTTCAACATGCTGGTGAAACTGGCAGCCAGAATCATATTCTTGGTTTGCCGAAAGCCGAGTCGAGTAATGGCAATTTGGATATTTGAAATTGGACGCCCAGCACCAAACAGCACGCTATTGGAAAGAGAAAGGATGTTGGTGGTTAGCATTACGTCTTGACTGATGATGCCAATCAAATCTTTGATGTCAGAGGCGCGATCTTCGGCGACGGCGATTGCTTTTACCGCGACATCGGGAAGCATCTGCAGGTGGCGAGCTTGTTTGATAAGAATTTCGGATAATTGACGTGGCGGGCAAATCGCGTCTTCGCTGGCTGCAGTTTTCATGTCGTTTTTCAACTTCCTTAGTGTGCGTTTCCTTGACGAGAATTTTTTCTTGAGGAGTGTGATCGCCGAGTGTGTTGATTCCATTGCCATGCTCCAAGAAAATCCGTTGAGTTTGCCCATTCGTGTTTGAGATACTGGACAGGATCGCAAAATCCACAGGAGGAGGTCGGTCGCGAATCTGGGGTTTCCGACCGACCCACCTCGCTGTGGATATTTAGAAATCTCGTTCCAATTGAGTAATCGAAGGGGCAAAAGACGACTTGCCCTTTCTGCTCAGACAAATCTATTAGTTGTGGGCAAGGTCCGTGGATTGCAGCATCTATGTCGCCTGTTCCGTTTGTCGCGAATGTGGGCCCGTAGATTCGGGTTGGGCAATGGTTCATGCACCGATCTTGATTTTCGCGAGACCCTGCCAAGCCGAGATTCGATGAAGTGTTTTAGAAGCAACGTTCACCCCAGAGGATGGTATTCAAAATTGGCCATTTCCAAAGTGAAAGATTCTCCGGCAGTTTACTGGCTTCCTGAAGAGCCTGAGGGCGGAACAGTTCTTGCGCAAATGCGCTATTTTTTAGTTTGTGATCAATCCAGGATTTCCAATGGTCATTCAGCCAGGAGGTCACGGGAGTAGGGAAACTCATTTTCGGACGAAGCGCCAGTCGTTTCGGCATGAGACGCGATGCTACCGCTCGCAGAACACGCTTGGTTCTCAGGCTGCCACGTTTGGCCAGTTCCCATGAGGCCAGCCAGGGTTGAGATTCGGTGGGGCAAACGTCGATCTTGAAATGATGAGGCATTCGAAACGCTTTTTCCACTAGGACGTGATCCGCATAAGGGACTCGCGCTTCGAGGCTTGCTGACATGGTTGCAGTGTCTAGACGTCGCAACAGGCTTTCCAGATTAACCTGGTGTAAAACCCTCGCGTATTTTTCGGGCATGGATAGATCTCCATGGGCGGCGAACAAGTCTTGGTAGTGCGATTGCACGGCAAGATTATCATCTTCAGTAATCCAGTGTTCGCGAAACAGGGCTTGTTGTGCGCTCCAGGGGATCAATCCGTTGGATGTGAGGTAATGGTCTGATATCGAATCGAAGCGATCTCGTCCGTATTGTGACAGGAGGCTTTGGCGGAACTGAATCGATTCAGTCGCCGTAAATTTCGTCATATTCTGCGAGCGCTCGAAATCATTTCCGGACCAGTGAGGGATGGCATATCCGCAAAATGCTTCATCGGCCCCTTCGCCCCCCAAAGCGACCCCGACAGATTCCTTGAGTCGTTTTGCGACGTGATAAATGATCGCATCCGTCGGTGTGGAGAGGGGCGTATTCTGATCGGCGATCAAAGCTTGCCACGTTTCCAAGTAGCACTCCTGAGAAACGCGAACTTCAGAATAGTCGAACCCGAATTCATTTGCACAATCATGAGCGAATTGGAAATCACTTCCCACTTCATCCGATGGAGATGAACTTTGCCCACCACCGCAAACTCCCACAAGGGGGTGTTTCGTTTGAAGTCGCGTATAGGTTGCCAAGGTGTTGGAATCCACACCGCCACTCAGCATCATCCCGACATCGACATCGCTTTTCAGTCGAAGCTGCACGCTTTCTGCGAGCGTTTCTCCCAGGTCTTGGACAGCCTCTTGAAACTCGATGGCAGAATGTTGTTTGGGGAGTGGAGGAGACCAGTAAATTTGGTGGCTAAGTTTCTCTTGATCAAAGTGAATGATCTCTGCGGGTAGCAGCGTACAGATGTTTTGGAAAACGGTTTGTCGTCCGAGCGTAATTCGAAGCGTTTGCAGATAGTGTGAGATTGCAGAGAAGTTAGGCTGTGAAGAAAATTTTGGGTGCTTTCGAATTGCAGAAATTGAACTGGCGAAAACGAAGTCGCCATTGATTTGCGAATAGAAAATTGGCTTGATTCCAAATCGATCACGGACAAGCCATGCCTGCCCAGATTTGCGGTCTACGATTCCGAAGGCAAACATTCCACGAAGTCGCTCAACGCATTGAGGCCCCCAGGCCGACCAAGCTTCCGCCAGGACTTCGGTGTCACATTGAGTTCGAATGTGAACCCCTTGTTTGGCCAGGTCTGCGGCGAGTTCTTCGTCGTTATAGATTTCCCCGTTGTAGACCAGGGCAAATCTACCATCCTGTGAGATCCAAGGTTGTTTTCCGTTGGACAAGTCGCGAATTGCCAGGCGTCGGTGTCCCAGTGCGATGTTTTCTTCGCGAAAGAGACCTTCTTGATCAGGCCCACGTGCAACCATCGTGTCTCGCATTCGCAAGATTTCTGCGTCGTCCAGCCGCGATGAGTTTGAGGACGAGATCACTCCCAGGATTCCACACATAGAAATTCCGTTTCCGTTGATGGATAAGTACAGTTCGCAGTTCAGTCAGGTATCCCTCTGCGACGAAGAGCCCAAAGTAGTTAGGCAGTGGTGTCCAGCGAGTTTGCATCAACTAATGGTGGAATGGTCCCTTTTTTTTCCAACTCAGTGGCCTCATCACGAATCTGTGAGAAACTATCCCGCAGTTTTTTCAAGAAGTGGACCGATTCGTCGAACTTCTGTTCTTCCAGTCGCAACGTGACAAAGTTGAGCAATCTGGCGACGTCAACAGCGAGTGGATACCTGTCGGTGTCCAGACCACTGTGAAGTCCGAGAATCATGCGGTTCGCTTCGAGTATTCGAGTTCCCAACTGGATCGAATCTCCCGAATCTTTGGCGGCTTGCGCCATATGAATTGCAGAAATCGTGCGATCGTAAAGCGCGAGCAGCATGTCAATTCGGGTCCAGCCTTTGACCATGGTGTCCATGGCTTGATCATGATAGTGCATTACGGTTCTTTCTCTTGAAGTCAGAAAGTTAGTTGAGTTTGTAGGTCAATCGTCGCTTGGGATACGTCGCATTTGCGTTTGAGTTCGCAATATCAGCAGAGGTTTTTATAGGCCAGCTAGTTGGCTTGTCAGGAAGCTGCTGGTGCTCTGAAGATCACTCAGAACGCGCTCCAAGTTCGTGAATTGTTCAATCAAGTACTGCGTCTTTGCTTCACTGATGGTATTGACGCGAGCAATGGATGCCTCCAGGGACTCGACTCGCAAATCGAAATCGTCATTGACGGTCTTTACGGTTCCGGCGTCCGGATCGAGGATGTCTCCGAAATATTTGTCCATTCGTGAACTGATTCCACGAGAGACAGTAAGCAAACCTTCAACTCCACCAGAAACCTGGGAGGAATCCAGGGTGACTTTGATTTGAACATCTGCGGTGTTGGCGTTGTCAGAATCACCGATCAGAATTCTTCCCGATCCGGTTGCGGCTTCAATGACTCCATCGACAATGAACGAACCCGCGACATCTCGCCCTGTGCCCGATTCACTGCCAGTGAACCCGAGGGCTGTGAGTGCCGATCCGCTCACGGTTGAGACTTCAGAGCTTAAACCATAGCGGGCGGAAGTGATTTCCAGGGCTCCGCTTTCTAGTGAAACGGACACGTCAGTCGACTTGAGTTCGCTCGAGTTATTGATGAGCGATTCCACGTGAGCTGCCAATTCTTCCTGAGTGTAGGTTCCCTCCGTCAATGTAAGCAGTTCACTTTCCTGTCCATCCACGGTGATTTGAAATTCGTTATTGGTTCCGTCAATAACCGTGGAAGAAGCAAGGCTGCTGGTCGCCGTAGCCGATCCCCGCTCTGCCGCCTGGAGGATATCAACCTCATAGCCTGCGCTTGAACTCAGAGTTCGTGTACTTCCCAGCAGGAACTCGATGTTTGAATTGCTGCTTTCTCCGGTTAACCCGAACAGGCGTCCAATATCCGAGGACTCAATGCCCTCGATTTCACCCTTCAGCGCGCGGTTCAACTCGCCCGAGTTGACCGTCAGCTTGCCTCGTGTATCGATGTCGATTCCGATTTGAGAAAGTCGGTTGAGGTCGGAACCCAATCCGGGCACTATTTCCGTTACCAGAGCGCCCAGCCGATTTCTGATGGTCGACACATTTCGATTGCCCAGCAGTGGACTGGCTGCATTAGTTTCGGGGTTGAATTGAGTCTGTTCATCGATGAAATTAATGAGTGAGTTGTACTCTTCAACAAAACCTTTTATTGCCGTGGCGGCGGCTTCGGTATCTTTGGAAATGTTAATGGTCACATCCTGGTCAACGTCGACCTTGTGCAGGTCCAGCGTGACATTGGCAATGAGTCCATCGACTGAATTGGTGTCGTATTCTGCCACGATTGCACCCGCGCCGGAGCCCAGTTGAATTGCCGCGTTGCTTGCCTCCTGAATCGCCAGCCCAGAGAAGTCCGGTTGAGTGGCACTACCGCTGGATGCTGCCAGATTGTTGGTTACGGTAATTTGATTTGATTCGCCCGTGTATCTAGAAGTCAACAGAATCCGATTGGCCTGATTCGCTTGATCGTACACAACCGAGGCCGAAATATCATCAGACTGGGTGTTGATTGCGTCAATGAGTCCGTCGATTGTATTGTTGGATTCGTCAATCGTAATTTCGCTTGCCGGGCGATCTCCCACTTGAAATGAGATGGTTCCATTGGTGATGGTTGATGAGTCGTCGTCAAAACCCTGCGAACCCATTTGATGAGCTTTGGCCAGAGAATTCACGCGTACGACATAAGAGCCCTCAATGGCTTTGTTGCCGCTTGTTACCGTCAAGATTGATTCGTCGCTGGAGGTGCCAGAGGTTCTCTCGAAGACCGAGGTGTTGGAGCGGTTCAATTGGCTCATCGACGAACGCATGCTCAAGACTCTGGCTTCGATGCCCTGGAATGCCGTTTGCTTCGTGAGAATCTCATTTTTCCGGCCGTTGAGCCGGTCGACTTGTGACTGTTGAATCGAGATAAGGCCTTCGATGATTGAAGTGGTGTCAAGTCCGCTGACAAGTCCGTCAATTGAAAACATGATTACTCAGTCATTGTTAAAGGAGCATTGTTACCGGTCCCCGCCTTTTGCCGGGGTTCCAAAAAGGCGAAAAAAAAGCGATGAAAAGACGCGAAGCCATTTTCATCGCTTTTTCAAATGCGGTCGCCTCGACAACGACCACACCTGATACACACAGTCCATAGGCCTTACGGCCTGTCATCGTATTAACCCAAGAGTGAAAGGATCAACTGGGATGACTGATTTGCACTCGAAAGTACTGAAGTACCTGCTTGAACCAAAACCTGACTATTGGTGAAGTTGGAAATCTCTTCAGCGAAGTCAGTGTCACGAATGACTGATTCTGCATTGACAGTGTTCTCGAGAGTTGTTCGCATGTTGCTCGCTGTTGATTCCAGAGTGTTGCCCTGGAAGGCACCCAGCGTACCACGAAGGTTAGTGATCTCATCAATCGCAGCGTCAACTACTCCCAGAGTGTCCTGGGCCTTTGTTGCTGATGTTACGTCGATGTCGTTTAAGCTTGTGAATTGGTTATTGGAGACACCGATACCAAGTCCGGTAGCTTTGACAGAGTCAATGGCAATTGAAACGGTTTGGTTTTGATTGGCACCAATCTGGAATACCAGTGAATTGTTGGCCACCGTTACCTGGCCTTGAGCACCAGTAACCGTGAGAGCTGCATCAGCAGCACTTTCACCCAGAGTCAACTTGATGCCTGCCGATGCGCCAGCGGTTCCAGTCAAGACATTTCCAGAACCTGATGCAGCGTTGGTGCCGATTGTTCCGGCAATATCTACTCCAGCGTCGGTGACCTCCGTAGTGCCGATACCGGAACTCGTTGCTGCTGCTGCTGTATTCGAAATTGCTTGAACCGAAGAACTCAATCCCCATTCAGTCGAACGAAGACGAGTTGAAGTTGCGGCCCCTGGATCATTTTCTGCAATGACTCCCGTCTGGCCAGAGAACTCGTTGATTCGACTTTGAACCTGGGCTCGAGAAAGACCTGCATTCAAAGTGATACTCACGCCATTGACGGTAAGGATTTCTTCAGCAGCCGTGTTACCTGTTTGAGCAGTACCCGCAGTCACCTCGGCTCGTTCAGCAACCGTCGTCACAGCGACAGCGTATGAACCCGCAGAAGTCGAAGAAGTAGCCTTCAAGAACGTGACGTCAGTATCAGTTGTAGAACCGCTTAGTCCTGCCGAGCCGTCCAGAAGTTTTTTCTCGCCGAATTGGGTATTGCTGGCAACACGATTGATTGTGTCCAGAGCGTTGGCGATTTCCGCCTGGTTGGCAGCAAGAGCGTCTTCGTCGTTGACACCTGTGTTGGCAGAGTCGATCGCCAGGGATCTGACTTTAACGAGTAGACTATTGATTTCGTTTAATGCACCTTCAGCAGTCTGCACAACGGCAACCGCTTTTTCTGAGTTGTCAATCGCCGCTCGTAGACCAGAGATTTGAGCTCGTTGCTTTTCCGAGATCACGAGGGCCGCCGGACCGTCAGCACCCCGGTTGATTTTGAAACCTGAGGAAAGACGCTCGATTGATGTGTTCAACTTGTCTGACGAACGAGTCAAATTGTGTTGGGCGTTAAGTGCTCCGACATTGTTAGCAAGACCTAGCATTTTCAGGATCTCCGAGGGGGGGAAAAATATTACTATTGTTTAGGCATGAAAAAACTTCCGTGTCAATTCATCCTCAGGATCCATCCTTCAGACCTTTGTGTCGAACTAGTCAACAATCTGTT
The DNA here is from genome assembly GCA_965224765.1 of Mariniblastus sp. GTDB lineage: Bacteria > Planctomycetota > Planctomycetia > Pirellulales > Pirellulaceae > CAZDBA01. The sequence continues at coordinate 339,623 of CBDDAC010000002.1, forward strand.
GAGCAGCCTCTTCCGCAGCGGCACGAGTTAAATACTCGCCCGCTTGGACTTTGGCCTGGATTTCAACAAGCAATCGATCGCGAACCTTGGCGTCGCCTTGCAAACGGTCGAGAAGCTTTTGTGGCTTCGTTTCTACCGATTGTTCAACGGCTGATCCATTTTCAACGTTTCCAGCCGGTCGGCTGGCTTTGTTCGCTGAAAAGTGAACATGTAGGTTTTTGCCATGATTGTTAATTTCCATTGTTCTCTCCTGTCACGCGACGAGACATCGTTTTTTTGTTCGAACGATTTTTGATTGTTGACTGAGGTAAAGGTGCCAAGCTGGCACACTCAATTTCAAAGACCCGTTTGAGCGACAAGGAAGTTATCGAGGCGCGGCGCAGAAACTTGCTTGCACCTGCCAATATTTCTTGATTCTTCGTTTCTTAGCGGGTTTAAGCGTGCGGTGACCCGCATAATCGTCGCTAGCCAACCTTTCGGAGTGGGGAAGCTGCGCAAAACGATTCGATAAAACGACTAGAGCGATTTTTATTTACGACAAGGTTCTTGACCTTTCGAAACTGACTTACCGGATCCCCGATCATGGGATCGTCCCAAACGAGCAACTCGAGTTATTCCAATGAAGCGAATCGAAATATGGAGATTTGCGACCCTGTTCCTCACGGGATTGGTGATTGGAATGGGTTGTCTGATGTTATGGGGACCGTCAGGAAATGATCCTGAGGATTCGGTCGATCGAACAATCGATCCGATTGAAGTGGCGGAGCGTCAATTCAATGTTCTGAAATCAATTCCTTCTCCGGATATTGATCCCGAGGAAGTGATTACCGCAGGTGAAACTCTGGCAAAGGGTGACTATTTTTTCTCGGGTGGCAATTGTTCGCTGGCTCTTGAGAATTACAAATCGTTAGGACCCGCCAGCCAGGACGACTCGTCCGTATTATTGCGGAAGGCGGCCTGTTATGAGCTTCTTTCCAAACTGGATGCTGCTGAGGTCATCTATCGAAGCGCGATGTCGCAGGCATCCAATCAAAACCACCAACTTTTGGCCATGAGTGGATTCGGAAGAGTTCTGATCAAACAACAGAAGATTGACGAAGCCATCTCAATTCTTGCTGAGCAATTGTTGCGAATTGACCAACATGGCACCATGCAGGGGGAAACGCGTTCGCAACTTTTCTTTGAGTATGCCAAAGCCATTGAAGCTAAATTGATTGCGGAATCCTTTTCTCCCAAAGTGCACCCTGTTAGCAAGGTCGACACCTTGAATTCCCAGCCAGCGGACCTGCTGCAGCCATATTCCCTGGCGGTTGTGACCTCACTCAATAATCCGATCGACTATCTAAATATGATCGATCAACCGCCTCCGGCCGACGCTTTCGATCCGCCGAAGACGCCGACATCCAAAATTCTTCAGAGACCTTCTGATTCCGTTTCTACCATTTCGGTCACGGTTTCGGTGGGTCTGCAATCCGTTCCGTTGTTGCTGAGTCAAGTGACCGAACTGGCTGAACTGGAACTTCAATTAAGCGAAAAAACGCAGGAGGTAATTGCGGGAAGGTCACGACTGGTTGAGATTCAATCCACAACTCTCAGTAGCTATTATGATCAATTGTTGATCTCCTTCGGTCTCGTCTGGAAACAGGTGGACAACGTAATCTATGTCGTGAGTATTGATGAACTTGATGATGATAACTTGTTCCGAGAATTTCAATTTCAATCAGCTCTGCGGTCATTTCGTCGATTTGAAATCGATTTTCCCGACAACCCGTTTCGGAAGGCTGCAACCTTGTCACGTGCCAGAATTGCCGTTCTTGCCGATGATTTTGACCGTGCATCCAATCTGTTTCGAGAGTTGGAACAAAGTCATCCAGTGGGTGAAACCAGAGCCAAATCATTCTTCAACGAAGCCAAACTAAGCCTTTTGCTTAACCGACCTGAAGAAGCAATTGAGCTTCTTTACCGTGCGATTGATCAGACGTCGGAAGCAAATGTCGAAGCCAGTGGTTATTGCCTGTTGAGTCAACTCCACGTAACGACAAGAGAAATTAAGGAAGCGGTTCGGACTGGGCGTCGTGGGCTCGCGACCGCAGTGACTTTGGAGCAGCGACAGTCTGCCGCTCTCAGTTTGGCGCGAGCTTACCTTTTGGATAACGATCCCTACTCAGCCAATATGACCTTGTTTCGCAATCGTGAGATGATCATCGATCCAATTCACCGCTTGGCCGCTGCTTTTCTTGGTGCCTATGCCCGATCGATCGGCGGCAGTGATTCGGAGAACGTCCAGATTGCCAAGAATCGTTTACTGACCGCACTTTCCGTTATGCAACTAGATGAGTTTCAATCGTTCGCCGATTGTTACATCGCAAGCATGGCATTTGAAAGTTTGGGGTTTCGCGAGCACGCGATCTCGATGTTAACGCTTGCGTTATCGAAATCTGATATCGGTGTTTGGCAGCGTCAGGTGTTTTTTGAGTTGGCGATGTTGCAGAAGAAAATGGCATTACCCAATGAAGCGATCGTGACTTTTCGTTTGTTGACGGATGAGGAAGATGAGTGGAAATCAAAAGCTCTTATTCAGTTGGCTGGTTTGTATTCCGAAACTAAACAACTAGATGAGTGTATCGAGGCGTGTAAACTCCTTTGGAACTCGAATCTGAGTGAAGCTGAAAAAATCTCGACGTTAAAGCTTCTCGGTGCGGCGTATCAGGCCAAGGGCCAACACTACTCCGCCGCACTCTGTTTTGCCGGAATGTTACCTGGTGAAATTTAGTAATCGAAATTTGCGTTTCAATCAGACTGGAGAAACCTTGAAATTCAGAATCTTTAATCGTCGTAAACTAATCCGATACGTAACCCTTGCGTGTGTGGCAGTCTTGAGTTTGATTATTGTTGACACACTTTTGGGGCAGGTCCCGCAAGAGCCTCAGCAAACCGAACCTGCTCGCCGCCAAGCGACGAACGGCAGTTCTTTGGATACAAAACGAATCAATTCGATCAACGAACGGATTTCGTTGTTGAAACGATTGGGTGAAGAAGACAAGCGGCGAGCTTCTGAGAATTCCAACCAAGCCGTTCCGGTCATGCCGCAACCGATCAGGGACAGTTCGATGCCAAAATCACCAGAAGCCGAGTCGGGATTGAACATGTTCGATCCAACAGGAAAAACAGCCGATCCGCCCGTTGAGACTTTCGCTCCTACCCTCCCTCCGGCAAATCCTTTGGCCAAACACGTCGCACAGGCAAAGCAGGTAGTCAATCAACCTCTGGATCCATTTGAACTCGGTAACAGCCTCTTCATGACAGGCAACTATTCGGCATCGATCAAGAGTTATCAGACGATTTTGGAGGGCGCATCAGACAACGATCAGGTTTGGTTGCGATGCATGATGGGATGTAACTATCGCTTGCTCAACAATTTTCGAAAAGCGGAAGAGGCGTTTCGGGAAGTATCCAATAGCCGTGACAGGGAATCTTTCGCCGTGGACTATTCCAGGTGGTCGCTGTCTTATATCGAGGCGCGCCGTAAATCCAAGGCGGAATTCGAGTCGATTGCTAAAGAAATTGATTCCGCGCTTGAGAGGATGAAAAATGAATCAGAAAGACCGTGAACTAGAACTGCAGGTTCAAAGTGCTATTCGTTTGCTCCATCAACGATACCAGCAACTGGACGATATCACAGACGTGATGATGGAAAAGCAGGCCAAACAGCTGGCATATACGGCCGAATTACGAAATGTTGAACAGGTCAAGGAAGATATTCGAACCATCGAAGATCAATCTGCACCCATACGAAAAGCCTACATAGATTCTCGAAAACACGCGTCGAATGTCGTTTCTGAATTGACTCAGAAAGCGGGCGCCTTACTTATCCGGGTCATGGGAAAGATCGAGAATTTGGAGCGTCACACGCAAGAGGCATTTAGCAAACTGGCTCCTCAGGTCGACGAGAGTGTACGAGTGAATCAAATGAGACAAGCGTATGGTAACGGGCGATAACGAGTTTCGACTCAACGACCAAATCATCACACTCAACTGATAACGTTTAAGAAACAAGCATTGAATCTATGATCTCCAAACCAGAAAACCGTTTTATTGGACTGGACCAGGCCGAGGACGCTTCCTCGTTGTTCAGTTTCGTGATTCCTGGAGAAAAGAAGGCAAGCGAGCTGGCGGTTTCCGCCAAGCACAAACTTTGTTTCCAGTCCAAAGAGATGTGTGAGTTCTTTCAGCTGGCAGAGCGTTACGCTAGGAGTTCCGCATGCGTTCTCATCACGGGAGAGAGCGGAACCGGGAAAGAGCTTTTTAGCCGACTAATTCATGACAAAAGTCTGCGCGCCAATCAATCGTTCGTCGCTGTCAATTGCGCGGCGATTCCTGAGCAACTTGTCGAGAGCGAACTCTTTGGGCATGAGAAAGGCGCGTTTACCGGTGCGGTGAATCGTCGTGTAGGTTACTTTGAACGCGCTAGCGGCGGAACACTTCTGCTCGACGAGATCAGCGAAATTCCCGTCGAGATGCAAGCCAAACTGCTGCGGGTGATCGAGGAACAAGAATTACAGCTCGTTGGAGGTGAGCAGCCCAAGCCGATTGACGTAAGGATCATCGCAACGGCAAACCGTGATCTGGCAGAGGAGGTGTCGTTGGGGCGGTTTCGACATGATCTCTATCATCGGTTGAACGTCGTTGAACTTCATATTCCTCCCTTGCGAGAACGAGTTGCAGATATTCCACTTTTGATCATGTACTTTGTCAATTTGTATAAGTCCGAGTCTCCAGTCGGGATCAGCAAAGTAAGCAAGCAAGCGGTCCAATTGATGTGCGAATATCATTGGCCAGGAAATGTTCGGGAGTTGCGCAATGTGATTCATCGTGCTTGCATTTTGAACGCAGACGGAGAAATTGCCGTCGAATCACTGCCCAGAAAAGTCATTGAACCAAGGAGTGAGGAAGGCAACTGTGCGGTTTTCGAAGGAATGCAGTTGGCAGATGTCGAGAGGAAGCTGATTATTGCTTGTCTCAAAAAGTATAAAGGCAGTAAAAAACTGGCTGCGGCGGAACTAGGAGTTACCGCGAGGACTCTAAGTAATAAATTGAAACTTTATGATCAAAACTCGAATGTCACGTAATTGTCGCTAAATAAGCGCATTCCATGATGGAGATTTTGTTGCTAGAGTGATGAAATCATCGATTTACCTATTTTTACAAAACGAACATCATGGCAAAAATCATAGTTTTGGATGACGAGCCCAGCATCTGCAAAGTAATTGAATGCAGGTTGGCACGCGACGGACATGATGTTCGAATTTCTAATACCGGTGATGAAGCAATTGACCTTGGGTATCTTTTTCAACCGGATCTTTTGATTACCGATTGGAATTTGAAAAGTGACTACGATGGGCTTGAAGTCGCCGAGGCCATGTCGGTTGCCAAAGAAAACGTAAAGACGATTCTAATTACCGGTTACGCAACTTACAAAAATTGTCCTCAAGACGTTGAAATCTTTGCCACGCTCCCCAAACCGTTCTCGGTTGACGAGCTGGCACACACGGTTGATCGCGCTCTGTTGAGTAGCTGATTTCAAGCTCAGGAAAATTTGCCCTTCTCAGAAGCATCGTGGAATGAGAAATTCCGCGACGCCAGAATCTTTAAGGACCGCACTTAGCGTTTTCTTCTTGAAAAGAATTCATTGAAGAAAACCTGTCTCGCACTGGCAATGTCGTTTTCTAAATCCGTAACAAGCCGGATCAGCTCCACAAAAGAGAAAACGTGCAGTTTCTTCATGACATGGGCGCGATCCGCCTCGACGGTCCTCAGTCCAATGTCAAGAAGTGAGGCGACTCGTTTGTTCGGCTCCCCGGTCATCAGCAAGTGTAGGACGTTTTTCTCGCGTTCAGATAGCTCGGAAAAGTAATCACTGGAGAATCGCTCCTTTTCCTGGTAGCTTTTTTTGAAGCGAATTTCACCGGCCAGAGCGGTTTCCAGACAAAGAATGAGCTCATCACCCTTGATCGGTTTCTCGACGACACCGATCGCACCCGCTGTCGCCGATTGAAATGCCGCTTTGGTGTCACCGCGCGGAATTGCCATCAATAACACCTGAGACTTGCAAACGCTTTTCGAGAATCGCTCAACTTGGCCGCGAGTGATTTCGAAATCGACAACCACACAGGATGAACGTCGTCGGCCACATTCCTCAAATGTCTGCTCCAAATGGACGGAAGAAAAGAAATCCGTGCCCATTTTTTCGGCAGCAGCTTCGATATGATTTCGAAGCGGACCTTCGTTCGCAGCACACGCGACGAGAGGTTTGTGTGAACGGTTCATAGGGCCCAAAAGGTTATCTCACGTACTTCAATGAATCTCATTTATCTTCTTTTTAAGAAACTCAGTCAAGGAAGGTATCACCGTAAACCATTTGACGTAACCGCGTTACGGTGCGGGGTTCGGAAACCCACCATCTTTTTTACATTGTTTTTTGTCTGCCAGCAAATCTTAATATTGCAAAAGGTCAATAACTGCCATTAACGGGGGTGCTGACGTCAAATTTTTCCTCAGCGGAGAAAAAGTTTCGAGTGGTTTCGTAAAAACTTGCGGTGCTGTCACGATAAAATATCGAAAATTGACCGGTCAAGATAAGAATTCGAACTTTGGCATCTACTTTGCTTTGGTCTTGTTGCCCCAGATTCTTTTTGACCGAATTAATTGTGCCACAACTCAATCAAATCGCGAATGTTCAGAACCGTCATCGCGCTAATCCGGAAGCCGATAGAAATCATATCGAGCAATCTTCTGATTCAAAACCTGATTTTGAGTTGGAGCCGAAACGCCGCAACGGTAAAAAAACAAAGTCAAAAACTGATGTGCTGGAGCTTGAATCCCAGAACATCGATGAGGAATCCCAAAATGTTGAAACTTTGATTCCTAAACAGCTTGGACTGATCGAAAACCAGCAAGCAACAGATGTTCCGGAACAGATTTTGACAACGGGCTGGCACCAGGCCGCGTCTCAAGAGTCGCTCGCTGTCAATTTATCTGCTGCGGCGTCGGCCTCCAAGACTGCAGTTGCCCAACGTGATCTTCCAAGTCCACCTCCCCTGTCCAATTCAAGGCAGTTGATTGAGGTGGCGGCCTCGGCTTTTTCAACGGGAACAACAGATCCAGGTTCTGAGTTTCAGGTGGATTCGCAGGTAGCCCCCTTGGTTGATTCCGTGGAGGCCGTAACAACCCCTGTCGTATCCAAAGACGCCGGTAGATCGGGACAGGCTGAAATGAACTCGCTTCCCCTAAGTGTGAATGCCCCTATCGCAGAGGTCGGAACTCGACCAAATGTACACTCAGCTGAAATCGCCAAGGGCGTAACAGAAACGGTTGCTGACGGTCTAGTTCAGCAGGTGGAACTGACAGAAAACGGGGCAAATCGGAAAATGGTACTGCAACTGCACCCGGCGGAATTAGGGCAAGTGACGCTGCAGGTGGATTGGGAAAATGAAACCCTCAAAGCCACGATCTTGACCAATGAAGCGGCTGCAACTGAAGTGCTGAATCAAAACAAACACCAATTAGTCACGGCACTTGCAGAAAATGGAATTAGCTTCGATTCGCTTGATGTTGCCTATCAGGATGCACGAAATGAACAACCAGAAGATCACGAGAACAATCCATTCTCGAAAGGAAGCAGCGATGGCGATCGAGCCGAGGTTTCGGTGCCGAAATTGCCAATACCAAACTCAAGTACGACGATGGTTGATATCGTCGTTTAGCGATTTGATCGGGCGCATTTCCTAATCAGGAAAATGCGGCGGTCGTGGAATTCATTCAACTGTAAAAAGGGTGGCAAGGATGCCAGGTATTACTTCCGATGTTGCAACAACGGACTTTCTAACGTTGTTGACCATTCAACTCAAAAATCAAGATCCAATTGAACCCGTCAATCAGGAAAACTTTATTCAGCAGTTGTCTCAGTTCTCCATGCTCGAAGAGATGGAGTCACTCAACACAACGTTCAAAGACGTATTGAGGGTGGAGCAGTTGAGTCAGGGCATCAACCTAGTAGGGAAACATGCCGAGTTCATCGACCCAGAAACCGGTGAGAAGAAATCCGGGCTCGTTGAGGAGTTGCTGACGGATCAAGGTCCAATCAACTTGCTGATCAATGGTGAGCGAGTCGGGATTGATTTGGTTTCCGGTGTGAAAGCTTAACGCGATCCCGAATCGATTTATTAATACAACTAGAAAATTTCCCCAGTTCTTCGACAGGCAGAGGACTCTATGGCCCAAACTCTTTTGACTGGTGCAACCGGATTGTTAGCGCATCAAAGAAAACTTGATGTCGTCGCGAATAATATCGCCAACTTGAATACGACAGGTTACAAATCGCAGCATGTACTATTTTCCGACCTGATCTATACCAACCAAAGTCCAGGGCTTGGTCCAAGTGGCCAACAAGGGGGAATTAACCCCAAGCAGATTGGAAACGGTGTTCAGGTCGCTCAAATTTCGCAAGATTTTTCTCAGGGTGTATTCTCCAACACCGGGGCAGCCTTCGATTTTGCGATTGAGGGCGATGGGTTTTTCGTCACCGACGGCGGTCAGCAGCAGTTTACACGTGATGGTTCATTTTCGATGGACAGCAACGGTTTTCTTGTGGATCCTTCGACAGGCGCCTACGTACAGCGAACGGGTGTCATTGGCGAATCGCTTAGCGGCGTGCTCGGATTTCAAGCGTCGGGTGACAATCGAATCAATGTGCCATTGGGAGCAAGTGTTCCTGGAAACGCGACAACCACGTCCAGCTTTCTTGGAAATCTACCTGCGTCTGCAACACCTCCGCTGGCAGAAATTCTGGCGACCTCGGCAGCTTGGGAAGCGGCTGGGAGTCCCGCTACGGCGGGGACTCTGCTGAACGATCTTGATCTCAGTACCACGGATTATCAGGCTGGTGATTCGATTGAAGTGGTGGGTACGGACGTCGATGGTTCATCTTTTATTGTTAGTGTTCCCGTGGATGGTACAACGACAATTGGCGATCTGACGGCGGCTATCAATGCGAATCTGACGGGCGGTCAATTGACCATTGGTACCGATGGGAACTTGCTCCTGACCGCCAACCAGCCAGGTGATGCACTTCTCAGCCTGAATTTGTCCGATGGGACAACCAACACAGGCGGATTCGATTTCGATCAAAGCATTTTCGTCATTGAGACGGACGGGAAGGCAGCGGACACGGTTGACTCGACCATCCAAGTTTTTGATTCACGTGGGCAGCCACATCCCATCCATGTAACAATGGAAAAGATCGATCACAATCGCTGGGACGCAACTTTTACTCCAGCCAATGGGTCTCTTCAAGTTACCGATGGTTCGGTTACACAAATCCTTTTTAACGAGGATGGTTCGTTCCAAACGGTCAACGGAACCGGTGCCGGGGACGCCAACATCGAAATTACGGTTGCCTCACTGACGACACCGCAGGAGATTCAAGTCGATCTGAGTAGTTTAACTCATCTTGCCACCAACTACACCGCAACATTCGATCAGGATGGTTTTCCGCCCGGCGATATTGTGTCCATGAATATCGCTGCTGACGGTACGCTGACGGGCGTCGCAACGAATGGTCGTCGATTGGATGTCGCACAAATAGCTATTGCCCGGTTTTCCAACAATCAAGGCTTGGAGAGCATTGGAGGAAACAACTTCATCCAATCGGCCAACAGTGGCCAGCCCAGTATTGGCACAGGACAAGCCGATGGTCGTGGGCAGATACGAGGCGGGCAATTGGAAACCTCCAATGTTGATGTCGCACTGGAGTTTACTCAATTGATTGTTGCCCAACGTGGATTCTCGGCAAATGCAAGATCCATTACGGTCGCAACTGAAATCCTTCAGGAACTAAATAACATCTTCTAGAATACGTTTCATTTTAGGGTAGCGGCCAGGTGGACGTTCACAACGTGAAAACAAATCCAGGTCCGGAACGTTGTTGGCAGATGCGACTTGAGGCAGATCGAGTCCAAATTGTATTGAGGTTTGAGTATTTCAGATCTGACGGAAACCGTATCAGGGGCCAGGATAAATGGTCCCTGGAATGTCGTCGTCAAATTGAAATGGAGATTTTCAAATGTATCGTGTTAGCAATGGCCCCAACGAAGAGGGCGAGGAACAGTCGCCGACGGTTGAGACCAATCGTCGTCGAGTTTTTCGATTGCGTTTTCCCTCGAGCGCTACGTTGAAAGCAACGATTGGTGGACGGGAGTATCAGGTGATTGAGGTCGCAGAGTTTAGTATGTTGCTGAGTGCGGTTTCTGTGAAGAATGTTTCCGGCGAATGTGAAGGAACCATTGAATGGAGTGATACACAAGCCCTGGATTTTTCAGGCCGTATTGGCCCCCTGTACGATGATGATCGCCTGGTGATCTGGAAAGTCGAAGGGATAACCATGGAGGATATCATTGCAGAACAGCGTCGTTTGCTACGGAAGTACTCTATTCTGAATGGATCTCAAAATCGCAAGTCTGCTGGTTGATCGCTGATCGCCTCAACGTAAGTTGCCTCAGGCAGCGCGATTCATTTTACGAATGTAGTTGAGGATTTCGGCGACCGCCTGGTACAGTTCGAAGGGAATCTCCCGTCCCACTTTTACGTTGGCGTATAGGAAACGGGCGACGGGTTTGCGTTCGATGACGGCAACGCCGTTCGCTTTGGCCACCTTGATAATCTGCTTTGCTAGGTGATCTGCACCCTTGGCGATCACGATCGGAGCCTTGGATTGGTTCGGGGCGTACTGTAACGCTACGGCAAAGTGAGTTGGGTTCGTGATGACAACCGAGGCCTTGGGGACGTCCTTCGCAATTCTTTGTTTGGACATCTCATTTTGCAGCTTTCTGATCCTCGCTTTGATTTGTGGATCACCCTCGACGTCTTTCTGTTCGTCCCTGACTTCCTGTTTTGTCATCAACAAGTCCTGACGTTGTTTCCAGATCTGAAAGGCAAGGTCTGCGCCGCCTACAATTACCATGAGAATTGCGGCGACAAGTGAAATTTGCAGAATGATCCGACTACCAATTGAGAGCATTTCCCCGTAACTCGTCAGGCCGGCACCAGCGATGGATTCGATTTCCGAGCTGGTGATGATATAGGCTGCCGCGACAATGGCGATCGCCTTCAGGCTGGAAATCGCTCCGCGATTGAGTGATCGAGTCGAGAAGAGGCGTTTCAGCCCGCTCATAGGAGACATCTTGTTCCACTTGAAATCCAATGCCTTGGTGGAAATGTTGAAGCGAGTTTGAAGTGTTCCTGCGACGATGGCCAGAAATGCAGTTGGCAACATCAGACCCAGGCAGGCGACGCCCACTTTCATGGTCTGGCGATGAATTGAGTTTACCAGAGAATTGGGATACTCAATCATTGGATCAAAGTAGGTGAGCGTCTCTTGCAGGCTTTCAATCAATTGGCCAAAGAACCATTTGCCCGACAGCATGAAGAAAAGAATACCCGAGAGGACGACTAAGCCGCCGATCAACTCCGAACTGAAGGCCAGTTGACCATCTTCAAATGACTTTTCCCACCTTCGTTGCGTGGGTTCTTCGGTGGGTTGGCCTGTTCGTTCCGACATGCTTTAACTCAATGTGGTTACTCAAAGTACTGAGCGAATTTTTCCAACTGATTCCGGTGGAGCTGAAAGTACAAATTGATGGAGTTCAAAATGATCGGAAAGAACAAGACCAGGCAAATGATTCCGATTCCTCCCCGTAGCGACATACCGACCGAAAACAGGTTCAATGTGGGGGCGGCACGGTTCAGCAATGCGAGGCCTACGGTCAGAATAAAAAGACAGATTCCAGCTGGCCCCGCAATCATGCAGCCAAATTCGGAAAGCGAACTTGTAATTTGCACCATCAGTTCCGTTGGGAGATCTGTCAGACTGATTTTGCCGTGTAGCTTCGTCAAGGAACAGTGTAGGAAGGTAATCACAAAGTGATGAAGGTTCAGCCCGAAAAACAGCAAGACGGCAAATGTCTCAAAGATCGTCGTGACCAGAGTTGAGGAATCCAAAGTACCTGGACTGGAAACTGCTGCCAGAGAAAGCCCAACTTCCTGACCAACGTACGCACCGGCGATCCGAGCAGGTACAAACATGAATCCGACCAGGACAGAGAGGACGAACCCAATGCCGATTTCCTTGGCGATGAACAAGAATGCCGTGACGGTGTTGATCTGCACCGTATCGTAGGCCTCGGGAGGGAGGCTCCCAAACCAAAACAGTGTCAGAGCCATCGCCAACCCAGCTTTTACTAGCCGAGGAAGTTGTTTGCGCGCAAACAGGGGCAGAAATCCCACAAATGCCGAGACGCGTGATAGGATCAGAATGAAGGTGAATAGCTGTTGTTCAAAGCTCATAGCAACATCTGATTCATGTATTCGAACATTTGAGTTGTGTAATTCTTCAACGTGCTCAGATACCACGGTGTCAACAGAATCACGATTCCGACCACAGCCACAATTCGGGGCGCGAAGGTAAGCGTTTGTTCTTGAACGCTGGTGACGGTTTGAAGAACACTGATGAACAAGCCAACGACCAGACTGACGATCACCACTGGAGCGACGAGCAACAGCGAGGTTAGCATCAGGTTGCGACCGATCGTAATTGCGTCAGCCATTTCCATTTTGAATTCCTTTTCATTGCAGTGGGTTCATCCGTGAACCTTTGCTTGGGGGAGGATGCTATCGATTTCGATAGTTTGTTGCAAGACTAGCGCATGATTCGCGGTTCCTGGCTACCGGGGTTTTTGTTTTTTGTTACAGAATCGACAATTTGAGCAACCAGTGGAGCATCATTGAAAGCCGCCAGGACTTTGGCGATGTTGCGATCTTCCAGGCTGTCCAATAGCTTGGCCGCAAAGTCGATGTCGCCGCGGTTGGCAAATTCTTTGAGGTAGGTGGCTGCTTGCTCGGGTTCGAGGTTCTTGAACCAGTTTTTGACAACTTTGACGCGACGATCGAGTTCGTCGTCTTCCACATCGAATGTCGTTTTTCCCATTTTCCTTTCCAATTTCGAAAGCGTGTTGGATTGCGCTTCCAGTGATTGGGTTTCCATTTGAAGCAGTTTGGTTGCCTCACGAGCTTGAATGATTTTGTCGTCGATCCTTTGGCTGAAAGCCATGAGCTCGTCGCGTTCTCTTCGCAGGTCTTCAAATAGCAGGCCAAGGCGTTTTTCTTCTTTCTTGAGCCGCTGTTCTGCGTCAAAAATGAATTTTTGTTTTTTCATGATGGATTGAGCGAGTTCGGTCAGTGCCTCTGTGGAAATGGGCATCTCAGGTCGCAGTGACACCGGCATTTCGTCAACCTGATCCGATTCATCAATTTTGGGTGGGAAGTCGTGTTCGTCGCCTTCCAACACTTCCGCAACTTCATCGGTGGGGCTATCCGCTGGTGTGAAAAGGAAAAGCCATGAGACGCTGGCTGAAACGCCAAAGAACAGGGCACCGATCACGAGTGTCGTAATGAGCGATTTCATCTTTTATTCCACTAGTGTTTTGAGTTCAAGTAACGTTCGTCCGCGAGAATTTGCTCGCGTTTAACCCTCTCGTAGGCAATTGCCGAAGCTTTGCGTTCGATGAGTTTTTCCATGGATTCAATTTTCGAGATTTGCGATCTCAACGCGGCCCTCTTTCGATTCAAATCTTCATTCGCTTCGGCCAGCTTGTTCTCTCGTTCCGTAATTCTCAATGCCGTGTAGGATTGGAATTGGTAGCCCATTTGAAGCTGAGCAAGGTTGATAGGCGAATGGGAGAGCTGATGATGCGAATTTGTGATGCTATCGTTGAGTTGGATAATCTCCTGTTGGTGTTTTTTTACAACTGAAATCTGTGAGGCCAGTTGAAGCTTCAAGAGATCGAGTTGCTTGTTGTAAAAGTCGAGTACTTTTTGTAGTCGTCGTATTGTTTTTGCTTCTGCCATGGGATGACCTTGTCTTCTTGCAATTCAGCGTTATCCGTTGGCGTTTTGGGGTGCCGCTGAGGCCGATCCCGGAGTGCGGCTGGCCAATTGAGTGAGCCAGTTTTTTGTGTCTTGAATGTTGGCCGGAACCCCGAGTTGCTGCGTTAAAAATTTGCAGATTTCTGGGTACATTTCGATTGCCAGATCGGTTTGGGGGGAGATGCCGGGCGTGTAGGCACCCACCTGAACGAGATCGATCACATCTTGATACTTGGCGAGTAATTTTCGTGCTTGGACTGCTGCCGAAAGCTGATCGGAATCAGCGAGTTCATGAAACAGTCGGCTTGCACTCTGCAGGATGTTGATTGCAGGGAAATGTCCTGCGTTGGCCAAATCTCGATCCAGAATGATATGACCGTCAAGAATTGATCGAGCAGAATCCGCAATGGGGTCATTCATGTCATCACCGTCCACAAGAATTGTGAGTAAACCGGTGATGGATCCATGATCAGAACTCCCCAGTTGTTCCAGCAAGACTGCGAGTTTTTGAAACACTGAAGGTGTGTAGCCGCGACTGGTTGGCGGTTCGCCAAGCATCAACCCAAGATCTCGTTGTGCCATGGCAAAACGGGTCAAGCTGTCAAGCATCAGGAAAACATTTTTGCCTCGTGCTCGAAACCAGTTGGCCATTGAGACCGCCGACTCCGCAGCACGAACTCTGGCCAGTGGGCTTTCATTGGCGGTTGAAACCAACACGATAGATTTGGCTAGGCCGTCGGGGCCGAGTGAATCCTGGATAAATGGAAGCACCTCCCTGCCCCGCTCGCCAATCAGAGCGACAATATTGAGGTCAGCATTGGCATGGCGGGCAACTTGTCCAAGCAGGGTGCTCTTGCCGACACCACTTCCGGCAAATAAGCCGACTCGTTGTCCTTTTCCGATGGTCAACATCCCATCGATGGCTCGTTGACCCGTCACGAAAACTTCATTGATCGGTTTTCTTTTGAGTGGATTGGGTGGGGTTGTTTTCACTTTGCAAAAACTGGAATGGTTCAATTTCCCAAGACCGTCAATTGGTTCTCCGATCGCGTTCACAACGCGCCCCAGCATTCCGAATCCAACGGGAATTCTCATCTCTCGGCCCAACGACAAGACGGTATCGCCTCGTTTCATCGAAGTCGTCGAAGCAAATGGCATGAGTTGTACAGAGTCGTCTGAAAATCCAATCACTTCCGCTAGAACATTTTGGCCACCAGGCTGTTGAATCTCAACGAGCTCTCCAAGGCTGGCTGAAAGCGATGCGGTGATGGCGCCCTGGACCCGGTCCAGTTTTCCCAGCGAACGCAAGGACGTGGTGCCCGAAATACAGGTTTCACTATGAACCGTGTTTTGAAGTGGGGATTTAATCATTGTCAATCAACTCCAAAAGTCGCGCCTCGATCTCGTCAAGTTGTTGCTCGAGCGAAGAAACCAGAGAATGGGTGTCGAAATCAACGCGGCATTCGCCAGGTGTTAAGGATTCGTCGGCAAGTAATTGAAGTTCGCGCAATTCATTGTTGCTTTGTAGTTGGGTTTTTGTGGCTGCCAGGTTCGTGGGGTGAACGTAGACACCAATCGCGGGTTCTGGGCGAGAAAGCGCTTCCAGTAGTACCAGAGAAAGTCGTTTTGCTTGAAGTTCATCCGAACTGCCAACCAGTTTTTCAATCATCATTTTCGCCAGCGCGATCGCAAGTGAGCCAAGCTCCTGGGCGACTGGGTCGGTCTTCAGTTTGACATTCGCAAGCTTTTCAGCAATGCGAGAAAGCAATTCGGTGGCATTGCCGGTTTGCTTGAGACGAGCATCGTTTTGTCTTGTTTCGGCATCCTGGAGAATCTGATCCAGCTGGTCAATATTACCGAGAGTCGCTTGTTGCAAAGGCCGGCTAAGTTGTATCGTTTGTTCTATCATGATTAACTCAATGTGATCTCGCCAGCTTCGTCTAACCTGCCAACAACTTCGACGAGTTTTCCACGTGATTCTTGGATCTCAGCTTCGGAAACACCCGTTTTGTATTGCATTTCTTCTTCGATCGTTTGCCGAGCTCTTTTAGACAGATTCCCCAGAAGACTGGCGGTGAGTTTCGGATCGGCTTGTTGCAACGCAACAATCAAAATGTCAGTTTCTGTTTCGCCAAGGACTTTCTGAATGTCCCGGTCATCGAGTCTGCTGAGATCGTCAAAAACATAAAGTTTGGAGCGGATCTCCTGGACGAGTTCGCTGTTTTCCTCGGTCAGTTTTTCGATCAACTCGTTTCTGATTTCCTTGGGAAGCGATCGCATCAACTGAGCCAACGCCTCCGCTTCGTCAGTTTCCTCTCGTTTGGATCGAACGGTATTCGCTTTGGCGAACGTAGTCTTTAGTACCTTATCGCAAATAAGTTGGGGGACCGTTGAAGGTTGGCTCAATACGATGACGACGGCGTTGCGGGATTCCTCGGGCAGTCCCTGAATGACTTTCGCACTCAAGCTGGTGGTAAGGTTCCGCAGGACCAAGGCGATGGTCTTGGGGTGGTCTTGTTTGAGTGCCGTTGCAATTTGAAAGGCATTGAGTTGATTGAGATCGTGAGCAATGTCTCCCGTTTCTTCGATTGGATCGTAGAGAGTAATCTTGGGCCCGTGTTCCAAATCCTCTTCAGAGGGTTCGTCAGTTTTGGCGTTTTTCTTGTCTTTCTTGATTGCCGATTTGGTTGCTTGCTCGATTTGAGGGCCGAGTGTGCTGACCGCGAATGAGAAGTACTTGTTGAAGTCGTTGACGATGTACTCAATCTCTTCGCTACTAGGCGGATCAAGCTTGAAATCTTCGAGCAACTTGGAGACGAATTTGGCCCGCGTCGGATTGATGCTTTTTAGTGCGGCTTTTGCAGCATCTGGTCCGAGGATGGATAGCAGCAATGCCAGGCGCTCTTCGGTCGTGAGCTTCAGTATTTTTTGTTCGATGGCCATCTAGTCTATGCAGCTTTGGAAGCGGAGGAATCGTTGTCAGATTTGGAGTCCAGGTTTGACCAGGTCGCGATGATCTTGGAGAAGATCTCCGGATTGTCTTTTACCATGTCACTCAATTGGTTGATTTGCGAGGTCTGGTCGAGAGCCGGCTCCGACTCAACTTGATTGGGACGGAAGCTTTTTAGAACTTTCAATCCGATAAAAAGTGCGACCAAGGCGGCGATGCCTAGTGAGACATTTCTTAGAATCTGGTTGATCTGATCCCAGGGGATCGCGGCCGCGGGCTCTTCTTCTGTTGGTAGGGTGTCGATAAACGCAAAGAACTCGACGGAGATTTCATCTTTGGCGTCTCGCAAGCCAACTGCTTTGCTGACGATCCCTTCAATCTGGGCTTTGATGTCAGCAGGGATAGCCTGATTCTCGTCCTGGATTGTTGTTTGGTTGACCAAAACGGAGACGGTCATCATGTTCAAGACCGGAGTCTGGTTGGTTTCGACACGCGACGTTTTGGAGACGTCGTATTTGTTCTTGAGATTTTCTTGTTCCATGATGTTTTTTTCGGTGCGAGATGAACCTGCCGGTTCGCCGCCGTCAGTCGCAGCCGTCACTCCCCCGGCAACCATGTTGGGGCCGCGAGTTTTTTTTGTTTCGATTTCTTCACTGGTGAGGACTTTCTGATCTGGATCAATTTCAAGAGTTTCCGTGGTGCCAAAAGCAAACGTGTAGTCGGTGGTAACAGCAACCGATGCATTTCCTAAACCAAGAAATTTTGAAAGGATGTATTCCGCTTTTTGGGAAAGTTCACGTTCTCTCATGATCCGGAACTCTTCTTGTTTGCTAAGCTGTCCCAGGGTTTCGTCTGTGGTGTATTCGTTGCCGAGCGTGTCGGTGATTGATACTTGATCGACGGTGAGTCCATTTACCGAGCTTGCAACCAGGGAGGCAATCGAGGATGCATTTGCTTCTCCGAACTTGGCTTTCGCTGCCACTTCGATTTGGACCGAGGCAGATGGAGAATCTGCTTGGCGAATGAAAGCTTGCTTCTTGGGGATGCTTAGAATGACCGTGGCCGATTCGACAGTTTTGAATCGGGTAATCGTATTTTCAATTTGCTTCTGCAGATTGCGCCGAAAAATCTCTTGCTGGCTGTTCGGATCCATCCAGGGGGATGCCGTTTCCATGTTTTCGTCGGCGTGTTCGATGCCAAGCTTTCCCGCCTCAATTTTTGCACGTGACCAGTTTTGCCGGTCGACTAGAAGCATCGAGCCCGATCCTTTGATCTGATACTTGATGTTGGCGGAATCCAGGGCATCGATCATTTTGGATGCTTGGTCAGGGGCGAGGTCATTGGCCAGAATGACATAGTTTGGTTGTGATGACCAAACACCGATTCCAATGATACCGCCAACGCAAATGGCGAGTAACAGCGCAATCCCGATACGACCTGCGCCGGTGGACTCGGTCCAGATCAGCATCGCCTGATTCAAAAATGATTTCAGAGTTTGCATGGACGATTCGGTACGATGGGGTGATGACTGATTTGAGTTTGGTGACGAGGGCTAAGCATTAGAATTGCATCCTCATCAATTCGTTGTAGGAATCGACAAGTTTATTTCGAATCTCCATGAACAATTGGAATGACATTTCGGCATTCGCGACGGCCATGACGACTTGTTGGACGTTGTCTGTTTTTCCTGTGACCAGATCTTGAATGGATTGATCGGATGTGACTTGAGATTCATTCGTTGATTTGACAAAGTTTTCGAGCAGGTTCGAAAACCCTTCGGGGCCCGATGAGGTGTCAGGTTTGAGCGCACCGGGTGCGTTGGCAATTTTTCCTATAGCAGAGAGTGAAGACGCGGGGGGGACCGGTATCATCGGGGAATTCTCAGCAGAGATAAGGTTTGTTCAACCATTTCCTTGAACGAGGATAGTGCCTTCAGGTTGGCTTCATAGGACCGACTGGCAATAATCAAATCCACCATTTCATTGGGAAGTTTGACATTGGATGTCTTCAAGTAACCTTCTTGATTGGCATCGGGATGCCCTGGCGCATAAATTTCAGGAAAGGGCGCCTGATCGGCTTCTTTGCCAACGACCTCAACACCCATTAGCCCTGTAGTGCTTGACGAAGCCGAGCCAAGCGCTTCAGAAAATACGAGTTGTTGGCGACGGTATGGGGTGCCGTCTGCTGAACGAGTTGAATTCGCGTTCGCTATATTGTTGGCGACCGTTTCCATGCGCATGCGTTCTGCCGACATGCCTGAAGCGCTAATGTCTGCCGCGGAAAACAGGTTTCTGAACATTGCGTTCTCCTGGAAATATTGGATTAATCAACCGTTGATTGCTTGTTTGAGGATTCCCATTTTTGAGCCCAAAAGCTGCGTCAATGTTTGGTAGGCCAATGCATTCTTTTTGAGCATTGCCAGCTCTCGGTCCAAATCAATGTTGTTTCCATCACTTCGGACCTCAAGGCCCTCGGTTTCGTGAATCGCGTATTCTTCTCCGGACGCCGATTCGCCGTTGATTCTGGAAAGCAATTGATCAAAGGGAATTTCAAGTGCCCGATACCCTGGCGTATTGAGATTCGCCAGGTTTTGCCCTGACGTTCGATGGTTTTGCTCGGCGTACTGAATCGCTTCTGCAAGGCTTCGGAAATGTTGAACTATACCGGTCATACTGTTTGGATCGGTTGGGTCGGGTTTACCCCTGTAATGATTGCTTGGAGTTTGCGGCATACCGCAGAGTGGCCTTTGTGCCTAGTGCGCACGAATAAATGGAGAAAGCCAGGAAATGCCAGCAACTTGATGCTTGGAACCCCATTTTCGCATCGAAGGTCCTTTAGATTCCTGAACGCGAATCCAAAGAGATAATTCCAAATTGTCGAGGGGGCGTTGCGCTCATCAATAATTCAACTACGTCTATTGCGTTTGGGACAGTCCTAAAATGCTTGCATTCATGCTAGTTGGCAATCGCTTCGGGCGATGATGAGTAGAGAGTTCTATTTTCTGTAAACCTGGATTGGTGACGAAAGACAATCATGGATATCGCAACAGTCTTCGGATTAATTGCCGGCTTCGGTTTGATTTTTACTTCGATCGCAATGGGTGGTGGAAGTGGAATCAACGCATTTATCGATATGCCTTCGTTAATGATTACGGTGGGCGGTTCGATTGCCGCGCTATTTATCAACTTTCCTCTCAAGGTCTGTTTGAGCTCACTCTCAGTTATCAAAAAGTGTTTCTTGGTCAAACTTCCAGAAACCAAAGAAGTAATAACCCAGTTCAAGAACCTTGCCGTCGTCGTTCGTAAGGACGGAATGCTGGCTTTGGAAAAGGAGTTGGAGACTATCGACGACGATTTTATGAAACGCGGACTTGAAAGTGTGATCAGCGGTGCTGAAGAGCAACAGATTCGAAACGTTTTGGAAATTGAGCTTTCAGCAATCGAGAACCGGCACATGACTGGAAAGAAGATTGTTGAATCTACAGGTGCTGCCGCTCCGGCCTTTGGAATGATTGGAACTTTGGTGGGGCTGGTACAGATGCTTCAGTCTCTGGATGATCCCAGCAAGATTGGTGGTGGTATGGCGGTTGCCCTTCTTACCACACTCTACGGTGCGATCATCGCCAACGTGGCATGTATTCCACTTTCGGGAAAACTAGAGACTCGATCCCAAGACGAAATTGCTTGCCGCGAGCTGATGATTACGGGAATCACTTCCTTGGCACAGGGGCTCACCCCTCGTGCTGTTGAAGACAATTTGGTTGCCTACCTTTCACCGAAATCGCGTAAATTAGTCCAAGAGCAGGAAGCGTAGGCGTTGGCCTGAGGGTTTTTACGCGAAAATGCCTCCCCCAACTATCGATCCACTTACAACATTCAGAAACCGCTGGGGCGATGAAGTTCCTTCGTCCTCAAGGAATCGAAAGTTAGATGGCAAGACCAAAGAAACCACCAGAGCCCAAAGATGACATCCCTGCATGGTTTATGACCTACAGTGATGTTATTACTCTGTTGATGACGTTCTTTATCCTGCTTTTGACTTTTGCGACTACAGAACCAGAGCGTTTTGAAAAATCGATTTCCACTGTATTTTCCAAGGGTTCAGCAACGGGTTCTGCCGGTGGAAAAATGACGGACATCGACAAGGATTCGTTTGTCAATCGATTGCGTGTTCCCGCTTCTCGAATCGTATTGCGAGGTGCCGAGATGCCGCCAATCACCCGGGACGCAGCAAAGGAAACCTGGGGCGAAGGATTGAGGAGCTTGAATCAGGATGAACAGAAGCAGAACGAACTGACCTCACATAGTTTCGATGTGCCTTTTTCGACAATTTTTGATTCTGAGGATCGCCTGACCGACCAAGGTCGATTGATTTGCGAAATGCTTTCGGGACAACTTCAAGAATTGCCATTCCGGGCGGCGATTCAATTTTCCGACGATCAGAAGGCCGAGAAGATTGCCAATCTTTTGCATTTCCTGTTCCATACAGAGATGACCCGACCCGGACAGGTCGGCATGTCATTGGTTCGCCCAAAACAGCTCGATCCAAACAGTGTTCGCTTTGTGATCGAACGGTTCACCGCAAACACCAACCGAAGTAGGGCGAGATAATGGCGAGAAAGCCCAAGGGGCCACCCGAAAAGCCAAGTAAGGCGTACCTGGTTTCGTTCGGCGATACCATGACCGCTTTGCTGGCATTTTTTATCGTTCTTAATTCTTTTGCGAAAGAACAAACCGGAAGCAATATGTACTCAGGTACCGGTTCGTTTGTGAACGCAATGTCTTCGATTGGTCTCCCTGGCGGTGCGATGGGAAATCGATCCAAGCAGGTGATTCAGAAAAAATCACCTTCGCCGGTTTACGCGGTTCAAAGTCCAGAAGAGAACCGAGATCCCGGTCAGCGCGATGGACCCGATCAGGATCCCGATGATCATCGAATCATTGATCGCCAAATGGAAGGCTTCAAAAGGTTTCTCAGTAACGTCAACAAAGACTTTGACGTCAATGAGCTACCGCCCACGCGCAGTCAAATCGTTTTTGATTCGTTTGAAAAATTCCGCAGACCTCAGGACGGGCAACTGCAGCCACCACTTCAAAAGGATGCCATTCAAATCGCGTCAGAGGCGATTATGAGATTGGGCCGCGAAGACTTTCGCCTGGAGATTGTGGTTTGGGCCAATATCCCCAGCCAAATTGGGTTGAAGAAGGCCATGGTGATCGCCAGTGGAATCCAACAACAGATCGAGTCGATCTTTAATTTGACAGACGATCAAAAATCCCGATTTTGCGTGACGGCCAAGCCTTGGCTGTTCTCAGACGCCGCCCGTCCCAAAGCGTCATTTGTGATTTCTCGAATCAACGTCGATGAATCGCCCTAGCGCTTTGGCAATTTTTAATTTCAGGGTTAGCAATTCGTTTCGCTAAATGTTTTCCAAGTTGAAACAAAACCTCAGCCCTAAATTCAAATCTGGATGAAGCATTAACCCCAAGTTCCACGTTTGAGAGAAGCAAGAATTGTTTCGGCAGGAGCCTCAACCTCCCGTAAAAGGCAAAAACCTCGACGACGGGTGCCATGCTCCTCGCTTGCGTGGGCATGTGGTGTTTTGCCAACAGTCTAGGACCTCGCCCGGCTTCGATTGGCGGGCCAAGAACATCAGATACACCAGTTTTCTTCGCCTTGTTGCCCGTCAATTCAAATCTGGATGAATCATTAGTGTCCTGAGGTTCATCAATTAGCGCGTTTCAGGAACTCCGTTTTCAAGACAATTGCTGTTTTGTTTACGCGGCCCTCGATATGCCCCGAGTCACTAGTCAGTCGGATGTTCTTCACGATCGTGCCTCGTTTGGCAACGAAGTCTGTACCTTTGACATTCAGATCTTTGATGATTTGCACTGAGTCCCCATCAATCAGCCGAGTGCCATTGCTGTCGACCGTCGGTTCGTCGTCAAATGGATCATCCTGCGCCCACTCCATTAGCGACTCGTCCAGGTAGATTTGCTCAAATAGTTCTTGAGCCCAACCTTGTGACTGCATTCGTTTCAGGACTCTCCAGGCAACGACCTGAACGGCAGGAATTTGACTCCAAGCCGACGCCTGCAAGCATCGCCAATGGTTGTCATCCAGTTCGGAGACGCCTTCGATTTGCTGTCGGCAGGTTTCGCAAGTCAGCACGCATTTGTTTTCGTCGGGTTCGACTGGCGCTGGAGGCACTTCAAAAACGGAAAGCCCAGTCGTGGATTCGCAAAGTTCGCATTTTGTGTTGCTACGCTGATGAAGTTGAACTTCGAAAGGATGGGCCATTGATTTTCTCGTTGATGTGCCGGACACGAAAAGGAAAGTCGACTATTGTATCGCGAGATTGAGATTGGGCGAGTGACGTGCAACGATTGATACTGCGTCAAATACAACGACATGGGAGCGGCAAGAGGTCACTTTTTGGTTTTGGCGTCAAACTGAAAAACCTCCTCCAAGTTGACCCCAAAGGCAAAGGCGATAAGGAATGCCAGTTCGAGCGATGGATAGTACTTTCCCTTTTCAAGGGCAATGACCGTTTGGCGAGTGATCCCAACCAGGTCGGCAAGCGATTGCTGCGTTATCTTGCCATGCTTGAAACGGAGCTATTGAATTTGATTGGTAATCGTTTCCTTTTTCTTCATCACCTCTTCAATAATCTGCTTGATGGTTTCCTGTAAACGTTCGGCGCCGCCGAAGTTCATTCCCAGGTCGCGAATCTTGGTCGTGACGATTTCGTGTTGGGGAATTTTTGAGTTACCTGTGATGTTACTACTTGAGCCGCAAAGTGATTTGGCCAAGGTGGCGACGTCGAACTCGGATATGTAGCGATCGTAGCAGGTGAAAGACTGGCCGGTGATGTCGGAATCAGTGGTTAGCAGCAATTCAATGGCCTTTGCAACATCATGGACATGAACCTCCTTTCCACCGCCAGCTGTTGTAACGTCGTGGTTCTGAACAACATTTCGAATCAATTCATACCATTTCGAGGAATTCGAGGGACTGGCAATGCCGTAAATACCTGTCGGGCGAATTGCACAGATTTCGAATCCTTGTCCAAAACCGAAACTGTGAACGAACTTTTCCAAGGCGGCTTTGTGGGCACCGTAGTGGTTGGCAGCCCATAGCGGATGAGTTTCATCCAAAGGTCGATCATTCAGGATTTTTTGATGCACTGCACAGGTCGATACAAAGACAAATCGCTTTACTCCGGCTTGGAATGCAGCTTCGATCAGTTTGATCGTGCCGAGAAAATTAATGCGCAAGTACTCCACCAGATCTGGTTCTTCCTCTTGAAATGAGGCCGTCGACCGCCAAAGCCCTGAATGAACAACGGCATCGCAGTCATTGACGAACTCAGCAAGCCAATCGTCAGTTCCCAAATCGCCAGCAATCCATTCAACCTGATCAGAAATGCTTTTGCCGGTTGCCAGAGTACGTGTGATGCATCGCAAATCGTGTTGGTCGCCCATCAAGTCGATCAACTCTCGACCGACGAATCCGGTACCTCCCGTCATTCCAATTTTCATGTTTCTTTCTCAGTCGGGGTGTTCAAGGGAGTCGCGAAATCAATCTCAAGTCGAGTGATTTTCGCAAATGATTGGGTGCGCCGATACCCAGCACGACCGCTACGTTGAAACTTGTAGTGCTTGATCGCTATCAATAAGAATGTTAGTCGGCGAAGTGGCAAGGTGTTAAAAACCGATTCCAATGCGAGGCGCCGAAGTTTCGCTTTGTGTTGCCAAATTCCAAAACAAAAAACGAAGAAAACAGAAAACGAAGAAAACGGGAACACCCAATAGGCATTTTGCCACTTGAATGGTAAATGGGTTTTGGTCAATCAAACCTGCCAAAACCTCGATGATAAACATCCACTTGAATTTGAAGGAGACTCCATCAACGACGGAGGCCTTTTCAAACGATGGCTGTCCCCATCCTCTTTCTCGACAGGATTTACATGATGAACAAGATGGGAGGATGTCTTTATCATGCAAATCATGTTTATCCTGTCTCAAAAGTACTCCTAGAGCCGCAGGTAAACACGTTGGGCGCTGCTTGCTTCGAGGGACATGGCTACAGAGGACGTTAGATCTGCGGTCGGCTTCGTTTCAGAACATCGAAAACGGGAACATCGAAAATGGGGACACCCAATATTTGCATTTTGCCACTTGAAAAGTAAATGGGTTTTGGTCAATCAAACCAGCCAAAACCTCGATGATAAACATCCACTCAAACTAAAAGGAGCCTCCATCAACTACGGAGGCTCTTCAAACAATGGCCGTTCCCCGTCCTCGTCCGACAGGATTTACATGATGAACAAGATGGGAGGGTGTCTTTATCATGCAAATCATGTTTATCCTGTCTCAGAAGTTCTCCGGCGAGCTGAAATGGCCACCCATTAATGTGTTGATTTTTTTTTTTGGCGTGATGGCGGTTTCAAAAACGCTACTAATGGAAGGCACCGAAGTCTCGTTGACCATGTGTTATTTTGAATGGAAATTTTTATGAAACGATTACTTGGACTCCTGCTCGTCACAGGATTGATTGCTGCAGTTGGTTGCGGCAAAAAAGCTGAAGCGACCAGCGATCAGGGGAAAACCCGTAGCTCAGTTTCGCAGGACCAAGGCGCTCATGCCAACATCGACACCGTTTCGAAATCGGAACCGAGCTCAGTTGCAGATCAGAAGCCGACCACAGTTTCAAAACAACCAGTAAGTACTGTCACCAATTCGACGGCTCGCCCTGCTTCTAGATCGAAGAGAAAAACTCCTTCGTGAAAATCTGGCTGAAGTAAGTAGACAACCTCAGTTTGAGGTTTACGCCGTAGATCAAAGGAGGGGCAATCGGGTCACCTCCAGTTGGAGCTCAAGATGGCCCCGTTCTTCGCTCTAACCAACTCACAACTCACCAATCGGTAAACCGCATGACTCTCCAAGCCGCGATGGCAATTAATAGTTGAATGCAGAGCATGGTTTTAACCGAAAATCTAAACCGAACGTTCTTGTTGTCACAATTCCCCTTAACCTGCACTGTTGATGAAATCAAGAAAACGACACTGATCCACCAAAGTAAATTACAAGCAAAAGCACCCAATGCAAACTTTGTGATTCTCGAAATCCCCATGTCACTGTTCCAAAAACACACTTCGAATTCGGCTGGCATTCCGACTGTGCCAACATTCAGCATCTTTCCTTCTTTGTACTTAAACCGTTTCGAACAAGCAAAGAATTCAATCGGCCAACCATACACCAATCGGTGCTCCTCGGAAGTAGAGTTGCCGAAATACCGAACGGAAACTCCACTCACGTTGACAACGACTGCTAAAATGCACACCAGAACACACAATGCTTTACAAGATAAATACAATCGATTCACAAAAAGACTACCAGTTGAAACAATTCTCATAAGTTCTTTGATGCGTTATTTTGGACAATTTGCAACCGGCGTCCTCCCCAACATTATAACCCAATCCGGACTTGGTAATGGATCAATTTCGGACGCCAATTTTAAACGAACGGCGTTGGACTTGTCGTCTTGATAGGCCTCGAAACCATAGTAAAAAACGGACAACGGATTCTGTAAGACTTTCGAATCGTCTTTATTACACATGCAAAGCAAAACAATCGCATAGTCTTGTTCCGATCTATCGAAAGTCTCACCGTAAACTCCTCTTCCCCTATGTGGAAAATCAAAAAAATCCTTGACAGATATACTTACTAATCCAGCGTCGGTCTCCCACACTGGTGGCCTTCTGATATTCATAATGTCCTTAGGCTCATATTTGCCAGTTGCCGGATTCTTTGTGTAATTTGCATAACTGATTTGTTTCTTAAGGGTTGCCCAAACCCTAGTGCCGCAACCGCCAGCACACCCTTTTCCTGCTTTGGAATCTACGGCAAGGACGGTTACCCCCGCTGCACCGGCTGGGAGCGTCGATGGGTTCCTAAAGGCTTTGTTATTTGGATTTAGGCTATCGGGTGGATTTTTCGTACGATGAGCGTCTATGTAAAGAGTCACCGAAATATCTCCGGATTGATGTGTATGTGGGCCGGTCAAGTCGTTCCAAATAAAGTCAGTTCCTGCGGGATCATTTCCATTTGGCACAAAATACCCACGATACATCGAATACCCATCAACGTATCCCAAGGGATCCTGGGAGACGAACTCATTTGTGTCGGGATCGTAGTATCTTGCCCGATAGTACATTAAGCCAGATTCATCATCGTGCCGACGAGACGTGTATCCGAATGGGTTGTTATAACTGCTGGTAGTTCGAACCGTAGTACCATTCGCAGCCAGAACAGTCCGTTTTCCAAAAACATCGTAGCTGTATGTTTCGGCAACAGTGCCGTCACTGTCTTTCGCAAGTCCTGCAACACTCCATTGTTGATTTCGCAAGACATTTAGTCGCTCAGTATTGTTGTCGTGTGCAATCATCAGCAGTGAATCGATACTTTGGCCGTAAATATATTCTTGCTCAGGCGAGGAAGCCGCAGTTCCTACGCCATACTCGGCGATGCAGTTCAGGCCGGCGTAGATGTAGACGGTGTGCTCGACGACAGAACTGTTGCGAGTGATCTTTTTCCAAAGCCGCTTATTGTCCGCGTCGTAGCCATAGTCATTGGTACCTTCGATACCGGCTGTAGCTCCGGACGGAACAACGGTCTGGTCAAGGCGACCGTTGCCCTCTTGCCAACTGAGCGTCATTCCCGTGTGGGAAGTCGTCAAACTGCCGTTGGTGTCAAAGGTCTGTGCGGTACTTGCCAAGTTGGTAAGTTGATGAACTTCGTTGAAGCTTCGCGATTGGCCTGTACCATTCAGTTTTCGATCAGTGATGTTTCCGATATCACTGCGAACCAAGTCGTAGTCTTTACTTTGCCCCGACTGCTCGAAACGGACGAAGCAATCTTCTTCGTTGTATCCACCTGGATAACTGGAGGCACCAGAGTCCTCAGTTGAAAAACTCCAACTTGACAAAACGCCGGTCCAGGTTTCGCCCAACTTGTTGCTGTTCGTGTCATAGGTATAGGCAGCAGTGCCAAGATTCGTATTGGCAATCGACGTAACCCGATTGGCATTGTCATAAACTCGAGTTTCATCAACATAGGCACGATCAACACTGGTCAATCTGCCAAGAGCGTCATAGACTCGATCTTCGATTTCCGTTCCGTCCCAATCGACGGTGTCCAACTCACCTCGGTTGGTGAAGCCATAATCAACCACACGCCCGGAAGGATAAGTGATTTTGTTCAAACGACCTCGGCTATCGTAGTCGTAATTCACCTCATAGTCTTGACTGGAATAGTTTGTGGTATCGGTGTCCAGCTGTCCACGATCCGTATAAACGTAAGCATGAGTCACACCGTCATCACTGCTCGAATCCGTGCGGCGAAGAAACGCGTCGTAGGTGAAGTCATCGGTTCCAGACGGCGTGCTACTACTTGGCGCAAAGTAGTCCACTTTGTCCAAAACTCCCGAAAACTCATAACTCAGTTCGCGTTTAGCGCCGGAATGAAGAGTTGCCGTTTCCATTCGGCCCGCTGAATCATAGTCGTAAGTTGTTTCCTGAGGTGTTCCACCACCGATGGCATGCATGGTCAGCTCAGTACGCCGCCCAAGCACATCGTAGTCATAAGAGGTTGTTTTGCTCTCGGCATCAATAACCGTTGCAAGCTGGCCTGTACGGTAGTAAGTGCGGCTGGACTGCTTGTTCAAACGGTCGGTGACAATACTCGGGCGACCCAATGCATCGTATTGGAAGCTGGTTGACTCGCTTTTGCCATCCGCTCGCGAAGCCAACTGTCCAGTCGCCGCGTTGTAGGTGCTTGTTGTCGTTGCCGCTGGTGTCGTCATTGAGGTTTGACGCCCGAGCGTATCATAAACGTAAGTCGTGTCATGATTTAGCGCATTGGTCACGGCAAGCGGTTGACCACCCGGATTGAATTCGATTTGTGTCAGGTTGCTGTCCTGGTCCAGAGAACCAATTCCCCAGCCATACCCATCGCTGAGCCTGCTGACCACATTGCCATCTGCATCGATTTGTTTCACCTGTTCGGTGTCACCAACTCCACTGAGGTTGTAAACGAAATCATACTGATTACAGTTCCAGTCGAGTAGCTGATTCGGTGTGCTTGCCGCTGGCCCTGACAGCAACGCTGACATGACGGTTCGACCTGCAGTATCCGTAATGGAGCACTGCATCGTCTTCTCGTCAGGACTGATAACAAGGGTTGCATTGCCGTTGTGAGTCGACAACAACAGATCCGCTCCGCCGTTGGCAACACTTTCTCCCAGCTTGGTAATTGCTGCCGCAATCGAGACGGCTACATTCTGGGAAGTCGATATACGCAACACATCAACACCCGTTGCGGTTTCTAGACCGACTCCATCACCGACGACGGCGTCATAGACATATTGGGTTGTCACTCCCCAAGATGCTGGTTTCCCAAGCCCCGCCAATTGAGGAAGATTGCGATTCACATTTTCGTTAAGAGCTTGAGTCCAAAGAGTACGAAATTGAACCTGGCCGTTGTCTAGGTAACGAGTGGTTGTTTCACCGTTGGTTTTTGAATCCGTTGGGTTCAAGAGTGCGGTGTGGGTGTCGTAGTCAGCAACCTGAGCGGTATGGACCACTCGCCCTGTTGGATCGCTGCTTCGGATTTGACCGTGACCTAAGGCGTCTCTCGTTCCAACGGTTTGACCACAGCAAGCCGAATCGTAGAACGTGGTGGTGGTGCGATTGGAGTCCGGCAACCCATTTGCTCCAGGGGCAATCACCGACTTGCGGCGCCCACTGCGGTCGTAGGTGAACTCCGCCTTAGCCGAGAGCGATGACGAGTTGGCGCCAGAAATTTGGCTGATTTGATACTGCCCAGACGTGTCATACTGACGTGTTGTTTCCACACCTGCAGGGTTCGTTGCCTCCGTCACATTGCTCCAAACGTCATATTCACTGGTGCTGATCAGATTTGAGAAGTTGACGGAATCGGGTTTCTGAGACAGAGAACGTCCCAACGTATCAAATGCAGTCAACCGAGTCGTTCCGCGAGGGTTGATCAAGCTGACGATGTTTCCACTAAGATCACGAATCGCATCGGCAATGAGAATCGATGGATTGGCAGCAGTTCCCGAAGGCCGACTTGCATTCATGACAGCAGTATTGTCCGCATAAGTCGTGCTCGTGCTGGCGATCTGGACTGTTCGGACTGTGGTGCCATCGGCGGCGTAGCCATAATAGGTTTTGCGAGTGTAAGCAGGGGTAAAGGTTCCTGAAGTTACCGTGCCAAATAGACTCTCTTGACTGAAACGCATATTCGATTTGTATTCAGTGCGAGTGACTTGAGCTTGCTCCACTCCTCCGCGATGCCCAGTGAATCTAAGAGTCTCTGTCAGACGATTCTTGTAGTCGCGGGAATACTCAGTGGTCTTTCCATCCTTGATGGTCGAATCTGGCTGACGTTCTCCCGGCGTATAGAAAAAGCTTGTACTGCTGATTTGATCACTAAGTCGCTCAAAGATCGTTGCTGGAGCACCGTTGATATTGGCATTCGTCAAATCCGAGTCGTAAGCCAACGTACCTTGTCGAACAACCACGCGCTTTCCGGTGTCATAGGTCGTTGCATCGACAATGTTACTGCGATTTTTGCGGTAAACGGTGAGCCCATTTGAGGTGTAGCCTACCTGCTCGGTTGTACTGTCAGGGTATGTAGTTTCCACCAATCGACTGTTGTCATCATATTCGTAGCTCGTCGTTTCGTTGCCGCTTGCTCGAACCACGGTGGTTGAAACCAACTGCTCGCCTTCCCAAACGTACTGAGTTTCCGGGCGCAATGACTGGCTCGGAGCCAAAGGCTTGAGGACCTTGATCAGCTGCTTATTGGCGTTGTAAACGTAATCCGTTCGGACGTTGGCCGCTGGCGGCGTGATTGTGCCGGCAACATAGGCTGTTGTGGCTTCCCACTCCAGTAGTCCATTGCTGTCGTAGCCCCAAATGTTCTGAATGGGGACCGTATTTGAATCTGTGGTCTCTGAACCGGCGCCTGAAACATCGACCAAGCCACGAACAATCCGGATAATTTGGCCATCGCCATTGCGCTCGGTCAGCGTGACAATGCCTTCTCGGTCGCGACAATAAGTCTCTCGATGACATGCGTCGTATTCGTAGAGTTCATAAGAATTGTCTGCGTAGTTGACTCGCTCTACATTGCCATTGGCATCATACACAGGCATCACCGCAGAACGAATCGTTCCGTCGGCCACTTTCTCTGGCCGACCAAGAAGCACTTGGGCTGTAGTTGGTGGGCCATTACTGAGTGTCATGTACTGCGGATAAGTCGACTCGTACTGGACGTTGGTAAAGTTATCGTAGCCTTGTCCGCTTCCTGTCGTATAGGAGCTGCAGGCAATCACAGATACGCCCGCATCCCATTCCGTAAGTCGGTCGTTCTCCAAGATTCGGAAGCTGCCCGGATTGTTCATGTCACGAAAGACAATCAGATTGCGAACGCCAGCACCGTCTGCCGCACCAAGCAAGTTGTTGGAGTATTGATTAACCAGTTCATTGTCCCAAGTTCGATAATCCTGGGAAACGTAGATCGTCTTCTTGTTTGGAAGATCACCCAAATGCTCGTCCATTACAATCGTGGCAGCTTGCCAGAGTGAGTCGGTTCCATAGGTATAGGTCGCAACCGTTACTTCCTGCGTATCGATCGTTTTGAAAACTTGATGGATATGACCGTTGGAATCGTAGGTGTAGCGAAGGTCGCGAGTTACGTTGCCTGACGGACCGTGAGCCACAATCGCGATATCAGAAACCACCCAGCGACCTGCTTGTTGGCTGGTGTTGTAGGTGAAGGTCGCAGTGTTCCCTTGCCAGTCAGTAATCTTGTCCAGCTGGAGAATCTTCTTGGGCGCGCCAACCAATCCGGAATCGCCATAGTCAAACTTGTAGGTGATATCCTGAACTCTACCTGTTGGACTGGTAACTTGAATCAGCCGAGAAATTGGAGTCACGCCTGAACCTGGATCAATATCGACCAATTCTGACTTGTATTTCCAGCCTTCACGACTTTTTGAAATCGCATAAATTGGCTGGGTAGCGATCAAAGTTGGATCGCTTACCGCGTTCCCATTTGCGTCCTGAAGTTCAATTGGGTCAAAGTACACATCGTAGTCTTGGTCGACCCCATTATTCTCAATCTGCGGAACGTAGGCCGACTGGCCTGATTTGTACTCGCAGTAGAACGTTCGCTCGGAAACCGGGTCAAACAGGATCGCTACGTTCTTACCACCTACGCTGGGATAAAACTCAATCCGCTGATCAAAGTTGTAGTAGACCCCCGGTGAACTACTTCCAATCGATTTCTGATTGTTGGGAATGAACTTTTGGCTAATTGCGAGCAAGTTATCGTCGCTGCCAAACAGTGGAATCGAACCACTGCATGAACTGCAACCGCTTGTCGAAGAGTTTCCTAGTTTCCAATGGTCCTTGTTGCCAAGTGAGGTTAACAAGGGATTGGAAGGGCAAACAGATTGAAACTTGGACAGCTGTCCACAACCGATTCCGCCGCAAGTTGTACACTGGCCAGGAGGCTGCTGAACATGAGTCACCGGATCAGGGCTGGAATGATCCCAAAGCCAAGTCCCCGTAAATCTCGGCGTCATCCCATGGAGAGGAATGATTTCAAGTGACGAATGGTCGTGACTGATGGGTGCTGATCCATTGAATGTATGTTGCTGCCCAGAAGTCAACAATTGGTTATTCCAACCAGCCCCATTCACTCGGTATTTGAATGGGTAAATCTGACCAGGGATTTGCGAATTGACGAACTTTACGGTGCAACTCCATGTCACATCGCTACCACTAACGGCACTCGTCTCACTGATGAACTCGATATCCATAGGAGCACGAGTAAAAACAGAGTGGCTAAATGTGACATTGGTCACAGTAACCAGTTGAGCGGATGCTATTGCAGGGAATATCAAGCCCGCCAACAGCAAAACTGCGGTCAAGCATTGAAGTCGTGAAAATATCAAGCGAGTGTTTTTGGAGTGTGTCGTCATCGCAATGTTCCTATGTGTATTCGCCATTCGGCCAATTGATTCGTTTAAATGCCTGTGCGGCGAAATGCGTCTCTGATGTAGTGAGGGATCGTCCTCGCTGACGCGTCGGGTTTCCAGTAGTGATGTTGCAAGGGTTCGTCCTCGCTGACGCGTCTAGGTTGTGATTAAATTCTGCAGCGACAGTTTTAGCGAAATTTTGGCGCTGGATTTTTGATTTTGAATTTTTGTTTGCCGTTTTTCAGGCTTGGTATGTTTTTGTGTTTCGATTGGTTGCTTTTTGTAGCATTCAATCGCGTCCTTTCTGCTTTAAATCGCCGCTTTGACGCCCTTTAACGCCCTTTAACGCCATCCAACGCATAAAGTTAAACGTCAACGCTACGAGTAACGTTGCCGATTGCACTCGAGCCAAACCTCGAACTCGAAACTGCTGGAGCCCTCGGTTGCGGAACTCCGCGTTAGGAAACTCTGCGATCGAAGGCCGCGCTTTATAAAGTTCCTTTGCTGAGTCCGTTGCCATTCGCTGCCGAAACTTGAACACCTCGTCGGTGTCTTTCGGCTGACGTTCATGCGGATCGTTGCCGTTTTTTAGCAGCTTTGCTTCTTTAGGAATCGGACCATAAACCGCAGTGCCTTGCCTTTCAAGCAACGTGATATCAGCGTGCGTCGTAAAGCCGCCATCTACCAGCATTTTCTCTGGAACCTCGCCATGCCGAGCAACTACTTTTTTGTGCATGACGCTCATCTGCCCGCCGTCACTGCCATTGTTGTTGACTTCCACGTCGAGGATTACACGAGAATCTGCTGTCGTCGCAAGGTGAACGTTGTAGCAAGGACGGTAGCCACCGCTGGCCACTTTCATCTTGCGGGCGTCAGGGTCTGTTGTGCTACAACGAGCTTCAGCACCGCTACCCTTCTTGCGTTTTTCTTTGCGGGCGCGAAGTTCTTGAAGTTGTTCCAGAGCGTCAGCGAGCCGTGATTGGCGTTCTTCGGCGGAGCGAAGTTGAGCCGCTTCTTGCTTTGAACGACTTGTTTGCCCGATAGAAGAATCGTCCATTTCTGCTCGCAATTGTTCTACGCGTTGCTTGGCCTGGCTCAAGCTTTCTGTGAGCGTGCCTTGGCGGCGAAACGAACCTCCACCAGCGCTGGCGCGAACACGCATCCCATCTTGAGCAATCACATCGAGTTCAACTAAACCTTGCGAGATCAGCGTGCCGACCGTTTCGCTGAGAAGCTCGTCAAAGAACTCGGGGTTGGTTGAGCGGAAATCACTCAAGAGGTGGTGGTTGACGCTGACTCCGCCGCAAATCCACATGTAGCCAAGGTCGCGTTCGCACAACCGTGCCACGTGACGGGCGCTGCTGATCCCTTCGAGCGTCGCGAACATCCAAAGTGAAAGAAGAATTTTCGGATCGACCGGCGTCCGTCCTGCACGCCCTTCCACTGCCAGGATCTTTCCGTAAAGCTTTGAAAAATCCAGTGACTCTACATATTCCCAAACCACGCGAGCACGATGGTCTGTCGAAAGAAGTTCGTCGAGGCAGAAAGGTTTCCATTCTGATTGATGACGTTCTGGCCGTTGCACTCGTGCAAACACTCTTTTTTTATTGTTCATTACTAAGTTTTAGCGCAAAACAAATACTTGCTCCAGCCCAGTTGATTTAATCACAACCTAGTCGGGTTTCCGGTAAACCATGATCCTGGGCTAAAAGCCGGTGCTGGATCAAAATCATTCGTAAAGAGTTTATTGCTGTGCGGGCAACGAGACTCGGAAAGTAAATTTGACTTGATCGGAATGGACGGGTGATGCCGCCAATACATTGACCAGTCCTGAAGTACCACGTCCCAGAGTGAACTTGGCTGAGGCAACCCCATCTTCATCTGCTGCGACGGTAATCGTCTTCAACTGGTTTTCGAAGGTGCCAATTTCTTGCGTGTGAAAAGCGACAGGAGAGCCGGGGTCAGCTTTTATTTTTAGCTGGACTGCGTCCCCCTGTAATAAGCTAATGAAAGGTTCTGAAATTGCCGTCAGGCGTTTTACGTCAGGACCAGGCTGGGCCGACTGGAATACACGTCCTGGCCTGATTTGGTCGAGATAGACCTTTGGGTCCGCATCGTATTTCTCTTGATCAAACGGCTCTGGAAGAAAGAACGCCGATTTGGCGACACGCATCTCATCCTGTTCGTCTTTGTCCTGGTTCGTTAGCTCAGCCATCAAGCCAGCAACCTGTGAGTTCTCATTGCCTTTGAGAAAGGGTGCACGTCCAGGATTGGGAAGCACGCTCTTGTTTGGCTTTCTCGGAACGCTATTTGGTGCGTCGAAAACTAAATCGCGTTTAGGGCGAGTAATATGCCCAATCTCGACTAGATCCTCGTTACCAATCTTCAGCAGATTGGCCAATTCCGAATTGGCCTCTTCCCTTTGAAAGCGGTTCAACGACTGCAACACTTTCTGGTTCCGGAATGGAGGCTTGCTCGCGCTCACTATCAAACCAGCCTTGCCCAACTCCCCATACCAGAAAGCCTGCACATAAAACGAATGCACAAGCACCGATCCAAAATTTCATTCCGCCGTTCCTTTATCGCCCCGAGCCTTGATCAAACAATTGATAACGACTTGGTAGAGTTGATGCAAGTTACTTTGTTCACATATTTATTGCCTCATGATGATTTACCTATGACAAACATTTTCAAATAATTTTTGCCGTCCTGTTTTTTGAGGGGAAGGAAAATCGCAACTCTTTACGTATTCAGGAGTTGTGGTTGCTTGCGCGTCATGAGGTCAATGGATCAACTGTGTCGAACAACCAACGCTTGCATGCAAAAAGTATTTCGGTACTTTTGTTTTTGCCCATCGGACAGTCCGGCAATAGAACCTGGCACCTCAAACAGTTTTTCTGTGCTTTGATCGGTCCTTGCGACGCAGAGTCGCTGTTTTGGCTAGAATGGGCATCTGACCAAATTCCCGTCGGCATTCTTTCATCCTTCAAATGGCAAAATCCAAACGCACCAAGCATTGGGATTGGCAATCTATTCGATATGCCAATCTGGGGCCCCTTGAATGGCTTGACGGGCGCGTGCCCAAGACGTTCTGGGACGATCGGGAAAAATCAGCGTCGATACGTTGTCTGGCTTGGTCGAAAGCTCAAAGTTAAGA
>CBDDAC010000003.1:0-71907 GCA_965224765.1 Mariniblastus sp.
GCGATGGCTGCGATGTATCATCTTTGAAATGGAGTTCAAATGAAGATCGCAATGCAAAAATACTTACTACTGGCCCTCATCCTTTTTACCTGGGGAGTTCCAGTATCTGTTTCGGCGTTTAATAGTGATCCGAAAAATGACTTGGAGAAGATGCGGGAGATTGAACGCAAAGTTCAAAATACCGTAGCCAAGAACATGGAAAGCTGTGTGGCGATTACCGACGGCGTTGGCTTTGGTAGTGGTGTCGTCGTAAGTGATGATGGATTGATTTTGACCGCTGGTCATGTAATGGGAGAAGGCGCTGAAGGTCGAGAATACGAAGTGATTTTCGCCAGTGGACGAACGGCAAAAGCGAGGGGACTGGGCAAAAACCTGAATATTGATGCGGGAATGATTCAGTTAATTGGTCCAGGCCCATGGCCGTCTGTTGAAATCGCGGAATTCGATGCCAAGGTAAGTGATTGGGTCGTGAACCTGGGGCATTCCGGAGGATTCGAGCTTGGGCGCAAACCACCAGTTCGGACAGGTCGCGTGCTGGACATCCGAGGTGAACAAATTGTTACCGACGCTGTATTGATTGGCGGCGATTCGGGCGGTCCACTTTTCAATCTGGATGCTGAGCTCGTTGGGATTCACAGTTCCATTGGTGACACCGTTGCCGAAAACCGGCACGTATCCATCTCAACATTTAAACAGCACTGGGATCGCATGAAACGCGGCGAATCCTGGGGAGCCTTACCCGATTTGTCGGGGAGGAAGAACGATAATCAACTGCAACCGCCCAAGAAGCGAGCAAAACTGGGTGTGGTCGTGGACCGAGCAGCTGAAGGAGTAGCGCGAGTCGCTGAAGTGCGTGAAAATTCACCCGCCGCCCGCGTTGGAATTAAGGCAGGCGATATCGTCAAGATTTTCGAAGGACAGGCCGTAAACAGCGCCCAACACTTGATTGATCTCGTGAAAACGAAATCGGTCGGAGATAGCGTTTCGCTCACCATTCTCCGAGAGGGTCGAGAATTGAACTATCAGATTATTCTCGACGTGCTTTCTCAATAGCTTGCGATTATCCAAGCAAACAATTCAACGGTTAACGGTTTCTGGAGAAAAAATGAACTTGAAAATCAAGAGTCTCTTTCTGACGCTTTTGGCAATCGTTGTAGCTTGTTCTTCTTCAGAAATGATCATTGCGCAGGATCTCACCGATGAGATGCGCAATATGTTTGAGCAAATTGTCGACGAACTGGATGAGGATTTGCAGGAAAAGTTCCGCGATGCAATGGAAGAGAATCGAAACACGATTCGGTTCAGTCCTGATGAATTCAAACGATTCCGTGACAACCCCATCAATCCATTTGATGGAATTCAAGACATTGATCCCAACGAATTGCAGGGAGCGATTGAACTAAAGTTTGAACTTCCCAGCCTGCGAAATCGCGAGCTTGACCCGCTGGAACGTCAGCATAGGCAGACGCTGGGGCAGTTCGATGCAATCGCGGCGATGCATGCGGAAAGTGTTGTCGAAGTCAGGAAAGACGGGAAACAGGTCGCGATGGGCGCGATCGTCGATGCCTCAGGTTTGATTTTGACAAAGGCAAGTGAGTTGGGCGACAAAGAAAATCTCGAAGTCCTTCTTCACGATGGAACAACTTACATCGCCAATGCAATTCGCTCCGATTCCGAAAATGATTTGGCCGTATTGAAGATTCGGAGAACAGATTTGAACCCAGTTCGCTGGAACGCATCGCAACCCCTGAGCGGAGCCTTTTTGGTAACGCCGGGCAAAACAGGAACGGCGGTAGCCATGGGGACCTATAGCGGTACGCCCAGGTCATTGGCAGGAGGCAAGCAGGGTTTCCTTGGCGTGAAACCGCAAACGGTTAGTGGCGGCGTGATGTTGGTCGAAGTCAATGCCAAAGATGCAGGGGCAAAAGCAGGATTGAAAAACGGTGACATCGTGACATCGATCGCGAAAAGTCCAATGTTGGATGTAACCGATCTCGTCAACGAGATTAGAAATCACCAACCGGGAGATTCGGTTGAAATCGAGTATATTCGAGACGGAGGAAAGCGGCGAACAACCGCAGTCCTTGATGATCGCAAGTTTTCTGGAAATCGAGCTGCTCGCTTCAAAATGATGAATCGATTGGGAGCGATTCCCAGTGAACGAGCTGACCAATTCCCTTGGGTGTTCCAGCACGACACTCCGTTGTTTCCAGAACAATGCGGTGGACCCATTATCGATATCGACGGCAATGTGATCGGGATCAATATCGCTCGAGGTGGGCGAGCCGCAACCTACGCTATTCCTACTTCGCATCTTTTGAAAATCCTTCCAGATCTTCTGCGAGCAGATGTGGCTTCACGCAATCAGTTAGAAGTTGATTAGTTCGCTTGATCGCTTGAAAAGGTCCCGCGATGCCTCCACCAGCCTTCCGTGTTCGTAAAACAGAATTCAGTTAGAGGCGAGCGGTGCTTCAATGGCTTCGATTCTTGCTAACGTTCCATCAAAGGTTGTGTGCGATGCTGCGGCACTCGATCAGCGTTCACATTTGCCAACGAATTCAAATCATTGATGGGTGGCAATTGAAACTATCACTTGGATTTCTTCCTTGCATTCTTTTTGGCGGTTTTTTTCTTAGCGGATTTCTTTTTGTTTGATTGGGATTCAGACATTTGCTCGATGCGATTTCGGTCTGTGATTTCATGTTCGCGTGCGACGATCGCGAAATCTTTGGCCTTTTTCTTGCCGTACTTTTCAACCGAAAAACTGATTTTTTGACGCCGGCCGTCTTCGTTTTTCCAGGAGGCGACATAGGAACTGTACTCTACGTCTTCCCAGCAAGTCGAAGGATTGACCGCAAGGTGAACGCCCACTTGTCCAGACGTGTTTCGAACCGACAAAATCCCTTTGGAGGTTTTGGCAGGGGGAAGGCTCTCCACCAGTTCCTCATAATGATCGCGGGCTGCGACAAGTGCTTTGCGTTTTCCTCCATATTCTTTGTCTGAGAAAAAGCGGTTGTGTTTTTCTCCACCACGGGAAATTCGCACCATGAATCCGAGCGTGCCTCGATCCGTGATCTCGAATCTTGTGATGCCGGTTTGAACTCGTTTGGTAGGCATGTCTATTTCTTGGGAGTTAACTTGGATTTGAGGTGACTAGGTTGGGTCGGATGAATTTCACACCGATGGACACAAGCAGGAACGGAATGCCTCTGGCGATCTTCGTCAGGGCTTCCCTGGCGTGAACCAAGGAAAACGGACAATTCCGTAAGGCTTGACGTATCGAGGCGTCATCCTGTTGCAAAGTACGATAAGCGGTCGAAATATCATCACTTGTAATGATGATAAAAGCTCAGAAGGGAAGTGCAAGAGCCATTTGCTAATGTTAAAGGGGTAACATTTCGAAATTAGTCCAGGCATTCCGTGAGTGCCTGGATCGCGTCGAGCCTGCGTAGCTCGCTCACAATTCGTGGGTGAGCATACAAACGGACTTGCTTAACGAAGTTATCAAACTGTCGAGAAGCAAGGGTTTTTACTACTGGCGAAACGTTTCCCAACCTTGGTCGCACTCTTTTCTTTCTTATTGAGCACATCGACGTCAAATTGCACCTCCAATCCCATTGGCGGTGCGTCTAGAAGAATTTCATGGGGTTGGACATCTTCACCCATTTGGTGTGACGCCCATGCGGCAACCCGCGTGGAGAGGTCTACTAGCTCTGCATAAGGTTTTCCTGCAATACGCTCGTGCAGGTGCTGGTTTTCCGTGTAGTTGAATTGGGCCCAACGCTTGTAAAGTGATCGTTTGGAGCCAAAAAGTCCATCCAAAAGCGGAGTTGCTGTTCGGTCGTGATCAAGGACGTTCATCACCCCAACGATTTCATTTTCTTTACAACGAAATAGTGTTGAAAGATCGGCGTGTTGCAGTTGACTGCCCAGCATAAAAAAGGCTCGCTGGAACATGGCTGTTGCGCTGCGAACTGCGTGGTGCCAATACACTTCGCTGAACATCACGTAGCGAGCGAAGACCATGAGTTCGGCGGCAGTTTTGCCTTTGTTTGTTATCGCGATCCGATCGCCACTTTCATTTAGGCAAAGACTGTCAATCAGCCTTGGAGCGTCAAAGTTTCGCCCATAGGGAACTCCCGCATGCAGGCTATCTCGATAAAGATAATCCATTTTGTCGACATCGATTGGGCCAGACAAAATTGAGGAAAGAATTTTTTGGCTGGTCGTATTTACCTGTTTGGTCAACAGCGAATGCACGTTTTCTGGAGAAAGTCCCCAATCCTCGTGTAGTGCTTCAACGAGTTCTGGAGTTCGCAGTTGTTCGATTGCAAGCGATTCATGATGCGGAATTTCAGGCAGACGCATATCTTCTATTGGATGACAAAATGGCCAGTGTGCAATGTCGTGCAGCAAGGCGGCGACCAAAAGCAACTCGACGTCGTTCGTCGATACGATTTTTCGAAACCGTTCGTCTCGGTTGAGTCGTCGAACAAAAAGTAGGGCGAGTCGGTAAACGCCCAGAGAATGTTCAAATCGATTGTGAGTTGCACCCGGGTAAACCCAGGAGACGAATCCGAGTTGACTAACTGATTTGAGACGTTGAAACGCGGGCGTATCAATCAAGCGAGTCAGGCGTTTTGTTAGGGGGACATCAATCTGATCGGGCAGCCGGATCATGGACAAAGGCGAAGACAACGCCGCGACTTCAGGGATTTGATCCAATGAATTCATCACAGCCCAATGGCTTGCGCGACCAGTGAAAAAAGAGGCTCAATCAAAACTTGGGCATTGTTGTCAACTGATGGACGTGCAGGTGGAACTGGAGCCGGGATCGTCTCAAGCCCTGCCATGAATCGGCAAATTAAGCTACATGCCAGATACATTCCACAGTGCAATAGCCCAACCAGATAGTCAAACTCAAATGCGAGCATGCTTGCGCCAGCCCCCGCGCCCAGCATGATTCCGATCGCGACAAATGCTCCGGTCTTGCCCATATCGACGAACCCATAATTCATCAAGGGAATCAGCAGCCAAAGCACTGCGTAGACTGCCGAGACTCCAAGAACTCGTCCCCAAAGTTCTTTGCCAAAGAATGTTCCCAGTTCCTGATCACGCAAGAATGTGTAGCCAGCAAAGACGACGGGAATTGCCAATCCCAATGCGCCGATCCACAACAGCCATGTGGGAACCACTTCGGGAGCTGGGTAAACCATTCTCATCATCAGGGAAGCCATCAGAAATCCGATGACCGCAGAGATGATAAGTGCAAGTTGAACAGAAGAAACGAAGGTTTCCTTGCGTGAAATTGGTTTCAGAAGTGGACGCCCCGTGGAGTCCTTCGGACCGTGTTCCGGGGCATGAATGACAACTTCTTCGTTTTTGTCGGGAATCCTGATGACCTTCTTGCACTTGGGGCAAGGGCCTTCACGACCGGCAAATTTGTCACTGACGTTGAATCGAGTGTGGCAGCCTGGGCAAGTTACTCTTATTGACATGTTGCAGGTTCAATTCAAATAGTCGTTGCAGGCTATGGAGATTACCAATTGGAAGCGAAACAGAAGCTGAGCTGATTATATCATGTCCAGCAATTGGTCTTCGTTCAGCAGTGTGATTTGGTTTTCACAAAGCGTCTGAGTCGCCAAATCTGTGTTGTCAACCATCAACGCAACGACAGTTCGATTCGATGACTTTAAAAGAAGCGGATAAGTTTGAATTAAATTGACTTCTGCCTGCAATAATGCCGAGCAGATTTCCACCAGTGGTTGGTCTCGATCACCAACGACGACGGCAATCAAATCGCTTTCAATCATCGCCAGTCCGGCCCGTTCAAGGATTTCTCGTCCCTGCTCTGGGTGAGAAAGCACGAATCGGACAATACAACACTCCGTGGAATCAATGATGTTCAACGCCAGAATCCGAACGGCAGATCCCCGAAATCTTCTCAGAACTTCGTGAAGCTGCCCAACACGATTTTCCATGAACACCGTAAACTGACGGATCGTGGGATAATCTCGTCCATGCATGGTGTCCAAACCGACGGACGCACCTGAATCTTCGCCAATACTCATTCAGCTCTCGTTCACACAGCGCGATCCAATTGCTTATTGACAATCGCTTGATCAACTGGAAATTAAACAAATCCTATTTAACACAATCGTCCACCATGACTGGTGGTACTTTAAGGCAACCCATGACAACGGTCAATCCAGCGAATTTTTCTCTACGAAACCACGAAATCGATATTCGCGTCCGTTATCAGGAAACTGATGCCCAGGGGATTGTTCACCATGCAAATTACCTCAATTACTTCGAGATTGGGCGTATTGAGATGCTTCGTGCCGGCAACGCCAGTTACAAAGCAATTGAGGAAGCGGGTGTCATGCTGGTGGTCTCCGAAGCGAAAGTCAATTTTTACAAGCCCGCCCACTATGACGATCTCCTGAAACTGGAGACTCAACTGGTAAAAGCAAGGGGCGTGCGAATCCGCCACCAGTATCGATTGACTCGAAATGGAGAACTATTGGTCGAGGGGTACACGGTCGTGGCGTCGGTCTCAAAAGCAGGAAAAGTCGTTCGCTTGCCAGCCTGGTTGCAGATGTCTGAAAAGTCTGACGGAGGTTGATATTTTGTTGAATTCGACTGGAGCAATGACTTCTTGATTCCTGTCAAACTTTGAGGATTATTTCAACTCTGCCAATCGCGTTCAGCTTGAGGCGTTGCTAGCTAGGGATTT
This sequence comes from Mariniblastus sp., assembly GCA_965224765.1. Taxonomy (GTDB): domain Bacteria; phylum Planctomycetota; class Planctomycetia; order Pirellulales; family Pirellulaceae; genus CAZDBA01. The sequence continues at coordinate 6,737 of CBDDAC010000003.1, forward strand.
TGTTAACTTATTCCGGCAGTGGTCAGCTCGTTAACGCGGTAAAAAGGGGCTGTCCGATTGAATCGTTTGTAACCTTCCACTACGCCGTGAAGACCTTCTCATCACAGACCCAGTTGTGGTGAGAAAAGTAATTGGCCCAATTACGAACGTATTCATATGCCACTTAGAACCAGGTCAACCTTGTTGCTGTTTTCCCTATCAGCAATTTTGGTGCTTAGTCCGATTCGAATTGATTCGCTCAATGCGGACGAATCAAATCGCCGCACCGCGCTCGTCGACGCTGTCGAACAGTGTAAGCGATCGGTTGTCAATCTACGCGGTCGAAAGACCGTACGTGAGACTTCCGATACGACCGGCGGGCGAAATGAAATCAAACATGTTAATGGTATGGGAACCGGTGTTGTGATCGATTCACGCGGTTACATCCTGACGAACTATCACGTTGTTCAGGACGTCCGTGAAATCAAAGTCACAACCGGAACGAACGAGACGACCACCGCTCAACTCATTGCGCACGATAAAGAAACCGATCTTGCCATTTTGAAGATCAAAACAAAAGAGCCGCTGCCCGTAATTCGGATCGGTACATCAACCGATTTGATGTTGGCTGAAACGGTTGCGGCAGTGGGAAATGCCTATGGCTACGAACATACCGTGACAGTAGGAATCATTAGCCAACTAGGACGAACTGTTCAGGTCAACGAGAATCAGGTCTACCGAAACTTGATTCAGACCGACGCTTCCATCAATCCAGGCAACTCCGGTGGACCGTTGTTGAATCTCGACGGTGAAATGATTGGAATCAACGTGGCTGTCCGAGTTGGAGCCCAAGGTATCGCATTCGCCATTCCGGTGAATGACGCAATGGAAATTGCCGCAAAGATGGTTGACGATCTAGTCGCAGAAGAAGTTTCCCACGGAATTTCGCTCCAAACCGTTTATCTAGATGATCAGCCCCAAACTCTGGTCACCCAGGTATCTGCGACCAGTCCTGCCGCTGAAGCGGGCATTTCCAAGGGCGATCGAATCATTGCAATCGATGGAAATCCAGTTGATCGTGCGATCGATTTTCAAAAGACGTTTTTGGGACGAACGGGTCAAACCCAAGTTCAATTGACGATCTCAAACGGGACAACTCAACGCCAAGTCCGTGTTGGATTGGAAAAGACCCAGCGGCGCACAAGCAGCATCGCCTGGAATTCGATTGGCGTCAAATTGACACCCACGAGCCCAGAGGAGATGGCTGGTCGCCATCCTAACTACCAAAGTGGACTTCGGGTGACAAATGTTCGAGCGGGTAGCCCTGCTGAAGAATCTCAAATCATGGAAGGCGATATTCTGGTCGCAATGCATGGTTGGAAAACCGAGTCGTTAGAGAATTTGGTTTATGTGCTTCAACAGCCAGACTTGGAAAAAGAGAAACAGGTGCTGTTTTACATCCTTCGTGACCAGGAGCCGTTTTACGGCCAAATGCGTGTCGCTTCGGCACGTTAGTGAATGGGAAAGTTCCATCTCTTCACAATACATAATCCGGTCTGAGGATAGCACGAAACCCGCCGTCGCTGGCTGCTGCGAATTTGCGACGGCGGTTTTTTTAATTGCCATGCAGGTGGCCCCGTATCAGAACTTTCTTTTGGGGACGCAGTGGTTGCCAGTCGCCCTGGTAAGAAACGAACATGATCACTCTTCGTTTGCCCTCGTTGTTTCCGCCCGCAACCGCAACGTCATCGCCTAAGCTCGGCTTGGAAAATTTGTCTTGGCCGCGTTTTGCTATTTCAACGTAAGCAGCCAACAACGGTGGATCCTGCGATTCCTAAAATCTTCAGGCACTGTTTGCTGACTGATTTCTCGAATGCTGAATTGAGGCAATGAGCTTTCGTCGAGTTTGAATCTGCGAAAGTTGGTGGAGAAGTAAACCGCTGCCTTGGGATTCAAACTCTCGGTAAGCAGATTCAATAAATCTCTGTGGCCTGATTGGACGTCCCAATCCTCATCCGCGCCTTTTCGGTTCGAAAATGTTGGAGGATCGACCACCGCCAGATCGTACTTCTGAGAATTCGTTTTGAGAAATTCAATAGAGTCGTCTGCAACAAACTGGTGTTCGGGGCCTACGAAATGGTTGGATCGCATATTCTCCTTGGCCCAATCAAGATAGGTTCTGGACCAATCGACCGTTGTGGTCGCTTCTGCACCCCCAGCGGCGGCGTAGACGGAAAAAGAACCCGTGTAGGCGAATAGGTTCAAGAAATGCTTGCCGGCCGCAGCGGACCGAACCATTTTTCTCGTGTTTCGATGATCGAGAAAAAGTCCCGTGTCTACATAATCAGAAAGGTTGACCTGAAAATCCAGACCGTCTTCGTGGACGGTAAATCGTTTCTGAGTTTCATTGACTTTCTGATACTGCATTCCCTTTGACTTGAGTCGCGTCTTCATGAACACGCGTTGTATTGGAATTTCGAGGACCCTGCTCGCGGTTTTCTTCATGAGTTCCAGCCAACTGGCGTGTCGGCCCACGTCACGTTCGTGAGGGCGCTCGTACTCGGTAATGTGCAGACAGTCTTCGTATCGATCCACGACCAGCGGCAGTTCAGGAATATCGCGTTCGTAGAGCCGGAAGCAGGTGATGCCACGTTTGGTAGGCCATCGACGAAAGTGTTTTGCCCTTTTAAGAAGACGGCTTTCAAACAGCCCGGCTTGCTCATGGTCCTTGGGTTGCAGACCGCCAAAGACAGGTTTGACTTCGGCTTTTGGTGATGGACTAGACGTTTCTGGCCTGGCTGGCGAATCGGCTGCTTCAGCCGTTTCTGGTGTATCGGTGGATATTGCCTCGGGTTCTGAATTTTGGGCGGATAGAGTGTTCTCAGGACGTGGCGGCCGAGGGCCGAGAAATTGGTAATAGGTACACTCAATTCGACCGTTGTAAAGTTTCCGTCGGCGTGTGGCCTCAGTTTGGAGGGTTTTTTCAAAACCCGGCATGTTGGTAATGATAAAGTGACTCCAAGTTGGCAATCGCTGCAACACTCCTGGGAAACTTTGGTACAACCCTTCAAGCCGACGGCGTTGGTCAAGTCGCTCACCATAGGGCGGATTGCAGATGACACAGCCGAATTCATGTTTGGAGCGAAGCTCGTCAAAGTCCTTTTGCTGGAAATGGATATCGTTTTCAACCCCAGCCTGCCTAGCATGGTACCGTGCCAAGCTGAGCGCCTCAGGGTCGTGATCGGTCCCGATAATTTGCAAACTGCATTCGGAGTCGATTTCTTGTTGTGCCGACTCGCGTGCGTTTTGCCAAATTTGGGATTCGATTTGAGGCCAGTCGCTGCAGGAAAATTCTCGTTTTAATCCGGGCGCGATATTGCGACCGATCATCGTGGCCTCAATCGGAATGGTTCCACTTCCGCAAAATGGGTCGATTAGCATGCGGGAAGGTTTCCAAACGCTCAAAAGGATCATGGCCGCGGCCAAAGTTTCCTTGATAGGAGCGTCGCCCACGAGTGTTCGATACCCTCGTTTGTGAAGACTGCGTCCCGTAGTATCGATCGAGACGACAGCTTCATCATTGAGTAGAGCGATTTCAATTTTGTACTCCGGACCTGTTTCCGGCAGAGTCGCTTGTCCGGAGTCACGCAAAAGACTTTCTACCAGAGCCTTTTTGACTGTTCTTTGTACCGCGGGAACACTGGTTAGTTGAGAGAGTCGGCTTTTTCCAATGACCGGGAACGACGCATTGCCAGGAAGGAAAGTCGTCCAGTCATAATCTTTGATCGTGTCAAACAACGCGTCAAAGTCTTGGGAAGGAAACCGAAGGACTTCGATCAATACGCGATCGGCCGTCCGAAGCCAGAGGTTCGTTCGGCAAATTGCGGCCCAGTCACCCACAAAGGCGATCCGCCCAGGCGTTACTACCTTGGGATCGGGGAATCCGAGCGCGATCAACTCACGTTTTACGATCGCTTCCAATCCAAAGGCACAGGTTGCGATCAGGCGAAATGGAGCCACAGGCGTCTTCTTTGCTGGAATGATCCGCGAATGGAACCCAAGCGATGATGCTGAGTTCAATGAATTGAGGCGTCAGGCGATGCTGCAGCATCCTCAACTATTTATAGTCGATGTCTAGGACCTTGAAGACCAATTTGCCTTTGGGGACATCAATCTCGGCCAGTTCCCCTACCTTTTTACCGAGGAGTCCCTGTCCGATCGGGCTGGTGATTAAGTATTTTCCACTGTCGTAGTCTTCCTCTCCAGCACCCACCAACGTAATTTCTTCCTCGTCGTCGATATCGACGTCCAGAACACGAACTGTTGCGCCAAACGCGACTTGGTCTTTGGGAACCTGGGATGAATCGATAATCATGGCCAACGCAAGCTTGCTCTTTTTCTCGAAAATCTTCGCTTGCAACATGCCCTGGTTTTCTCGCTGCGCATGGTACTCGGCATTCTCTTTCAAGTCCCCTTCTTCGCGGGCTTCGGCGATTTTTTGGGTGATCTCTGGCATCAACACATTTTCCATGTGATCAACCTCGCCCTTGATTTTTTTGTAACCTTCTTGAGTCATTGGCACGCGATCAGACACGGTCATGCTCCTTTTTGCAATTCGACGATTCTAAAAAAATGACGACCTACCGATTCCAGCAGGCCGTTTGTGTAATAAGTATTTTCCAGAACTGGAGTGGTTCTGGCAACAGAGATTATGAGATCCAGGCCGATTTTAGGCCTCTTGCCCCGTCTGGACACTTGAATTTGAGTACATCAAAGCGCCGCATCCTTTGCAAAAGACCGCTTTTTTGAGTGTGAGATCGCTCAAGGTCTGTACAGTAAATGTGTGATAACAGTTGCCGCATGTTCTGCCATCAGCTTTGGCGAGAGCTGATTCTCCCATTCCCCTGACCAGTCGACGGTACTCGTGGGCAACATCGCCCAACAATCGTTTTTCCGTCGAGGACAGCTCCGATTGAATTTCGGAAAGCTGGCTGCTGAGTTTTTCAGTCGACTCCTCGACGCGTTTTTTCACGTTGGCCGTGTCTGATTGAGCTTTTTCAAAGACTTCACTCGCTGTTTTCAGATCTGCTTCCAAGTCATCGATTCGCTCAAGCAGCTCCAGGATCTCATCAGACAAAACACCGCTTGCCTCGGAGTCCGCTGCGATTCGGTCGTTAAGTAGTTGGTACTCTTTGTTGGAAGCACACGCGTTGAGACGCATTTTCAAATCTTCTACTTTGGCTTCACGTTCACCAAGATGAAGCTGTTTTTCATCGGCAGCCATTTTCGTTTCACGGATTCGCAGCTTGGCTTGTTCAACCGATGCCAAAAACGTTGACTCGTTTTTTTCGGCAACTTTTACCTGGCGTGGGCCCGCCGCCAGCCGATCATTCAAGTCCGCGGTTTGACGCAGCATTCGATGAATCGTTGCAAGTAAGCGGTAGTCAATTTGCATAGTTCAACCTAAGTCCTCGGTGTTTCGATTCCCATTATTCCAAATTGAAACCGATTTGGTTAGGGGGAAAGTCTTAAATTGAACCAGCATGATGCCTGGAGGCTCATGGGAGTCGAGGTGATCATTCATCGCTCCCCCATCAAAATGCAAGCTAGAGCGATCATAAATTGATGCGAAAACCGTTTATACATTTCCTGCCACGTTTTTTGGTTTTGAGAACAAATGTCGACAGAATACTTAACGTTCCGATTCCTTTTGGAAGAAATGACCCCAAGGATGATATTGGCCACCCCAGGGCAATTTCTGATTGGGTCATCAGAGGCGAAGGGAATTCAGGGCGCTTCTTTGTATCGTTCGGCTAATTTTACGGCTTGCTCGACGACGGTTTCCCAAGGCTCCTGGTAATCGACTGGATCCTGTCGTCCAAATTCATGAAATGCGAGAATTCTCTCGACATCACTTCCTGTTAACCCATGTGAACGACCTTCAGTATCCGGCATGTAACTGGTGCATGTGTTGCGAAAAACAGTATCAAAGTCCAACCCCAGCTGCTCAATTGACTTTGCCGCATCCCGAAGGATTACAAGTTTGTCGTAATGTAAGTAGGGCAAATAGAGGCTGACGCGATCCGCATCCCAGTTTCCCAATTCAAACGCGTGGATCAGGGCATCATAAAATTCTGGACGACAATCCGGGTAGATGGCGTGATCGCCACTGTGGACTCCTAAGCAGAATTCGACAGTGGAGGTATCTCGGTTGGCAACCGACAGCGCGTATCCATAGGCGATGGAAGCAAAGATTGCGTTGCGATTGGGCACCACCGTTTGCTTCATATTCTCCTGCTCGTAATGCCCTTCCGGGACTTGCCAATCAGGGTTGGTAAGCGCCGAATGGAAGACTTTCCCCAGTTCAGAAACATCCAGAAGTGTCCATTCCACAGACAGGTTCTTTGAGCCCAAGTACCTAAGATTTGCTTGAAGTCGATCCAATTCGACCCGATGTTTTTGTCCATAGTCAAAACTAATTCCGCAAACCCTCTTGCCTGCTGCCAGTAAATGCATCAGCAAACTGGTCGAGTCCATGCCCCCACTCAAGCAGACGACTGCGGTTTTGCAAGTTGAACTCATTGTGGCTCCAGAATCAAAACGATACATCTTCAACGACTTACTCGATGGCATCTTAGCAAAATGGTCTGCGGTATAGCACCTTGGCGAGACGGGAATCGTTGATGATAATCTCAAGACCAATTGAATTGGTTTCGTCGTGAGACGGGATCCTCAATCACCGCTCTATTTTAAAAATGGTGGGATGTTTTTGAGCGATTCGATTTGACGAGATCAATTTTTTCGCTGAGTTTATCGTCTGTTGGAATTTAGGTATCGCTTCATATGGCTCGTAACGAACAACTTATCCGCCAACACAAGATCCTTCAGGTATTGGAACGGGTGCGGTTTGGCAAGACGTTGAAGGAACTGCAACAGGATATTATCGAGGAGTTGGGGCTGTCGTCATTGCACACGCGAACTCTTCGTCGCGATCTTGAGGCGCTTCAGACCGCAGGTATCGATGTCGATGTCCACGATGAACAGAGAGGAAAGGTCTGGAAACTGGGGCCGCGTCACAAGTCATCGCATCGGATTAGTGCCACCGCAACGGAATTGTTGGCGATTTACCTCGGGCGAGAACTGCTGACACCCCTTGCCGGAACCCATTTTTGGATGGGCATTGAGTCATTTTGGAATAAGATTCAAGAAGAGCTCCCGCCCGCTGTCTTGAAAATGTATGACAAACAAGCGCGGGAATTGCATGTCTTGGGCGTGCCCTCCAAGTCCTATCAGAAACATCAGGGAATTATCAAAACCCTAAATCGAGCCATTCAGGAACACCGTGTTGTTGAAGTGATCTATCAAAGTGTCGGAAATCCGGCCCGGACTCGATTGATCGAACCTTACACCATGATCTTGAACCAATCCAGCCTCTATATCGTGGCCGGAGCATGTGAGGTCGAAGATCCTGACGAGAGAGTTCGTTCCTTCAAGCTCGATCGATTTGAAAAGGCCACGATCCTCGATAAATGGTTTAAGGTCCCCAAAGACCTAGATCTTGAGGAGTTCATTGGCGACATCATGAATATGTTTGTCGGAACCAAACCAAAGAACTTTAGAATTCATATCAAATCAAAGGCGGCCCAGTGGGTAGAAGAAGATCCGTGGCATCCTGACCAGAAGATTAAAAGGTTTAAGGACGGTAGTATCGAACTCTCGCTTAAGGCCGCGAATGAGATGGCCATTATTCCCCGTGTTTTACATCTTGGGGCAAACGCCGAGATTGTTGCACCGGCTTCCGCTCGTCAGCAGATGAAGCAAATTGCCAAAGAGCTTACCAAGATGTACAAGGAATAGGCCTATCCGCGGCCCCAAACTGGAGCACTCATTCAAGAGACAAGAATTGAAGTGGCGAATGCAATTTCAGGTGATGCGCAGTTTGCCCCTGCGCTCATTACTCATCGTCTTGCGATTGAACAACCCGTATGACTGCGCAGATCTGGCGATAAGATGAGAAAAAACTTGCTTCTCTCTGTGAACCTCCCTGATCTCTGTGGTAACCATTCCTCACGCTGGATGCTCTCGCCAAACAAGAAAAGAGCTACCACAGAGCGACTGTGTCGCATGTCAAGTTTCCAGAGCCTGATTTGCCACCGAATTTTTTGATTGTTTTATCAAAGTGTTGAGTCGTACGAGCATTTTCCTTGCACATGCGATAATTGCGACCTTGTAGGATTTTCCTTTTTCTCGCAGTCGATTGTAAAACTGACTGATTACCGGGCACCACCTGACAGCGGTTCTTGCAGCCATGTACATGGCTTTTCGCACGATTGCCCGTCCACCATAGATGCTTCTCTTTCCTTTCCAATTTCCTGACTCATTGGCGTGAGGAGCAAGTCCTGCCAGAGCCGCAATACTTTGCCGAGTGAGTTGCCCCAGTTCCGGCAGGTTAGCCAGTAGAATTCGATACAGTTGGGCTGATGACATCTCAAGTCATTTTCAGGTCGAGACCTATCTCCGAAAGCTGGCCGATTCGGCGCCGGATCGAGCCAAGTTGGTGAAGTATGGCGAGTCCTACGAAGGCAGGTCATTGAACTATTTGGTGATCTCGTCTCCAGAGAATATTGCGAGACTCGATGAAATTCGCGCGAATAACTTGAGGATAGCCAGTTCGCCCGATGATCCAAAAGTTGACTCAATTATAGAAGATGCACCAGCCATCGTTTGGTTGGCCTATTGCGTACATGGGAATGAGATTTCACCCAGTGATGCAGCACTCATTACGGCTTATCATTTGCTGGCCGATCAGCGTGACGAAACCAAGGCTTTGCTGAAGAACTTGGTGGTTGTGATTGATCCTTTGCAGAACCCTGACGGTCGTGATCGATTCGTGAATGTGTTTCGAGAGTCTCGTGGACTTTTTCAGCAGAGCTATCCAGCCGCGAATGAGCATACCGAACGCTGGCCAAGCGGCAGGTCGAATCACTATTGGTTCGATATGAATCGCGATTGGTTTCGCCACAGTCAACAAGAAGTAAAAGCCAAAGTCGCCGCCTATTTGGACTGGCAACCGCAGATGTATGTGGACGCCCATGAAATGGGTCGAAATAGTACGTTCTACTTTCCACCCCCATCCGATCCGAAGAACCCGTACCTTTTGCCATCGCAACATGAGTGGTTCGGAAAACTTGGCAAGCATCAAGCGGGATGGTTCGATCAATACGGATTTGGCTACATGACACGCGAGGTTTTCGATGCTTTCTACCCAGGTTACGGATCTGAATGGCCAACCCTTCAGGGTGGCTTGGGGATTCTCTGGGAGCAGGCAAGTGCACGGGGAGCGGTGATTGACCGTGACGACGAAACTCGCTTGACCTATCACGACGGCGTTAGGAATCATTACATCAGCGGATTGGCGACATTAGAATTTGCTGCAAAAAATCGTATCTCGTTGTTGAAGCATTTCCAGGAAGCCAAATCCAGCGCAATCAAGTTTGGTCGTGAAGGTGACATAACTCATTACTTCTTGAGCACTGCCCGCCCCCAACGCTCAGCGAAATTGGCCGCAATGTTGGCTCGTAATGGAATCGAAGTTCGGGTTTTGGGCAAGTCAATTCAAGTCAACTGTACAGATATCAAAAATGGCCAAGAGAAAATGCGAACCGTCGCCGCCGGCAGTTTTCATATTTCCGTCGCTCAACCCAATGCTCGTTTGATTCGCGCCCTTTTGGATCGTCGAGTGGAGATGGACGATAAATTTCTGCGCCGGCAGCTCGAACGAAATCAATTGCGACTGCCCGATGAAATCTACGACGTGACGGCTTGGAGTATGCCGATGGCTTTTGACGTCGATTGCATGGCAACGGGAACCAAAGAAAAGATCAATAGTGAGCTGTGGTCTTCAGATAGCGAAAAGGCTCCCGTTGAATTGGCCGAGGCCAAGGTCGCCTACCTGATTCCGCCTACCGATGGAGCCGTTCAGGCGACCAGCTTCATGATCCAAAATGGAATTCGCGTCCACGTTTGCGACGAAAAGTTTCGAATTAATGATCGAAGTTTTGATCGGGGTACGCTGATTGTCAAAGTCGCGGGCAACGCCGAAGATTTACATGCTCAGATTGCGAAGGTGTGCAATGAGTTCCAAATTGAGGCCGTTGCGACTGATACCGCCTATGTTCAGGATGGGGCAAATTTCGGTGGGCCGCACGTACATTGGGTCAGGCCACCAAAGGTTTTGCTGGTCGTCAATCAACCGACCAACTATTCGTCAGGGCATACCTGGCATTTATTTGATCAAGTTCTCAATTATCCGACGACGAGGGTGAAAGGATCAGATTTCGCGAGGGTTGACTTAAGCAAGTTCAACACGATCGTTTTGCCTGATGGTGGCTATTCTGAGAGTCGCGGATTTGGGAAATCAGTTGCAGCCGATTTGAAGAAATGGGTTGCTGCAGGCGGTACATTGATTACCATGCGCGGTGCCACCAGCTGGGCCACAGGCGAGGACATTGGGCTGGTTAAGAACAAGGTTGTAAAGAGGAAGGTTGCAGCTCCTTTGAAATCAACAGCCATGGAAACAGACAAGAAGGAAGAGCCAGACGAAGTCACGCCCGACAACGTTCCCGGCGCATTCTTCCGAGCGTCAGTCTTTCAAAAGCATTGGGTGACTTTTGGCTATCAAAACGACTTGGACGTTTTCTATACCGGTCGTTTGATTCTTTCTCCCACGAAAGAAATCGATGGGCGGTCGTTAGTAAGCTTCGGTAAGAGGGATAGTCTGTTGTCCAGCGGTTTCTGTTGGCCAGCCAGTTTGGACCTGTTAGCGGAAACGCCTTATGTCGTCTATCGGTCCAGCGGACAGGGGCACATCATCTCGTTCACGGACGATCCCAATTTCCGTGCGATGTATCCGTCATTGCAACGTCTGTTTATCAATGCGGCAATTTTCGGCGCCGCTCACTAGGATGAGTAGCCATGGTTCGGAATTGGGAGGTTGAGGCTCCCGCCGAAACAAATCGTTTTTTCGAAAGTGTTTTGTCTTTCATGAACCATTCTCCCTACAACGAAACTTTTGAGGCTCGCCGGTTTTCACGGGGTGCCTCTGAGTTTCATACTGCAGAAGAGCGGCTGGTATTTGATGCTATGCAGGCTAACTTTGTGCGTCTGAAGTCACGATTCGGACTTCGCTTGCCGCGACAACCAGACAGGTGGGAGCGGGAACTCTCCGCTGTTGAAAATGTACTACCGCTAGATCATCCGGTGGTCGCTACTGCGCTTGCGGATGGGGAAACTGTTTTCAGAGAACGAGTGGCGGATTAGATATGGCGGCGCATGGAAAAGAAATTGATGTACCAAAGTGTCCTGAATGCGATTGTATTTTGAGATTTTTCCTCGCCAAAAAATGTCTTTGGTGCGACTACGATTGGCATTGACGCTGAACTTCGAAAACCTGTCGCCGATAGGCAAACTGGCATTTACCGTTGGCACAACGTACAATTTGCTTGCGTTTGCTTTTCGACACCGTAAACGATTAGATCGCGGAAGACCTTTAACGTAAACGGAATATGTGTGACGTTTGGGAATTTGGATCACTAATATAAAATTGTATGTATTTACAGCGTCTCGTCGCAGTTTTTTTTGCGATGGAAACGACGAGAATTCCTCACCGTTATAAGAAATTGGCTCTTGTGATTTGGGCGTCGGTTGGCATTTCTCAGGAGACTTACGCGATTTGCGTAGATAGGGCATGAGATGCAGGGAAAATCAAAGAATGATTCCACGGTCTTGCTGTCAGTAAAAAAACGCCCCGCGGGGAACCCCGTGTCGCCGAAAACTTCTACCGAGAAGAAGCATTTGGATTCCCCCAACTTTTTAGTCGAAGATGTCGACGCACAAGAAGGGCATTGGTTTCTTAGCTTGCTCCGCCGCTCTTTTCAACCAGATTTTCTAGTGAGTTTCAATCTGCACATTCTGGCGTTGATTGCCGCTGCAGTGTTCCTACTGCCAATTCAAACTGAAAGATCTCTGAGTATTGAAGGTGACTATTCGTTGGATCCCATCGAGTTCGATAGGGTTGAAGTTGCTGTTGAGTTCTCTGAACCAGAGATTGAGTTGGAAACGGAACTTGTTGATTTCGTCGAGGAGCAGATGCCCGAGGAAACTCAGGCCACGCTCGCCGATAACATGGATTTCTCGGATGCTGATTTTTCAAATTCGCCCGATTACGAATCATTGACTTCAGACGGAGTCATCGAGCTCGGCAGTGAGAGTCGTATTGGCCAAGGTTCAGAATTACAGCAGGCGACTCTGGCAATTCAAGAGAAAGTGATCAAAGCTGGGGGCATGAGTGGTGAGGTGCAATTTTCTTTGGTTTGGAAAACTGAATCCGATTTGGATCTGCACGTCATAAATCCGCGTGGGGACCGCATCTTCTATGATTCTCGAATTGGAAATTGGCGTGGCGAATTGGACGTGGATCGGAATGCTGACTCGCGGCGGCTTACAAAAGAACCCGTGGAAAATGTTCGTTGGCTTGAAGGGCAACCGGTTTCCGGTCGCTATACCGTTTGGGTCCATCTTTTCCGAGCAAGGAACGAAAACTCGACCGAATTTGAGATGATGGCGAAAACCGGCGACGATGTTGATATCAAAGAAGCTGAAGTGAGTCTTTCTAATGGATTGTTGGTTTATCGGTATTATTATTTCGGCGATGACGTACCCATGAGCGAACGAGAAAAACGACTGGAAGAGCTTAAGCAACTTCAAGATCGTGAAGAAAAGGCCGCGACAAAGCTCATGGGGAAAGTGCGAGGAGGCGGAGCACAATCACGCCATCAGTTGCTCGCGATCGCCGCAAATTACCCACATACGGACGCAGCGATAGAGGCATTGAAACGAGTTGAAGGCGAATCAAGGAAGTAGTTCCTTGGTCCGCCCGATTCGTTTTCTAGTGCGTTGATCTATCCTCAAGTTCCGCAGAGTTCTTGGGCAAGTTCAATAGAATCCGATTCAAATATTCGTCAAGAATTTTTCCACGGAGCAGGCCATGGTTGCGATTGGAAATGGGCGTAAGGAATTCGACTCGGGGATGTTCGTCCGTGTTGAAGGTGGCATTGGATTGAAGCTGCCAGTCGCCCATGTAAAGATTCCACAATCGTTTTGGAGAAGAGATTGTGAGGTCGATCCGATTCGTTTGTTGATTTAGGAGCTGCAATCGATTCGCTATTTGATTCGAGTCTGCTTGAATCGGTTGGGTAGACCCGATCAGGGCAATGACAGGCCAAGTCATGTCCGGCTGTGACTTCCACACGGTCGTCTCGGGAAAGACACTAGCGAAGCTGTTGGCGATCGATTCAAACTCATCTGGGCCAAGCTGGTAGAGGGGCAGCCATTGGCAGAACAGACCGTCTGGATTCAATCGTTCTGCAGCAACTTGATAGTTCTCGACGGTGTAGAGATAGCCCGATTTGCTTTCCCAAGGAACGAACAAATCCGAAACGATGACATCATACTTTTCTTCATGAGCGAGCAAGTAGTGCCTGGCGTCGTCGATGGCGATTTTAACTTTTGGGTGATCGACGACATTGTTATTGAATTGAGAGAGCGTTCGTACTGCATCGACGACTTCTGGGATCAGTTCGACGGCGACGATCTTTTTTACTTGGGAATGAGGAACAGCTCCACCTGCGGTTAGGCCTGTCCCAAGCCCCATGAACAGAACATTCTGCGGGTCGTTGTGCAAAAGTAAGGGAATGTGGGCCTGGCGAAATTCACGACCATCTCCGCCAGTTCTGCCAAACCGATAGTGGAGGTTTTGACGGATCTTGTATGCCCCTTGCTTTTCAATTTTAACTACGTCGATCCAGCCGTAAGCTGAATTCCAACGTTGAACCAGCCGTTCGCCGTCCTTTTTCTGATTGGATTGTGATTCGATAGGGCTGGCCATTGCGAAAACAGAAATCAAGCCCAGCAAGACGCCAAATGTACTGGCTGTTTTGCGACAATGCTCATTCCAAAGCAGCACAAAAGAAGCAATGAAAAAAAGAACAGCAACCAAGACAAACGAATGCCACAGTCCAACCCATCGTAAAAGAAGAAAACTTGTCGATGAAGCGCCCAAGGCGGCGGCGAGGGTATTTACCGCAGTCAATTTCCCAACAGCCTGCCCCGCGTTTTTTGATCCAGCAGCCATTTGCCACGTCAGTGGAAGTATCATTCCAAAACAAGTAATGGCTGGCGCGACGACGACAGTTACCAAGAGTATCGCTCCGACCATGTACGTGAAAAACGATGAACCAAAACTGAAATAGGTTAAATCCGTCATCCAATTAAAGACGATCACCGATGAGACCGTGGCCAATCCGCCAAATCCGCTGGCGAATCCAGCAAGTTTTCTAGCATTGTATCGTCGTTGTAAACGAGAAAGTATCGCTGCACCTAGTGTCAGGGCAGCGAGGAACACTGCGATAACAATTCCAAACGTGTAGGTGCTATTGTGAAAAACCAACGAAAACATGCGGTTGTATAGAACTTGCAACGCCAAAGTGACAAATCCGCTAAGCGCGCTGAGCGCAAAGAGTCCCGTGTTCAGCGGAGATCGCTTGCTCTTATTTGGGACGTCCTGGATCGCGCGTACTTCTTCGCCGAGCGTCAGCTTGGTTTCCGCTTTGTGATCGTAGACCAATCGTTCCTGCTGTTTCTGAGTTCTTGCAGTCAACCACGCACACCCCAGCGAGATGACCGCCGCCAGGTAACTGGAATTTCGAACCCCGAGAGTGATCAACAAAAAGAACGTCGCTGCAAAGGTTCCAGCAAGCGCTCCTGCCGTGTTGATCGCATAAGCCATGGTAATAGGCGATGCGCCGGAAGATGACGTTGAATTCACGTGATTGCGTTCCGAAAAATAATCGGCAATGAAGGGAAGCGTCGCCCCCATCGCGATCGTTGCTGGCAGCAACAAAACGAAACAGAAAAGGCCTCGGAAGGTCGTTTGCCAGACAATCGATGTGCTGCTAAGCAAAGGTGAAAATGTTGGCGATTCGGAAACGCCAATCAAAAAGGGGATCAAAATTGCCCAAATTGCGATGACCACTTCGGCAATCGCGTAACCTGATAATGGGCGTATTCGTGCTGAACATCGGGCGCCAATCCAGTTTCCAATTGCCAGACCTGCAAAGTAACTAGTCAACACGATGGAGCTTGCCTGGACCGTGTGACCAAAAAGGAGACCAATTTGTCTGGCCCAAGATATCTCATAGATCAGGGCAGCGGCGCCTGACATGAAGAAGACCATATAAATTGTCGAGTCGATACGAGTTTCGATTCTAGTTGAGGCGCACAATGATCAACTCGGATGTTGTTCGGAATCAATGAAACTGCCAATCGTACTGGAAACGTAGTGCTCTATGCAGGAGGGTCCCAGGAACTCAATTCATCGAGACGCATCACGAAATTTGCCGATACCTTGCCGGCGGTGACTTGATGGCCCAATGAAGACGCCAGAAAAATCCCAACTCACAACGGTCTTGCCCCATGTCGAATTTTGCCATTTACGTTTCAATTCTTGAAGGCAAAGCGCGTCACCAGATTTGAGGAAAGTCTTCTACATCGAATTCGGATGAAGAGTTTACCCGCGGAATAATGTTGGACCCTCGTTTGGGGGGGGGGCATGAGCGGCTCATGAATTCTGTTAAAATAACTATGAATACGCCAATATTCGGAACGTGACACCGAATGGTTGAGCGACGCAAACTATCCGTAAAATGACTTGGAGTGAAAGATGATTGAGGAACTCGGCAATAATTTGGTTCCAGTTCTGGCGATTTCACTAGCATTTCTATTTTTTGCCATTTGGGTAATCGCCGCGACACTCGATAGTATCTACAAAACCAGATGCAACTATTTCCTCAAAGAACGTCTTATCGAACGTGGTGCATCTGCGTCTGAAATTCATCAAATCATCAAAGCTGGTGAAACTTTTGACGGAGAGAATGTGGTCGTCCCGGTTCCACCAGTGAAGGCTGCTGTATTGTCTTCTTCGCAGTAAGCGAATGCATAGAATTGACAGTGCCCTTGGTCTCAAAATTCAAAAAGTCGTTGTCAATCGTCTTTCACGGTCGTTCCAAGAGTGATTTGTATCTGAGTATTCAAAAACTCCGATGCGCTTCTACGCGTGGTGTGTTTAGGAATGGCTCCGCCAGGTTTCGCTATGGCGATTCATTCTTAGAAAAGCAGTAGTTGAGAGAATGCCAGTGGTGGTCAATCTCAAAAGCATTCGAGAATGACAAGAGTTTGATCAGTTCTACAAGTTCAGTTTTCTCAAAGTTGCCTGAAACCAATCCATAATCGGAAATTGGACTAATTATCACGGGTGCCATGAATAATTGACCGTTGATCGCAATAGCCAATTGGCGTCGTTCGTCATTGTTTGTCGGTTTGTGTTTTGTGGTTAGCCATTGGAGACGCTTCCCGCCTTCATCGTCCATTACAAATTTGAGCGCAATTCTTCCCTTTTGATCATGCGCCAAGCGAATTGATAATAGATGAAGGCCATTGACGTTAAATCGTTTCTTTTCAGTGCCCACAAGGATTTCGATGTTTGGAATGTCCTGTTTCTCCAAAAATTCAGTAAACGAGTCTCTCTCCAGGTAAGATTGTGAATCACTAGCAGGTGAATCAAACATGAGTTTGCTTTCACTGTTTCGAACATAGTGATTTGGGCCGGGCGAAATGCGGAGCACTTCATCTGTATCTCGTCCAATTGGCATCCACCGCCCGATAGTGTCGCCATTACGAGAAAGTACGACATTGGAGCGAATTTCCTCGGGGGATATCGATTCGATGTGATGTTCGCGAAGCCTACCTCGTTGCCGGTCAGCAACCACGAAGAACTCGAGCTTGGAGTTTTTCTCAATCGCCATTGCGGCACGCTCCATCAAACTAACTGGGCGCAGCTGAGCATTTGTTCTCGGTTTTGCCCTTCCACTATTTTGATAACGATTTCCCAATGCAAATGTACCAAAATTGCGGGCTATTTTGAACAAATACATGAAAGTGTTATTCTCAAACATTCTGTTATATTCTGAATCCCAAGATTCACACCTTGTTAAAACGACAGAAAAGCGTGCTGTGCCGCGTTAAATTTTCCAGAGCGAATGCCACAAGATTCAACAACCGCCCGGCACGCTGTAACATTAACCTGCGATTGAACGAAGAACTAAACCGGACGCATGATGAATTGTCGGTTGGGACTAAGACTACGATGACCGACTTGATCGTTTGTCCAAAAATTAATTTAGAGAGTATCCCCTAATGTCCGCATTCCGTTCTCTTTTTGTTCTGACCTGGTTGTCGATTTCAACTGGATTGTCGTTTGGCCAATCGGATCAGCAGTATTCCAATTGGCCCCAGTGGCGTGGACCTAATGCGGATGGAGTTGCGGGATTGGGTGCAGATCCACCATCAAGCTGGAGCGAAGCAGAGAACATCGCTTGGAAAGTGGCCATCCAGGGTGAGGGATCTTCGACCCCAATCATATGGGAAGATCAAGTATTTTTGATCAGCGCGGTGGAGACACAGCAAAAGCCCGAACACGATATTGAAGCGCATCCGGAAACGTTGACCCGCCCCACAGGAAAGATATTTGACTTCAAAGCCATTTGCCTGGATCGAAATACGGGCGAGATAGTTTGGGATCGAACGCTGGCCAGCGTTGCACCTCACGAAGGGCGACATGATTCGACGACATATGCTTCGGCTAGTCCGACCACCGACGGAATGCACCTTTACGTTTCCTTTGGTTCCTACGGAGTGTTTTGTTTGACCCTTGATGGCGATATCGTTTGGAGCCAAGATCTTGGAGACATGCGGACCCGACGTGGATGGGGGGAAGCCGTTTCTCCAGTCATTTCTGGCGAGAAATTGATTGTGATGTGGGATCAGGAAGATCAATCAAGAATTTATGCGCTGAACAGAGTAGACGGCGAAACCGCTTGGAGCGTTGAGCGTGACGAGCCGACGACTTGGGCGACTCCGCTGATCGTCAATCAAGAGAATAGGACTCAGGTGATTACTGCAGGAACCAATCACATTCGAAGTTATGGGCTTGGGCGTGGCGAGTTGCTTTGGGAGTCGTTACCGTTGACATTGAACGCAATCCCCTGCCCCGTTCAAGACGGCGACAACGTTATATTGATGAGTGGCTATCGAGGCAACGTTGCAGTCGCGCTAAATGTCAATGGTGACAATCTCGATGATCCCGAACTGATTTGGCAACGTGAGCATGACACACCCTATGTGCCATCCCCATTGTTGACCAATGGGCGACTGTATTTCACGAAAGGGAACGAGGCAATTTTGACCTGCCTCGATTCAAAAACCGGAAACGAAATTTACGGACCGAAACGGCTTCCAGCATTGCGTTCCTTTTATGCGTCACCCGTCGCATCTGAGAGGTTTATCTATTTTACTTCTCGACAAGGCAAAACGATGGTGCTCAACAACAGTGAGCAATTTCAAATTGCTGCCACGAATGTTCTTGATGCTGAGGTGGATGCATCACCAGCGATTGTCGGCAATCAGATCTTTATCCGCAGCAAGACGCATCTTTATTGCATTGAAAACCTAGAAGATGAATGAGGCCGTGCAGCCGATCGCTTGATTCGGTTTTCTAACGGGGAATCGAAAGGTCTATGGCGTGACGTGCGACGTCACCTACGTTTTGCTTCCCTAGAAACAATGCGTTTTTGCTCACGCCGGAAGGTCCGCCGCAATTCTGAAAAGACTTCCAGATGAATTGCGGTTATCGAAAGATTGTTTTCTTCGTTTGGATCATTGGTGAAATCGTAAAGCTCTTCGTGTTTCAGATGGTCGGGATAGCGAATGTATTTCCAACGATTCGTTCGAATGCTTTCCGTTCGAGGGATCCTTTCGTTCTTCCATAGATGTTAATCTCAGTAAGATGTTTTTTGCCCTCCTTGAGATATGGATAGTGTGTGGGGCGAAAAAAATCAAACATTTCATGTTCAGCATCCTTGGGGACTTTGATTCCGAACTTGCCAACAACCCCGGTCCGATAGCCAGCTTGCTTAGGCAAAACGGGATAACTTTCGTCGATGAATTGTTGTGCGATTGGTGGTTTTTGAAAGGTATACTCGTGCTGTCGCTCGTAGAATCTCGTGAAAAGACTCGCTCGACTTGCGGCGCATATCGGAGTGGTCACAAACGTATGAGAGAAACGCAAACCAGTTTGAGCCAGTCGATCCAATTCTGGAGTCTGAATAGTGGGATTTCCGGCGCATCCCATTGCATCCCACCGTTGATCGTCAGTGAGGATGAAAATGATGTTTGGTGCCGTTGGGTTTGCGCGCTGAGCAAGACAAGGAGAACAATAGCTCAAGATGAAAAGACGATAATAAAAAGGATTGGAATTTGATTCGTGTTGATCATCCGTATCTTTCAATAGAATACATCAGACAGTTTCGAGTTGGGCCAGCGGGGCACGCCAACTACACATAGCTTACTATGATAACAACGCAGTTTGGGGATTGTAAAACTCGAGAATGGGTGGCTTCGAGAAGTAGCCGCGATGAAAACGTCTTCGAAACACGGAGTTGCTTGCCCCATTCAAATTGCCGGGTACCGCAATTTGGCTTAACCGTCGTATCCGGCTTGGTTCACGTATTGATCGCAGAATTCATCAACGACCTGGAGCAGTTGGTGATCGAGATAAGTTCTCGTAGTTTGGTAAACATCTGTTGGAATGCCGCCGTAAAATGGTTCGGCAATTGAACCCGCAATACAAGCCATCGTATCTGAGTCGCCACCCAATGAAATCGCTAATCGAATGGCTGATTCAAACGAGTTCGATTCCAAAAAAGCGATTATGGACTCGGGTACTGACCCAGCGCATGACACATCAAATGCGTAGGTAGGGCGTATGTCGCTTAGGCTTCGTGAAAGATCATAACCAATTTCATTGACGACAAATTCACGAATTTCCGATTTTGTATGCCCTGTTCTCGCGAGAAAGATTGATCCCGCTGTCGCCTGCGCGCCCAAGATGCCGTCGGGATGATTGTGGGTGACAGAGGCCGAAAGCTCGGCATAAGACAATACCTGTTCAAGAGAGTCTTTGACGTAGGCAACCGGCGAGACTCGCATGGCCGATCCATTTCCCCAGCTATTGTACGGTTTGGTTTCCTTGCATCGCGCCCAGTTGATGAAGGTTCCGCCGTACCCTGCGTCGGGATATCGAGCTACGTAGTCGTGAAAATAGTCGTGAAGTTCACCACCATGTAAAATCCAATCAGCGACAGCGATTGAAAGAATGGAATCATCCGTTGCACACGAATGCTCGCGGAAAAAATCAAAATCAAGTGACTTTGTGGGGAAGTGTTCATAGTGCGAACCCGCAACATCACCAACGATTGCTCCAAACATTCGCATCAAGCTCCATGTCGTATTGTAGGGCGATAAGCGAGTTGCATTTTATTAATCAACTCAAATGCAGTTAAGCAAAGTGACATTCGTTCTAGACGCTCAAATTTCAGTTTGTGTTTCCCCGCTTGATTTCGATCTTTTGAGTTGCGCTGTAGTCGTAACGATGCGGCGTTTTGATAAAGTTTTTGCACACGCTTAAGTTCATCATTTTCGATGAACTGCTGTGCGTTCTTCCAGAATGCAGTCGGAATCAGGCATCACAAAGGTACCACATTCACGACAACGGAATGCATCCACGCTTTTATTCGATTTAACCAGCAATTCTTCGGATTGATTATCGTGAAACCAAAGATGTTCGCTTGATAAACCAAACATTAGAAAACCGAAAAAGGTTCCCCGTAGGTACGCACGGCCATTTGTCATTTTGCAATTGCAGATTGGGCAGTTCAAACAGTCTCCGTTAGATTGATCCTTTTTTACATACTTCGTAGCGTGGACCAAAAAATTGGCAGGAATTTGGAAAAGCTTCAGGTCGGTCCCTATCTATGAAGGCAACTTAGGGAGTATCAAGCTTCGATTTGATCCATTTATTTCAATCATTCATTCTGAAGTGATTCTAGCGGCGATCTGTTGTTAGTTCGGTTCGGTTAATGGCCAAATCGCCTAAATGGTTTTTGAAAAAGCATGAATGTTTTTTTTTATCATCTGAAAGCGTCTCTAGGATTACCAAAGCCAATTCGTGTTCTTCGGGCGAGCAATACAGTGTTGCCATTGCCAGTGATATGTCACCGGCAATGAAGTGCTTGATTTGGTTTCGTTTCATCAGTGACAAGGCTCCTCCATTCAGGCTGTCGTCACCAACTGAAATACCCCCAATTGCTAGGTAGTCTTGCGAATGTTTTGGGCGATGTGATGGTCGCTGAGATAGGATTAGAGCACTCGCAATGAATGTTAGAGAAACAATCAGGATCGTCATTTTAGTTCGGGTTGCATTTTCGGTGAGATCGTTCTGCCTGCTTTTCCTGGGACTATGTTGGCGTCGCCTGTCCGGATTGGGTGAAACTCACGGAATTGTTCGCCAAGTTTGATAAGGAGTCGCGGACGGAAACCTTCGTCTCTGGCGATAAGTTGCCAGACATCCACAATGCATCGTTTCCGCCAGCACTGTGGACCAAGTGCGTTCCAGCTGTCGATGAACGACGGTCGTTGTCGCGCCGTCACCTGCCAGAAGTGTGGATGTCCATTCTGATGGCAAAATTTGGCGCAAATGATCGATGGCGGCTGAGCCCGGAGAGGTTGTGAATTTATCATCTCGGATTGAGAAAAAGATACAAACGCGCTAAAACGTATTTATGAATTCTAAAAATAGTATTGCGCGAGTCAATCATCCCGAGCGTTGTCAAATGGAAATGCGATTTCATTCGCTTTGGCCCCGTATTGATCGCAGAATTTATCAACGACAAATTCACGAATCTCCGATTTCGTATGCCCTGTTACTTCGTAGCATGGACCAAAAGATTGGCAGGAATTTGGAAAAGCTGTTGGTCGGTCATTATCGATAAAGGCAACCTAGGGAGTGTCAAGCTTCGATTTGATCCATGATCGGATCACGGGATCGCATGGCATGAAAACCGCGATCTCGTCATCAATTAGCGAAACAACTTCTGGCATATCCTCAAAGAAGATGTCTGGTCTCAAGTCGTTGACGAATCTTGATTTCCATTTCTGCAACGTTTCGTTTTTGCGTTTGCCGTTGATTGGATCGGAAGACACGATTAGGCGGTCGTATCGAATGGCGATTTCATTGAGATACTCAGCCGTTGAGCCGAGTTCCGTTCTGAAGGTAACGATGGTGACCTGAGCTTGGGCAAAGGCTTCACAGATTCCAAAAAAAATTCCGGTCGATATGTGATTGTGTCGTCAATGTCGAGGCAGAGATGCATTTGGCACCCAATGTAAAGATTACGTTAACGAAGATTCAAGAGTTGCGATTCTACAGGAAATCTGTGCGGATACGCCCCTACGGATTGTTTTGGCGATCCTATCCCAATGCATTCAATTCCTCTGGAGCATCCGTCCTCGCTGACGCGTCGGGTTTCCATTTGGAACCTTTGGATACGTGATTCTCAGTTGGGGATGCCGCAGAAACAACTTGTTTGAGGCCTCGATGTTGATTCAATGAACTTGACTCACGGGTAGGGTTCTCCGCCATCCGTATCGTAGGCTTCGCGTTCGAAGGGATTGTCACGATAGAATCGCCGTCCTGATAGCCAAGTGTAGATCGACGAAGTGAGATAGGCGGGCCACATAAAGGGCCCCCACCACTCATACTGTTTGACGTGAACAGCTTCGTGTTTGCGAGAAATGTCCATTTGGCGAGCAATCTTTCATGCTCGATGCTGGCGGCAATCGCCACGACATCGTTGGGATTTTACGGTATCTCGCGACATGCAACAAACGGAACAAAGCCCAAATCCGCTTGTAAAACCCTGAGGCCACGTTCTTTTGCGGAATCTAAGCTCATCGCAAAAACATCAATCGTCTTCTGGCCAGTAAACTAAGGTATTTGTTTGAGTTGAGATTGCGATTCCAGAGGTTTCCCCGTAGCGACCTTTTTGTTTTGCGGAATAAACAAAGAGCGTAAAGTGGTCAGGGTAGCAATGGCCGATCCGGAGTCAGACATCACCTATTTCAAAACAAATAAGCCTGGACTCGCGCGCATCGCGTTGTTGGCCGTCAGTCTACCGGTCTACGCTCGACTAACCATTTTCTGCGCGAAACAGAAGCCACGCTTCATATTCGGAGTTGATTGCCATTCGCGTGAATCAGAATCAAACCAAGCCGCAAACGCAGCGATGTTTGATGGTTCATCAGCAATCAGAATGTGTCCATCGTCGACAAGCCAATCCGCACAGCGTTCAACAATACCAATGCGTTCATTCGGATTCGACAGCATGTGAAGCGTCCGGTCAAGAATGATAATGTCGAACCGAGCGTTAGTTTCAAAATCACGGAGGTCTGAGATGACGCCACAAACTTCTAAATCGTTTCCGCCAGCAAAAGCCAGCATCTGCTCAATGCCCGTGCGGGAAATGTCAACACCCGTGACCGACATGCCGGCTCGCGCAAAAACGAAAACGTCGCGTCCCTGTCCGCAGCCAAGATCGAGAACCGATGCGGTAGGTTTGGAGTGTGATTCCGCGAAATCCACGAACTCAGAAAATGGTTCGCCACAAACGCCGTCCTGCTCGCGGTACAACAGTTCGTATTTGTTTTCGAGTGACATGGGTTGGTTCGGGAAAGCGAGGGCGGAATGTGTCTATCTACTTCTGAAGCGTGGACCAATCACGACTGTGCGACGATCAAGCCCCTTGGCAATTGGGCTTTTTGAAAAGTAGAGGTCCCCATGGTACAGGATCCGGAACGCAATATCCCTCAACTGTTTTCTTTTGTACTGAAAATATCGGAAGCACGAAATACAATAAAATTCAAAGCCGGACGACGTAGAAATCTCTACAAGCCAATCGTAACCAAACTAGAATGCGACAAGCTTAAGTAATCAATTTGGATCAGGCTAAACGCAACTGCGTCGAGTCTGTTTGTTTTTTCACCAGCGTGAGGACGTAATGAAGACGATCTATGTATTTGCAACGATTTTTTTAGCGTTGTTTATTGTTGAAACGACTGCCTTGGGGCAGGAGGGAACTGATGCGGAGGCGTCAGCGTCCGATGGAAAAGCTAAGGCCGAAGTCGTTGTCGAGGAAGCTGAGACCGTTATCCCGGCAGCGTTCGACCTGAGGAATGAGTCGGTTGTCACACCTGTCAAGAGTCAGTCTGGTGGAACGTGTTGGGCTCATGGTGCATTGGCCTCAATTGAAAGTAATATGCTGAAAACTGGCGTCTGGGAAGCAAGTGGGCAATCAGGGATTCCGAACCTTTCTGAGTATCATCTGGATTGGTGGAATGGCTTCAACAAGTTTCACAATACCGATCAAGCGGACATGTCAGAAAAGATCGGTATGACGGTACACCAGGGCGGTGACTATCGAGTTACCGCAGCTTACATCAGCCGCGGTGACGGCGTTGTCTTTTGCTCGGAGTCGAATGATACCAAAGGCGATCGCCTTTGGTACAAATACACGCCAGACAAAAATAGCCGAGACTATCAAAAGTACTTCGTGCGTGACATCGAATGGTTCGTTGCGGGAGACAGCCTGGAGAATCTCAACCAGATCAAACGAAGAATCATGGAACAAGGCGCTATTGCGACGTGTTACTGTGCCGGTGGTCGCTACAACACGGATGAGCATATCCACTATCAGCCAGCTTCAACCGGTTCCAAGCCCAACCATTCGGTCGCAATTGTTGGTTGGGATGACGCCAAAATCACGTCCAACAAAGAAAAGCAAGCGCCACTTCCCGGAGCCTGGCTGATCAAAAACAGCTGGGGCAAAAAAGCTGGCGAAGAAGGCTACATGTGGATCTCATATTTTGATAAGCACTGCTGCCAGCACGCCGAGCTTGGGGCCGTTTCGTTCAGAAACATTGAGCCGTTGAAATACGACGTTTTTTATCATCATGACTACCACGGGTGGCGCGGTGATATGCCAAAAATCAAGCGTGCCTTCAACGCATTCAAAGCGACAGGAAATCATGAAATTCAAGCGATCAACTTTGTAACCTGTGGCAACAATGTCGAATACACCGTCAAGGTTTTTGAACGTTTTGAGGATGGCCTTCTACTGGATGAACTTGCCTCTGTACGTGGCAACGCAGAAGTAATGGGAGTCCATACTGTTGATCTGGAGTCCGCGCTCAAGTTGAAGGAAGGCGTAGATTTTTTCGTCTATCTGGAAGTTTCAAATGGCGGTCAGGCCATTGACCGAACGTCAGAAATTCCGGTTCTTCTCGGCAATCCTGGACCCTCAGGCCCCACCGTGGTATCGATAGCAAATCCAAAAGAGAGCTATTATCACAATGGCGCTCAATGGCTCGATTTGTATGAATACAAGTTTGATAACCCGGATTGGGCAACGTTCGACAAAACAGCTAACTTTTGCATTAAGGCGATTGGCGTCAACATTCCTCTGGAAGAGAAAAAAGAATAGCCGTTGCTTGAATTTGGATGGCTTCAGAGTATTTGCCTGAGGGACCAATAAATCACCTGGACGCTATGTTGCACGGCGTCCATGTGTTTGCTTTTCATTTCCTAATTTCGAGCTCGAGTACATTGAAGCGGAATGCGATTCGCTCTACGAAAGATCGGTCTTGCTGATCTATCTTCTTCTCATCGCGTACGAACGAACTCGCGTTGGCTTTTGGTAACCCGACGAGGTTGTGACTTTTTCATTCGTAGATGAAGCAAAAGCTAAAAGCAGTGGTTTATGGAAACCCGACGCGTCAGCGAGGACGTGTCGGGTTCGTCTTTGCTGACGCTTCGGGTTTCCAAAGTGGATATTCAGATGCCGTTGGCTACTGAGTCAGGCACCGAGCAGTTTTGCTGCTTCGGAAAACGGCTGCGGCTTCTCCTCCCCGGTCGTTGCGATCTCGACCCTACCGGTGGAAGGGGGTTCGGTTTTTGGCATCCGATTTTTATTGCCAGAACCATCTGAAAATTAGCCCATTCAAAAAAAGTCACAACCTCGACGCGTCAGCGAGGACGTGTCGGGTTCGTCCTCGCTGACGCTTCGGGTTTCCATTATCCCTCTCAATCTGCTTGCCGCGGAGCAGCTAATTCAATTAGCCTCAGACTTCCAGTCTGGGGTGCAGCTGACAAACGTCCATGATAAGCGAACGCCAGGACCAGGAGGGTGGATGTTCACTTTAACGATTCCAAACGTTATCCTTTGCTACTGGAAAAAGAGTAGTAGCGATTAACGTTGGGAAGCTTACGAAGAAACGAAAACATATCATTTGCTCGCCCCCCGGGCCTGCTTTTTCTTGCGGACCAGGATGTTGTGGTCTATTCTTCAAGCCAGCTGGTTTCATGTTTCACCACTAATTCCTGTCGTGAAAATGAACTGAAACGTTGAAGCTACCGGCAAGATTTTCACCTTGAGAGTTCCTGATGATGCGCAATGCAGTCCCTTCGTTTCTATTGATTATTTCGTTCGCTCTGGTTGGGCCTGGCGGTTTTTGCCAGGCCCAAGGGACTTCTGAATCGGCGTCAGTCGATGCGCCTTACCTGCAGGCACTCAAATACCGAAATGTCGGACCGACACGAGGCGGACGTGCGACTGCAGTTGTCGGTGTTCTGGGAGATGACCAAACCTATTACATGGGCGGTGTAGGCGGCGTCTGGAAAACGACCGACGCCGGAAAATCCTGGAACAACCTGACGGACGGTTTTGCAAAATCGTCCTCGGTTGGAGACATCGACGTCAGTCGATCTCACCCCAATCATATTATCGTCGGCATGGGAGAAAGCCCGTTTCGTCGAGAGATGAGTTCACATGGTGACGGTATCTACCTTTCGGAAAACGCCGGCAAGACCTGGACACATCTTGGTTTCAAAGATGCCAGGCAAATCTCGAGTGTCAAGTTCCATCCTGCCAACCCGGACATCATCTGGGCCGGAATTCAGGGTGATCCATGGAAGAACAGCTTTACCCGAGGATTGTATAAATCGACCGACGGTGGACAAAGCTGGAAGCAAACGCTGTTCGTAAATGAAACGACTGGAGTTGTAGACCTGAAATATGACCTCAACAATCCGGACGTGTTGTACCTCTCCATGTGGGATTTTCAACATAGTCCCTGGTATCTGCGTAGTGGTGGTCCCGGTTGCGGACTCTATAAATCTACCGATGGTGGAGAGAGTTGGAACAAACTTGAAAATGGACTTCCGAAAGAAGTCGGAAAAATGGGAATCGCCGTTTCAGAAGCAGATTCCAACCGCGTCTACGCCGTTGTTGAAGCTGCCGAAGCTGAGGCGGGGCTTTATCGATCTGAGGATGCCGGAGAGTCATGGACCGT
Source organism: Mariniblastus sp. (assembly GCA_965224765.1). GTDB lineage: Bacteria > Planctomycetota > Planctomycetia > Pirellulales > Pirellulaceae > CAZDBA01. Next base: position 34,130 of record CBDDAC010000003.1, read on the forward strand.
TGTCAACAAAGATGACCCTCTTCACACGCGCTCGTGGTATTACATGCATCTGTTCACGGACCCGACGGCAGCGGACAGCGTTTATGTTCTAAACGCAGGCGTGTCTTTTTCGACGGACGGTGGCAAGACAACGCGCCGCGTTCGAGCATCGCATAGCGACACTCATGACCTTTGGGTGAACCCGGAAAACAATAAAAACCTGATCCTCGCGGATGACGGTGGAGCCTCGATCAGCTTTGATGGAGGCAGTTCCTGGTCGACCCAGCACAATCAACCAACGGCTCAGTTTTACCGATTGAATGTCGACAACGATTACAATTATCGAATTTATGGCGGTCAGCAGGACAACGGTACTGTGGCTGTTTTGTCCTCTTCGCGGGGTTCCAAAGATGATTATCATTCTGTTGGCGGTTGTGAAAATGCATTTATCGCTTTTGATCCCGATGACCCTCGTTACTTCTATTCAAGCTGCTACCTTGGCCAGATAAGTGAATACGATTTGGAGTTGAAAGTAAATCGTGATGTCCGCGCTGATCCATACTTGGGCATGGGCGTCTCGCCCAAGCACCGTAAATACCGCGCTCACTGGAACGCGCCTGTAGCGGCATCTCCGCACGACCCGGGTGTGATTTATCATGGAACCAACAAGCTGTTGCGGACCAAAGACCGGGGTCAGACCTGGACTGAAATCAGCCCCGACCTGACTCGCAATGAAGTAGAAAAACAGGGACCCGGTGCTGGACCGATTACGAACGAAGTCCTGGAAAGCTACAACACGCTCACCTATGTCGTTGAAAGCCCTCACGAGCAGGGCGTAATCTGGACCGGTGCCGATGACGGGTTGGTTCACATTACCCGTGATGACGGAAAAAACTGGGAGAACGTATCGCCTCCCGGGATGGGAGCAGGAATTGTGAATTCAATTGAGGTCTCACCCCACGATCCAGCTGCCGCCTACCTGGCCGTCACACGACACAAGACGGGAGACCACACACCGCTGATCTATCGAACCAGCGATTATGGCAAGACCTGGAGCCAGTTGGCTGACGGCCTTCCACGAGATTCGAACTTCGTCCGTGTGGTTCGAGAGGACCCCGTTCGAAAAGACCTGCTGTTTGCAGGAACGGAGACTGGGATATTCTGGTCGACCGACGGCGGAGCCAATTGGGAAACGTTGCAACTCAATCTCCCGCATGTCGGCATCTCTGATTTGATGGTTCATCGAGAAGATCTCGTCATCGCGACTCGCGGTCGAGCGTTCTGGGTCCTGGACGACATCACTCCATTGCGTGAAATGAAACCAGACACGGCGAAAGCCGGGGTGCATTTGTTCGCGCCTACCACGGCCCACAAATTGAAGAGTCGCATCGGTGGAAAAAGCGGGGCTAAGCTTTATTACAGTTTGGCGACGGAGGACAAGGACCTGAAAATCGAGTTTCTCCTGGACGGCAAAGTGGTTCGAAGTTTTGATAAATCCAGTTCTCGGAAAAAGCCAGACAGCAAAGCTGGGCTTAATACGTTCACCTGGAATTTCGACGACGATAACAAGACCCCAAAGATTGACAGGATGTTCGCTGGTCGACCGATCAGCGCTCCGGCTCTGCCAACGGGCAAGTACGTTGTACGAATCACGGCCAATGGTGAAACTTCGGAGCGTGATCTGATGGTGAAAATGGATCCCCGTCTGGAAATCAGCGACGAAGACGTGAAAGCTCAATATGCTCTAAGCCAGACATCGTTTGCTATGACCGAAGAGCTGATGTATTCGATCCAATCCATGCGGGACATCAAGGCACAAGTCGAAAGTCAGCTGGCTCCGTTAAAACGTGCCGACAAAATGGACTCACATCAAGAACTTGTCGATGCCAGTAAAAATTTGCTCAAAGCCATTGATGAGTGGGAAGCGAGCCTGCATGACAAGCGGCGGACCAACGGCCAGAACATCATCACTTACCCGGAAATGCTTGCCGAAGACATTACTTCAATCACTGGAGTTGTCAGCCGGGCTCTGCCGCCTTTGACACAAGGAATGCTCGATCGCTTTGAACAGGTTCAGGAACGTTGGAACGCGAAGGTCGAGATACGTGACGCCATTATCGCCAATGAACTGGCGGCATACACCAAAGCTTGGCAAGCAGCCAACGTTGCTGTTGTGGAGGTAATGCCTTTTTCAAAACCGCTGCCGAAGAAAACAGAATCAGATTCGAAAACAACCGAGGCAGAAACGAAGAGGTAAGTCTTCGTTATGGTAACTAATTGATCAGACTAGCGTATCTTATTTAAATTTCAGCGTGTACGAGTCGCTCAATTGCTGAGCCTGGCTGGAACGGTACGCCAGTTGTGGTCAAGCTAATTCGATCTTGAGTTTCGGAAACATGTCTTTGAAGTGGTTGTAAGTTCCGATCGACATAGAGCCTTTTGCGTCTTGCGAACAGGATTGACTGCTGCTGTTAATTGGTGTCAGTTGAGTTGGGGATTTGGCTGCAAGGTCGGTCCAATTGGTAAATTGGTAAATTGGTTCGGCGGTTGTGAGGAAGTTTAGATTGGGTCAAAATGCGGCGGGAGAAGATTCGCTGAGTCGGCTCCTTCTTTTCTACTCTTCTTATTTCGCATTTGGATCCTGTCATGCTGGCGAAGCTCCAGACTTTTTCTCTGCTTGGAATTGAAGCCGAACCGGTTGAGGTCGAAGTGGATGTTTCCCCGGGATCCGTTCCAACGACCATTTTGGTGGGGCTTCCCGAGGCTGCAGTCAAGGAAAGCACGCATCGTGTTGCTCGTGCTTTAGTGAATTCAGGATTCCAGCGTCCCTTTGATCGAGTCGTCATCAACCTTGCACCTGCTGAGTTGCCAAAACAGGCGGCGTCCTTTGATTTGCCGATCTCGCTCGGGATTTTGTTGGCAAGTGGCCAAATACAGTCGGACCTCACCAGACAGTACGCCGTGATTGGCGAGTTAGCATTAGAGGGCCACACGCGTCCGGCCAAAGGAGTATTGTCGATGGCGATTGCCGCGGCAAAACAAGGATTGGCGGGCGTCGTGGTGCCGCGCGAGAACGCAGGTGAAGCGGCCGTTGTCGAAGAAATCGATGTTGTCGCTGTCGATAGTCTTGCTCAAGCCGTTGGCTTCTTTACGGGGGAAATTGATATCACGCCAACACCCTCAAGGCTGAATCAGCTGTTCGAGGAGTTCGCTGTTTACGAAGAAGATTTTTCGGATGTTCGCGGGCAAGAGGTCGCGAAGCGGGCGATTACAGTCGCCGCAGCCGGATCTCACAATCTGCTGATGCTGGGACCACCAGGAAGCGGCAAAACAATGCTTGCCAAGCGGATCTCGACAGTTCTACCCACGTTGACGGGAATTGAATCCATCGAGACGACTCGAATCTATAGCGCGCTTGGTAGGCTTAGGCCGGGTCAGCCGTTGATGGCCAAGCGTCCGTTTCGCAGTCCCCATCACACGATCAGTGAAGCGGGACTTGTTGGCGGTGGGAGCATTCCAACACCGGGCGAAATCAGCATGGCTCACAATGGCATTTTGTTTCTGGATGAATTGCCCGAGTTCAATCGTCGAACGCTGGAAGTGCTTCGGCAGCCACTCGAGGATCGAGTCGTTACGATCTCCAGAGCATTGAATTCCTCGACGTTCCCTGCCAACTTCATGCTCGTTGCCGCCTTGAACCCCTGCCCCTGCGGGTATCGAAGCGATCCTCGTAGAGATTGCCATTGCACGACTCCTCAGATTGAAAGGTACATGGGGAAAATATCAGGACCGTTGCTCGATAGGATCGACTTACACATTGAGGTTCCGGCGACCGACTACAAAGAGCTTTCGTCGAAAATTTCAGGAACTAGCAGTGATACGATTCGCCAGTGTGTTCAAAAAGCTCGTCAAATGCAGCAGGTACGGTTTGCCGATCTCAACCTTCTCTATAACTCTCAGATGAGCAGCAAACAACTAAGGACGTTTTGCATTTTGACTGAGGACTGCGTCAGTCTTATGAAGCAAAGCGTTAATGAAATGGGGCTGTCGGCGCGAGCTCACGACAAGGTGCTGCGCGTTTCAAGAACAATTGCCGACCTGGAAGGCGCACCGGAAATCCGCTTTGAACATTTGAGCGAGGCGATCAACTACCGACAACTTGATCGCCAAATGTGGAGTTGAACCTGGTTGAGTAAATGAAATACCACCGATGCATCATGATTTAGGGAATGAGTGTCTTTCAGCTACAGTTCCCATTTTTTCAGTCGACTGACGACTTTTTTCAAATCGTTCTTTCGTTTTTCGAACAAGCCAAACATCACGAGAATCGCAATTCCCATCGCAATACCAAACACCCACCAGGGCCAGACGTGTTCTAGTCGTTGGTGAGCATGAGACACCATGGACACCATTGCCATCAGTAGGAATAACGATCCGAGGTACAAAAACGCTCTAATCTGCAACAAAATGCCAGCAAATATTCCGGCGACCGAAAGAACAGCTAATACAATTGGCGGCCACAGCTGCGATTCTAAACTGTTGATAAAGATTTCGCTTGTCGAGACAAGATAAATGGTCGTTGCACAAACGTAACGAATCAAGGCCAACTGGGTGCTTGTCAATTTGTTCTTGTTGATTTGCGCTGCGATTAATACCGATACCGCTGGCGGAATAAGCCAGAGTTGCGGATGCTCGTAGAAACCAAATCCGTCAAATCTGTCATAGAACAACCACAATGCGAGGTTGCCAAACAGAATCGCAGCCGCTCCACATGCGATCGAACGATGCGTGTAGCTAATCATCAAGTAGGCCAGACCGACGGTTAATGTAACCTGGGAATGATCGGCCTTGGAGTCGATTAACCAAATTCCAATCGCGACCGCCGCGGGAAGAATCGCTGCCGTGTTGAAAAATGGATTGCCTAGAACTGATAAATCGCGTCTCCCAAGCCAAGAAGCCAATCCAACCCCACCAAAGCTGGCAACCATTACTGCATAGGGCCAATAATCCCGAATCCCGAGTCGGAAAAGAAACGGCATCGTTAAGAACAAGTGCATCACAAGCAAAGCAGCGACGACTTGCGCGACGTACACATAAGTTGTCCTCCCACCCGGCGACAGCGAAAACGGATCGTTTTCCGGGCGGACGGCAATCACAAGCAATCCAATGATCATACCGATCACGGCAAATGCGACCGCAATCGCTTCGGGCAGGGGCATACCGCAACCGGTATCGGGGATAAAGTCAGAATACTCCAGTGATACCAACACGATGAAACAAAGCAGAGCCAGTCCGCAAGTGAACACAGCCATATCACGAATTGATTTCAACCATGAATCGTGATGCCTGACATACCGGCTGACGACTCCGCCATAAACAAACATCGCTGCAGCCAACACGAGCACCGTTCGAACGAAGACTTGGGTCATGTCAAAGCGAATCTCTTGGGGAGACAAATCGGCCCAGGCAACCAAGATCGCGCCCAAGGTCAACAGCGCGAGGCTAAGCATTTGCACCCAGCGTCTTCGGTTGCGGTCGGACCAACAGCCAAATCCGATTGCTAGGCCAAACGGGCTGAACCCGGTCAAATATCTCTCGATGCGAACTTCCTGGTTTAAACTTGTGATGAATGCACTTGTCAGAACCACAAGTGCAATAAGGCAGCCAAAAATGGGCAACTGGGCGAACAGCGATGATTCTAGCTTTTCCAGTTTCGGAGCGCCGCATTTTTTGAGCATTGGGATCCATTGTTTTCTGCGATTCCAGAATACTCCCAGCAAAGCGACCGCGGCGCCTAACGCAAACACGACCGCAGCATTTTGTAAACTGGTGGAGCCTGAAACTAAAACGACGGTTCCAAAGATCGAGAGGCCGACCCATAAAAGACAACCGCCAATCACCAGACCTTTCCGTGACTGATTCCAAACATGAGCGCAACCCAGCAAGACCGTGGAGCAAAATAGTCCGATACCCCATGAGTTTTTCAGGCAGCTTGCAGAAGTCACATCGTTCGCCTCCATCAACCACTGAATCGTCGAGCCGAGCAGCAACCATGCCGCAGCCAACAGCATTACCAAATTTGACATCCAGACGACGCGCGAATTGATGTTCTTTTTCAGCCAAACCGTTCGGGAAATGTAGAAGCCGCACCAGACTGTTGCCAAAATCGTCAATGCGACTCCCAGTACGTTGGCCAAGTACGGCTGTTGGTCAGCAAACCATCCCCGTGGATCCATCAGAATCAACGATACGGTAGCTAGGGTTGTGACGCCAGCCGCCAAAAAGCCAGGCAAACCGCGCTCATGTATAAACCCTCCCAATGTCAACAGCACGACCACGCTGCACGCCGCACAAAACGAAGGCCAGATATTGACCGGAGACATCATGCCTTTGGCCGCAAACAAAGTTACGATACTGCAAGCGAACAACAAAGGTAGCGTCCGGTCATTGAGCCATGCCCAGCGCGCTTGCTCAACCCGCACGGGCGGTGATGGTGACAAACCGAGGTTTTTTGCTCGGGATTCATGCCTCCGTTGGAGTCCTAACATGAGCATCTGAATTGAACACACAATGACGCCGCCCCACGTGACTAAATTAAAAGTCATCCACGGCGGGTAGGGTGCTTGTCCTGCGATGGAACGATCGAACAGCGCGGCCCCTATGCCGACCAGCACCATTCCTGACCAACTAATGAGCAACATCCAACTTGTTGAGCGGTGCGCCCCATTCAACTGTTCTCGCCATACGTGGTAGATGAGTACGGAAAACATCGCCCAACAGCCGACACCCAACGGGCCGCCCACAGAATTGATCCAGCCACCAGAAACCTGTGGAGAATGAAAGAACCGGGCCATTACCAGGATAGCAAGGCTGGTGATCAGCAGACCATTGATCAGCGTATGGACTTTAAGTTGATTGGTCTTCCTTGACTGATGGTTGTTCGCGTTTTTTACTCCCGGATTGCCTTCGATTCGATCGTAAAACCACCACCACACAAATCCATACCCCGTCATGCCCACCGAAACGGCTTGAAGGATGTTAACGAACCAACTGGATGCCAGTTTGGGATGCGGAGAAACGAACAACAGAACGACAGACAGCAATACGCAATACTGAAAGACTAACGAGCCAGCCGTAGCCAACCACTTTCGACGTTCCGAAACGGCGTATAGCAGGAACGTGTTGACAACGATTCCGATTGGTAAACCGTACGAAACGTCCTTCTTCATGTCTCCAAACCATGTTCCTTTGAGCGGACCGCCCAAGGCCTCAACACCGCCGAACATGATGACCCGACCAATCGCAATCGTGGAGAGACTCATCACAACTAACACGATGATCGCGAGAGAGAAATTGATAAGTTGCTGCGTGACTTGTTTGGACCAGGTGGACTTACCCGACAGCCCAGCCCAATTTCTGGCAGCGACCCAGTTAATGACAAACAGCTTTCTGGAGGCAACCAAGGCGGCCCCTATCGCTCCACCCGTCGGTAACAACCATCGCATTCCCGTTGCAACTGCTTTGTCCTCTGCAAAATAAAGTGCCGCTAGCGCCCAGGCTGTTAACCACACCGCAACGATTGCGGTGCCGAGTATGCTGGAAGGTGTTTTGAATGTCGCCAGAAAGAGCGCCAAACCTAGGAGTACAGCAGCACCGATTGCCCAGCACATTTCGTCTGCAATGGAGAAAGGAGGTGTAATCGCATCAGCGAACAGCTCAACGCTCATTTCATAGCTCAATGCGATTCCTGCCAGCCCGACAAAAAACACAGCCAGTCCAGCGCCGACCGCGATTGCCAATTCCTGCGATGTTTCTCCAAACTTTAACCGTTTCGACCTGGTCAGCAGCCAGCTAACCACCAGCCATCCAGATAGCCAAAGGGAAATCGCGGCAATCTGGATCAGCCAATGTCGCGGTTGATTCATTCCGGGACACCAGCTTTGCTTCGTCAACAACTCCATCACACAAATGCTGACACACAGAGCAGTCAAAATCGCAAAGACATCGGACCAAAACACCGATAAACTTTTTCGTTGGTGGGACCAGGTGCACATCAAACAACCCAATGCGAGACCAGATACAATGATCGTTGTCAAACCAGATTGATGTCGAATTAGCAAGAAGGAAGTGACAAGTCCAATGAAGCCAGTGATGGCCGCGAACTGACGAAACTTTATTATGACGCTCGTGGCCGTAGTTTGCCGATCAGGTGGACTAGATTTTGAAAGCGAGTAGATGATCGCCGACAAGGCACACAGGACGATGGCGTGTACGGTAAAGATCAACGGCCAATTTCCGTTGATCGAAAATGCCAGTTGGTTGAGCCAGTCCATCAGCCATCGATTCCAGCCGAATGCATGCGCCAGAAAAGCAAACAGCGAAAGTGCCGCAACGGTTCCCAACGACTCTGAGATGTGCGAACCGTACCACGCCGTTTTTGACTTGATGAATCCCAGATTGACGACCAGTGATAATCCCGATGCCAATCCAAGCATCCCGGTGGCGGTCATGTTATCAAACCAGTTTTCTGGATTGAACAAACTGGCAGCGATTGCCAGCAACAGACCCACCGAGGAGACTAGTACACCACTGGCTAAGCCAACGACTTTGAAATGAGCGTTTAAAGATGGGCGATGGTAAGTCAAATGCGCGGCGACAATGCCTATCCCAACCAGTAGGAGAGTAATGCCACTGCTTCCGCTCAAGGTGGCGCTGGCCAACTGCGATAAACTGACCCAAGCATTCCACGGCAGTTCGCCAACGAACACATTGACACCGCAAAAAATGAACGAAGCGAACGCCAACCAGCCTGGAATTAACAGCGTGGCCTCTGCGCGATGGTAAGCAAACACTAGAAAACCAATACTCAAGAGAGCGGCGTTGGTCAACAGAACGGTCGGATTTGAGAACGAGGTGATCCAGGCGATACCGACGATGATCAAACCAAGAATCATCATCGACAAACCCGTCAACTGCATTGGTTTTGCGTTTCGCCCTTTGGAGTTCACCCAGATGATGTGACCAAACCAAGACGAGACCAGCGCAACGATTGCGAAGGCAGGTGTCAACGCGACCCAGGTTGGCAGGTCATTATCTGCTCGAATAACGAGCATTGCCGCTCCGTTCAAAAAGGCAAATGCCGCCATGCCCAGGAAGATAAACATCCTATAGGTGGTGCGGCGAGACCAGCGGTCCCGTGACCACTGTCGCTTGAACAAGATGGTTGTACCGCCAAGAAAACTCAGTACCAATGGGACCGACAGAATCAATTTAGTGAGGGTCGAATCGTCGATCCCTGCTACGTGATTGATGATGATCGTTCCTATGGCGCAACCGATGATTGAAAACAAGAAAGGCATTTGGCCTTTCCGCACCAGGCACTTTCCGGAATGCCAGGTCATCGCTGAAAACGCAACCAAGCCAGCTCCGATCGCGATCCAAAACAGCGGATCGTTCAGCTCACGTTGTTGAGTGTCGTTATGCGAAAGAATACAGGCGGCAAGAAAATTGAGAGGAATCAGGAGCAACCCAATCAGCAACGTTCCGCGGCTCGTATTGCGGAGTTTCCATTTCTTTAGCGTATAGATCCCGGCACCATTGATGGCAGCGGTAACCAGCAAGAAAAGCAAGGCCGAAAAGTAAGGGATGGTATCTCTCAACTCATTGCGCAAGCTAGTGACCAACCCGATGGCGCTACCAACGATCAGGATACCACTCGCCAATTCACCCCAACGTATGTTCTTTTCCAGCATGAACGAAGCGAGCATTTCTTTGAACGTTCTTCGAGGTTCCGGTTCCGGAGGGTCAGGCAGTTTCCATGGTGCCGTTGCAAGTTTTTGACGCGCTGTTTGGGTAGCCGATATTGAATCTGTTTCGGGCCGAATACTGGTTTCTGACTCTAGGTCGACTACCTCTGCCGAAATGAATTCATCGGAATCTACAACTTTCTGGGGTTCGACGACCTCCGATTGCCTTTCCGTTTGGTGATCCAGGATTTCAATTCGCTGAGACAGTTCGTATTGGTCGGCAAATTGTTCTTCCAGAAATGCTCGCGTCTTTTGGTACGTTTTTGAATCAAGTTTATTGTGCCTGAACAGATGGTCGAGTACTTCGCTTGCGCCTCGGATATCATTTTTCAACGTCCTTTTGGGCGTTGATTGCCTCGATTCTCCCGTCGCTTGCCAGGTCGGATCCTGTTTGCCACCAAAGATCTTGATCAGAAATGCAACGAAACCGTAAAGCGCGAAGCCGAGAATGGAGATTACAAAAAACAATCCCAGCAGTATTTCGGGCATGTGCCATTCTCCAAAGAGGCCGTGTACGATGACCCGACTAAGAAGCAACTGTCGAGCCAACAAGTCGCAATCTATACGTTCCCTAACGTAGCCGCCTCTGCCAAGGCTCCGAAATGCAAAAAAGCCTCCGAAAAAGCTGGGTTTTGGTTAGGAATTTCAAATTCGCTGTTGAGATACTTCGATGGCCATCGAGAGATGAACGAAGAATTGTTGACATTCTATGGGGCAACAAAGTGCAATTTGTGTACATCGAAACCTGCAGTCAACATCCACAAACGGCTGTTCGCAATTGAATGCAAAGCGTTTTCAAGCCAAGCTGCCGGAGGTTTGCGAGGCGCGCTAGGTAATCTCTACGTCGCCATGAAGCCAAGAGAGCAGTTTTTCTCGGTTCGAATTTCAGTCAATCCAACTGCATTCGGACGATGAATTCGAAGGGTCCAAGGATTTGCCCAATCTGCCTCGGTCGTTTTCCCGCTGCGAGTTTGCATCGCTACCACACCCGCCATCCGCGCCGGATAGTTCGACTGTTTCTTTGGGAAATGAATTCGCAATCAATGGATCTCGCAGCCATTCGACCTTTTCAATGTAGTAGAAAAGGCTCTGGAATTTCCGCAGCTCGCGCCGCCTAATTCATAGTTATGTCGCGGATTCCTGTAGACTAACTGGAAAAGATGATTTTTTGAAATACTCAATCGCTGGCAGACAATATCTTGAAATCGGGAATGGGAAATGATATGTCGGAACAAACCAACTCACTTTTGGCAATTGGGATCGGCTCCGGAATTGGAAGCGGTCTTGGGTTTGCTATCGGCTTCGCTACGGGTAAGTTTTTGCTATGAGGAGCGGTAAATAACCGGCGATCGCATTGTCAAAAAATTATCCCACTCAGCAACAAACTGTATGCAAATGTGCCACATGATATCTCTGACTCCCAACAATCGTGTCGATGCATTTCCCGGTGCGCAGTACAAACTGTTTCCAATGTTGCACAATTAATTCTTCGTTGTACTTGACGGTTTCAAGGATGAGCACCCTAAAGATCACCTTGTCCATTGTTTTGTTGTTAAACTTCCGCCGGTTTACGAGCTTATAGGTGACAGTCGTCATTGGATCCACCAAGCGTCATTCCTGGACGCATCGGCATACGACCGTAATAACAGCATCGAGCACCTCGATAATGGTACTTCGGCGATCCGCTGGGGCGCAATCCGAAATTACATTGCAAACGCGAAGTTTGATCTTTAGTCGAGGGATAACTAGTGGCACACCGATGCTAAACTTGCGGTGTTTTTCATATGGATGGTCGTTGCTGCCGGCTCGGTGATCGTTCCCGCTGTCCCACATAGTGTTGCCGATTGATTCCTCAACATTTGGTCAATCTCTAAGATGCATCGGTCATGATGCCGTTGCATTTTTTGGGGATACTCTTGTGCCGTCGGCGTGAAACGCCGAGGCCATTTGGGTCGTTCTCAAAACTCCGAACCAAATCAAGCCATGTCGAGAAACACAGGATTTGATTTGAATTCTGACGTCAAATTGGAATTGCTTTGTGCGGTTTCGTTCATCATTCTCCATTTCACAAGGCGTGAAGGTCGCCGCTGAACTCAATCCCAAATTTGGGACTCGTAATCCGCCAAATTCACGTGGCGTTTGGGAGCATGGGAGAAGCGCCAAAGAGAGGAGTAGTCCAAGGAAAACCTGAGAGACATGTGACTTTCCGCGAGAAACCAAGTGTCAAGAGATCCGGTAGGGGGTCGGGAGTCTTTTCTGGTTGAACAGAACGACAAATCAACTGGCATAAGATTTCCTACTCAACCCGCTTTGCTAAAGAAACTGAAAAGACTCCCGACCCCATGTTGCCCGACATCTGCAATAGATTCGTAAGCTAGAGTGAAAACCGACACTGAAACCAACATCCAACCATACTCCCTCCCCGTTCTCTAAGTGCAACAACTTCGGCGGAGAGCGAAAGACTGACATGTCCAAACTGCGTTCGAACGATGAAGCCGATGCAGATTAAAAGCCTGCGTTCGTGCGTTCGGCCACCCGGTCCAAGGCAGTTTAAGTAACCATGATTCTTGCGTTCGGCGCGTATGAGACCGACGCGAGATGCGAATCCTCATTAAAGACATATTGCGACGATCGTTGTCAATCTTTGTATTGGGCATAAGGATTCTTTTATGAACACTTCTGGGAATCTGGTGTCAGCAGGATGCAAAACTCCATCAGTCAAATAGGCCTCTGCATACTCGAGACAACGGCTCAGCTAATTCCAAGTTTATCCAGGAATCTGGACTGGCGGGCCAACTGGAAACTTGACTTCAGCCGACCTGAGGAACGTACCGATAATGCCGTGATAGAATCGTTTAACGGTTGGCTCCGTCGGGAGTGTCTGGATGAGAACTGTTTCTTGACAGTGAAAGACGCTCAGGAGAAACTAGATCTGTGGAGAGAAGACTACAATCATGTACGGCCCCACAGCAGCCTCGGCCAATTACCCCGGTTGAGTTTATCGCCAATTACTGCCCGCCGGTTTCGGCTACACCTCAGCAGATCAGCTTCTAGAAACTTGAAGACATATTTATCCAATTTAGCTACCTGCTGTGAGCATCCAAATTGCGAATGATGAATCGACCTAACTCCTGATAGATTTCCAAAGTCTTGCCTTCAAGTGATATTGCATAGACTGCTTCCCCATCAGGATGGCGAACAACGGTGCCCGGGAACACCTTAGTCGACTCGACGTTTCGATGACTCCAACGCTCACCAACTTGCAGGAAGTTGACGATATTTCCTGCAGTGTCTACACCGTAGAACCCTGGAGCCGACCCGTCTTGTGACCTATCGCCTCCACCCCAAACCAACGAACCGGCGAGGAACTTGGTCTTGCAGTCAAACTTCTCAAGGCCTTTCTCGCCAGATTGAAGTTGAAAAACAACTCCTGTTCCATCGGCAGCGTTGCCTTGAATTCCAAATAACGTGGAACCATCTGCAGACGTGACAAGCGAACCGGCAATTACCTTCTCGTCGCCCGAAACAAGCTCTGCGGTTAGCTTTCCATTAGTCCAGACGAGATGGACCAGTCGCTGTTGAATGTCAACTCCATAGAGATCTGCCCCTTCGTCATCTTGGGGATTCTGGCTTGCGGCACAGACGAGCGATCCTGGGCAGAGTTTGAACGGAAGATCGTGCGCCTGAAATTGCATTTTCCCATTGGAACGTGTGAAACAAATCAACTGGTGACTGGTATCAATTCCGTAAATCAGCTGATGATTCAATGCCACAAGCAGAGAGCTGGGTACCATCTTCTCTGGCAAATCAAGCGCTTCAAAGTAAAACCCTTTTTCATGGACCCAGAAGAAGTTGATCAATTGTCCGCGTCGGTTGACCGCAAAGGCTCCTTGAGGCACATTCTCGTTGCACCAACTTCTGGTGCACACCAGTCGCTGGGGCGCAAACGAATGCCCCGAATCGTTGCTACAGTTCCAGCTTTTTAGTCTTCCCGCTTCTTCCTGAATAACGAACAAAGCCCCTCTGAGCGATACGCCGAGCAGCGTCCGGTCCTCTTTCGTAACCATCAACGTACCGGGTGCCATCTTGACACTGGTCGTCCGAGGCAGCACCTCTTCATCCCAGAGATAGTTGGTCAGTTTTCCCGTTTCGTCGTTGCGAAACAGTCCGGGACAACGCAGCTCTCCGGCAATCATTTGTCTTCCACCAAAAGTCAGCGTTTGACGTGGTGCGACCAGCAGCGGACTTTTCAGAGACTGGCGAGAAAGTGTTCTTGTCTCAACCTCATCAGTGAAACGCGATTCGCTTCGACGCCGGATTCTCAAGTGATAAATCGTATTCCCACTAAAAGAACCTTCGGCAGGAAAAGAAATGCAAAATTCAGAAGCCGCTCCACGCAGTTGAGTTCTTTGGAGTCGCATCGGAACTTGAGCCCAAGGTTCCCACTCAACGTTGCCTGGAACATTCTCCCATTTACGTCGATATTCGAGGACATAATCACCTTCGGATCGACTGTCAGTGAAATAGCAGCTCACGAGATCAACATGAGGGACAACCCGAAAATCCATAATACAAGATTCAGACGTGGTTAAGTGATAAATGAGATTTTGGACGTTCTGTAGCTGCTGGTCCGTATTCGCAGCTTCCAAATTTATTTCTTGCGCTGACTTTTCCTTTGGCGGTTGATCTTTCGCAAGCCGGTTTAATCCCATCAATCCGATTGCGACACCGGCCAGCAACATCATCGTCCCGAATCCCAACGCAGCAATCCACTTGAGATGCCGCTTGCAAAACTTCCGAGCACGATAAACAAACGCATAGGGTTTTGCCGAAACTGGCCAGCGTTTCAGAAAACACTCCAGATCCTGCGCAAGTCGTTCTGCGGTTTCGTAGCGTCGTGCGGCAGACTTCTCCAGTGCCTTGAGGATAATCCAATCCAGCTCCGTGGCCAGTCGTCGCTGTTGCCGGGGTGACCAATCCATCTTTCCTTTCACGCGTCGACTGGGACGTTCAGGATCGACACGGCGAATATGTTCAAGCGTCTGCCAAATCACTTGATTCTCCGGATCAAGTGTTGCCAAAGGCAGTGTTCCTGTTATCAATTCGTAGGTGATCACACCAATCGAGTAGATATCTGTCCGCCGATCGACTGGAGTATAAGACAAGGCCGCCTGTTCCGGACTAATGTACGGGAGAGAACCAATCAACTTGCCGCATTCTGAACTCAATGTTGCTGTAGAGATTTCCTGGTTGATGCCCGTGGACTTTGCGAATCCAAAGTCAATCACTTTAGGAATCGCTTTGTCCTGACAGACTTCCATGAGCACGTTGGACGCCTTGATGTCCCGATGGATAATCCCTCTTTCGTGCGCGTAGTGAAGTGTCCTGCAAATGGAGATAACAAGCTCTAATCGCTCTTCGAATCCGATGGACTGTTGTTTACAAAATGTTGTGATGGGAGTTCCCTCGATAAACTCCATCACCAAATAAGGCTGCCCGCTTCTCGTATTTCCCCCGTCATAAATTGCGGGGATATGAGAGTGCTTCATAGAAGCAAGAAGCTGTCTTTCTTTGAAGAAGCGGATTCTTGAATCGGCCGATGGACGATCCGGCCTTAGAAATTTGACGGCGACCTGCCGTTCAACGGGAAATAGCTGCTCTGCTTTCCAAACTGTTCCTGTAACGCCTGCTCCAACCGGTTCTTTCAATTGGTAACGGCCCTCGGTGCAGTCGTAAAACTCGTCCTGCAGCGAACGACAACTCGTGGCGGTGATCGGCAGTGGCGGTCGCGATTTCTCCAACAACTGCGCGACGAGCTGAACTACTTCGGTGCCGTACGATTCGTAGTCCGCGGGTTCGGGTGTTTCCCCAAGCCCTCGCCGATATTCAAGATCCACCTTAAGCAAAGCGATTGCCAATGAATCCAGAACAGATGACGAGTGATTGAAGAGATAGGAGTTGAGTTGTGGACGCTCACCTGACAACCAAGCGGATTCAAACTCGTCGCACACTCTGCTAATTTCGCTCAAATCTAATTTG
The DNA here is from genome assembly GCA_965224765.1 of Mariniblastus sp. Taxonomy (GTDB): domain Bacteria; phylum Planctomycetota; class Planctomycetia; order Pirellulales; family Pirellulaceae; genus CAZDBA01. Next base: position 49,954 of record CBDDAC010000003.1, read on the forward strand.
ACGTTTCCCATACGAGTGTATCTTTCTTGGAAGAGCTAATCAACAATTTGCCGCTTGGCAACTTGATTTGAAAATTAGATCGATGATGTCGAGATGAACATCATAGCGAGCAATTGATCTTTTTGTTAATTGTGGCTTTTAAATTCAACTTCAAATTCACCAATCCAATTATTGACGTTGGCTTTTGTTCATTCGATCGATCAAAACATTGGTTTGAAACACTGATTCGTTTTTCGTCCCGCGCCCCGCCTCAAGGAAAAACGCTAGAATTCTTGAGAATGTCGTTTAATCGGTTCCGAAGAGTCAGAATCGACGGAGGTCGCGTGAAAGTCTTGCCCTTCTGTTTGCAGCGAAGGCTTATACGAAAATACCGGGCCTTGCTAACCGGCCTCAAGCAATCTAAATCTTCGAAAGTCGCCGTGATGCTGCCCAAAATAATTGGGCAGCGGAAAAGGAGCAGGTCGAATACTTCGATGCTCCCGACCAGAAAGCAAGACTCGGCAGTCAAGATCAGCCTCACTAATCTTGACTTCATTCTTTTTTTTAAAAAAAACAATTTTCAATGCGGGTTCGAACGCTCGATCCGAATTAGTGTTCTGGACGGCTCCTCGGAATTAGTCAGGCAGAACCTGCAAACGATCAGTCGCCCAAAATTCACGATTGATGACGCCTTGGCTGATCTGTCTGGGGTTGCGCGCTGACCTGATTCGACGCACCTCGTTCAATGCCAACATCAGTTCGTGATTGAATGGTTTGGCCTAATAATTTTCCGCGCTAACCGCGTTTCGCAAATCGGACAACTGGAGAGCAAGATGGCATCTCGAAAACGACGACGTAAATCATCCTCACAAAAAAACGCACAAAAATCGCGAAAGCCATCGAAAAAACAAAAGAATCAATTTTCGAAAAATGAATCGCTCAATTACGATTCACTTGAGCCAAGACAGCTTTTGGCTTCCGCAGATCTGAGCGGTAACAACTTCACACTTGAAGGTGACTCAAACGGAAATCAAGTTTTCCTTCGTGTGGATTCAGGTCAACTGCAATGGAGTGAAGACGGCGTGAACTTCACCAGCGATCTTGACTCCACAGATCCTAATGACCAAACCTACAACCTGGATATTTCCAACCCACTCAATCTCACCATCAATATGAACAATGGGCTCAACGAAGCCTTTTTGGATCTCCAAGGTGAAGCTGGACTTGGAAACGTAGAAATCACTGATGGAGAAATGGTCGATGCAGTAACGATTCAAAGCGATCTTGATTTGCTGCCTACCTCTGGCAGTCTTAACATCAACGTAGAATCCGTAACCGTAAGCAATGGAACCCAAATCGCCGCACCATCTGGAATCACAATCGACGCGACGTTACAGGGCCAAGTCACCATCGAAGACAACGCTACACTTTCAACACGAAACATTGCTCCCGGAGGCAATCACCAGACTGATCCGTCAGTTGGCAACTCGTCGAACATCTCCATCAGCGGCGAAACGATCACGATCGGCGACAATACGCACATCCTCGCTCAAGCCGACGGATATGCCTCTGGCAACATCAACATCAACGCTGAATCGGCGCTTCCGTTGATTGTCGACTTGGCCGCAATCGACTTGAGTACAGCGGCCAATATTCTTGATTTCATCACTCCAGAGTCGGAAGCAATCGTTGATATCGGCGCTGCTGAAATTCGAGGGGCCAACGTCGACATTTCGGCCCAAGTCACCGCAGAAGCTAACATTCCAGATGCTTCAGCTATCCTTCAAGAGATTATCAATGACGGTGGGCCCATCAGTGCCATTCTCACGACCGCAGATTACTTGAGTGACGAGATCGATGAATTTCTTACGGAAACGACTTCGATTCCAGTTGTCTATATCAAAGAGACAACTTCGGCGACCGTCGACGTGGGTGAGAATGCATTTATCGTCGCCTCTGGCAATGTGAATATTTCAGCGACTACGAGATCCGCAGAAAGCTCCATCGTTGAAACCGAAGACCAGTCGCTGGCCGTTACGAAAGTCGATTCGACCTCCGAGATCAATGTTCACACCGGGGCAGTGATTTCCGCCCTGAACGACATCACGATCACAACCGACACGGCAATCGTTTCAAACACTCGAGCCACCACCCACAAAAACCTGGAAGAGGCGGATGGAGAGAAAACCGCCATCGCGGTAGCAATTTCCAAGTCCGATCTCGTTTCGCATGTCACGATCGACGCAAATACGCTCCTGCGCGCAGGTGAAAGAATCAATATCGAAGCACTCGGCTCCAACACCACAACCAGTCACGCCGAGGGGGGTGTTTATGGTGACGGCGGAGTAGGCGCTACCATCGCGCTGAACTTTCCGAAATCCAGCGTCCGCGCCGATGTCGATGGTAACCTGAGAGCGGAAGTTAACAACGCCAATACAACCAGCGGTGGCATCGTTATCCTTGTAGATCTAACCGCGAACGAGGACGCACAAGCCGTTTCAGGTCTTGGCGGAACGGCTCCTGAAGGAGTGGAAATTGAAACCGTTTCTCAGATCGACGAAATCATTGACAAATGGATCAAACCGCTGATCCAACACATCCAAGGATTGAATATCGTGAACTTAACGAATATCAATCTTAATGTCGCTTCGGCCCTCGCGTTCAATAAGACTTCAAATGAAGCCGTCGCAGAAACCGGGCCAAACGCCGTCCTACAATCCAACCTTGACGTTAACGTCGATTCGCAGCTTTCTGACAGCTCACGTACATTCGCGGAAGCGATCGATCGCCTACCGGAGAACAGTAGTCCAGATAATCATTTGACGGTCGCACTGGTCGTCGGACTGTACGACAATAACTCTCAAGCCATCCTGGGCGATGGAAGTACCGTAGACGCCCGCCGCAACGTTGCCGTCAACGCCGATACTGAGTATCCGGTCCAGCCAACCGTTGTCGAGAGTAACGAAACGGGATTCTACGAAGTCAAAGGAAACTCCTGGGCTCGGAGTCAATCTGAAAACGCTAGATCTGACTATGCGGGAGCACTCAACTACCAAGAGCATCATAACAACACCGAAGCCCGAATCGGCGACGGCGCCCAGATCAATCAGAACCCGGTTTACTTTACGCCCAACCAAAGTGTTTTCGTCAACAGCACCGCTGAGATCATCTTGCTCGATATCGCGGGCCTATTTGAACTGGACATTGACGCAGATGCACTGCAAACCATTGGGACAACCGTCGGCCAAGCCGTCTTCAATGGAGGCGATCTTGACCTCTCCTTGGACAATTTACTTGACTCCCTCAAAGAGGGTTTCCAACAAGCACTTAACGATTCCGAAATAGCATTTGGAACCACCGCTTCCGAGACGGCAATCGGTGGCGCGTTGACTTTCACCAACATGTTTGACAATACTTCGGCAACGATCGGTGAGAACGCCAAGGTCAACACAGGCCAAAGCGGTCAACTAACCGTTCAGGCGACCTCCGACATCAAACACTACACCTTCGCCGGATCAGGATTTAAAGCTGGCAAGACGGGAATCGAAGGAAACCTTGCTCACAACCACCACAAATCTGATACTCAGGCAAATATCGGATCGGGTGCAGAAATCAACGCGGGTTTATCAATCACCGTCTCTGCCAACAGCAACCTTGAGAAATATGGATTCGCTGGTGGCATCTTCTTTGGGGGCAATCGTGGTTTCGGCGTTTCGGTTGCAACCAATGACGTCGAAAGAAATACATTGGCCTTTATCGGCGCATACAACAGCACGCTGGGTAATGACGTCAACATCGTTGCGGCGGGTCGACTAAACGTATACGCCAACAGTCGTGGAAACACGATTGCATTGGCGCTTTCAGGAACTCGAATCGGCCATACTTCAATCACGACACAGTCACCCACCAACTCCGCTTCCAATTCCGCGGAAGTCACCGACAACTTCGCCAACAAAGGGACTCAAGGAAGTTACGGGCTCGGAGTCTCAGCGGACATTGCCATCAACCGGTCCACCGCAAACAACACATATGCCTTTATCAACAATGGTGGTAGCGTTCGTGCTCGCGCGATTTCCATCAATGGACGCGACTCAACCTCATTCTACGCAGGTACAGGCTCGGCGGCGTTTCAACGTACGAATGCTCATGCATCGGGTTTCGCTGGAAGCTATAGCCGCAACCAAATTATTGGCTCAGTAAAAGCCTGGATTGAGGCGGCGGACGTGACCACAGTCAATGGGGGATTGTCGGTTGTCGCCAGTCACGCATCGAGCGCAAAAATCTTGGCGGCGGCAGCTTCGATCGCAAAGAACTCCAATACAGCCTTCGCAGGCAGCTTTGCATTCAACAAGCTGACCTGGACGACGGAAGCCTTCTTAGACGGAGTAACCGCTAACATCGATGGCAACACGAGTGTTTTTGCAACGAACGAAGCTAACGCGACGACAATCGCGGGTGGCGCAACCTGGACAGGTCGTGCTGGGGTTGGAGTCTCATTTTCTCGAAACAACATCAACTATGTAACCTTAGCGAAGCTTAGGGGATCCAATCTTGTCTTGAGCGGAGTTCTGTTAACCAACGCCGCCCACGATGCCAACTTCACCTCCTTGGCAGCTTCCTTCTCCACGGGTCAGTCAGCGACTTTTGTTGGCACGGTTGCTATCAACAAGGTCGGTGGAAATGTCGTTGCAGCGACCATTGATTCTCAAATCGAGGCACAACGTGTAACCTCCAAGTCAACCGACACCTCCAAAATTCGAGCATACTCCGGTGGCGTCGCTGCTTTTGGCCAAACCGTAGGATTGGGATTCGGTGGAGCCTACGCAGGCAACCACACCAACCAGCTCGTGATTACATTCGCCAAGTCGGCCCAGATTTCCGCGTTGAACGACGTCGTGCTGACGGCAACCTCGGATATCAAATACAACGCCACGTCGCTGGCCGGTTCGCAACAAAACAATTTTGCGCTCGGCCTTTCTGTTTCTGAAAACCGCGTTGACAAGAATCTAAAAACCTACGCCGACTCTTCAACGATCACGACCGAAGACGATATTCGACTGGAAGCAATTGAAAGCAGTGACTTCGGAGCCTACGGCGTTGAATTTGCCTTGGCGAATTTGGCTTTTGGCGCTTCGATGGGAATTAACGAAGCAAACATGGATATTGAAAGTCGAGCCACCGGTTCAACACTTCAAAGCAACGCTGGAAAAGTCAGCCTCAATGCTCTCGACCAAACCAACATCAACGCCGTTGCCGTCGGAGGTGCATTCGGACAAGTGGCTTCATTGGGTGGTTCGTACTCCAAAAATATCATCGATACCGACGTCTCGACTCACTTGACCAATTCATTCGCCCTTGCCATCGATGACGTCGAACTAAATGCGTCGAGTCAAAATAAGATTTTCGCTTTGGCCGGTGGTCTGGACGGTGCAGCTGGATTCGGTTTCGGAGCAGCGATCGGAATCAATGACGTCAACAGTAACATTTCAAGCTACCTGCAAGCCTCAGCCGCCGGTTCCGCTACCGGTGACTTGAATCTAACTGGAAACAACAACTCGGAAATCAAATCCGTAACCGTTGGCGGCGCGGGTGCCAGTACATTTGCCTTGGGAGGCTCGGTATCAACCAACAAAATTGACTCCAGTGTCGACGTTCACATTACCGACTCGCTTTTTGCAACCGCATTGAGCGATATCGATCTGACAGCTATTAACAATAGTCAAATTTCTTCGTTCGCCGGCGGCGCTGCAGGTGCAGGCGTTGTCGCCGTTGGAGCAGCCTATAGCCGCAACGAGATTACTGCCGATCTTCGAGCTTGCATTGACAATTCAACCGTAACATCCATCGAAGACAGTATCTCACTTACGACGGACAATGACGCGCAAATCAAGGCGATTGCGGTGGGTGGTGCAGGCGCTGGTGCATTTGCACTAGGAGGTTCCATCACCGTCAATCGGATTAATACGTCACTATGCACCTGTGTCGTTGACAACTCTGTTCTTTCTGCTCCTGACGATGTTGTTTTGATTGCAACTGACCATTCCAACATTCAGGCGCTCGCGGGAGGCGCTGCAGGTGCCGGCGCTGCCGCCGTTGGGTTCTCTGTTGTCGACAACGACATCAATCGATCGATGAAATCAGAAGTAACGGATTCGGAAATCAGTTCAAGTTCCGGTTCGGTACGAGTTGTCGTAGGTGGAAGAAGTACGCAAACAGGATACGGAATTGGAGCCGCCGGAGCAGCAACGGTCTCGGCCTCAGGCTCTTCGGTCAACAACGATTTAAATCAAGATTTAAAAGCATCCATCAATGGCGACAGCGACATCAACGCTGGGCGACACGTTGTCGTTACCGCAAATTACGACAACTCATTGGTTACTCGGGTCGTGACGCTCGCCGGAAGCGGAGCATTCTCAGCCGCAGTTTCGGTTTCGACAAACCGGATCGACCATACAACAGAGGCCTCGATTGGAACGAATACTGTCGTCAACGCAGCAGGAAATGTTCTGGTCAAAAGCTTCGACACGACATCGGTGAACGCTGTCGCTGGGCAAGCAGCAGGTTCAGGCGCGGGTGCAATCGGAACCAGCATCAGCAACGTCCAGGTCCACAAAGACGTTAACGCGTTCATCGAACAAAGGGCGGAAGTCTACGCAGCCGCAAGTATTGATAAAACCATCTCTGTCTACGACGGAGAGCACAACACCGGGAACTTTGCCACCGAAACAATCTATGGTGTGGGCGTTCAATCGACTTCTCGAGAACGAATTTCCAACACGACAATCGCAGTAAACGGTGCCGGAATCGCTGGAGCTGCAGGAGCCATTTCGGTTGACGTGGTCAAACCCCATGTCGAAGCCTGGATCGGACGCAACGCCATTGTTGAAGCCGGAAGTCTCAGCAAAAGAAGAACCCCCGACAATGACCCCAAGCGTACTCAAACGAATATCAACGTATCAGCATTGAGCGATTCCGATATCAATACCGTGACAGGTGGACTCGGATTCGCCATCTCGGGTATTGGCATTTCGGGCGCCGTCGATATCGGCAAAGTTCAGCATAAGGTCTGGGGACACATCGACGCAGGCGCCCAAGTCACGGCGAAGGACGACATCGACGTTCATGGACTTTCCAACAAGGACATCGACAGTGATACGATCAGTCTCGGAGGTGCATTTATTGGTGGCATCTCAGGATCCGTATCCGTCTGGAACATCGGATCACAACTTGATTCGACGTACTCGTACGATGGCAACAGCGAAGATGCCTTGATTGCCGCAGGCCTCGAAGTCGATCAATTTATCAGCGACCAAGTGCTGGAATCTCAGCAGCTGATCGCTGATCACCTTGGCGAAACGGTCGACGAAACCACCGTGTATAACGATCTCCATGACACCACTCCCAGCGATGTCAAAGCCACCGTACTCAATGGCGCAATACTTGACGCTGGTGATGATGTCGATGTCCGCGGCAGAGAAGTTCTCGATATTGATACGCTGGCCGGTGGAGTCTCGGCCGGAATTATTGCGGGAGGACGTTCCGTTTCCGTTGTCAATATCGACAGCGATGTTGAGGGCACGGTCTTTGGAAATATCCACGCCGGTGATGACGTTCTGGTACAGGCCACCCTGGAAGAAGAGGCGAAGTCCAACTCCCTATCGGGACAAGCTTCTATCCTTGGCTGGGTCGGAGCTCTCGCGACCGTCCATGACTCAAGCAGTCAAACCGGAAGTATATCCAATCGCGCTGTCATCACGTCCGCCGACAATGTCACTGTCGAAGCCACCGCTCAACAAAACATCGATGCCAAAACCGGGCAAGCAGCGATTGCTGGCGCCGCGTTTGGCGGTTCAGTCGCCCACATCATTTCAACAGGAGTCACGGAAGCCTACATTTCCAACGCGAACATCCACGGTGCCGGAGATAAATGTATCTTGGGTCAGAGTAATGTTACCAACGTTAATGTCTTGACGAATGTCGACCAGGATTTTGATGCAAAGGCCACCGCATTGAACGCGGGTATCGTCGACGGTTTCAGTTCCGTTGCCCGAGTTGATGCAAAACAGAGCATTCGCACCTGGATCGCGAGAAACTCCAATATTCATACAAGAAAGGACGTCAAGGTAAACAGCGACTCCAACATTACGGCAACAACAGATCAACTTGGGGTTAACCCACTGTCAGTCGTCAACATGGGAAGCTCGGCATCAATAGCCTTTGTCCTTCCCAAGATCGATACGTTTGTCGGCCAATCTCATCTTTGCGTTGGCAACAACCTAAGCATTCAAACGGATCATTCGGCAAACGCATTTGCAGACGGTCAATCAGTTGCGATCTCTGTGATCGAAGCCGAGGGTGTTAAAGCAGTTGCACGTGCCAAGCCGATTGTACGCACCTACCTTGGCGGCGCCGAAACACACGTAAGTAGAGATGCCGTTGTTGGCTCCAACGTGTCTCAAATCGCCGAGGCAAATGCAAAGTCCTTTTCGATTGGCTTGGGCATTGGATCCGGAACAATCTTGAGTGAAGCAGATACCTCGGGAAGCACCACATCGTTTGTCGGTCAAGACGCCGTCGTCGATATAGGAAACAATGCGACCATCGAGTCTGTGGTGTCCGGAAACGCCAACTCGATCAGCAAAGCCCCAGTAATTGGGTTGGGTGGTGCATTGATTGGTGCCCAGTCGACGGCAAAAGCGTCTCATGATGCACTCGCATTACATACTGCGGTGAACTCAATGAATGTTGGCGGTGACTTCACCGTAAGAAGTGCTTCCGATCGGGACGCCGAATCCAATGCCAACGGCTTGGGAGTTGCAATCATTGCCGCAGGCGGAACAAGCCGGTCAACAGCGGAAGCCAACGGTCGCACACAGGCACTTGTAACCGGGCAAATCGACTCCGCGGAAGTGGTAACTGTTGAGGCAACCGAATCCAACTTCACCAAAGCGGATGGAAAATCCACGGGGGGAGCTTTAATTGCAGGTGCGGGTGTCGAATCTCGAACTTCGGCAAAACCGCAAGTCACATCACTTGTCGATTCTCGCGTCCGAGCAAATGAAATTGTATTGAACGCTTCGGCAGACATGATCACGCGTGCCAATGGCGATGCTCCCAATATCGGTGGAATCAACAGCGGCAAGACATTCGTTGAAGCAAACATCGCGCCTCAGGTCGAAGCCAAGTTGTCCCAATCGGCAAACGTCGTCACCCAAGGCGACATTACGCTGACCGCAGAACAATCTTTAACGGCTCCTAGCGGTGAAACGATGGTAACCGGTTCTGGTGGGCAGTTCGGATTTATCGGTAACACGTCGTTGGATCTGAATGCAGTCGCTAATCCAACAGTGCGAGCCCACGTCGAATCGCGTGCCTTTGTTTCTGGACGAGACTTGACGCTGGATTCTTCGGCAACCAACATTTTGACGGCCAAGGACTCGTCACTCAGCATTGGTCTGTTGGTCGCTGGCGGCAAAAGTGAATCAACGGTTGAAAACGGCGGGACCGTATTGTCTCGAATTGATGGTACCGTCAGAGGAATTCGAAACGTGACACTCAACAGCTACGGTGAAGCCTACGCGAAAGCAGAAAGTGCCTCCGGTGGTGGAGCCTTGCTTATTGGCAAAAGTGGCGCCAAGGTGAACAGTACGGTTGATCCAAAGATCTCTTCGATCATCGACACCAATATTTCCGCGACAGGCGGTATCACCATGGGTGCCGTCTCCTTTGGAAACTCAGTCGCGGACGCCAAAGGAACCAATGTCTCTGGAGTATTTGGCCGTGGTAACAACGAAGCGAACTCTACCGTTAGCCCAACCGTAGACAGCACCATCACTGCTAAACGCCAAGTCACTGCTCGCGGTAGCCTCGAAATGGAAGCTCGACACAATCGCAATGAAGACGGAACGTTAAACGCCCGTCGCGCATTCGCTCGAGCACAGGCAGCTCAAGTTGCCATCGGTGTTAGTTCAAGCAAAGTCGAAGCAACCGCCATATCAACACCAACGGTTCGTTCACGCGTCATGGAAAACGCAACCGTAGCCGCCATTGATGCGATGTCGATCAAAGCGAAGTCGTTCAGCGAAGCCAGGGTTGACGGTGACGGAACTGCTTTCGGTTTGATCGCTGGAGCAGGAAAGGTGATGGGAATCGCCAAAGCCGATGGCGTTACCGAAGCCAGCCTCCGTTCTGTTAGCACTGCATATGTCGGACAAGGCGATCTTGAAATCATTGCCGATGATCGTAGCGACGCTCACGCGGACGGAACGGGAAGAGCTGGCGGTGTCGTCGGTGGTGGAGGTGCCGTTGCGATGGGCGCCTATTCAACTCCAGATGTTGACGCGTTTGCGAAAGGCAAAAAGATCTCGGCGGCTGGCGACTTTAATATGATTGCTGCCAGTTCCGGTGACGTTACATCCGAAGCGGAAGAGAAAGGCCGTTCAATTCTATTCAACGGCGGCTCCGTTGACGCCAGAGGCATTTGGCAACCCAGCGTGTTGTCGCAGGTCGGCACTGACACACGAATTACGGTAGGCAACAACCTGAATGTTAAAGCCTTTGGGAATCATTCGGTTGACGGATCTGCTGATACGGACCGCAACATCTTGGTTGACGCATACAGCAAAGGCCTAGCGATTGTCGGCGGACGATCAGCAAGCTCAACGTTAGTCGTCGCGCCAACAGTTCACGCCCAAATCGATGGTGGCTCCAACTTAAAAGCTAGGAACGACCTCGTGGTTCAAGCTCGTTCCTGGAACGTTGCGGACTCAGACGCATTTTCCCAATTCATTGGGGCCGGTAGTTCGCACGCGAGTTCGTACATCTTTGTCTTGATGTCAACGCGAGCCGAAACAATTGCTTCAGCCGATCCGATCCATCTCAACGCAGGTGGAGATCTACTATTTGATAGCATGTCGAGGCTAAACGCCGATTCATTCGCGGAGGCGAAGGGGCTCGTCAAGTCGGCGTTTGCGGCAGTCCTCGTCGCTCAAATGAACACCTACTCATTCTTATCCGCAAACACTAATGCGGTCGCTGGAGACGATATCCACCTTAGAGCTCAAACCGTCTTGAACGTGGAAACGGAAGCCGATGCCGGTCTATTGGGTAGTAACACGGAGATCGAAAACCTTTCGGCTGCTGATTCGTGGGTAAACACGTTTGGAGCAACAACATCGGCCGGCGGATCTCTTATCTTTACCGAAATTGATCCATAGTGGAGCTCCCTCGAACAATCAAAAAACTGCCACATCCAATCGCGTGGCGGTACTTCAACTGGATTCGTCGTGGATTTCCTGAAGCTTTTCACGAATGAGTTTTCGATATCGTTCAATGGATGCCACCGATCGCCCTAGCCGCTCCGCCAATTGCTCATTGCTGAGTTCTGCCTCGAGCATCAAGAAAAGGACTTTTCGTGGAAACACATCGAGCGCTGCGGCAAGCGATTTGAAAAGACCGTGTAAATCCTGTTGCAGCGACTGGAGGATTCGCTTTACCGCCAACTGATCTGCCTGGTCAATATCGAGGTCCCAATCTTCACCCATGAGAAACCCGAGAGACGGCAGATCGGGTTCGCGGGGGAGTAGATCGATTGATTCGTTTGGTAGCAACCTACGTACATCTCTCTTTTCTGACAGATACATTTCAAAGAGTCGGCTGGTTTTTGCTTTGACGATTTTTCGCAACGCGGCGACCAATTGACGATCGCCAAGATACTCGAGCCTTCCATCTTGCAAGCGAACAAAGAATGATTTCAGCGCACTGTTAGCAATATCGTCGTGATCAACAGAAGACGTGGGCGATGTAGGAAGGCACGTCCTGGCAAATGCGATTGCGATACGCGAAAAGTGATTGGCAAGGTCAATCGTTGCCTCTTCATCTCCCTGCCTAACTTTTTCTAAGAGTCCTGTGAATGGGGCCATATTAACGGTTTCTGGTTGTTCAAGTTGATGAGAGATTTATGCGCCGTTTTCCTGAGCACAACTAGCTCTCAGGACAGAGTTTTTTTTCGGTTTCTGAAAGTACTCTCTTATGTTGTAATGTGAAGTCACAAGAACTATCGGTATTCGCCTTACTTAAACCCCTTATTGATCAACAAGAACTCCTCGAAGCGACTTTTCAACGTCTTCACCTTCGTTTACGCTTTTTTACGGCCACGCCGCACGTAATTATCGTAGTCAAAAACTGGTTTTTCGGCATCCATATTTTGAACGAAGAATATTGTTTTTCAGAAGAATCTATAGTTCAAAAAAGCCGCCCAAAAAGCCAAAGTACCAACAAAGCGTCAATCAAAGTGACCTCCTCCCCTAACTTGAGCCATGTTGAGTGAGAGCATTCAATCTTGTGATCTGCTCCACTTTTCCGTACCATTGGCAATGAGAAAAATCGAAGGCTTCATCTGGCCAGGCTAGGCATTGTTTATTAAATGGAAGCTGCCATCCATCGTATAGCGGCAAATTTAACGAAGCATAGGTCATGACCAAACTTATGGGAAACCTGAAATCTTTCCTTTGGATTGTTGACCAAATCAGGTTGCCAGAACCCAATAGGTCGAATAGTCGAGAGAGGATTATCTGCAAACTACGTTCGAACGATGAATCCGAAGCGGTATATGCATGTTGCCTATTCGAATTCGGATGTGTGACCGACGCAGCTTAGCGTCGCATGGGGTTTGGAATCCTGCGTGAATCAAGCAGTATACGAGTCGCAAAATGTGCGTGCGAATTTGTTCCGTGAGATTCGCGGGTGCGCTTCCTTTCTGTGAGGGATCCGCGCCGTTTCCCGTGATTTCAGATCGCTTTCTTAGTAAACTGGAACTTTGTCTTCAAACGAATTGAAAAAGAAAGCGCGCAGCGCACATTAACAACTTTTTATACCCAAAGGCTCGCAATGCAATCGGACGTATTCATTAGCCATGCAAGCGAAGATAAAGAAGCAGTCGCACGCCCCCTCTACCAAGCACTCAAGGACGCTGGTGTCAGTGCGTGGCTTGACGAGGTCAACATTACTCTTGGCGACTCTAAAGTTGTCATATTGGCTTGCGATAAGTAATTTGGACATGAACTTAATAAACATGAAATCCCAATCAGCACGTCACAGCATTGGCTTGGGAGCTCTACTAACAGTGCCTAAAAGTCTTCGAGCACTCGCGGACCTTCTCAACTCGAATCGTCAAGTCAGTTTCATTTCAAATTCAACTCGCGTCCCGTTTCTTTCCCTGCAGGCTAAGAGCATAATACAAGGCGTATAACAAACCCATGCACGAGAGTTACCATCCGGGCCGAATTTGAAATCCACGCCGCTGGCGGCAACCCCGTGATGGTCAGCGGCATCCGCATCGCGTCACCAACTAATTCCAACTCGGTCAGCGTCAGCCTTCTTTAAACTGCGTCGGTCACAACTTCGATGCAGTTTCGGCGTTTTGCTTCGTGCCCTCAGCGTGAAACTTGGAAGTTTCTTACGTCGAAGCAAGTCAAACTACTTTCATACATATCGAAGAAGAAAAGCCACAGGTTAGAAGCAATTCGGCTGCTCTACGCCTTGAAGTCAAGGCAGCGTTTTTGTGCTGTGCAGATATCAAGCGTGGCCTTTCAGCTTCGACTCTACTTAGTCGGGCATCCAACGGGTTCGTCGCAGGAGCTGAAGCGGCTGTTAACTTTCCAACGGTTTAGGCTGAATACCGGTTGATATCCTCCTTTTATTGGTGAATTGGTGTTTGTGTCCGCTGATCACGGGCTGGCTGCTTATAATCGACATCCCAAATTTCGAATCAGAATTGTCTTGAATTTTGGATCGAACAACACTCGACAGGAGTGGATTTGACGGCCTCTAGCCACAACCTGCAAACCATCATGCGAAAGAGAATAAATGACTGCTAAGCGACTGGTGATATCCCTGGCAAAATGACATTTGGACGGTCGATAGTGACGGTGGAAATGCCGTCCGGATAACGATCCATGCAGCGACTGACAGCTCACCTCATTTCAGTCCCGATGGCAAACAGCTTTACTTCACCAGCAATCGCACCGGTCTTAGTCAGATCCACATAATTCCGGTGGGCGGAGGAGCGGCCAAGCAAGTCACTTTTGACTCCAATCGTAAATCGCTCCAGGGAATCACTGCAGACGGTCGCTACCTGCTGATCACGCAGTCCACTGACCGCGGTTGGCATTACTCCGAGACCGATCGAGTGTTCCTTTTTGACACCCAGGGGGAAAAGCCCAAGAGGATGCTGTTCGATGTGGGAGTGCGCGATGCATCGCTAAGTCCAGACGGAACCAAAGTGCTTTTCGTTCGTGGACTTTCGAGTTGGAACCGTAAAGGGTACACCGGACCTCAGGTGGCGTGATCAGTACTGGCTCTGTCGGATTACTCGACGGCAGCAGTGTGCGGATGCCAATGCGAGGTTGGTATCTCGTCACGACCGGCGAAGACATGGAGTTGAACGGCTGCGAGCCCCACATCTCGGTTTGGAATGAGCCGACCTGGAACTCTCCTGGTGGCTCTGACACACAACTATCCAAGTCTGTTGAAGCACTGACAGAGGACGTCGCTGCCGAAAAGGCCAAGGGCAAGGTCAAAATCGTTCCCGCTTCCAAGCTCAGACGATAAGGGACGCCCTAAACAACACTCATTTGATGATGGACTGTTTCGAGACGACCTTTTTCGTCCTGTCGGATTGTGGATGTCTGCGGGAACTGGATCTCATTTGTTCGATGTTCAGTATTTCCACAGTTTGCCCCCGGCCCTTTTTTCACTCTTGGGATGCGAAACCGGGGAATGCTTGTCGCGCTACAAACGTTACGCGGGCAACGAACCTTTATGACCAGTTATGTCGTGCCTTCGGCTTAACCCGACAGTGGCTTGACTCTGGCGGGGCCAACCGAATTGCCAGAACATTTTGTCGCATTGATTGCAGGCGTAGAACCCCAACAACCAACTACGGATAAAACCGGCACCGAACTGTCGTGGCCGGTCGATGACGACAGCGTGGTTGCTGAGGCAACAGGGACATTTTACCGGATGGGGAGCTTTTGGATTCGGTTGGGTGAGCATTGCGAAATTCCAGGAGTAAGAGTTGATTTGCTTGCGAAGTTTGTTGCGGAATCAGTTTGTTTTGCGAATTGCCTTAGGTGCAAGTCATAGGTCGCCAGGTTGTAGGTGCCAGGGCGATGCGCAGTTTTTTGAGAGCAGGGTTGCCCCCCTTGGCGTTCGGCAAGAACGTGCCCGCAAGCTTGCGGGGCACGACTCATAACGCCATGGTTTTTCTTCCGTATTCCGCTCTTCACC
The DNA here is from genome assembly GCA_965224765.1 of Mariniblastus sp. Classification (GTDB taxonomy): domain Bacteria; phylum Planctomycetota; class Planctomycetia; order Pirellulales; family Pirellulaceae; genus CAZDBA01. The sequence continues at coordinate 65,221 of CBDDAC010000003.1, forward strand.
GAGGGTCCATAAATTCCCAAGGAATGCCTTCGTTTTCTAAACCTTTCGACGGCGGACAACCAAACCGATTGCTGCCATGCCCAAAAGAGCAAGACTGGAAGGTTCAGGGACCGAAGCTGTTCGGACAAGGTAGTTTCCCACGACGGTATTGGATGTTGACTTCGCAAAGGTCCCCTGCGGCATGTTTGCAATTCCTGTGACGTCTGCCTGATTCAATTGAAGGATTGAGAATTCGGCGGTCGTCGCGGCACCAACGTCATAAAGAGATTGATGAAAGGGTGTGTTGCCAGTATCAGAAACATAACCAGTCAGATTCAACATCGATTGAACATGGTCGTAATTTTCAGTCGTGAAGCCAACATTGGGCGCGATTCCGAATTCGCCCAGGAGCGCGGTAACCTCATTTTCTGTGGCGTGTCGGAATGTCGGAAAGTTAATTTCGGCCTGGTTGTAGCTCAATCCGACGGATTCCGTTACCTCGAGCCATTCCAGTCCAGTCGAAGTGTCCAAGGTAAGCAAGCCATCGCCAGCCAAATTGAAGTCGCTTTCGACCAAATCTGCATTCGCAGAACCTGACATAGAAAATGCGACTACCGATGCCGCAACGAACGCTCCAAAAAACCAATTTCTCTTCATCACACAACTCACTATCAAAAAAAAATCGAAAACGGTGAGGTCGAACATTTGCTCGCCCCTGATTTGGATGACCAACAAAAACGAAGGCCTCTACAGAGATAACCACCGATCGCACGGGAACTGTGCCAAAGTTTTTTAGGAAAAAAATGCGGGGCAAAAAGAGGCTGCGGGTACCATGCCCTCGCTTGCGTGGGCATGTTGAATCAACGAAAATTGGGTGATGGAACACGGCCATCGCAAAACACGAAAAGTATATGACAAGGAAGGTAACGCACATTTCTTGACGTTTTCGTGTTTTCGAAGATTGCCATTACTTTCAAAACCAAGAAGTTGTCGGTGGATGGTTGATGCCATTGATCTGGCCCGAAGTAAACATCCCTTTGATTTGTGGGCTTGGGTCGTTATGCCTGAACATGTTCACCTTGTTCTCCTGCCGCACAAGCAGTCCACGATTGCCGGAATACTGACGACGATGAAACAATCAGTTTCAAGACGTGCGATGATTTGGCTTAAAGAAAATTCGCCGCGTTACCTGGAAAAACTGGCGGATAAACAACCCAACGGTAAACGAGCTTACCGATTCTGGCAGCGGGGAGGCGGGTACGACCGGAATCTCAGATCGACCCGCGACGTTCATGAAAAGGTTCTTTATGTTCATCAAAATCCTGTCAAGCGTGGACTAGTCAAAACGCCGGAACTTTGGGAGTGGTCGAGCGCCAATGTCTGGCATACTGGATTGAACGGTCCACTTTCACTTGATCGCGACTCCGTTCCGACTCTTTCGAACTTGGATGATCAAGTCGGATCAAAGTTATGGGGTCAATGACGTCTCTGATACGTGAGCGCACGAACATGCCCACGCATCCGTGTTGTTTAACTTTGAAACAGGAGTCGCCAATTTGCATTTTTCTCACCATTTTAAAGTGTTTTCACCCGAGCTGTTCAACTGTAGCTGCAATTATGGGTGCCATGCCCTCGCTTGCGTGGGCATGCAGAACCAACAAAAAATGCGAGACGGTGCGAGGCTATCGCAAGACACGAAAAGTATACGACCATGTTGGATCTAAGTTTTTAGAGTCAATGATATCTCTGATATGAGAGACCCAAACATGCCCACGCAAGCGAGGGCATGGCACCCGCGCTGTTTAGCTACGAAACAGGAGTCGCCACTGCCCGCGAGAGGGACCGACTATTTCGAGTCCGACTCTGCAAGGCTAGCGAGTTCGGCCTCCCATTTGTTGACGTCGTTTGGATGGTCCATTGCAGTTGCAGCTTCGATTAGTTGCTCGAGGACGGTTGCTCGGCGGCCTTTTGCGATGGATGGCGCGGTGGCTGCATGAAGCTTCATTCCCTGGTTGGCCGCGACCAATAATCCCTCTCCCTCAGCGTAGTCCTCTTGCTTCAGAAGGGTTTCTCCGAGCATGGCAACAGTGTCATACGTGCTCCACGATTCGGGCGCGAGTCGCTGACGAATCGTCATGCTTTCCCGCAACAATGGTTCGGCTTGCTTCAAAGCATCGCTCCGCAACAAAATCTTTCCAGGAGTGCTAACTGCGAGGAAAGCTTGAGGCTGTCAACCGGTTGTTTGCTGCGAGTATCCACGATCAGTTCACTTAGCAGCGCCAAGCCCTTGTCCTTCTGGCCCGCTTGTAGATACGCGTCCAGCAATTCCGGACCTACAAATCCAAGCGACGGATTCTTCGAAACAGCGCGATAAGACTTCTTCGAGTAGCGGCACCGCTTCGTCGAGTCTCCCGGCGTCTCGATAGTTGGTCCCAACATTGGCAATCGCCATCAAAGTACTTGGATGGTTGCGGCCATTTCTTGTTTCCCGGTAGGACAATACTTCCTCGAAAAGCGGTATCGAACGATCCAAGTTTTTTGCGGACCAGTATCCTACGGCGAGATTTTGCTTGATCGAAATCGTTTGGGAATGTTTCTCACCCAGAATTTCTTTTGCAAGCGTCAGGCATTTCTCGTTCATCTGCTGCGCATGTTCCAATTGTCCCATCGAGCGATGACAAGCGGCCACATTAGCCATGGCGATTAGCGTACCAGGATGATTTTCGCCAAGGCCCGCCTTCTTTGCTTGCAAAGCCTCTTCGAACAGCGGCAACGCTTTGTCGTGATCTCCGGCCGCACGATAGACCCTCGCCAAATCGGCCTTCGTATTGGCGACGTTTGGATGGTCAGCGCCAAAGACTTTCTTCGTCAATTCCAAAGTCTGTTGCGCCAATGGCAGTGCTAGATCCAGCCGCCGCAGATTGCGATAGAAGCTTGATAGCCGAGACATCGCGTAGATCGTGCTGTGACTTTCGGGACCATAAGATATTTTGGACCACTCTAGACCTCGTTCAAGCAGCGGTTGTGCCTTTTCGAGCTGGCCGGATCTGTAATACATTTCCCCCAGGCGTTCGCTCGAAGCATGGATGTCTGGGTGACTGCCGCTCAAAGTTTCGGTTTGAATCTTTAGCGTTTGCTCGAGAAGCGACATGGCCTTGCCGGGCTGGTCAGCACTATTTAGTGCCAACGCAAGTTCATACATTTGGACGAGTGTTTGGCGATGCTTTGGACCGTGATGAGATTTTGTACGGGCGAGTATCTCTTCCAGCATGGGAACGGCTTTGGCAGGTTCGCCGGAAATGCGATAATTAGCGGCAAGTAAACTCAGGCTTCGCAACGTTTCATTGTGCTCAGGCCCCAGCAGTGACTTTTTTCTAGCAATGGTTTTTTTGAGCAAAGTCTGAGCGCGAACGTGTTGACCATTGGATTGCAGCGCATCGGCCAAACCATCCTGTGCCCTGAGCGTTTTGAGATCGTCATCGCCTAAGACGCTCTTGTATAACTTTACACTGGGCTCAAAGGAATCGATTGAGTTTTGAAAGGCGGCAAGTCGCAGGTAGCTCCGTCCGATGATCCATCGCAGTCGGGCTTCAATGTGTGGAGCGAGATCAGTCCGGTTATTCAATTTTTTCTGAAGCGCGATCGAGCAATTCGCGAAGTGTACTGTCTTTGTTGATCGACAAACCTTTCACGTCATTGTCCAGTCTGCCTTCAAGTGTGGTGAGGGCAAGAAAGTCCGACTCAACGAATTCGGCGATGGCTTCCGCATATTCTCGTTCACGTGCTTCGTTCTGTCGGGCAGCCTCCTTTTCGATAACCTCCAGCTTGGCGGCCGCGGCGTGTTTTCTGGGCTTCGAGCATTCCCCAGCCCGTCCCAACGACTCCCACAGAAAGAGTCAGAAAAAGCAGACTGGCGGCAATCACCCATCCCTTGTTGCGCGTAACAAATTTCTGCATTCGGTAAGCATTGCTCGGAGGGCGAGCTTCAACCACCTCGCCAGCCAGATAGCGCTCAACATCACGCGCAAAACTACTGACCGTTTCGTAACGACGTGAGCGATCTTTCTCCAGTGCCTTGAGCGCGATCCAGTCCAACTCACCGCGTAAAAGGCGAGCCAGATTATCTGGCTCAACACTACGAACCGAAGCGATTTCTGCTCGCTTCTCCGCGGAACTCACTTTGGTGCTCGGCTTGGGCGAATCGATTTCGCGGACTTTGCGCAAAAAATCGAGGATGGAACCTTCCGGCAATTCGTCCGTATCATGCGGTGTTGTACCTGCAAGCAATTCGAAAAAACAAAACGCCGAGCGAGTAGACATCCGTCCGCATGTCAATGTCCATCGACGTCGGGTCAGCTTGTTCCGGCGACATATAGGCTGGAGTCCCAACAATCATGGCGGTTGCAGCGAGGCTCTTGTTCGTCAACTTCTTATCGACCGCTTTGGCGACACCAAAGTCAATGACTTTAATGAGCGGTTCACCATCGACTTCACTGACGAGTATGTTCCCGGGTTTTTAAATCACGGTGGATGATCCCCTTCAAATGCGCATGCTGTACGGCTTTGCAAACAGAAACAAACAAATTCAATCGAGCGCGAACATTCAAGTTCCATTGGTCGCAATAGTTTGTCATGGGGACACCGCGAACAAGTTCCATCACAAAGTATGGCAATCCGCCGGCTGTTTGTCCGCCGTCATAAACTTGGGCGATGCCTGGATGGTCCATCATTGCGAGGGCGCTTCGCTCAATGTCAAAACGAGCCAGCACTGCTTTTGAATCCAACCCGCCTTTGATGAACTTGATCGCAACCTGCCTCGCGACAGGCGTGCGCTGTTCGGCTAGATAAACAGACCCCATTCCGCCTTCGCCGATCGGTTCAATGATCGTATAACGCTCGTCGATGATGGTTCCCGTCGTAGGAATTTCAGCAAGTCGAAACAAGCCGACAGAATCCTCTGCCCGGATTCCGTTTTGGTCAATTTTGGATGATTGCACCATCCGGTCATTAACCAAATTGTGAATTTCGTCCTGTCGATTCGGAAAGCGAGCAAGATTAATCAGACACATCGAATTCAGACGAGTGTGAGCTTAGCCATTCCCAGTTCAATTTCCAGAAGTTCCTGAAACGCAGAGGCCTGTAATTCGTCCGGAATGGATTCGAGAAATTGCTCGATCGTGACCGCTTCTTTCGAGCGCAAGGCCCGCTCGAATGTGACACAAAACTGAATCGACCTGACGCATTTGCTCGTTCGAAAGCTCATCGAACTTGTGCAATTCACTCATCGAGTAATTCCCTTGACTCCCAGATCTGACGAATCATGGTGAGTCGTCGTTGAACAGTACGTTGCGAGCAATCCAGTCGGTCGGCAATCTCGGTGTCCTTGTAACCCTCCATGCGGAGCATCGCGATCTCTTGTAAATCGGTCTCTTCCAGTGCATCGAATAATCGATCGGAAGTCTCTTGAAACTCGGCCACAAACTCTGGAGTCGGTTCACGCGAAATCAATTCGGTTCCCAACCGCGGTCCCAGATCTGTCTGACTTTCGCTGAATATCGAATCCGTCAAATTTCGTCGAACATCACGCCGTTTCTGCTGATCAAAGCGGTGGCGATTGGATATCTTTTGACCGGTGATTACCAACATCAGTCGCCACAAACTGTCCCGGTCTTGGAGATCAGGAAACCGTCCCTCGGCCAAGCCACGACATACGCTATGAAACATGCTCTGCACGACGTCTTCTTCGTCATAGACTCGCTTGGTCTTTGCACGCATCCGTTTACGGGCCAGTTGGTGAAGGCGAGCAGCAAAATGTGCCCAAACTTTATGCGCGGCAACCTCATCTGCTTGACGGAGTTCGTCGATCCACAGAGATACCGGATCATTATTCGACATATTCAAGCTTGCGGAGCCTCTCATGCTGCTTCAACGAAAATTCTTCTGGTACTTCCAGACAGCCAAAAAAATTCCGACAAATGGAAGGGCCTTGGGATCATTGTAGTCATCGCTTTGCCAACAATCACACCTTTGGTAGTGGGAATGCTAAACTGGCTTGGGAGCGAAAGATACGAAGGCAAATTTCAAACTTGGTCAGCACTTCCAACTCGATCCAAACTCGGCCAAAGAACGGAAAAGCTCGCAGTTCTCACATTCTAGCAACGAGTATCTTTGGCAAATCAAAGAAAATTGGCCCAAACGTGAATTCTAGTTGCTTAGGCAAAGCCGTTAATAAGAAATTGATAGATATTGGAGAATCAATCAACACACACGCATGCCCGCCCCTTCTTCGAGCATTTTCGCTTCGACCCGACGTCCGAATTCGTTGGACCAAGTACTTTGCATGAGGCCTGCCCCCCCAAAGCCTCTATTGGTCCGTCAAAGATGAATTGACTCGGTGCCATGCTTCACGCTTGCGTGAGCATGTCCGCGCGGTCGCGTGGAAACTTGCACCTCCTACTTAATCTCAAGTCTGACAGAATCTAGAACCGCGTTACGTTTACCTTGTGGGTTTGGCCGCATTGTATTTAAACGACAAAGGCGTAGTGCGAACGCGAGAGGATTGTTGCGTGGCAATGCGATCGCCCCTATCTTGCCTTATAGTTGATTGAAGACTTCCTAAACTGCGAATTGGGCTCACGCCCCCTTTCGTCGCTCTTTTTTCCAAATCTGCGCATTCAGATTTTTGGAGTCACGATTGAATGGGTGGAT
>CBDDAC010000004.1:0-39253 GCA_965224765.1 Mariniblastus sp.
ATCCAAGTTCGTTTGCGATGAATCAACTCAATTGCGGAGGGATTCGGCGACGCAATATGATTTTCTGGATGGTATTCAAGGTCGCGGAGTTTTCGCTTTTGGTCGAGCAAATCTTGCTTGGTAGTTCGTTGATATTCAAACGGTAGTTTCATCGTGGCTGTCATCGTCAAGAATTCCGGCGGAGCACATTTCCAGAACCTGGTGATGAGCGCATCGGTCAACTGGTCATACTTGGAACCGCCGATCCCGTGAATGAAAAGGTCAGAAAGCACCATTCGGGAGTACATGGTCGTGATCAATGCACGAGGCCGAACGAAGATGTTTTTTGCGGCCAGTTCGTGAATTTGTTCCGCCAGACCTAGGCGGTCGAGTTTAACGTCCATGTCTTTCAAATTGGACAACACGAATTGATTACCACTCTGTGACAGGTACAACGCTCTTCGGAGGGGAAGTTTTTTTGACCAAATCCAAAATGGCGTTTCATACCATTTTCCGGTCCGTGTGAGTTTCGGGACTGGGTGAGAGCTGCTACGTATTCCATGGACTTTGCGATAGTCGTCCAAAGATTCATTGTAATCAGATTGGAACTCGATGATTTGCGAGAGGATGGATGCAGTGAAGGAAGCAAACTCCGGTGATTGGCAAATGGTCGATAGGGGGATTTCTAGCGTTTGCAGACCGTGTTGTCCTTCAAGCCGATGGCGAGCGGCAGCGAGAGTGTTTCCAAGGCGATTGTTCGGGTCGGTGAACGATTTCACATTCTCCCAAAGCTGGTTCACCAAAGGTGTTTTGATGAAGGGTGGATTGGAATCTACAAGTCTTTTTGCAAATGTATTGAACTGTTCGCGATCCACAATCTCTCGCATTTCAAAGGGTAGATTGCCTCCAGGTGAATCATAGGCGACCGTCTTCGTGGTCGCAGTCGAAGGTGAGGACTTTTGTGGGACCGAAATGCTTGAGAGTCCACAGAGATCGTTGTCGACGATCATGTTGATCGAATTTGCGTTTAGGCTCTGTCCAAGCGCGGACAATGCGAAATTTTTGAACCAGACGCCAGGGTGGAAAAGTCGAGGTTGGTGGCCTGAAAGTATGATCTGCTCTGAGCCAAAACCGGCTGTGTCCCGATATTGCGAGGTATAACGAACCGCTTCCTTGATTAGTCGTGCGCGAGCCGACGTCCGTATCGAATCGATCGAAATGTCGTCGATCTCGAAATGATGAGATCGCAGTAAATTCAAGTTGTTGGACCAGATTGATTCAACCTGGGAAAGCGGTGGCAATACTAACGCTTGGCCGTGTTCACTGGGGGCCCGAATCTTTTTTTTGGTGATTTGAAAACGCTCAACGGGCATCGAATAAAACGTGACGAGGTTTGTGGGGCTGGATAGGCAACAGGACAGACAGCGAAATTCAACCTACGCGTTCACCCTGTCGGGCTCGTTTGAGTTTTTCGCAAGCCGTCGGGAGCGCGTTGAAACTTTTTTCAAGAACTTCGTAATAGTAGTTCAGGCGAGTGGTTCCGTCGTCCAGCTCATTACCAAAGCTTCGGCTTTCGTCCAGATAAATCAGTGGGACAGCGACTTCAATGATTTTCAGTTTCTTGCATGCAGCTTGAACCCACAACTCCAAGGGCATCGCGTAGCCTGTCTCGGTGATTTCAAGTTGCTTGAGGGCTTCGACTCGGTAAGCTTTGAATCCACAAAACGCATCCGTGATACCGAATCCAAGTTTTTCATTGATAAAGGCGGTAATCGTATGGTTGATTTTTCGACGCTGGATAGGAGCAGGGCTGTCGTTGTCAAATGCCTTGAGGTAGCGGCTGCCCGAGACGATATCGGCGCTGGCATTTTGGCAGGCCGTAACAAACTGATTGATTCGTTGCGGTTCGTGCTGCCCATCACAGTCAACCGTCACCAGGACTTCGTACTCGTTCTTGATGGCGTATTCGAAGGCCGTAATGAGCGCTCCGCCATAGCCTTTGTTTTCCTGGTGGTGAACAAGAAAGATATCGTCTCGATGGGCCAGCAACTCGGCCGTTCCGTCGCTACTACCATCATCGACGACCAGAACCGCATGTGAGTGTTTGACCACTTCATCCAGGACTTCGTTGACGGTATTGACTTCGTTGAAAACTGGAAGTGCTGTAATGAACTTTTTTGACATGGTTCTCGCTTGCTGATTTTCGATGATTCATTTTAGAACCGAGCGAATCTGGGTCAACGACAAGGACTGACTCGCGAAATTCACAGGCCTTACACGCAAATTACGCCCATGTCAGCGGATCGGACTCTTTTTTGCTTGCCCAGACTTCCAAATCGGTAAAATTGGCGGCTAATTGTTCGCCCAGGATTTCAACCGCAAATCGTTCACTAGAATAGTGTCCGAGCAGCAGCAGGTTGACGCCTGAGGACTCTGCTTCGAGGCAGGAGTGAAAGTTGGTTTCGCCGGTGACAAACGTGTCGCAGCCTTTGGCGATCGCCTTGCCAAGAAAGGAGCCGCCACTGCCGCAGGAGACCGCGATCTTTTGAATTTTGTTTTCTGCAGAACCAACGACATGCAGTCCAGTCAAGCCAAATTGTTGCTTGCAGGAATCGATCAGATCTCCAAATGTCTCCATGCGGGTTTCCCCGAATCTTCCAGAGCCCAGGCCCTCTGGATCGTCCATGATCGGATTAAGGGGTTGTGGGTTCTTGATGCCAAACCGCTCTGCGAGCATCTGGTTGATGCCAGCAGATGCGGAATCGAAGCCGGTGTGGGGGCTGTAGATTGCCACACCGGCCCGGATCAATTGCCACAACATCCTCGACGGAATCGTGTCAGTGGTGATTCGTTTGACCGCTCGAAAAGGGAGCGGGTGGTGCGCGACAATTAAATCAGCGCCGCACTCAATGGCCTCTGCCGTGCTGGCGGGCGTGATCGTCAGGCAGGTCATTATTTTCGTGGCAGGCGCCGCCGAGTCACCTGCCAGGAGTCCGACATTGTCCCAATCTTCAGCGAGGCGGGTGGGGGCGATCTGGTCAAGGAAATCGCATGCATCTTGGATGGTCGCCACGAGGATCTTTCAAAAAATGGTTTGGCACATGTGAATTTGAATTTGGTTCGACTACCATCGTACTGGAATCCACTCTACAGAAAAACGCAAGTCATGCTGCAACTAAAAAAAGCCATTCGATTGGAGAGCCTGAATCTCCCCTTGAAAAAGTCACTTCATATCGCGGCGGAGCTTGGAGTTGAGGCGGTCGAGTTGAATGCCAGAACTCAGTTGCGGCCCAGTGAGTTGTCGCGAACCGGAGTGCGGCATTTGCGTAAACTTTTGGAGGATCTCAATCTGAAAGTTTCTGCTGTCCATTTTCCCACAAGACGCGGCTACAACACGGTCGATGATTTGGATCAGCGAATCGATGCGACCAAATCTGCAATGGAAATGGCCTATCAGCTTGGGTGTAATATCGTTTGCAACCACGTTGGAACCGTCCCCGAAGAGCAGGAGGGGGAGCAGTGGCAAACTATGTTGCAGGCGCTGACGGATCTCGGAAACTATTCGCACAAGGCTGGAGCGTGGCTTGCTGCTAAAACGGGGAGCGAAGACGGTGCTCGGCTTAAGGGGCTTTTGGAGACGCTGCCTCTGGGAGCGGTTGGTGTCGATTTTGATCCCGGCAGTTTGATTGTGAATGGATTTTCAGCATCTGAGTCGATTGAGGCCTTGGGGGATCGAGTGTTGATGTTTCGAGCCAGAGATGCGGTTCGCGATTTGGCTTTGGGGCGAGGGGTCGATGTTCAACTGGGGCGCGGCTCGATTGATTTGCCTCATTTATTTTCTGTGCTCGAAGAACATCAGTATCGAGGTTTTGTTACCGTCGAACCCCAGACCGATGGGGATCCGATTGTTGAATGCAAGGAATCACTTGAGTACTTGCAGAACGTTTTCAGCTAGCGAAATTCCCCTCCTGGCAAGCTTTCCTTTGAGACCCGTAGGAACGGTATGTCATCGTTTCCTCTGCGGTTCCTCTCCTTTGCTCGATTATTCTCCATGATCAATAAATGGATCGCGCAGGGCCGCTGAGATTCAAGGGTATCGAAGTACCGGCTTTTGTCGGAGTGGTCGGCACGTCAGGTAAGTTCGATTCCGCATGGAGGCTGTACCGCAAACTCTTTCTACAAAAACAGGCAAATGACCAATGCCTGAAATGACCAATACCGTGGATTCCAAAATGGGAGGTTGAGGCTCCTGCCGAAACAGGAGACGGACAGCGATTTGTTTCGGCAGGAGCCTCAACCTCCCAAAATAATGCTCAATCGTCGAACCCAGGTCCAATACCTAAAATTCAATTCGCGGCAGAAAACTAACCTTCCAGCGAAATCACTTCACAGCCCAAGTGTGATAATTTCTGTCACGCTCGCTCTTCAATTTCAAATCGTTGTGTCCAGCTTTGGCTTAGAAAGGTTATGGTTTTTCCCCAAATGTTGAGTTTTCCTCAGTTGTGTGACCTGATGTGTCACTTTGGAACCGAATAATAGAAGAGTGAAGGAAGGGACCTTTTCTTATTTAGGAATTCATCGCATGCGACGTGACATTTTCAAAGCGATTCAAGATTCAGACAATCTAGTCGTAAAGTTTGAGTATATCGATTCCAAAGGGGAAATGACTCGTCGCGTTGTCAGCCCGATCCGATTCTTGGGCCAGAAGCGTTTTTTGGCGTTATGTCTTTCCCGAGAAGAGCCACGTCAGTTCTATTTGGAACGATGTACCAATTTGGAAATTCGCGGCGCTCACGAGTTTCTCATGCCAGTCGCAATCTAGACGGCCCCAATGTTTTTCTTCATCTAACGCGTTTTGCCGTCGTGATTTCACTCTGTTTCGGTAGGCGGCTCGAAGTGTCTTGTTGCCGAATTTGGAGAGGCCACTTTTTTGCTGGCAAGCATAGTCTCCAGCAGGTGCAAACTCAAACTGGCATTTCCTGATGTGTGGCTTATGCGATTACTGTTTTGTTCGGCTCGCCAGGTTTTTCAAAAACGTAACGGGGCACGGCATAGCCGGGAAGTTGGCTTCGCATCATTGCAATCAGCTTTTTGCCTCGATCCAAATCGACCTCGAAATGAGCTGCACCTTGGACACGATCCAATTGGTGAAGGTAATAGGGGACTACATCCAAATCGATCAATCGATTGCTCAGTTGAATCAGTGCTTCAGCGCTATCGTTGACATCCCGCAGAAGTACCGATTGATTCAAAAGTTGGCAGCCTGAATTTTTCAGCCGCATCAATGACGAAGCCACCTGCGCATCCAGTTCATTGGCATGATTCGAATGAATCACGATAAAAACTTTGGATGAGAGTGAACCCAGCAAATCGGCAAGATCTGAAGTGACGCGGTCAGGAATGACGATAGGAAGCCGAGTGTGAAATCGGATTCGCGAGACGTGCTTCAGGTTATCGATCGTACGGACGATGGATGCCAATTTTTCGTCGACCAAGGTCAGTGGATCGCCGCCACTGAATATGACTTCTGCAATTGAGTGATCGCTGGCGATTTCATCTATGGCTTTTTGCCATTGTGCATCGGAGTGAGGCGCTTGCTCATAGGGGAAATGGCGGCGAAAGCAGTAGCGACAATTGACCGCACATACAGAACTGGTGATTAACAGGACCCGGCCATGATATTTTTGTAGAATTCCGTTGGTGCGTGTGGCATTTGATTCACCGAGGGGATCGGCTGAAAAGCCCTTTGAGATTTGGACTTCGTCAGCTTTGGGCAGCACTTGCAACAGAAGCGGGTCCTGTGGATCGGCCGGATGTATCCGATTCAGGAAGGATTCTGGGACAAACAGCCCAAATAATTTGGTAGCCTTGACCTGCTGTTCGTCTGGGACGGGCAACTTCAGCCGACGAGCCAGCTCAAAAGGGTCGCGAATCGCCCTCTTCATTTGGTCTTTCCACCCCAAACCGGCGCGGACAGAATCGTGTATAGTCGCTAAAATTGCCATCTTCACAGAATAACGGTTTACCCAAATGTGGGTAATGGGAAATAAAGAAAAGCAAAGATAGAGGATTAAGATCGGTGCCCAAATACAAAACTAACGATTTCCGAAAGGGCCTGAAAGTTCAGATCGACGGCGAGCCGTACTTGATGACGGAAATGAATTTTCGCAAGCCAGGCAAGGGCAGTGCGCTGTTCGAATGCAAACTCAAGAATCTTGTTCGCGGCAGCACCCTTTCCCGCACCTACAAAGGTAATGATGAACTGGATGCGGCAGACGTGATGGAGATCAGCGTGAACTTTTCCTACAAGTCAGGCGAGACTTTTGTTTTTATGCACCCGGAAACGTTCGAACAATACGAACTGACGGAAGATCAGGTTGATGATAACTGGAAGTATTTGACCGATGGGCTTCAGTGCCAAGTGCTTCTCTTCGATGACTTGCCCATCACAATTACTCCACCAAACTTTGTGACACTCAAAGTTGAGTACTGTGAGCCAGGTGCCAAGGGCGACACGGCAACTAACGTTACGAAACCTGTTAAGGTGGAAACGGGTGGGGAATTCCTAACTCCGATTTTTATCAACATGGGTGACTTGATCAAAATTGATACGCGAACCGGCAAATATGCCGAACGCGTAAAGCAGTAAAAGCAAACGGAATATTTATGCAGGTTCAATTTTGGGGTGCGGCGAGAACGGTAACTGGATCAATGCACTTGGTCCAAGTTGGCTCGAAACGAATCCTGTTGGATTGCGGGCTGTATCAGGGGCGCCGAAAAGATGCCTTTCATCGCAATCGTGACTTTCCCTTCGATGGAAAGAACATCGATGCGGTGATTCTTTCGCATGCCCATATCGATCATAGCGGGAATTTACCTACGCTGGTTCGGTCAGGTTTTCGCGGTCCCATCTTCTCGACTTCAGCGACGAGGGACTTGGCGGTCTATCTTCTGTTGGACTCGGCCAAAATTCAAAAGAGCGATTTGAAGTACGTTAATAAGCGGCGTGCTCGAGAGAATAAGAAGCTGTTTGAACCTTTGTATGAACAGGAGGATGCGGTCAAGGCGATCAGCCAGTTCCGGACCATCGACTACGATCACAAGTTCAATGTTGTTGACGGAGTCGAGTGTCAGTTCCGAGTTGCTGGGCATATGCTTGGTGCCGCATCGATGGAACTCGATTTAACCGAGGGCAATACCTCCAGACGCCTTGTTTTTAGCGGTGATATTGGTCGCCCGGGTGTTCCGATCCTTCGCGATCCGGAAACCAGTAAGGACGCGGATTACGTCATCATGGAGGCAACCTACGGTGACCGTACGCATCAAAAGGGCGGTGATGATCGTAAGGTATTGCTAGACATTGCCAAAAAAACCTTCGAGCAGGGTGGGAAACTGTTGATGCCCGCCTTCTCCGTTGGGCGGACCCAACAGATCGTTTACCATCTCAATAATCTCAAAGAAGAGGGATTGCTGCCAGCGATCAAGGTGTTCGTTGACAGCCCACTGGCGGTCAATGCGACCGATGTTTTTCGTGAACATGTTGAATGCTTTGACGAAGACATGGTGCAGAGAATCCTGACCGAGGAAGATCAGGATCCACTCGCATTTGGCGATTTGTTTTATGTGCGCAGCGGAAAGCACTCCAAGCAGTTGAATGAGCTGGATGAGCCCTGCGTCATCATCAGCGCCTCAGGGATGTGTGAAGGCGGTCGAATCGTTCACCACCTTAAACACAATATTTCCAATCCCAATAGCACGATTTTGTTTTGCGGTTACCAAGCTCATCATACGCTGGGACGAAAGATTCTTGACGGGAAAAAGCACGTGCGTATTTTCAATCAGGAGTATGAGGTCAAAGCAAAAATCGTTCGCCTCGAAGGAAGTAGCGGCCATGCAGATCAACCGGGCTTGCTCGATTGGGCAGAGCAGGTTCATGAAATGGGGAACGTGAAGAATTGTGCGCTGGTGCATTGTGACTTGGACGCCGCATCGGTTTTGAAAACCAAGATGGCGGAAAAGGGAATGAACAACGTGCTGATTCCCGACCGTGAACAGGTCATGGAATTGAAGTAAGTTGGTTTCGTCAATCGGCTATTCTTGGACGCGTTAGCGAGGGCGAAACGGTCCGGGCCTCGCTAACCTATCGAGGCTGTGACTTTTCAACTGGGCTAGTTTTCAGATGATTTTGGCGCTAAAAATCGGACCTCCTCGGGGAGGGAGCGCTGCGACCAGGGAGGGGAGGCTCAGTCAGCTTCATCATGGTGGGTGGGCCGGTCAACAGATGCCGTCGCGGCGCGACTCGTCTTTTGGTTGGGGATGAACCCCCAGACTTGAAGTCTGGGGCTAAGGGAGATAGCCGCTCTGCGGCAAAATTCGTTCTTGTGGATTCACGGTGATGTGGAATCGTCGTTTCTGAGCACTTCATGGAAACCCGACGCGTCAGGATTCCATAAACCACTGCTTCTAAGTTTATGGGCGGGTAAGAGTTTAGTTCTTTGGGGCCAAAGCGAATGGGGTCGGGAGTCTTTTCTGTTCAAATGCGAGTAAGTTAAATCAATCTAATCTCGCAATCAATATACTTCGGTCACCCAACAAAGAAAAGACTCCCGACCCCTTTATTCCTCCCGACCCCTTTATTCCTTTATTCCCTGGGGCGCTCTTCGGTGAGTAATTTTTTTCGGAACTCTTCGATCACTTGTTCTTGATGCTTGAGGAACGAATCTGGGATGTGGTAGCTGTAGGGAAATTCCTCCGAATGATCGTAGCTGATTACCTTGATTTTCCGGGCATTTGAGTTTGTTTCAAGCTCTGCTCCCCAACGCTCCGTTGCTTCCTCGCCCGGGTATTCGGAAAGGAAAAGGATGACTTCTTCTATTTTTGGCTGCTCGATTAATTTCAAGATGAGTCGTGGCGGGGCCTCGCCGATCAAGACCACCGTTCTCAAGTTTGGGCATCCACCCACGAAGCCAAAATCGCTTTCGCTGTCTTGTAGCCAATTTGGATTGTGCGGAAAGAACTCAAGATACTCGAGGTTTGGCAAATGACTGGTCCAACCTATGTCTTCCACGTCGTAATCGTCACCAATGTAAAGTTGTTTCAATTTTTTCAACTTCACTAGGTCGTCTAGTGGTCCGTGCTTTTCAGGGTTGTAGGCGCCGGATCGGCTGATCCATTCGCGGTTTAGTGAAAGAAGCTCAAGGTTTGGGAATGCATTGCACGTCGCGGTGAGCAATCCGCTGTCGTAGTAGGGGAGAATGAGTCCGTTTTGCCGATTGTCCGAAGATTCTAAGTTGGTATCAAAAAGCCAGTGGAAGCGATTGATTAACTCAAGTTTGGAATCAAGGATTTTTCCAGTGAGGTCTGCATGCTTCAACTCGGGTGGATAGAACCTTCCGGCAGAGTTTGCCGCGAATGCCAAGTCCCAATGTAGTGCGTAGTTGGGATTGGAAATCGCCTTGTTGGGATTTGTAGGACTAAAGAAGTATTTACTGTCGAGAATTAGACGGATTTGATCGGAAGAAAGTTGATTGATGTTCCCGCTAGCCAAGTTGAGATTGAAAAATATTGTTCCGTCCAGTCCTAGGTCCGTGGGGATACCTTCATACCATTTTTTGTTTTCAATGGGATTGTCTCTGAATGCTTCAATGAAGATCAAAGGGGGATAATGTTCGAATGTTGGATTCTTTTCGAATGCTGAAATCAACTGCCAAAATTCGTCGTCCACATGATGGGTTGTTTTGATTATTACGTTTTGCCTTTTGAATTTTGCAGTTTTCAGCGACTGCAATGATTTCAACGTGGTGTCCAACGTACTTGACTCAAAAATGAGAATGGTGGGTACGGAGTATTTGTGTGAACGTTGATGAATGATCCAAGTATCTATCAGCGTGGGGCCTTCAAGGTACTCATGTTGTTCAGTCGAGATCCGACTGCTTTTTAATGCTAGGGAGAATTCCGTTTCCAAAAGAAACTCAAGGCTGTCTTCAGGCTCAGCATGCTTGACCGTGAGTTCCCCGAATAGCGTTTTGGGAAATCGCTGTCGGATCTCATCAAACGCCGTTTGCTCTGCATCGATCTCAACGCTAAACCATTCATTGGGCCATTTGGACTCATTGTTGACTTCCAAATCGAAACGGACCCCTTTGGAGCGTAGCGATTTAAGTTTTGCGACATCCGATGCGTATTGCCAGCGCTCCGAGTTTTGAGCGCGAAAAAGTGCCCCCATATCTACTTCGCAGATCAGACTGAAACAAAAAAAGGAGAATGCGATCGCGCCGATCAATGTCGTTAGGTTGGCGCTGCGGTACTTGTTTTTTTCGAGTTTCAAATTGGACGAGACGATCGCAAGAGAAAGAATGTGGATGAACATGACAATTGTGCAAACGAGAACAAGCGTAGGCGGGCGTTGCACCGTGACCAGGACAGTAATCCAACAGGCAATCAATACGGCGATTGCCACAGTATATTTAAGCCAACCTTGGAACAATCGCCCGAGAATGAAAGGTGGCAGAACAACCCAGCAGGGTAGGGAGACGGACCAAAACCATGGCGTTCCCAATAGCGTTACGTTAAGTAGGTCTAGCGGACGCAGGTCAAGAATCAATACGTAGTAATAGAATCCCAACAGCAGCAGGGTGGTAAGTGCCAGCAAGCGAACACGCTTTTCAACAACCCAACGAACCGGTTTTAACCGTACGATTTGTTGGCCTGCTTTGCCAAAAAAGAACACGAGTGCGAACCCGATGATTGCTCGCAACGCGAGTTGATCGCGCGCTAAATCAAACACGAGCATTTCTGAGTGATTGTAGTTTTCGTGTAGTAGGAACTGATAGAACAGGTAATTGACCGCCGCAAAAAGTCCGAGTCCCAGCCAAAGCCTCCAACTCTTCCACGGTTGCCACGCAAGAAGGCAAGAGAAGGTGAAGCTGATCCCCAGCCAAATCGTCCAGGTAAGTTCCTGAATTTGGTGGGATTCGACGGTTGCGAGGACAGTTCCACAAAGATAAAGAAACAGGAACAAGAGCAGGCGGTCGATATTGCGGGGGATTAGCCAATTCTTCAAATTCTTGCTGAGCTGCATAAATCTCTTGTTGCTACATTTTGATTTCAAGTGGAACTTTACTTATTCGTTAGTGGGCAAGGAATGTTGCGATGAATCGGCAGAGCTGGTCAATTTCTCTTGGTACCGTTCTCGTTGCTGGATTTCGAATTATTGCCGATTGTGAACGAACTCCAAGGATACTTTATACTGTAGCATTGAAGGATGCTCTGCAACGTGAGGCAATGATGTGTTTGCGAATATAATTCGCAGGTGGATGGCGTTGAACGTGTCGTACATTTTTATCGAGGGTGTTGATGTTTAAATTGATCATTTTTATTGCGGTTGTGTGTGCCAGTCCTCTGGTTCAGGAATCCGAACAGCGGACGTGGGCCGACAACACTGGTGATTTTTCCGTTGAAGCTGTGATGGTTGTTGATGCCGACGACAAATTGACGGCAGATGTTGTGCTAACCAGGCCAGATGGGAAAACGATTACGGTTCCCTTGGAACGCCTCAGTGATGAATCCAAACGCTATGTTCGCAAAGTTCGCCGCGCTGCCAAGCGGTCGCCCGAAGCGGTTCCGTCACCTGGATTGCGAGAGTTGCCAGGAGAGTCTACGACGCAGGAAAGCAAAGTCTGGAATTGGCGGGGCCCCGATCAAAATGGGATTGCGGATGAAACTGCGTTGATGAGCGAGTGGCCTGCGGGCGGGCCGGAACTGCTGTGGACTGCCAACGGCTTGGGAAATGCCATGAGTAGCGTGGCAATCGCCAATGAAAAAATCTTCACTTTGGGCAATCGAGATGGTGGGGAGTACCTGATTGCGTGCAGTTTGGAAGATGGAAGTGAACTTTGGTATTTGCGCGATCAGGGTCAGCTTCATTGCTACAACATTTCTAAATAGGGGATGAGTTGAGTTACCAAGATGCAATTGAGCAGGATGGCTTTGCGATTGTCCACGGAGCCTATTCTGTCGTTGAGGTTGATGCATTGCTTCGCGAAGTCGAACAGGGAATTGCGTGCGGGAGTGAGGCAAACATCAAGAGTTCGCTGGGCGAAACCTATGCTGCCAGGAACTTGGCTGAGTTTTCGCCCAACTTGCTTTTTCTATGGCAAACGCCCGGGCTGATTGATTTGCTAAAGGAAACGATTGGTGACGAGTTTGGGTTGGTGCGAGTACTATACTTTGACAAGCATCCCAATCGCACCTGGTCATTGCCTTGGCACAAGGATATGACCATTGCCGTTAAGGATAATTCGCTTCCCACTGAGGCCTTTTCCAAGCCGACACGAAAATCTGGAGTCGATCATGTTGAGGGGTCAAGAAAACTGTTGGAGCGAATGTTGACGCTCCGAATTCATCTCGATGATGTGACGGAGGACAATGGACCGCTAGAGGTAGCGATCGGTTCCCACAAGAATGGCAAGCAGCCCGTGGGCGAAAATGACGTTGCCAAGATTTTGGTGCAAGCTGGTGATGTACTTGCCATGAGACCGCTGTTGAGCCACGCCAGCGGAAGTTCGGCGAAGGGAACGACTCAACACCGACGGATTTTGCATCTGGAGTTTGCCGGACAATCAGAGCTTCCAGACGGTTTTGAATGGCATTTGTTTGAAACAACAAGTTAAATTGTCGGGAGGTTGAGGCTCCCGCCGAAACCTTCACTCATACCGCCGAATGCGTCGAGTTGGGAAAAAAGTCCCCTTCCAAACTCCCTCCACGCCCGACCTTTTGTATGAGAGCATGCCATTCATCACGATTTACTCTTCGATGATTTCAATCTCGACGAGCTTTTCAACTTCGGGGAACTGCTCCAATTTGGCTCGCAGTCTTGGGAGGAAGTGATCGTGAATGAAGTCGCTTGATTCGCGATCATGAACGTCGCATACAATCTTATGTTTCGCAATGAGGGATTCGATTTCCCTGAAAAACTCGTCTTCTGTGAAATCTTCTTTGCCTCGTGAAATCGAGTGGTGATTTACCCAGAAACTAGGGATGGTCTCTTGGCACCCTAGTGCAGTCAGCAAAAGGAACGCTACTACCAGCCATTGTGTGCTGGACATTTGTCTGGAAAGGTTTTCGTTGCTTTTCATGATATGACTATTAGCCTTAGAAGCGTTGATTGTTGCGGTGGAGGACGGATTTGGCTGTTCCTCGCTCACGCGTCGGGTTTCCATTGTCTCCTGCAATTTCTCACGATTCACTTGCCGCGGATCGGCTCCATTTGCCCCAGACTTTCCGCTTGAGACCGATCCACTTCAGTTTGAACGCGATCCACCCACCCAACACGTGTCACAGCGCGGCAATTTCTAACAGCCGTGGTTCAACCCAAGGTCCTATTTCCACGAATCATTGAAACGATCGGTGTTGGCATCGGCTTCATGGAAACCCGACGCGTCAGCGAGGACGGATTTGGCTGTTCCTCGCTCACGCGTCGGGTTTCCATTGTCTCCTGCAATTTCTCACGATGCACTTGCCGCGGATCGGCACCATTGCCCCAGACTTTCCGCTTGAGACCGATGCAATTCCGTTTGAAAGCGATCAGCCACCCAACACGTGTCGCAGCGCGGCAATTTCTAACAGCCTTGGGTTTCAAGCCAAGGTCCTATTCCCATGAATCATTGAATCGCGGAGCGATAGCATCGGCTTCATGGAAACCCGACGCGTCAGCAAGGACGGATTCGGCTGTTCCTCGCTCACGCGTCGGGTTTCCATTGTCTCCTGCAATTTCTCACGATGCACTTGCCGCGGATCGGCACCATTTGCCCCAGACGTTCAGCTTGAGGCCAATCCACTTCAGTTTGAACGCGACCGCTACTCCTTGGGACGAGCTGCTTGTCGAACGGTGGTTCCGAATTCGTCGCTCATGATCAGGATTGAGAAATTTTCCACTCCATCCAATGGATAGTTACTTTGCGTTGCGTAGTCGAATCGGCCTCGCAGATCCGTATAGCCGTCTTTGAAGAACTTGACGCTGCCATCGGTATTGCGAGCGTAGACTTTGACATAGGCTTTCGAAATTGCTTGCCCTTCTTCTTTGTCGGTCACTTTTAGCTGCCCAAAGTTTTCCATCAATTGAACGGAAAGCTGATGTGCGTAGTAAGCCTGCGACTTGGATTGGCTTTTGCCGGTAATTTCAACCGTGACATTCTTGCCCCGCATTTCTTCCAGGATCTCAAACTTGTGTTTCCCTGAATCGTCCAATTCAACCGTTTGTGAACGGTTGGGGCGAATCAATGAGAAACCATCGCCGCTCGACTGAGCAAAAGGATTTCGGCTGAACAGCAACTCAATGTCCATTTGATAGTAGTTCACTTGGACTTCGCTCAAGTTCTGGTAGCTGACGTTAATTTCGCCGTTCTCGATTTCAAAGTCAAAACTCGGAGCCTGGCTGGCCATTTCGGTTTGAGAATCCAGTTGGTTATTCTTGTCAACCGATTTGGTTACTCCACCGCGAATCTCGTCAACGTGAGCGAGAACCGTTTGGAATCGTTTTCGCCATTTGTCGACTGGATAGTCGGCATAAGGTTGGGCAATGTTGGCAGCCAAACCTGGTTTTTCCAGATACATGTTGACATAGGCGTTGCAGTAATCGTATTGAATCTGCTCAACGACTTCGTCCTTGTTGACTTGTTCAAACTGTTCAATGGCTTCGTCAATTCGGTCTTGAAGCAACATGTAGTAGGTCAATGCCAGTCGATCTTCTGCATCGAGTTTATCGCGATGGGCCAGGATCTCCATGTACTTGTGATACTGTGCGTAAAACTTTTCGTTTAGAATCTTGCGGTTTTTCCCAACCCGATGTGAGCGGGCGTTAACGAGTGGACGATACTCACGATGTTCATACCAGTTTCGCAATATCGGTTTGACGGTGAGCGGTGTTGACGCAAAGTAGAATCCACATTGGCTAACAAACGCGTCGGCGTGATCCAGGTATTCATTTATGGCCCTGATATGATTGTGCTTGATTGAATAGGCCCAAAGAGTTGGGTTAAATACGTATCGATTTCGAAGTGCCTTGATTGTCTTTTTGAAGAAATCTCCGTCTTTCATTCGAAAGGCAATTTTGTTCAGGTCAAGTCTCAGGATGTTTTCCTGATTCAAAAAGTCGATGACTTCGTCATTGCTTCCGTTCTGGGAAACAAAAGCCCATGACTTTTTGTCCAATGCGACAGGTTCGTCAACGACTTTGAATGCTACGTTGTCGGCGACTGCAACCACCTTTCCTTCACTGGCGACATGGGCAGGGAAGTGTGTGAAATCGCCTGCAGTCGGAAAGTAGAATGAGTACTCAAAGCTCTGCGTGCTGAATGGTTGAAGAGCAAGATCTCGTGTTTGAGTTTCTTGCGAACTACTGGCGACAACTGCTCCGCGTGGGAGCTGAACTAACAGCTCGATGTTCCGTGGAGTCGATGTTGGATTGGTAATGACAACTTGACCGCCATAGAGTGTATGAGCGGAGAACTTGTCATTGATGAACTTGTCATACTGTTGACCGTCTTCGAAACGATAACGATCATTTTTCTGGAAGAAGTTTTCACTGACCAGAACCGTGGTATTTCGACGTTCAACAATGCCTGGCTTCATCTGCTGATGCAACGCAATCATTGGACTACCGGGAGTTAGTCGCATCTGATTCTCGACGTAGTCTGTTTTGTGCTCCGCAGCCTTGAAAGGCAGGTCGAGTACGCTTAGTGCGAACATCATTTCGGTAAAGTTGTGATGCGCCTCAGCGAAATGAGACGAGATAAAGGGTTCACCTGCGTCGTGGTTGGAATAGTCTTTCCAGAACTGATTCATGGCCACTCGCTCCGCGTTGTGTTGGTGCGGGAGTAGGCGGTAATAGTGTTGTTCAATCCACTCTTGAGTGGGTGCGATGCGCCGATAGAGCCGGCGTTTTCGTTGACGCAGTTCACCTCCAGCGACGAACTCCACCATTTCTTCCATCTTATCCGAATCTTCGTTGAGTTCGAGATAGAAATTCGACTTGCCATTATCCTGTCGCTTGAAATCCTTTTCAGATTCCTTCAGGCGGCCCAGTTTTTCTGTGAGCTCCATCGCAGGTGAGTCCAATTGAAGAGTCCGGACCGATTGAATTTCACCTGATAAGCCATTTTCGTCGGATCCAAGGGCCTTGGATTCCCTTCGTCCACGATCAGTCGGTGAGCTTGGAGCAGGAGCATTAAAGCCGCCGCCGCCTCGACCACCGCCCCCTCCCATTTCGTTGGCCAACTTGGGAAGAGCTTTGCTGTCGGAATTGAATCGTTCGGCTTTCTTGCTTGCCAATCCAAATTTGTCGCCTTGAACAAATCCAGCTGCAATGGTTGAGTCATAGAGTTGCCCCGCGTAAACACGTGTCGTTGGATTCAGTCGATAGAGCTCATTCAAGTGCTGAATCAAATCTTGTTGTTGAATTTCCAGACGCTGGGAAAGAAGAATTCTTTCGACCGCGTTGAGTTTGGCGAACCGCCAAGGCGTGAGGTAATCTTCCAAGTTTTCCTTCAGGAGATAGTGATCAATGAAAGTCTTCTCCCGTTTGTTGGCAATGTAGGGTTTGACGACATTCGTAAAGAACTCGGCATCCTTTTTTGCGATAAAGAAGTTCAATTCGTGACAGGCGTGCTCCGAATAGAGTTCGAGTTTTTGTTCCTGTGTTTTATCCACCCATGTCAGGGCGAAGCGGAACGTCGAAAGATGCTGTTCGGGATTCAACGCCTGCAAGACGGAGTAAATATCTCCGAGGTCGTCAAAGGACTGGAACTTGGCCGTGAGAATGTTTTCGATCAAAAACTCTTTTCCTGCTTCCAGGAGTTCCGTTTGCTTGCTTTGCGAAACATTGAGTTCAGGATCAAAGGCGTTGGCCAGCCGTAGGTCCCGAACGGCAGGAACTCCAGCGGCAGCTGCGACCGTCCGTTGAACCGTGCTATGCATGTCTACGGCGACGACCACCAAATGCTGCTTGTTTCCCAGTTTCTCGGGCGAAATCGTAACGTTGCCGTCTTTATCTGGTTTCAAGTTGGCCAGGACGATTGTGCCGTCCTCTAAGAAGTCGAGATTGGCAAAGTCGGCCTTGCTGCCAACCGATTGCCGTCGAGATCCTTCGGCACCGTGGGAGCCACGTGCTTGATCATCTGCGCTGTCGAAATCACTACCTTCTGCCAAGACGTTTTGCCGGTTCTCCGTTTTGTTGATGGAGAAGGGGTTGAGGAGCATTGAAGGACGTTCAAGCATGTTGCCAGCAAATTTTGGTGCGTATCGACGATCGAGAATGTACTGATACTCATCGCCAATCTTGCGGCCTGCCATGTAAGTAGAACGTCGGATTCCCGGCACGTTAACGAAGGGTTCGATATCACGAACAAGTTGAAACTGGTCGAAGGCATCGAATCTTGGCACGTACCGAGACGCGAAAACGTGGACCCGCGTAGAGGCATTGGTGCCTCCTAGTTGAATTTTTACATCGTCTTTGTTTGTGATGGCCTGAATATGAAGAGGGATTTGTGATCGTGTTTCGAGTCGGCGAGTCGGTCCCATAATGGTCGACTTGACGATTTCACCGTCGGTGACGCGAATCCGAAAAGTTCGCCCTGTCGTTTTGAAAACGAGCTGATAGTCGCCGGCTTCAAGTCCTTCGATTCCTACCAAGCCGTTCTCAATCGAAATTGAGTCAAACCAGTCTTTAACGATCGCGTTCCCGCGAACCTCAAACAGACTCATCTGGAGGCGATTTGGCACTTTGAGCATTGTGGGCGCCGCCACTCGAACGATATTTCCAACGACTGAGTGAACCGATGAATAGTTGGTTTCGTCGTTGCGCTCCAGGATCCACTTTCGTTCGGTTCCACCTGAACATTTGGCGCTGACCCAATCGATTCCTCCGAGGGAACCAAGGTTGATTCTTCCGTCGGCGCCTGTTTGTAAGCTGACGACTACGGGGTGTTTTACGAATTCAGATTTTAACTGCACCAACACTGCCTGGCGTGGTCGATTCTCTCCCGATTTACCGCGAACGGCGAGCAGGTGTTCTTGTTCCGACTGCAATAGATGCACATCCTGGATCTGATCAGTCGTATCGATTCGATTAACTGCCAAGGAATTCGTTGTTACGGTCGTTTGTTCGCTCTGAAGGCTCATGTTCTCAATTTGTCCGACGAGTTGCAGCTGAACACTTTGCAGTCGTGGCGGAACCTGAAATGGAACGATCGTCTCACCTGTTTCAGAGAGTTCCAGGTTTTCTTTGGTGACGGTCGATGTGTTTCCATCAAGATCTGTCGTGGTAATCTTCAGTTGCACCTTCTCAAGCAATCCAGAGGGGATTGGAACGCCAGAAAGTAGAAGTTGGGGGCGGACGATGACCTGACTTTTTCTTGAGCGGATCAGCGACTCACGATCTACGTAAAGACCCGCGACTAACGAGTAGGATTCGGCTCGATGTTCAAAGTACTCCAGTGAAGTGAAATCACCTTGGCGGATGATCACTGACTGGTTTCCCGGTTGTGTCGAAAAGGGTACCAGGATTCGATGAGTGGCGTTTCCCTCGCTGTCTTTTTCAGGTTCGTACGCTTGTCCGGCGATCCAGAGACTGGAATCGGAAGTTGGATTTCCCGCTTCGTCGATGACGGTAAATTCATGACCTGCGAATGTAACTCGACTCAAAACGGAAAGCTGTCCTTTTCGCACGATTGCCCGGCTGCTTTTTCCGTTGCCGATAAAATCGATGACATAGACACCTCGCTTGTTCAATTGGGGGAACTTGAAGGTTTTTGCGCTTCGGATGGCAGGAGGTTCATTGTATTCATGGGTTTCCTGCTGGTTGGGAACCAAGCCATCCAGGTTGATGTCTGTGTCGATTTCGCGACCATATTTTCGATAGTAGTTTTCTGTATTAACTTCGAAGATTTTTACGATCAGCTTATCAATATGTTTTGTGAACAGTTTCAGTTCGACCGCATCATCTGGCCTAAATAGCGTTTGGTTGGTCGACGCAAAATCGAGGTCGATTCTTTCGACCAACGCTTTGTACGATTCGGGAGAAAGCATCGAAGCCCATTTCTCTACGTCGCCTTGTCCATTCAAGATATTGGCAGTCGCAAGTTGGGCTTTCAGATAATCTGATTCAATGTAGGGCGAAAAGTTATCCAGGTCCGCTATCGTCTTCAGAAATTGATGGAGGTAGTCTCGCACGAGTGGTTCATCATTGAAAATTGGAACCATGCGAGTTTGGCTGCGGAAGTCGGCGTTCAAGTTGACTTCATGGCTTGACGTGCGATTGCGCTTGATAAAGTCTTGATTGATGTAAAACGCGCGACGAGGAAATTTCAGGTAGTTCAGAAACTTTTCACGATCATAGTTCCCCTTTTGCTGGTCATTGAGCAGCTGGTGATACAACACGCACGCTTTAAGGGAGTTGTGAGTTGGAGCCAGTGTTTCTACATAGTCCCACAATCGCTGAAGGTATCGTTCCTTGACTTCAGGATCATTGATCCAGTCGACGTCATTTGAAGGACGGAGTTGGTTCAGGTAAGCGTTGACGAACTGAGTTTCTTTTTTGAGTTCAGGTCGACGCTGGGCAAGTTCATCCAGTTGCGTGCGAGTCAGGCGGTTGTGAATTGCGAGACTTCCAAAGTTGCTTTTTCGATCTTTGAGGTCCTTTTCGATCAATTCGACGAGGTTGGGGAAGTCGGGCCAGGTGATGCGGGAAAGCAGATGAGTAAGCTTTGTGGAATCAAGATCTTTGTTGCTCAAGAAGGGAAGGGCAGCAGATTCGAGTTGATCCGTGTTTCGTGAATTGCGAAGCGCTCGTTCAATGAGTGTTTCTGGAACGATTAGCTTGGGGTCGAGCTCAGTCGGCAAATGTTGCTCGGCTTCGGGGATTTCTCGTTGATGGCCAAAACTGACATTGAGTTCGCGTTTCAGATAGGCCAATGTTGCCTGAGGATCGTCATCGTATTTGAGTAGCGCTTGTCGGTTTTGGATTTCCTTGGCGCGAGTTGAGTTACCAAAACGCTTGACCCAAGGCTTCATGAGTTGATCGACCTCATCAAGCTGACGATTGTGTTGATAGTGCAGCGAGTAGAAGTAGTAGTAGTCCTCAGTGCCCGGAATCAGCTTTTCTAAGGCAATGGAGCGGTCCATAGCAATTGCGAAATCTTCGATATATCGAATTTCCTGCCCGGAAACCTGGCTGGTCAAGGCCAAGCAAATCAAAAGAGAAAGTCGATAAATTGCGCGTATCATGGCGAATCCTGTGTCAGTTTTTGAACCGGTTGCTCTAATTCAAACGATCAAGTCAGTAAGTCGTTAGCCGATTTGAAGAGATTTCCTACGTCATTTTATCTGACGCAAGCGAATCGAATTTGTTCCATCGCTTCAAAAATTAAGTTTTCTGAAGCCCAATCGAACGCAAGCGTACGTTGGGGGGGATGGATTTTGGTGATATTTTTGCTCAAAGGGACAACCTAAGGAGCGGGCCAGCGGCTAGCCCTATTCACCGGTCAATTTTCGGGGCATTCAACGATTGTTTGATCCATTCTACATGAGGTGCAGGCCCGCGTGAGCCGGTTATCACGCCGTTTTTCAATCGATAGAACTTCCCGAGTCCCGTGTCATTGTGCTTTGCCGAAGCAACAATCAGGCCGCCTTCTGAAATGGCGTATCTGCCTGTGGCCATCGTTTGCTCATCTGTTTTCCAGATAAATCCACACTGCAGCCTGCATGCAGAATGAGTTTTAGAGCCACAATGACTTTGAGTTGGTTCATTGAAATCCTTTGGTTGCACGCAATGCTCAACGGGACTTGCATTTTGCCATTCATTGAAGACCGAGTTGATTGGGTCGTCCCAGGTTAGGGCAAGTTGGACGGGTGCTGTTGGATCCAGTCATTCAGGAGCTTCTTTACTTCTGGGCTGGTTGTGGAATCGAGCGCCGATCTTCCGCGAATATCTTCTGCGAAAACATCCGCACCGTTCTCCAAAAGGATTTTTGTGACTTCGCGATTTCCTCCTCTAGCGGCCAAGTGGAGTGGAGTCGTTTTTAGTTTGGCCATCACGTTGACGTTGGCCCCGGAGCCAAGCAAGTACTTGGCGATCTCCGGTTGATTCCAAAACGCTGCGGCGTGGAGCATCCGGCCTCCAAAATGGCCTCGGTTTTTACTGTGATTTCTTAGCTCGATGTCGCAGCCGGCAGCCAGCAGTTTCTTCACCATTTCCAGATTGCCACATTGAACCGCAAAATGGATTGTCGGATATCCGTCGACTCGACGTGCTTCGCACAAAGATGAGTCGGCAGTCAGCATGCGATCAACGGTTTGTGTGTCTTGAATTGCTACGGCCGAAAAGAAATCCATTTCGCTGCCAGCTTCTTGTAAAAGTCGAACGACCTGCTTCAGATTTTCGTCAGGTTGTGTAGATGGGCCGATGTTTTGGGTTACGATTTGAATCAGTTTGGCGCCGTTTTCTTTGACGATTTTGTCGGCCCCTTGCTCCATGAGTGCTTTTAAAATGGAGGCTCTTGCCTCAGGTGACGTCGGCCTAAAACCTCCGCGACAAACCAGAAATAAGCATTTTTCGAGAATCGCCAATTTTGCATCGCTGTTTTTCTTTTGGACGGAAGGGTGATTGAGCATGGCAAGAAAGTTTTCAGCCCGTCCGAAAATGGTTGCGACTTCCAGAGCGGTCTGTTCGTCTTTGCCCGAATCATTTCGGGCTTCTGCAAAGGGATCGATTTGGTTGTCCAGAAGCAATTTGATGGTTTCAGGAGTTCCATCCCTGGCAGCGAAATGCAAAAGCGTTGCGTTGTCTCCAATGATCCATACACCGGTGCGGGCTCCTTGCCAGGAGATGCGTCTTTCCAGATCTGCACCATTGTCGATTAATAGCTGAAGCAGATCGAATTGTTTCAAGGCAGACATAGATACTGGATAGCCACTTCCTCCGGCAAAGTTGTCAACGTCGGTTTTGGTTGGGAACTTCTCGATGAGGTATTGCGCGGTCTGGCGGCGTCCATTTTTCACGGCGGTGCGCAAAGGCTGTTGATTGGAAACAAATCGATCGAGCAGTTCAGGGTTGTCTTGCAACATTTTTTCGACAAGTTGCTCCTTGCCCAGTCGGATTGCAGAGATCAGGTCAAGCTCGATTCCGTGATCGATGAAGACGTCAAGGATCTCATTCCATTTCTGAATATGTTTTTTGGGGCTGCTTCCTGCCGGGTTGCGGCCAGGATTATTCCCAGGGGTGCGTCCAGGGTTACTTGCTGCTGAGTTTGCAAGTCGAACGACTACGGTCTGCAACGGAGATTTGCCCGTCACATTTTCATGGTTGGGATCGGCACCTGCTTCCAGGAGCAACTTGTAGATCTTGGGGTTGGCCGACATGTGTGCCATGTAGAGCGGCGTGAATTTGTTGTAGGCCTCGACGTTGACGTCGGCATCGTTCGCGACGAGCCACCGAACAACGTCTTCGTGGTTAAACCTTACAGCAACATGAAGGGGCGTACGCGAATCTTCGTCGCGTTTGTTGACCAAGTCGGGCGAGGCCTTTAGAAGTTTTAGTGCAGCGTTGGGGAATCCATTCCAGAGGTACTGTTGGGGTAACTTGGCACGTCCAAAGACAAATTTGAAAGGAACGGATGGACTCTGGACTTTTCCTATCCAGAACTCCTGTTTGCAACCGTTGGGATCGAATTGAAATTTTGCAGCGATCTCAAAGGCGTTGGGGAAATTGGGTGGGGGCACGTTCCTCCATTTGGTTTGGCCCCAGCGATCAAACGCGAATCCTGGGAAAAGCGAGACTGACTCACCTGGTTGTATCGTCAACACCTGCGGATCGGTGGATTGACCTGGCGGGTTGCGGTGGACGTCAAAGGTTTCGCCCGAGTCTCGATCACGAATGGAAAACGAAAGGGCTCTTAGTCCTTCTAGTGAGTTTTGGTCCGGGATGTTGATTTGTTGGTTGGAGACATTTTTGAGAATGACTTCGAATGTTTCTTCGAATTCGATCTTGGCGACATCCTGGCCGTCAGGTTTTGCCAAGTTCAAGGAAATTTCCAAATCCTGTGCAGATGTTGGGCTGATTGCCAACACGCCAACCAATAAAAATAGCAAACTCGTAAAGTGTTTCATGAAAGCCTCTAAGTCAAATGTTGTTCATTCAAACGGTTGGAGTCAGAATTTATTAGCGGATTTTTATGAGATTGTTCCAAACGCGACGCAATCGATCGGTGTTAACTTGTTTCGATGGCATCGACAACCAAAATGAAGTGGAATCAAATATACGTGAACGCTGGAGTGATCGCCACGAAATGCGGTCGATTGTGGCCCGTTGAACTTAATGATGCGGAACTGATATGTTGTCGAGAAATTTGGATCCCCAAGAATCACAAAATGGAATGTGGCAGCAATTGGGAGATGGAGTGCCGACGGTTGCCGGATTCGCTGGGCTTTGTGGTCGCGTGATCGCTGGGATGGTAGAGCCCCCATCAAAGTTGTCTGCGGAGGCCAACGCGATCCTCGTTTCGGCAGTTGAGCATGGCGTGATTGAAATTCGGATCTCGAAAAACTCCATTGAGTCATTGGACCGGTTCGTGGCGGTTTGCTCTGAGCGAAAGGAGGGCGGGCATTGGTTATTCAAACAAAAATCGAACCCAAGACAAACGCTGCGATTCCTAGAAGGCTTTCGTGAACTTTGTCAGGCGGGGCTGGTGATGCATCACTCCTACAAAGACTTTTCACTTACGGTTGCCGGATTCGAGGCGGCAGAAAAACTGGAACGTCAGGATTTTGACGAGTTGTTGGCATTTGCCGAGGAAGTCGATTTTTAGAATGCCTTACCGTCGTATTGCCATGATGTTGTTGTTGCTGTGTGTCTTTGCTTGGCCCATCTCAAGCCAGGGGCAGTCCAATATTGTCTTGCGAGATTTGACATTGATCTCGAA
This sequence comes from Mariniblastus sp., assembly GCA_965224765.1. Classification (GTDB taxonomy): domain Bacteria; phylum Planctomycetota; class Planctomycetia; order Pirellulales; family Pirellulaceae; genus CAZDBA01. Next base: position 23,952 of record CBDDAC010000004.1, read on the forward strand.
CAGAACGGTCGAGTCATTCGATCAAGACAAGGTCAGGCTGAATGACGGATCGGAGTTGTCATGGGACAAGATTCTTCAGGGCAGGGTTGCAGCGGATCGACAAGTGGAGTTCGACCGCAACCTGCGAGAAATTGGTTTACCGCTTTATCAACTCAAACAACGGATCAAGATTGGCGATTGGGTAAGGCTCCATGAGGTCGCCGATTCACTTTTGGTTCGATACAGCGGAATCGATTCAGCGATCGCAAAAACCGTTTGCCTGGCCGCCGCTAAGGGTAAATCGGAAAGCGGCCGACGAGTCGAAGCGGTATTGCCTTTTTTGATGGCGTCAGTGAAACGTGCGTCCTTACCCGAAGATGGGTGGGAGGTGATGGAGTTCTCCGCCAGCGACCTGGAAATCGGTGTGGCTTCCCAGTTACTGCCGGTCTGGTTCGACCGTGAATCAATCAAAGCCCAGAAGTCCGCCCTTGAGGCTTACCGAATCGAATTGGGCGAGCGATTCCCAGACGGTGGGAAAGTTTATCTGGCTTCATTCTGTCTGGTGCTAGAGCAGTATGACGATACAAAGCGTTACGCTGACCAGGTTGGTGAAGCCAATCAAACTCTCCGTCAGTGGAAACGACTTTTACTTTCTGAGGTTGATCGGAGGACATGTGAGGATGCCAACCAAGTGGATCTATTTCAGGCTGATAACGAAACCGTTGATGAAGTTCGAGCCGCGCTCGCCTATTTTGACGCGCTTGCCCTAGACAGGAAATTTGTTGACATTGATTCGACTTCGCAGATTCTTGAGTACATGAAAGTTCCGGCGCTGTGGGGTGAGCGATTTCCCAATATTGCCTCTGCGGCCATTTATCGATCGATTGATCTGGCGAAAAAATCAAATATGAGCGAAGAAGCCAAAACGTTGGCGGAAGAACTTTTTCGGCGGTATCCAAAATCGTATCATGGTAAACTGTTAGATTCAGAAACTCCCAGCCATCGTTAGCCTATCTGTTGACGACTTTTCTTTTCATTAAGGACGTTATTCTTGAAAAAGCATGTTCTGATTGCAATTGCCATTTTGTTCCTGGGCAGTTGGGCCAGTTATCAAATAGCTTCGGCCCAGGATGCGGGTGCCGAATCTGTAGTTGCCGACGATTCGACCGAAGCGAGCGGAAACGATGACGTTGAGGCTGCATCTGCGAAGCCGACTGTTTTGACGATGCTGTTCGGCGGCAACGCATTTGGCATGTTTATCGTTGGTACAATCCTTTTACTTTCGTTGGCCAGCGTTTATTTCATCATTGAACATGCTATTGCGATTCGTAGATCGAGATTGATGCCAGCGGCCGTGTTGGATGAGATTGAACGTCAGATTGTCCATGGTCAAATCGGAAAAGCTATCGCGATTTGCCAGGACAAGGAGAACTATTGTTTGGCGACCGAAGTTATTGTGGCGGGGTTGGATCGCTATGAAAGCAGTGAGTTCGGTTTTGCAGAGTATCGCAGTGCCGTTGAAGAGGCTGGCGAAGATCAGACGGGGAAATTGTACCGGCGAACCGAAGTCCTCAATGTGATTGGCTCGATCGCGCCCATGCTTGGTTTGACCGGAACGGTGCTCGGTATGATCGAAGCGTTCAATACGATTGCCGCGAAAGAAGGCATGGCACGCCCGCAGGAGTTGGCGGGTGGGATTGGACAAGCTCTCATCACGACGTTGCTGGGATTGTTGGTTGCGATTCCTACTATGGTGGCATTTAGCTATTTTCGCAACAAAATTGATTCGATTGTCGCAGAGGTAGGTAAGCGAATTGAGAGAGTGATGATGCCTTTGGGTCGCAAGAAAAAGTCAACTCAAAAGCCAGCGAAAAAACACAAGACAGTTTCATTGGCAACCTCTTCACGCAAGCCAAAGAAAGAAGAGCCGTGAAGCTAACCAAATTCCGCAGGAGTCATTCCGTTGGGATCAATATGACTCCCATGATTGATATCGTTTTTTTGCTGATCATCTTTTTTATGACAGTCTCTCAAATCACTCGAATTCGTGATTTGCCGGTGGAGTTGCCCAACGTCAATGGCGGTACTGACAAAAGCAAAATCACCAATGTCACCATCAATGTTACCCAAAATGGGGATGTTCATGTTGCGGGCAAGAATAGAACAGAGTCAGAAGTGGTCAAGGTATTGGCAGAGCTTTTGACGAAGTACGATAACAATCCCGCACGTGTAAAAATTGAGATTCGTTATGACCGCCGCTGCAAATCAGCGACGATGAATCGATTGGTCAAGCGACTTGCGGAGTTAGGGTTTACTCAGGTGATGCCCGTCGTTGCGGCAGAGGAGTAACGATGAAGCTTTCCAACCGTAACCGCCATGGCACCTCAACGAATATCGAACTGTCGATGACAAGCATGATCGATGTGGTCTTTTTGTTGTTGATTTTTTTCCTTGTGACAACCACCTTTGTTCGACCGGAGAGTCAACTTGTGTCGTCCATCAAGGTGCAGGAGAAAAACGCGTCTGATGCTGCATCAGATTTGGAGCCAGCCATCGTAGAGGTGATTGGGCAGCAAAATCGAGTTCGCTATCGTTTGGGAACCGTGATTACAAGCGATCTTGCTGAAATCGAACGCATCTTGAAGACTTTTGAGAATAAAATGGATGGAGCGTTTGTTAAAGTCGATGATGAAGTTCCATTTGATCACGTTGCCCAGGTGATCGCTGCCTGCAAACGTTCGGGATTTTATGTCGTTTCCTACCTTCCCGCCGATTGAGAATCCAATGAACAAGCTTCAAGTCAAATTGCTTGCCTGCATGTTTGTTGTCATGTGTCTTCCGTTGACGGGGATAGGGCAGGAGGTAGACGAAAACGAAGTCGTCGAAGGCTATCTTTTGAGATTGAATCTCGATGCATTGGTTATCGAACATCTTCAACAGCAGTTGGATAACACAATTGAACGTCCACTTCGTGTGGATATCGCGAGGCGACTTGCCAAGCGGTATTCCAAAAGTGTCTTCTCGGGTCGGCAGAACCCTCGAACTGAAAAACAGTTCAGCGAGATTCTGCGGCTTTCCAAAGATTTTCCTGAAATCGCGTCTCCCGAATTGAAGATGACTGTTTTGCATAGTGAATATGCGAATGCAGAACGCCAGTTTTTGCAATGGTTAGATGAGGGACGTGATGACCAGAAGATGGGTGAACTTGCCGCTCAGTTTCAGGATGTGGGTGGGAGGTTACGGCGGCAAATTACCAAACTGGAGAATACGATTTTCGAAGGGAGTGATGCAAGGCTGTTTGCACAAGCCCATTATCTTTACGGTTGGGTCGCCTATTACATCGGGGTCTTGAAGCCGGCCGATCGGCGCACCTGGATGGTACGTAGCGACAAGAGTTTTCGTGAGTTTCTTGAGATCGATCCAGATAAACCAATCAATCAATTTTCCAAGCAATGGTTTGAGGTTCAATCACCCTGGCATGCGCGTGCCCAAATCGGTCTTGCGATGTGTTTGGAGGCACTTGGGAAAACGGAGCAAAGTCGGTTTTGTTTTCAAATACTGGAAAGCTTGGAAACTGACTCGAACGTTCGTGATAATTTGGACGTGTGGCGGCTCAATCGCCTGGTGTATCTTGGTGAAATGGATCGGGCACTGGCGTTTCTTCGCCAGCGTACTGCCAGCGATGAACGGGATGTTCCATTGCGAACTCGACTGTGGGTGGCGGCCGTAGATGCCGCATCGACTTGTCGTGGTGGTAGGTATTCGAAAACGGGAGTCCAGTTCCTGCGGTTTGGCTTGCATGGATTGGCCTCAGACTTGAATGCGCCAGTTTTGCGCGAGGTCGTTCAACATGAAAGTTTGAACCTGGCCGGTGAGGACTTTCTACTGGCCTGGTGTCGCGGTTATCTAAGTTTTTATCAAGGTGAATTGTCAAAGTCGCAAAGTGATTTTGAGTCGGCCAGAGTTGAATTGAGCTGGGCGGTTAATTCTGCCAACTCGACGACCGACAGTGAAGACCTTGCGAAATGCCAGTTTCTGCTTGGGTGGATTGATTTTCAACTGAAAGATTATCAAGGCGCGGCGGAGTCTCTTCGGCAAGCGATTCCCGAATTGGCGCAGCGTGATCCGCGTCTGGCCGGGGAAGCACAGTGGCTGGTTGTTCGCAGTTTGCAAACGTTGGCTCGGGCTGATCCGCGTTTTTCCAATGAAGTCTTCAACGAGATGGACAAGTTGGTCAGAACATTTCCCAACTCAAAGTATGTGCGGCGCGTCGAGTTCGAAAAGTTGTTGATGGAAGTTTCCAGTTTCCCGCCCCAAGAGGCTCTACGCCGCATCAAAAAAATCCAACGGGACGATCCAAATTACAATGATGCGGTGTTTCAGCAAATTGTACTGCAACATCGAATTTGGAAATCGCATTTGGAATCCGCTGAGACAAAAGTTCACAATGCATTGAAGCGTCTGCAGGAAACAGAACAAATGTTTCAACAACTTTATCCCCCTCCCACATTTCAACAACGAGCCAAATCTACATTGATTGTCATTGACGCCTTGATTCGTACCGGGGGTGCAGAGAATTTTTCTGTCACAAAAAGCAAGGTTTCTCAGGCCGATGAACTTTTGCGAATGATCGATGCATCTTCTTTGCTGACAAACGAGCTGCAGTATTTTCGATTCCAGCTGGCACGCGCCGAAGACGATTTTTCCGAAATGGAATCGGTTGCCGAATGGTTCTATGAAAACGCACTTAACAGCAAGTATTCTCAATCGGTTCTGGTTGCCTTGGCCCAGACGGCTCAGAAGCATTTCAATACGATTGAGCGGCCTGAAAAGAACGAAGTTGCCCGCCTCGTAGAGGCTTATCGACAATTGAGTGATTTGTTGGGCGATGACCCATCGCAACTTGAACACTCTCAGAACGCACGATTCAGCGCTGCGAAACTCGCCGAATATCAAATTCAGTTGGGAGAAGAGGAAAAGTCAGAGAAGTTGATTGACCGTCTCTTGGAGGTTTTTCCGAATCGCAAGGACTACTGGTTGCTGTCTGCCCGTGTCAAAACAAAACTGCACAAGTACGAAGACGCTCTCACGGGTTGGCGGAATGTTGTCAGTTCAACAAGCTCGGGAACGGATCAATGGTACGAGGCAAAACTGGGAATTGTTCGGTGTCTGGCTGCCAGCGACCAACTGGCCGCCAAATCGTTGTTGACGCAGACGTTGAATCTGGCGCCTCAGCGCCCGCAACGTTGGGAGGCTGAATTCGAGGAGCTCGCCAAGGAGTTGGGCGTGGCTCTGGACTCCGCTGAGGGGGGGAATTAATGTCCGGCCCTGACCCCAAAAAAAGGAGAAAGAAACCGAGAGTTAAATCGTTTCTTCAGCAGGCTTCAGCGATTATCGCTTCTGAGAAAGGGCTGAATCTGGCTGCACAACAGAAACTCCAGAATCTTGCCGAACACCTCAAAATGCCTCAAGACGAACTGCATGAGGCGCTTGCGCTACTTCAAGAAAATGAGAAACTTCCCGAGGGATTAAACCGTTACGAAAAGAAGTTTATTGAGTTTCTCCGCTTGGAGTTCAAGCAAATTAGTAGCGGGATTATTACGATCGCGATGGAGAACAAAGCTGTCGATCTGGCGGCGCGCAAGTATGATATTCTCGAACCACGTGCTCGAAAGCTGATTCACCAGCAGGCCGAGGCGATGGGCATCGGGCGAATCTCCAAAAGCGACGCGGAAAGTTATGTCGAACAACTGATCGTTAGCCGAATCGGCGATGCAAGTCGAGTTGAAGAGCTGGCGCGAGAACGTTTTTATGATATTGCAAAGAAGTGGGGAGTCGATGCCGAACAGGTCGATGCCGTCGTACTGCAGACATTGGCCCAGAATCGAAAGTTGGAATCGGCAGAACATGGTTCCGCGAGGGCGCCTTGGGTAACGGGGGCAGTGTTCTGTTTACTTTTGGGAGCAGGAATAGTTCTCGCCATCAATGCAAAAGGTTGGTTGAAAGACGATCGGGTGAGCGGAGATCCCGATCCTAAGGAAGAGGTGATCGCTCCCGCTGATGATAATTTGGTGCTTCCCGATTGGTGGGAAGAGCAGGGGATCGTCCAAATCGTCGAAGGTCTGCAACAAACGAAAATGGATTTGCACTGGGTACGCGATTTGGCATCAGCTGACGCGGGGCGACAGGTGAAAGGGATGGGGGAACTTTGGTCTCTGGTCAAAAAACAACGTGGCGATGCGCGTCAGCCGTTGTCAAATTTTCTGGCCCGATACTATTTTGCTTGCCCGAGCGGGGGAGCGACTGACCTGGTTCTGCAGCAATTGAGTCGAGATCTCAGGGTTCCTGTCTCACGCTTGCCAGCAAAAACGGAGAGAATGAAGGAGTGTTACGTTGCCAATGGCATGCTTGGCCAGCTTCGATTTTTTCAGCCTGCCAATTCCATAGGCGAATTTCAGCACCGTAAAGACCAGGTGCATACAATGATCTCCAATGAGTTTGGAGACGTCGCGTCTGATGAAGGCTTGGCAGGGTATCTCGCCGCGACTGACCGTGTGATTGCCGCTAATCAATGGAATCATTTGATTCAAACGAGCTGGGCATCACCCAAACGAACTTCTCTATTGATTGGCGCGCTATACGATTTAACCGAGACGAGACTGGATTCGCAGGAATTGCATCGATTTCATCGTCGGACTTTGATGTCCGTGCTGGAGTCAAATCAGGCACTATGGACCGAATTGAAAAGTGAGATTTTGCGAGCCATTGAGGATTCTCCCAAGGACGTTCTCAACACCTGGATCAATCATTATCAAACTGCCTTTGATGAATCGTACCAGGAATGGTTGGGTTTGCAGCTTGTTTCGAAATGCCAGTTGAGCCTGGTATCGCCTTCGAGAATTGAAGTGGCTGGCGCCTTGCAGCGATTCAAGTCAGGGAGGCGGCGCGAGCAGTTTCGCGAGTTATTGGATCGCAACGACAAACTTGACCTTTTGGATCAGGAGCTGAGGATTCGCGTTCAATCCTCTGTGGCTTCGCCGCAGATGATTGCCGACGTTGCGCGGGCTGTAACTTTGAGCATGTCGCTTTCACCCGTAGATCAATCGTCTTTTTCCTTCGAGCAGTTTGATTTCTTGTATCGCAAAGGGGCGCCGAACCTTGCCACAATGGCCAGGCGAAGCCTGAGTGCGGACCCTGGTTTTTCGGCTGGCGACCCTACGAGGTCCGAAATTCTCAAGAAAGATGAAGCGTTCGCGCGCCTGAAGTCATTACAAAAAGATCGCCAAGAATCCAGGTTCGCGTCATTGAAACGGTTGGCGGAGGTCTCTGCAAAATTTGACGACATTACTTATCAGGAGGCGAGTGTCTTGGCCTCCTTTTTTCTGGAAATCTCAAGCGATCGTGAGCGAGTGCAGGTGATAAAACTATTGCCAGAATTCGTTTCTTGGCCGACGTTCGGTTTGGCCATCTCCGACCAGATTTCTGAGGCTTCAACAACGCTCGACAATGCTCTGACAATCGCTCGATTTTACGGTGACGAAGGGTTTGAGCTAAAGGAAGTGACGTTTTGGCGAGAGGAGATTCGAAAATTCTTGTTTGACTCTGCAATCACTAAGATCGAGCAGGCAAAGGTAAAGATTACCGAAGCTTCACAACGATGGTACTTTTTGCGAGTCGACTACGCTCAGTTGTGCGAGTTGCGATTGCGAGCTCTTGGAGCAAACGGTTTTGTTACTGATCGCGATAATCCGGTAAGCTTGACTCGCCAGATGATTCGAATCCTACTGGAGCAAAGCCCAGACAGTATTGAATATCCAGTCGATCGTGCAATTGAAGTCCTGCAGGCTCAGAGTGCATCGGAGTTGGAAGAATTGATTGCGTTGAATCGAATGCTGGTCAAGTTGCTTGCGCAGCAAGTGGCGTCGCGTTGGCCCGATTGTGCAAATGACGCAAAGGCGGTTCTGGATGGATTGAATATCGATTTGCAAGCGACGTCTGGTGATATGTTCTTGACGACGGAGTGGGCCTTGCTTGAGCTTTGGTCGTTGGAGCGACGGTCGATTGCGAAGCGTTTATTAACAAGGTGATTGGGTATGTGGACTAAAATTATCACGTTTGGATCGGCGATTTTTGTTGTCGTTTTTTCTCACTTGTCTGCACAGGCCGATATGTTGTGGTTGTACGATTCGGAAGCTCCAGTGTCAGGAATTGTAGTCAAGCAATCGGCCAGTTCCGTTGAGTATCGTTATCGTGTGGGTGAGGAAGAAAAAACGATTCAGGTAGAACGCGGTGAAATCAAAGAGCTGATTGTCACCATTGATCAAGAGGCACTGGAACGCTTGAAACCAACCGACCTGCGTGCCTACTTGGACATGGCCGAGAGTTTGGCATCGTTTCGATCTGACAAATACGCAATGGATGTGGCCAAACGTTTGTGTTTGCTCACTGCCCGGTGGGGTTCAAGCGAACTGAGAATCAGTGCGTTTTGTTTGTTGGATTCAATTTGCGACGGAGATGAACTTCTCAGCGTTCGCAGGCTAGCGCTTATTTATGAATCGTCGATAGAGTTGAAAAATCCGCAAGATCGCGAGAAGCAAGAATTATCAGCCGAGTCCGTGGAGTTGACGCTTCGAATCGTTCGCTTGATATGGCGAGGGGAATCTCAACAAGCTCAAGAGTTATTGAGCGATGAGCGAGTGCTGACGCGGGTGCAGCCCGTTGTGCTTGCCCATTCCGGTGTTTGTAGTCTTGAAGAGCTTGTCGCCGCGTCAAATGTCGAGAAAGTTTCGGTGAGCCAACTGGGGCGGCTATTGCGACTGGAGCAAGCATTGACCGAAGGTGAGCCACCGATTCCGCGTACCACTCGTTTGGGCGAGAATTGGTTTTCCGCTTCTGGCCAAGTCGGAAAGGTTGGCGTCTTACTTCCCGAGTTCGAAAACGTCTTGCCATTTGATCCGCAATTAACGATCTATCGCGACGGAAAATGGGTGGCATCCTCTGGCAAATGAGTTTGTATGTCTTCGTCCACTTTTGACCTTACATGGGTAGGTGCGACTCCAACCGAGACCGGTACGGTGGACAGGGGGATTAGAAGACATCCCATTGGTTCCGGGAGCTAGATGGCGCATGAAAAAATGGGCGAAATAAAAAAGCCGCAGAGAACTTCTCTGCGGCTTTTTTATTCTAGATGGAAGAGTGGTTTTACTCTTGATCGTCTGTTGCAGGAACGGTTTCGGCGGCTTCGTCTTCAACGGCTTTAGTCGTTTCAGGCTCGTTGTCTGATTCAAACTGAGGCTTTTCACTGGTGGCTTTGACGCGATCGTGAACGCCCACGAACTCAAGGATGGCTCGGGTTCCCGCGTCACCCAAACGGGGTTTGGCAAGACGAAGGATGCGAGTGTATCCGCCAGTTCGTTCTGCGAACCGAGGAGCGACTTCGTCAAAAAGGATCTCAACTGCGACTTTGTCACGAAGCATCGAGAAGACTCGGCGGCGAGCGGCGATTGCAGGAGCCAGGGTTTGGTTCCATTTTTGCCATTGGTCGCTTTCCCGCCACTTTTTCCAGGCTTCGGTATTGCGATCGGCATCGGTCGCAAATTCCGTTGCAGCTTCCAAGTATGGCAATGCGTTTTTCGCGATGGTTACACACTTTTCCACCATAGGGCGTACTTCTTTTGCCTTGTGGATTGTCGTAATGATTCGTCCCTTGTACTTAGGCGGGTTGACTGCGGTTTTGCCGTCAGCCTGAACCATTCCCATGTAGTGATCGTCGTCACGCTCTGTCAATAAGAGCGCACAAGCCAGATTTCGCATCAAGGCTTTGCGGTGGCTGGAAGTACGTCCAAGCCGACGCCCTTTTTTTCTGTGTCGCATAATTGCACCAATTTCAGTTGGCTGGGTAAAGGTCTCTCGAAGATAAACTTGAGCGACCGACGTTGGACTCAGCAAACTTGTATTTAAGGATCTAATTGTTAGTTAATGACAGGAGCGTCTGGAACTTTCATGCCCAGATGCAGGCACAGTTCGTCAAGTTTTTCACGAACTTCGACCAGGGTCGTTTCACCAAAGTTTCGAATTTCCATCAGTTGATCTTCGGTGTATTTGACAAGATCGCGAACGTGCCCGATTGCTTCGTGTTCCATACAGTTGTTGGCACGAACCGAGAAATGCAAGTCTGCGATTGTCATGTTCAGCTTGGCTTCCATAGCAGCATCCAAGCCGCCAGCTGAACGAGGTTGTGCGTGAACCTGGGCGCCCAGTTCAGAGTATTGAACAAATGGGTTCAGGTGCTTACGCATGATTTTGGCCGCTTCGACTAACGCCATCTCCGGAGAGATCGATCCGTCAGTCCAGATTTCCAAAGTCAGTTTGTCGTAGTTGGTTTTTTGACCAACACGAGTTGCTTCAACATCGAAACGAACACGAGTCACTGGGCTGTAAATCGCATCAACCGGAATGGTTCCGATATCATGATCTCGACCACTGTGCTCAGTCGCTGGAACGTACGAACGTCCATTTTGAACCACCATTTCCATCATGAATGGCTGGTCATCAGTGAGTGTGCAGATCACGTGGTCAGGATTGACGATGTCCACGTCACCACCGGTTTGAATGTCATGTCCAGTGATTGGACTGATCGTGTCTTTTTCGATCGTAATGACTTTCATCTGGTCGGTGTTGTTTTTGACGACCAATGATTTGACGTTCAATACAATATCGGTAACGTCTTCCTTAACGCCAGGAATTGAGGAAAACTCGTGATTGGCACCACGAATCTTGAGTTCAGTCACGGAACTACCTTCCAGGCTGGAAAGCAGGATCCGTCTCAAGCTATTTCCAATGGTGGTTCCAAACCTCTTTCGAAAGGTTCAGCGGTGAATTTTCCGTAGGTCTTGTTGAGTGTGCTACGGTCACAATCTACTACACTAGGTAATTCCAACCCGCGCCATCGAACGTGCATAAAGGATCTCCGTTTATAAAACGAGCCAGCGAAATGCTGGTACTCGGTTAGAACTGAATGAAAGGAACAATTCTGTTGGGATTTGATTAACGAAACGAACGGTCAAGAGTTTCTATACGCGTCGTTTCTTTCGCGGACGGCAACCGTTGTGAGGAATTGGGGTGCAATCCTCAATCGTTTTGATATTCAAACCGGCTGCCTGAAGTGCAGTGATTGCGCTTTCGCGACCACTACCTGGTCCTTTGACACGGACCTCAACTTCTTTCATTCCGAACTTGATTGCTTTTTCTGCACATTGTTGTGCGGCCGTTTGACCTGCAAACGGTGTGCTTTTGCCGACTGCCTTTAAAGCCGCAGGTTCCGGCACTCGCCCAACACAGAGTCTCACCTTTGGTATCGGTGATCGTGACTTGTGTGTTATTAAAGGTGGCGTTGATGTGCGCGATCCCATAGGTGACATTACGACGTGAACGTCGTTTCTTCGTCTTACCCATGTTGTTGACTCCGGATGATGGTGTATTGCTTTATGTTCAAGTTGACCCCCTCGAATGTCTCAGGGTCAACGACTTTAGATTTTGGTGAAAAGGAGACTAACGAAGGTCCTTGACGCCCTTCTTGCCCGCAACGGTTTTCTTAGGGCCTTTGCGAGTTCGAGCATTCGTCTTGGTGCGTTGCCCGCGAACAGGTAGCCCAACACGATGTCGAATTCCGCGATAGGATTTAATATCACGAAGACGATTGATGTTTTGTGCCGTTTGGCGACGCAACGGACCTTCAACGGTATAATCACGTTCAATGACTGTGCTGATTCGAGCAATTTCTTCATCGCTCAATTCTCTGGCTTTTTTGTCCGGGTCAATGCCTGCCTTTTGGCAAAGCTCTCGTGACGTTTGATTTCCGATACCGTACAAGTACGTCAATGAGATGACGATTTTCTTGTCGTTCGGAATGTCAACACCCAACATACGTGGCATAAGGATTTGCCTCCAACAAAAACCGACCTGTTATCGCAGGTCGAGGTAAACTGTTCGTTTAGTGATCAAAAAATCAACGGCTCGACGAATGCCAACTAACCTTGGCGTTGCTTATGTCTCGGATTGGTGCAAATTACATACACACGCCCCTTTCGACGGACAATTTTGCAGTTCTCGCAGATTCGTTTTACGCTGGCGCGAACTTTCATCGCTAAGCCCTTCTTCGGCTGAATTTTAGGATTTTCGAAACCGAACAGTATAGATCTGTCTAGGCGCTAAGGGCAAGGGCTAAAGAGGAGCCCTTTCGTCCGGAATTCAAGATTTTTTTGACTTCTGCAATTGTTCGGCATTTCCTACCTCATTTCATCTCCCTGATTTCAGACTTGCTCAAATTCGTCCTCCATTTGGGTGAGTGGGATCGTGTCAAAGTTTGTGGCTTGACAGGTCTGGCTAAAATCTACCGATTTTTCTGAATTTTCCATCTGAATCTGCCGATAAGGAGCTAGCGGATAACGCATAAGTAAAACACTTCACAACTACGTTTCGGGCAAAAGGTCTCAAATGGATAGGAGATTCATAGCAATCATCGGGTTCGGGCTACTTGCCTGTATCGCGAGTGGATGGCTGGCGGATTTTCCCGATAGCGGACCAGGGATCAAGATAGGCAAGTCCGCCAAGTCTGGTGGTTCAGAAATCCAGCAGGTCGGTTATCAGCAAGCTCAGGATCCTGGGCAGGCTCCCACCGCTTGGCCCACCAGATACCCCTTGGTGCCAGCTGAGGTTGCCGAGATGGCTAGTAAATTGACCGAAGAAGAAGTGAAGATTCTTGGGCAGCTTCCCCCAGTTTGCACCTCTGATTTGCCAGGATTGAACCATCAAATCCAGCCACAGGAGCAATTTCAAGCGACTGATCAGAATTCTGGCATCCAGTTGGCAGGGTATCTGCAACCAAACTACCCGCAGCAGCAAAGTTACGCACAGCAGCAAAGCTACGCACAGCAACAGAATTACGCAGCACAGCACGATACAACTCCCCTCCCAGGCGAGCAGCCAATCACTGGAAACACTGCGCAGCAGTGGCATAGCGAAGTCTCCGGGCAAGGCTATCCACTTGATGGCCAAACCGCCAATCACCCACGAAGTGACTCTCATCAGATCAGCCAACACCAACCGGGGCAGCGGGTTGCCAGTAAAACGGGGATGCCGAATCCTCATGCCAATGCCATCATGGCTCCGGCCAAAAGAATCGATGGAGTCGATCCCCATTTGGATATCTACTCTCGAACTGCATTCCCCTCCGCCGAAGAATGCGCGACTTGCCATGAGCAAATCTACGATGAATGGGCTTCTTCGAGTCACGCTTACGCGTCAATTTCGCCAATGTTTCACCGATTCGAAGACACAATCAACAAACTGGCTCAAGGAACCGTGGGATATTTCTGTCTGAGGTGTCATGCGCCCGTGGCCACAACGATGGGACTGCGTCGAGATCAGGCAATTTGGGACGGTCCAAAAGTCTTTCGTGAAGGCGTGACCTGCGTAGCCTGTCACCGAGTGAAAACTCCCTACGGCAAAGCCAACGGTGAACGACGTATTGAACCTGGTCTCGTGACCGATCCCGTCTATGGCGGAACCAATGGGCAAGGCGTAGCGACCGCAATCAAGTATCCCGAGTACTTCAAAACCAAAACGGATCCCAAACGACAAGTCGCCCGGTCAATTGATTCACCGTCGGGCGATTCAGTTCGAAGAACTTTCGGAGTCCACTTTTTGCATGTCCTGCCACCAGGTAGCCGTTCAGCCAGGAATCAAACTTGAGGTGGTCTGGGATCAGTACCGGGCGTCCCCCGCCTATCGACAAGGCATCACGTGCCAGGATTGCCATATGGGAATTGAGCCTGGCGTTGCTGAGGGCTATAGCTTTGGACCCGCTGCGGTTGTCAACGACAAGGTGGTGAATCCAGAGAGAAAACACTCCAACCACATGTTCTATGGTCCTGGGTATTCAATTGCCCACCCAGGAATCTTTCCCCACACCAAGGAGTCCAATCGCTGGAAGTTTAATGATTGGCTGCTGTTCGATTGGCGGGCCGGTTGGGGAACGGACGAGTTTGAAGACGCGTTGGCTGAAGGGAAGTTTCAGGCATTCTTCCCTCCCGTTTGGGATAACTCCGACGATCGCTACGACGCTCGAGAGATCGTTGATGCCAATTTAAAAAAGCTCAAGTACAAAAAAGATATTCGTCGCCAACTCATGGAGAATGGATCCAAGGTTGATGGACCATTCTTTTCCGGTGATCCTCAGTTGGGCCGCCGTTTGAAGTTTCGCTACTGCGTGACGAACACCAATCCAGGACACAACGTGCCTTCGGGTTCGTTGGGTGCTCAGCCTCAAGTTTGGTTGAACACCGTATTGATCGGGCCAGGCGGGCAGCCGATTTGGGAGTCGGGTTACCTGGATTCCAATGGCGATCTCGCGGACCTGCATTCGTTGGATGTTGTGAGTCGTCGAATTCCGCTGGATAAGCAATTGTTCAATCTGCAAACCAAGTTCCTCACGACCAATGTGAAGGGGACGGATCGTGAAATGTACCTTCCAGTCAATGTTGACTTTGATCAGTTGCCCTTCTTGCGCCCACCTGCTCAACCCGTGTCGGTCATCAACCATCCGCCCAATATCCGAATGGAGGCTCATTCCATTCCACCTTTGGGGTCCAAGAATGCCAAGTACGTTGTGCCTGGGCATCTGATCCAGGAGCCAGGGATCTATCGGCTGAGTGTGCGAATGCGTAGCCGCGCCGAACCGATCTACTTTATGCGTTTTTGTGAATCTACTCCGGAGATGGAGCGGATGATGAACGAGTGGATTTGTGATTTCCACGAACACAGTGTTACTTTTGAAGTCAAATGATCAGCGTGCGATTACCCGTGATTAACAAGTTGTTTCACTATCGAATTCTTGCTGGAGTCGCTTGCGTTGGCTTTGCGCTTGCCTTCGTAATTGCAGGCAATGTGGGCGCGCGACGATCAAGCTCGGATTCCGACGATGGTACGTTGAATTCCGAAAAAGCGATGTCCAATCCACGCAAAGTTGCGGTGCCAGTCTTCAAGGCGACACCACAAAAGGCAGCTTGATCTTTACACCAACAACGAATTTGACGAGCTGGAACCTGTTCTCGCTCAGGAGCCCAGCGTGAATCGCGGCGGCCTGGATTTCAATTCGGGTAGCTTCTCCTCAATGCCAGGTCAAGTTGACGCAAGGCAGCCAAGGGTCGGAAACGGATTGCCACAAGATTCTGGGCGACTGAAGTTGGGCCCCAATGATTTCAAGCCAGCGAATCATTCGGGCACGCCCGCAGGCGAGGCGTTGGAGTGGGGAGTCCGAATCC
>CBDDAC010000005.1:0-281604 GCA_965224765.1 Mariniblastus sp.
TCGACAAGAAACAGGATCTTCAGCAGTTAATTCATAAGATTCAATTTTGATGGTTTCTGGCAGCGTTTTTTGCAGGGATTCCCAGTAGGCTTTATCAAGCTCAGGATTATATAACTCTCCGCCCTCGGCAGAGTATCTTGAAACTCCTTTCAGCGGCATCACGAAAACCGTTTTTTGAGTTGAATGCCGAAGCCGCTCCCCAAGCGTGATCGCAATTTGATGCTGCTCTTCCTTGTTGACCCGAGGAACAAAGACGTAAGGGGAATGCCAGGTTACCTGATGATTTTCATACCCGGGTGGCACTTGATTAGGTTCCTGGACCAGAATCCCTAGATGCTCAGAGCCGCCTGGGCAGATAACTTGAGGGATCCCCAATTTGCCCGCAACCGTAAGACGTTCCGGTCCTGACGCTCTCAGTTGCCCGAAAGTCCCATCGGCAATCTCGCCCATGGCATAGTCCAGCACCGCGGTGATGATTCCTTCTTTCATCATCTGCTCCATTGCCTCACCACCTGCTCCGATGGCATGGAAAGCAATCACTTCGTAGCCAGCTTTTTCCAGAAGCTCGATGGCGTACACTGCCCCTTTGGTGAGCACACCCAGATTCGACAACCCGACAGTTCCTTTCGCACTGAAACAGTGACCTGCCGTCGAACCTGTGCCATGCCCCAGGCCGCAGCAGCTGCATTGGCGAGGATCTTACGAGAAAACGCGTTGAGCCCGAGAATATCTGAAACCGCGAACATCATCGTGATATCCATGATTCCGACAAATGACCGAATCATCACCCGACGCCGCTGTTGAAAGCATTACTTTGGGGAAACCATAGGGTAATGACTGCAAAACCGGAGCGCAGGTCGACGTGCCCTGAGTACCTCCAAGCGCCACGACCCCATGGATCTTGGCTTCTTGAATCAGATCTCGCAGATACCTGGTTGCACCGGCGGTAACAAATGGATTCGCCTTCTCTCGACTTGGTTCCACCAGCAAATCTTCGAGTGATCCGCCACCTGCAGCAATCACTTCTGAACGAGTGATATCCGCTGATACGCCCGCCTCGCCTGTCACTCCGATGTCAACAGAAGAGCCCGCCCTCCCAGCGATTCGATCTCCTGTCGCATGAAGTCCGCTTCGGCAGCTTTGGTGTCAAGAGTCGCAAGAATTGCGATCGTTTCAGGCATTATTATTGACCAATCGAGTTGTAGTTACTTCGAAAATCTAAGATTAGTGAATTCCGATGCCGCCTGCAAAACGGCACGTTCAATGGGAATTCGTTCGGTGGAAGAACCAGTCCAGAACCCATGTCCCGACGTGTGATCAAGAATGTACTGTGCATCGAATGGAGTCTCGAGCGCGGCGCCATGGGCGACCAGAATTACGTCAGGATGAACTTCACGACATTGTTTGTATGCGTGTTCCGTTTGTTCTGCGGTCTGCTCGATCGTCATCCCATTGTCAAAACCTTTAATGCCTCCTCGTGTTGTTCCTGCGTGGTAACAGAAAATGTCCGGCCTTGCAACGCCGGCATGATGTCTTCCCGCGTGTAATTAAGAGTCTGTTTGTTGGAGTCAAGAATCGGCCACATCATGGACATGGTGCCCATTCCATTGGCACGCAGCCGAGCCCCTGAAAAGGTATTGATACAGTCGGTTCCTGCCCGCTCCAGCAGCTTCGCCACCAGCCCGCTGCCTGCCGAGGCAATCATGATGGGGACCCTTTTCTCAACTTTGTTTTTGAGATTCTGGCGAATTTTCTCTGTAGAGATTCGTTTGACGATCATTAGTTTTCTCGGCCCTCCCGCTTCCTTGGCTCGCCGGATGTTTTCGCCTCCGTTTGCGTTTGAAGCGTCGAAGGCTTTAGCTCGAAACAGAACAGGTTGTCGGCGTCGCGAATATAAAGCAGACCGTGCGAAACGACCGGCGCAGCCCACACAGGATTTGAGAATCGAACGCGGTGGGCGAATTCTTCGTTGGGCGCCTTGTACTCAGTAACCAACTCGAACTTCTCTGGGGTGGCTTTGATGAGCATTAACTTTCCATGCTCGGCAGTCACGATGAAATGACCATCAATATAGATCGCGTTCCCCAATCCAACCAAAACACGATTCTTCCAAATTAGCTCGCCGGTCTTCAGGCTGAGGCAGCGAAAATCTCCGCTGGCTGGCCCGTCGGAACTGCAACCATAGAGAAAACCATCAAGATGAATCGCCGTACCAATGCAGGTTTGGAGTTTCTTCTTCCGAACTCGGTTTCCGTCCTGCCAGATCACTTTTGGTTCTTTTTTGTCATTGTTGACTTGCAGAAGCAAAGAGCCGGGCCCATACGATTCGGAAATCAGCACCTTGTTATTCACAACAACCGGAGTTGCAATGTTCGTTTTTTTCCAATTTTTGGGTTGCCAGTCGATATAAAAATCTTCCGATCCGTCAACCGGGTTGAACCCCATCAAGCCATGGCGAGCAAACGCGAATCCCCAACGGCGACCATCAATCGTGGCGATCTGAATCGAAGACCAACTGCAAAGGTGATTTCCGGATTTGTATATTATCGAGCCTGTATGTTTATTGAATGCGACAACACAGCTGCCACTTGGTTCGAGAAGTTTGTAGTCACCAGAGCTTCGAGAGTATGCTTCCTGCGATTCCTTGGTGCTGCCGCCGATCATGACGAGCAACCTATCGCCTTCGATGATTGGAGTGCTGGCAACGCCGAAGAAGTTTTGTGCGACGTCCAACTGCTCAAACGTATCGACGTTCCACACTTCTTTTCCCGTTAAAAAGTCGACGCAAATCAATTGACCGTTGGGTCCGTGTAAATAGACCCGGTTTTCGTCGATGACTGGAACGGATCGCGGACCGTTTGCGTAACCGTATTCGTCAACGTAGGTACATTCGGTTCGGTATTCCCAGAGATGGGCGCCCGTTTCAGCATTCATGCAAAGCAAACGGAGTTGTTTACCAAGCTGATCAGCGACTAGCGCCCGCCCGCGACTGATCGAAGCGTTGCTGTATCCTTCCCCCATCTCCCTCTGCCAGACAACTTTTAAATTGTCGTCTGACCAGTCGCGAAGGATCCCGGTCTCATTTGACTTTCCATCACGATTTGTCCCCAAAAACGACGGCCAGTCTTCTCCATCGGGCCTCGTCCAAAGCGACTCTTGTTGCGAGTCTGGAGACACAGTTTTGTTGCGTGCTGGTACCTCAACCTGTTTGTCGATTTCCGCCTTTGAATCTTCTTGCGGAATTGTCGATTGACCGCGATTGTTTTCAGAGTCGCCGTCGCCAGTGACTGCCTCATTTGCAACTTGGTCAATCATGGCTTGGGTCAGATTGTGATCGGCCGGCCGGACTCCTTGCACCCAGCTGCCGAATCCGAACAACGTAGGTTCGTACTCGCCAACCGGCGAAACGTTGAGATCGTCCCGGATTCGATCCTCCAGGCCAACCAGGAAGAACGCTGAGTTTACGATCAATCGCCGGAGTCCCTCGTTCTTCAAATCGACGGATGCTCCCATCGTCGTGCACATGATCTTGTTGGTCGTGCCGCTTTCGTTATTGAATTCATTCAGCCAAGCCACCGGCATCATCGGGTCGTTTAGATTGCCTTTGACAGGTTCGTCGCCTTCATTCATTCCGGTCAAAACGGCGCCGTGAACCAAAACCTTTGCGTCATTGCCCAGATTTTTGATTTCATAAACGTCAGTTGGCCCCCAAATGTTCTTGACTCCCTGAAGTACAGGGTGCTCTGCGAATGTTTCATTGATTACGCCGCCCGTTGACTGGACTCCGTGCCCGCCATGATGATTGATCCAAGTATCACCCAGCACCTGCCGGCCAAACCCACCTTTCCATTTGCCACGACTGTCGAAGGAGTAATGTCGGAAGGAACTTTCCGAGTCCCTGGTGATACAGAACGCGTGGGTTGAAGTCCGTAACGCTATGATCGGTTTGCCAGATTGAAGATAGTTGTCAAGGTGGACCATCTGCTCGTCAGGCAGGTTCCTGAACCGCAGGGACATGATGACGAGGTCGGCATTTTCCAACGCGGCGAGGCCCGGCATGTTCCTTTGATTATCCGGATCAATCAGGCCATCACTTACCGAGAAGATCACCGTACATTTGAATCCATGTCGTTGCGACAATAACTTGCCAAGCATCGGCATTGCTTCTTCACTGCGGTACTCTTCATCCCCGGCTAGCAACACAATGTGTTTTCCAACCTCGGTACTAGCTTGTGGACTGTACTCGCACCAAAGCTGTTGTTCTTTGTTTTGAGAATAAACGGCTAGGCAAGGGATGCCTGCCAACAAGAGGAGAAAAGTAAGGAGTTTGGACATCATAATTCTCGGTTTGAATATCATTGGTTCATCAGGATTGAGCTGATTCAACATCAATCCTCGGATCGAAAACGTTTAGGCTTATACGAAGCCGCGTCACTTGTGCTTGTGTCCGTCTTTGAAGATTGCGTGATCCCCGCTGCCTTTTGTATGAACGTAAGCAATCAGGTCCAGAATTTCCTCCTCAGTTAAGCGGTTTAGCAATTCCTTGGGCATTGACGAAACTGTAGCTTTATTCCTCGCTTCGATCTCTTCCTTGTCGATCGTTGTCGGTTCCGGATTGACCAGGGGATCGATAATCACTTTGATCATTTCGTCAGTTTCGGCGACGACCAAGCCAACAATTGTCTGTCCAGATTGCAACAGGAACTTTTCAGTCTGGTACTTGTCGTCGATCTCATGATCGGGTTCCAGTATCGAGCGAAGAATTGTTCCCGGTTCAAGTCTTTTGTGCTCCAGTTGGGTTAGGTCAGGGCCGTACTCACGACCCTCACCGTTCATCTGGTGGCAGGAAATACAGTTGGCAACCTTGAAAACGTTTTTAGCAACGTCAAAAGAACGGCCATGAGTGCTCATGGGGTCCATCTTCATGCCTCCTTGCTTCATGTCTTCTTGCCCCTGTTTCATCTCCTGGCTCGGCGCAATTCGACCTACGGGTCCGATGAGATCATCATATTTCCAAGGCGTGTTCCGATCCATGAATTTCAAAAGTTCGTCTCGCATTTTTAAAGGGTGTTTGACAAGGTAGCCCTCCGGATCGGCTAGGTAGGCTTTCAAATCATCCACGACGTAGAGCGCTCCGTACATTCGTCGCCAGTGTCCCGGGTAAGTGCAAACGTAGGGATAGATTCCATGCTCGGATGGCGCGTTGAAACTGAGCGCTTGCGATTCTTTTGGCTGCAGCAACTTGCTGGACAATAGAATTTTGTCTGATTTCGGAACGTAGTGGCGATTCATCGCATCGACTTCCATCGAGGTCGATTCGGCAAGCAAACCGACTTCTTCCATCGCGCCCGGCATCGTAATCACAAAATTGTGTGGCATCGCATCCGTATTGGAAAACACAAACTCGACCGGTTTGCCGGCTTGAATCACCAATCGTTCCTTGTCGTAAATCATTCGCTCGGGAACGGTGCCAATCTGAATGACGTTGACCCTTAGGTCAGCAATCCGTGCGAGGAATTCCCGTCCGTGCTCCTCTGGCAATCGGCTCGCCAGTTGTTCAGTCAGCAGCATGGCGTCCAACGCGTTCTTGGCGGTCCGCAAATTTGTGGGAGTGTCGGCAATGTAGATCGCCAATGATTCCGCGAGAGGTTCAATTTTTTCGATCGGCCAATCAGTCGATGGCAGGGATCGAATCGCCTGAATCGCTCGATCACGTTGATCGCCAGATATGATCAACGACGACCAATCGTCAAACTTTTCTTGGTGGAATCCGGGGATTTGTTGAACTGCCTCAATGGCAACTTCGCGGACGCCCGATCGTTCGAATTCGACGGCTCCATTTTCGATACTCAGGTCGTGCGGCAATCCAAATTGCAAGGGACGGATGTCGACGAACAATGACTTTCTGATTTCCGAACTGGGAATCAAACCGATTGATCCAATCAAGTCTCGAAAGCTAGATTTACTTTCCGACGCGTGGACTAGCAACTCGCCCAGTGCTCCATCAGCAACGACCAAAGCGGCATAGCCGATCTGGCGAATCGTCGCCGATTGCGACAAACGAGCCTGCAATACGAGGGAGTCGCGGACAGATGCAAGGTCACTCGTCGATTGCTTGAGAAGAACTTGCCCCAGTCCTTCAACGTTACTCGCAATCTCTCCTCGGTCGGTCGCCTGGATAAACTGGAGCAGGATATCAACCAAGGTTGTCTCAACTGACTTTGCCAACCCTCGGGCTGCAATTTCCAGGTTTTTTTCTCTGACATCGCTTCGACTTAGAATAGTGCGAAGGAACTCTTCGGAATTCTCCATTTTCAGCAACACATTGACGCTGATGTTCTGCAGTGCATACTCCCTGGCGGCGGGCGAGAGTTTTTCGCCGGAGCTGACCGCGTTTCGAAGGATGGCGTCTATCTCAAGTTGCTCACGTGCGTATCTCAAAACGGTTTTGAGTTCTGGATCGGTGGGTCGATTCGCAACCTCAAAAACAACCTCAGCCGCCAGTCTCACGGGGAACGCCACCGCTGCCTTGACCGCTTCGGCGCGAACCAGTGCCGACTCGTCTCGCGCAGCTGCCGTCAACGTGGGCTGCCAGGACTCCACCTTCGATCCCCAGTGTCCCAACGTACGTATCGCCGCGGCCCGCACTCTGGGCTCTCGCGCGGTAAAAACTTTTTGCAATAATTCCAAATTCGCGATCCGGTGCTCCTCAAAGACCCAAAGGCATTCGAGCAGCGCTTGCGCTTGCAACTCATCAGTTGCGTCCAGGCCATTCGCCCAGGCCGCGACCTGTCGCGTGACTTCCGCAGTCTCGCGTCCACTCAGCTCAAGCCTGGCGCGGTATCGCGTGCCGTTCTCTTTAGCGAAGAAGGCATCCAAAACCGTTTCAATTGGTTTGCCCTTCAATCTGACCGGTTTGAGCAGCGGGCGGCCCTCACTGGTCACGCGATAGATCCTTCCGTGGGTGTGGTCGCGGTTAGGGTCACGCATGTTATGTTGCATATGGCCGATCAGTGCATTGCACCAATCGGAAACGTACAGAGCTCCATCGCCACCCACTTCAAGATCCGTCGGCCGAAAATTGGGATCCGACGAAACCAGGATCGGCTCGATCTCTTTGGCCGTGATATCAGCACCATTATATTTGACCTCGTGTTGCAGGACGCCCAGGAACCCGATTGCATTGCAAATCAAAAAGTTCCCCTCGTTCGCTTCAGGAAAATGGCTGCTGGACAAAATGCCGGTCGCTGGAACCGGACGGACCCGTTCTTCATACCAGGTCTTATTGCCAATCCCCTTGCCAATATTGATGTAACTACCGGCGCCACCCGTGCCATCAGTCGCAAATTGATAGCCCCATTTATCGAAGACATCACCATGCGGGTTGGGCCCGATCGGAAAATGGAAATCGATTTCAAACGTGCGAGGATCAAAACGATAGACGCCTGAAGTCGTCGAGCGAAACGTTTTGGTGGGCGTTTCCATACTCGTCACGTTAAAGACACCTCGTGACCAGTAAAGCCCGCCATCGGGCCCAATCACCATGGCATTGGCCGAATGGTGCGTATCAGCGCTCGACAAGCCCTGCAACATTCGGATCTTGACATCGGCCTTGTCGTCACCATCGGTATCTTTCAGAAACCAGATCTCGGGCGGCGAGGCAACCAGCATTCCACCACCCCAGAACTCGAACCCCGTGATGCTATTCAGCTGGTCGGCGAAAACAACACACTTGTCTGCTACGCCGTCTCCGTCCTCATCTGGGAGGCAAAGGATCTTGTCTTCGCGGGGCTCGGCAGGATGCCAGTGCGGATACGAAGGCCACACCGACACAAACAACCGACTGTCCGTATCGACTGCCATTTGAACGGGATTAGCAAGCTCCGGAAACATCTCTTCGGATGCAAACAGGTTCACCTTCATTCCCTTGGCGATTCTCATTTTTGAAATCGCCTCTTTGCCGCCCTGGTACAGGTATTCGCCTCCTGGCAACTTCCCAGGCTGGTTCGTTTTCACTTCGACCTTGGCGGGCAAATTGTCATCAAGGACCTGAAGGTCGCCGCCTCTCGCGATTGCCCAGACTCGCTTGTCGCGGTTGGCGGTCATCACGTCAAACATCTCCATCTCACGAAGCATCACATCAAAATTTGACTGACCGTGCCAGTTAAGTTTGGAGCGCCCCCCATAGACGTTGTACCCGTCGACAACTCGATATCGGCTAAACCAATAGTAATTCTTGTCAAGAACCGAATTGCACAGGCGAGTCGTCTCCTTGTCCCCGATTGCCGGCAACCGGAAATTGGGAACCAGCGACTTCATGACCGATCTGGCGATCAGTCGATTACCAGCATCTAGCAAGTGGATTCCGTTCATTGTCAACGGACTCTTCGCATCGCGATATATTTCTGTCGACAGCGAAAACAAGTCAACAAACACGACCGATTCGTGCTTGTCTTGGCAAACTCGTTTCATCGCGTGAGTATAGGCGAGCAGGTTTTTGTTGTTCTTTTGTCCATCGGGTAAATGGGGGCTGCGCAAATTTTCGTGGGCAATCGGTGAAAAGACGACGATTCGAGGCGCGGACTTGCCGTTGTATTTTTTGGCGAGCATCCTGTCGATCATGGCCGAAAGATCAGCTTCAAATTCCGGCAACTCTTCCTCGCCCCGTAATGCCTCATTGTAACCAAAGAAACAAAACACGACGTCTGCCTTGCATTTGGAAAGCCATTGGTCCGGCTCCCCGAAATTTTCCGAACGGGGGCGAAAGTCCACCTCATCGCCAGCGAATGCCAGATTGCGCATCGTCAAATCGTGTTCGGGATGTGCCGCATGAATATACGTCTCAAGCCAAGCGTGATGCTGCATCCTATCCGCCATTCCATTGCCGATATAGCAAATGTGGTCCCCCGGCTGCAAGTCGATCTGCCGCCCGTCCTGTGATCCTTTCGCGACAGTTCCCCCGCCGCCAATTCCCCAAAACAGAAACAAAAAAACCAAAGCACCTTTAATCATGAAATTCCCATTCATTTGAAGTTTATCGAGCCGTGCCTGGCAGGTTTCATGATTCAAAGCCAAACATTGACTGCGACTCCCTTTTGACTCCCGACATGCCAGCTATTGGCCATGAAAAACCAAAATAAATTGACAAAATCAAAATTCGCAGAAAGCTGGAGCCTCGCCCTTTATTTTTTAGCTGGGAGTTGTGTGACGTATCGCAGTACAACCCCTGCACATCT
This sequence comes from Mariniblastus sp., assembly GCA_965224765.1. Lineage (GTDB taxonomy): Bacteria > Planctomycetota > Planctomycetia > Pirellulales > Pirellulaceae > CAZDBA01. Next base: position 9,237 of record CBDDAC010000005.1, read on the forward strand.
AGGGTGCGTTAGGCAAAAGAAAGTCTCGATGGGAATTACTTTCCGTCGAATTCGAGTTGCGACAGTGCGACGATCTCTTCCGGGGATAGCACGCGAGAAAAGATCATTAGATCGTCCATCCGTCCGTTGAAAGGACGAACACTGATCGATTCGTCCGAGGAAATCGAAGCGGGATCATCGATTTCAACAAGCGTGTAAGAATTTCCGATTCGGGAACGATCGACGCGTATCGGACTGCGATTGCTCATCTTGTGTTTCGAGACCAAGTTTCCGTTAAGGTAGTGCTTTACCGTGCCAGAATGACAATCGACCGTTGTGGCAAGTGTTATCCAGTGCCCTAAAGTCGCGCTGTCAATGATGGGAACAGAAGTAAAGGATTCGCCACCCAAATCGCCGATTGAAACACCCAGCTCAAGCATCGCCCCCCCCAGCTCTGGTTCATCATTGCGAATCTGCCAATGCAAACGACGCTCTGACCAATCGTCCGAATTCACGATTGCCTGGAACGGCCAGTTCAATGCGTCGATGCGGACAGACGCAAACAATGTAAGTGACTCATGCTCACCGTCCAAATCGAACAAAACATGTTGCTTCAAACCTTTGAAATCCAGCGAATGTTTCCAAGGCCACCGCCCCGCCGACCACTCGCTGCCGAAAATCACTCCCTTCAGATTTTCAAAAACTGCTGAGCGGCTGGTGAGAATTGCCGGAAATCGAAGCTCTTTGGGCTGCATGCCAAAATGCACAAGCAGCTGGTCGTCGTCATCGAGAGCCAGATTTTGCTGGCGCCAAAGTCCCTCGGCAATTTGTGAGTTTGGAATCTGTTCCTTGTTGAATGCTGCAAGGTCTCGTTGGACGGAAGGTGCGTACTTTGCTGGCTGGAAACGACCAAGAGTGGAGTACGTGACGGCACGTTCCGTTTGCACTTGCCGCTCCGCAAACTTCAGGTCCTTGCCTCGCCGCAGAGCTTGGACCTGAGCCGTTCCTCGCAGCACCTGCACTCGCTCGTCCTGACTGTCGATTTTAATTTCAAAGTCGCCGTCTTCGACAGTGACTTTCAGCTCGGGTGTCAACACACTGACCGAACTCATTCCATTTGAGATGACTTCGATGGTTCCGTCGGTCACGCGAAATTCTGTCGGAGATTCCAGTTGGATTTTGGCGGGCCCCGTCACCGTCAACACGATTCCAGAAGTCAGAACGATCTCATGAACGCCGCTTTCAAGTTCAAGCGACTTGGTGAAAACCTCTCGAGGTCTCGAGTCAACCAACGCAGATTGCGAGTTGTAGCTGACAAGCGACGTTATCATCCCAAGCGGGAGGCTGGGAATTGTCGTACCGCGAACCGGAGGTTTCGTTCCTGCAGTTGTGGGTGGGTCGCCGACCGAGCGAACGAACACGTTGCCGCCGTCATGTTGGGAATTCCAAAACGCGAAGAACAACAGGATCATGCAAGCCAAGGTGAGTGCCACCATGACGAAGGCGTTCCATGTAGGCGTGCGTGAATTGCTTGCGGGGGGCGATAGGGCCGATTCCGATCGATTGGTTCGAGGCGTTCCGTGGCCTGTGGGCAAATCGCTTTGCCGCCGGTCTGGCGGGTCAATCGCGACCAGCGAATTGTCTGCATTTGCATTGGCATTGGAATCGCCAACTTGCAGGCCTGCCGACCTGAGGAGAGTGTCGAGGTCGAGCGAGCTGGCGAGCTGCTTTCGCAGCGCTGGGTCGTCGCGCAACAGTTGCTGAAGCTGTGCGAATTCGCCTTCGCTGATGCAGCCGAGAACGTACTTCTCGATCAGATCGAAATGGTTGCCGTTCGAATCCGTGTTTTTTTCGTTCATGGTATTCCGATTCACTCGTAGCCAAGACACTGTTGCTGGATGCAAGCACTTAGCTTTGCCCGAATCCGACGCAGGTTTTTGTAAATACTGTTTTCAGATTTGCCAGTTTGTTCGGCCAGTTCACGGGTCGATGTGGTGGCGGAGTAGAACGCCATGATCAATCGATGCTGAGATGGCTCAAGAATTTTCAAGCATGTTTCCAGAGCATCGCGATGAACGGCGTAAGACTCATCGGGCCCACTTTCTCCTGCCAGTAGCGACATTAGATCTTCGTCAAAAACAAGAAGCGATCGAGCGTACTTTCGTCGAAACTTGAGAGACTCAAAGCGAATAATGACACACATCCAGCGGAGGAAGTTATCGCCTTCGAACGCATCAAACTTTTTCCACGCAACGAGGTAGGCCTCCTGCATCACATCGTCGACTGAATTCCAATCCGGCAGTAGACGTCTGGCGTACGCGCGAATCCGCTGCTCGTCCATCGCGATTCGTCGCAGAAAGCCGCCGTATTTGTCAGTTCCTCGTTCCACCAGCGTTTCCAGTGCCAATTGATGAAAGTTTCGCAACGAGCTCGCGTAGTATAGCTCCGCCTCCCAGGTCAACTCCCGCTCGAGCCCATGTTTGGCCATAGAAAACTCAAGAATTGTAGATTTACAAAAAACTTGTTGGTTTTCAAATTTCCATGGCCATTTTCTTACACGATTGGGAGTGGGTAGGTATCGCTCTAACGCAAATAGCGAACTAATAATAAACCAAGGAGTAAGATGTTAAAACTAAAAATAATATGGCTTCAGGCCATCATAGTCGCGACAACCGCATTGGTTATCAGTTGCGCGGCACAGGATGCCCAGGAAAAAGAGCATTCGCATGATGGCTCGCAAGCCAGTTTGCATTCGCACGCTGGCACATCTGTAGTACAGCGTGAAGTCCGCCGCAACGTGCAAAAATCCGAGATCACAATCAAAGGAAACTTTGAAGGGCCTGCTCCAGATTCCAAGGGAATGATCTTGATTTGCCAACTCGATTTGGATTCGGATCAAAATCGAAAAATCGCAATGGCAGAACTAAAGGAAGGCAAATTCGAGGAAAACCTTGAGGTCGCAGGGCCCTTTCCGGCCGTGATTACCGTGATGTGTCAGGATGAATCGGGCCTTTTCATTGAGCAGGAATTTATCATTGAAGAAAAGGATTTTGAGATCTCAGGGACGATGCAGGAGAGGTCAGAATTATTGGCGGACTTGAGAGTGGTTGGATCGAGTTTTCAGCAGGACTACTCGGAAGCGACTGAGTTTGTACTGTCGCAATCTGTCGGCGCTGAGGCCGAACTCGATAACCTTCATGCAGTCACGATGAAACGAGAAAAGATTGCCCCATTTTTTGCTGCTGATTACAACGAACTTTCCCCTTCAACTTTGAACGAACTGATCGAGTTGCAAGCCGAGGTAGATGCTCAGGCAAACATCGTTACTCAGGAATACACAAAAGTTGTTGAAGAGGTTCGCCAGAGATACGGTAACACAGTGGTTACGGCAAAAGTGATTGGTGATTTTATTCGCCATAACGCGCATGGCATGACAGGAACATTGCGACTGGAATCGGCCAGGGCATTAGAAATGCTGGCTGAATTCGACGATCCTGAAGTTACAGGTTCGCATGCATTTCGGTTTGCCATGAGGATGGCAGAACAAGTCCAGTCGGTCATGCCAGGAAAACCATTTAAGGATTTTGTCGCGTATGATAAGGGTGGCAAGGCGGTTAGGTTGTCAGAATGTGTGAAACCAGATCGTTTCACGCTACTGATTTTCTGGCTCCCAATGTTTAACGACCCAGAGCAGGGCGAAACAGAACCCGTTTTTGAAAAGTCCAGCCCGGATCTGACCCAATTCGCCAAGAAATATCCAGAGTACCAAAAGGCTGGACTGGATATCGTTGCGGTTTGCGCGACCGGTCGTGAAGTCTGGGAGGGCACGATCGAGGCGACGAAGACGCAATCTTACACTCACTTGTTTTCATCCAACGGGAATGAGCGGTTTGATCCTTCGCAGCTTACTCAAATGTACGAAGAGGAGAGCGATCGACAATACCGCTTTATCGAGTATCCGGAAACGTATCTCATTGGCCCCGACGGAAAGTTTGTGTTCACAAGGCGCCATTCATTTCGTGCGATTGATCTCCTGGAGAAAGCCTTAGAGGCGAATCAGCAAGGCACCGCTCGCTAAAGTATCTCGGGCAGTAGAATCCAACGTGGCAATTGGCGAAGTATCAATGAGTCGGGTGCAGAGGGAGTGTCCAGTTCTTATCCGTTTTCTACTTACCGCAAACTAATCTCAACAAATAAAATCAAGGAACAAAATGCTAAAACTAAAAACGATTTGGAGTGTGGCTTTCCTGCTTGCCGCAACCGCATTGGGCGCAAATGGCGTCGCCCAGGAAGAGCACGTGGAGAAATTGGGCCAGTCCGAATCTCAGGACTGCAAGAAACTGCTTGCCCAATGTATTCGCGAGCACGCAAAGTACAATGACGATATGCTTCAACTGTCTAACGAAATGGAGGATTGCGATGAAACTGCCAGGGCGAAAATGGAGAAGCAGTTCTCTGTTTTGGAGGAGGGCTTGGACTCCATTGCTGACAATTACTTGATGCTTGTCGACTGCGGCGACAAAGATCTGGCTGTTTCCCTGCAGGCAATCAACTGGATCATGGAAAACTGTCGCGGCGAACGTGTCTTTACCCGGGTCCGTTTGGCAATCCTTAATTTTCACTTGGCCAACGACGCCGCAGCAGAATTGTTGATGCACAATTCGTTTCAAGAGACGCCGCAACCGACCCGGGAATTTTTGGAGACCGTCATCAGAACGAGCCCATCAAAGAAAGTCCGTGGACTTGCTTCTCTGGCATTGGCAGATTTGCTTTCGGACGCACGCGATTCGTTGCCCATGATTGACAACGACCCGGAAATCAAGGAGTACTTTCCCGATCGATACCGGTTTATCTTGTCACTAAAAGATTTGACTGAAGACGAAGTAACAAGCCGTTATCAAATGGTGATTGACGATTACGGTGATATCAAACTTCGCAGTACGACGCTCCGAAAACAGGTGACATTGACACTGGAAAAACGTGAACGACAGCAACAGCTTGCTGTTGGAAATGCTGCACCTGAAATCGAAGGCCGGGACATGGAGGGTGACCTGCTCAAACTCAGTGACTATCGTGGTAAAGTGGTGTTGCTTGAGTTTTGGGGGACCTGCTGAGGACCCAGTCAGGAATTATTCCAATACGAGCGGTCGCTCGTAGATCAACTAGATGACAAACCATTCGCGATAGTCGGAGTGACCAACGACGATATCGAGACAGCAAACAGGATCATCAAGGAAGAGAGTGTAAGTTGGCGAAACTTGCAGGATGGGGATGGTGTCGGAGGTACGATTTCAGAATCGTGGGCTATTGAAGCTTGGCCGGCCATTTACCTGATCGACGCCAAGGGCGTTATCCGTGGCCGAGCAATTCGCTCAGAGAACCTTGATTCACAAATTATGGCATTGCTTGCTGAGGTTGAGGTCAATGACGAACTTGATGAACCCGATGATATAAGCGACGGAAAAGCAACTGGAGACTCAAACGAATCCGATAAGGAAACGCCCGTTGCACTGTTTACTGTTGAAGGCACATCAAAGCACAAATCGGAAAAGGCCGGCGGATAAAAGGTCAAAATGACGTTTGCAGGAATATCAAGAGGCCAGTTGCAGCCGATGCCGTGCCGGATCTCGTTGGCAATCTCGATTTGGAATTAAGTAAAACCGAAAAATGGCATGAAGGAAATTGTATTATGCCGGGCCATTATTTCGAGTTGCGGGAGTGTCTTTGTAGAGCCGGGTTCAAAATGCAGTGTTTGATCGGTTCCCACCGGCCGTACTCGTAGCGAATCGACCGGCAGGAACCGGTGGCCTGCAATCAAAAAAAATAGTCCAATTGCAACGAACCCCATTCATAATAAGTTTCGATATAACCAGGAGAACAAATGCGTATATTTAAGATTGTTTCTTTGTCCATTGCGATCGCGGTGAGCACATTAGTTACGGGCGGCTTCGCTCAGGATCAGCAGCCGGGAGAGGCCGAAACACAGGAAATCCCAAAAGAAATTCAGAAACACCTCGATCGGATTGAGAAATCGGTCGTCAAAATGAAAATCTATATCGACGGTGAACTCGTGGGTCACGGCACGGGCTGGTACGTCGCAGAAGACCGAATCGTAACCAACTACCACATGATCCAGGCATTCCTCGACTTTCCCGGCACAGTAGCCGTCAAAGCTCAATTTAAGGGTGGAAGCGAAGAATATCCCATCACTGAGATGTTGTCCTACGACCAGCACAATGATGCCGTCGTTCTCATTGCATCGAAAAAGGCGGAGCCACTCGCCCTTGCTAGTAAGGATTTAGAACTGGAAAACGGCCAGAGATTGTTTTTTACAGGCAATCCCGGTAGCAACGAGTTTGTTACTCGTTTCGGCCCGATTGCTTCAACAGCCAAGAAATTTGACGAACCGCTTGGCGTTCGAACGAACCTGGAAGTAGAAATTGTCACTGGCGGCGGTGCATCAGGTTCTCCGGTGTTCAACGAAAAGGGCGAGGTTGTCAGCATGATAATGGGAGGTGCCGATGGTGTTGTAAGTGGGTTGTGTCTTGATCCGCCAACACTTGTTGCCGTATTGGAGGCGGCCGATTCGGCAGAACCACAAAAGATTGAAGACTATGCCAAGGCGTTTATTAAAACATTAGGCGAACCTGGTGAAATAGTCACTTCGGCTGATGGTCAGCTTCGTTGCACTGCTCGCAAGGCAGAGACGCATGGTAATGAGATTCAATTCGAAACCGAGTCAGATATTCGAGGCAACATTGGTTACTGGTTGAGCAGCGATGATTGGCTAAGCTGGAACGTGGACGTCCCAGCGGCGGGCGAATACAACGCTGTCCTTGTTTCGGCTTGTCCAGAAGACACTGCGGGAACTGAAATGTCTTTTGAGGTGTTAAAGGCAGAAGGCGACGACGCCAAGACTCAATTGGCAACGTTCACCGTTGAAGCGACGGGTGACTTCATGAACTATGAAGAGCATGTGATTGGAACGGTCACGCTTGAAGCGGGGGAGCAGCGCTTGGCGGTCAAACCATTGGACATGTCAGGATTTGCCGTGATGAACCTTCAACGAATCGTCCTGACGCCCGTCGATGCCGATACAAAAAAAGAAGAGTCAGGAAAGGGCAAGTAGTCTGCCATCCTCAATCGCACCCAACAGATTCAGATGCCCGGCAATTCTTTAGAAAGCCGGGCATTTGTGTATGTTGGGTGGCTTTCGACGTTTTGGAATTCAAGAAACGATTTTGCGATCTTACACCGACCGCTTTCAAAGAGCTGTTTCGCGTAAGAGGCGGTAACGATTAAAATCGAAGTGAGTCGGAAAGAATTGTAAGTCGCTTTAATGCGATCCGATCATTTGAGTTCGAGGAAGCATTGAAGTTTGAAAACAACATGGAATCCACTATGCCATTTACGATTGCCGATCTGGAAACCGCCCAAAACCAATTGGCCGAAAAAGTAAGGCAAACTCCAACTTGGGAATGGCGTGGCGAAGCCAAAGACGAGTGGGTCGGTGCCCACACGGAAGTGGCAATCAAGCTTGAGTTGCTACAGTACGCCGGCAGTTTCAAGCCTCGTGGCGCTCTCTGCGTGATGCTGGAAATGAGTGGCGAGGAACTCCAGCACGGTGTCACAGCGATCAGCGCCGGGAATCATGCCATCGCCGTCAGCTACGCCGCGCAGGTTCTCGGAACTCATGCCAAAGTCGTGATGCCGTCCTACGCGCCGAAGAACCGCGTTGATAAGTGCATTCAAATGGGCACGGAGGTGATTTTGGTGGATGACGTCGCAGATGGTTTTGAACGGGTTAAGCAGATTGAATTGAATGAGGGCCGCAGGTTTGTTCATCCGTTTGATGGCCCTCGAACCATCTTGGGAACAGGAACATGCGGTCTTGAATTTTATCGACAGGCTCAGCATCTGGACGTGGCGATCTTGCCTGTAGGCGGTGGCGGGTTGGCAGCTGGAATGTCAGCAGCGATCAAACTCTGCAATCCGAAATGTAAAATCTTTGGAGTCGAACCGCATGGTGCCTGCAGCATGTCACTCAGTTTCGCCTCAGGCCAGCCAGAAAAAATTGACGTCGTTGCAACGGTTGCCAAAAGCCTGGGAGCGCCATTTGCCCTGCCCTATAGCTTTAACATCTGCAAGCAGAATATCCACGAAATCGTATTGGTGAGCGACGAGGAACTTTTCAAATCCATGGCAATCATGTTTCACGAGCTGAAACTCGTCACAGAACCTGCTGCCGCATCAACAATGGCTGCATTGCTCGGTCCATTGAAACAGGAGGTTGAGGGCCAGCGAGTTGGCATCATCGCCTGCGGATCCAACATTGACCACTCAACGTTTGCGGACTACATCGAGCGAGGCGAGCGGCTGCTAAAAGACGAATTGTCGGCCACCTGATTGACTGAATTGTCACGCCTGACAACACCAACTTAGAACCCAATTTTGAGGATCAGTAGAACTATGGCAAACCCTCCACACTACAGTCCGTTCAAGATCGCCGGTGACTTGATGTTTACATCCGGTCAGTTGCCTTTCATCAATCTGGAAACGAAAGAAGTTCCTCCGTTGGTTGGTGAACAGACTCGTATCGTCCTAGAAAAAGTTGAAGCATTGTTAATTCAGCAAGGGATGGATCGGAATAGCATCGTCAAAACGACTGCCTTTATCACCGACATCGCAGATTGGGATTCGGTTAACGACGCCTACAAGGAATTCTTCGGCGATCATCGACCGGCCAGATCGATCATTCCTTGCGGGGAGCTTATCGCTGGTTGCAAAATTGAATTGGAAGCAATCGCCTCCAAGTCGTAGATCAGCTGCAACATTGTGGAGGCAAATGCTGGCCGCAAACTCGCCTGAACTGTGTTTGCAATTTCGACTGCTGTGCGGCGACTCAAGCCTGATCAGCGACGGTGGTCAGTTGTCGTAAGCGATCTGATCACGAGAAACTGATCCTCGCTAAATGAGAAGAATCGGTTTGCAATGGTTCATGGATTTGGAGTGATCCCCTCCCCTCTCCAAGCCAGGTTTGGCCGTGGGAAACTCAGAAATTGTAAATTCGTGAAAAACTTGTTGGTAGTTAAGTTTTTTGGGCCAATTGCTTACACGATTGGGAGTAGGTAGGTATCGCTCTTACGCAAGCAGCGCCCCAGCAGAATAACAAGAAACGAATTGTCAAAACTGAAAGTGCTTTGGCTTCTGGTCGTTGTCGTTGCGGTAGCCGTATTGGCTGCCAGTAGCATGGCAAGAGGTGCAGGAAAAAGGGCCGTCGCAGGATGGCTCAAAAGACCATTCGCATTCGCAAGTTGGTCCGGCTGGTGTTCACCAGGAAGTCCGTCGTCAAAATTACGATCCAAATGGACGGTCATTGCGTGTGGCACGTTTCATCATGTCAATAAAAAATATGACTGAAGACGAAGTGAAAAACTGTTATCGAAAAGTGTTTGACGACTACGGTGATATCAAGCTTCGTGTTTACGACGCTTCGCGAACATGTTGCTTTGAAACTGGATTGATAGGCGGAGTTGCTGGCTCGTTGTTTCCTTATGTCTAAGAGCGTGGATCACAGGGTGTTTTCCGCGAACTTGATCTGATGATACCTGATATGAACCGTTAATCTCCTCTGGAAACCGATATGAAAATTCGAAGTGCAGTTTTAATTACGTTTGCCGCGTTTTGTTGTGTGGAATCCTGTCTTGCCTGGCAGGATGATTCTTTGACGATAGGGGGCGACGGAGCGATTGAACAGGTTGACGGCGAAGATAATCCCGATGCTGTGCCCGACCCAATGGACGCTGGGATAGAAGAAAAGTATGTGCAGCGGCAAACGCAAGCTGTGGATAGAGAGCTACTCCAACTCAAGGCGAAACTGCAACTGGATGATGAATGGATTGAATCGCTTAAGATTTCTTTGAAGGACGATATCAAAAAGGTCGCTGAGGACATTGCCGATAAGGCAAACGACTTTGTGTTTGGTTTTGAGAAAAATTTGGACTCCCGAATTCGCGAAATAGTGTGGGAAGAAATTGAGGGAATGCTGCCTGAAGGAAAAAATGCTGCGTTTGAAGAGTTTAAGGGCATGATTAGTCGCATGCAGAAACTTCAGGATGAAACGGCAGTAAACGGTATCCTTGTTTTTCTGGACGATCAACTTTGCCTGTCCGTGGAGCAAATCGATCGCTTAAGAATACTGTACTCAAAGGATTGGGATTCCAGCCTCAATGAACAAGTGGGCATACTGACAATGAACGGGATGATTTTTGGAAGGAGTACAATTGACTCAATTGGATTAGATGAATTGGAGAAGACTCTGTCCACCAAACAATTCGAAGTCTTCGAAGTGTTAGGCCAGGATTCGAATTGTCTGAAGGAGATTCTGATGGGCGGGATGGGACAGAAAGATGACGCCGCGGGCCTGGATGCAATAAGATTGTTTTGCGACGACGCGCTGGACCTGAAACTTGCCGAGTACAAAGATCTGGTAGGCATATCGGAACGGCAGATGAAGTTGATTTCGGTTGCACGTAAAGGCGCAGTCGCCCAAATTGTGGCACGTTATGATGAATTGTTGAAAACGGGGCTTGGCAACCCAGATGCACTGAATGGCATGAGCATCGAGATCGAGCGCACTTTGGTGGAGCCGGTTGTTTCGCAATGCATGCGTACAAGGGCTTGGAAGAAAACACTAGGCAAGATCTTTGATGAAACGCAAATGCAAAAGATTGAAGAACGTGAGTCTGCTCGTAAGGCACTAGCCACAGATCAAGTCGTGAACTACATGTTTTATTCGATGGGCGCGAATCTCGGATTGACATATGACCAACATGTGAAGGTAGTGGATGCGATCAAAAAGAGCATCGGTGATTCGTCCACAAATTACGTGCTGTTTGCAATGAGGATTCTAAACGTACCAAAGGAAGAGTTTCAGGAGATTTTAAACGATGAGCAATGGGAGTTATTTAAACTGATGCTCGACGAACAACGAGTTTTATTGGAACAGATGCAGGATAAACCTGCGGAGGATGAAGACTCAGAAGATGAATGAAGTCAAAGAAATCGCTAGGGAGTTTCATTAAACATTGTTTGAGACACAATCAAATAATGTTTTACCGCCGCCAGTGATTGATACTGAGAGGTAAGTCAACGCAGTATTTTCATCATTTTGGGTGTAGCGTGGCTCCGAAACCCATCAAGGTAATTTTTGAGTCGCTTGTCATTGGATCGTTCATAGGAAATTGGCGGTTTCAGGCTCCAAATTCTTTCTGTAATATATGATCTGGGGTTTTGGGGAATTGAGGTGAGGTTTCTCGTTTGAGGATGACGAAAGCCGATTGAATAAGATTGACACTTTGACAAGGTTGGCCGCTTCTGCATTGTCCATCAAGAGTTAAGTAAATCTCCCATTCGTTTCTAAAACCCGCTCAATCGGAGATCTAATGAAAATCTCAACGGCTGTTCCAATTGCCTGTGCTATCGGCATCGTCCTGAGTGCCACAACGCTTGGCCTCGTGTATCTGATGAACGACAGCATCGATTCAGAGAGAAAATATTCGCGACGACAAATCGAAAGTCGGGAACTTGGGAATCAATTGCGAGAAGCTAGTAACCTTTTAACTAGAGAAGCACAGTACTACACAATTTTTGGGGATAAGCGCCATTTCGATGCCTATTGGAAGGAGGTGAACGAAACAAAGACGAGGGACCGAGTTGTAGAACGTCTAAAAGAACTCGGCGCACGTTCAACGGAGCTGGCGTTGATCGAAGAAGCAAAACGCAACTCCGATGCACTAATTGCTACTGAAAAAAAGGCGATGGATGCCGTACGTAGAGGAGACATGCAACTTGCTCAAACCCTGATGTTCGACGACAACTATTGTCGGGCCAAGAAGGGAATTATGGATCCCATCGAGAAGTTCCAGCAGGTGATGAAAGCACGCGTTTCAAAGGATGAGCGTAAGGCGAGGGAAAAGGCAAGCTGGTTTCTCATGTTGACCAGCGGAGCGATTCTTGCCTATGTCGTTTCGGTCATCGCTGCATTGTATTTTCTTTTCCTGCGCAGAGTCGTGACGCCATTGGTGGCGATTGCAAGGACGATGACACGAATTTCGGAGGGTGAATTTGACGCGGAGATTCCCTATCGCGGACTCAAGAGTGAAGTCGGACATCTGGCAGAATCCGCTGAGCATTTCAAAGTGACTCTCGCAGCCAATATCGGGCTTGCCGCCAACCTTCGAGAGTATCAGAACAACTTGGAACAGAAGGTCGAAAATCGAACGGTTCAACTCCGACAGAGTATCGAACGGATGAGGCTGACTCAGAAGGCTCTTTTTGAGAGTAATAAGGAACTACGCGACGTAAGTTTGAAGCTCGACGACCTTTCGGATATGGCCCATCAGGATCGTCTGAAAAGCATGGGGCGACTTGCATCGGCCATTTCCCATGAACTGAATCAACCCTTGATGGTAATTTGCAATACCATTTATGGATTGCAATCGAAGATTACCAATATGCCTGACATGAAAGAGGCATATGAGTTGGCGACAACGATTAGCGAACAGGCGGTTCGCGCTGGCGAAATCGTACATCGAATGAGGGGATTCGCAACCAAAAACGAAAGCATTCGCGAATTAGCTGATTTGAATTCTTTAGTCGATGAGGCGGTGAAAATGGTTGAAATCAAAACGCGGCATTCCGATGTGCAACTGAACCTAGAAAAAGGTTCGTCAACTCCACTTGTGCTAATGGACTCAGTTCAAATCTTACAAGTTCTTGTCAATTTGATTCTCAATGCATCTGAGGCAATGCTGACACAAAAAACAGACCGAGCAATTTCCGTTGAAACGGGTTGTGGCGAAGACGATATGGTGTTCGTTCGCGTTTCTGACACTGGCCCCGGAATTTCTAAAAAGAATCTGAACCTATTATTTGCACCATTCGAGTCGACCAAAGAGGACGGGATGGGATTGGGATTGGCGATTAGCCGTTCAATAGTCGATAATCACGATGGAGTGTTAACGGTTGATTCTGATTATGTAGGTGGTGCCTCGTTTCTACTTTTTCTTCCAATGTGCTCGAGGGTTGGCTCGGATGATGATTTCAATAATTGATGACAATGAGTTAGTGCGCGAATCGTTCGCGTTGATTTTGGAAACGGAAAAACACGAAGTGAAATGTTTTGAGTCTGCAGAAGATCTCTTATCCGCAAAAGGTTATTTGGTCGATTGCCTGCTACTCGACAACCGTCTTGGCGGCATGACAGGATGCGAACTGGTTCGTCATCTTCGGAACGAGTCCATCGAGGTTCCTGCCCTAATTGTTAGCGGAAACATTTCTTCTGATATTTCAAAATGCTTGGCCAGTATGAGGCAAACTTCCGTCTTACAAAAACCGTGTATGGCGAAAGACGTATTAGAAGCGATCAACGAGCTCGGTGTTTTTGCTGTCAAATAGAGAGCACGACTTAGTTGTCAGTTGGGATCTCGAGTTCGGCACATAAAGCCAATCAACGTATCCTCTAATCGCTTCCTCTTACGCAATCAACACGGAAATCAATCTTCGTTCTCGCAAAGAAGGAATCGCAACTGACTCGGCGGTCGAAGCCAAAAAGCCTACGGCCCCTCAAGTGGCTATGGCTAGAAAATTGTTAAGTACGCACTCGCACTGCCCCAAAGTATTGACGAGTCAATGCGGGCGGCGAGTAAAATACCCGCCGCCCTATTGTTAGAGGTAGTCGACCCCATAAATCAGCCGTTCACAGCATGCATGTTGGACGCAGTCAACGTATCTTGTGAACCAAGTGACGAACCTTCTATTTCGATTTTCCATTTTACGAATGTTCCTCGATCAATACTTGCCCGATCAGAAACATTGAGCATCCATCTACCCATCATCGGTTTTCCAATCATATTTGCCAATTCGCCGGGCCGATTCGAATCGTAAGATCCCAAGAGGTCATCAGACGACCCACCTTGCCGAACATGAAGCAGATCTGTTGCTCCGGTAGGTGAGGTCAGTCGCACGACAAGGTCTCCAATATAGGTGTGGGTAATATCAATACTAATTTGGATGCGATGGACAATCCCAGACTCGTTGACGAAAATTGAATCATTGACTCCCCCCAATCGATCGTCTGGGATCGAAAGTTCCGGCTCAGACTCCGCAACAACAGAAGCCGCAGGTATCCCACCAACTGTTCGAAACCTTATCTCATCGCCAGGCGTTGAGATCTGCGAGATAATAAGTTCAGAATCTCGTTGATCCCATTCCCGAGTATTTGGATTTGTCATACTGGCCAGCGCTATACCGTCGACTTGTCCAAACAGGTCACCGCTGTCGCCCTGGTTTGACGGGTCGTTTTCCAGGTCACGTCTTCCATCCGCTTGCAATAATGCGCACTGATAATGCTTATCGGCGGTACCTTGTTGGAGCTCGTTTGAGCCAAAAATGTCGCAATGGTAAACTGCCAATCCACTGGACGGCAACGCTCGATCGAGTCCTTGCTTTGTTCGATTCTCGACTACGAAATACTCGTTGGGTTCGCTTGTATGGTATTTCATGACAGTTCCGTAGTCGCCATGAATTGCCTTGTAGTCATCATGCGAATTCAACTCGACAACGTTGTCGCACCAGCCAGCAAGATCACGAAGATAAGCACAGACTGGAGACGGGCTCCGACCGAAATCAAGGTGATTACCTGACCCCATCAAGCAGTACCGACCGATACCTGAACTGTCTTTGTCGTCAGCGTCGCGACTGCCATAGTCGTACATGTCAGGGAAGCGGCAAAGTAAATGGCCATTCTCATGGCAAAATGTGCCGATCGACAATTCCGATGGCGTACGTCCAAGCCCGGTCAATAAGTAGAGATTTGTGCTAACTTCATCGTGCTCAATTTCAACAAATGAGTTGTGTGGCCAAAGGTCGCCTTGATAGACACTTTGTCCTGCATAGAGGATGTTCAGTGCATCGACTATGCCCTCATCGCGGGAATCGAATTCAGAAAGATCGACGCCCGAGTCAACAGCCAATTGAAGCGCTTCTTCCACAAGCAAATCGTTAATATAGTGCTGCCTTTTTTTGCTAAGCGTAAAGGGACCAATAACTGTGTTTGTATAGTCAAGTTTGCCGTTGGATACAGTCAGAAAGTAGTCACGAACTGAACTTATATTACCGTTTTCGGTAAAATCTGGGCCGTTGATCATCTTTTCGACATCCGCGGCCGTCGTCGTACTCGTTACATCCGCAAAGTTAACGAGAATGGTAAGTCCGCGAACTTGGCCGATCGATAGCTGCCGGCCGTTCAACAAACCGCGGTTGGGCCCAAACGTTCGATCTACATTGTGCATGTCGCGCGCTTGAGGTGATGCATGAGCTAAGTGCTCTTCAATTTTTGCGGAGACGACTGCATGGGATTCTTCAAGGTGGCGCACGACGCCTTGTGGCGGGGCGTCGGCACTTGGCACGCCGCTCGAGACAAGGCGATTGTCGGGAACATGTGCGTAGCAAAATACTCCTTTCGTTTCGTCATAAACGACCGTGTAGCCGTTGACGTTCTCGTATCGCGAGTAGTGATTGCTACCGAATACTCGCAACTGAATATCATGTCCTTGCTCTTGCGGAAAATTTAGTAACTCGCCATAGATTCCACTCATTAGTCACCCTTTTCTTAAATATACACACAGGATAAGTGAGAAAAAAATTGATCAACATCTCAGACTAGTCTCAGTGTATAAGATTTTTTTGAGCTTGCAAAAATTCTTTGCCAACACAAGATAATTGTTCCTGCCCCAGTCTACCCAGTCTGACTAGAGCATTGCCGATTAGACTATGGTGTACAGCGAACTGAGCGAGTGGGTGATCAGGTTGTCACACACCAGAGTGATTTTTTCAGCTTGCTTAAAACGCGGATGGTCAGTTAGCCATTTAATATATCCTGCCCAGTCCAATGCCTTCTTGGTTGCGTTGACATGAACTTCGCGCCATTGGCCCAGTGGTTCGACAAACATAAAGCCCTCCTTGGTTCACGGTCAGTGAAAAACTAAGGAGGGTTTTTTCATGTCTGCACGGATAGCAAATTCAAGGCTGGCAAGCAGCCGCAATTTTTATTTGATCAAAGACAGCATGCTTCAGAAGAGTGAACTTCCTTTGGCGGAAGTCTTCGATGCTGATCAATGGCAAGCGGTGTTCGATGATCACGAGGTTGATTTTGGCTGCGACGAAGATGCGATCTATACGCCAGCGATCACGTTTTGGGCGTTGATCTCTCAAGCATTTTTCAAAGCGGAAATGCGAAGCTGCAAAGCAGCTGTTCGTCGCGTCGCTGCGCTTTGGGCCACGCTTGGCAAAACAGTTTGCAGTTCCAACACCGGTGCTTACTGCCGCGCACGAGCCAAGATCACTTGGGGAGTCGTCCAGGATAAGCTTCACGGCAACGATGCAGTTGTTGGCGACGAACTGGGTCTTGGCAACCGTGATGCTGATCCATGAGTTAATTCAGTTGGGATTGGAAGCAAGTAGCAGCGAAACGGCGGCAATCGTCCAGATCGAATCGAACCTAGAGCCTGCAAGCGAAGGCCAAAGCTACTCGCTCTATTGACCAAACCAAGACGCATCACCAAGTTAGAACTGATCGCTGTGTGACGTAACTCCTTATATATCAACCGGCAGCGCCATTCGGGTCTGGAGCCGAACTGGTGGATTAGGCGATTGGTGGTTGTGTTAGAGGCCATTTGTATCAGGGCAAAGCCAATGGGGTCGGGAGTCTTTTCTGTTCAAATGCGAGAAAGTTAAATCAATCTAATCTCGCAATCAAAATACTTCGGTCACCCAACAAAGAAAAGACTCCCGACCCCTTTATTTCCGACCCGACCCCTTTATTTCCGACCCCCAACCAGCAAAGAACTTGATAACGCAATCTGTTGGCAGTCGCCTGTTGGAAACAAGGGGAATCAGAAACGGCCACGAAGGTTTTGAATCAAGTGAAGGAATCGAACGGTATGTCGCTTGCAGAGTTTTCGAGGGCGCTTGACCGAGCCACTGCGAACTAGTGTCTGACTCCTAGTTGTCTTGTTCCTTGAAAATGAGTTTGAGTCGCTCGGCCCATTCTCGCTGGCTTCGGACAGATTCGAGGACGGCAGATATTTGAGTATCGTTAAACACATCGGCGAATTTCTGGTCGGGAATCCTCGTAAGATGCTGGGCCGCTTCGGCAGCGCAACCCATGCCCACCGTTTCTATTCCCACCGTTTCGATATGTTGCTCAAACATCTCAACCAACTTCAAATGCTGATCCCATGAAAGGCTCACATTCCTCGTGACTGAAGACATCATTTGGTCAACTATTCCGTCCCGCTCCGCTTGCGTCCGAGCGAGTTCACGAGCTTCCCATTGTTGAAGTTCATCTTTGTCCAGCGTGTTTTGGATGGCCTTGGTCCATATTTGCCGCGAAGTACATTGACAAGTCAGACACTGTAACGTCAGCCTATGCACCTGGTCTCCATCCTGTTCTTCACGCATTGCGTGCAGTGCGTATTTCCATCGGGAAACCACTTCAGAGATCGCTCCTTTTTTGGCAATGACAAGTCGTTTTTGTTGGCTAGGCGAAAGACCACACAGTCGATGGATTTCATCGATCCTGAGGTCCATCAAGACATTACACCTGTTTTTCAGTTCCAAAAGATCCCAAGCAGGATTGTCTGGATTCGAAGCAATCGACGACCTGGAAAAATCGGCATAGTTTTCAATTGTATTGTAAACATCAAGCTGTTCATCACTTAAGACGCTTTCTAGCCTTAGTGAATCAAAAATATCACGTCCCTTCGTCGCATCGTTACCATCCAGGATTCGAGCGGGTAGATTCCATTCCAGCTCCCAACACTCGCCAAGCATTGTTTTGATTTGCAGCTCTTGATCCTTGGAAAGCGAAAGCAACTTGGACAGAAAATGAGCGACTGTCTTTTGCCCATTTTTATTGTGAATCACGTTGAGCTTTTTTGCTCCAGCAACAAACTGCTCGTAGTCCGACATTTTGGATTCAGGAATGAAATCTTTGGCTTTTTGCCAAATCGCCTTTTCAAACTCTTCTTCCAATACTGGGACAACAAAAATCATGCGTCGTTCAATCTCCCGTTCCAAGTACCTTGTGACTGCTTGCTCTAATTCATGTCGGAGGGCAGTTTCTATTTTCTTGATGGTCGCGTCGTCGAGCCCAACCATCTCTTTCATCAAGGCAAGCTCATAGGTCAAGGCGGTTATTTGTGCTTCCCGATAATCTGGACCTTCTTGGTCCAATGGATTAATCGTGGATTCCCTTATCGCTTTGGGCGGATTCACCGGGAAAGCAATTTCGAGACTGACCGTCGTGAGTGGCTCAACGAACTTGGATGGAACGACTTCTATCAAGATCGCTTCGGGCGGGCGCTGTGGCGCAAGCCAACAGAACGCTGACAAAAAACTTCCAACAACAATCACAGTCGCCGAAACAACCAATGCGCTTGACGAAAAACTTGGACTGAAGGGAAACAACTTGTTTTGGACGAGCGACTGAATACCCGGCGACAACGACTGGGTGGCTAATTGGGGAGGTAAAAAACAGACTTGGAGCGTTGACTCAATCAAAGGCTCAAGTAGTTGCGAAACGGAATCGGGGTTCGCAGCTTTCACGGAACCAACAAGCCCCAGTAGTGCGGACATTCCGATCCCGTGTTTGAGCAATCGGCGGCGTAAGAGCTTCCTTCCTTGTGCCAACGCGGCTTTCACGACGGTTGTCGTACACTGAATAATTGCTGCCGCTTGGCCACGACTTTTGCCTTCTAAAAGACACAACACGACGACCTCGCGGTAACGATCGGGAAGGCACGTGATCTCCCGATGTAGTAGTTCTCGATCACGGGCCGAAGCAATGATTTGCCATGGTTCGGAATTGCACTGGATCGGATCATATTCCATTTTGACTTCCCGAGTTCGAGTAACCTGCCTCCGAAATTTTAGGCAAGTTCGGACCGAAGTCTCGTGCAGCCAACCGCCAACCGAATTGTGTTCAAGCAATTTCGGAGCATTCGTCGCTAACAGAATAAAGGTAGCTTGGTAGGCATCCTCAGCGTCTTGTGATTGCCAGAGTAGGCTCCTGCAGACGCCCCAAACCATTGGCGAGTGCCTACGAATCAATTGTTCAAACGCGTCTTCGTCTCGGTCACTCATATACAGCTGAATTAGCTCATTGTCGCTCGTAAGCATCGTCGTCTACCTTTGTATTCCAACGCGTTGTCTTCTTCTTAGTGCCACTTTCGCCCACGTTGGACTTCACAAAATGAAAAGATTCGTTCAGTTTCATCAAAAAAGTGAACATTTCATTTAAAATGACAAAAGCTGATTGAGTTTGAGTACTTTTTTCAAACAGGTTCGAAAAGTAACGTGGTGGCCTGTTATTGGAAAATAGGTCCATTCGTTTTGAAGTTCTCCTTGCCTTAGCCATCAGTTTGCCAAAACGGAAGTTCAATTCTCTCAATCGGCTCAACCACTGTCGAGGTTTTCTGTTCTTGGTATCAGAAATGTCATTGATTGATTTTGCGGGTACACCTTCTCCTTCGCATCGCGGTTGCCATGCAGACCATCGATAGCATAGCCAGCGAATACGGCTCCGGGACTCCAACCGCTCCGATGTTCAAGGTCATCAGCTGATCGTCTTGCGTCTCCCAAAGATACGTGCCAGGTGTGAGTTCTAAACTTGCGAAAGTCGAGTTCGTGAATGTCATACTACCAGAAAGTGTTTCCGCACCAGTGTATCCTTCCGGCAAGACGAACCCGCCCCCAAAGACAGCAAACGTATCTCCGGAATTTGCAACGCTGGCCGCGACACTTTCAAAGCTATCGCCGAATTCTGCTGGTGTGACCCCGGCGTCATAAGTTGTCCAGTGAGCACCTGAGCTGCCGAAAAATACGACCGAACCTCTTGGATCGATAGTGCTGGGAGCGCTCGGCACGTTGAAGGGAGCTGCTGTCAGACCAGAAGTGTCTATACTTCCGGAATATTCAAACAACACATCACCGCCGCTTGTTTCAGTGGCGACAATGACCATATCCGCGAGAGTCGTCGTTGCACAAAATACGATGAGACAAAAAAAGAGTTTTCCAAACATGCCGCTCCGATACCTGAGAAGTAGAAAATGGTGTTGCACCCGGGAGGTTATTGAGTTTACGAACGTTTGTCAATTCACCCCTTTCCTTCCCCGCCAGAGTTTTGACCATCTGTTTGAACGCCGATCGAATCAGGTTCTCTGTTGTCCCGCCAGTAATCGAAAGTTCTGTCAAACGAATAGTTGAACAAACGTTGCTGGAGTTTGACGACAACTCCGAAAATCAACCATTGACGAAAGAAGTACTTACTACTGAGGAAGCAGAAGAACTTAGGAAATCGATTGAAGAGGAAGAGTCCACTCGATGGTTCGATAGACTTGGATGCCGAGATGTTCACTTTGGACGCACAAGAATTCCGTGTAAGCGGCGTTAAAATTGTGCCAATTCAATTTGGAGATCAATCGCTCAGGCTCTTGGAATTGGAAATAATGCGACTAGTCTCTGGGGATTCTTTTCTGGCGATAGCAATCCTACTTCGAAAGACTTCGCCCCAGAGATCCAAGCCAGCTTCTTTGCGTGGAGCAATACGAATGAAGTACCTGTTTCGAGTTCGGGAGATCCGACGTCCTCTGAACTTTTGGTGTTTGCGGAAGTGACAGTAGCAATTGGGTCTAGCCGAACCATCTCGGCAGACATGACGTTTGTCGACCCATACATACGCCAGCAGCAAATTTCACGTTTGACGGTGAGGCATTCAGTTGCGCTACGTTTATGTTCAAGCTAAGAAGGTCCGCTGGAGTCGCAGGCTCAAACCACATGGTCCAATTCGTTATATGCTGTAAACCTTGATCCGTGAGTTGAACCAGCCGTCTACTGTTAGTCGAACAAAATCGTCCCTTCGACAGTGCGGCATCCGTTGTCCGACCACCCGTCGTCGCAAGGTAGGACCCAAACAGCAAACGCAGAGGCTTTTCGATCTGGTTATCCAATTGCTATCTGCTGTTTATGGCTAGTTAACTAACCTAACAAGCCATCCATAAGGATACCTCATCAGTGCTGGCCACAAAGCAAACAAGATCACGAAAAAGAGCGAAAAACCCAAAGTGCAAATTGAAGAAAGACATGAATAAATGAGTACGCCGTTTGCATTATGGACCGACGCTTTTGTTTTCAACACGATGTACGCATCGAGTTGTTGCCAATTCTCTATGCCCAACGCCAACCCTGTAGCTCGGTAAACGACGCCCAAGCAAAAGGCGATGCCAATTGTGCAGTAGGCCCACAACACGACAGAACCCAGATGGCTACGGGGGATCGCGACACAAAATGCCGCCCATGCCCCAGTGACGTAGAGCAAAACGGACGCGCTAGCTCCAAGGCCAGCAAATAAGACAAGGCCATTCTGCTGGCCAGCACCTTCGGGGCCAGTAGCCCTCTCAACGAAGGTCGCGAATTTAGCCATCGAGTGAATCAAGTACATTTGAGCAAATCTAATACCATAAATCGCAACAACCCCACCAACGGCGAGTAGGAGAATGAAAATGGCAAACTCTTGCATAGGAGGCTCCCGTTGAATGTATTGAAAAATCCGGGTGCCAAACGAGTCACAGTGCAAGGTAGTTTGCGACACCTAGCATTGCGGAAAAAGCGAGAAGCACAAGAGCGAAATGTAAATAGTACTTCATTTGCGACTCAAGCATTTTTACCGTCTGTGCGTCATCTTTGTGCTGAGGATGCAATACGAGATCCTGATACTTTCCACGCAGATAGATAAGCGGTGTAGCACACATAAAAAGCAGAATCGCCAACCCATACAATGTGTAACCGTAAATAATCGAAAGAAC
Organism: Mariniblastus sp.; assembly: GCA_965224765.1. Classification (GTDB taxonomy): domain Bacteria; phylum Planctomycetota; class Planctomycetia; order Pirellulales; family Pirellulaceae; genus CAZDBA01. Next base: position 31,142 of record CBDDAC010000005.1, read on the forward strand.
TGTTGTCTTCAGCCACATTGACTGTGTCTCTGGGAGCCCTAGTTCGCGACGCCTCTTTCGTTCCTTAATATCACACGGGTGGACGTCGGCTGATTTGTGAGCTGCATAGAAAAACATCACAGATGAGATTAAAGAAAGAGTTACCAAATCACCAATAGCTGGCGGAACTTCGATAGGGATAAAGTATTCAACCCAAGTAACAAGAGGCTGCGTAAATTGTCGATAAAATTCGGCAAAGTTGGCGACTATCAATGCCGGCCTGAAATTGAAAATGTCTTGCAGCAACAAAAAGACTTTTGGAGCAGCTAGTAAGCCAGCAGAATAAGTACTGAAATTCTTGAAAAGTGATTTTGTTTCTGTTGGCAGCGATGTTTCCATTATTGAACCGAAAAGGAATTTCCCATGCTATTCGCCGTTTGAATTAAGTTATTGAAGATTTTGCAGGCGGATTTTTAAAGCAGATAACTCAAATAATTATCGCTCACTCAGTTGACCATAAAACCTAGAAGGCTGAGTTATCGTTGAGTCCCGCGTTTTTAATGGCTACTCATCCGAGTGTCAAGCTTCGTTGCCTGCGACGTGTCCCCCGTTGCCCCAAGGACATGAGCACGCGTGGACCTAGTCTCCTGTCGAGATAGAACCCGCCAAGTGCCAGTTCCTGATCATTCCTCACCGTGACTTTGACTCTGTAGTCGAGCCAGCGTACGAACTGGAAATGGAAATTATTGCGATTGCCGACGGCAAATTAACACAATACACCAAGTCTAACGGTGAATGGCAGGCCAAGTGATCGTGGGATAACAATACCTTGTGATTCTGGGGTATTCAAATCGTTCACCCAAGTGTGAATGTTCCAATATCAGCCGTGTGACACTGGTTCGCGATCGTCGGTCTGTTCGGGATCTTCAAGTTTGCCGATAAATTTGATCGCCATTAACGAGGCTGCAATAATAGAAAGGCCGATGGTAACCGCAAACCAAACTGGCGGCTCATCAAAACACAGCGGACCGTGTTGACGGCGGTCAACATACAAAGCACTTTCTTTCCTCGGGAAACAAAGTAGCCGCTCAAATGAAACACTGACGAGCTTTTTCCAACACCGCCTTTTCGATTTACAGGACTGATGACCACGGCCACAATTCACGAACCTTGCAAATGGTTAACTCATGAGTAACCGTGGCATAGTCCTTAATGAATGTCAAAAGCTATTTGACGTACGATTAGTAATCAGCTGTTCATTACATATACATATTGATAAGCGGCCGTGTTATTGTTTTTCCTCACGAGTTTAGCATTGATTTTTCATGTGTAGAAACTGTGCAGGACACGAACGAAAAGAACTCCTTCTTTAGCTATAAATACGCCCGCCAATTCGTTTGTCTACAAAAAAGCGAATGAAACGAATTTCATTTTTAAGGGAAGATTCCTATCCAATATATTTAATGCAAACATCGTTTCGGACGTACTGCGTTGGCCAGTACAGGTATTGTTCAATCCGTAAACAGAGACGCTCTCGAAAGCATGGATTGGTATTCGAAAGCTGGGTGACGATAATTATTGAGTTAAAAACCTACGCTTTCTATCTGGCGTCTGGCTTGTCAATATCGTCAAGCTGAGGTCGGCATACCTGCTTGTAAAGAATCAAGTCTATCGCGGCGATCCGTATGCAATCAACAATGACAAGAGCAACCTTGAAATGGAAAAAGATACGGTCTTTGATATTTAGGGAACCGTATTTCGCAATCATTCGAGTCTTTTCGTTATTGATTTCCCAAAGAGAGGGAACACAAGCAGTTTCAAAAACCCTCTTCGGTACAAACACGCTTGCCAATTTTTGAGCGGTGCCGTTGTCGCCAACGAATGCAACGACCATCTGCTGAAGTGAATTCATCACCCACTTTATTACGCAATACATGGCCCCCGTAATCACAGCGAAGACAAAAAGATGCATGATGGAATTGCTTGAACCCGGTTTCACGAACTCTTTGCACGCTTCCAGCAAGGCGAAATAGGCAAAGAAAAGAGCAAGGAAAGACGAAAAGTTAAATCGATATTCCGAGCGTCTAGAACGAGGCAATCTAGAAAACTGCCGCTCATTAATCGCAATTTGCAATGAGAATCGAGCCTGATGCCGCGAAGAAATTGCAGCCAAATTTGCAAGCTCTGAATCAACTATTATCTTCATCAAAATACCTAACTAATGCCTAGGCTTCATTCATGCCACCTGCAGCCTTAACGTAAAACTCTGCAACCGCTTGGTGTACTCGGGCGCCATTTGCAGTGATCCTATAGTGACGCTCCCTGACGCGTTCGCCGTTGACTTCAGAGTCTACGTATTCACCTTTTACAAGCTTCCCCTCCTCCATCCTTGCCATCAGTTGATAAAAGGCAGGTAAACTTTTTTTTGAGTTCAACTTATTAAGAACATCTCGAATTTCAAAACCGGATTTCTTACCATCGACAATTGAGGATAAAACCGCAAATTGAAGATGGGTAATTTGAGGGAGATTCATCAGTGATAGAAGAGTTGATAATGCGGAGTTAGATAACTTATTATTATCTAAGGGTAGCAGCAAAGCAAGACTGGTTCTTGACGAAAGACAAGGAACGAGAACAATGACATACTAACATAACGTTACGTTACATCAACATGTTCGTCGAAGGGGTCGATATGAAACAACCAGTGATTTCCCCCTTGTTGTTCGCATGCTCTTTGGCATTGGCGATTTTGGCACTGCCTATTTTAATGCTGTTGATGGTTCCCTGGGTGATTTGTAGCCTGCTGTACGATTCCGATTAACTCAGACCAAGTACCTCCAAAACTCAAGATCATGGCAAGTTCCCTTGGAACGCTTCGATTGAGGCGCAGTTCCCTAAACCCGCGTTCATTGAGCGTGGACGACAGCTAAACGTAAACGGCCAAACGCTGAGCGGGCCATTTTACTTCGCTCGCAACGCTCAGATTACTGGTACAGCGATCTTGAATCGTGGTGCTGACAGAAACACAGTCGTAAAAATCGCGGCAGAACAAGGAATAGATTCCATGAATACAGAATTGAAAAACTTCATCGTTGGCCAAGGTTTCGATCCGACTGACGTCGAAGGAAACGAGAATCAACTTGCTTTCTTCCAGGCGAGTTTTGATGACTCAAAGCAAAGCGGCGACGGTCCTGTTGATTTTTCAAAGAAATTGCGTGCCGACGGCGCGGCAGAAGCTGAACGCCAATCAAAGATCGTTTCCATCTGTGCTGAGCTTGGCAATCCAACGATCAAATTGGACGGTCAGGAAACGCCTGTTTCGTTGGCCGCTCATGCCATCAGTACAAACATGACCGAAAAAGAGTGCAAATTGGAGGCGAAGTTGTTTGATCTTGAGCGAAAGTCGGGAGGTTCAATGCCTGCAATTCACGTCCCTGGCGATGTTGAGTCGAGCATTGAGCAAGAAACGCTCTGTACCTCCTTCGCGATGACACATTTTGGAATCACCGAAGAGTCAGCTGGCAAGTCGTACAGTGATCGTGCAATGAATGAGGCGGCAACAAGAAATAACCGTCAGCAAAGTTTGCACAGCGTGATGGGTCGGATTTGCGCCGCAGCCGGCACGCCGTACCACGGTGCGTACAAGTCGATGGAGTTCTGGCAGCATACGCTCGAAGCTCAGCGGAAACTTGAGGCGTCGGGAACATCAACGCTCAGTTTGCCGAATCTGTTTGAGAATGTCCTCAACAAGGTTCAGCTCGACTCATTCCTTGGCGTTCCACAAATGTGGCGAGACATCGCGTGGGTGTCCTCCGTGAGCGATTACAAAAAGACATCCCGAGTTCGTCTAACGGCGGATGGTGGCTATCGCAGAGTTGGAAAGGATGGCGAGATCAAGCACGTCGGACTTACCGATTCAAAACGGTCGAACCAGGCGGGAACGTTCGGCGCGATGATGAGTCTGACTCGCGTGGATATCATCAACGACGACATGGGTGCCCTGCGAAACATCGCGGCGAAGTCAATGCAGCGACCGCTGACCTTTCAAATAGTGAGCGTGCGGCAAAGTTCAACAAGGCATTTGGGTTGCTTGGAATCACAGCGGCTAGCGCCATCGGAAAATCAGTTGGATCCATTGAAAAACTGCAAGCCAAAATTGAATCGTCAGGCGGTGCGGCAAACAAAGCAGCGCAAGAAATGGAGTCGGGCATTGGAGGTTCGTTTAGGAAACTGCTTTCCGCCGTAGAGGGTATTGGAATCGAGATTGGTTCGTCTCTTGCAGGGCCAATATCTGCGTTTTCAGATGTGTTGGCGACGGTTTCAGGATACATCACCAATTTCATTAAAGAGAATCAACAGTTGGTTCTGACGATTGCTGGTGTTATCGTTGGGGCAATCGCAGTGGGGGCAGCGATACTTGGCGCTGGTGTTGCCATGTCTGTGATTTCATTCGCGATCGGCACTGTCATCTCAGCAATGGGCGTGATGGCGACGATTATCGGTAGTGCAGTAACACACGTGTTCGGGAGCAAGTGTAATGCCTCTTCTGGCTGATAATAAGGTTTGCATTGTATCGCAGAGCTCAACTGGCGAACGGTCCACTATCAAGTCGGTAGCGCGTTCTTATGCACTTCACGAGTATTCGACTCGCGCACTCGCGGAAGCGGCGCTGTTATCCCATAGGAGCGGGATGTTGTGGTGGAGCGACGGCTGGAGGTTCAGTAAACTGCGTTGCAACTCGTTCGGCAAGGACCGGAGTAGGTTTGGTCAGCCCAAGCCCTTTGATCTTAGTGATCGGATGCCATGGTCCGTCTTTCGAGTTCGCAACTTGAGCGGACTCAGTAACCTTGGATTCGTTTGCGAGCTGCTTCAGTTTGCTAGATGAAAACGGCCCGTGGGTTTTGTTGCCCTGGTGGACGTACCACTGCTTTGACATTGGAGATCCGAGAATTGAAGTGACCAGAGTATCTTGCTCTGATTCTCTCGATCGCTCAACCATCTTTCTGAGTCGTTCCCTAGCTGGGGATAGTTACGCACGGTCTCCCGTATTTTGTGCTAAATCTAGTAGACATGTTCCTTGCAGGCTATACAACGAATCCATCTGACCTTCACCAAAGGAGATGCAATGCCGAAACGTTCCGAATGTAATCGAGTTGTTTTTTCAGTCCTTTCCCTTGTTGGCGTGTACGTAATTGGCACATCAAATCTCCATGCAGATCTAGTGACTCGTCAGGCCATGAATATTGCCATTTCGGAGCAACATTCTGCACACATGACATTAGCACTCGCTGAATTTTTTGGGGCAGATTCGTCGACCGAGCAATCGATCGAGACAAGTTTCCAGGTGAGTGACGCTGGATGGGTTTTCGAAATGACCGACCCAGACCACGCAGGCGCAGGAGAATTAAACTACGCGGCGTCTGGTACTTTGGGTGTTGATGACATATTCACATTTAGCGGGGCCGGAACTTTAGGCGAAACTCCGATCGCATACATAGGCGGAAGCGGTTCGGTAGATTTAGATGCCGAGATGTTCACTTTTGATGCGCAAGAATTCGGCGTAAGCGGCGTTAAAATTGGTGCCAATTCCTTTTGGAAATCACTCGCTCAGGCTCTTGGAATGGGAAATAACTCTACCAGCATGTGGGATTTCTTTACTGGGGATGACGATGCCCCACCAAGCAGCGATAACGCAACCACGATCATCTGCATTAAAGGAGATGGCAACAATTTTGATTTTTCAGGGGCAGTATTCAATGGGAATGTAACTATTAACAACAACTCAACCACGAATACTATTACGGGAATTGGCTCAGGGAACATCGAAAGCATACCGGAGCCCTCTTTCTCAAGCCTTTATATTGCTCTGATCCTGTTCGGTGGCGTTATGCGGCGGCGTCGAATTTAATTGGCAGGCCCCCGCCGGTCCGCCGCTACACACAATCGTGCGGCCAAGGAATCTCGACCCAATCACCGTCCTCGTTTCGGTACTCCCAGCGACATAGCTTCGTCCACTGACGCCCGTTGTGTAGCGTGTAGTCGGCGTATCGGACGTCTCCCCAGGTTTCAGTAGCTTGTCGCCCTTGCGGCAGAGAATCGCGTGACGGTCTGATTCGGTGATTTTTGAACGCTGGGCCATGGGGAGAGCTCCGGGAGGTGGGGGAAGGCTATTGGAGCGGAAGGATCGGCGAAGCGGGAGACTCGTTAGGTCATGGTTGGATACGAAAAAAGCCAAGACCGTTGTCGATCCTGGCTCGTTGAGCTCTTTTATGAGTGTTTGTTTCAATGATTTTACGATTGATATGCCGCGCCAAGCGCAACTAAGTTCAGGTCTGTAAACCGAGCCGACTTAACGATCGGATAGGTCGAATAGATCAACCGAACAAATTCGATCCACGACAAGCTGGCTGTCGATTCAACAACGTGATCAAGAGTCGTGCGAGTGTCATCATCAACAGTCGGCTTGATGGACAGATCCCTTAGCTTGACCGTGCGACGTAGCACTCGGCTGCCAGCAGCCGACTCGCCAGTCGTGAACGCGGGGTTGTCTTTTATTGCTTCATGAACGTCCCACACGAAAGGACCGTAAGTGTCAAAATGCCACTGGATTGAGCTGATCTGTTTGCGATGTTTCAAAACGTGACGCCAGTCAGCCAGGTAAACCATCTTGGTCAACCTCGCATTGGACAACTGGTGGTTGTCAGTCGATGACAGAAAAAACGTAGCTAGGTCAAGAATAGTATTCATCAAAATCCCTTTTCCTCTGCGATGGTTTGCAGTGGTATGAACGGGCGAACATTCCGTACGAAAATTTCAAAATGCCTCAATGTGTTGTTGTCGAATGCGTCTTGTAGCTCAGTGAAACTATACCGTTTAGTATCGTCTGATTCTATGATGATTACCGCAAGTGGCTGCCCGGACACCGCACAATCGATCCTTTGGCCAAAATAAAGGCGTGATTTCATGGCAAAATTGTCGCAATCGGACTTTTTGATCCCCTGCTCTTTAGACGAGTGCCATTCTCGGTAATCGCCATTTTCATTGACTGGACAGGGGAGATTGTCAAAAAACGCCTGTCCGTTGTTGTATGCCTTAGCGATACACCCTTGATCTCTCGGGTATGTAACCCGCCCGACGGATTGGTATTTCGGGTTTGCTGAGAACCGCCCACAATTGACAAACTTCTTAGCAGGTTCGTCAAGGACATACATTGTGATCCGCTCATTGTTTGTCGCTTTATCCCCAAACTCTAAACGCCCAGCGGTTAGCATTAGATAGCCATTGATCATTGCTCTGACGTTTTCAGCCAGCGTGATCATGTGACTTTCACAGTCCTCGAGAGCGTTTTGCTGCTGCTCGTTTTTATCCTGAAGAACCGACACATCAGTTTCGGATCTTGTTCGGATGTAGCTGAAAATAAAATTGCAAATCGCCAACGGGATTATGCTAACAAACAACACCTCGCTTACTTTTCTGGCGATATAGTCATCGCTCAACTCGTTTGAACACACGACTGAAACGGGCCTAGAAAGGTATCGGGTCGCCTCGTCGCTCATTGCAACGGAGCAGAAAAGCAACGACGCAGACAATATATTTACGGCGATCGTTACAGCTTTGTCACCAAACAGAAGCAGCGACAACAGATAGCCCGAATACACCAGGAAAAAAATTCCCAATATCACCGTGCTTGGAAGCGGCCATAAGAATCTTGAAACGACGGTTAGTAGAAACAACACTGCCGCCACGCTGATCGCTGCTAATCGCTTCCCTGCATTTTTGTTCAAGTTCTTACGCCCAAATCCCACCAGCTCGAATTGACTATATTAACCTCCAATAGTGATTCATGGAATCGAGGTCACAATATCCTTCCCCACCAGAACTTTGACGTTCTCTCCACGCTCCCTTAGAATCAGAGCAAGCCAATTTCACCGTCGACTTCCTATGCAACGAAAAAGCACCAATTCAGAGTTTTCGATAATCTGGGCTACAGCACGAGTGTTTGTAGTTCCGGCTTTGTACTTGATCCCCGTTGCATGCGCGATTGGGATTCCTTACATGTTGATAAAAGGCACTGCCGGTATCCATTTAACCATCGGACCGCTACGTTTTGATGAGCCACCAGTTTGGTTTGCTGTCATCATCGCCCTTGCCGTGATTGCAATGGCCATAACTGCGATTAAATTTATCAACAAAGTTGACCGCCACGAGTGTGGCGGGTGAGATGGTGGGGGATCGTTCGACAACTGACACCGCAACTCATTTGCCCGACGTCGGTAAAATGGTCTCATCACTCCCACTCCAGGCATTCATGAACAAGACCCCAACACAGCTCCAAGCCTTCTGGAAGACCCTACAGCACTCCGCTAAGGCCACGTTTGAGACCAGCCAGGAATCTTGCTTGCCAGGGTTTACCCTGCTCATACGAAAGCACACAGAAGCGTTCCAAGATCAACCAGCTCCGGAAAACGACGACGAGATGTCTGAGCTAAACGTAAAGCGGGTGAATCTACGTGGGATCGTAGCGAGTATCACATCTGCCTCACAAGCTGCTGAGTTGAACCCACAAGTTGCAATTCAGATAATGGGAGTCACCAAGGCTTTCTCAAGTCGAGTTTCTGTCGCGGAGTATTCACGTGCCGATTCACGCGATTTTGATGATGCGATTTCGAAGATCTGTAAACGCTGAATTCTTCACCCCAAGTGTGGAATTTCAAATCGTATATAAGTCGGATAACGTCCGCGATAACCGAGTCGCGACAATTGATTATCCATTTCAAAGTCGCCCGGCTACCGCGACTTCGGTTCATCGCTTTGTTCTGTCGACGATCCCTTATTAGTGGTCGTGCTAAATATTGACATCACTTTTGCACAAAACGAGGCCATCGGAGAAGGTTGTTCCTTGCCGTCAAGTGTTGGTAACGAACTCACAACGTATTCAGTCAGCTCAAGGCAGTCGTAAAGAAGAATCCGCTCGCCCGTATTCACGAAAACGCGTATGCCGCCATCCTCCGACAGAATAAATGCCATCGCTCCCTCTCCCGTACTCACGAACTCGAATCCTGACAAATGACGCATTCCGAAGCTATTCAAAGGTTGCTTATGTGTAAATAGTTGACCGCGTGAAAACTCTACTCTATCGACTTCACCATCCGCGATCTTCGCATCAATTGGGACGCGAGCGCCAAAACCTAGCACTTCAAGATCGGCGGATACCAATACTGCCCCGTCAAGGGATGCCATCCCAGCAATTCCGTTGATCAGGTGGGCAAGGTCTCTATCGGCAATGAACAGGGGGCCCAACAACGCCTCAAAATGAAGCCGCTCCTGTTCACCCATGGCTTTGTGTTGGTGGTAAAAATGAAGTTCACTTCGCTCGAATTCACAATTCGCGCGTTCCACCACCAAATCCAAGAAACTTAGCGGTCGAATCGGATACTTAACAGCAACGGGTTTTTCCACGTTCTTGTTGGTTGGCTCGATAAGAATCGCACCCCCGTGCCCGGCATTTCGGATCGTCCGGAGCAGTCTAACCCAGTGTACGAAAAGGCTTTGGCAAACGAACTCTTCGCTCTTGTGCCTCCAGCGGAACCGACAAGACGTCTAAGCAACTGGATGAACTCTTCTATGCCAAATAGAGAAACGAACTCTCGAATCACGCCCTTGTTGTATTCGAGTCCGATCGGACCGTACATCAGGCGTAGTTTTGATGGCCCAAGAACCGATAGTTCCAATTGGCCAGAGACGATCAGTGTAAACCCCGTTGTCAGTTTCGTTGTGTGGCCGATCGGCGAGTGAAGCCACTCGTCTTCGATCCCCGCAATCTCCAACTCACTCTCATTTGATACAACCACAAGCCGTCTCATTTGCGTACCAACCGCTGGTGCCAGACGCACTAGTTCACTGGAAGAATAACGGCGAGTTGATTGAAACGAAAATGACTCGTACTCACATGGGCGACCAAGAGGAAACACGACGTTAAAGCGAGTCGGCCGTCCTTCCTCTGTCTCGAGACTAGCCTTCCACGCCTCGCCAATCAGCCGAGTAAGTAGTGCCTCTGATGGAAGCTCGCCCAGCTGCAAAGGTCCATTCCCTTCGAGCCCTAGTTCACTCTTGTCGGTCCTCTTGATCGTTTCGAGGAACGCTTTGGCGAATTCATTTGGACGAACAAACTGAGTCATAGAGTCACAATTATTGCGAAGAGCAGAAGCGTAGTCGACATAACAGGTAGTATACAGACTCCGAGTCTGTATTTTCAGGTTGGTGCTTTATGCTGTGAGCCTACATGAAAAGGTGCCTTCGCTCAAGTTTGGGTGTGTTTGCCTGAAAAGCGGTTCACTTACTCTTTATTTCTTCCAGTGTCTTCCGAACCATGAGCGAACTTTGGCTCGCCGCCGGTCGTGGGTTGCTTCGCACTCGTCCGCTATGGCCTCCAGTTTCAGTTGGCGCTAGATGCTTTCGTACATCTTTTGAGTCCGCCGATGGAGCCTTGAATTTTAATGGCTTAGGGTCGTCTTCAAGAATAACTGCGGGGCTTTGGAACGGATTCTCGCTGACCGGTATTGCGTCAACGTTGGGTTTATCAAAAGCGTCGGAACCCTCGGCTAGGGCCTGAATGCGATCGATAGCGTCTTCAACGTCTTTCCGAAAAGGTTCCAGATCAATGTGCTCGACACCGTATTCGTCAATTGTCATCTTCATTGATAATCCACAAACCTTATTGTGTCTTTGATAAGTCCGGCTGACCAAAATACGGATACGTCTGCCAGTACTCGGTAACAAGCCCAGGATCAACGACGCGGTTCCTGATCGCATTCAGTTGGGGCTCTAAAGGTTGGCGCAGGTTCGAAGTCCTGTAGTAGACTGTCGCTTCATACAGCTCGCCATCCCAAGACTCTTGGACAACCTGTGATGAGGTGATGTCAAATTCCATAAGTCTCAGATTCACGAACGGTGCCAATTCTTCAAGTTCACGCTGGGCAGCAGTCCTTGCGGCGTCTTCAGTTTCACCGTGGCCGCGTACATAGAATGGGCCGCAAATGCTGGAGGTCTCAACGAAGTCTCCACAGTTGCGGTTAAAGACTTCGGCGCAAAGGAAGGTCGTAAGGACCATTGCCAAGGGTAGAGCCAAAACGCTCCCCAGGAAACGCCAGCAACAAATTGAACGTCGAAGCCCGGCAAGGACGGGTTCTGTCGGGATCTCCAATCCTCGGGAACGCAATTCATCCAGTTGGGAATCTGTCACGTAAACTTGTTTCCCATCTGATCTGATTAAGTGCGGCATCTTCCCCTCCAAATGACTTCACGAGTGCCCCGCTATGATCAATTACCCATTTAACTCCGGTCCAGTAGATGATTTGATCTTGGGCAAATATTATGCCGGAGTCGACCCGGTCCATAAGTCTATTAAGCATCAGGCTTGGCCTTAACTATGGTTTTAAAAAAACAAAGTTTCCCCGTCTCTAAATGCTCAAAGGCTTTTTGTACGGACGCCCATCCTTGAATTTCTAGGTTCCCTTCGTCATCTGTTTGGCAAATCTCCTCCATTCGCTCAACTTGATTCATCATCGATATCGCTACATCGATGTGACGTTGCAACCCTTCCTTAACTGTCTCGGATGTAACCTTGCGAGAAACTCGTCGCGACTTCTTTTTCTTAGCCATTGTAAATGTTTTTATTGAACAAATTTTTGCACTACCTTGACGCAGAGAAACGTAAGGCTTAGAAAAAGATAACACATGTTGAAGGTTAGGTCAAACCACCAAAACCTTGCAACACAAGCGTTTACCTTTTCTCATCTTTTTCCATTTCGCCTCGCATCGGCCGCCCCTCTGGGGAGGTCCGGGGAAACGGAAGGGAACGCTTTAGAACGAAACTCATCGACAGTTTTGGAGCTAAAGATATGCACCGAGAGAGAGGTGTGACCGAACGAGTCTCACGCAAGGATATGATTGCAGTTGAGATGGAGAGGGTTGCAAAACCTAGATTTCCCCATACATTGAAAAAAGCAGGGTCAGTCTCCGACGCGCTAACGCCGGTAGCAGAACCATTTATCCGCATCACTTCGAACTGCAGACACAGAACGAAATGCTTCCTGACGCCCAAAATATCGGCGATTTACCGCATTCTACGCAAGCCCACGCATGGGTTTTTCTGTTGCGCAGTTCTTCCTGTCTGGAAGGATTCCTCTATGCCACGAGCGCCACCGACTGAATAACCGCGATTCGCGCATTAAAAAACCCGCTCGATGTAGGAATCAAGCAGGTCTTTAAGTTTTCGCGAAATACGCGTTGATCGTTGGAAACCGTCTCCTCCCGTGAAGTCAGAGACGGTCCAGTCAGTTCGAAACACGACGTTAACCGAATGTCTCCCTGATTGAGTGCAATCCTAGGCACCGTCAGAGCGGCAGTCAAGGATAATATGCACATGGCTAAGGATAAGAAGATACCGTTTGACCCCAATACCCCGTACACAATCAACGAAGTTGCAGCGATTCTTGGGCAAACGCCTGACTGGTTGAAACGCAACGCGATTCGAACTGGGGATCTTCAGTTTACCCCACTGGGGAACCAGCTGGCGGTGATGGGGTGCTGGATAGCAGACTACATCATTCGAAACGGCACATTTGAGGGAGACGACAATTGCCCAGCAAGCGATCGCGGAAAACACAAAAAGTCGTCACGCCGCAAAGAAACGGGAGACGAGGATACTACGTCCTGAGATGGGAGGATGACTTTGGAAATCGGAAGCAGGAACAAACTGAGATCCGATCAACGAAGTCAAACTACAAACGTGCGATGCACGCAGCTCAGGAGAAGGAGCGGGATCTCACCAGCGGACCAACTGGTGAGCTTGTAACCTGGCTGGACTTTCAAATTGCTTACGAGGAGCAATACCTGTCCAGCTTGGGCGAGAGCAGTCTCGAAAAATGGTGTACCGTCGTAAACCGGATTGATGAATACATTGAACCGGTGTTCGTTCAAGATCTCGATTCACGTCGACTGAGTCACTTCTATGGGAAGTTGCGAAGTCGCACGTTTGGCAAGAAGAAGAAAAAGCTATCTGAAGCAACGATCGCAAGTTACTTCAGAACCCTCTTGGCTGGATTCTCTTGGGCAGCTGAGCAGGAAATGATCATCGCATGTCCTAAACTGCGAGTGGCCAAGCAAAGCAAACGCAAAGCGAACAAGATGAAGGGGCGGCCGATTACGCTCGAAGAGCACGAGCGGATGAAGCTGGCCGTTAAAAAGGTTCGATCGCGTGACGCAGACGAATGGTGTCTTCTTCTCGATGTGCTTTGGCTTTCGGGCTTACGTTTAGTTGAAGCGTTGAAGTTGTCATGGGATTGGTCAGATCCGTTCGCGATATCTATCGACGTCCAGTATCCGAGGTACGTCATTGATGGCGACGCCCAGAAGTCTGGCAAGTCACAAATGCTCCCCATCTCTCCGGAATTTGTCAAAGTCTTGAATCGCGTTACGATCGATCAACGTGAAGGCACGCTTCTGTCCTGGCGGCAATCGCTTACCTGGACAAAGAAAGTCATTAGTTCAATCGGGAAGTCGGCAAAGGTCGTTGTAAATGCGGACGGCAAGTTTGCCAGTGCACAGGATTATCGGCGATCGTTTGGGACTCGATGGGCTCCGAAGCTGACTCCGGCAGATTTGCAGCAACTCATGAGGCACGCAACTATCCAAACGACCATGGAGTTTTACGTAAATCTGCCTTCGGATGCGTTGGGCTCAAGGCTCTGGGAAGCCTATGACGAAACAGTGGCTAGCGGCGCAACGGGGAAATGAGGGTGGGCCGAGCAAGAGTCAAAAACGCGTTTCACACGCATAAAACCGTAGTACCCGAGACGGGACTTGAACCCGTACGTCCGTAAGGACACAGGATTTTAAATCCTGAGCGTCTGCCAATTCCGCCACTCGGCCAGAGTGGGCTAAAGTGCTTTTTTACTCGCTAATTCGTGGGTGAAAATGTTTTCTGCATGCGTTGCAATGTACAACAAGTATTGTACAAACTTCCTCAAAATTGGCAATGTTGTCCCCAAATTTGTCCCCAAATTATGGCATAGGATTTTTCTGCCACTAAAAAACTCGACTGGATTTTTGTCCAGTCGAGTTTAGGAATTCACTCTTACTTGCAAGCTTTTAGTTTGGAAGCAATCCTTCGTTTTGAATGCGTTCCAACTCTTCGTTGCTAATCATCCACTCCTTGGCTATTCCACGACCACATTGGCGTTTTTCAGCCCAGATGCGACCGTTTCGACACCATTCTCGAACGGTAAATTCGGCACGTTTGAGTAGCTTTGCTACCTCTGCCGTCGAGTAATACTCTTTCGTTCTACGAACGGCAGACAACTCTACTAGTAGCTGTTCAATGCGATCCAATCGGTCAGCGAAACTGGCGAGATTTGTGTTCATAGCAAGCCTCATTCAGTTTCAACAGTAGACTGGTTTTCAGAGCAAGTACCGGAATTCTTTGATTCATCACTCGACTGCCTGGTGCTATGAAGCGAGCGAACTTTGTAGGCAGTTTGGAGGCATTTCCAACAAAGGCAGCCTTGTTTGATGAATCCATCGGAAAATGAGACCGTGACACATTCACGTTCTTTCTCACACCAGCAACAACTCACAGATTCCTGACGTTTAAATAAAACAACTTTCATAACTTCTCCTTGGTTTGGAAAAGCCGCCACCGACGGAGGTGGCAGCAAAAAGAGATAAATGCCCGGAGAAAAGGCGTTTAAAAGTGAGCGTTCGGTGAACTACACGTCTTTTGCTTCTCTTTCTTTTCTTCGGATGTCGTCGATTGTCCACTTGTGTTGTGGGTTTGTTTTGATCCAGACGTCGGGCAAGAGGTAATCGAGTTCGTTTGAAACGATTGGCTCACCCGCGACGGCTTGGGCGAAAGCGTCGCCGTCGCGATGATAAGGCAAGCGAGTAAAAAGCTCTTTCAGCCAGGCGTACGGTTCGACACCGTTGGACTTGGTGCTGCTGACGAGCGAATAATGAATCGCTGCCCGGCAACCGCCATTGTGACTTGCAACAAACAGATAATTCTTTCGGCCGATCGCCGGAATCTTTACCGTCCGCTCGGCCAGATTATTGCTGTAAGACAGAAAGCCTTCCGTTGTGTAACGGCACAACGCATCCCACTGATTGAGCGTGTACGTGAACGCCGATCGAATCGGGCTCTTGGGCAAGATTCGTTTGTTATCTTTTTCCGCATCGAGCCACGCTTTGAAGCTTTCGAGAATCGGAACCGAATGCTCCTGCCGCGCAGCAGCCACCGCTGCAAAGTCACGATGCCCCTGCAGATTTTCTTCCGGGTAAGACTTGCGAAGCTGTTTCTCGATTTGCGATAGCCTCGCGATAAACGACAACGCCTGGTTGGCCCGGAGCGCATCGTTATCCCGGGCCTGATGCCAGTACCTGCGCGCGTGAACCCAGCAGGCAACTTCATTGACTTGGTGGCCGGCGTAAATCGAATCGTAACCGCTGTAAGCATCGGCTTGCAGAAAGCCATTGAATCCTTCAAGAAACTTCACCGGCCCATCGCGTTCTCGGTTTCGCGTAAAGTCAAACACGATGTAAGGATGGTCGCAGTCGCCAAGGTACGGCCAGAACTTCGCCGTCTGAGCCGGGCCGCCTTCGAGCAGCTTGATCGAAGTGTCGTCGGTGTGAATGACTTTCGACTGCAGAATCAGAAACTTCATCCGCAACACAAACGCCAACGCCAGATCGGCGAGCTGAGCTTGCCAACCGCATTGACTGCTCCGACGAATCGTGTAGCCGTAACGCGATGTGATATCTTCAGTGCGATAAAGCGGCGTGTGATCGCCGAACTTCGAGAGCACGGTGTAAGCACATAACCCCGCCGCGGGAAGGCCTTTTTCGATCGGCTGCGGCGGCTTGTCGGTGATCGCCACTTCCCCAGAGACGCCCTCGTTCTGGCAGTTGCGGCAAGCGTATTTCACACGATCATGCTGGATGACTTTGAGCTTGGCCGGAATTAGCTCCAACTGCTCGCTCGATTCAACGCCGATTTCATGACGCTCGTTGCCGCAGCAGGGGCAAGCCCGCTCTTGATCGTCAAGTTCGTAACGAATGATCTCGCGAGGAAGATTCTCAGGGAGTTTACCTTTGCGACCGCGTCGACGTTTGCCTTTGCCGGAAGGCTCGGTTTCAAGCAGGACTTCATCGCCGGCGTGTTTTTCAAGTTCCGCTGCCAAGGCCTCGAGGTCTTCGAGTGAAAACAAAGTCAGCTGAGCCGGGTCGATACGTTCCTGACGCGAGCCACGAACCTTTTGCAGCAGCAGTTTGATTTGATGTTCCAGCCGGGCAATGGCTTGCTGTTTGCTTTCGATCGTCTGAGTGAACTGCTTCAGTTCGGCCCGGTGTTGTTGACGTTGTTGCTCAATGCTCTTTCGCTGTTGCGCGAGCAGCCCCTTAAGCCGTTCGTTTTCTTTTTGCAGTTCCGTTGCGTCCATGAAAATATAAACCTGCGAAACTCAAAAAGGTTTCACGCAGATTCAAACTTTCCAAAACATTTGCAAAAAAAAAGCTCCGCCAGTTTGGCAGGTGGCGAAGCATGTTTTGAATTTGAAATGGAGATCGCGATTGAGTTTTGATTAACTCTCCAGCGAGTACCGTTTGCGACGTTTACTCGAAAGGTCAATGCCACGAAGCAGCATCATCAAGTCATCGCTTTTGATTTCGACGTGCGTCTGGTCGGGCTTGAAGCCGGGAATCTGAAAGCTCCCGCTCTCCAGTCGCTTGTACCAAATCGCCAAACCGTCTTGGTCCCAGTAAAGGATCTTTAGTTTGTCGCGGCGACGATTGACAAACAGAAACAGGTGACCCGAAAGTGGATCCTGCTCCAGCACGCTTGTGACTTGGCCTTGCAGACCGTTGAACCCACGACGCATATCCGTCGCGCCAGCAGCAAGATAAATTCGAGTTCCGCTGGCGAGATTCAGCATGGCTTGGGTTCCCGCGCAAGCCGTTCAAAGGCGACAAGAGTATGAAATATCAAGTCCGGCGTCGCAGCTTGCGTCACGTTGATCGAAAAACCGCCGGGAGCAGCGATCTCTAAAACGGATGTTTGCTGCAAGCCGCATGCTGGCTCGGATATGATTGATCGAGCTGAATCAGACTGATTCCCTGACGCAGGAAAGCAAACTGGGGCGTTGTCAGCGACCTGCTGGCAAGGCGAGGTCGCTACAATTTTGACTGGCAAAAAGTCCTGCTTGACTGCTTCCGAGTGCCGACCAAGCTTCTTTCGCCACTGATAAAACGAAGCCTCCGAAACACCTTCCTGGCGGCAGAACTCTCGAACACTCTGTCCACTTTGCGATTGCTCTGAAAGCACGAAACTCCAGAATTCTTCCTTCTCATTTGACGCTCGTCCCATTACGGTTCCTCCAAACTGAAAGCAAAAACTTTCAATTTAGCCACCGCGTCAACGTGCAGTTCTACGAACGCTCACTTTTGTTCGGCTTCGCCGTGAAGGCCGGATGGCTGAACGAACTCTTGACTCTTAACAGTTCCAGCGAAACTGAAAACGTGATTTCGCTTGTCACTGATCCAAATAAGCCATTCGCAAGACAACTTGAATGGACTATTGCAGCGTTAATTATTATCGCGATTGGCGGTACCGCAATTACTGAATTGGATTACGCGACAAGCTTTCTGATGCCTGTGTTCATGTCGAATCTCGACCCAGCAACACAATCGGGGGCAATAGCGACCGCTTCGATGACCATACATTTTTCAATCTTAGCATTCACAGTCGTCTACGTTCTGTGGGGAGGTTATCGGGCTGTCGTTGCGACTGATCGTATACAAGTTCCATGGAGTGTTTGCTTGTTGTGTGGCTTAACCGTCGCACTGTTCTATTGCAACTGGCTGTCAACTGAATTGCCTGTTCCAGTAATACTTTTGATGTTGTCGGCAATTTCGTTTATCGGCGTTGCAGGTGCACGTGTTTGGATCGGCAGTCTTTCAAACACGCCGAAATTTGACACCGTTTTTTGGTTCATGTGTCTTTTTCTAATTGCAATCGCATTTCTCACATGTTGCCTATTGTTTTTTCAGAATCGAATAACGTTTGAGGTCTATTCAAATTCGACAGCAAGCAGTTTCGCTGGATTTGGACTTTTGGGCATTATCTCACTTACCTTGGCAAACGGTCTCTGGCAATTTGTTGACCTGTCAAGTCTTCAACGACTCCAATCTCTTGAGTTTGTTGCCAATTCGTCGGAAACACAAGTGCGGCAATCAGCAATCGCAAAAAGTCTAGTTGCAAGCGGGATCGAATCGTCATCTCTTTGGATACTTGCAACAGTCGTTGGGATTCTATTTGCAACGTTTGGACTTGACTCAACGGATTTACCAATAGCCTTTGCCGCCTTTGGTCCGTTTGCAACTTACGTGCTTATGCCAGCATTACTATTTGTCATCGTTTCATTCGCGATATCTACAATTGACGCATTCCTGTCAGCGATGGCATTTACGATGTTCGTCAACGTTACAGCAGGGGGAAAAGAAAAGGAAGGTTCGCTGAATAACGCGAGATGGGCAACGCTTGTTTCAATTGGACTCGTCTACCTCGGGTATGCCATCGCAAAAGTCGTTATTGAAAATAACATGCCTGACAGCCAAAGCGTGATTGCCCAAATCCTTTACGCGATTTACGCAATTCAACTTGCGTGTGCTCCATTATTCCTCGGGAAGTTTATATTTGGAGTCTCAAACAACTGGGGCGGAATCTTGTCGATTATTGCAGGATTTGGAGTCGCATGTTTCTCAGCATTAATTCCACCTCTTTTTGAAATCGATCAAAATTCCTGGCAAGTTATTCCTCCTTTGATTAGCTTAGGAATGGCAACGATTGTGTACGCTCCATTCTTTTTGTTTGATTTCGTCAACAAAAGCAATCAATCTCGGAAAAACAACGATTGAATTTTTTTAACACTATAAGTGACTACAGTTTTGCGAACGTAGTTCTCTTTTTCGTGGTGATCCCGTTTGTGTACTTTTACGACGTGTCGGCAATTGCTGCACGGATGCACGACGCATCCCTGAAAATGCGAGACGATGAGCAACTGAAACACGCGGTTTTTGGTGACGCAAAAAGGATCTCAGACCTTGCATATGTGTTTCGCTTGAATCACCTTGTTTTATTGGCATTGCTTACCTTCTGCTTTTCAATCGTATTCCTAGGGGAAGCTGTCGTCACCTCATTTGGCAAAACATCACTGGCTACTTCAGTAGAAGCGACGGACAATGTAGCGGTCTTGAAGAAAAACGACGACGATACGGATGCTTTTCGATTTCAACCCGGAAAAATCGTACACATTTATTCGATTGCCCTTGGGCTCGGGTTCGTTGTATACTTGAAGTGGTGCAAGTCCAAGTTGATATGGGCGGTTACTGGAGACCTTTTGTGCCGTGACCTCGAAAGATCAGAATTTTTACTCCCTTCTTCAAGCAAAAACATGCCTCCCTCAGGATTCTACATTCCCCATTCCTCTGCGATTAGCTCGTTTCTCGCAAGTTGCGTTGATGATTTGCAACGTGAGGCATGTCAACTGAACATATCTTTTCTTTCCGCATTGGAACGTGAGATTCGCACGATAGATGTTCATTTGGCCTCTGAAGACTCATCTCCCTTGTTAATCGGGTTGCTAGAACTAACCAAAGCGGCCTACGAAAGACTTCGTGTTTGCGATGTGTCTAACTCGGAAAGGTGGGTAGCAGCACCTAGTGTCGTCGAAGTACTACGATCGATTGAAAACGAAATTTTGGAACTTCGGGTGGCTGAACAACCGGTTGAACGAAGTACATCATCGTAGGATCCGTTGCTAATCCCAACTTTGATAACATTTACTTGGATTGAGAATGGGAATCAATAGTTTTACAAGTCGTTAGATGTAACCTCACTCTGCACTCGTATGTGGCCACGTTCTTTTACTACGAGAAGTTTTTTTCGTTGGACAAACTGACAGTCAAGAGCAGAAGGATGGCAGTGATCCTAAATCTGTTCAAGAATTTTCCGCAACTTGGAAATTTCGGCCTCTGAGAGACTGGCTGAACTTGAATCAACTTTTCGTCCTGATAATTGAATAATTTCTGCGGCCGCCGCCTGAGCATCCTTAACCGCTCCGTAGAACTTCTCGGTTGTAGAAAAATTGCTGTGCCGAAGAACCAGCTTGAGTGTTTCGGCGGAAACTCCTTGGTTGATCAAACGCTCAGCACAACCTCGCCGAATATCGTGAGCTGATGCGTACTTGAGGCGTTTTCGAGCCCCTTTGTCTTCCGCTTGGACAATTACCTTCGCTTCTCGACCAATCAAGCTTATAACTCGTCCCACTCGTTCCTTGGTCAACCGGTCAGATGAGGCTGTATCGTCTGAGAGAACAGATTTCATTGCCTCAATCTTCCTTTTGGGAACCAAGCTTTTCTTTTCTTTACCAATCGGCTCAATTTCGAATTTGTCCATCCATTTTCTTACTGCGGCTTCTGTTACTTCAAACGCACAAGCAATTGCACAGTTGCTAAATTCCATTGCCAATAAAGCAAGCTGGTTTCTGTCTGGCCGAAATGAATTTCGATTGAGAACGTCCAGCGGCTGTGGGTTTACAATCCATTTGTCACGAGAATCCTCTGGAACGGCATGTAGTAAATACTTTAGTCCCGGTAGCATTGGAATCTCCTGCACCTTTCCGTTTTTTTGCGTGCTCGGAATAGCGAGTGTTGGGTGTTCCCGTCGATTATCGGGCCAAACGGGGTGAATCATTTTTGAGCCACGCCAAGCAAAATTCATCACGTCACCAACTCTAAATGCTGTTTCCCAAAGTATCTTTAGTGTGAATTGCCAAGACTCGCCTGGTTTTGAACCAACAACATCCGGTGTCACTTCAATCATCTTGTCAAATTCTGCCTGAGTAATTGGACGACCTTTCATTACCTCATCAATATCCAGTTGTTCAATCATCGGCACTTTGTCAATCCAGTCGTGCCGGGCACAATAACGAACAAACGTCATGATTGCCCCAATCGTTGTGTTGACGGTCATCGGCGAACGGTAGTCGTAGCGGCATTCATCGCCCTCTAAAAGGCGGTCTTGAAGACACTCCATTGACTCCAGCGTGCAGGCATCGTTGATTGAACCGCTGGCTTCAAGACCAGCATCTTCACGACGGCCAGTAAGAATTCTTTCAGCCATGTCCAAACGATAAACAACATCCGAGTATGACCGTTCTCGAACTCTTTTACGCTTGTAGGCGAGGTATTGCTCCTTGCAATCACTCCAAGTTCTTTCACTATTGGAGGCTTCACCTACATGTACCGCTGGATTCAAGGTTTGCTGGACTGCAACACGCGTCTTTGCCTGTTGTTCTGTTATAGCTCCGCCAGAACGTACATACTCACCATTGAGCAAACGTTGCTGGCATTCTCGGAGGATTTGACGCCCTTCACGGCGATTGCGTGTCCCTGTGTTTTTACGAATTCGTTTTCCTTGAATGGTTCTTCGTGGAATTTAGTGGCTGATTCTGTGTTGGCTGAGATCTAGTTTTCCGCAGTAGAACAGGATTCGTGTGCGATAGTTTTCGAATGCGCGGAATCCCCTTGCCGCAGATTTGATGGATTGGATTCTGGAGTTGAATCCTTCGCTGATCGCGTTGGTGATTTTGTGTCGGAAGTAGCTGAGCAGCCCACTTAGGTGACGGTGGAGCATGTTGGCAACTTTGATCATCGGCTTTATTTCACTTTCCAAAACGGACTCATACCACTGTTCAAAAAACTCTTCAGCCGAAGTGGAGTAAACGTACCTCCAGAACCAGCGAAAGTTTTCTTTCAGAGCCCATACTCGTGCTGTCTTAAGATCGTCATCCAAGAGCAGCTTGAGTTCTTTGAGTCGCTTTCCTGGCAGATTCTTTTTGGCATACAACCACATCTGCTTCGTGCCAGTCAATCGCTTGTCGTCGGACTCCATCAGCTCTTGATTCTCGCGACGACGAACCTTGTCCACCGCCTCATTGAGATACTTGACGATGTGAAATTTGTCATGCACGATCTCTGCCTTGGGCACTTGCTTGCGAGCCGATTTCATAAACGCCTTCCACATGTCCATGGCCACTGCTCTGACGCCTTTTCGCTGGTCTTTTGTCAGTGTTTCCCAAAGCTTATCGGCTGATTCGGCCGTGCGATCCGGGACTACTTCAAGCACCCGACGGCCATCAATGTCTGTCATCACCGAAATGTAATCATGGCCCTTTCCAAAGCTTTTTTCGTCCATGCCAATGTGACCGATCGGTTCGGCAGTCCGTCGCTCAAGCCCGCGATCGACTGCACGCTTCATGATGCCGTGGGCAGCCGCCCAGTTCAGGCCCAGCAAACAGGCGGCGGCCTTAATATTACTGCAGGCTTGCAAAACTTCGATCGCAAAGGCTTCAAAGAGCAATGTGAATCGGGAGTATTTGTCGGCCCACGGGATCGCGATCGTTTTCACACCGCACTTTGCACATTTGCTACGAGGGATCCTTGCGTGGATTTCCGTTGCGAATTGCATCGTGTCCAGGTGTCGCCATTTTCGTTCTGGAGCCAGATCCCCTTGCGGGCAAGCCGACTCGCATTCGGGGCAACAAAGCCCGCTACCGCTGAAGGAAATCTTGATGGTTACTCGCTTCTCAGCAGGTACAAAGTCGACCGATTCCACGGTCCAATTTGCAGTAAGACCAAGAAGAAGACGATAATGATCTGTCGTTAATTCGCTCATCCTCAAAGCCTACCAAATCATCGCGTTTTAAACCTCAGCCACTAAATTCCACGAAGAACCCCTTGAATAGGGCAATAGAATTGCAGCACAAATCCGTTTTGGTCGGAATCACGCAAAGGCCGCTGGGGATACAACTTGATGTTGCCTAGTTCTGGTTGACGAGCCATGAAACTACTTTGCCTGAACTGGCTTTGTTTGTGCAAACTTTTTCAAGTAGTTCATGATCGCTTCGCCTGTTACCCAGCGAGTGTGACCAACATTGGTGTAGGGGAGTCCTTCATCCAACATCTTGTCCCAGAATCGTTGAGACACTTTCAGCCGAGACAAAACACATTGCTTGCTGTAAGCCTCGTCAATTCGAATCACTCCTGCTTCTTGTGAACGGTTCATTTGGCACCTCCACATGGTTGCTCGGAAGTGTTTGTTTTCTGGCGAGAGCGAACCTTAAATGCAGTTTGAAGGCATTTCCAGCACATCGATTCGTCTTGAATGAACCCGTCTGAAAACGTTAACGTTACGCACTCACGGTCTTTTTCACACCAACAGCAGTTGGCGTTCTCGTGGTGTTGAGACAAAACAACTTTCATAGCTTCTCCTTGATTTAAAAAGCCACCACCAACGTGGTGGTGGCGAAAAGAAATAAACGCCTGGAGAAAAGGCGTTTACGATGGCAAACATGAAAGTCTGCTAGAAAGCACGATGAAAGTGTCAGGTCAAAATGACTCAAACACGTTCGCTCGTGGTGACATGAAGTAAGCGACTTTCGTTACGTACCTCAAATCGATATTTGCACCTGGGAATTCAGTGTTTATTTTGAGATTCAAAGGCGGAAAGCCTTTGAGTGAGACGTTGGAATAAGCTCAACGATTTCACCTTTGACGTGGCAGGGAATGTCGAAGACATCACAGGCCAACACACAAGGTGCCGCTTCCAAGAAGCGATGGAGCCATCAGGGTGGCTCCATGATTCAGTTTCCGATTACTCGGAGTCGTTTTTTGATTCGCGTTGCAAAATTACAATCCACGATTTTTTGGCCAAAACCTCGACAACAGGTAGGTCATCACGACTAAAAACATTTGTCGTTTTGAACTGGTCACCATCCTTGTACGTGCGGGTAATACTCACCTTATAAAAAGTTGCACCTTTGTCAGATTTGTTTTCAAATACACTCGCGGTAATTCCGCGAAGTTGAAAACGCTCAACCGCTTTACTGTTCTCCTTTGAAGTAGCCATATCAAATTGGGGTAAAAAATAGTTTCCACAAGAGACACCTATGTCCGCCCTGACGGAAGTAGGGGAGTTGCCTCTGAGTTTGTGGTCGGTGTTACGCTCTGTTTAACCAACGGAACGGGTTCGTTCTCATGGCAACAAGCGAAAATTGAATCGAATAGAAAGTTGTCTGCGTTGATTTCATCAAACGCAACGAAGCGAAATGCCTTTCTGACTTCGTGGTCAGCGTTCTTTTTGGCAAAGGCACTGCAGAGTTGATCTCGTCGTTTGGCATTGGGAGCAACAAACAAAATATAGAAGTGTTGTAGATTGCTGTCCGAAAAATGCTGAATGTGCCCCTTTTGTTCCCAATGTTTGCGGTAACCGGGGCTTTTACGTGCAGCAACACGGCCATGGAAATACGTGTCTCGGTCTTGCTCAACGTAAAACACCGCCCGATGTGATTTGAATTCAAGTACAAAAGCCGCATCGGGAATACAGATTACGTTTCCATACTTCGTTCGAAGAAACTTTCGAGGTGAGTCTGGCTGGTCAAGGTTGACCGCCTCGTCTTCATTGACCCACTGTTGCAATTGAATCTGTTCATTCGTTGCCGATACCGCGTTACGAAGCATACGTTGCGTATCAGAAACTGCAATGTAGTGTTGTAGGTGCTGCGGCTGAGACGGTTCAACTGGCTTTCGCAATAGTGAGTCGTCATCAAGTTGGCCAGCAAGCAACTCTAAGCCTGTGCGGGTCAAATGAAAGACTGGGCTATTTGATCCGTCTTTCGGATTAACGACTTGCAAATTTCGCTTTCGAATAAACCCAGCTTGTCGCAATCCAGTAAGACGGCGGCGGGTAACTCGACCAGTAGAATCAGTCGTATAGCACATCTCTCGCAATTGCCGAGAGGTAAGCATGAAATATTGGGCAAGCAAGGAGAGTGCTTGGATATCACGTTCTTGAAGAATCATCTTTTGGCTTTCTGGGCGAACAATTTCCAGACAGTAATTTCTGTCTCAAAGAGAGAGAGCGACGGATCGTCGCTCCTCTGGAGTCAGTCCCAATAGGACTGGTGTTCAACTAGTGAAAACGTCAGGTACACCATTGCAGGTTCCACAAACGAGTTCGCCCAGTTTCCTCAAAATTGATTGACTTTGCAATCAAATTGCGGCATGATTCTCTCATCATCGGACGAGCAGCACAAGCTGACCAATTCCGATCACCAAAAATGAGCCGAACAGACTCAATTCAAGTCCAATTCCTGGCAGGGAACTGGGCTTTCCTTTTGTTCTACTCTTCGTCGACCAAGCGACCATCTTCGAGTAACGAGAAAAAATTCTTCTCATAAAGGTTGGGGAAGAAAGTAAAAACGAGCGTTAAGCTCATTTGTGATTAGACGAACATGCCATTAGAAAGTCAAGTAAATCCTGGAGGGCAGGCATTTGCAAGCGGTATCGCTTGCTTTTCGGTTGAGGGCTCGAAGCCCGAAAAACGAAATGGGTGCAGGGGCTGTGCGAAACGGTGGGCGAAAAGAGGGGAGCGAAGCGTACCGATTGAGTCAACCGGAGAGCCAGCTCTTGCCCAAAGTGATTAGCGTAGCGTCAGGCATCCGCGAAGTCTTGAGCGGGGTTGACTGGAATCCCTTTGGGCAAGGGGTTGCGAAGCACGGCCCTTGTACCCTAAATGCCTGCGGGGAGGGGACTTCTGTCAACACGCCAGTTGACCGGGGTTGGACACGTATTGGACATGTAAACGGTCACCCAACGGACAGTTCTCGTGCACCATCAAAATAGGTTTATGCAACAAAAATTCTATTGCGCAAATTTTCGATCACTGCTACTATAAGAACGTGCTAGGAAAAGAACCAACATTCACAGGCACATCAGACGAACTACTCAAGCAGTATCCTGCTGGCCATCATCTTGGCAAAGCAATTCGACAAAGTGACGCCATTAAGTTGCAGCAAGCAATGGAACAAATTGAGGGCGAAGTAAACCGCCGCGAAACACTTGCGAAACAATGCACGGATCGGATTGATAGAATGACGGAAACCCATCGCCTGAACATGGATTACCTTATTTCGTTTGGAATATGGGCAGAGCATCGTGAACAGCTAACGCAAATCTTGCAAGAAGTTGAGCAACACGGTGGACTATCACTTGAACAAGCAACTGCACTCGCAAATGCCAGGGCCCAACAACACCAACAAACGAAACGGAACTTGCATCAAAGTTCAAATGGACTGCCATTTGGCGAATCCGTCGTGTCGTAGGATTCAGAATCTGAGTTAGCAATCAACGTTTCCCCTGAAAGCAGTTTTTGCAGACAAGTTTCGTGTTGACGTTCAGCTTCTGCAAATGACATAAACAAATCACTCTCGAAGTTCCGAGCAAGTAGTTCATCTACAGAATCTTGAATTTCTGGAGAATTTGGAACATCCAGCAGTTCCAGTTGAACTGGCTCAATTCTCTTACTTCCTGGTTTCTGTAAAAACGCGGCTCCAGGCCCAAGCGATTGAATTTTCTGAGACCAACGAATCATATGTTCCTCGAAGTTCCGGTAAGTCACACTGGAAACCTCGTCGAATGTAATGTGATTCGGAACTAGCTGTTCGGATTCGCCTTCAGAGGTTGTGTCTGTCCAGCCTGCTGAATCTGACTCACCTTTACCATCAGAGGAACCTTTGCCTCGACTCCACGACCGGGGCTCGTAGCTTCCAGACGTATAGCAATAACCAGATGACTCGTTTTCGGAAGAACTCGAATTTTTTGAAGTCGCGTTTGTTCGCCCAGTACTTGAGGAACGATTTTTCATCAACTCCCTTCTATGGCCGTCAATCAGTTGTCGTTTTGATGTTCGAATGTCTTTTACTTCCATATCATTGAACGTCATTTTGCCCAATTGATCCGCCAGCAAATCGGCGTCCTCCGCGTAGTTGGCAAATGTTAGCCTCGTTCGAGCTTGCCAAATCATTTGACGAAGATCGACTTCTTCTTTTTCAAGCTGTGCGAAAGATTGGTGTGCAAGGATCAATCGAAGCCCCATTTGCCGAACGGTTGGCAATGCCCGCTCGATATCAGGGCTCACATACCGATGAAATTCGTCCAAAAACAAGTAGGTTGGTTCAACAGCTTTTCGACCTTCACGTACCGCCATCCTGCTCGCAGTTTCAAACACTTCGTTTAAAAACAGTGAGCCAATCGTATCGCAAATAAAGCCGGGGATTCGACCTTTTTCAGCAAGGTTGATGATTACGATTTTTCGTTCTCGAATGAGTTTTTCGCAATCGAATTTGCTTTCAGGTACACCAAACATCAACTTCAAGTTTGGGCTGCGAAAAAATGGATCTAAGCGGTTCCTTGTTGATTCAAGGATACGCATTGCTTCATTGCCGCCAGATTTTAATATCTGTTTCCAGCGATGCCCTGTTTCACCGGGAAGCCGACTAATAATTGCATCATGATAAGGAGAACCCGGATGAATCAAATGCTGGCAAACAGATATTGGAAAACCAACCTCGGCAGCAGAAATAAACGCGTTGGTCATCCACTGGAGCAGCCGGGGTTGTTGTGAAGCATCTTGAGCTTCCCAAGCCCTCAAAACCAAATCGACGGCCCGCATGGTTTGGTAGTATCGGTTTGCCTCGTCGGTGTGCAACAAAGGGTTGAATGTCGAAATCGCGGATTCATTCGCAGGCTCAATATACACCAGCCTCTCACGGGCACTTTCCGGCGTGTATCGCTTGTACGCGATGATTTTCAATAAATCTTGTGCGAGATTGCCGAGTGGATCAAAAACGAAGATACATCCCTGATCTTGCTTCGACGTCAACATTAACTGTCGTAGGATTACATGGATTGCAGAACTTTTTCCCGCACCAGTTGCACCAATTAAATGCAAATGCGTTTTTAATAACTCGTCATCTATGAAAACCGGTTCATTGTTTTCACGATTATCACCAAGTCGAATAATCATAGGTT
This sequence comes from Mariniblastus sp., assembly GCA_965224765.1. GTDB lineage: Bacteria > Planctomycetota > Planctomycetia > Pirellulales > Pirellulaceae > CAZDBA01. Next base: position 59,102 of record CBDDAC010000005.1, read on the forward strand.
TCTCAAATGTTCTTTGATTGCTTGGTCTTGGCGATAGTTGAGTTCAAGGATTTGGGCTTCCAGCACGTCGGGAGCCAAGTTCATTGATTGAAGATGAGTGCGTTGTTGCTCGAAATACTGTGTGATGGCTTCTGGTGATTTTTGTTTTGGTTGGTCGCCGTCGACAAAACTCTTGATCATTGTTTGAAGATCTTGACCTCGGCGTTCAATTGTCTCGGCTGGAAATTCATCCTTCATGTATTCGTCGAAGTATCGATCAAGTTTCTCCTGTGGAAACTTTTCACGAATTTGATATTCGTGCATGTCGTAAAGCAACTGGCATTGGTAGCGAGCCCGTTCTCCACGTGCCAAATCCTCAACTTCTTCTGCCGCAACGCGTGCTTCTTCCGCCGTTTTCGCTGCGTTAAATTCTTCCATGTGACGAGCTTGTTCTGCTCGACGTTCAGAGTCTATTTTACGTAGCTCGGTTGCTTCAGCTTCTTCACGCTCTTTTTGCACCTTCGCTTTACGCTTTGTCGAAGCATTATCTATCCAAGAAAGCGGGAAAAGGACAAACCTTCCAACTCGCTCTGCAAACGGCATTGGGACTTCGTCACTCACTACAAATACCTCCAAACTGTTTTTCTGTGAACTTCCCAGCGAATGGATTCACCATAATCCAAACACTGCTACATCCAATTATCAACGTTAAAAAGAACTTTGAAGATTGCCTTTCGTTTATCAATCAACAAACAAATTACCCAACCAACTGGAAATGCCAAAACGACAATAGTCGTCTGTAAATTCGACAATCGTTCTGGATTATTCCCAGCCTCGTTCAAGGCCTCAATGAAGAAAAAACCAACTATCAACAGGCCAACTACGAAGTTCCCAACCACCCAAAACAAACTTTTCAAATCCAACTCCCTAGATCTTGAATGTATATTTTTCTCGATTGTCGATGAACCAACAAATGCCCCAGCCAACTGGCCATGAAAGCAGTGCGATTACCAAGCAAATGGTAATGGTATTGTCGGTTGAATTCGCTTCGTTCAGCGGCTTCAAAGAAAAGAAAACCACAATGGGAATTCCGACTACAGTATTACCAATGAGTCGAAACATCCACTTCAACATCTGGTCAACTCTTTTTGTTTGCAATGAATAGTTTTGATCGGCATTCTAATACCCGACATAACGTCCTTTATGTAGTTTACTTCTTACTCCACTCGAATGGAATCAAGCAACCCGCAAATCATCACAGGTTTTACCTCGCGTCAAGTCAACCATTCGATTACACGCAATGTTGTCGTTCCAAAAATTATTGAACAAGCTGGTGACGAAACAAAACGACGATATGTCGAATTTTTTGCTGCTCAAATTCGCAACCCCAACACACGAACCGCCTATCTTCATGCGGTGCGACAATTTTGCGGATGGTGTGAGGAACGAATGCTGCAACTGCACGACACTGAGCCAACTCTCATTGCTTTCTATATCGAGGAATTGCTCAAAACATATAGCAAACCAACGGTGAAGCAACACCTTGCGGCCATTCGAATGTTGTTTGATTTTTTTGTGACAGGCGGCATTCTCAAGGTGAACCCCGCTTCTTCAGTACGTGGCCCTAAGCACGTTGTCATCAAAGGCAAAACGCCCGTGCTGCAACCGCAAGACGCACGGCACCTGCTTGATTCCATTCCAACCAACAGCATCAGTGGTCTGCGGGATCGAGCCCTAATTGCTTTGATGATGTTTACATTTGCCCGCGTTGGTGCCGCAGTAGCTGTTGATGTTGATGACATTTATCAGAATGGACAACGCTACTGGGTTCGCCTTAAAGAAAAAGGCGGAAGACATCATGACATGCCTTTACACCACACCGCTGAAGAATTTATTTTGAGCTACTTGGAAGCTGGCTTTCTGTTTGGCCAAAAAGGCACGCCGTTGTTCCGCACGCTGGATCGAAAACGCAATCTCACCGAAAACCGGATGCTACGGCAAGATGCCTGGGCAATGACAAAGCGTCGAGCAAGGCAAGCTGACCTTGGTGATTCATTTAGCAATCATACGTTTCGAGCCACCGGAATTACGGCTTATATGATGGCTGGTGGAACACTAGAAAAAGCTCAACAAATGGCTGCTCACGCTTCCAGCCGCACTACGAACATGTACAACCGTTCCAATGATGCTGTGACCTTGGATGAGGTAGAGCGGATTTTAATTTAACTGTGATAGGTCTTCTGGGCGAATCAGCCTTTTCCCATGCAAAACACGCAGCACAAGTATTCCTTCGTTTATTGGTTCGTAGAAAATCAGATAACGTTGGTCGATTACGACTCGACGAGTGTTTTTTCGATAATCTTCGACAGATCGCCCCAGAAAAGGCTGTTCAAGAATCAAGTGTAAGACATCATTGATTTTCTTGGTCAATGCTTCAGCGTTGCCTGGACTAACATTGTCGGCAACGTAGTCCCAAATCTCTTCGGTATCACTACGGGCCTGCAACGTAAACAGTATTCGCGGCATTATGAATTTGCATTTCGCCGAGAATCATAGCGTTCCCGCCCCATTTGATTAATTGACTGTGGGTTCCAGTCTTCGATTCGCTCCGTTGCAATATCTTCATCTGCCTCGGCGAGTTTTGTGCGAATCTGTTTATCCATCAACTCCTGTAAGTTTGCCATATCGTCCAGTCGAATCACGTAGACGGGTGACGAAACTGACTCTCCAACTAAACGAATAGGGCCAACTGGATGTTGCTCAAGTGCTGCACGAATTTCTGGCGTTATTTCAACTTGCATACTTGGAACTCTAGCACAGTGTTAAAAGACTGCATAGAAAAACGCCTTGTATTTGCTGTCGCAATGTGACCGAGTACTGAGAAAATTTACGCTCACGTTTCAACCGACGTCAACACAAGTCGCACCACGAACATGTACAACCGTTCCAATGATGCTGTGACGTTAGACGAAGTGGAACGGATTATAATTTGAATGCTTGCCCATTCCGACTCAAAACAAGCAAATTTAAGTACATTCGGACGATGAAGCCGATGCATGTTGGTTCTTTCCTCCGAATCCCAGATTCGGGGAATCCTACGCAAAGCGACTGCCGGCTCTATTCGCCTTGACGCACTCGTGGGTGATAGAACCTAAAAAACGTACATAGACATCTCCGACGGGCTGTGCTACTTGCATGAATTAACGCAGGATACGGTAAATTGCGTCACGAAACTCGTATGGGATGATTCAATCTAAGCAACGCCAATCCTTCGCATCGCTCGCGTAAATGCAAGAACACGTCTGGCGAATCCTCTTAGCTCTGTTTCGTTGATGTTTGCAAGTTCCGTTTGCCAACTTGGATTTTCATGGTGAAACCGGTTCGTGTATTCGCGTAGCTCATCTAGTTCCACCAATTCCGTTTGAGCAATAATTGGATTTCCATTGCTCTCCATATTCTTTGCGTGTCCCGTGAACTCACCAAGCATGGTTCCTGGAGGAAAATTCTCGACACAGGCCGTTCTCAAATACCCTTCTAAAGCTGGCCTTAGTTCCATCGCTACCTCTTTCGGTTGCCCAATATTATCCTCCGCGTATTTCCTGATGGCTTCGTGGCGACGATCGTAGTCGCTTATCGAAGCATCGGAAACATTCCACTGTTCAATCGTTGAAGAATCTACTGCAGCATTTCTGATTTTCAAGCTTTCCCAGTTCGGGTGATTACCGTTTCCCCAAATCTCGCAGAGCAATCTCTTTGAATGTGAGAGAACGATTACCTGTTCTGTTCTCTGCGTCAGCTTCTTTATTTCTTGGGCAGTCGCTACAGTTCGCCCATCGTCAAGACTCGAAGCTGGGTCATCAATGATGATAGTTGCATCCGCCAAATTTTGCTGCGACTCAAGTGAGGCGAAAAAGAATGCTAAAGCAAGGGTGTTTCGATCGCCAGTGCTAAGAGTTGTTCCGAAGCAAGGCTCATTGTCCGGTGATGATATCGGGACTGATTTCTGATTGACAGTTAACGCATAACTCGAACTGGGTTGGCCTTTTGGGTCAACGGCCTTGAAACTCTCAAGTGAAAAATCGGCGTTAAATCGAACCAGAAATTTGTTTACTTCCGTTTGGCATTTTGGAAACGAAGTTTCCCTGTAAAGGTTCAGGTCTTCTTTAGCTTTTTCTTTTCGAGCCTCGGCAGCAAGTTTGTCAGCTTTTGCCTTTACATACTGAAGGCACAAAGCAATTGTTTCTGGCTCAAAACGACGCTTTATCGTTTCCAGCCGTTTGAGTTCTTTCTTAGCATTGGCGAGGTTTCCATGTTCAGCTTGCTCTTTGAGTTGTTTTATCTGTTCATTGTTCGAAACTAGTTCCTTAGAAAACAGATTCAACTTCTCCGCCAAATGCTCCAAATCTTCAAGTTCCCCTATTGCAGCTTCCGGAATGGTCTGTTCGCCGAGCGGGTCAGCAAGTTTAGCGTCGAACAATTCCGAAACGCTTTTTCGAACTCGCTTCCACGCTGTCTCCATTACAGAGACATCAATGGACATCTCCGATAATTCAATATGCTTTTCCCAAATTAAGTACCTAGATTTTTGATCGCCCAATCGACCTACCAAATCCGCCAACGAATCGCCACTCAGGCTTTTTGCAAATTCGTTTCTTTTACTTTGAATTGTGGACAGGTGCTCTTTGTAGGCATCTGAAAAGTAGGCTTCATAGTGCGTAAACAAATCCGAGTTCTCCAAGCTCTCGCCACAAAAAGGACAGTCTTCTGGGCTTGATAAAGCTAAAAGCGTTTGCCCTCGCTCTATCCATGACTCGGCAGTCTTCCCAAGAATAGCAAAATGACTTTTAACGGCTTCGACAGAATCTTGATGAATACTGGAAAGTGACGAAGCGAGAATGGCCTGAATTGACTCCCTATCTATTACCGGGAATTCAACCACTTCAAAGTCTCTTGTTGATGCAACCGTGGAAGAGGACTCAATGACATTTACAGCAGATTGCGCAGACTCAATCGCATCGTCTATGCTCGTGTCAATTTGAATGTCACAAAACTCGTCAAAGCTCAGGCCACCACGAATGTCTGATGATAAGGTACGTTCCCTTTCTCTCAGAACAGAATGCAGCTGAGAAATCTCATCGGTTAACTCGACAACCTTTTTTTGAAATGTAACGCCCTGCTCTCCTAAAACCAGCTCGTGCAAATTTTTTCGTTGCCCAGATGCAACCGACAGTCCAGAAAAAATATTGTCATTGACAAATCTTTCGTCAAAGATGATTACTGGCTTTGAATAGTCTTTGTTCCATTTACTAGGAGAGAATGCAAATTTTTCGCCGTCAATGTTTGCGACAATAGCAACCGAGCCATTTGACGAAAGACGCTTTCGCTCAAGCACGGCATCAACACAACCAGTCGCAAGTGACCGCAAAACAGCACATAGAGTTGTTTTCCCCCTTCCGTTCTCCGAATAGACGAGAGTCAATTTGCCAAAGTTTGGCGTGTTGGTTACAGATTCATAACGCCCAACGTTACGGATGATATCGAATGATTCGAGCATTGGTTCTCGCCGCTATTTTGATCTAGGAAAACCGTGATTTTATCTAATCCAAATGCCTGCGACCATCAGGGCAAAAATGACTCACAACGCCCAATAACCTGCACTACATTTGGCTGAACAGGATCATTGACTAGCATCGGCGTGAAACTTCGAGGGGCCTTAGCAACTCCCCTCAGGCGATGAAGCAATGGGAGTTTCCGAGGAATTCATTTTTACGATGCAGCGTTAGATTCAGTCGATTTTATGACACCTTGTAATTTTTCCAGCACCTCAATTTGAACGCGAGTCCTGTTGCCAAAGAATAGTGAAGTTAGACGTTCGTCAAAGACTTTGTTGATGTCTGACATAGACAAACTGCCTATTTCATGCTTCGCTAGGATTTCGGCGAAAATGGAGGCGGCAAGTTCTTGTTTTTCCAGTTGAGAAATTATTGGCATGATATTGAAGGGAAAATTAGGACGTAGTTGCTCCTGGCAACTCACTTCTTAAAATTGGTTTTTCTGAACAACGTCGAATGGCCAGAACACGAACTCGATGTTTCTCAACTCGAAAAAGTGCTCGATAGGTTTTTCGCTTTTGGGTGCCAACATGAAGTTGGCGGAGTTCAAAGCTAAACTGAGCGTTTTCAGGAGCCAGAGAGGCCTTACGTGGAAAGTCCTGTAGTGTTTGCAATTGTTGTTCAACCGACTGAGCCCATTTTAGGGCCTCAGTTTTGGAGTAATTGATGTACCACCAACCGGCGTTTCGTTGAATATCCGTCAAAGCCTGCGGGGTAAGAATAACGTCAAATCGCATTTGCTACGGGCGAGAATTGATATTGGAATACACCTTTTCCATTGCTTCTTCCAAGGGACACAATCGAGCGTGTTTTATGGATGAGCATCGACAACTCAAGTTCAGTGACTTTCCGACCAGCCAGCACTTGATTCACGGCAATTCCAAAGTCGCATCGTCGTAGCTGGACAACATGAGCCGCTTGACGAGCAAAAGCAATGTACTCACCAAGTTTGAGAGTCTTGAAGGGCCAATCTGGTGGGTTGAAATCTGGCACAAGGATCAGAAAAGTTTCAATTGATTCACTGTCGACGCGTCTTCTCCAGCCTGCGGCTCATCTTCTTGCAAAATGAGCCGTGCTGCTTCGAGTTGATTTGGCAACGATGGTTCAAGAACTTCAGGTTCTCTGTTTGGCAAATGAACGTGCCCAACTTTGCGGACGGCATTTCCCCAAACCTGCACCCGTCCAGTTTCGTAAATCACACCAGATGTCATCCGCAGAGAATCACCACAAACGACGTGCGCATAGTGGTTTCTCATTGCAAGGTTGATTGCCGTCATTCGAACGCAACGAAGGTCATGATCAGAAAGCCCATCCTAAACTTGGTCTTTCATCAGAATTAGAATTTCCAATAATAGACACAAAGGCCCTTTTGCGGCTCGCAGAATGGGTTGAACTGCAAACAACAACACATGGAGGTGAATCATGCAAAAACCCAACAGTACTCCCCCCCGCGCGAACTGAAACACACGCCCCCCAATGTAGTTTTGTGGACGGGGCTCAGCGAATTGGAGCGGAAGAAGGTTCTAACACTTCTGGGGAAAATGCTGACAAATCACGTGACTGCCGACGAAGCGAGGGTGTCTCGTGAACAAAGCTGAAACATCAAATTCGAGCAACTCAGAGAATTCGGTCAGATTTGTTTCCAACAAAATTCACGCCAATCATTTGGAACGCTTGGCAATTGTTTATGTTAGACAGTCTTCACCACAGCAAATGGAGGAGCACAAGGAATCTCTTACGCGTCAGTATGCGTTGAAGGATCATGCGATTGCGTTTGGCTGGCACCCGGACAGGGTGCTAGTTATCGACGAAGATCTTGGGTTGAGCGGTCGGCGTGCTGACAACCGACAAGGTTTTCAGAAACTACTGTCGGAAGTCATGATGGACCATGTTGGGATGGTTCTCGGATTGGAAATGAGCCGTTTAGCTCGCTCGTGCAAGGACTGGCATCATCTGCTCGATCTGTGTGGAATTTTTGACACCTTATTGGCGGATCAAGATGGGGTTTACAATCCGAGCGATCCAAACGACAGGTTGTTGCTTGGGCTCAAGGGTACAATGAGTGAAGTTGAACTGCACACGATGAAGAACCGCCTTGAGCGGGGAAAACTGAACAAAGCTCAGCGAGGTGAGTTGTTCTTGCACGCACCTACGGGATTTGTGAAGGATGATGATGGGTTGCTCGTCTTCGACTCCGATGAACAGGTTCGGTCAGTCGTACAGCTTGTGTTTACGAAGTATCAGGAACTGGGCAGCTATCACGCAGTTTTTCGTTATATGCGTGATAACGACATCTGTTTTGGCGTTCGCCCGTTCCATGGACCGAATCGTGGAAAATTAGTCTGGAGTAAAGCATCACTGGGAGCGGTATCGTCGATGCTTCGCAACCCGACGTACGCCGGAGCCTATTCGTACGGGCGGTTTCCTCAAGATCGGAAACGTCACCGTGAAACCGGGAAACGAAGCATTCGCTTTGCTCCAATGGAAGAATGGCAAGTGCTCATTCCCGATAAATTCCCAGGATACATCACGTGGGAGCAATATCTGGGCAATCGTGAACGAGCACAACAAAATCGGACATCTCAAACAACACGTGGGGCGGCACGTGGCGGAGGTGCATTGTTAGCTGGCATCATTTACTGCGGCAAGTGTGGCGGGCAAATGACAACCCGCCACTCAAAGAAGCATCAACCGAGATACGAATGCTGCGGGCATGTCCATCGTCACGAGCCGAAAACCTGCTGTGGCATGAACGCTGTAATCCTTGACAAATGTGTGGCTCAGGAGTTGTTACGTGTTGTAGAGCCAGGGGCTCTTGATCTTGCCGTTCAGACTGTCAGTGATGTTCAACAAGAAAGGATTCGTCTTGAAAAGAACTGGAAGCAAAATCTCGAACGAGTCCGGTACGAAGTGACTACAGCGGAACGTGGCTATAGAGCCGTCGATCCAGAAAATCGGTTGGTTGCTCGAACTTTGGAGCGACAATGGGAAGCTGCCTTACGCAAAGAGTGTGCAACCGTTGAGGAATACGAACGATTTCAACACGAAACGCAGGGCCTCTTGTCGGATCAGGATATCGAGAGGGTTCGGGCATTGGCAGCAAACCTTCCGAAGGTTTGGGATGCTTCAACAACAACTAATACTGACAAGCAGGAAGTCGCCCGGTGTCTAATCGAGCGAGTTGTTGTAACAACTCCGAACAAGGATGAAAACGTGATTCTCAGCATCATTTGGACCGGCGGACACAAAACCCAACATCATCTTCGACGCCCGGTATCCGGCTATGAAGCATTGGAACATTACCATGAGATTCGTGATCTCGTTGTGACCAGCCGCGAGCGTGGATTCAATAATGAACAAATTGCCGAAAAACTCAACGACAAGGGATTCTGCCCGCCGGCAGCACGATCACCAAAATTTACGCGACCATTAGTTGCACAATTAGTTTACCGCATGGGGCTCGCGGCACCTCGCCGAGCAGATTTGCTCAATGAAGATGAATGGTGGCTGCGTGAGTTTGGTGAAATGCTGGGTGTGAAACCTCACCGAGTACGACACTGGATTCAGAAAAACTACATTAGCTGGCGCCGCCTACCCGGTGGACAGTACGTTGTTTGGGCCGACAAGAAAGAACGGTCGCGACTTGAGGCATTGCGAGACTGGTCGTCTCGGAAACAGGTGCCAGCACATCTGAAGCAGACTGGGCTCCAACCTGCAGATTTAAATCCGTAAAGCCTGTCCTATTTGTGTTATATTCAGATTTCCGAGATTAATACGAACGATGCTCGAACAAGGAAAACAATAATGAGTCGCCGAATAGTGGTTTCATGCTTGTTGTCGGTTTTGTGCGTCTCCGTAAATTGCAGGGGACAATCGCTAATAACTCAGGTTCCCGAAGACGGTGTTTGGGCTACATACGTTCTTGAAGGAAAAACGACTCACATCGACAAAGAACCTGTGAAGCACACTGGGGAAATTACCATTCGAGTGGTTGGAACTGAAATTGTTGCTCAAGAGCGTTTTCGTTGGATCGAGTTGGAACAGGAAGTGAGATTCCTTGCTGAAAATGTAAGGATCGTAGACAAATTCCTAGTTCCTGAAAGTGAGTTTGGTGAGGGGAAAGATCCTGTCGCCAACATTCAGAAAATGTGGCGATACCACAGTCAGTTTGAAAATTCAAATCCACGCAGTGAAGAGGCGGGGTCTGCGTCCGCCAAGACACTAACTGTATTTCTGCCCGGCCCTTTCGAAAAGGTAAAGGAAACAGAAGTTAACGGAATTGAAACCGAATTGGGGACGCTCCAATGTGAAGGCAGGATTGGTTTTCAGCGTGAAGATGTCGACGGAACCAAAATGGATCGTATGTACACCGGTTATTCGAATGTAGCCTCCCCGTTTGGAACGGTAATGTTCAAACATGTCGTCAAAACCAAGCGTAATGATCGCGACGGAAGTACGATGACTGTAGTGTTGACGCTAAAAGAAACCGGTATGGGGGCGGTTTCTGCGTTCCCCGATTGTCGTTAACTCGGAGCAGGTCCATCTGGAAGTTGTGCGATTTTACATCTAATTGTCGAAAAACACTTTAACGAACTCACTTTCAATCCCCCTTACGCGCGTAACAAGAGGTGCATCGTGGTTACACCCTTCGGAGATCAATGTCTTTACCAACGAATTGCCAATTTGGTTGTACCCTCGCGGCAGCAAGCAACATTCGACCTGACCCGCAACATTCGTCAACTACAACTCGCCGACCATCAAGGTCAGTTTTTTCTAGCGGGAGTGTCATCGTAGCCATCAACCTGCAAAGTGGCTCAGGAGTTAGGAACTGGCCTTTCTCACCGTATGTAATGGAGCCTTGAAACAAATCACCAAGATGGTCTCCGTCGGTTTCGGTGGTAGTGTGAATGAGGTTAGCAAACATTTTCACAAGCGTGTCAATTCCCCGTTTCCCGTTTTTCCCTTCTTTGTGCCGCTCAACGGTTTGAAGGTACTCTTCTTCCATCCGTGGGTGGCCAAGCGCGCACACGGTCACGAGCAAGAAGTCCTCAAAGGCTTGGGCTCGGCTGATAGCAGAACGATGTGACACTTCTTCAAGTTGTTTGAAAAGCGAAGTTGTTTCTGAATAGGAAAAGGATTCTCTGGCCAAGCAAACTGGGGAAGCAAACTGGGGAAGCAAATAGCAGCAACTCAAGCTTGCATCTTCTGGATCAAAGTATCAACCAAAAAGCGGCAATTTCAGACCGGCACAGCCGCTGAGCTTCCTATTTTGGTTACCAAGTTAGACGTTTATCTTCTCGATTCCGAGATCCAAACACTGCCTAGTTTCAAAGATTTGAAAATCCCGCTCGATGATTATTTGTCGGGAGAAGAGTTGTCCAATACACTTTTCAGCGATGGAATACTCAGCATCGTGGTCCCTTCAGAATTTGCATTCAATTCTCTAGTCGAAGCATCACATCCAACGCAATCGGCGTTGGAAAAGCCCAGTTGCTTGAGAATGGATTGCGTGCTTGGAGTCGTCCTTTTAAACAAAAAGTAATATTCGGTAACCTTTTCTCCATCCGCCTTGGAAAGGTCCGCAACGAGTTCTCTAATCACTTCTCGCTCCAGCTCTTGGACCTCACGCACGACCCTTTCTTTTAGTTCTTTTGCTTTATCTTGAAGCCTTTTCTTTTCCTCGTTGCTGAGCTTGCTAACATCTAGTGCATCGCCAAGCAGTAGCTTGACGATACCAAGTTCAGAAATTGCGATGAATTTTGGAAACTTTTCGAGGCTCTCCCATTGTTCAGCAAGCAACGTTTCTTTTATTTCGTTCTCATATTGAACCGCAACCTCACCAATCCGATCTTGGGCAACCCGAGGACTTACTGAATTCAAAATTTTTGCTGCTTCTGTAGCAGCCCTTTTTCTCGATTTCAAAATTTCCGTTTCTTGGGCTGGTTGTACTTCAAAACCAACGTGCTTAAACGAAGGAGTGTGAAAAAGAGAGACGATGGGGGTTTCAATTGACAGAGCAAATTGTTGGCCCGAATTGCTTTCAACAACAACTATACCTTTTCTCAAAAACTCTGCGTAAAAATCCCTGGTATCACTTTCTTGCCCGCAAAGCGACAGCGTAAGAATACTCAAAGATAGAAATACGACGAAGAAGTGAGTTTTATTGGGCACAACACCACCCCCTCGCTGGTTCGGTTAATACCAGTTGCTCAGGTCGGATCTCCCACCGTTCAGGAAATTCGCTTTGGAAGTTTTTTTGACCGGCTTTGATTGCAGGATACACCGACAACACGACGCACTCTTGTGAAACTTCGACAATTTCTACACGTAGGCTGGTCTTACAAGTAGCTGCGGAAGCAACATCAATCGAGAGTTCGTAGCCAATCTGTTGTATCCGGCATTGGTCCCCAAGAGCCAGAGGTTGAAAAAGGCTTTTCTCTAGGGCAATTTCTTGGAAATTAACTTGAGTAGTGGCTCGGTTTGGCAAACTTGAAGAAATGGAAAGTCCGTTATCGTTGATAATGGGCTCACCTAAGTCATCAGGAATTTGCTCCAAGGGAAACTTCAGCGGTTCAAATATGGTATCCGGATGCTGACGAACCACAACTTTCGACTGAGTGGTAAATTCTATGTCAGCCATGTTCAACTCAATTGTTTGAGCAAACCCCGTTGCACCAACACAAAGTGTACAAAATCCAAGAATAAATGACTTTAGCATCTTAGTTGTTCCCTTCTGGGGCCTCAGTTACTTTAAAGGTGACAGTCGTCGCATTTTTTTTGATCACTTGATACAGCAATCTTTCCGAAAGCACCTCAATGTCGTCACCATCGCAATTCGGAACGTCAATTTTTACCCGCTGATACCTCTCAAAGACAACATCACCCTCTGCGCTGCCAGCAAATTCAGGGCCTGGCGCGAAAACACGCTTGTCATAGAGCGTTCCTCCCAAAAAATAGAACTGAGGGGCCTGTTGAACTGAACACCCTGTGAACTCCCAATCTGTGGGCTCTTGCTCATTTAGTTTCCAAACTTTTTCAGAGACACAAGCTTTCACAATACACTTGCCCGCTACCTTATCGTCTTTCATGACTACAAATTCGTGTACACCGGTCATTGGCGTGCCTACGGAATCGACGACACCGACTTCGATCACAAACTTATCTGGAGCCTCAACTTGAACGATTAATGCGTCCGAATACCCTGTTGCTCCTGCCCTGTCTGTCGCTTGGCACATTGCTACCATTTCACCGGCTTTGACAGCACACACTTCACGAAAATCATCATCTGGGCCGCTAAAAGGAAGATTGTTCGGATCTATCGCCGCCTTGCATATCCATAGATAACGAAAAACATATTGTGGTGCCCCTCCATCGGCACTGCCTTGAAGTGTAACAGTATCACCCCACAGTGCTGGATTAGGCGAAGCAGCAATCCCTACATCTAGGTTTGCACCGCCACCTCCTTTTGGAGGAGGAGGTTGACCAAAAGCAGTTCCAACTGAAAAAAGCAAAGCAAGAACTGAAATAGAAAAAAGTCTCACACCAAAAAACATCTTGCACCCTCTTTGTTCTTTTTTATTGATTAGCAAAAACATCCTAGCGGTCGTTAACTATTAGTCAATTAAATATTTCAAGCATTCCCCAATGAATCTATTTGCTGGTAAATGATCAGAGTTATTTTCCTGAAGTATTCAATGCTACAGCTTGTTTGCCCAATACAAATTGGATGTACGGCGAATGATATCGGCTCGATTGCTGGCACGTGCAATTGTCGGAATGGTTTTCATTGAAAATGGCCTGCTTGGTATGCCTTTATTCAACAAACGGCAGTATGCGTGATACTTGGGAATGTTCAGCAAGTTATCAGCCGTTACCGCCTGAACAAATTGACGTTCAAACAACTCGGCATCTTCGGTGCCAAGTTGAAACGCAATCGTGTTGCCGACGTTCCCAAGTACGGCAGATAGGATTTCTTCGGGCAACTGACTCGTAAACTGGTTTGCCAGAATCAAGTGAGTTCGGAATTTGCGTGCTTCGCTAAGAAATGTCGCAACAGATGGTGTGGCAAAGTTTTGAAACTCATCGATGATAATACTGAAATCACGGCGGGCGGATTCAACTACGCTGGCTCGACTCATTGCAGCAAGCTGTAACGATGTGACGATGAGCGTACCAAGCAAGTTAGATGCATTCTCCCCTTGCTTAGATTTACTATCAATATCTTCCCCTCATCCATGATTTTGCGCAAATCGACTTTGCCTGGTGATTGACTGAGAATGCGTTGCAGTTTCGGATTCGTCAAAAATGCGCCTAGCTTGTTTTGCAAGGATGCAATAAACGCCGTCCTATCGTGCTGCTTCCATTTGCCAAACTCATTCAGCCAAAAACTCCGTACGACAGGATTGCTAACACGAGCAATTACGGATTTGCGATACATTGGCTCCACAAGTAAACGCTGTACATCAAGCAATGATGCCGCTGGCATTTCGACCAGTGAAAGTAAGCAGTTGCGAAAAATGTGCAACAACCTCGGGGCCTGAGATTCATCCATGCCAAACACTTTTTGGAAGGCGGATAAAACGCCGTCTGCAACCAGCGTCCTATCCCCTCCCTCCGGCACCATCAGTGGATTAAATGAGATGGCGTAGTCTGGATCAGCCGGATCAAACCACACCACATCGTTGGTGCGATGTTTTGGAACGAAGTTGAGCGTGCTTTCAGCCAAGTCACCATGTGGGTCAATGATGGCTAGTCCTCGCCCTGCGGTGATGTCTTCGACAATAATAGTCTTAAGCAACGTTGATTTTCCCATCCCCGTTTTTCCAACCACGTACAGGTGACGGCGGCGAGCTTCAATGTCTATACCGAATGTTTGTTGCTGATTGCGAAAACAGGTTCGTCCAAGTGTGACAACATTTGCATCCTGTTGCTTGGTTGGCAAACACTGTGGTGGCTCCAATTCTTTAAAGGATTGTTTCTCCAACCGAGGCACGTTGGTAGCAACGGTCGGAAAATGCCACAAAGTTGCGATCTCAGGGGCGGACAGCATGAAGCTGGCCCTTGGGCTCCGCTCAATAAAAAAATCGGCTGAGAAGGCCGTTAAAAGACGAATGGTGGATTGTATATCCTTCATTTTTTGCTGATGAAGTTGCTGGTTGGGTTGGTCGGTTGTAACTTCGATGTGCAACGTAGCCGAAAACAAATGCTGTTGAAGCTTTTCATTTGCTGCTACTGGAACTGTTTTGGTTGACCGAATCAAACGGCGAATGAGCCGCAATGAACTTCGTTGCCGCCATGTTGTTCCTGAAAAGTGCCGTTGAAATGTAGCTTCAAGGGCCTTAAATGGAAAACGACTTTCCAAAAATTGAGCGTTACGCTTGGCTCTTTCAACTTGTTTTCTTTTGAGGGGTGTTAGGCTTAACCAGAGAGTTGTGGATACACGACCAGACCGACCAGATTTGATAGCCTCCAATAAACTTTCAAGCGGATCAAACGCACTTCGGGTGTGTTCTTCTACAAATCCTTGATGCAACTTCAGCGAATACACGTCTGGAGACAAACGCAACCAACCAATTGAAGTCTGTTGATTCTTCGATGGTGACTTCTGCGGTGACGGCAAGACTTCCACTTTTGTACCGGGGTACGCATTGGCCAATTGAAAAGCAATGATTCGTTGTCGTTTATCTGGTACAGAGATTTGAAACACAACCTGACCAGCTACACTAGCAATTCCCAGTGCAATCCCCTCTTTCCCAGCCAACGAAACCCAGCCTTCAATCAATGGCTCAAGGAATACGGGGCCCCGTTCATTATCAACCGGTGGAGAAAATTGAATCAGGGTCATTTAAGAACGTAGAAATCTGCAAGAATTCTCGCCCTCTTTGGACAGAACCATCAAGGGCGAGCCCGTCGTGGCCTCGACCATCATTGGAGGTACTGGTTCTCGGAACGTCCAAGGGTTTTGGGCTTGGTTCCGTTTTCATTGATCAGGAGTAGCCAACTGTTCTGAGCAACAAAAACGGTTGTTTGGCTTGAGAGGTCAGTGGATTGTACTTGCACGAATCCATCCGTTGGGGGAAGGGCCTGCCATCGGGGTTTCAAGATAGCACAGTCCCAAATTGTGCTTCCACAAAACTGGCAGATTTTTCTGCTTTGATTTTACGTGGCTTTTTCTCCGCTGGGATCAGACTACTAAAAAGACCACGATGATCTTTAAACACTGGTGAGCGGAACGGATCAACCGAAAGAAATGACTGAAGTTCACATCCCACGAAAACTTTTCGTTTTGAATGTGTCACCAAACTTGACGCGGTGTCCAGAATGTACTGGAGTCGCAATTCACTTCTTGTTGTTACAAACAACACAACGTAGCGGTCAGGATCGACCGACTTAAAATTGGACTGATGAGCATCGTACCCGCGAATTTTTCGTTCAATACTCTCAACGTCTTGCTTAGATCGAACTCGTTCTGATCCGTTATCAAATTCCAAAACAAACGGAAAAGTTCTTCTGTCACTTCGCTTCACAACAAATGCACCGTCTGGGTACAATGTAAACGGCTCGGCAACCAATTTAACACTGTTCTCTCTCGCAAAATGGATGATTTCACAATCGTTTTCTTTCGCAGCCACACAAAGATGAACAATGGTTTCAGCCAGATTGTAGGTGTGGTGGTGATGACCGGGACTAGCAGCATTGAAGTATCTAGCTCGGGGAATCGTTCTGCTTCTTCCATGTAAAGAGCAAAATCCTAGTTGTGTTAGTTTGTAGTAACTTGGTGTACGGCCAGCACTGGCAATCGCGTAAGGAAATTTCTTGATCAAACCTGCGGCAATAAATTTCCGCAGCCTTCGTCTGAGATTGTGTTCATCCACAAACGGAGACTGAAACGTTTCGCTCAACCGACACAGTTGGTTTGCTGTCATGGGACAACGATCCAGAGCCGTGAATACTTCAAAGTCTCGCTCGCCAATTCTAAAGTTGATTTCCTTTGGCATGTTGGTTGTGTGAGCGTATCATGACTCTGATTTACTTTCACTTGCATGAATACAGGAAACCGTCGTAGCTACATCCCCAACATCGATCAATTGGTTGAGCAAACCCCTCTGGACTTGGTGCTTCAGCATTATGGCTTGCCATTGAGCAAATCAAATGCCCGCGAGTACCGCATGAATTGCGTATTCAATGAAGCGTGTAGCGACAGCCAATACGGAAATCTGTCGGTTGAACTAGATGTGGCTAATCAAATTTTTTGTCACCGTTGTTCTGTCCGTGGCAATCTACTTACGTTGATTCATGGATTGGAAACTCGTCAACCACCAACCGGCGGCAAGCTCCGTGGGCAAGAATTCAAGCATGCTGCTGAAACGCTTCGCAAGATCAACGGAATCGTAGATTCTTCAGTCCCCTCTTCTCGGGCAAAAAGCACACAACAACGTACACGTGAAACAACCCCTACATCTGACGAGTTGCCAAGTACAACGAAGCAAACAACACCGTCATTCAACATCAACGTGCCTCTTCATCGTCACGAAAAAGAAGCTGCTCGTACAATGGCTGACCTATACAACGATATGGTTACGGAACAATCGAACATGGCTCCAAAAGCCGCCGAGTACGTTCAAAAACGAATTGCTTGGTTCACACCCGAGTTGATGAGTAAGTGGAACGTTGGATGGGTTCCCGGGCGTAGCCTCTTTCGAAAACATTATTTCGTGTACGCCCACCGCAATACACGTGGTGATATTGTCACCTATTCTGGCCGTGATCTGAACTATGAAACCAAACGTGAAAAGTGGGAACTGAATGGCAAACCAAACGGAGAAAAGCCTTACAAACATCGTTTCGTAAGTGGTTACAAACGTGGCGTAGAATTGTATGGCGGGCACATTTCTCGACTCGAAGAACCCGCCATGAAGAAATCACTGGAACAACATGGACTCGTAGTTGTTGAAGGAATGAATAATGTGATCCGGCTTGATGCACTCGGTGTGTGTGCAGTTGGGGTTTGCAGCAACAAGGCAACCAATCAGCAAGTGGATATGATGGCGAAATTTGCTCAACAAGTTGGCAACAACAGAATAATGTTACTACCAGATTGTGACATTGAAGGCGAAGAAGGTTTCCAGCCGTTGCTCTGGAAACTGGCAGAACGTGTAGTTGATGTTCGACTAGGAATGAGTAGCCAGATGTTTGACGATAAATTTGCGGGTAAACAACCAGAAGATTTAACGATTGAAAATTGGCAACAAATCATCAATCAAAATCAGTGAAAGCATCTTTAGCAGCAAAGAGATTCGCTAATGTTTTGGTGGTGAAAATTGGAGTCTGAAGCTGGCTCTGCCAGCGAAAGTGGGGCGGCTCCTGCCAACGTGAAGAGGAGTGCGGCGGGGGTGTCGAGGACATGTGACCGAAGGGGAACAAAAGGCCACGACACGGGCGGAGTACGCCGCATTCCATGCGATAGTCGGAAGCCGCCCGTGTCGTGGACGATAGGACATCGATACCCCCGCCCTCATTGTGGCGTGTATTTGGCTCCGCCAAGGTTTTTGTGTGTCGATTCCATCGACCCGTAGCGTGCCCCGTAGGCTGTACCCATCACGGGACATCTTACGGTCAGCTTTTAGACTGATATTTTTTCTTTTGTGGCGTACTTTTGAGCACCCTCTGGGTGCCTCAACTCATTCTGCATAATCTCTGTTTCAAACTCCACAACTGTCCGCATATTTTTTAAGGAAGCAACTTGGTTCAAAAAAGCTACGACAGGTTTGTCGTCCACTGATTTCTTCTGGAGATACGCTTTGACGCTATCCGCTTCAACCAAAACCGCTCGTTGTTTTAATTCCTCACGTTTCGTAACAGAGAGTGAAAACCAAATTTCAATCAGCTTTGCTTTATACTTCCCAATAGCTTGGCTGAATCGCTGCTCTGCCTGTTGCTGTTCAGACTGCTCAGAATTCTCACGGCGTTGTTTTATGCTACGTTGCCGCTTTACACGTAAATGCTCAGGTTCATCCCAATTTTCAGCAATTGCTTTTCTTAAAAAGCCCAAACCTTTCCCAGTGGATTTCCAATATTGATACGACGCAATTTGATTTTCGATTACCTTGGAATCAGCTTGTTTCACAATCTGCAACGCAGCAGTTTTTTTAAATCCTTCAGCTAGAAGTAATTGCAAGCATTTTTGATCAACAACTTCTGTTTGTTGTTTTAGAATAGGAAGATTTATATTACTACGGATTTCGTCCCCTGTCGCTGCTACGGAATTCTTATAATTACTGCTTGGATTTTCGTCCCCTTGCTGCTTTGGATTCTGCCCACTTTTGCTGCTACGGATTTCGTCTCCTTGAGGTACTACGGATTTCGTCCCCTTCAACCAATAAACCGTATAAAACGAAGGACTACGCATGGCAGGATCAAATGAAAAGGTTCCAGATTTTGTTCGCTCGATGTATTTTCTTTCAATTGAATGTTTGAGAGCGTCGTTTATTGTGGAGTCGCTCCTAATGTTGGTGAACTGCTTGATGAATTCAAATGAAAGTGGAGCTTCTTCGACTCGCCCACCAAACTGATTCTGAAACCCAACAGTATGCCGTAGAACTGCTCCAACAATTTTGTTGCACGCATGATTTTCAAACGGAACCACTTTGGTAAAAAAATCCTTCGGAATTGCTGTACGATTCCCCTCCCCAGCGAAAAAGCCGTGAAAGTAATCTAGGTTCTTGGTGTATGAGGCTGCCGGTAAATCCCAAGCCAAGCGAAATGTGCGAGCTTTTCCTTTCCCTGTATTCGAATTAGGGACAGGTTCCGAAACATGGGCAAAAAATCCGAGCCTGACCAAGCTGTCAATCGTTGCCGTGATTTCCTGGCGGCCAATCCGAGCCTCCCTATGCAACTCGTTTCTGGAAATTTCAATATCCTGCCGCACCGGAACACCATTTCTATCCAACGTTGAAAGCGTTTCATGGATCACATAACAAAGCAATCGCCATTCGTGCACTGTCGAAAGCGAAGACAATGCCAAATCAAACAATTGATTGGGGCAAAAGATGCAATTTGCGTCCGGGTACTCAAAACCGCCAAACACAAATGAATTTTCATGCATCGTTTTTGCGGAAGAATTTTATAGCTTTGTAGACCGTTGGGACGTACTTCTCTGCGGCACTACGTGTACCGTTTTTGTTGTTTGATGCTGACTGTTCCCTCTTTACTGCCGATGATTTAGGCTTCACGACTTCTACGTCAACGGCAACTGTTGGAGTGTCGTTTTGCTTTTTGCCTTGGTCAGACTCCCCTCCTTTGAGTTTGGCAGCACTGTCACCAACACTGGAAATAAACTCACGCAAACGATCAATTTCACCTCGCCGGTGGCTCAGTTCCGCTTGCAGGAACTGTTTGTCTTCTTCCAGCCGCGTAATTGTTGTTTCCTTGGCATGTAACCTTTCTTTTGCAATCTCTAGTTGGTGCTGAAGTTCAACATCCTCTAGCTTGCCTGTCGTTCTTTCTGGAGGTTGTTTTTGTTCCTGTTTTGAAGATGGAGTGCTCCCCTGCTCTGGATCGGTTTCTTTTTTCTCCCAGTATCGAGTTTCCAATAGGCTTGTTTTGATAAACCAGCGAGGCTGTTTTTTTCTATTATTGTCAACTGCACTTTTGGTGGCTTCCGTTCCAACAAGCTTGGTCTCATCGTTTAGGAAAACACAAAAGTTTTGCAAGAACTCCTCATTGCTATTCGTAAAGGCTTCTTCAATATCACGTATGAATGAAGATCTTGACCTTCCAAACTGTTTCTCAGCGTCAGAGCGTGACGTAAAACCAGCGGAATCAGCATAGGGCATTTAGAGTGGGGGAGTGATGCGTGTAGATTACACGTTTCACTGATACGGTGTCAAATTCCTTGCAACCATATCACGACACCGTGTCACCAATCGTTGGTACGGTTTCATGCCACCGTTCCATGAAGAATGTAGCCATGTCACTGGCTTTGCAATGAAAGAAAAAACAGCCCTCAGGAAAGCCAAATTGAAATTTGACACGTTTCATGATACACCAGTTGGTTTCAACATACCGTTCCATACAACGTTGCATGATACGGCTAATGACACCGTTCCAAAGTCATCATGAAACGGTGTTAGACACGGTTCATGATACGGTGTCAAATCAAAATGGAACGGTGTCACAAGTCGGTTGACTGAAGTAGGGGGGGCAGCCGTTGCGAAAGACGCAGCTTGGACTGTGTAGCAATGTTGCTGGTGAAGAAGCTGAAGAAACCTCTGGACGCTTCTTCGTAATTCAGGCAATCTGTATCCATGAGACGGATCACACGTGCAATTCCTACCAATCCTGTAGGTGCGGCTAATTGGCTACTCCGAGAAGTCGAGAAAGCGTGGCAAGAATTTGACCATGACAGTGTGAAGACAGAAGCTTTTTTTGTGATGTCGTACCAAATGACTCGGACGCATTTCGAACATGAGCGTGAACAACTGCTGCTGTTTGTACTGACTATTAAAGACGGACTTGAAAAATACGAGTTCCCGTGGTGGAAAAACGCTGAGCTTCAACTATCTACCGACGGATACACCGATAGAATGACAGCGACGGAGTAAAAAGCAGTTTGCTCAAAACTGGAGGTCAGTGCGTCCTCGCCCAAACTTAGAATTGCAAAGTTGCAAATCAAAGAATAGGATTGTTGGAAACAATAAACCCAAGTAGGGGAGTTACCGATGACTCAAGACGTTCAGAGGAAAGAGCAGCTTTCATACCCAAAATCACTTACCGTCTACGGATTCGAGATTCGTAGCCGTTGCGGGTGCATTGGTGAAATCAGCGAGATGCTCAAATTTGCAGAGTTGTGCAACGCCAACAACTTGGCGAGACATATCAAAAACGTTTTCTACGAGTCCAAGCTTTCTCTTTGTTACTTTGAATTCACTCACGACATTCCAGAGAACAGTGCGATTGCTGGAGAAATTTACAAAATTGCAGATGCAACGATTTCACAATTTGACTGGTTTGGTGCGTGTTGGGGACGTGGCACGATAAAGCTCTTTTGAAGAAGTTATGCGTAAACAAATTTGTCGATAGGGGATAGAAACTTCAGCTACAGTTTGCTTCGAAATAGCTTGGCGATGTTGCTGATTAGTTCGCCAATGATTACGACACCAACACCGAAGATAATGCATGTCAGAAAAAAGCTGATGTAATTTGGCCACGTATCTAAGGTGTACGGAGTGTATTTGGTCAGCAACTGTTTGAATGGATGAATGCCAACAACAAGCAATCCTGCACCAAACCCGCAAGCTCCCCCTAGTGTCGGCTTACCGAATGCATCCCAAAGTGAAATTCTAAACATGCGTACCATTTTCTCCGAAGACTCCCAGAAGCAATTGTCCGCTTGGCATTTGAAAGAGGTAGCTAGTTTCCCAATTGTGGTGAGCGTAGTCCACCCACTAATTCACGTTTTTTGTATCGGCGTCAACCTAAACGAGTGCTCGTCGTAATAACGAGCTGCGGACGGGCATTCCGGTGTATTGGCTCTTAACCTAAAATGTTTTGGTTCTAGAAGAATAGGAAGAGCAGTATTTTGGAAACTGAAAGAAACAGTGAATGGTGGAAACCCTTTTATCAGGACTTGTATTTCGAATTTTTGAGTCATACCTCGAAACGCGAAGAAATTGATGAAACGGTTCAATTTCTCATTGATGAACTTCGTCTTGGCGACAATGACAAAGTATTTGACCAATGCTGTGGGTTCGGGCGGATAGCGTTTCCTCTCGCTGATTCAGGAATTTCCGTCATTGGAGTCGATCAGTCTAGTTCTTTCGTCAAACATGCTACAGACAAATGCAGGCACGGCTACAAAGCCTGTCGTTTTGTTGCAGCTGATGCTCGTGAGTTTCGGTGTGAACCTCAATGCAATGCTGCGGTCAATTGGTTCACCAGTTTTGGTTATTTCATCGAAGATACGGAAAACATGAAGTTATTCCAAGCTGCTTTCGACTCGATTAAACCAGGGGGCAAGTTCGTGTTAGACTATCTAAATTTTGCGTTCCTGTTATCAGACCTTAGAGCTGATTCCGTTCAAGAAATTGAAACCCAGAAATTTGGATCAGTTTTGGTGTGCATTCAGTCAGACCCGTCTCTTTCAATTGACCTTAGAGATGGCATGTTTTCTAGTAAGTACACGTTTGTATTGTCAGATGGAAACAGGATTATCCTTGACACAAGAATTAAAATGTACCTTCCACACCAAATAGCAGACATGTTGCGCTCTTGTGGTTTTGAAAATATTCAGTTCTGGGGCTCGACTAGACGCGAACCTTTAAGTCGAAAATCCAGTCGTGTTATTGCTTCATGCCGGAAACCGCACTGACTCATTGATTGAAGGGAAAAGATGGCGAAGATCACTAGTAATAAGCCGTTGATAGGATTTAAGGATCTGTTTGGCGGAGAACTAGCAAAAAGAGAATTTACCGAAGCATCGCTTCATAATGTTGCCCAGTTGTTTGGCTATCAAAAGCTTGATGTTCCCTTGGTAGAGCGAGCGGATGCGTTCGATGAAACTATTGTGGGGAAATCTCCGTGGCCAGAATGGGACAAAAGAGGATGTTTCTACTCAAGGATTAACGACTACGAATCGTCATTTGATGATTCACCGGCACATCATGATGTATTACTCATCCCTGAGGGGACTGTCCCTGTGTCCCGTTGGCTTGGATCTCTTATAGATGGAAGCGAGGAAGATCAGCTGCCGTTGAAGGTATTCTACAATCTAACTTGCTTTCGAAACGAACCAATCTCTTCGCTTTCAACCCAGAAGTCCCGATGTTTTAGGCAGTTTGGACTTGAGATATTTGGCTCCGCAAATTCAATGGCGGATGCTGAGGTTATTTTTCTTGTAGTGCACATGCTTGGATCGCTGGACATCCCTAAAGAGCTTGTTCGAGTGCGCGTAAATGACATTCGCATTTTTCACCGACTTTGCGAACTTTCAAGTCTCAAGTTTGACGAGCAGATCAAGCTGAAAGAAGAATTGGATTGCATTGCAGAATGCAAAGCAGGAAAAAAAACTGAACGAATTGATGTTGCCAAAGATAATGTCGAAAGAATCTTAGAGTTAAACGGAGTGGAGGGAGTTCTCAAAAAAACTTGGAATGCAGTTATCCATGAAAAACCTGGCATTTGTTCGGCTAATCTCCGAACACTATTCAGTGAGGTTGGGATTCTGACCGTAGAGATGGATGAGCGAATAAAAGCATTCAGTGAGCAAAAACTAAATGTTGTGTTTGACCCCTGCGTCGTTCGATCTCATGAGTACTACACAGGCCCATCATTTGAAGTCGACGTAAATACTCCTCATGGAGATTTCATCGAAATTGCTGGGGGAGGAAGATTTGACAGGTTGGTCAAGTGTTTTTCCAGCTCGACTAGCATCAAAGCTATCCCATCAACTGGATTTGCGTTTGGCGTAGAGCGAGTTGTTGAAATGTTAGAGGCCTGCAATCTTTTTGGAAAGAAAAAAACAATTACTCTCAATTTTGACATCGATCATGACGATACACGCGTTTTGAGAGTGCCAACGTCAAATGCTGGAGCAAAAACTCAGGCATATTTATCAGCTGTTGGTTCGGCCCTGTCGTCAGGCACTTCTTTTGATATCCTTACCAGCGAAAGAATTGACAAAGCTTCAGCACAAGCATACGCTTCAAAAAGACATTTGAAAAATTATGACCTCCCGAAAGAAATCAAGTAAACCTGCCAGAGGCACAAGAGATATTTTGCCAAAACAAGCAGAACTTCGTGCCAAAACTATAGAAAAGCTAGCTAGTGTTTTTCGAAAATATGGATTCTTGCGAATTGAAACGCCTGCTATCGAAAGTATTCAGAACCTTAGTAGCGGAGAAGGTGGCGAGAACGAATCCCTTGTTTTTCAAATCATGAAGCGTGGTGACAAACTTAAGAGGGAGTTAGACAACAACTCCGGCAACTATTGTGACTTGGGGCTGCGTTATGATTTGACAGTTCCGTTGTCTCGATTTGTTGCAAACAGTTCAAGCGAAATTCCAACAGTTTTTCGCAGTTTACAATTCGGCCCTGTCTGGCGTGCTGAAAGGCCACAAAAAGGTAGGTTTCGGGAATTCTTCCAATGTGATGCAGACATTATTGGTGAATCTAGTAATTTGGCGGAAATTGAACTGATAAATGCTACTTCAGAGGCATTGGAGGGACTTGGCCTTTGCGGGTTTAAGGTGAGAATCAACGACCGTCGGTTGTTGAACGCGATGGTACTTGATTCGGGATTCGAACCCAATGACGTTGGTTCTATATTAATTACGCTGGATAAGATTGACAAAGTAGAAGTTTCTGGCGTTAGAAACGAACTCGTAGCTAAAGGTTTTAATGACAAAGATATTGATAAGTTACTTTCGCCCCTAGTTGATTTGAAAAACTCAACGCCTCAGGATTTTGGCAGCAATCTGTCTTCCAGTGTGGTTGAGGAACTTAATTCGACGTTGGAATGTGTCGCGAGCTTTGCCAAGAACCGTAATTTCGAAATTGTGTTCGACCCAACTTTGGTTCGTGGAATGGGGTATTACACCGGACAAATTTTCGAAATTCAATTCGAAGATTACCCGTTTTCCATCGCCGGAGGGGGAAGGTACGACAACATGATTAGGTCGTTCGGCGGACAGTCTGGAGCGGCATGCGGATTTTCGATTGGATTTGAGAGAATTATTACAATCTTAGAAGACAAAAACCTTGCACTTAAATGTAACGATGAAAAATTACTCGTCGTATATGAGAAAAATTGCACTAAAAAATTCATCACAACAATAGCCAATAAGCTCCGTGCCGATGGTAGATCAGTCTATGTTGCACGGAAATCCAAGAACTTGAATTCCCAAATCAGCCAGTTCCACCAACTTGGATTTGAAAATTTTGTATCAGTATCCAACGACCAACTTAGTGATGAAGTTTCTTGCAAAATTTTTCTTTCTTGAGAAAAAATGGGCCCGCACCGTCAACACGCTGATAAAAGAAAATGAAGACCTGTAGGCTTTAAGCAAAAACTTTCTCGATTGCTTCTTTTTGGCGACTTGGGAATAGATGCCGATAGCGTCGAACCATTTCGTTAGTCTGGTGGCCCACCCAATCGTTAATAATTCGTTGCTCAATTCCAACTGCTGCACAATTGCTACAAAAAGAATGGCGGAACAAGTGCCAGCCATGAAGAGCTTTCCACTTGCTGTTGCTGAATGTCTGCTCAAAGAAGTGAGCTGCTTGGTCATTGGTGATAGGGGAGGCATCAGCATCGCCGGGTTTTAAGTCAGCAAACGTGAAATTAGAACCCGGGTGTTTTTTTAGCCAAGCCTTTAATACACGCCGTAGCTCCATTTGCATTGGTACGGTTCGTGTCGAAAGTTTGCCACGAACACGTTTCTTTTCACGAATAGTGATGACAGACGATGTGAAATCAATATCATCAATCTCTGATCTCAGGATTTCGCTACGACGGGCACCAGTGTACGCAGCAAAGCACAGCATCGGGTAGATTACCGACTGACGTGCTGTTTGCCTTGCATGCGTCAAAGCTGCTTTTACTTGCATTACATTGAGAAACAAGCAATCCCAAAGCTCGCGAATTTGGTGCTTAGATAGTCCACCACGTTTTACACGTGTTTCGATTTGCTGCCACGTTTGGAACGGCGGCTTTTCGTGAAACTTTGGATAGCGAAGTTTCTTGCTGGGAAAAACGTGTGAAACGAACTCCTCCTCCATCATCCAGTTCCAAATCGTGGAGAAAGTCCGTAGTTCTTTTTTAATCGTTTGAACGCTGATTGTGCGACCATATCGGCCCGGTTCCTTGGAGCGACGGTCTACATATCTCTGCAAGCAAGGTTTGTCGATATCCTGAAGCTTGACAATTTCCCCTATTAGTCGTCCAAGATGCCCTACGTGAGTTTTCATCCCGTCAAGGGTATTCTGCTCAAGTGTATTGTCGGGCAGCGAGTCCTTGAAAACATTCCATGCCTGCTTGATTGTAACTGAGCTGCCGTACTTCTTCCGTACCTGCTGAGTCTTCCGTTTTTTTGCACCGTTCAATAAGAACTCTATTGGGTCGCATCCTGCCGGAATAACAAGAGCCCCAAGGCTATATCGTTCAAGCTTGTGCTCCAACTGAGTCAGCTTCATTTGAGCTGCCTTCGGACTTCTTGTGTCCAAAGTCTTTGCGAACTTTTGTCCTTCCAAGCGGAAGACAATTCGGAAACTTCCGTTGCGTGTTTCGAGAGATGCCATGAGCTAATTCTCCAATCCGAGGATTAAAAGAACTAGCGATTCAAAAGCAACGTTAAGCCAATGTTGTCCCCAAATTTGTCCCCAAATCAGGATTATCCGATTTGAGATGGGGAGTTCGTTTTTTCGATTCTGGCAATTTGAGGCGGTGAAAACCGTAGTACCCGAGGTGGGACTCGAACCCACACGTCCTAATGGACACAGGATTTTAAATCCTGAGCGTCTGCCAATTCCGCCACTCGGGCAAAACCAATACATTCATTCGTTTTGCCACGGTTCAAAATCACCTTTTGAAACCCGCTTGATATCCTAGATGATCGCGATTGGGTTTCGGTTGTCAACGGTGCCTGCGTCTTGTCCGGAGAATTTCAAGTATTCTCATTGCAGGATCTGCTAATGAAATCGGTGCTGCCGGCCAACACTACAAAAAAGGGATAAATAAGCGGGCAAGTCCGTCACGTACTCGGACAAGAAATGATCGGGAATTTATTGTTAACATCGTGATCGGAGTCGAGTCGCTCGATATTGCGTCAATCATCTCGTGGAATTGACTTGCCAGTTTCGGGTCGTAGCACTCCAGATTGAACTCGAAGTTCAAGCGAAGGCTTCTTGGATCCCAGTTGGTCGATCCCAACAGACTCCAGTGATTGTCGACGACCATGAGCTTGGTGTGATCAAAGGGAGGCGATGTCGAATAGACTTGACATCCTTTCTCCAAAACTCTCCAAAGCTGAGCCATGCACGCCCATTGAACCATGGCAATGTTGTTTTTCTCCGGGATGTAAATTTCCACCTGAACTCCCCGAAGAGCCGCTGATGTCAGCGCGGAAATGAGTGACTCCCTCGGCAGGAAGTAAGGTGTCACAATGCGAACACTCTGGCGAGCACTCGCGATTGCCGCGACCAAAACGTCCAGTAGTCGCTCAAAGCTTTCGTCAGGACCATGCTCAATCCCCCGCGCCCATGTATCTCCGTGGTTGCTTAACTTGGGGAACCAGGCATCACCTGAAAGGACTTCTTCAGTCGCAAAGGCCCAGTCGACGGCGAATACGCGTTGAAGCTGCGAAACGACGGGGCCCGTGATTTTGAAATGCAAACATTTGACCGGGAATTTTGGCTTGAGCTCAACGCAATGTCCGTCACGAATATTCGTCCCGCCTGTGAAGCCAATTTTTCCATCGACAACAAGCAGCTTGCGATGGTTTCGCATGTTTGCGGTTGTCGGGATTCTCGGCAATCGAGTGGGCAAGAATCTCGCGCTTTGAATCTTTGCCTCGGCGAGAAGTTGAAAAATTTGGGGGCGACTGTATCCGGCTCCAACTCCGTCAACAAGGACACGAATCTCCACGCCTCGCGATTTGGCGTTGGCGAGCGCCGTAACGAACTTCGCCCCCGTGTTGTCGTTGTCAAAAATGTAACTCAACAGCGAAACGGAGACTTTAGCGGACTCGATCGCAGCAAGCATCGCAGGGTAGGCTTCGTCACCGTCCGCAAGCGCTTCAATTTGATTCCCGGGAACCAACTGGGTTTTTGTCACCTTTTGTACCGCGGTCGCCAAGCCAACCAAGTTGGGGAAATCAACGATGACCTGGTCGATCTGTTGTTGTTGAGATGGAGTGATATCTATCGACGCAAACAATTCATTCGTTTTTCGGATTTGAAGCGAAGCGGCTTTGCGCTGAATGCGGTTGATCCCAAAACAGAGATACACAAAACCGCCAATGAATGGTGCCAGCCAAGCCAACCCAACCCACCCAATGACAGCGGTTCCATCTCGTTTGTAAAGCACTGCATGAATCGTTACCCAGATTGAAATTGCCAATCCAACAATCGAAACGATTGCAAGAACGATGGACCAGAATATGTAGTCTTCTGCACTCGGCATAGACGTTGAGCCCCATAGGTGAACGCGATGGCAGACGAAACTTGAAACCACTCTCGGCGGCGGAGTCAGCGATTTTCGGGCCGTGTTTTCAAAGTCGGCTGACCCATTGTGTGCTTCCCGGACAGAACCAGCAAGTCAAGGTTCGTTGGGAAATGATTCAATTGGCCGAAAGTTAAGCGCGCCCTTTGAGAATGCCGGACCAGTAAAGGATCGGGAGACCAATTTTTTTCAATAAGTACATGCTGTAGCGCTCCTTGCTCTGGTCAAACCAGAATGTTTCATCTGGGTTTTTGTCGTAATCAAACTCCGCCAGAATCAAACGGCCGTACCCGGTGACTAAGGGACACGACGTGTAACCGTTGTAGGTTTTTGGCATGGAATCACCCTCAATCAATGCGGCAAGATTTGCTGCCACCGTTGGGGCTTGTTTGCGAATCGCTGCGCCGGTCTTTGAGGTCGGCAGGTTGCTGGCATCGCCCAACGCGAAAACGTTTTCGATTTGAGCGGCTGAAACGTTGGCCCATGATTTGATCCCTAGGAAAATAGCTAATGAGGAAGACGCGATTTGCTCGCCGCATAGATATACGTGCCGAGCAGAGCGCCGGCCAAAGTGATCCAGCCCATCCAGGCCCCTGCACCGATTTGTGCGTAGATTGGACCGGGGCATGCTCCTGCAATGGCCCAGCCCGCACCAAAGATGGTGCCACCGATCATGATGCCTTTGTGGAATGGTTTGGGGCGGTAGACGATTGGCTTTCGCTCAATCGACTTCGCATTGGTCCTTTTGATGATTAACATCGAGAGCATTGCAATTCCGATGCCTACCCCGATAATCAAATACATGTGAGGTTCTTTGAACAGGAACATGTCGTGGACGCGTTGCCAACGCACGACTTCAGATTTGGTTAAGACAATGCCAAAGTAGGTTCCCATCAGCAACGCCATTGCCAGTGTCAGTGTTGAGACACCTTCTTTCGGTTGTTGGCTGCTGTTCATTTTAGCTTGATCTGTTGATTCGACTGATGTCATGCGTTTTTCTCTAGAAGTGCGTGATTGCTTGCCGATTGAAGAGGCTTTCAGAAAATCAAACTTCCCAGCCCCCAAGTCACTCCGAGGCCGCCCACAAAAAAGAAAATCGTTGCGACAAGGCTTGGCCAATTCAGGTTGGCAATCCCGGTGATCGCGTGTCCCGAGGTACAGCCACCTGCGTATCGAGTTCCGAATCCGATCAGAGTTCCGCCGATCAAAAGACGAATTGCGCCACCGATGCCGGTATAGGACTCTGGAAGGAATTCGATCGGCTCTGAGGAAAGCCAGTGGTTGGCAATGAGACCTCCTGCGGCGATTCCAATGGCAAAGACCAACGTCCAAAGGCCTTTGCGTTGATCGAAGTCTCTCAAATAGGGGAGCTTAGAGTTGGGGGAACACATCGAATTGATTTGTTGAAAGCTGGTGGAGATGCCAAACCCCTGCCCTGTCAAGAAGTACATCAAGGGAACCGTCGTTCCAATCAGGACTCCCGAAAACCACCACGGCCACGGTTGCATTATGAATTCCACAAGATTTCCTCGACAGTTTTGGCTGCGTTTGGTGAAGGTTTGGAAGGTAATCGGATGCTAGTGACCACTAGCAGGATCTATTTGCAATGCCTCATCCAACTTCCTCTGTCTGGTCGGTCACGATCGGATAGTTGTTTCTTTCCCACTGCACGATACCGCCGTCCAAATTGATCACATTTTTGAATCCGGCCGCCTGAGCCAAACTGCATGCGACTGCCGAGCGGGCTCCCGTGCGACATTGAAAGACGATTGGTTTGTCGCTTTCGAAATCGTTGATACCTGACATTAGCTTTCCAAGAAACGAATAAATCGCTTGAGGAATGTGCCCTTCGTTCCATTCCGTTCGGCGCCTAACATCGATCAATTGAACTTCACCGTTTTCGATTTGGGAAGCGAGCGTTTCCGGTGTTTGGTAAGGATAGGATTCGGTTGCCAGGTTTTCCTGAACGATGTCTTCGAAATCAAAATAGCCAGCGATGGAATTGACGCCGATTTCTCGAAGGGTTCGAACTGCTTCATCGAGCATCGCCTCCCCACCAATTAGATACAGCGGCTGTTCATAATTGATAAACCAGCCTCCATCTCTTGCAATGTATTTTACTGGGATGTTGATGGTGCCTGGAACGTGCTTCTCCGCAAAGGAGTGGGAAGGTCGGATATCGAGCACCATTGGTTGATCGATTGCGCTGTTGAGTTCGCTGGTCTTCAACTTTTGAGGCAAAGCATCGCTACCGATCACCTGAGGGCCGTGCTTGTTCACATGCTTCATCAAGGCAAAATACGGGGGAGCCTCGGGTTGATCTTTGAGGATGTATTCAACGAATTCATTTTCCGATTGAAACTGTAGTGCTTCGTTGAATCGTTTCTCGTAACCGACGGTACTGGACGGAATCGCGCCCAGCGCCTTTCCGCAAGCGCTTCCGGCACCGTGCGATGGCCAGATTTGCAGGTAGTCCGGCAACTCGCGGAACCTATGGATTGACTGGAAAAGGTCGCGAGCTCCTGGTTCGGCGGTTCCCACTTGGCCAGCGGCTTCTTCCAGCAAGTCGGGACGTCCGGTGGAGCCGACGAAAACGAAATCTCCAGTGAACAGACCCATCGGTCGGTCCGCTCCGCCACCCAAGTCGGTAAGAAATAATGAGATGCTTTCGGGGGTATGCCCTGGTGTATGCATGACTTGAAATTTGATGTTTCCGATCGAAATTTCGTTTCCTTCCTTGAGCAATTGGTGATTGTAGTCTTTGACGTAGGCGTATTTCCAATCTGCGGGGCCTTCATCGGATACATATATTTTTGCACCGACTTTCTCTGCCAGTTCACGACTTCCCGAAACGTAGTCTGCGTGGATGTGAGTTTCTGCGGTTGCGATAATCTTCATGCTCTCACGTTCAGCGACCTTCAAGTAATGCTCGATGTTGCGGTCGGGATCGATAAGAATTGCTTGGCCTGTTTTCTGGCATCCCACCAGATACGACGCGTGGGCAAGGGCCTGGTCTTAGAAGTACTTGAGCAACATGAAAATTCTCCTTGTTTGACTGGACAACTAAGTATCTCGATATTTAGATGTGTTGGTGGAAAAAAATGCATTTAGCCAAAGCGATTTTGGATGCAAGCCAGGATGTCCGCCAAGTGAGGCTCAGCGACTGAGTAGAAGACCGTTCGACCGCTTCGCTGATTTTTCAAAAATCCGCATCGTTGCATCAACCGCAAATGATCCGAAGTCGTAGGTTGATTCAGTTCGCAATGCTCAGCAATTTCGTTGACGGACAGTTGTTTGCCAGACAACAGTAACTGAACGATTTGCAATCGATGTGGATGCGCAAGAGCCTTCAGGCATTCCGCCGCCAGCGTCAAAGCTTCTAAATCAAGTGGTTTTGTTTTTCTTGGTCGGTTCATTTTAACTCCTCCAAATAAATGTATCGAGAAATCTCGATATGTCCATTAGTGTTTTGTATGGATTTCGAATTTTGACCGAAATGAGGAGTTCTTTCTGTTCGAGGAAGGACGGCAAAAGCGGCTGGGCCGAGGCGTTGGTTGGTTTTTTCAGCGGTTTCGTAGTCGCGTTATCACTCTTGCGACTTTGTCAGGCGATAAAGGTTTCGACTTGAGTAACGATTTGATAAGCTCAATCGACTCCAAATGGAGGGCATCCTCGTTTACTTTTTCACAGGCAATTGTGTGACGAACTTTTCAACTGTACTTGCTGCCGGATTTCTTCCAAATCGAGCAAGTGCAACTTTGGATTTTGTAGTTGTTGCGATGGTATTGGTGTTGATTGCATTGGGGCTGAGTGTTTATCAGGTTCGCAAGAAACAGAATCCAAAGCTTCATCGATCGATTCAATTGATTACGGCGATTGTTTTGCTGATTACGTTGATTGGTTTCGAAGTCGACATTCGGATGAATGGTTGGCGTGAAATGGCAAAGCCTTCACCCTACTTTGAGTCGGGTGTGGTCAATTGGAGCCTTTGGATTCATTTGATGTTTGCGATCCCAACGCCTTTTGTCTGGGGTGGCGTGATCTGGTTTGGGTTGTCGAGATTTCGAACGAGTTTCCAAGTGGGTGAATACAATCGCCGGCATCGAATCTGGGGCCGGGTTGCCGCGGTGTTTATGGTGATGACCGCAGTGACGGGTTGGATATTTTATTATTTGGCGTTCGTTGCCTAGCCAACGAACGTTGCGAGGCCTCTTCGGTCGCAATCGTCACGTTTGTACTTTGAGGTTCGCGAATGAGTGAGGTCTTGTCTTCGCTTGGCCAGATTGAAGCATACGCGTTGGCAAGAAATCATCGCGATGTTACTGAACGGAATCGTCGCGTTCACCGAGTTCCGCGGAGAGTTTAAGTTTTTTTCCATCGCGAATGACTTCAAGCGACAGACCATCACCGATGTCGTGTTGGCTGATGTACAGCACCAGGTCATTGAAAACTTCGATTTCGTACTCGTTGATTTTCGTGATCACATCTCCAACGATCACGCCAGCTTTTTCAGCGCCTGATCCTGGGATCACTTCGGAAATCTTGCATTCAAATTCAGCGTCCCCAAAATCAACAGGGCCACGTACACCGAGAAAGGCTCTCGCGACGGTGGAAAAGTTGACATTACTTCGTTGCTTTTTCAGAGCTTGGAATGCCTCAATATCAAACGTGCATGATTTCATGCTCAAATAGCGAAGTCGTTTCAGGCGGCCGATCTTATTTAGCGTTTCTGCAGGAACTTCCAGGCCAGTAAGCAAGATCTGGACCAGGGTATCGCAGCGGGCGAGTTCCCCCAGTTCATTGTTCTTGAAGTCGCAATCAGCAATCTCAATTCCGCGTAGATTGGGAATCTCCTGAATTTTTTTCAGGATTTCAACAGCATTGGTTTGTTTTGAGATCTTGAAGTGAGAGACGGATGTTAATTCAGATAACTCAATCAATTCCTCTTTGCCAATTGTGCAATTTTCCAACTCGATCGTATCCAGGTCGGAGAGTCGCTGCAAAATCTTGATGCGAGTTTCGTTGATTTCAAATTCTTTTAGCTTCAACTCAGTTAAATTTTCGACGGAAATGAGTTGAGCAAACATCTGGTCGTCGCCTTGCCAGTTTGCATCAAACGAAGCTGAATTTCCGATGTTTCCAAGGGGGCCGTTTCTTCGAAAGTTCTCTCGATTTCTCCACACTCGTTGATCATTGAGCTGAGTCAACATTTGTTTTCTGGCCGA
The DNA here is from genome assembly GCA_965224765.1 of Mariniblastus sp. Lineage (GTDB taxonomy): Bacteria > Planctomycetota > Planctomycetia > Pirellulales > Pirellulaceae > CAZDBA01. Next base: position 93,133 of record CBDDAC010000005.1, read on the forward strand.
GCCACGCTCAGAAGGGTCTCCACTCCCGAAAACGAGCTTGCGATTTTGATCGATTGATCCGACAAGGATTTGATCGATCGCCTTTCGGAAATCAGCAGTGGAGAGTTTGGGCAGCGGTTTGGATACGGGTTTTCCCGAAAGATTTTGAGGGTGAGAAACCCGTGACAGTCGCAGTGGATTGGCAAAGCCACCGTTCTGCAAATTCCATTCTTCGGCGAGCGTTACAACTGCACCTGCCTCCTGCAGCGTCTTGGCAGCAATTTTTGTGCGGCCCTGTTTCCAGTCTTCTTCGAGCTGCCTCATATAGTCATAGTGCTGTTCCAGTGTCCCAAACATCACCAGTTTGAGCACGCCTGCCGACTTGAGAAACGTCGTTTCATCACCCGACTTGGCAATTTGCTCAATGATCTTTCGACTTCGATAGACAACTTCCGGTGAGGAAGAACCAAGATTTCTGGCGAGCGGGCGAAGTGTGGCACCGCCTGCATCAACCAGTTGTTGAGTTGCTTTTTCACGCGCCGCAAATGTGCGACTTTCCAGCTCTCGAATCAGCTGCGGAATATTGGGTTGCTCGGACTCTTGACCATCCTGAAGCGCCAAGGTACTGCCTGGATTGCAGAACACAGCAATCAGTATCAAAACGACAATGCGCGTGATTGAGTTTCCCATGAGAGAGGCCTTGTATCTGGAACGAGCCAGCTAGCGGGGCGGAACGATAGTTCAATAGTAAAGGCGCCGAAGTGCCCTGTCGAGGTGAAGATTGAGGGTAAAATTCAATACAATCAGCAAACCACGCTCTACTCTCGTAGATTTACTGGATTTGCTGACCGCCCCATGCCGATGCGTAAATAGCGAAATGTGCGCGCGCAATCAGGGCAAGGTAGGCCATGAACATTCATACAACAAGATTTGGTAAGATAGATATTGAACCCGAAGACATTTTGTTCTTCCGTGACGGTTTGATTGGATTTGAGAGCTGCCGTCATTGGGTGCTTCTTGCCGACGGCCAAAATGCGTCTGTGGGATGGCTGCAAAGCATGCAAAAGCCCAATATCGCGTTGCCAGTCGTTTCTCCTCGAAGGTTTTTGAACGATTATCAGGTCCGATTGGAACCCCAAGAGATCGAACGACTACAGCTTGCATCCGTTGAGCAAGCTTATGTACTGGGTGTCGTTGGTCGTGACAACGATGTGTTGACATTGAATCTGCGCGCGCCCATCGTCATCAACCTGGATCGCCGTATCGGCTGTCAGATCGTGACCGTCGATGAGCAGCCCACTCAGTACGAACTTGCCACACTTCCAATCAGCCTCCGTCGCAGCGCTTAATCGCCACGCCATTGGGGGACTTGAGCTGAAGGTATTCACATCATCTACAGGCAAATGCCAAACTCAGGTGCCCCGAAGAACCCGCAAATTCTATTCAATCGCGGGCCAATATTCGTAACGGTCGTTTCAACCCTCGTCTTAATTTCGTTTCTGACCTTTACAGATTCTTAAGCCGATAAACTGCTTGCATGCATTTCGCTAGCGAGCTGGCGGGTGTTGCTTGGCAAAGGATTGCCTAATTCCAGATAGTCATTTGAAGTTGATTTGGGCAATTCAAGAAAACCGAGGGAGCCGGGATGCTGGTTTTATCAAGACATCGAGACGAAAGCATCATGATCGGAGACGACGTGATGATTACGATCGTGGATATTCGAGGCGACAAAGTTCGACTCGGAATCGACGCACCACAGGAAATTCCCGTTCACCGACAGGAAGTTTACAACGCCATCAAACGAGAAAATGAAAAGGCGAGTAAGCTCGGTCCTTCAGAAACCCGTGATGTAGGGAAGTAGTTATTCTTCCCCAACGATCTTGTGGGGGGGAGCTAATCTTTGTCCAGACTCAGGACATCATCGATCTTGTGTAGCAAGTTATCGATTACGAATGGTTTGTGGAAATAGGCGACGACTCCCAAGATTTCTGCGTACTGCTGGTGTCTCCGGCCTTCGTTGGCAGTAATCATGATGACGGGAATCGCCGGAGCATCAGTTGATCGTAGGTGCTCAAGAACGAGAAACCCACTTCTTTTGGGCATCATCATATCCAAGATGATGAGATCAGGTTGTCGTGCCAAGGCGTTGGCAATTCCCAGATTGCCATCTAACGCTACAGAAACCTTGTAGCCTTGTCTGGATAAGACATTTTCCAGTAGGTCCGTTACTTCTCGGTCGTCATCAACCACGAGGATGTGTTTTGTCTTATTCTCTTGTGTAGGCATCAAACTCGGATTTTCAGTTGTTGGCATCTCAAATTTGCCTTGCTTCGTAGATTTTTTGTGTACAGATAGTATGAATAGGTTTCCCCATTATGTACACACCGTTGGTCCAGTTATGCGGGCTGATTCGCTTTGTTGCCTGTTTCGTTCGGCAAAAACCTCACAGGCTTAGATTTGACAAATGGAGTAGTTCGGCCCGTGTTGATTGGACGATATGAGCTACGACAAACGTGTTTCCAAATGGATGATCAGGGTAATGTGGCGATCGCTTTTTTTGGCTTTGGGTATTTTTTCGTTGATTCTGGGGGGGGAAACTCTCGTTGTGGACAAGTATTTGATGGCCGATGGGCGGAAAATACCTCGAATTATCAAAGGTGGATCGCCCAGTCAGATGGGTTCTCCGTTTCAGCAAGTGGGCTATTCAGGCAACGTTCAACGGCCGAATAATGGTCCTAATCGAGTGGTCCAAACGAAAGATTGGATGCCATGGAGTCTGCTGGCCACTGGAGCAATTATCGTTCTTTATACGTATTCGCTGCCAGCCCGTGGTCAAAGCAGCGAATGATCTCCGGTGCATTTGCTCGTTTTTCGAGCGAAACGCCCATTCAAGCCAAGCTGTCCCTTGGCAAAACGTGTTCTGAATTCAACGGTTATTTGGCCTTTGAGTTGAGAAAACCATCGCACCAGTGCCTTTACACCGAATTAAGGCAGTCTTAGCATAGCGACTCCAGTTTTTCGAATTTAAGCTAGAAAACTACCGCCAATAAATACGCGGGCAAATTCTGAGGCCTTCCCTCTTCTGGGGCTTAGGTAATCTGTTTTACAGTCGCAGGAAATAAATCGTCGATATGGCTGAACGTCCAAAAAAAATCACACTGCAGGATACTCTGGCCAGCCAGAGTGAACGAAAGCAACCTCCACGTGCATCCAAGGAGACTTCCGAAGAAGGTCTGTCGGCGTTTTTTGCCTGGCTTGCTCGACTAAGTCTTCTTTTGGTTCTCTGTGTTTCGCCATGGATGATCGCATCGGTTACTCCAGGTGCCCAACTTATCTTGGCGGCTGTCTTGCTGATTGGTTTGGCGAGTTGGTGGATTGAAAGCGGCCTGACAGCGGGGCGACGACAGATTGTTCCCTACGTTGTCGTGTTTGTTCTGTTGGGAATCGCAATCGGATTTTTGCAAACGCTTGAACTTCCCGAGAGCGTCTCAAATATCGTCGCTGGAAGACAGGTTGAAATCAATGAAAAATATGGACAGTCGGTCGCCGGCTCACCGGTCCGTTTGACTTTGGATATTGAGGGTACTTGGTATCAGCTACGACTGTTGATCATTGCGCTGACGTGTTTGCTTTTGGGAAGTCGATATTTTCGAACCTCCCAACACTTGGCAACATTTTTGAGTGTGATTTTGATCAACGGGGTCGCATTGACGGCATTTGGGTTGGTGCAAAAATTTCGCTTTAACGGAAAGTTATTTTGGGAAATTGAGCTGACTCAAGGTGGCTCGCCTTTTGGGCCCTTTGTATGTCGAAACAATGCCGCAGGTTATTTGGTAATGTGTTTTTCGGCGGGTGCTGGGCTGCTGCTGTTATTGATGACCAAAAAACATACCTCACGGCCTCACCAAATTGTTAGCGATGAAATTCCAGTTTGGCGGCAGGCGAAAACCCATCTGGGGATCTTCGTCGCGAATCTGGATGCCAAGCGGTTGGCCGTTCTTGCCGCTAGTGTTTTTGTTTCGATTGGAGTTGTCGCGTCTCTCTCACGGGGAGGTGTTATCGCTCTTTTGGCTGCCTGGATTGGCGGTTCGCTGATTTACAATCTGACGCGGAAACCTAAGTTCGCAGGGTTGTTGATGGCGCCCGTCGCGTTGATGGTCATCCTGCTTGTAAGTTGGATCGGATTCGCAGGCGATGTGGTCAAGCGGTTTGAGAGAATTGACACCCTGAGTGAAAGTTCAGCCGATGCACGGCTCGACACTTGGAGAGATACGCTTCCGGCGGCGTTTGAGAATGGGTGGTTAGGGTCTGGGCTAGGCTCCTATCGTTCCGTTCACCGGCTTTACCGAACGGACCCGGAACGCATGCTATTCGAGCATGCGGAGAACCAATACGTCCAGTCGCTTGTTGAAGCTGGAATCCCCGGATTGACCCTTTTGGTATGCGCGTTGGTTGTCGCCTTTTGGTACGTGATCTTTTTGTTGAAGCGTGGTAGTTCCGGCGTGACGATTGGCGCCGGACTGTTTGGTGCATGTCTTCTCATGGGGCAGGCGGTTTCGGCGATTTTTGATTTTGGATGGTACATTCCGGCAAATATGGTTTTGTTTGCTGCGGGAGTTGGGGTCGTGGGATACCAAGCCCATTCACTTGCTGCCAGATTGAAACAAAAATCCTGGTTGCAATTTCAATGCCCGTCAGTTTTGACACAAGCAATTATTCTTAGCGTCTTTTTGTTTAGTATTTTCGTCGTATACGATTTGTATAACCGGGCTGCAGTCTACGACGAAGTGAAACCAATCGTTTCGAGCCTGCGCGAACCGCTGTCGGTCGACCTGGAGGAAACAGAACAGGACATTCAACGTCTTGCACCGCTGGTTAATAAGTCTCCAACTATTGGGGGGCTCAATTTGATGGGTGATTTGTATGTTCACCGAGCTCGAATGCGATACTTGGAGTTGATCAGGGCCAATAGTTCCGTGGCAGAATTGTCCGGCGAAGAACAGACGCAAGTTGACAAAAATCTATGGAATTTGACGGGCTTGGTTCGCATTCACGAGTACATTGCGGCTCGAAAGAGTCAGAATGATCAGGTGCTTTTGAGTCGGTTTAAGGCTCAGGAGTTTTGCCAGATTGATCTGCCTCAGGCATTGATCTATTTCCGTACAAGTCAAAAAAGGACACCCTTGCAACCAAGAACGCAATTAATGGTTGGTTTGTTGAGCAGTATTTTGCAGGATTTTGAAAAAGCAAAAATCGAATTGGAAAAGGCGGTTGAGTTGAGTCCGCAGAATCCCAGTTTTCGGTTTTCCGCAGCATTGGTGTTCTTGCAACAAGGGGATGCCGCATCGGCAGCGAAACACTTGAATCACTATTTGACCTTGAGTCCCAAATCGTTCACTGATGTGCTTGATATCGCGACGGGCCGATCGAGCAGACAAGTCGTTCCGCTTGAGGACCGGTTGATTGCTGAAAAGGTGATTGGAGACGATCCAAATCAATTGTTTGTGTTTGCAAAAAATTATTTGAGAAAGGATGCTCGACTCAAAAGGGAAGTGTTGGAACGAGCGAATCGAATGCTTAGCGATATCTCACTTTCCGATTCAAAAAGTTTGATTCTCAAATCGGATATCAATTTTGAGTTGGGCGATTCGGATGTCGGCATTGAGTTTTTGGAATCGGCCACACGCAGTAATCCAAACGAACTAAGTGTACGTTTGCGGTTGGCGGAGGCACTTTTTAAGAATGATCGGTTGCTGGAAGCCAAATCGCATGCCAAAAACTTGTTGCTCATCAATGGTCGCTCGGGCAGATATTTGAAACTATTGGATAGGATTCAAAAGAAAATCGACGAAAAAGACATTTCTGAAGAGGGAGCTGAACTCAAGCGGGATATCCATCGTATCTTTTGCGGAACAACTCTTAGGATGGCCAAGTCATGAATTCATTACTGATTGCATTTGCCATTTCTGTTTCGTTCGTCCTTTTTCTTTTGCCGGCATTTTCTGTTTTTGCGCGATGGGTGGGGCTGGTCGATCACCCAGATAAGCAGCGCAAGCTCCATCAAGATGTGGTTCCGTTGATCGGTGGATTGACGGTTGCCATTGGAGCGTTGGTGGGATTTCTTTGCGCCGTGTTTTTATGTCCTATTGAGTTTCACCCAGAAGACACCGTCGAGTTGTTGGGGCTCTTGCTTGGCAGTTTGGTCATCTTGGGTGTCGGTGTCCTTGACGATCGATTTTCATTGCGAGGGCGGCAGAAACTCATTGGACAGATCATTGCGGCTACGGTATTGATACTGTTTGGATATCGTTTTTACGAGGTCGAGTTTTCCACTGTTTCGATTCAATTCGGCGTTTTTTGGTTCCTGGTTGTATACGCGTGGGTATTGGCGGCAATCAACTCGGTGAATTTGCTCGATGGTGCTGATGGTTTTGCTTCAACCGTCGGAATCGTCGTGTTTATTTCGCTTTCGATTATGGCGGTTTACGGCGGTCACGACCTGGACAGCGTGATTTGTATCGCGTTCGCTGGCGCCTTGTTGGGTTTTCTTCGATATAACTTTCCACCCGCCAAAGTCTTTTTGGGGGATGCGGGAAGTATGCTGATCGGATTTGTGATTGCCGCGATCTCAATCCGTTGCCAATTCAAGCAGGTATCGGCTTACGCATTTTTTGCTCCAATCGCGCTGTTGGGGATTCCGTTGATCGATACAGGTGCAGCGATATTGAGACGACGCCTTACCGGGCGCAGCATTTACACCACGGATCGGGGGCATCTTCACCACGCAATGGCCAAAAAAGGGCTCGGCCCAAGAGCTAGTTTGTTGTGGGTCGCTTTCTTGACTTCTACGACTGCGACAGGAGGCATACTTTCTTTGTTCACTCGACGAAGTGAGTTTGCAATCGCGTCTATCGGGATCGTCATTGCCGTGTTGATCGTAGGGCGGATTTTTGGTGTCGCCGAGTTCGAATTGGTGTCTCGGCGTGTGATGGGGGTTCTGGGCTCGTTTCTTAAGGTTCCAGGTTCTGCACGGAGAATTCGGCAAAGTACCGTGCAGCTTCAAGGGCACCGAGATTGGCAATCGGTATGGGAGCAGCTTTGTGAATTCGCTGACGAGAATGATCTCCATGAAATAACGTTAGATGTCAATGCGCCTTGGATCCACGAAAGCTTTCATGCAACTCGCAGATTGAATCAAGGGAAACATGATGCCCATGAGGAGTGGCAGTCAGAAGTGCCATTGATCGCCAGCGGACGGGTCTTTGGACGGATTTCTTTTGCAGCGTCTGTCGTTGGTCGTTTTACGCATCAAGACATTGTGGCAAACGTTATCAAAGTTAGTACTGATGTTGAAGTTTTGGTTTGCTCGATTGCTGCCGATGACGAACCCGCAGATGGAGCCAACGTGTCGAATACTGACGTCCGGGCGAAAGAAAGACAGTTCTGAGCCACCACACTCCCCTGCCGATGAGGACGAGCCTCCATTGTCGACTTCAGGTGAAAAGACGTCAGTCACTTAGCAGGTGTGTTGAGTTGTTCGTGGGTTAATCGAACGATCTGCTTGCGGAGGAGAATCGCCTCTGAGTCAGGAAAACACATGCAACAAGCAGGGGCGAAAAAGTTAATGGCAGGATCCCGCCCCCACGCTTGGCGAGGCTGTGTATTGGCGCAAGAAATTTGTATAGGATCGCCTGATCGGATATAAAAACGGGTCTGTCAGCCGAATGATGCTTTGTCTGATAAGCCAGCATCTTGAGTCCAAGGTTTAGGACTCAAAAACGTTTTGACATGTTTTACGGGTTCAGCAGAACGTATGGATTTAGGGAGCTGAAATGAGTTTGACCAGTACCTTTTTTGTGAAATCTTGTCCCGCCTGTTGTCGCACGGTGCAGATCAAGTTGATGTACTTAGGGAAACAGATTCGATGCGTTCATTGTGGACGAGAGTTTACGGCGAATGATTCGCATGGAGAATCGGCAGCTCTAGACGATCCCGTTCAATATTGGTTGAACTATACGACTGACATCGAGCGACCGATTGTTAGTTCTTCCCTAACTCGCCGCCCGCGGTGAATCTATTCACGTTGGGCGGTTTCATTGCTTTGCTATTTTGATGAGATACGAATCAAGCCTTTTTGAGTACGGACCAAAAGATCGTTGCCGACGGGGCTTGGACTGGCCAGAACTGGAGACTCAAAATTGTACTCATGAAGTTTTTCTAGATTCTCGTCGCAACTAACCACAACCATTATTCCATCGCGGTTCGCGATATAAAGATTCCCGTTGGCCAGCAAAGGAGAGGACGAGAGGTTTCCGATTGTCCGAGTACGTTTGATAACGGAACCATCTTCTGGATTGATGGCGGACAGGATGCCACGATCGTTAGCCGAGTAAATGATCCCGTCTCGCACGACGATGGATGCCATGGTGGGAGCACTCCGCGTCGTCCATTTGATTACCGATGAATCCAGCTGTCCTTTTCCCTCTGGAACGCATGCGACGATTTGATTGAGGTCGTATCCAGTGACGAAAACGAGCAGGTCACCAATCATGACCGGCATACCTGTTACCGAATAACCTCTACCGTAGTTTAGACGCCAAATCTCTTGTCCATCATTTGGGGCGTAGCCGCAGATCCAGTCCGCGCCGGTCACGATGACCTGTTTCTCGCCGCCAATTTCACCGACGATCGGAGTGCAATAGGCCTTTCGGAATTCGCCATTGTTGGCTTTGATTGGGGGCCGACTGGTTCGCCAGGTCTCTTTGCCAGATTTCAGATCGACTGCGGCAATGTACTGCTTGTCGAGACCATCACAAACAAAGATGACTTGAGAGTCAACCACAATAGGAGAGCTGCCCGGACCAACGCTGTGGTCGATGAGGAATTTTGTTTCCCATAATTTGGCCCCCGTCGTTGCATCCAGGCACCAGGTGCCATGAGCGCCGAAATGGCAGACGACTTTTCCATCGGCAATGACGGGCGTCGGAGAGGCGTAGGAATTCATCGGGTTGATTGGCTGGGGATCATCAGACTTGCCTAGGTTGATGTCGTGAAGGAGGGAGCCGGTTTCCAGGTCGACGCACAGTGCGTGGAACTCGACTGAGGCAGCTGCAGTTTTGATCTGGGCGAATTCGACATCGGCAAGTTTTTCTGCGATCTGTTCGGCTGTGGCTTTCTTTTCGAAAGCAGACGTCATCCAGGCCTTTCCATCGACGTACACAGGAGATGACCAGCCTTTGCCAGGCAATTCGACACTCCACTTGTAATTTTCTATCGTCCATTGGACTGGCAGCTCAGCGGTGGTTGAACCGTCACCATTTTCGCCACGGAATTGAGGCCAATGATTCTCACCTTCTTGCGCCAGCATAACGTACGAATTGGTCAGCAGGACCAGGGTTAATGCAGCCGTGAGAATGCGAGCCGGTGCAATGGGACAAGTCATATTCAATCTTTCTACGATGTTGGTTGTCAATTTTGTTTTTTGGACAGCACATATATTGCGCGAATCACGCCTTCCCTACAATGAATGTTGAATCGGACTGTGAAAGTCACAACCCAAATCCGTGATATCGTCGAGGGGTGAGCCAGCGTATTTCGAGAGTTTGGAAGAACCACAGAAATTCTTGACGAAGCGAGTTTGTTTTTGGCGCATGACCTAATACGCTGTCAATTAGGAGATTGTTTGCCTACCAGGACGGATTCACTCGACTCGGAAAGTGGTGTTCGTTATTATGCGAGTGCAGTGTTCGAGGAATTTTGTGATATTTGTACCTTTCAGGCGTGTTGATATGAAACGTTTCAAAAGAATATGCTTTGCGGTTTCGCTGATTTTTGCGTCGGCCGGTTGCCTAATGAGCCACGCTCAACAGTCGGCCAAATCGGCCGCTTCTGAAATTGCCACCTGTGAGAAATGCCCAGAGGGGAAATGTCAATGTGGTTCTTCCGTCGATGCGGTGTCGACGAAGGCCAAGACGAGCTCCGCCGAGAACGAGACGTTGAAGAGTTCTCATGTTCAAACGAGTACGTTCACACCTCAAATCAATGAACAAGACGCATTGCTAAGTACATTTCGAGTATCGGAAAATGGCAACATTGTTGCGTGCGTGTCACCTCAGAGAAAGCATATTCGTCGCGGTGCCAAAACGGAGACCCAAGGGGCAGATTACGCGGGGTATGTGCAGGTGTATTCTCCAGAGCTGGAATTGCTAAAGGAGTTTGGGCTTTCGTTTCTGCCGACGGCTTTAGATCTTGATAAAAGTGGCAACATGTTCGTCGGTGGCGGTGGAAGTGTGTATAAGCTTTCTGAGGCGGGAGAATTGCTTGCCAAATGCGAGTCACCCAACCAAGCAGGTGTGGATCTCGAAAAACTAAAGCAGAAGATACGAGACGATTTGGACAAACAGCAAAAGCAATTGAAAAAATCCTTCGAAAGGCAGATCGCAAGTTTGACAGAACGAATCGATGAGCTCAAAGAGTCGGTCGAAGATGGGGAAGAGCTCAAAAAGCGAGATGCACGTAAACTAAAACGACTTGAGAAACAGCTCAAGGACACCGCGGCGTATCTCGAACAGAATTCCGAAGTTTCGGACGAGCAAGTTGATGCCCAATTGAATCGATCAACAAGAGTTACAGCGATCGCTGTAACTGAAAAAGATTTGTTTGTTGCCACAAGCTCGCAAGCCGGGTTTGGCTACGAAGTCTATCGCTTTGACCAGGATATTGAAAACGGTGAAAAGGTCTTGAACGGTCTGCGAGGTTGTTGTGGGCAGATGGACATTCACGCGGTTGAAGATCGCGTTGCCGTTGCTGAAAATACGAATTACAACGTTGCCGTTTATGATCGTGAAGGAAACGAATTGAGCCGTTTCGGTGAACGATTGAGTGGAGACAATCAAGGATTCGGGAGCTGTTGCAACCCAATGAATGTACTCTGTTGCCCCAATGGGGATTATCTGACCGCCGAGTCCAGCGTTGGCAAAATCAAACGATTCAACGCTGACGGTGAATTGATCGGCTATGTCGGCGATGCAAAAATTGGTGGCGGATGTAAACATGTGGCGATTGGTTTTGATACCAACTTGGATCGATATTATGTCCAGCACGAGGATTCAAACACAATTTGTGTTTTGAACAAAAAGCCCACTCAGGATGTTAAGTCAGAAGATAAGATAGATTCCACCGCTGGTGAGAATTAGTAGGCGTTTTTTAATCCATTTTGAACGTGAGTTTGTGATGATACGTTATTGTCGATTTGCACTTTGTGCTTGGTTTGTTTGTCTAGCAAGTACATCGGTGTTCGCGCAAAACGAAGACGAGAAAGCCTTGACGCTGGTCGTCATGGATCCCCTCTGCGATCGATTGGCGTGTGACTGCGTTGAGGGCTATGCCCAGCGGAAATATGAGGCGCTGGGCGAGTACTTGGAGAAACAGACTCACCGAAAGGTAGAAGTCTTTTGGGGCGAGTCGATTCAGGCAGCTTTGGAGGAAACGGAACGCACTCCCGATATCATTATCGGCAAACACTCCGTCGTGTTGCACAACTGTCAAGCAATTAACGTCGAAGTGAAGCCCGTTGCTCAATTGACAGGCAAGGACGGTTCTGTGATGCAAACCGGCCTGATTGTGGTTCGCAAGAACGATCCCGCAGTTACTGTGGCCGATCTACAGGGGTACCGTATCTTTTTTGGCCCGCAAGATTGTGACGAGAAATCCAAAGCTCCAATGGAATTACTCCAAACCAATGGAATCACTTTGCCTGAAGAACCAGAGGTTTCCGGGGCCTGCAGTCAAGCAGCAACCAAGCTGGTTGACCTGGATCAGGATATCAAGGCCGCAGCCGTCATTTCCAGCTACGCCGAACCTTTGCTTGCTGGTTGTGGAACTATCCAAAAAGGTGATTTGCGGGTCATCGGAATTTCTGGCGAAGTGCCCTTCGTAACAGCGTTTTTGAATGCTGAATTGTCGACTGCTTCGCAGAAATCGATCATCAGTGCATTGCTGTCTTCCGGCGATAACGAAGGCCTTGTCGAGGCACTTGAGACTCAGGCTGGATTTGTGCCGTTCTCTGAAGCAAGTGAAAAGGGCGAGCCTGCTGAAACTGAAACGACGACTACAAAAAAAAAGTAGCGTCTAAGGATCCAGAATTGGGTGCATGGCCGCAATGGCGAGGCGCCCATCGGAACGGAATCACAAGTCGACTTCCGGCTTCGTTGCCCGATTCCCCTGATTTCTCCTGGCAGGTTGAATTGCCTTCGGAAGGGATCGGCGGTATCTCATCCAACGGGCAATTTGTGGTAGTGGGGTCACGGAACCTCAGAGACACGTCAGATATTTTTACCTGCCACGATCTTGAGGATGGCCGTGAAGTTTGGCGAATTGTCTATCCCGCACTCGGGAAACTTGACTACGGGAACTCGCCGCGGGCAACCGCATCTTTTGTGGATGACAAAGTATTGCTGCAGGGCGCATTTGGCAATCTGGTCGTTGCGAATCTGGCAGATGGCGAAATCGTCTGGGAACGAAACTTTCAGCTTGACGACGGTGCGGAGTTGCCAACTTGGGGGTTCTGTGGATCGCCTTTGATCGTGGATGCAACGATTGAAAATGTGCGAAAGCGTCTTGTGATTATTCAACCCGGTGTCGAGGAAGCGGCTGTGGTCGCTCTTGATCTGGATGATGGTGAGCTGGTTTGGGAAATTGAAGGGAGTAGCCCCGGCTACTCTTCGATGATCCTTGCCGAAGTGCAGGGTACCATGCAGATCGTTGGATATGACCAGCGAAGAATATGTGGCTGGTCGTTGGAAGGAAAAGAGTTATGGGCGGTGACGCCTGAAATGGATGGCGATTTCAATGTGCCAACCCCCATGATGGTTGGGGAGTATCTTTTTCTAACCACAGAGAACAATGGATCCCGATTGTACGCTTTCGACGAATGGGCAACGATCATTCCAGAACCGCATGCAGTCTTTGAAGATATGGCACCTGATACCCATTCTCCTGTCGTTGTCGGCGATCTGATTTGTGGGGTGTACGATGGTGTGTTTTGTTTGAACAAAACGGACTTGAGTTTGGTCTCCAAAATGGAGGGCGACGAGTTTTCCGTCTATTCGTCCATCATTTCTGACGGCGAAAGTCGGGTCTTGATAACGACTTTGGAAGCCAATCTTTTTTTGGCAGCTGTCCAGGGCGGAAAGTTGGAGATCGTTGACCGGCTGAAACTGTCGGATCAGGAGGTCATGGCTCATCCTGCGTTGGTGAACGGTCGTCTCGTTTTAAGGATTGGCAAAAACCTGGTTTGCCTGGACCTGAACAACGCTGGCTAAGTGTTTTTCGATGTTATGATCTTTAGTGCGAGGCCGTATGAGATTGGCATTGGGTCAGCGGATCTATAGCGATTTTTTTTATCTAACTCGGCTTACACTCAGGCGCCGGATCCGGAGCTTGCGATGGGCCAAGATTGCGGTTTTTCGAGTTCTTGACAGGGCTCAGCCATATTTTGGGATTTCCTTTCCGAAATCTTTGAAGATTTGGTGCCTGAATGGCGATTGACATAAAACGGTTCGCAAAATACATTTTTGAGACTCGTTAAGAGGGCGTTTAGCTCAGTTGGCTAGAGCATCTCGTTTACACCGAGAGGGTCGGCGGTTCAAGTCCGTCAACGCCCACTTTGATGCACCTTAGGGGTTTTGTACGCCCTTGGGTGCATTTTTAGTTGTATTTTGCACCCTTGTGCTTGCCGGTGCAGAGTCGGATTTGGCGTCAACGTCAAAGATGGCGTTGGATTTGGCGTCGGATTTGATTACCGCGTTTTGGCCCATTTGGTCGTCGTCGAAGTCTGTGTTCTTAACTAAGGCGTAGGTCCTCATTGTCCTCATTGCCGTCGTTGGCGAATTCCCGGCCCACTGACAGGCCCGCCTTAAGCCGTATTTATCCATCAGATCAGTCTCAGCCGTCGCACGTAGGGAGTTAAAGAAGTTTTTCCACGGGGTCTGCCCGGCCCGTTTAACGATCTTTTTTGCCATAGTGCCGGGATTTGCATCCTTGCGAATGGTTGGGAACACGTAAACCTCATCTGCCACGGCACGTTTGCGGGCTTCGACTAAATACGGTTTCACCTCATCAAGTATAGGGGCCAGTCTCGCAAACTTCCCAATTGTTCGTGTCTTGGGAAGGTCGCAAATGGCAATCGGATAGTCGACGATCTTTCTCAAAATGTCGATCAAGATGATGTTGGTGTTCTTTACGTCGTCAGCCCGATACGGCTCTACACCTGCCAACTCACAAGCCGGTTTTATCAGGTGACGATATACACGTCCAAAGTGACCCGGTGGATAGTCGCCTTGGTCGCTTATCGGCATCATGACGAAACACTTTGGCGGCTTTTGCGATTCTTCAGTTGTGGCCTTTGGCTCTTTTGAAGCTTCGGTTTGTTTAGTTTTCTTTTTGCTCATGGTGCTGCTCTATCTTGTTGGTGTTGAAGCCATGATAGCCGAAAGACGCAACGTAGCAATTTGGCTTCCCCATACGGCTACGAAGGCACTGCTTCAGTTTCACTGTGCAACATACCAAATCGCCAGCTTGAAAAAGTCAGAAACGGTAACGCGGCAAAAGTTGATGATGCCAACAGATATGCAAAAACTAATGATAGAAACGCGGCCAAGAGGTTGGCCCAGAAAATAACTTGAGGGTTCATTGTAGGTCCTTGTCGGGGTAATCGATCCATGGTTTTTTCGTAGTGCAGATAGTGAAGAAATTCGGCGGGTTTGCATCGAATCGTGTGATAGACGTACTCAGCCGCTTGATTCATGGCGCGGAAGGCCGACAAAGGGTAGAGTACCATGTGAACTCCAACGTCTTTGAGTTGGTCAACTGACATCAAGGGGCTTTTGCCAAACTCGGTCATGTTGGCCAAGACCGGTACCGCCAATGACGAAGTGAACTTTTTGTACTGTTCGGAATCGGTGATCGCTTCGGCGCCCGCTTCGATGTACCTCTGACATCGGGCCGATGGATTCTTGGAGTCATTCGCTGGCCAAGGCATCAGTGCGGGCCATGATCACAAACGCATCGTCGGTTCGTGTTCGCGTCTCAACCGAAGCAATGCTGCGATCGTGTTGACGATGGCCTTGTTGGGGCGGTGTCCACACCGTTTTGGGGTGAGTTGATCTGGGATACAACCCAATCAGTTGGCAACTCTCGCACCCGAGTTCCTGAAAAGTCGAAATTCCTACGAAGTGACAGGCAGATGCCCCTATAGAAATTGAATCCAATGGCTCGCCCATGGGAGGGGCCCGCAGTGTCTACAACGCTCCAGGAATTCCGGCCCACCTACCACCAAGGAAACAGCTTCGTCCCCAAAGTTGGTAGGTTCCAATCTACAGAGGCTTGAACGGTCAAATAGATCGTGCAGCTACCCCCATAGCCTCTCTAACCGTTTCCGCCCGGCAACACGGTGCAATCACCAGAACGTTAGACCACTCAACATTGGGTACCAAGATGTAGATTGTGCAGCCAATGGTGTAAACCGAAAGCGAGGTGCGAACGAATGCCATACTGCGATACCCTTTGATGACGACCTTCTCCGGCCACGGGTCCTTAGAATCCATGCGAATCAAAACTTCCTTGGCTGCGAAAAACAAAACGACTGCCAACACAGAATTTATCAACGCGGCAAGCTGCCAAAGTGGTAGCGAACCAGGGGCAAACAATTCGTTGGCAGTTTTTTGGAATTGTTCAGACCAATCCCAGAAATTAGCCAGGCCCGTTACTAATTGATTCCAAAACGCGACGAAGTTATTGAAAGCGAACATGCAAACTATCTTGCCGATTATCGATAATCCAACGACAGCGGAGTAGAGCGTGATAAGTTTTGAGATATCACTTTTGAACCGAATGCGTTCGAGCAGTTCTTTGAGGTCAGTAATCTTGTGGAAGGTGAAGTAGGAGATCCAAAGGAGCGGTACGCAAACTCCGCAAAAACAGGGGCAGTTGCGATATTGAAAGAAGAATCCAAACTAGGGAATTAACGCGGTAGGACCGCCCCCCCCCGCACAGATCCGTACGCGAGGAGCTACACTCATACGGCTCTTGCCTTTAGTCGAGCGTGAAATCGCTAATGTGGGTAACCAAGGCAACCAACACTCCCCATTCAATCGTTCGATTGCTCAGTCGTAAATCCATCATAACAGACCAATCGTTTCACGAGCTTGCCCTCGACTTCGAGATATAACTCCACGGATTCTTCAAAAGAACCTAAGGATGTTTGTGAAAAAATAACTCCGAATGAAAGGTTCTCGCCTGATTCAACAGTTATTGGCATTGACTTTGAACCAAAGTCACAATCCTGATTTCAACAAACCGTTGCACCCACCACTTTTAGTGGTGAACCTGCGTGATTTTTTAATGTGACGTCTACACGAGCAGGTGTGTTTAAACATATTTTTTGGGGACAAGAGAGTGAGATTTTAACATCACCACCAGATCCAAAAATCCAAATTGCACCTCCAGTACTTAGCAACAAAGCAAACACCACCAGGTAATAACGTAATCCTATCATCAATTTGCAACTCCTATAACTTCGCCACCTGAAATCGTGCGTAATGAAAAAGATCACACTGGCGATCAATTTGGCCATCCTGAAACTCATACGGCCTGCTGGGCACATTTCCGCATACTGAGCATGTCGGCTCCAGCATACCACCATCCGCACCAATTGTCCATTTTTATATCCGCTGGCCGTGTTTGCGAATCTCGACAAAACACACCACCTAATGTTTTGTAGTTTGTTCCACAAGTGCCAACATAACCCGTAAGCCCGACAAGTTTACTTTCATGGGTAAAATTGCGCATTCTTACTTCGTGGATTTTCAGGGCATGTCTCAAACGTTGCTAGATTGGGAACGACCGAAGGTCAATCTGCGTTAGCCCAGTACCGGTGGACACCGGTTTTTGGTTAAGCAGCTAGAGCTGCGCGGTACTTTCTTTCAACTTCGTTTGGCGTTTGGTATTGCCAACGACTTTGCGACTGAACAAGTCAATCACGACAGACAAGTAGACCCAGCCAGCAAGTGTCGGCAAGTAGGTAATGTCAGCCGCCCATTTTTGATTCGGCGCTTCGGCTTTGAGGTCTTAAGCAAGAATGTTTGGCGCAGGTGTCTTACTCGATTTCGTTTCACTTGAATCGATGCCAGCACGGAGGTAAATCGATGAGCATGACGGTTGTTGACGGCGGTGATAACAACGAAACATAAAGCCAGTGAGCTTCGTAGCGTTCGACCTTTTCTTGACTTCCCTTCCCGAAGCCCGTATGAATGCAAGGCGGTTTCTTCAACATTCTTTCAAGTTTATATGTTTAAAATGCTTGCGCGTCTGATATATATTTTCATTGCGGTCGTGCTCGCGTTAACCGCGAGCTTGAAACTACAGATGTTGATTAGTAATCCATTTGCTGATATTCATTCGGGATATCCATATGTGCTTCTCGTTGCGGTCGTGTTGATCGAAGCGGGACTATCAATTGCTATCTTCCTATCCAAAAATGGCCCGAAGTTTTGGTGTTGCGCAGTGCTTGTCTTCGTCACATTCACAATTATTGCAGGCATCCGAACTGTGTCAGGGGACGTATCCTGTGGCTGTGCTGGAAGTGTAGACCTTCCACCGTGGGTCTTCCTGATCTTTGATTTATCCTGTCTCTGCTTTCTCTTTTTCACGCCTCCAAAACTCGCCGAAATCAAGAATAAGTTCATGGAGTTGCGTGGCACGTGCAATACACCGTTTGTTTGGGGAGGCGTTTCATGCGCCATCATTTGTTTAGCGAGTGTTTGGCTTGGACTTGCTCTAAATCAAAGTTCAATTGAGGATGTCTATTATTCTGACAATTTTGAGGTTAGAAAAGAACAAATCATTTCGATTAAGATATCTAATAGGTCAGATTTCAACGCATCGATTTTTGGAAGTAAGAAATCATGTGTGTGCATTGCATTGGTCGAAAGAAACTTCATAATCCCTGCGCGTTCGACCGTGTCGGTCAAAGTTTGGATTCGACCGCCTAGCAAAGGGAAATTCCACCAGCGAATTGGATTTTTCATAAAGCATCCGACTCAGAAAGTGTTTCAAGCTGATATTTTCGGCTTTGTTTTGTAGTACTTTAATGGAGATTTAAAATGAGAGAGTTCTTAAGAGGTTTCGCCATAATGTTTGGCGTGTTCTCGCTATGTTTTTCTGGAGTTTCGGCCATGGCCAGCGATCCTGGCACATTCGCTTGTGCGCATTGGGTTTGTAACGCCTCTTGCACAGCCGCTTGGCCAGCATGTGGCGGTGGTCTTTGCAATAAGACAGTACGTTGCGCTCAAGCATGCAATTGCGAGTTCATTCCGCAAGACTCCAATTGCCAGTGCACCGGCAACCCCTAGTTCTAGTGGTTTGTCATTGACAAAAGTTAGGTTCGATTGATTGAAGCTTCAACATTCGAAGCGAATCGCCAACCTAAAAATTCAAGCTTGATGGACCACTGGTAACACATTTTATTTACGACGCAGAGGAAGTCACCGTGCAAGTTTCAACAAAAATTACACTTTGGATAGTATTACTTTCGAGCATTGCTCAGTGCTTGACTGAAACTTGTCACGGTGACGACGCGTTTTCAACAAAAATCTTGAATGGCTGGAAAGAGTACCTGCAATCAACCCGTCCACTGACGGGGAGTTTTGTATCGAGAAACAGACTGAAGCAATCACCTGAAAAGTCCTTTTTATACGAAATCAAAGTTCGACGGCAGGATGGTTATAAGATGTTTATCGAAGAGCTAGGCGCAAAAGTTTCAAATGAAGATTATTCATTCGAGTTGTCGCGAAGCACCCCCGGAGGAAACGACTGGTATCTAACCAGCCTTGAACAAAGAACAGACCAGCCAAGCGATTCCTATATTGGTTTTTTAAAGCAAATCGATCGGAGAATTACGACTTCGTACCCTTCGCTGGGCATTTCAAATATTGCTAAATTGACCAACTCAACCAATGAGTTTGAAATGACCTTTGTTCAAACGGGAGCAGATGGAAACATCGTCGATGTTGCATTTGAATGTACAGGATTGCAGGACGACGGCGCTCGAAGACTACAACAAAAAGGAACCGCCAAGTTAGACAAGGCAAACTTTTTTCTTCCAGTACAGTTCGAAGTCACTTTTGAGTTAAATGGGTTGGAGGAAGGGGCAACGACCTGCTCTGGGAACTCCAAAGGGACAAACGAAATCACTGTTTTCGACAAAGCAGTCGTCACAAGAATTGCTGCAATCGATAACTTCGAATCAGAAAATATAGTATTTATTAAAGATGTCACGCTTAAAGAACGGGGGGGAACGGCTGCGAAGAAAGAGTTTCGCTTGCCTGCATTTGGAATCCCTGAGCCTGATTTTGTTAAACCTGGATATAACTGGCAGGTGATTGTAGGAATTGGAGGTCTCATCCTAATACTGCTTTGTGTCTATCTTAAAAAGCGGAACTAGATGCACTCCTAAAACAAAAGGATCTACCATGTCCAACAAGAACCAAACCCAACGAGGTTTTACCTTAGTTGAACTGCTTGCCGTCATCGCAATAATTGGCGTTCTCATCGGATTAACACTTCCAGCAATTCAATCAGTTCGCGAATCTGCGAGGAGGACGAGTTGCTCCAATAAACTGAAACAAATCGCTTTGGGACTTCATAGTTTTCAATCTTCAATGCGAAACCTCCCCAGCGGTATCCGACCCCAAGCGAGCGATAAGTTTCCGTCGCTTACCTGGCTTGCACAAATCCTGCCTTACATTGAACAACAAAATCTTTGGGACAGAACCACTCAGGAATTTTCCGCTAATTCCAATCCATTCACCCACTCAAACCAACAACAACTAATCAACACCTACGCTTGCCCCAGCGACCCGAACGCAGGCCGCGTCCACTTCACTCACGAAAACCGAATTGTTGCCTTAACTAACTATCTGGGAGTCAATGGGACAAACTGGGAAAACCAAGACGGAGTCTTGTATCTGAACTCCCGAACCAAATTTTCCGAAATCAAGGACGGACTTTCAAACACCCTGATGGCAGGGGAACGCCCTCCGAGTCCAGACTACTGGTATGGCTGGTGGTATGTCGGATATGGACAGCAGGGAACGGGTTCTGTCGATATGTTATTAGGCGTCAATGAACTCAACGCTCCTCCAATCCCTGGCGAGACGACATATCTTGAACAATGCCCGGCGGGGCCGTATCAATTCGAAGTTGGTAACTCGAATGAACAATGTGATGCGTTGCATTTCTGGAGCCACCATCCTTCAGGTGCCCATTTCGCGCTGTGTGACGGCTCCATTCAGTTCCTTGCCTATACGGTCGACAACGATGTCTTACTCAGCCTTGCCACAAAGTCTGGTGGCGAAACATTTGAATCGCCTTGGTAACGCCTCATCTGTCTAAGACACGATGGAAGCGGGATGCGAGGCACGAGAAAATGAACAGCAAGATACGCATTGAAGAGGCTTGAAAGATATTGGGGAATCCGACGATTGTATCTGTGGTGGCAGTGGTGATTTTGCTTCCCCATCAATTTCACCTCGCTTCCGCCTTTGGCCTTAGCGAGTTTTTTGGAGGCGTTCAGGTCAATCCCAAGAATTAGCCGCACATGCAAACCTTCACTTTTGGGTTTTAAGGAGAAACGAAAAAAGGTTGCGCCAGGAAAGTCTGGAAGAGGAGGATATTTGATGAGTTGTTGAATTGAAATCTTTTGCTGGAACCCAGTGAGTTAACCTCACCCGGTAAAGCCTAACCAGCAGCCGGAAGCGAGTCTTGCGTGGTGTCCGGGTAACCGGCGCTGCGAAGCGTAGACAGCGATTCCAGAAGCCATGCTATTGAGCCTCGAAAGAGTACAATGTTGGAGCTTTCGTTTTCTTTTTAGCGGGAGCCATGCAACAACCGCGAAGTGGTTAGCGGCCTGTTGTCCGGCCGGGGTCGAAGAACATGTGCAGATGGATATTGGGGTTCCCCAGAAACCTGGGAGGCCCAGTTGTTTCCAAGTGAATCGTCCGGCGAGACCGGAATACCAACTCTCGGTCCGTTGTTTGAGTCTGTGGTGGCAACGGGAGAAACGAAATTAACCGCAGCACACTTGGTATTGCCAAGCGACGCGAACCGGAGCGAGGCAAGATGAACAAACGGGGAATCGGAGCATCCTGATAGTACCGTGGAATTCGGGGAACTTGCGACTCAGCGAGGACCCGATGGAGGGAAGCGGGATGTCACATCAAACAACCGATGTTGGGAACTACGGCGAGTGCACAGAAACTTGAATAACGTATCCATGAAACAGCGTCGGATAGCCGAGTTGGCGAAGCGTTCGCCTGAGTTGGTTTTCACAAGCCTTGCTCACCAGATGGATCTTGAGTGGTTGGCCGAAGCCTTTCGTCGCACACGTAAAGACGGTGCAGCGGGAGTCGACGGCGTGACGGCAGCCGACTACGAATCTAATCTCAATGCCAATTTGCAATCGTTGCTGAAGCGAGTCCAATCGGGGACCTACCGTGCACCACCAGTGCGTCGTGTTCAGATCCCCAAGGGCAACAGCAACGAAACGCGTCCGATTGGTATTCCAACGTTCGAAGACAAGGTTTTGCAGCGAGCAGTGCTGATGCTGTTGGAGCCGATCTACGAACAGGATTTTCTGGATTGTTCGTACGGTTTTCGTCCTGGCCGTTCAGCCCATCAGGCGATTGCATCGACGTGGAAACACACGATGGACTTGAAAGGTGGTTTTGTACTGGAAGTCGATTTGCGAAAGTTTTTCGATACTCTGGACCATGGTCATCTCCGAACGTTTCTACGGCGAAGAGTTTGCGATGGCGTTTTGTTACGTCTGATCGGTAAATGGTTAAATGCGGGTGTGATGGATTCGGGGAACATCAGTTACCCGGGCCGTGGCAGTCCGCAAGGTGGAGTCGTTTCGCCATTATTAGCGAATGCGTTTCTTCACTACGTTTTGGACAGGTGGTTCCACGATGATGTTGTTCCTTGCATGCGGGCCCGAGCTCATTTGGTTCGGTATGCCGATGATGCGGTGATGATTTTCGAAGTGGAATCGGATGCCCGCCGCGTCCTGGCCGTTCTGGGCAAACGTTGCTCCAAGTTCGGTCTGACCATCCATCCAGAGAAAACTCGTCTTGTCGATTTTCGACGTCCGTTGCTGCGCCCACTCACCAGTGGTTCGACCAGCAAACGGCCTGAGACCTTCGACTTGCTGGGTTTTACTCATTACTGGAGTCGCTCCCGAAGCGGCAAACGCGTGGTCAAACGACAGACGATGTCTTCTCGTCTGACCCGCTCAGTCCAGTCCATTTCTCGTTGGTGTCGATCCCATCGTCACGATCGGATCGCCGACCAGCATGCCGCTCTCTGTCGAAAGATTCGAGGACATGACGCGTACTATGGAATTACAGGTAACGGAAGATCACTGCAGAAGTTTCGCTATTTAGTTCATCGTGTCTGGCGTCGTTGGCTTTGCCGCCGCGATCGGAAACGAAAACTGGACTGGCTGAAATTTAATCGTTTGCTTGAGACCTTTCCGCTGCCACCGCTACGTGTTGTTCACTCGGTCATGAAGACACGCAAGGCGAACGTTTGATGTGAGGAGCCGTATGCTCTAATGCGTGCATGTACGGATCTGTGGGAGCCCGGGGCGAGTAATCGCCTCGGGCCACCTGGCCCACCTTTCGGCGACCTTGGGGATTGAAAAACGGAGGTGATTACTTGGCCAAATCTTGTAACGCTAGAAAGACTTCCAACATTTTAAGCAAGTCTTGGCGTTGCCTTGTGAACTTTTCACCGACGAATTCGTGAGCCTTTCGGCACATCTCTTCCCCGAAATGCTCAATCGCTGCCGGGCTTGTGAATTCCTCGGGACTGGGCATTATACTTAGATGTTGATGAAGGGCTTCTATTACTGCGGACCATTCCTCTGATGAGAATTGATTTAGTTTTTCCACTAGTTCGGTTTGATTATTAGTCATTTTGGTTCTTTCGTTTTACAGCGAAAGAATGTAAGAGCCGATAAGGCTCATGGGTGCATTCTTTAACTGCTTCTTTCGGGTTAAAGTTTGTAAGATTGGCCTTCGGGCCATGAAGCCGGGTGCTACAACACTCGGCCCCATTTTTCTGTTTTTGCTCCTATGGTGTGATGAGGTAAAACTTCACTGGCGGTGAAGCGGCCAATAGCTCAGGCGACATGCCAGGAGGTGGCTTTTGCCGCCGAACGTCCTCAACGGTTACGCCGCTTCGGTCTGCCGCTTCCTCTCTCAATTGGTTCTCCCTATGAAACGAGTCACGAAATAGGGCTGGCCACATGACCATCCCAATGATTTGGTTAGTCTTCGCGGCGTAGAGGTTTTGCAGCGACGAACTTTTGCAGTTCAGAAACAAGCTCTGCAATTTCAGGCTTGGAAAAGTTGGACGCTATCCACGATTTCAATTCCAATGGCGTCGGATTTGGCGTCAATTTTTGGCTAGATGGACGTTTTCTTCGGGTTTTTGACGTGGGTTCAAGTCCGTCAACGCCCACTTTGATGCACCTTAGGGGTTTTGTACGCGGAAGTGTCCCCAAAAATGTTGAAAGTTGAAAAGTGGTCTCCCGATGGGCGAAAATAGCCCATCGCGAATTTTCAATTTTCAATCGTCGGTTAGCGCCGACGGGGAGACCACCATGAATGACTCTAATCTTTTGCAAACGCTTGGGCAAGTTTCTTCTGAATCCGCATCGGCGGTATTTCGTGATCATCTTCGCGGGCTTGTCCGTCAGATGATCAGCGATGTAATGGCCGAAGAGGTCACGGAGCTTTGTGGCCCCAAGCACCAGCCTGTCGGCGGTGACTTGTTTCGATCCGGCAGTAGTGCCGGCCGTGTGATCTATGAAGGCCAACGGGAAGAGGTAATCCGGCCTCGAGTGCGTCAACGGAAGGAGGATGGCAGTACATCAGAGGTTCAGTTGGTCAGCTATCAGGCAGCCTGCTGCCCGATGCAGCTTCGCGAATCAATCGTTACAGCCTTGGCTTCAGGCGTTAGCACTCGTGAGGTTTCAAAAGTTCAGCCTGCCAATGCGCCAGGAGTTAGTAAGTCCAATGTGTCAAGGCATTGGCAGTCGATATCTGCCCTAGCAAGCTCTTCAATCTCCGTTCTTACTCGGGTTGGTATCGTGCGAACCAGAAAGAGCCCAGAAGTGTAAAGGCATAGAACTGGATCCTGCCCCTAACACTGTGAAGCACCAGCGTAGGCGGCCCGTTAGAGCCCCGTATTGTCCGCCGCAGGTCCTGACTTCATAGGTTCGGAATAGAGTGCCGAAGTTATGCAGCGGGGCGATTTGGCGACTGCAGAACGGCTGTCGGTGATGATGTTTGTTTAGATGCGTTTCGACAGGAATTTCCCGGTTTTCAGTCGGTCTTGCCAAAAAGATTCGCTTGCCCGAAACTTTTGTCGCATTTGAGAGTAGTTGATATCTGACTCTATCTTCGGCCAACGCAAATTGGCTAGAGTGCCTGCTCGTCGTGCTTCCAAAAAGACTGTTATGATTTGATATACAAACTCACACCTTAAGTACCCATGATGAAATTCAAACTTTACTTGCTGCTCTTATTTTCCATTTCTTGCTCGCAAACGTCGCTGTTTGGTCAGGAAACCGAGAATCGATTTATCCCAGAATCAGCTTTTGGCATGATCGATGTTGACGTTGCACAGTTCAAGCAACAATTCATCAATGCTGACGGGCAATTTGTCAGCGAGTATTTCCCTGCGGAGATTATCTCGGCGCTGGGAGAGTCCTACATTGGATTTGATTGCATGTCTCTTCGAAGAGTTCGAATCGTACTTGCCGAAGGAGAGTCGTCGCTTGTTGATTTAAGGCTGGGGTTCGTCTATGAATTCGAAAAGACCGTCGATATCAGCTCCAAATTTGGGGACGCTGAATCGACTTCTGACATCGAGGGTCGACCAGTCTATATGAATGTGGACCTTGGGCTTGAGTGCATGCAACTGGACGAAACGACGGTCTTGCATGCCACAGAGGGTTTCATGGCGGAGTTCGTTCTAGCAAAAAATGTGTCGACTCCCCTGACCGCGTTGTTGGCTGCGTCAAACGCAAAAGGTAGTGAAGTCTTGGGATTGTTGTCCTTTGAGCAAATCAAAGATGACTATGAGGCTTTGGTAACGGAAAACCCAATTCCGAAATCCATGAGTTTTCTCAACGGAGCTCATCGGTTTTTGAAGTCTGCTGAATTTAAGGTCGTAGACCATATGATGACTTTGGAGTTGTTGAGTGAAGACGAAAAATCTGCGGGAAAACTTCAGATGATTGCGAAGCGATTGGTTGGTTTGGGGAAAGAAGGGGTCAAGTCAGATGCGATGGGAATGGGAATGGAAGGCGATCCCGTCATGGATTCAATGACTAGCTACAGAGAGCGGCTGATTGATTTGATTGCGACAGAGCTCGCGCCAAAACAGGAGGGAAGTCACGTCACGATGCAGATCAAAACCGACGCGGCTTGGTGTTCAACTTTGCTTCCGTTCTTGTTGGGTTTTTGATCGAGGGGACGCGGAAACGATCAAGACTTACTGTTGCTTTGATATCGCTTGCAACTCACCCGCCCGGTTTTTACGCCGGGCTTTTCTACTACCACCAAGGAAACAATTCCGTCCTCAACGTTGGCAAGTTCCAATCCACAGAGGCTTGAACGGCTAAATAGATCGTGCAACCAATGGTGTAGCCAATACGCACCGGATGAAAGTTGACTGCAATAGACCTTTACAACCTTTTCCTGTGGCCAAGCGTCATGCGTGTCAAGTCTCAGCCTGCAACTACGAAAAGTGTGATGGCAAGGCAAGCGTTGATAGACGCGGCAACCTGCTAAAGCGTGGCTCGCAGTTAAATCGGATGTGCATGATGCAATGTACGGCATTTTATTGATGTCGAATCAGAATGCTCAAGACGTTGCATTGATTTCGACTCGTCGATCATAATATCCGCGATCCAGACGGCGCGTTTTGACTTCTGGATCATCAATCGACAAAGAAATTCGGTAGCGTCCTTTGTCTTTTGGACGCCAGGTATGTCGCCAAAGCGTCCAAGTTGCATTTTGTTCGTGAGAAAAGAGTTCGACAGGCTGGGGCTCAGTATTGGTGCCACATTGGATCATTAGCTTGTCAGTGGATGCCTTGCCGCCCCACAAGATGCCGACAATCTGATAAACGGTTTCCCCGTCGACCTCCCACCGATCAACTCGAATGGGAATGGCCGCTATGTCCATTTCGGCCGGCAAGTAGTCTTTGGCAAGCTCATGAGATTTGGACTGGTGGGTTCGTGACGCGAACTCAAGCATCTGAGTGGTTGCTGGAAAGCTGTCATCCACCAGCTTGATTTCCACTACCCATTTTGCGCAGGTACACCCATACCAGCCTGGAACCATCAAGCGAACCGGAAAGCCGTGATCCTTTGGTAGTTTTTCACCATTCATACGAATCGCCAGAAACGCAGCGGTATTTTTCAGTTCTTCAAACGTAAAAACCCACGACGCGCCGCGGGACGAACTTTTTTCGATACCCCGTCCCGGTTCGATTGAATGATCATCGAATCCGGAAATCAGAACTCGAGTTGCTTTGGGATCAATCGAAACTTGGTCCAACAGATCTGTAATCGCCACGCCATCCCACGATGCCGCGCTCAAAAGCCCAAACGCTCGCCCAGCGCTGTTTCCAGAGCACTCCATGACGAACGTCCCCTTTTCTTCGGTCCGTTGGGTAAGTTCGGCAATCGTGAGATCGACCGCTTCGTCCACCATGCCGTTAATTTGAACGGACCAGGGATCTCGTTTTTCATAGTCCAAGCGATCAGGTAAACGGGTTCGAATAAAGTGCTGGTCGTTTGCGGTAACCATCTCCTCTGGCGTGATTTGGGCAAGGTCGTATGCCAGTCGGCCACTCAATCCCTCGCCAGTTACTTCGCCGACCGCAACTCGCCGCTCACCAATAAACTCGATCTGCTCGATCTGGCGACCTCCTTTTAATCCTGGCAGCTCCTGTAAATTGTTTTGGTTGCCAAAACAGGTTTCAAGATGAACCAGCAGTGAACCCCCGATCAATGCTGCTGATCCTTGAGTCGCGATCGAGCCCATAAAAAGGCGTCGAGAAAAAACATCCATTGCGGTATCTTCCAGAAATCAAATTGGGGTTCACCAAAAGCGACGCACTGTCGCCATTTGTTAACGCCGCCGCTGGGCGCGCGGTCTTGAAAGTTGATTACTTCGATCAGATTCCAAACGAATGGTGTACTCCTGAGTAAAGGGGCGACACCACTCTTCAGTGCAAGCAAGGTATTTGACCTTCAAGGAAAGCTCCGTATCCGCGGATGCGCGTTTGATATCTATGAGAAATTCACGCGGATCCACGTCAGCATCTTTTTCGACTTTAGGGCTGGCGCCGGTCATTGCCGATATCTTCGAGCCGTCAGACGCAGATAACTCATATTCAAGTGGTGCGACCATGTTGTTCCAGTGGACCTTATAAATCGGATCGAGGCGAAAGGCAAAATACAGCTTTCCAGATCCGTCTTCCAGTAATTCGGAATTAGCCTGAACGTGGAGTTTTACAAAATATGGATCATCACTCGGTTCTGGAGTTGATTTGATATTCCGCATTTGCTCCGAAATACTCATTGGCGCGACAACGCCTTCGGCTATCTCCAAATCAAAACCCAGTTTCTGCTGTTCGATTCCCAAGTCGGAAATCTGCGTAGTCTTTTCAGCCTTGCCTACCAATTCTTCAAGGTCAGTTCGCAATTGCTCTGGGTTCGACCAAGCTCTTGCCAGAACAATTTTGCCCTGGGGATCAATCACGATTTCCGAATTGGGGAGTCTGCCCAAGGCATCGCGAACATCGTTTTCCATGGTGTCGCAGATCCAGGTAAACTCGGTGCTCAGTTTTTTCTGAGCAACCTTTAAGTGCCGCAGCCGCTCTTCAATAGTGAGTGGATCCACGTAGTTGTAGAACCCTGGGTGTTGCAACTTTTTGTAAAGGTAAAAAACTTGACGCCTTTGGACGAGTAATCTCGGTACACAGTCTCCAAACTGGGGACGTTTTTAAGATAGGGCGGTCATGTGAGGCAGCCACTGACGATTACAGAATAGTGTCCTTTTAAATCAGCCAACTCAAGAGGCTCGCCGTCAATATCCAATCCGCTAACGTCAGGCAGCGCGTTGCCCGGTGAGATACCGGCCTTGTCCAGTTGAGCTTGCATTCGTTGACTCATTTGTTCCCAGCGGCTCGCTCGCGACTCCCGGTCGGTTGCGTCGGGTTTTTCCGATTTTTTCTCCGCCTTAGGGGCTTCGCCGGACATTACCTTTTGAAATGATTCCATTCGATCTTCGAATTCAGCATCCGAGATTATCCCGTTACTGTCTTTGTCCACCATGTTCGCTAATCGATTCAGTTGATTGTCATCCAGTTGGTCACTGGCGACTCCCTTCACATATTCCTTGAACTCATCCAAGGTTCGATCTTGGGCCGCGATTTCGACTGAAAAGAGTCCTGCCAGGGCAAGCGACAGAAGTGTCGCCTTCCAGATTGAATTTTGCATTGTAATTCCTTTGCCTAGAACAATAAGTAAACGGATAGAACAATGTGAATCGCCAAGGCAGGCGAATGCTGTTTTGATTCATACGAATCATACAATAAAAGGGAGAAAATACACTTACTTTTGGTGATGGAAAAGATTTGAGTTCGTGGCAATTTCCCAATGCCGTTGCAACCAGCAGATGGGCGAAAGAATTCATCAATCTCTTCCATCGCATTAGGATATCGCCGTCGACGATACCATTCTCATATACGTTTACCAATCGCTTTCGTTTTTTTATCCCGATACGCCAAAGGACACACCGAATAGAGTAAATCCAGTCCCGATCCAACTGCGAACTGCAGGATTTGAGTAGGGAGACAGCGTCAGATCATTCCGAGCAGAAATGTGCCAAAGCCAGCGAGAAGCAACAACCTACTCATGCGTTGACAAAAAATCATTCGTCCAAATTCGTTGTTATGATCTGTTTCCGATTGAAAGTCAGGCTCGTGACCGTGCTCTTTTTGCGTTTTCAAGGCGCCCCAGGCGCGCGTTGTGGTTGGCGTCGATGATTTTGGGAATTCTTCAAATTCGGGCGTGGAATTGAGGAATCATGTTCGAAATCCGTTAGTAAATTGATCAGCCCGGCAGGTACGGTACAATCAGGCCTAATGTCTACAACAATTACCAACGAATTGATTGACTCAATTCAACTTGGCGACTCTGAAGCATCCGCGCAGCTGTTGGAGATTCTGTACGCTGAATTGCACCGGATGGCGAGCTCCAAGATGGCTCATGAAAATCCTGGCCACACACTCCAGGCTACGGCGTTGGTTCATGAAGCCTATTTGCGTTTGCTAGGTAACGACACGTCAAAATGGAAGAATCGATCGCAGTTTCTTGCCCACGCTTCTGAAGCCATGAGGCGAATTCTCATCGACAACGCGAGGCGGAAGAGCCGAATCAAGCGTGGTGGAAATTGGGCTCGAGTTGATCTGAATGAATCGGAAGTTCCCGTGCAACAGCGGACTGACGAGTTGCTGGCTTTGGATGAAGCGATCAGTAAGCTGGAGGCCTTGGACGCTCGCAAAGCTCAATTGGTCAAATTACGTTTTTTCGCTGGATTCACCAATGGGGAAGCGGCCGATGCGCTTGAAGTTTCCATCGCAACCGTTGAAAGAGATTGGGCATTTTGCAGGGCTTGGCTACATCGGGAAATGAGTTAGTTTTTCATTCTTCGAAAAAACGCGAGTTGGGGCCCCAGTTGTTTTATGGGGCGAATTGGCAGTTTACTGGCCAAAGAAATGCGACAAAAAATGAGGGGGTTCTCCCGCCGAAATCGCGTTGTAGGCAATGAGGACATTATGAAGCAAGATTTTGAAAAAGAAGAGCGTATTTTCGCAGACCTTGTCTTGATCGAGGACAGGCTACAGCGCGAGGTGGAACTTGCCCGCATGTGCGAGGGCGATGCTGATTTGGGGCAACGTATCGGTTTACTTTTGGCTTCCCACGAGACCGATGGCCTTTTAATCGACGACACAAATTACTCTTCTGACCTTTTGGGCGATCTCGTGCCCCTTATGGAGTCGGCTGGGCAGTTCATCGAAAGCTTTCAGTTGATTGAAAAAATCGGCGAAGGCGGCATGGGGCTAGTTTTTAAAGCTCAGCAAACGTCGCCAGTACAGCGAACGGTCGCATTGAAAGTTCTTCGTGTTGGCACCTCTTCAAAGAAAATTGTGGAGCGATTTGAAAACGAACGGCAAACATTGGCCGTCTTGGATCATCCCAACATCACCAAAATTCTCGAGGGTGGAATTACGGAATCAGGCCGCCCCTATTTCGTCATGGAATACGTGGATGGATGCCCGATTACGGAGTATTGCAACGTCAACCAGCTGGGCGCGAGGCAGCGACTTGGATTGTTTTGCGATGTTTGCAAGGCAATTCAACACGCGCATTTGCGGGGAATCATTCATCGCGATATCAAACCGGCCAATGTGTTGGTCCAACTGAGTAATGGTACTCCAATTGTGAAGGTGATTGACTTCGGGATCGCAAAGTTGATTGATCATGACTTTGCCGACACGAAATACACGATCCAAGGCCAGCTGCTTGGAACGCCTGGGTACATGAGCCCCGAACAGGCTGATCAGGGGCATTTTGGCGACATCGACTCACGGACCGATATCTATTCACTGGGCGCGCTGCTTTACGCTATGCTCACGGGCGTACCCCCGATCGAAATCCCCAAAGCATCGAATCAAAGTATTCTGAGAACGTTGGAAACGATTCGAGATTCGGAGCCGATGCCACCGTCGGCAAGAATTCTCTCGAGAAAGGGTGCTGAACTGCTGCCATTGCATTCGGAAGTCAAAGGGGATCTAGATTGGGTTGTCATGAAAGCGATTCAGCAAGATCGCAATTTGCGTTATGAGTCTCCGATATCGTTTGCCCGTGACGTCGAACGGCATTTGGCTGGGGCTCCTGTCGAAGCTGCGGGACCCAATTTTTGGTATCAGACAAAAAAACGATTGCGTAAGTATCGGACCGTTGTTGCGGTGGGGCTGGTCGGTATCCTGTTCATGTTGACTGCGGCCATTGGTGGAACGCTATTGGCGATAAAAGCGCGTGACGCAGAAAGCGTTGCCACGCATGCTCGTTTCCAGGAACAGCAAATGAGGGAAACGGCAGAATTGCAACGAGACCGGGCCCTGAAAGCAGAAATCGAACTTCGCCAGATCGTTCACGTACGTCAGTCCGAATTGGCCCAGGCAGAGACCGAAAACGAACTACACAGATCAAAAGTGATGGATGAGTTTTTTGATCAATTTTTTGTAGGCTTTTCAAAGGATCGCAAAGAGAAAATCGACGACACCCATTTTAAGTACGTCCCTCGGTTTCGGTTTGAGACAGTGGCGTTTGAACAGCCGATCCTGAGGCTTGGGAAAGCACAGTTGACTCAGTTGGCGACGTCACTTTTTTCAGTAATTGCTGACGATTTTTGTGAAGACGATCTCCGCCATAACGGGCAGGAAATCGTTGATGTTGATCTTTCACGTATCGAAGGCATTCACGAACTAATGATAACCGCATTGCAGATTCATCAAAAAAAATGTGAAACGATGTTTGCGGAAAACTTCTTGTTGAATGCGGATGCTCATGAGTGCTTGGCACTTCATCTACTGGCCCAAGAGAGGTTTTTGGATGCTGAGTCGCACCTGAACAAGGCTTCTGAGCTTCGTAGCCTTTTGCAAGATGAAAACAAAACGGATTCGGATCGATTCAACGAAATTCGCAACCAAGTTTTGATTGCGTTTTGCCAGAACGGCCAACAGGAATCCCCGAATTTCGAGAGCCAGATTGAGACCCTTGGAGAAAAGACCAAATCGTTGGGAGGGCAACACGTTCGGTTCCTTTCGGTTCTATCAGAGCTTAGTCGAAGCAAGGTTGAGTGAAGCCATACACCGTGCCTCAATTTGGATGCCTCGATTCTCTCGCTTCGTTTCTGAGCCGGGCATTGCTGCCGCGACTTCGAGTGGAGTTGCCAAATGTCTGTATGTAGCGTTTCGTGAAGCCGATGAATTAATCTCAAAATACGCATCGATCACAGAATTGGCGGTGTTTTTTCGCGCGAAGTCTTGATTGCCCCGGCCAAACCCGTAATTTGGCGTTGTTTTATCGAATCCAGATACTGACAGTCACAAAGATGATTTGTGAGCTGTTCCGCGTCAACGTCGCTTCGGCCTGCGCAGCAGATTGAGGCCGAAAAACGGGGACTGAGATGGGCGGCCCATTCTGAGGAACCCGAGTGAGGACGCAAAACTAACCACTTTTCACCCACTCATTCCGGGGAGAGCCAAAATACTTGGAGTTTAAATGAGGGGCTTTGAAGGACATTGACGCGTTAATGATAACTCCCATGGAAGAGTTGTTTTGTGAGCATTTATATGCAGAAGAATTGTTGCGATGTTAGATACCGAAACCTTAAATTCTAACAAGACCACGATGGTGGCGGCTTCGTAGCAAAAGCCGGTCGATTCACCGAATACTTGGTTATTTCTATTTTGGCTTGATTCTGTCATTTTCAATCTCAGGCATTGCCATGATTCATCGAGAATCTTGGGAGCCGACCGAGTACGTCTACGAAACAAGCGAAATTTCGACTGGTTTTAGAACAGGCAAGGATTTGGGCAGGACTCGATCAGAGAGTTTGTCAGTGATCAATTTGAGACGCTTGTCGGCTTTCGGGGATTTGAGGTCGAAGAAGGTTTGCGTTGGTTTTCTTGACGACGAAATGCTGGAAGTTGATTTGAGTTCCGGGGATGGGAAACTGAAACGTTATCGCATGCGACCGGTGCTTGTATAAGTTTGTTGTATTGCTCGCATATATATTGCGAGCGTACGCTTCAGGTGGTGCTAGAGGCACTCCGTAGAGTAAGTGAGTAGAGATGGACAAGCAAAATCGGAACGGCGTGATACCAGTCAAAATATTGGGAATGGTTTCGCTCCTGAGTATGGTCGTGGGAGCGGGGTATTTTATGTTCCCTGGCTCAAACGACGGCAATGTTTCGGACTTAATAACCAGCGTCGTGCGGCAAGGTCATTTTTCGGCAAAGGTAACCGAACAAGGTGGCATTCAAAGTGCTGATAACGTCGACATCCGAAGTCAAGTCGTTGCGCGAAACGGTGATGTGAAGGTCATTGATTTGGTTGCTGAAGGAACGTTTGCCAACGAAGGTGACTGGCTGTTAACACTGGACAGTAGTCAGTTCACAAAAGAACTCGAACAAAAGCAATTGGAAATCAATACGTCGGAAACGGTCGTTATACAGACCCAGGCCACGTTCGATATTTCGGTTGCGGCCAAAGAGGAATACCTCAAAGGAACGTACGTCGAGAACGAGAAGAAACTTGAGAACGCGATTTTTGATGCCCAGCGAATGTTTGTTCAGGCAGCTGAATCACTCGAACACAGCAAAAGGCTGCAACTCAAAGGGTACATCACAGGACAGAAGCTAGTCGCTGACGAATTTTCCGTTTCGCAGGCAAAGAACAGCCTCGAGCTGGCCGAACAACAAATGGAAGTCCTGAAAAATATTACGCGACGCAAGGAGTTGATCAAACTCAATAGTGATATCGCCGCAGCGAAGATTAGTCTCGAAAACGCCATACAAGCGAAAGCAATCCTGGAACGGCAACTGGCCGAGATCGTACAGCAATTGGAGTTCTGCAAAATACACATGCCTGAAGGGGTCTCTGGTGAGGTCGTCTATGCAAGTAACGCCGATCCGGATTCGCGTCGCGACCGTGTTCTGGCGCAAGGCTCGACGGTTCGAGAACGCCAGGTTTTGATCCAAATTCCCAACCGCTCCATGATGGAGGTTGAGGTATTTATTAGCGAGCAGAACATTACGTCAATTCGCAAAGGAATGGCGGCCAAGATCGCCGTCGATGCTCTGAGAGATGTTGATTTTTCAGGGCACGTAACCAAAGTCAATAGCTACGCCGACTCTGGTGAATGGTATTCCTCCTCTTCGGTAAAGAAGTATGCAGTCATTGTGCGAATCGATAACCCGCCTGACACACTCAAACCAGGGATGAACGCAACGGTCTCGATTCAAACGATCAACGAGTCGAATGCGATTCAAGTTCCATTGCAATGCGTTTATTCGGTCGGGAACGAGCTGTTCGTATTTCGAGTTGATGGTCGAAAGTTTGAAACCGTTGCTGTTAAAGTTGAGGGTTTGAGCGCCAACGATGTTTGGATCAATGGCGAAGTCAAGGAAGGCGAAGTTGTTTTGATGGACCCGGCTTCACACCTGAAACTTTTGAATCTGCCAGAACCACAGACGGCTGAAAAATACGATTCTCAAATTCCCCAAGACGATGAAACGGAGTTTGATAATCAGCAGAATGATTCGAACCGAGGTGAGTCAGATGAATGGGAAGATGAAGCGGACGAAGGCGAATACGAATGACTTTTGTTGATTGGCAATTTGAGAATGTTGAGCGGTGTTTTGCCGTCAGCAAAGTTGCTTGGAATTTTTTTAAGGTGTCGATCTGTAGTGCTCATCAAAACCTGGCAACTTGGCTTCAAGAGCTTGCTCCTGCACCCAATGCGTTCACTCCTGACGATTTTGGGGATTTTTATAGGCGTCGCAAGCGTAATTTGGCTGCTTGCCATTGGTGCCGGAATCAGCAAGAAGGCCCAAGATCAAATTGAAGCGCTTGGTGCAGAAAACATCATCATCAGGTCAATTGAACCGCCGCCCGGTACCAGTGATGACGAAGTTCTTACTTTTGGAATCACACGCGCTGAACAAAAGCTTCTGTCTGCGATTCCAACAGTAAAAGCAAGTGTTCCGATGCGCGAGCTGTCCGTTCAATTTGCAAATTCACAGGGCCGGAATGTTAAGCTTGTCGAGGGAAGGCTTGTTGGGTGCACTTCAGAGTATCGGCACGCAAATCGATTGACTATTCGACGTGGGCATTTTATTACGGATGCAGAATCCGATGCCAATGTTTGTGTGATCGCGGGTCATCTAGCTAAGAGGCTGTTCCCTATTGGTGACCCGATTGGCAAAATTGTTACGTTGTCCAACAAGATGCAGCGATTTGAGATCGTGGGAGTGCTACAACATCGCCAGGCCACGGCAGCCATCGGCGGCTCTTTTTCTGGGCAGGACTACTCACTGGATTTGTATATTCCAATCGACTCAATGCGGAAACGGTTGGGAGATCTTGATGTGAGAGAAACGCCTGGCTCATTCTCCGCAAAGCGGTTTCAGCTAAGTCAATGCACACTCCGTATGAAATCGATCGACGATGTTCAAAAGACCGCAAGGCTTGTTGAAAATACTTTACGCATGGATGACCCAGATCGTCAGGATTTTTCTGTTGTCGTGCCATACGAGTTGCTTGAGCAAGCAAAAACGACCAAGTTAATGTTCATGATTTTTATGGGGTTGATCGCTGCGATTTCATTGGTGGTTGGTGGAATCGGCATCATGAATATTATGTTGGCCACCGTTACTGAACGCACTAGAGAAATTGGAATTCGACGTGCCTTGGGTGCCAGTCGCCAGGACATCGTTCGCCAATTCTTGATTGAGACGATAATACTGTCGGCATGGGGCGGTGTTACAGGTATCGTCGGCGGGGTTCTTTGTCCAGCGATCATCAAAGGGGTCGGCGTGGCAGTCGGGTTTTTGATGCCGAGTGTTTATGCAAAGCTACCCGAAGTGGCAACTCAGCTGGAACCTATCATTGTTCCAGTATCAATTCCGATTGCATTTGGAATTTCTGTAACCGTTGGTGTTTTGTTTGGGCTGTATCCCGCTAAACGTGCGGCGAAAATGGATCCGATTGAGGCGCTGCGACATCAATAATGAGATTGACGATTTGACTAGGCTGTTGGCAGAACACCACATGCCCACGCAAGCGAGGAGTCTGGCACCCGTCGCGAGGCTTTTGCCTTTTACGGGAGGTTGAGGCTCCTGCCGAAACAATTCTTGTTCCTCTCAAACGTGGAACTTGTTACTAGCGCTTGGTCAATACTTGATTTTAGGATTTGTGATTCATTTCGATGTCAAAACTCAGAGCTGAAATGAATTGCCAAGCCCCCGGTTTTAATCTGGATGAAGCACTAGTCGTTGTAGAGCTTTTGTTTGGCGAGTTTTGTGTTTTCCTCGCTGGATTTGATGATCGCAATTCGCTTTTGAAGTCATCTTCAAAGTAAGTCACCGAATCGCTAGATGGCGGTGATTGAGAAAATGCAATAGCCATTGATGTACTGAACGGTGAGACTGCGGATGTTTTGTCGGACAACCACCGTAAGAACCTCCGACTCCTCTGCGAACTCGTTTTTCCCCGCGGTTGCACACGGGCAGGTTGGGGCCGTTTCCCTCGGACAATCAATGTCAGCGTCTGGTAGGAACGTCCCGCAAAGTATCATGTGGAGATCATTCTTCGGAGATGCAATAGAGGAATCGTTTCCCTCGTAAAAAGATTTCACTGTTGACGAGGGCAGGAGAGGCGTTCAACTCATCGTCTAGTCGGTTTGCTCCCAACACTCGCGGAATCTCTTTGTGACTCAACACCAAAGATACTCCAGTGCGATCCATAAAATACATCTTGTCATCGGCCGCGACCGGAGAGGCGTAGATGTCACGCATCCCCGAGAGCCGAAACGGCCCGATCGTTTCTTCGCCAGTCTCCGCATCCAATCGAGTCAAGATTCCTTGGTAGTGCCGCAGGTAGTAAAGTGTACCTTCGTAAAGTAACGGTGAGGGAACGTAAGGAGTACGCTGCTCATACTTCCAGAGGACGTGTTCCGTCCCGGTCAAGTCGCCGCTGGCTCCATCTAACTGAATTGCAAAAACGGCTCTGGACTCGTAGCTGCTGCCCACGTAAACAATTCCATTGGCGAATACCGGCGTGGCAACCACATTGTTGGAAAGTCCACCACATTCCCAAATGACTTCACCTGATCCGAGGTCATAGCCCCGAACTCGTTTTGTTCCCGCTGCTACGACCTGGTGTTTGCCCTGATGCTCAATCACGATGGGGCTGGACCAGGAAGTTACTTCGTCACGTTGCTGTTTCCAGATTTCTTCACCGGTTTCAGTATTGAGTGCGACGATAAACGATGTTTCTTCATGATCCCAATTGATCAGCAGGGTCTTGCCGTGAAGTGCGGGGGAAGCGCCTTCTCCGTGGCCGTGCTTCGTATGCATTTGGCCAAGTTGTTTTTCCCAAATGATGTTGCCATCAAAATCGAGACAATAGACGCCAAAGGAGCCGAAAGAGGCAAATACGTGTTTGCCGTCGGTGACAGGCGATGCGGAGGCAAGTGACGCGGTGTTGTGGCCCCCCTCGCGAGGGACCAATTCGCTGACGACTGTGCGCCAGGCAATGTGCACTTGAGATGAGGGTTTGTTGGTCCCTCGGAGCCGGCTTGCGGAAGCAGGCTTCAAACCACCATGAGCGGCTTGGGTTAAGAGCCCTGGTCGTGAGCGTTATGGAAAAGGCGAGACTTGATCTTGTCAGGTATGAAACGGAAAGACGAATGCAAATGAACCACTGATGCCCCGTCGAAAGCGTAGGAATGACGTCAAAACCGGGAGGTAGTCGTTAGCCCGGGATGAGTGCTGAAGGTGATCCGCTTACTGTCAGCATGGCGTCCGGCGTAAAGGTGGCGTGAGTCCGTTTCAGGCTCGAGTGTGTAACCTGGGAACCTGTCGCCTCGATGTTAAGGGAGAAGTTCAAGTGGTAGCCCCACAAGGACCTGAGTACCGATGCGAGGCACAGGGGCGGACTGGTCTGTAGTAGTGATGAAGCGACTGTAATGGACGTGGAGCGAAGGGACCAGATTGTTCAGCTAATGAATTGAACCAACTTTTGAAAGGAGGAGTTCATGACAAAGGCAAAGCCGTATGCGATCCCGAAACAAATCGTTTGGGACGCGTACAAGAAAGTGAAAGCGAATCGCGGCGCGGCCGGGGTGGATGGTCAATCGCTGGCGGCGTTCGATAAGGACTTGAAGAATAATCTCTACAAGCTCTGGAATCGAATGTCTTCCGGCAGTTACTTCCCACCTCCGGTTCGTCTTGTCGAGATTCCAAAAGGCACCTCGGGTCAGACTCGACCGCTGGGCATTCCGACTGTTTCAGATCGGATAGCGCAGATGGTCGTGAAGCTGATGTTCGAGCCGCAAGTCGAACCACACTTCCATGAAGATTCGTACGGTTATCGACCGGGCAAGTCGGCATTGGATGCTGTGGGGGTGACTCGCCAGCGTTGCTGGCGTCGCAACTGGGTGATCGATCTGGATATCAAAGGCTTCTTTGATAATCTGCGTTGGGACTTGGTCATGCGAGCGTTAGAGCATCACACCGACGTCCCGTGGATTCTACTTTATGTGGAACGCTGGTTGAGAGCTCCGGTTCAACACGAAGACGGACGGCTCGAAGAACGAACGAAAGGCTCGCCACAGGGTTCTGTGATCAGTCCCTTGTTGTCGAATCTGTTCATGCATTATGCCTTTGACGAATGGCTTCGTCGGACCTATCCGTCGATCCAATTCGCGAGGTACGCGGACGACGCTGTCGTGCATGCTCGTAGTCAGCAAGAAGCGGACACGCTTCTTGCGGCATTACGCGGGCGTCTCGCAGAGTGCGGCTTGGAGCTTCATCCTGAGAAGACCAAGATCGTCTACTGCAAAGACGACGACCGACGCGGCACGCATGAACATACCTCGTTCGATTTCTTGGGGTATACGTTTCGTCCTCGTCGGGCCAAGAATCGGAAAGGCAAGCTGTTCATCAGCTTCCTTCCCGGTGTGAGCAACAAGGCGGCGAAGTCCATCCGTGCGGCGATTCGTTCGTGGCGGCTGGGCGCGACGCGTAACAACCAGAGCCTGGAGGAGATCGCGAAGTTCGTCAACCCTTTCGTACGCGGTTGGGTGAACTACTACGGCCGATTCTATAAATCGGCTTTAACACCCGTCTTGCGAGGACTCGAACGCAGCCTTGTGTATTGGGTCCGTCGCAAGTTCAAACGTTTCGCTCGCCATAGTCGACTTGCGGTTCATTGGTTGGGCGTCGTTGCCCGCCGCGAACCGAACTTGTTCGTCCTATGGCAAATCGGAATTCGTCCTGCGACTGGACAATAAGAGCCGGATGAGCCGAGAGGTTCACGTCCGGTTCTGTGAGGGCCTGGGGGTGCGATTCCCCCGGGCTACTCGACTTTTGCCATCGGATGTCGCCCGACTGACGGTCGATCGCGACGATGGCAAAACGTTGTTTCTGAGTCACTGGGAGATTGTCGTGCGCTCCTGGGCGTTTTTTGCCTTGGTGGGGATCCTCAAAGGGTTCTCCGACTGGGATTGCGGTTGTAACAAACACGTAATCTTGCCAGACGATTGGGGAGGAGTGCCCTAAACCGTCGATAGGTGTTTTCCATTTGACGTTTTCCGTTTCGCTCCAGCGAACTGGTGGAGTGGCTTGGGGAGCTTCACCGGTTCCCAGTGGACCCCGCCATTGCGCCCAATTTTGTAGTCGTGTTTGCGATTCTTGTCCTTCCAAGACCGGTGACGCTACAGCAAAAAATGCAAGAACAAGGCAAGATAGGTTCAGCAAGATTGAAGATCTCATTGCATTGGGTCTTTTCGATTCGAAGGTTAGGAATGAAGTCGCTATAATTCTACGAAGTTGCTTGTCACCTAGATCGCATAATTGAGAATTCAATGTCCAAAATCGTTACAGACCCCATGCCGGGCTCCATTCAACCCAACGATTTGATCGTGATCTTGAAAGGGCTAGTTGGGGCGATCCTCGGTGGTGTCATTGGCTACTTCTTGTTTGTAAAGCTTAGCGAGATGGGGCTCTATGCGTTTGTGTTGCCTGGTGCCTTGATCGGAATCGGGTGCGGTTGGTTGGCCAAGAGCCGATCAGTCATACTGATGGTCGTTTGCTTTTTGTTGGCGATCGCCGTTGCGACTTTTGGTGAATGGAAATCGCATTGGTTTGTTGATGACCAGGGAAATAACCTCGGTTTGGTATATTTTATTCAACATATTCACGAATCTCGTAACGGGTTTGCAATTTTTGCCGTTGGTTTAAACGGAATTGTTGCTGCTTGGTTGAGCAAACGCGATTGACAATCGTTGCCACCGATGTCGCTACTCTTCCGCTTTGCCGAAAAACATCATGTGTTGCCAGGGGAGGTTGTCGAACTCTTTGACCAGTTCGAATCCGTTGGCTTCCAGTTCCAGATTGATTTGATCTTTGCTCATCTTGTGGAGTTTCTCGATGGGAACGTCTGGATCTTCCGCTCGGTACTCGACAAGCACGATGACCCCATCTGGTTTCAAACTCTTTCGCATCGCGGCCAGCATTTCCACGGGGTGAGAGAATTCATGATAGACATCGACGAGTAAAATTAAATCGATTGAGTCGGGAGGGAGGTGAGGATTGTGGTACGAACCCAAGATGGGGACGATGTTTTCGATAACTTGTTCTTCCATGCGTTCACGCAGCAGGGCCAGCATTTCCGGTTGAACATCGACGCCATAAACGAGGCCCTTGTCGCCTGTCATTTCAGCCATGCGTAGCGTATGAAATCCGTTGCCACAGCCCATGTCACAGATATTCATCCCGGTTTTCGCACCGAGATTGGTCAGCATCATTGAACATCGTTCTTCTCGTTCACGCTCATCGCGAATTAGCCATTCAGCGCCGAGATAGTGCATCGTTTGCGCGATTCTCCGCCCCTTGTAGACTTCGATGCCTACGGGGATTGATGCCTCTTGTGTTTTCTTTGAGGCGGATTGCTCTGAGGGTTTTTCTTGAGCAAGAGAGTGAGGGGCCAAGACGCCAAGCAAGATAGCGATCAATATGAGTTTTTTCATCTTCGTGCGCCTCGGGAAAGCAATCGGATCAACCCGTTGACGTCGATACACGCCAGCGAGAATTGAACATCCAGATCATCGCAACAAACAGCAATAAATTGAGAACAATAGTGAAGATCAGGTAGCCAGCAAAATGTCGCAGGTCAGTCAGTGCGTACCCCAGTATTTTAGCTTGATTCGCTGAAGGTCGGCTCCACTCTTTCATGTAAGCATGTTTGTCGTCAACGTATATTGGGACTTCGTGGGCAGCAGCAAACGGGCTGCTAATGGTTGCCATCTCGATGTAAGCCGTTGAGGGGGAGTCCTGAAAAAAGGTCGTTGCAAAGTAGCTGACCGCAATCGGAACGACAAATAATCCCAAGATCGTCATGTAAGTGACGATCAGGCTGGTGCTTGATTTGTGGAAAATGGTCGAGCAAAACAGCGCAACCATCGCGGTTGTTGTGCATGAAAAACCAAAGATGACGATATAGGCAATCAAGGTGGGCAGGTTGGCCCAGTAGGCTGGAACCATCACCAGCGCAAGTAGAACGGGCCACATCAAGAATGACGATAGCACGCTGGAAACGCGTAGCCCAGAAATCAACTTGCCCTTGAGAATTTGCCAAGGGGTAATCGTGGTGGTCAGCAAAAGGTCAAGCGTTTGTCGCTCTCTTTCGCCCGTAACACTGCCCGCAGAAAATACGGGTCCCACCAGAATATTAAAAAGCAGCACGTAGCAAATGTACCACGGTGCAAGTGATCGATAGATATAAAGAAACAACGCCATCAACGGAATTGCCAGGATCATACTGATTTGGATCGCCAACCGCAGCATCAATGTGCCTTGGCCAAAAATCTCGCTCCGCATTTCCTTGTCGTAGACCGGATTCGTTCCATCCAACATCAGGGTGTCGCGTTTTGGAGGCGCGAAAAGGCGATCAGGAAATTGGTCACGTTGAATGACCAAGCCAATGGCTTTTTCCGCTTCTTGTTCCAGATCGATGACTTCCTTGCCTTCGCTGCCTACGTCAGGAGGATAAAGCAATCGCGCGCTGGTGATATGGAAAAGTGGAATGGTGATTGCTGCGGCGATCCCTGGAATCAGCACGAGACTGATCACAATACGTTGTTCACCAAAGGTGCTCATGCCCCACCAGAATCCGATCACGCATAACGCTAGGATCAAGATCACGAGGTAGGAAACAACAAGAGACGCAGAAGTTCGATTGAAAAAACTGCCTGCAGCTACACTGATCATACCAAACGTGATGACACTGCAAAACAAGACGACGTATGCGGTCAACACTTCGTAGAATGAAACCCCGCCCAGTGGAAGGCACAAAGTTACCACCGGAAGGGAAGCGAAAATCAGGATGGCAAGATGAGTTAAGGCCGCAACCAGTTTTCCCCATACGATCGCAGATGGATGCAAGGGACTGGCAAGCAGCATTTCGTAGGTCTTGCGTTCTTTTTCGCCCGTGATCGCTCCAGCGGCAAAGCTGGGCGCCATCAATGAGGCAAGTACGTACTGGCCAAGAAAAAACAGATCGACCAAACCCCGTGTTTGATCAGGGTTTTTGGTCAAGTCCAAGCGGACTGATTCGTTGGGCCAGGCAAAATAGACAACCGCCGCCAAAACTGCCTGATAAACGAACAAGAGAATAAAGGAACGGAACGTGCGCAGGTTGACAAGCAACTCACGCTGAAGAACTGGATTCTCAAATCGAAACATTGGTTAATACTTGCGAGGAGAAACTTTGGCTTGAACTCGCGATGGCAACCCTTGAATTTTAAGGAATCCCTCTGCGTCGTCCTGATTGTAGGATCCGCCGCCCTCCATTGTGGCGATCGAATCGTCGTACAAACTGTACGGACTCTTCCTGCGGCTTACGATGATGTTACCTTTGTACAGCTGTAATGTCACACTCCCCGTCACATTTTTTTGAGCTTGTTGGTTAAACGCCTGCAAGCAATCAAATTTTGGTGCGTACCAGAAACCGTAATAGACCATCTCGGCGACCTCAGGGGAAAGGCGGTCACGTAGGTGCATTAGTTCACGATCCATGGTGATTTGTTCGATGTATCGGTGGGCATCGTACAAAACGGTCATGCCGGGCGCTTCGTAGACTCCTCGGCTTTTCATTCCCACGAAACGATTTTCGACAACATCGATTCGTCCGATCCCATTTCGGCCCGCGATCTGATTCAACGTTTCGACGATTTCCAGAGCCCCAAGTTTTTGCCCGTTGACTGAGATCGGAATACCTGACTCAAATTCAATCGTGACCTCCTCTGGAGTGTCAGGAGCTTCTTGAGGGGAAACTCCCATCCCAAATTCAACGATCTCGACTCCGTTGACGTCGAGCGCTTCCAGGTTGCCAGCTTCATAGCTGATATGTAATACGTTTTCGTCACTGGAGTAGGGTTTGGCCGCAGAAGCCTTTACGGGAATGTTATTTTTCTCGCAATACTCGATCAACTCGGTTCTACCGGGAAAGGCATCGCGAAATTTTTTCATACGCCAGGGTGCGATGGTTTTGATGTCGGCGTCAAGCGCTTCGGCCGCCAGTTGAAAACGACATTGGTCATTGCCCTTGCCTGTTGCCCCATGAGCATACGCGTCGGCGCCGACTTCGCGAGCGATCTGCAAGCAGCATTTGGAAATCAAGGGGCGCGCAATCGATGTGCCCAGTAAATATATGGCTTCGTACTTGGCCTGCCATTGAAGAACCGGAAAAGCAAAATCGCGGCAAAGTTCTTCTCGGGCGTCAACGATCCTGGCAGATTTTGCGCCGATGGAGCGGGCCTTATCCATGATCGCATCACGGTCCTCACATGGCTGCCCCAGATCGATATAGACCGCGTGAACTTCGTAACCTTCATCCTGAAGCCAGCCCAGAATGACACTGGTATCGAGCCCGCCCGAATAGGCTAAAACGCAACTTG
Organism: Mariniblastus sp.; assembly: GCA_965224765.1. Lineage (GTDB taxonomy): Bacteria > Planctomycetota > Planctomycetia > Pirellulales > Pirellulaceae > CAZDBA01. The sequence goes on from CBDDAC010000005.1 coordinate 137,064, forward strand.
GCATGATCAAAGAACTCCCCTGCCCTGTTTGTGATTTTCTGCGAATCAATTCGGATGTCGACATCCATCACCCAGCAAAATCGTTGAATGATTTCGATCACAGATTGTTGGTTCCTACCCACGTCCAGTTGCTTCGCCAGATCGGACAAATAGACCGCAAAAGTTCGTGGATTAGGTGTCATTGTAGATCAACTTAACGGCGGGTAGTATCGGGCTCGGACGATTTTCTGATTCTGAAAGAGAACGATGAACCGCCATCAATTTGAACAAGCCGCCAAGCACTTTCGCGCGGGACGATTGACCTTATCGGACTTTAGCGCTCAAGTTTTTCCCGCACAGCATCCTGCCGCAATGGTTGACCAGAAATCCTTGGACGCGACCCTTGCGTCTCCTGGACTTCCGGCTCGAGCTGTGGATGCTCACAAGGGCGATTTTGGAAGAGTGTTGTTGGTCGGTGGAAGTCCATCGATGCCCGGCGCAATCGGTTTGGCTGGTATGGCGGCGCTGCGGAGTGGATCGGGGCTTGTTGTAGTGGCGACTCCAGAAGCCGCTGCGCCTGTCGTTGCCAGTTTTTCTCCCTGTTACATGACTCAGGCCTACGAACTGAAGGAGGGAGTTCCTATCGAGATTCAAGAGTTGGTTGAGGGGTGGGCTGATGTGATTGCGATTGGTCCCGGAATCGGAACCGACAAGAAAACGATTGAGCTAGTCGCACGGTTCTATCAAAACTGTCCACAGACGATGGTGGTTGATGCTGACGGGCTTAACTGTATGGCGGCCGCGGGAGTTGATTTGGGGATCCATGAAGGCCAGCGAATTCTAACTCCCCACCCCGGAGAGTTTTGGAGGTTGATTGACAAAAGGATTTCTCGTCGCGAAGAAATGGAATCCGCTGCCCACGATTTGGCGATCCAGCAAGACGTGACTTTGGTTCTCAAGGGGCATCGAACCTTTTTAACTGACGGCAAACAGACTGCTCGAAACACCACCGGCAATGCTGGGATGGCGACCGGAGGCAGCGGTGATGTCTTGACTGGCATGATTACTTCCTTGGTCGGGCAAGGCTTGTCTGCTTTTTCTTCTGCTCAAATCGCTTGTCATATTCACGGACTTGCTGGAGACCTTGCTGCGAAAAGACTTGGTCAAGTCAGTCTAATTTCAAGCGATTTGTTGGAGTTTCTACCACCAGCGTTTCTGGAAACTACCCAAAAGTGAGCTATGGTTTCCTTGTCAGTCTGGAAATGTTGATGGCGAAGTGGTTGTATGAAGTCCTGCAAAATCTGGAAAATTGATCGTTCGCTGACCCGAAAAACCAAGGAAAACGAGCTTTCCTTCTAATTGGCCCACCCGTTTAGGCAGGTTGTTTACGATTGGTCTGAAATTATGATGCTAATGGGGATGGAAATTCACTTATTCGTTGAAGCGTCATATGAAACCACTTAAATTACTGTTTGTGTTGCTTTTTGGCTCCTTACTGGCCACGAACTTATCCGCGGCGGAACAACAGTTGTTTACCGACGCGGTAGACTTTTGGGACAACATCATTGTTGACCATCAGGACCTTCAATCGCGCAACTGGGTCTTGGGCGTCGATACGTTTAGTCAGGCAGCGTCCGGCGGAGGTGTTTTGCTTGGAAGTGCAGGTCCGAGCGGCATCACTGCCACAAACGTGGTGGCCGGCGCCAGTACTAGTGATGGTCGCTATCTCATTTCAACTGGTGGCTCAGCGAGTTTTAACCTTCACCCGGATGCAGGTTCGCTTTCCATAGACACGATCAAGCATGAGATTGGTCATGCCCTGGGGATTGGCACCCTTTGGGAAGATAACGAAGTCTACAATGATGGAATTAACGGGAACCATAATCGGACTCTGGCTGGTGGTGTCGCTGGAGAATACGTTGGAGCCAACGCCTTGGCCGCTTGGCAAGCCGAATTTGTCGGGCAAGGTGCGGCAGCATTCGTTCCTGTTGAAGAGCAAGGTGGTGGTGGAACCGCTCATGGCCACTGGAATGAGAATCTCAATGGTCAAGGGTTGGTGGGAATCGCGGATGCCAATGGCAATGACATGCGTGACGAATTGATGACCGGATGGGCCAGCCCCAATCCGGACTTTGTCAGTCAGACAACGATCCAGTCGCTGGTTGATATTGGCTTTACTGTTTCCGCTATTCCTGAGCCGGGAAGTTTGATTTTGCTTTCAGCCGGAACCGTATTGTTCTTTGGCCGACGTCGTAGGAAGTTCCAAGCTTAAACGTTGGTCTCTTGGCCAGTTCAGTATTGAGAGATTGAATTCTCCTAAAACGTCAAACGTATTATATGAAAAGATCGACCGTGAATGCGGTCGATCTTTTTTTGATGATACGTTTGAGAGGAACAAGAATTGTTTCGGCAGGAGCCTCAACCTCCCGTGAGAGGCAATAACCTCGACGACGGGTGCCATGCTCCTCGCTCGCGTGGGCATGTGGTGTTCTGCCAACAGTCTTGTACCTTCGCCCGTCTTCGATTGGCGGGGGCGAGAACATTAGATGCACCGGTTTTTTTAGCCTTGTTACCTGTCAATTCAAAAGGGTCCGGGTACTAGCGCCAAGTTCCAACGTTTGAGAGGAACAAGAATTGTTTCGGCAGGAGCCTCAACCTCCCGTAAAAGGCAAAAACCTCGACGACGGGTGCCATGCTCCTCGCTTGCGTGGGCATGTGTTGTTCTGTCAACAGCCTAGTACCTTCGCCCGTCTTCGATTGGCGGGGGCGAGAAGATCAGATACAGCAGTTTTCTTAGCCTTGCTACCCGTCAATTCAAAACGGTCCGGGTGCTAGTTTTCACAGCGTGCCACAGTCTGTTCTACTCATCGTTGACGATTTTGACACGGATTAACGTGATCACATTCTGTTGTCGCGGTTGACCATTTCCGTCAACGGCTGTTGCGTCGGTCGTCTTGTGATAGGGATCGAGCATGAGGACGCGATCCGAATCGAGTTCAGTACTGATATCGATGACGCGGACTTGTTGACTCGGGGTTTGAACGGTTAGCGCGCTTGGTGAATCTGTGTTCCTGAGGTTGAGCGTATCTGTCCCAATAATTTCGGCAAAGCTCATTGAACATCTCATGACAACTTGATTTTCAACCAGGTCGCAGTTCACTTTAAAAAAATTACCATTCTCTAGAAGTTGAATCAGGGGTTGGCTTGCGTGGGTGAAGTCACCAGAGATTTGATTGAGGCCAATGACAAAAGGCTTCAATGCCCCATCTTGGATGATAGCGTCCTGCCCTGGGTGAACGACAACGGTTGGGGATGAAACGATATCACAGTTTTTGCGTGACCGAACGAGTTTGATCAGGCGATTGTAGTTGTCTACTGTCATTTGCCCGATAGTTAGAGGCATGCTTTTACTGATTTGCAAAGTCGAGGCCGCCCGGTACCGTCCTTTCTTTTCCTCTGGCAGTTGAGGAGAGATGGCGGGAAGGTGGCCAGCGATATGTTCCACGGACTCGTTGAGTAAGAATTTGCTGAGCTCCTGTTGTAGGTTATCGTCCAAGTTGAGGTGATCAATCGTGACGACGATCGACTTTTTTCCAAGCTCGAAGCTGCGAATTCTGGCGGGGAGCGATTTCAAGTAATTGCTGGAGGCAGTGACTTTGTATTGATCGGCTCCCAGCGGTTTGAATTTGGGAATGGGTTCGTTGGTGAGTCGTCCGAGTTGACCATGTGTGGCACCAAAGTACTCCAGCGCATCGAAGCGAGCCTGCTGTAGATCAATTCCCTTGAGTTTTGCGTACGCCGCAACCGCGGTTTCGATTTCAATGTCGATTGTCGCCAGTTCGACATTAGGCTCGTGCGGGTTAAAAAGGGGGCCAAACGCGTCATTCAACGGAGAATCGAACGCGAACGAATCTTCTGCGGCACCTCTGGTGAAAGTGTTTTGTCCTTGGATCTGTGCAAAAAGGGATGTGCTACAGATTAGGCTCAGTGCGAAGGCCATGAAAGTTTTGTGCCGCAAATTCATCTTTGACTCCATACGAAAATGGGAAAGCTGGCGAGTTCGGTTCGCCGGTAGCTTTCGTCAAAATGAAAATCAGGTCAATAGATATGTCTTGCGCCGAGGGCATCCTCTTGGTTGGCTAGCGGAATCCAACAAGATTCCTCGTTAGTTGGCGGAATCTGGGAAGTTTGGCCGTTGATAAATCTAGGCTGCTGGCGTTTAATCACTGCATGCAAACGATTAAATATGAATATGACGTCATTGTGGTTGGAGCCGGGCACGCGGGGACCGAGGCTGCGATGGCGGCTGCACGCTTGGGCGCCCGCACCGTCTTATTAACAACCAACTTGGATACCGTTGGGCAGATGAGTTGTAACCCAGCCATTGGCGGTGTCGCAAAAGGTCATTTGGTCCGGGAGATTGATGCCCTCGGCGGGATCATGGGGCAAGCGATTGATGCCACCGGAATTCAGTTTCGAATGCTGAATATGCGAAAGGGCCCGGCGATGCACAGTCCGCGTGCACAGGCAGACAAAAAAGGCTATCAAAACTGGGTCAAATTTGCGGTTGAGCAACAGGAAAATCTTGAATTGCGTCAGGAAGTTGTCCTCGATTTACTCACCGAATCAACGCGGGAGTCAGAGCGTGTCGTTGGCGTAAAAGTTTTGGGAGATGTTGAGTATCAGGCGCCCGCCGTGATTTTGACCACGGGGACGTTCCTGTCTGCCATTATGCATACTGGCGAAGCAAAAACCAAAGGCGGACGCGCCGGAGAAGGCACAACGACGGGGATTAGTGCGGCTTTGAATCGCTTGGGTTTTCGATTGCAGCGTTTTAAGACTGGAACACCCCCGCGCTTGAATAGTCGAACAATCGATTACGACAAAACAGAAATTCAACCGGGTGATGAGACACCTCAGCCATTTTCTTTTTTGTCGGACAATTTTCAATGCGAACAACTACCGTGCTGGATTACCTACACCAATGAGAAAGTGCATGATCTGATTCGAGCGAATCTTGACCGAGCGCCTATGTACAGTGGCCAGATTCAAGGAAGTGGACCAAGGTACTGCCCCAGTATAGAAGACAAAGTCGTCAAGTTTGCGGATAAAGATCGGCACCAGGTTTTTTTGGAACCCGAAGGTCGCGAAACCAACGAGGTGTACGTCAATGGTGTTTCAACTAGTTTGCCGCGTGATGTTCAGGATCAGTTTTTCAAATTGATACCAGGGTTGGAAAACGCTCAGATCATGCGTTATGGCTACGCTGTGGAATACGACTTTTGCCCGCCGGACCAACTTCGAAATACGTTGGAAACGAAGTCGGTCGGTGGACTGTATTTCGCCGGTCAAATTAACGGGACGACTGGTTACGAAGAAGCCGGAGCCCAGGGACTTGTCGCCGGGGTTAACTCCGCGACCAAATTGAATGGGATGGGAGATTTTGTGTTAGATCGTAGTCAGGCTTATATCGGAGTCCTGATTGACGATTTGGTGACCTGTAGTGTGGATGAACCCTATCGAATGTTTACCAGTCGAGCAGAGTATCGTTTGCTGCTACGTCAAGACAATGCGGATCGGCGATTGACGCCGTTGGCGCATAAGATTGGGCTCGTTGAGGCGGAACGCTGGAACCGTTTACAACTCAAGGAAACGGAAATTACCAGAGTTAGCCAGGTGATTGAGAAAACACATGTCGGCCAGAACTCACTAGCGAAACTCTTACGTCGTCCAGAAACGCAGTGGTCCGATTTATATGAAGCCAAACCGGAGTTGTCGGAAGTCACTGCGGAGGTTGCCCAGCAGGTGACATACGATGTCAAGTACGAAGGATATGTCAAACGCCAACAAGCGACGGTTGACCGTCACCAACGTTTGGCGAAAAAACGGATTCCCGACCATTTTGACTATCAGTCCCTTTCGCATTTGCGCCGCGAAGCAAAAGACAAGTTGACACGGTTTCGTCCCACCAATCTTGATCAAGCCCAGCGAATCAGTGGCATTACGCCTGCTGATATTGAAATGATTTTGTTGCACTTAAGTGGCAAAGCGGAAACGACCAAAAGTAACGAGAGTTAAGCTGTCGTTGCTTCTCTGTCTTGTCATTCATCTGAGTTCACCAAACATTCTTTATGCATCGTTCAGATTTTAAAATACGGACCTATCATACCGACGCTTTTGGGCATGTTAATAACTCGCGCTATCTGGAACTCCTGGAAGAAGCACGTTGGCAGTATGCGGAGGATATCGGTTTGACGCCGCTGTTGAAAACGCAGGGGCTGGGTTTTATTATTATGGATTTGAGCGTGCGGTTTCGCCAGCCGGTTGTCGAGGGCGATCAAGTTCACGTGGAAACCGGGCTGGTAACTTTGGGGTCGGCAAGTGGTGAAGTGAGGCAATACATGCGCAAGGATGACCGCGTCGCCTTGAAATCACTTTTTCATTTTATTCTTGTGCAACGTGAAAGTGGAAAGTCGGTGCCCATTGAGGGCGAGATACGATCGCTTCTTTTGAGCGTGATTGTCAAAGAGTAAGCGGTCGCTTAACGGTTTGAATTCCTGCATCCATCGCTACGAGGGAGTTGGCTGGTGGATTGAAGCCGGATTCTTTGTCGCGTTGACCTCCGGGAACGTCCCAACGGGCTCGTTGGCAGGCGTTTTCAATGTATGGAATGAACCTTCGTCGTCGCCTTTAGCACATCAGAATAATTCTCTTTTTATCAATGCAACTTGCATTAGAATGTTTGCAGCAAGGAGAGGGGCTGTGATAAAAAAAATACTTAATCGCTTCCGAATGGGGCGAAACGATCCGATATTGATTTCGGTCGTTGTCTTGATTCTGTTGGGGATTGCGTTGCCAAACACGTTTTTTTTGGACGATTTTGGCCGGGGACCTGCGCTAGGAGTATTTTCCATTGCCGTCAGTGGGCTAGTCGGATCGCTTCTGGCACTTTCGGTCATTTTGGGCAGCTCGAAACGCTATCGACATTCGGATCGAATTTTCGCGCTGCTGGGTGGGCTTGCCATGTTTGTCGCGTTGTTATGGTCCGCGCGAGTGCTGGGCACGATCCAAGATTTGACGGAGCGCTATTACCTGCATGCACTCTGGGGTGACTGGTTAGGGTGGCGAGGTTTCATTGTTTTGTTGAGTGTGTTTTTAGTCGGAGGGTTGGTTTTTTGGATCAGCCAATGGGGGACCGATAAACTGCACCAGCGTTTTCGCGAAATCAAGATTGACCGAACGCGAATGCTGATCGTGTTGGCTGTCGTTTTGTTTGTTGCAGCGATGGTTCGGAATATCTTGACGACTGTTTCGGTGCCCGCAAAATTCCAAATTGGTAATGGTGGGATTTTGGATGGACTCGTTCTGTTGGCGGGGCTGGTATTGGGCGTGTGGGCACCGGAGTTTGGATTAGTTGCCAGACTTCATTCGGCTGGCGATTATTTGGCGCCGTTTTGCTGTGCGGAGTATTTGCCTTGGTGGGATTTGCCTCGGCGGGATTTGTCTACGCCGTTTTTAATGCGCAAAATCCAAACTGGTTTCCCGCCGCGATCGTTTTCCTTGCGACGACATTTACGTTTCCGTTGGTCTTTGTCGGTCCTGAGAAGTTGGGGATTGGGCAGCCGATTGAAAACGAAGATCTTGAGGAGTCAGTCTCACTTTATCCAACGCGTTGTTTCAACCCGCTATGGGCCGGAACCGCACTGTTGCTGCTGGTTGCCGCCATCTTTTGTGTGCATCGGTATGACGTCCGAACACTGTTGACGATGCAAAATAATCGTTGGCAGGTTGCCCGTCAGTTGAGAGGTTTTAGTTCCGATAGGAGCGCTGAGTTTTGGGGAGGGAGCCATGATTTTGGGGCTCATTTCCATGTTCGCACTTCAACGGACACTCCTAGTGACTACTTCTCGAAATTTAGAAATTTTGGCCTGCCGATCAGTTTTGTTTTGGACAACTTAAATCCGTCGATTGATTGTGATTTGCAATGGAATGCACAGTCGAATTTGCTGTATGTTCAAAATTCCAAACTCAGTCCCACGCAACTAAAGGATTTGGCAAATAGCTCACGGATTTTTAATACCTCCAACGTGCAAATTGAGGAAGGTTCTGCGGAGGACGGTTTGACATCCTTCGTGTCTGGAAGGTGGAATATTTCGGAGAACGAACGAGGTGGGCAAATTGCTTTGCTCCTAAAATCGGTAAAAGATTTTTCAAGAGTTGGTAAGATCTCAGTTTTCCAATCCAAATTAAATTTGGAAGATTGGGATCAGTTGGTACGGGCCTCCACTCAGTGTCCAGTTTATATTGGGAACAATCAGTTTTCTGAAACATTGATTGCGCATATACAGGCAAATAAAGGGCAGTCCTTGAAGGGGCTTGAGATCGTTTGCAACTCGGAACAAATGGATCTTGCATGGTGGTTGATGTTGAAAACGGACGCCAATGTAGATCAAGACGACGTTGTGTTTTCAGGTGAGACGAAAACGTTTTGGACGTTTGTCTTGTGGGCTGGAAATCTGGCTGGGGATGTGAAACGAGAGTACGCAGCGTTGGGTTCCACGACTACGATGGACGCCGCAGACATCCGAAAGCGATTCGAGGCGTTCGATTGGATCATGTCGACTGCAAACGATGAAGTGCAGAGTGTTTACTTCCCAGGAGTTTTTCATCAACTTCTTGTAGATCTCACTCACTTTCCGGCATTGAAACGTTTGAGTTTGGATGCTCAATGGGTGAAAAAAGCTGAGGGCTTTGGTTTGGCAAACTTTGCTAAAGTCGATTTAGGGCCGTTGGGAGCACTGCCTGGCCTTGAAGAGTTGTACTTGCCAGCTGACGTAGAACCAATCGACCTTGGATTTCTGGGCAAGATGTCGAATCTTCAATACCTGCAGATTTCTCCTCGACGATCAAAACTTGGTCTGCCGGGTTTCGAACAAGGCAAATCGCTGAAAAAATTGACCCTCCTGAACAGCCCCTCCAGGCAAGTGCTAGGCGAAGTGCAAATGATCATGACGCTGGAGGAGTTAACGATTGTCGACCTCCGTTACCAGTTTGTTGATCCCAAGGTTGCCGCCAAGTTGATTGCAATGTTTCTGAACGTCAAAGTCACTGTTGTGGACTCGGTCGAATATCGTGCGAACACGACGCAAGAATTTCGTGACCATATTGAGCAAGTGAAACAGGAGATATTTGATCTGTTGAAGCTTGACGAGAAACTTGGCTCGAAAAGATAGATTTATGGAATTGGAAAAGTTGCTTTCATGCGGTCGGAAAATTCGGGTGATCGGGTTTGATGATGCCCATTACGCGGACAAAACTCGTGGGAGCGAAGTCAACGTCGCAGGAGTTGTCTGCAGTGACACGCGATTTGAAGGAATGCTCTGGGGATCCATTGAAAAGGATGGCTTGGATGCGACCGATAAAATGTTGCGAATGCTGGCCAACTCAAAGTTCGCCGCGCAAGTTCAAATTGTTTTAACCGATGGCGTTACCTTTGGCGGCTGTAATGTGGTTGATCTGCAGGAATTACACACAAAATTGGGGGTGCCTGTGGTTGCGGTCATGCGTCGGATGCCGGACATCGACGCGTTTCGCAACATGATCGATCGCCTGCCTGACTCGGAAACTAGATGGGCTCAGGTACAGGCCGCTGGCCCAATTCACGACCTCAATGGATTTGTGTTTCAAGTTTCGGGAGAGTCGCCAGAACTCATCTCGCGAGTTCTGAAGCGATTGACGGACCAAGGCAAGGTTCCAGAAGCACTTCGTCTTGCACATTTGATTGGATCAGCAGTCAAACTGGGAACGAGTGGGAAGCGGGCATGAGTGCTCTGTGGAGCAGAGGGGCTTCTAGCAAGGCAGGCAATTTCTGTGTTCCCCCAATTCCGACTGCCGCGACCGCCCAACGACTCCCATGACTGAGGGGGGAAACTCAGAAACATGATAGGTCGATGATGGAATAGCGGGTTTAGAGGGAATGCGAAAGGAGGACTTCACCAAGATAAATGCGTTTGGGCCAGCTCACAATTCTGGAAAATAATATGTGGAAAACTCGTAAATCGTTTGAATCACAGCGTTTGCGGTGTATTGATTAATCTTGACCCGGTAGTTGAGAGCATTATAATTCGGGCATATTGGCAGTTTTGGCAATCTTGGAAAAGGTTGTTGAATGCAAGGTCCCAGCAATTTGGTGTAAATGCGTATCAACTCATGACTGCGTATTGCACGTAGAATTATGGGCGAAGATACAAATCGATTAACTGGGGCGGACGCGCGGTTTACGAGATTTGCATGCTATTAAGGGATTGCCGCACGCACACCACTAGGGAGAGGGTGACCTATGACGAACAAAACAGTCTTTACGACCGGCGAGGCAGCCAAGATCTGCAAAGTCAGCCAGCAGACGATTATTCGCTGTTTTGATAATGGCTCGCTTAAGGGATTCCGAGTCCCTGGTAGCCGTTTTCGACGAATTCCTCGTGAACAGCTTTACTCGTTCATGAAGGATAATGGCATTCCAACCGATGCGTTGGAAAGTGGAAAGAAAAAAATTCTCATTGTCGATGACGATGTGGAGTTGGTGGAATTGATGAGCGACGCCTTTTCTTTAGATCCTCGCTTTGAAATCAAAACCGCCAACAATGGTTTTGAGGCGGGAATGTTGGTCAAGGATTTTCGGCCTGACATTGTGGTGCTCGACGTCATGTTGCCGGATATCAATGGTAAAGAAGTTTGCCAGCGTGTTCGCAACGATCCAACCATGGAATCGGTCAAGATTATCTGCATTTCAGGTATGGTCGAACATGACAAGATCAATGATTTAAAGCTCGCTGGTGCCGACGACTTCATGAACAAACCGTTTGCCGTCGAGCAATTGATGGCTCGTTGCTGTGAAATGCTGGATATAGAAAAAGCGGTTGGCTAGACCGCGGTTTATGCCAGATTAACGACGGTTTCGCCGTTTTTATCGAAAGAGAAAACGTGATGGTGGTTGCAACTTGACTCGTTCAAGCTGTACATGCCTTTCGTGGGCGATGTGAATTCAGATAGCTTGACGTGCAAGAATTCAGTATTCCATTGCCACAGCCTCTGTTGACTGGTTCCTATCTGCTTCGAGATTGCTATTGGGTTTTCACTTTCGTTGAAAGTCGTTATTCGTGTTAAATTGATTGCCAATCTCTGCTAAGCTCGCGCTTCTAGTTTTTTGTGATCAACTTGAAACGTTACCCATGAATTCAGAAACGTACTTGATTCCTTTCCCAATGGGCGGAGAAACCGCAAGGCTTCCCTGTGCAGCTCAGGCGATATTGGAACTTGCTGCGATTAGGTTCGTTGCTGGGGCGTTGCTCAAGAAAATGATGGTGTGCGAGTTTCTGGTTTCTCATCCATCATTGTTGATCGCAGCAGTCCAATCAGTTGAAACAGAAGAATTGGTTCGAGTTTCCACATTGCGGACATGGACTCAACGTATCGAAGCTGCAGTGTCATTGGCTGAGATCGGACCCGCGAAGAATGAGCTAGTTGGCCGTGTTTCGTTTTGGAAGCGTCTTGCCAGGATGGATTCCCAGCGAAGTTTCGGCAAAGCGGTCAGGAAACTGTTCGATGATCAAACAGACCTGCCCAGTCAACCTAAGATCAAGTTGAGCCGGGTCCCGGAGCTTGCCGATGGCGCGTTCAAAGCGATTCGCAAAGCGGCGAAAAAATGCTTGAGTGGAAAGGCTGATGGAAACAGGAGCCTGCAGCTGCCTGCGATTTTGGAATGCCTGAACCGATCCCGGAAAATTCAATTTGATTTTGACGCAGAATTGAGTCGCCAGAAATTGAACTCAATGAGATTGTTGGCGTACGGTGCTAGTCACGAGATCAACAACCCGTTGGCGAATGTTGCAACCCGCGCGCAATCTTTGTTGCAAGGTGAAACCGATCCCAAACGCCAACATCGGCTGACCGTAATCTATGAACAGGCAATGCGAGCTCATGAGATGATCTCAGACATGATGTTGTTTGCTCACCCTCCTGCGATCGACCTGCGTCAAGTCAACTTGTTCGATGTTGCTCATACCGTAGTGGGCGAATTGTCAGATGTTTTGAAAAGGACGCGTATCGATTGCGAGATTATTTGCCAGGAGTCCCACTTGATCATGGGAGATGAGACTAAGTTGGGCGCAGCGATCAGATCGTTGCTTGCCAATGCGATCGAGGCAATTGGCTCGGATGGACGGATCGAAATTGAAATCGAGCGAGATGGGACTAACACTCTAAGTCTGTCCGTTTCTGACGATGGGCCGGGCATTGACGACGAAATCAGTGAAAATATTTTCGATCCATTTTTCTCGGGGCGAGAAGCCGGGCGAGGACTAGGGTTTGGGCTGTCCAAAACATGGCGAATTGTCCAAATGCACGACGCGAACATTGAACGCTCGGTATCGAAGATGGGCGGAGCGAGATTTACAATACACTTCCCTGAAGTATCAAATACGCAGCAAATCGGGAGTAATCCTGCATCGATTGCTGCTTGAATTCAATTGATTTTCAAAGCCGTCTGCCCAACTCTTTCGTTGGTTGAGGGTGAACTTGACGCACGTTATCGACGGTCCCGAGGATTAGTAGGGAATAGAGGTGAATCTCACGTTGGATTTGGAAACGAGTTCGAGTTACTGGACGCCGTAACGTTATCGATTTAAGTTAGTCGTTTCGATAAACGTTGAATTTACGGTTTAGCATGTCCCAGAAAATTGACGCAGTTCTCTCTTCGCCAGGAAAGCCTCCCGCATTATGGCAGGCGCTTTTGCCAGTGGTCTTTCTGATCGGTCTGCTGGTTTTGAACGTGATGATTTACAGCGATAGCGCTACCTATGGCCCAAATCAGATAGCGCTCTTGGCCGCCGCGGTTTTGGCCGGAATCATGGGCTACATGAATCGTGTGCCGATTCGGCACATGCTTGAAGGAATTAACAGAAGCCTGAGTTCGGCGATTGGTGCGCTTCTGATTTTGCTACTGGTGGGTGCACTTGCAGGGACCTGGCTAATGAGCGGAATCATCCCAGCCATGATCTACTACGGCTTACAGATATTGAGTCCAACGATCTTCCTGTTCGCCGCGGTCGTTGTCTGTGCCATTGTTTCGGTAGCCACAGGGAGTTCCTGGTCAACGGTTGCAACTGTGGGATTGGCCCTGTTGGGGATTGGGCAGGCATTGGGGTTTCATCCGGGATTGGTCGCAGGCGCGGTGATTTCTGGTGCCTATTTTGGTGACAAAATTTCACCATTGTCGGATACGACCAACCTTGCTCCCGCCATGGCGGGTACGGATCTATTTACTCATATTCGATACATGCTTTATACGACAGTGCCAAGCATCATTTTGACGCTGGTTATTTTCCTCGTGATTGGATTTATGACCGATGTTGGTGAGACCGCCCAGGATACTTCGGCACTGAATAGTGTGATTCAGGAAGAATTCAATCTTACGCCTCTTCTGTTTCTGGTTCCGGCCGCTGTTGTTGTCATGGTACTTCTCAAGTTTGATGCGGTCGTGGCGCTGTTCATCGGAACGGTACTTGGTGCCGTTTTCGGAGTAATTTTTCAACCCGATACGGTCACTCAAGTCGCCACCTTGTTGGAATCCACGTCGTTGACGGAAAAACAAGATGATTTGTTGGCTAAACAGAATTCTCTGGATGCCCGTTTTTTTCGGGAGGATATCGAAGGCGAGGAATTGACTACAGCGCAGAAGGAAATTACCAAGGCGAAAGAAGAGGTCTCGTCAGCGGAAGAAGCTTTGGCAGTTGCTCGAGGGCAAAGCTACTTGAAACGATCCTATCAAGCTACCTTGAATTCGATGTTTGGTGAAGTTGAGTTGACCACCAAGACTGAGAACGAGTATGCAACGAAGCTGTTGAAATCCAAAGGGATGAATGGAATGCTGAACACGGTTTGGCTCATCATCATGGCGATGTGTTTCGGCGGTGTCATGGAAGCATGTGGACTGTTAAAGCGAATTACCGACCCCTTGGTGAAATTGGCAAAATCGGATGGCTCGTTGGTCGCGACGACTGCAGGGAGCTGCATGTTTACCAACTTGACAGCGTCCGATCAGTATTTGTCGATCGTAGTTCCCGGTCGGATGTTCCGTGAGACCTACAAAGATCGTGGCCTGGCTCCTGAAAACTTGAGTCGTACGCTGGAAGACAGCGGAACGGTTACTTCGGTTCTGGTACCCTGGAATACCTGTGCGGCATTTCATAGTGGAACGCTTGGTGTCGGTGCGCTTGCCTTTGCCCCATATTGTTTTTTCAACATCATTAGTCCGTTAATGACGATCGCGTTTGCTTACTTGGGCATTAAAATTCGACGGTTGACGAAAAAAGACCCAAAGCCAGCTGAGTTTATCGCTAGCGAATCGAATTGATAGTGCGATTGAATGCGTAAGATGCTGTCGATCTTGCATTGATAGCGGCACATTGGTAATTACCAACTTTACAGATTGTCTTTTTCGCGGTTGAGTGAAAAATGCATCGCGTAAATTCTGTTGCTGCGATCAATTCATGGGTCAAATATGTCGACTTTCCAAAAGCCCTTTATTTTCATGTTCCTTCTGTGCGCCTTTGCGATGTCCAGCTTCGCAATTGCCCAACCCGCGCAAGTCAATGGCGAGTTTATCGAATCCAGTTCGCCACTTCGGGACGGCGGGAATGTTACAACTCGCGCGGAGCCAGGGCGTAGGATTCAGACGACCGTAACGCTTCCCAGAAGAGTTGCCAGTCGGCAGTTGAATACGGGTGCGATTCCAACGCCTCTGAATCAAGGCGGCAGCGTTCTTGAAACCAGCGGTAGTTCGACACGAAATGCAAATCAAAACGCTTTGACTTCTACAGGCGGTTACCCTTATCCCGCAAATTACTCGCCGCGTGTTTCGGCGAATCCCTATCAACCCAATCCGAATCGTGTCAGCGCTTCGCGGGTTCAGCTGGCGAACAATAATTGCAACTGCGCACCTGTTCCTGTGAATGGGTTGGGACTTACAGCGGTTCCAACATTTAATAGTGTTCCTCGAGGCGCCGTTGTTCCAACAGCAGGTTTTCAAGCCAACAGAGGATTGGTGGGGCAAGGAGTTCAACCCATACTGTCGCAACCACCGCAGCTCCAAATTCAGGTTCCAGGGCAGCCTCAGGTTGCTGTTCCTCAGTATGGCGGAGTTCAATATGGAGGAGTCCAGAATGGTGTTCCGCCCTTTGGAACCCCCTACACGCGTTCGCCATGGGTGACCGGTTCACCTGGCGCCTACCAGCCGTTGGTGCGAGTGTTTAATATGCCGCAAGGATCATTCCTGGGACAAGGGATTGTTGGGCAGCCCGAGGCATACGTAAACGGTCAGCCGATTGCGAATTTTTTCCGATATCTCCTTCCGTTCTAACGCAAGTTAAACAGATTTAGGTTGCATTGAGCAGAGATTCGATAGGATCGGGCAATCATTGAGTGCCTAGACGCCATATTGTTGTGCCGCTCCGTTTAAATTTAACGTCCAGCATGTGTTCGATTCTATTTGGCTACTATGTTGTAAGAGTTTAGTTCCTGACCGCAGATTTTTTATTCGCCAGGCATGATTGGTTGATTTGGAGTCACTGGTATTTTTAGTACAGCGCAGCAGCGAACTCAGATCGTTGTTGGATATTTGAAAGTGGCCTATGCGATTGGCCACGATTCGTTTTAAGATAATTGCTCAAGAGGCGTCTGCATTGAAATCGAGGCTGAGCAAATGGGGTCGGGAGTCTTTTCTGTTCAAATGCGAGAAAGTTAAATCAATCTAATCTCGCAATCAATATACTTCGGTCACCCAACAAAGAAAAGACTCCCGACCCCTTTATTCCGCGCATGAGTGCGGGAGTTTTTACAGAGAATATCGACAACGCCATGCGCTTCGCAGGGAAATTCATTCTGGGAATATCCAAATCAATTGGGGCCCCAAGTGGCGTACCGACGGAATGCCTTACGGCGGTTTAAAGAATAGTGGGATCGGAAAGGAAGGTCCCCGCTATGCAGTCGAAGAGATGACTGAAACCAAAGCTGTCATCATTCACAGCAACCCTCGACCAGATTCTTGTCCTTCTTGAAAAGCCGTGCCGACATGTCGTACACTGGGCACGCTAACTGCATTGCCAAGTAGCTTCCAAAGTTGATTGATGGAAAGGTCCGCTGGCAGGATGAATTGCTCGGGCAGTCCCAAGAATCGGGCGATTTCGCGGGGACTAAAACGCCGAAAGCCTTGCTCTGTTTGCAAGTAAGATCCGCTGCGAACATTGCTTCGACCGTATGCCGAAGTGAAACATCGCGTGGTTTTGGATGAGGGGTTGACGATGTTGACTGCATGGAAGTATTGCTTCAATTCCACTTCTGAAACGGTCAACCCATCAGGTAATGCGTCGTCTGGATCAAGATAATCTTCAACGGACTTTCGCACCTGAGGTTCTGTTGGCTGTATGAGTCTGGGCTGCATGGCCAATGAAGCGGCTAAAAAGAAACGTGGTCGCAAATTGGGAATTCCAAATTCTGAAGAGCACAGTTGCAACTGCGTGATTTGATAACCCAATTTTTGGAGAGTATCACATAGCAACTCATGGGTGCGTGATCCTTCAAATCCGATGACATTTTCTAACGCGAGGTTCTGTGGCCTCACTTTTTTGATCGCTTCAATGACACGAAGCATCGCCGCAGTTCGCGGATCCTCAATATCCTTTTGAAGCCCGCGGCGGGTGAAGGGTTGGCAAGGCGGTGACATCCACCAGAACTCTGCATCAAACTCTCGAAACTGCTCGTCAGTGATCGATGTGATCTCCTGCGTTTGGACAGGCGTGTCAAAGTTGGTCTGGAAAACCTTCTTGGCCAATAGATTGATGTCGACTGCGCAAGCAACTTGGTGAATGCCCTGAAAGGCAGCAGACACCGCCCCAATCCCGCTGAATAATTCAAGAACCTTCATTCGAGAACGTCTGAATTGTTGAGGGCATTACCTGGTGATTTGATCAGAACCGTCGCGCGAATTGTAAAGGCGACAGTGAATGCTGCGCCAAATGCGATTTCAGCTCGAGCGCCGGTGACTGTACAAAGCCAGAACGCAAGCGACCCAACCAGAGCGGCTGTCGCATAGACATCTTTGCGAAGGATCAAAGGGATTTCATTACAAACAATATCTCGAATCAGGCCGCCAAACGATGCCGTAATGGTTCCCATCATGATCACAATGACCGGCCCGTAGCCCAAGGCCTCCGTTTTCTGTGCGCCAATTGCTGCGAAAAGTGCCAGTCCCAATGCATCTAGCCAAACGAGCGTCCTGAATTTCTCAACGAGCACTCCCGCAAAGTAGATAACCGTGCCAGCCGCAATCGCGATCAAGATACTGAGTGGATTGTCTAGCCAAAATACAGGCTGATCTAGAATGATGTCTCGTAAGGTGCCGCCGCCAATTGCCGTAAGCATCGAGACCACAAGGATTCCGAACAAATCCATCTGCTTACGTGAAGCAGCAATCCCTCCGCTTAACGCGAAAACGAACACCCCCAGATAGTCAGCGATTTGGATGAAGTTCATAGGATGCACTACGTCAAACAGGTTGCTTCGAACCCCAAAGGGAAATTGGGCGTTCAAAACATAGGTTACTTGATCTGGTAGACCTTGTCTGGTTGATTCGCTGGGCACTTGGAGCAGCTGCCACAGCTCCCCATTCCGGTTTTTGGGCGAAACCACAATCTCAGGATAGAAGCAAAGGCGAAAAAGACAATCACTAGCGACGAAATCGTTTGCCAATCTATCATTTTCATTATCCCGCTATCCAGAAGGAAATCTGAAATGTGAGAAGCGCTGCAATGTAGGCCAATACGGACATGTAGGTAAAAGTAAACACCGGCCAGAACCAGGAGTTGGTTTCACGTTTGATTACGGCGAGCGTTGAGGAACACTGAGCGCAAAGGGCAAAAAACACCATGATCGAAAGTGCCACCGGCAACGTGAATAGCTTTTTTTCACCGTCGCCCCAGGTCGCTTGCTGTAACGACTCCCTCAACGAAGTTGAGTCTTCATCGACTTCTTCACCCAGGCCAAACAAAACTCCCATGGTTGAAACGAGAACTTCACGGGCCGGAAAAGAAGCGATCGCGGCACTTCCAATTCGCCAATCCCAACCAAGGGGTTTAACGGCGGGTTCAATCCATTGCCCTGCCCTGCCGAGGTAGCTGTTTTGCAAATGCGAAGCGTCTATTTTGTTCTTGACGGTCGCGAGTTGCTCTATTAGCGAATTGGTTGCCTCGGGATCTTCAGGGGGCTTTTCCAGCTGTGAACTAAGAGACGATTGTTGGTCCATCAATCCAGTGGGGAGCTGATCGACATTTCGAGGGAAATATGAGGCTGCCCAAACGATAATGGTCGCAGCAACAATAATGGTTCCTGCATCTTTGACAAATGCCGATCCGCCCGCGTACACCTTGTGCCAAACGTTGCGAAGCGAGGGAACCTTGTAAGTCGGTAACTCCATGACAAACGTAGAGGTCCCCGTCTTCAGCCAGGTTTTCTTCAAGATCCACGCGACGGCAATCGCGACAACAATTCCGACCAGATACATCGCAAACATGGTCAAGCCTTGTAAGCCAAATCCGAAGTAGGTCGTTGCGGGAACAAAAGCGGCAATCAACAATGTGTAGACCGGCAGTCGAGCACTGCAGCTCATCAAGGGAGCGATCAGGATCGTGATCAGCCGTTCACGCTCGTTTTTGATGACTCGAGTCGCCATGATTCCTGGGATCGCGCAGGCAAAGGACGAAAGAAGCGGGATTAAGGTGATTCCGCTCAATCCGATTTTGGAAAGATATTTGTCTGTGAGAAACGCGAGGCGAGCGAGATAACCACTGTCTTCAAGGATTGCCAAAATCAAAAACAACAACATGATCTGCGGCAGGAATACTAGAACTCCTCCGACTCCAGCGATCAAGCCTTTCACCAAGAGTGAATGAAGTGCACCTTCAGCACTGCCAGTCGACCAGATGAAAAGCTGATCAACCCATCCGCTTGCCATGCCGGTCAACCACTCAATTGCTGCTGATGCCGGCTCTGCAGCCCAAAATACAAGTTGAAAAAGGAGTACCATCACGACCGCCGCAATGACCAAACCGATTACCGGATTGGTTAACCAGCGATCTATTCGATCTGCCCATGAGAGTCGTTGTTGCTGCGAGGTTCGGACGACCTTGGGGAGATGGCTTTGAATCCAATTGTAGCGGGCGTTGGATTCGCTTTCCGCAAAGGTTCCCTCGGACTTCATTTGCTTCTGTTCGGCGACGATCGCTTCCAGAAGTGATTCGTCGACTTGGTCTCGCATCTTCTTGATCATGTAGCCGTCCGTGTCGAACAGCATTCTGGTCAAGGCAAAACGCTGCAATCGGTTGGCTGTTGGACAAGCATCTTCGAGGCGTTTGATCCGCTGCTTGATTTCATCAATGAATGGATCGTGCTGTTGTGTCGGGCATCGGTTGGCCGAATTGAGGATTTCATTTTTCAGGTTTTCGATTCCCGTTCCACGCTTTGCCTGAATCGGAACAACATGAACTCCCAGGATTTGAGCAAGTTGTTTCACATCGACTTCGATGCCCTGGCGCTGAGCTATGTCGGTCATATTGAGAGCGATGACCGTAGGGCGATGAAGTTCAAGAATCTGGCTGACCAGAAACAGATTGCGCTCCAGGTTCGATGCATCAATCACGCAGACGATTACATCAGGTTTTTGCGTGATCGATGAGTTGCCCAGCAACACATTGACAGAAACCATTTCGTCAGGCGTTTGCGGAGCCAAGCTATAGGTGCCTGGTAGATCGACAATCTCACAATGCATGCCGTTGTGTTGAAAACGTCCTGTGCGTTTTTCAATGGTGACTCCGGGATAGTTTCCCGTTTTTTGATTGGTGCCCGAGAGGACATTGAAAATGGTTGACTTGCCCGTGTTTGGGTTGCCAAGCAAGATAACGCTGAGATTTTTGGCTTTGGAAGGCGCTGTATCGGAGGCCTTTTTCGCAGGCAGATTTGTCATCTAATCTAATCGCAATAGCGCCTTTCAACGGCGTTTAGTCACAACCTTCAAATGTTCATTTCGACTTTTGTGGCACTCGGGAGACCATCACCTTGAGCTGCCCAGCGGTTCGAAGGCACATTCGCGAACAGCCAAATTGCACGATACAAGGACAGCCCTTACGAAGGCTACAGACCTCAACACCTTTGCGAATGCCCAAGGCGGAAAGTCGCGCGACTTCTCCCGCTTCGCCAATCAATTCTGTGACTCGCCCCTTTTCACCTTTTTTCAGGTTTTGAATCGGAATCTGTTGCGTTTTTACAGTCATTTTTACGCGTCTTGGTTCTTATTGAGATTGGATATCATTATGGTAACGCGGTGTGGCGTTTTGTAAAGGTTAGCTGCAGCCTGACCCAAGAAATTCGCGTACTGCGACGATATTACGCGGATTTGCTTGGAAGTGGCGGTACGTCAGCCAACTCAACGGTTCTGGCAAGGGATTAAGTAGCCTGTTTTGGAGCTTGTTTCACACCAATGACGGGGATTTCTCCTCGTTTTACTTGTGAAAAAATATCGCAGGGGGACCGGCGTTCAGATGGGCAATTTGCAAGGAGTGGAATGCTGGTAAATCCACAAAGGATTTGGATCCAGCATCGGCATCAGGAGCTTGGATGGTGTTCCTGACGTTCGTCGATCGTTTGGGTCTTGCTCGGATCAGTAATTGGGAGGTTGAGGCTCCCGCCGAAACAAATCTTTTTCCTGATTCGGTATTGGTTGGTTCGTGCGCAATTCCATGTTGATGATGGTGAGGCGTTTGGATTCCAGAATTAATCGGCGAGACTCAGGAATTCCCGCAAACTGAATTGGGCGTCGAAATGTTCTTTGGTCAATCTATCGATGCAGAAATTCTTCCACGACGGTGAAATGATTTGCTTAGGACTACCGTGTCACAATCTACTTAGCACGTGTGGAATTCAACGGATGCCGTCTCTCCGTGACTCAGCTTTTTGGGTTGGCTGGATACCCCAGACTGAAGTCTGGGGCTATTGGAAATAGCCGCTCCGCGGCAGGTGCATCGTGAGGATTCTAACCACTGTACAAGGTGTTGTCTTGATGGGAGGTTGAGGCTCCCGCCGAAACAAACATTGTGTTCGAGCTTCTTTTCAGTAACGCACTATTCATGCCTGCGATAGGTCGAGCATGTCAACTATCGTTTTGCCAGCACCATATCGAACGTCCCGTTCCAAGGTTTAGGCTTTTTGCCCTCTGCGTTTTCGGGTTTGTCAAGTTGCACGGTAACCAGGCTTCGTTCTTCGCGTGTGAGCGAAAGATAGATTCCATCGCGCGCGTTATCTTCTCCAAACTCGTCAAAGTAGCACTGAGTCGATAGGCGTCGGAAACCGTCGATGTCGACACGAAAATGGATGTGTCGCCCGTTTCTTCCTGGGTACTTTCCGGGGATGATTGATTGGAAAGCGTATCGACCATCTTCACCTGTGATCACTCGTCCCCAGAACTGGAAGTTGTTGTCTAGTAAACTCGGGTTTTCCGAATCTCGAGTGTGGTTGTATCGCCCTGTGGCGCATGCCTGCCAGGCTTCGACGACAGCCCCCGCAAGAGGGCGACCACCCTGGTCCTGGATGACGCCGCTGACAACCGTCATCTGACCTTTCGCCAACTCATGGCTGTCAAGTTTTCGAGTCAAATCGGTATCGTTATAGAGTTGCTGCTCGATTGTGGTTTCAGGATAGAAAGGGCCTTCTGTTTGCATGGGAGTGAGTGCAAGATCTTGAGGAACCCAAATTGTATTCTTGGCGAGAATCCAACCTGGTAGCGCCAACGTCGTGCCGGCGGCAAGCGTTTGAAGGAATCTTCGTCGCGCAAGTGGGCCCGGCCTGTTGCCATCATTTTTCATCGATACTCCTCATTCAGCGGTTTAGTTGGTCTAGAGAAAACTTTCGTCAGACATTCATTGGGCGGCAATAGAGCTTTGTCCCATTGTTACGCCTCGCAGATTGAATGCATGTTGCAGATTGAAATTCTAATAAATAATGCCATTTCATTGTAACGCAATAATAGTGAGGACCTTGAGTTTTACGCCCTTGTTACAAAAGTTGAACGGGTAGCGCAAAAATGTAAAAAAAAAGCCTGACAGAAATCAGGCTTTTAGTAGTCAGAGCTATTGAGGAACTGCATCTAGCGGCAATCTATCGTCCCGATTCTGTTGTTAGACGTGCTGGACGGGTCGTCAACACACGATTCGAAGAAAATGGAGAATCGGTGGACGGCCAGCCGGGGTAATGTTGCAACAACCTAGCCGAACCTTCTGGCCAGCCCAGGTCATCGGCTTCCGCTTCAAGCACCTGGATTCGCAATTCGACCATGTCCTTTTTCGCATCGCGTCGACGATTCAATTTCTTTTTCATCTCATCGAGTCGTTCTTCCAGCTTGTCAAGATAGCTTGCGTAAGCCGTCATGCGTGCGTCGTAGTCGGCGGAGAGGGCGCCGCGAAGTTCTTCTTGAGCCTGTTCGCGATCTTCGGAGCTTTCTGCATTGCGAAGCTGTTCAGTCGCGTTTCGGACTCGGTTCCTAAGTTCTCTTGCCAAGTTTTGCTCAGGCGAATCTTGAAAAAACGTTGATTCAGATGTTATTCCGGATTGTTGAGCATAGCTAATGGCGCGTTGCCCCTCGATAGACTGTGTCGTGACATCCTGTGCGAAGGTCATACTGGTCGATGCGGCGACAAACAACACGGCGGCAAAAAGTTTCGTTAGCATGGAATTCTCCTGAAGTTAAAGTTGAATTTGTTTTTGTGTCGGATTTTGAGTAGTCGTAATTTCTGGGAAAGTTAATCCAAAGTCTTTTCCAGTTTTTCCATTTCACGCGTGAGTTCAAATAATTCTTGATCGATTGCAGGAGTCGCGAAAATGTCTTCGCTCTCCAAGAGATCCAATTGGTTGAAGCTTTTCCCTAAATCGCCCAACTCGTTTTCAAATTTGTTTGGCGTTGCGATCCCATATCGTTCCGAGATCAATTGCCAAGTTAGACGTGGTTGGGAAGTAGTAGTCGTTGATTTGTTGTTGTTGGCGGTGGAATTGCCTGGCCAGTTTGCTCCCAACCATATGGCCGAGTAAATTACCAATGCGGATGCCGCAAGCCCTGTCATCCAGCGAGCAATTCGCGAAGTGGATTTTTTCTTTCTGATTCGTGGCGTTTTCGGCGCGGGCGAATGGGTCGGCTGATTGAGGTGTGCTAAATAGTCTTCTAAGAAAGACTCGACCTCTGCCGCAGTTTGGAATCGGTGCCGGGGAGCTTTTTCGAGTAGTCGGTCAACCAATTGGGAAAGTGTCACCGAGATGGTCGGGTTCAAAGATTGAACGTTTGGGTGTGGAGAGTTTCCGATTTGGTGCAGCACATTCATCGCCGAATCTGACTTGAAGGGAGTCACCCCGGCAGCAAGATAAAAGAGCAAGCTTCCGAGGCTGAATAGATCGCTCCTTGCATCTACATCTTCGCCACGGCTTTGTTCAGGAGACATATAGTTCAAGGTTCCGGCCAGCATTCCCGTCTGTGTCATCGACTCTTCTGAGTCGCGGCGTGCTAGACCGAAATCAGTGATGACAACCCGGTTCACTTGGTTATCAACTAGAATGTTCTCTGGCTTGATGTCACGGTGTACCAGTCCTTGAGAATGTGCGGCTGCAAGTCCAGATGCGATTTGCATACCGATGCGAACGATTTCACGTTCTGGAAGTGGGCCGTTGGATTGGACAATTCTTGCAAGTGACGGGCCAGCGACCAGCGGCATGGCAAACCAGGGAACACCAGCTGCTTTACTAATCCCGTGGATTGCAATCACATTGGGATGGAGAACGGCGGCAGCAGCGCAGGCTTCGCGTTCAAAACGTTGTTTGGCTGTTCCGTTGCGCGAAAGTCGTGGGAGGATCATCTTGACTGCAATAGGTCGGTGAAGATCCTGGTCGAAACCGCGGAGCACGACTCCCATGCCACCACAGCCAATAACGCTTTCGATGTCGTAGCGATCCAGTCGTCCCAGCATCTCAGGGTGACGCGGAGGTTGCAGGACTTCTTTCAACATTTGGTCGACCGTGAGTAGGTCAAACTCATCACCAATAGGTGGTTGATTGGGCGCTTGGGTAAAATTGCTAGAGTCGAGAGGAGAATCGGCGAAAGTCGGCAATTCCTGAATACTGCTGGAGAATGTCTCGCGCCAAGTGTCATCGGCAGCCATGTTCAATAGACGCGTCTGGCAAAAATCGCACTCAGAAACGTGAGTTTCAATTTGTTGTTGCGGCAATTCAGTTTGCTGTTCGCGGACGACTTGCCGAAGGTCGTCGTCAGATATGTGATTTTGAATTTTCATGGCGTTGGAGTTTGTGGAGTGTCGTTTATTGATTGGTTTCGGAAAGGCGTTGTTCGGCTTTTTGTTTGAGTTTGGCGATGACTCGGGAGCGAGAGACATAGATTGAACCGGCGGTAATGTTCAGTTCTTTCGCGACGTCTTCGACAGGGCGTTGTTCAATTTCAGTTAACCAAAAGGCTTGCCATGTCTGGGCTTTGACCTGAGTGCGGACATCCTTGGCGACCAGCCAGAAAATTTGTCTTTGGAACTCAAGTCGAAACTCGGCTGATTCGTCATTCTTCTCTGGTTGCTGATGATCGGCTCGCAAAGGAGAGTAGTCAGCTTTGGCAAGCACATTGCGTTCGCGCTTTCGCAGAAAATCGATCACCAGGTTTTGAGTGACCCGGTAGAGCCATCCGCGAAACGTTGCACCGTAGCGTTCGCTGCTGAATTTTTCACTTGCCTGAGCGACTTTCGATAGCACCTCCTGGGTGACATCAATCGCGTCGGCGTGTTGCAATCCACGTTTACGGCAAATGCGAAAAATCAGAGGTTGATAGATGTTGGTAAATTCTGCCCACGCCTCGGCGTCTTGCGCGTTCCGCAGTTTGCCAATCAGCGTGTATCGTGTTTCTGGTGTCGAATTCATCAATTTCCTTTACCTCACCCTGCTTAACGTGGCATTTTCTTGAGTCTTACACAGTGAGAAAGAATTATTGGCAAGTCGTGCAAATTGTGGGTGAATTTACAAGCAATGTCGAGAAAACTTTGGGAATTGCGGCAAAGTTCAGCAGTGGCAGATTCGGTCTGGTTTACGGTTTGCGATAGATTTTTGTAATGCGACAAGTAAATGCCGTGACAAATGGGTCTTTTGATCGCAGGCAAAATGAACGGAGTTTCATGGCCTGAAGCGTGAGGAACCCTTGGTCGGCATGCCAATATCGTAGTTTTGCTGAATTATTTTGAAGGCAGGTATCGCGCAGATCCACCGCATTGGGTATCTGACGTTGGGACGTCAATTTTCGTTTTGTTGTAAATTCTTGCTTTCCAAACGCGATTTGTTACAACCCAATTCTCACACTCTGTGATTTTGTTACCGGAATGGAAAGGCTGGATTCTTATGAAAACTGATTATTTAACCAGGTTATTGATTGGAGCAGTTGCAACTCTTTTTCTTTTCACCTCATACGAAAACGTTGAGGGCCAGGAGGAACAGGAAGTCGCACAGGAGGAGTTGTTTGAGTGGGATGGATGTAGTGACCTCGACGATTGGAAATCCAACAAGGAAGACGGAAAGGAAGAATGGACAATCAACGACGATGGGCATTTAGTGGGTGAAACACACGAATCGAGTATCTTTCGCCGGATGGAAGATTTGCCAGAGGTTGTCGAAATCGAGCTTGAGGTTTCTTGGGCCGAAAAACTGGACATGGTTTTTGGGATGGGCGCTCCAAAAGAGGATGGTCCATTTGGAGTTGATCCTCTGCCGAGAATCGAAAGTTGGGAAGACGCACTAGTGTTCAGCATGCAGGACGATTTCTTTGTCGTTAAGGAAAGTATCGCTCAAGATACGAAGAGTCTCAGTTTGCACATTCGTTTGGATCGCGGTAAGGGAAATGCCATTGTTAGGGATGCAGACGGGAAATTGCTCGTAGCGGCAAAAGGAATCACATTCAATGAGAAGGTAGTGCCAGGCATTTTCATTCAAAATAAGCTTGGCGATCTTATGGTGGAACGCTTGGTCGTTCGTGAAGTGAAGAAAAAGGGCAGCAAGTAGAAAAACGGCAGCTGCCAGATCCACGATGCTTGGCTGCCTTATGGGAGGTTGAGGCTCCCGCCGAAACAAATCGTTGTTTTTCTGATTCGACGATTGCCCAATCTCCCCTGCAACCGGTCAAAACTGGTGCCTATCTCTGGCACCAGTTTTTTTCCGTCTTCCCGTGTGGGCATTCTCCTGTCATCGATTCTCCTGTTGAAAATCACGGTCGTTTCTCTGTGAGAATAGCTGTTGACACCTTTGTTGCATGTTGTATTATTGTGTTAACACAAAGGTGCAAGGATGGAAATTCACATTTCGCTTTCGGATGGGGTGCCGATTTACCTACAAATCGTCACTCAGATCCGCTATCAGATTGCCGCAGGTCAGTTAACACCTGGACTTGAGCTTCCACCCATTCGGGCGTTGGCGGAGCGGTTGCAGGTCAATCCAAACACGGTGGCTCGAGCCTATCGGGAACTTGAGCAGGAGGGGGCTGTTGAAAAGCGGAGTACCAAAGGTACTTTTGTTGCGGACTCGGTCTCTCGACTCACTTCTCGCCATCGGCAGACCATTCTTCATGAGCGAATCGATCAGCTGTTGGCCGAGTCTCATCAGTTAGGTTTTTCGCTTGAGCAATTGCTGATTCATGTCAACGCGCGCTGGCGTGTGATGGAGCGCAAACAAAAACGAGATCAGTCTTCGGAGAAAGCATCATGAATCCAGACGTAGTTACGATTCCTGTTCGACAGCCGGAAGTTTTGTCTGAGAGTGAACCGATCGTTGAGATCACTGAGTTGAGTCGGAGTTTTGGGCGGAAACAGGCCTTGAAAAACGTCAGCCTTAGCATTCCACGCGGGGTGGTGATGGGCTTGGTCGGGCTGAACGGTGCAGGCAAGACGACATTGTTGAAGCACATTCTCGGCTCACTCCGCGCGCAATCAGGTTCTGTCTCCGTGTTTGGCGCCGACCCCTCAAGGGATCCGCAGTTTGTACTTTCCAAAATCGGTTATTTGACTGAGGAAGATAGCTTGCCAGGCTGGATGAAGGTTTGGCAGATACTCAAATTTTCAAAACCTTTTTATGCCAATTGGGATGACGACTACGCCCAGGAGCTACTGGAGACCTTTAAACTTGAACCTGGGAAAACCATTGGGAAAATGTCAAAGGGACAGCGGGCACGTGTTGGTTTGACGATCGCCCTTGCCCATCGGCCTGAGTTTCTGGTGTTGGATGAACCCAGTTCGGGTTTGGATCCCGTCGTTCGGAACGATATTCTTGCCGCAATCATTCGAACGATTGCCGAGTCGGGAAAGACGGTTCTTTTTTCATCACATTTGCTTGACGAAGTTCAGCGAGTAAGTGACTTGGTCGGTGTAATACGCAATGGTGAATTGGTCGAATGCGGAACGCTTGATAGCCTCCAGGTTCGCTATCAGCGGGTTACGATTTCAATGAAAAATGGAGCTGACCCAACACCACCGCCGATCGATGCACTGGGGAATTGGGAACGAAATGGAATTGGCTGGTCGGCCATCGTCGATTTGGAAAACGAAGACTTTGAAGAGTCGGTTGAGGCGATTGGTGGCGAAGTTACGGGTACTCAGGGAATCAGTCTGAACGATTGGTTCCTCAATGCTTCGAGGTCTTAGATGCAGAATTCCGTCTATTTATGCAACTGGTTTTGGTGGCGAAATCGCGCGTCGATTCTGGTCATGTTGGGTTCAGTTCTAATCGCTCAGGCGGCGTTTTGGATCTGGGGTGGTGAGGACTCGCTTCCTGAATCGTTGTTGGCAATTTCGATTGCCGCTAGCTGTCTTTCGGCCTTTACCGTATTTACGTTTGGGTCGGATCTCGATCTCACCAGCGGCAAGTCTGCTTTCCCACAGTGGCTTTTCAATATGCCTGTGGCGAGTGTTCGCTTGGGGTTGATTCCTGTATTGGCAATGGTCGTTGCCTTGGCATGGGGATGGATGCCGGCTGCCGGTGCAATGAAGTATTCCATGTCTCAGGCTTCTGACGCTGCGGGTCCCTCATATTTTGAGTTATTGGTTTTGCCCTGGATGGGGCTTTGCGCCTTTGCAACCTGGATGCAGGCGATTGCCTGGTGGCCATTCCGTAGAGCTTGGTTACGTCTCGGTTGTTTGGGAGCGATCGTATTGGGAATCGTTTTGCTGCAGTCGGTCGGAGTTCTGTTTGAGTTGGGGGCTTGGTATCCGGCTTGTGCAACAATCATCCCGGCAATCAGTGGCTTTGTCGCGGCGGTGTTTAGTGCAACTCGGGCGAGACATCTGACGTGGCGTTCCGAAGCCGAATCGGTTGGCGTTGCTGATCTGCGCAGTGACGTGGGATGTGAAGAGCAACGACTTGCGACTTTCATTTCAAACGATTTTTCATCATCCATTTCCGCCATCGCTTGGCGAGATTGGACGCAACTGGGGCGCGCTCCTCTAATTCTGATGTTGATGTTGAGTGTGCCGACCGCGATTTGTGTTGCGGCAGTGGCGAGTGCATTTCAAAT
Source organism: Mariniblastus sp. (assembly GCA_965224765.1). GTDB lineage: Bacteria > Planctomycetota > Planctomycetia > Pirellulales > Pirellulaceae > CAZDBA01. The sequence continues at coordinate 165,733 of CBDDAC010000005.1, forward strand.
TGTCATATTCATGTTTTGTGTGCCCGCGATGCTGCTTTTATTAGTGGGTCCCATGTTGGGAAAATCTCGATACTGGAAAGACAACTATGCGTTATCGACTTATCTTGGCGGGCTTCCGGTTTCAGACGGCCAGTTTGTCGCGTCACGTTTTGTCAACACGCTGAAAACGGCATTTGCCCTTTGGGGATGTGCATTGGGCGTCGCGTTGGTTTGGCTGGCACGAGACGAGAATCGAGTTGCCTTGAAATCGCTCGTCGAACAAATGTCTCAAATCGAAGGGGTTGTTTCAGGTTGGACGGGGGTCATTGCATGCGTGTTACTAACACTGTATTTAGCGGTGATCGCGCCTTGGCCCGGACTTGCGATTGGTCTTTATGGTCGCAAATGGCTCAAGACGTTGACCATGATCGTTTTGTGTTTCTGCGGATTTTGGGCGTTTGTTTATATTTGTCTCAAGGCAGACAAGTTGATGCCGAGGCTGAACAATCCTCAATTGCGAGGCCCTCTATTGGAATCGATTTTGGAACAAGTTCGTTTTTGGATGACGATTGTATTGGGAACAAAAATCGTGCTGGCGATTGTGTTTGTTGGGGTGGCTTTACGGCGTCAGGTGCTTCAGGCACGCGAACTTGCGATTGGAATTCCTTCCCTGTTGGCGGGTTGTGGCCTGTCGGTCGCGATATTTAGCGGGTTGTTGGTGCCGTTTGGAGTTTCCGCGTGGGATATCGCCTTGGTGGTCGGTTTGACATTTCCTTGTGCCTCACTTGTCGCGTCAAGAGTCGCGCTCGAATTGAATCGCCACCGATAGGCTCCCTTCTTCGCGTGGAGATTTGCTCTAACCCGGTTCGAACGGGTCTGCAATACCGAAAGACGGTCAGGGATGGCGGACGGAGTATCCCGAAAAAGCGGAACAGGCTATTTTGTTTTCGATTGCTGCATGGGATATTAATTGCTGGCAATGCATGCGTCGGCGATTTCCCAAGGTGGGTTGGTTCCGACAACTTCAAGAGCAGAAAAAATCTGCATTGGGAACAGAATTGGCGATTGGCAAATTGGGCTCAACGGGCGGAATGTCGAGACGAATGAATGATTGCACAGATTGATTCAGTCCAAGTTGGCAAGATCGAGTCTTACAAAAATGCCAAGGGCAAGGAATGGATTTCAGCGATCAAAAAATCGCAAGTTGACGGAGCCGTTCAGGTGGAGGTGGATCACGTTGCCGGTGACCAACAGGCCGATCTCAAACACCATGGTGGGCCTGACAAGGCGGTGTTAGCATACAGTAGCGATCACTTTGCAGAATGGAACAGGAAGCTTGCCAGGAAAGATGTGGTTGCAGGGTGGTTCGGTGAAAACTTGACGATTTCAGGACTTTCCGAATCGGATGTATGCGTTGGAGACTTTCTACTGATCGGAACCTGCAAGCTTGAGGTTTCTCAACCTCGCCAACCTTGCTGGAAATTGTCACGTTTTTGGGAAGTGCCCGAATTGGCAGTGCTTGTGCAGAAATCGGGTCGCACTGGATGGTACCTGCGAGTTGTCGACGAAGGGGCGCTTTCTGCGGGCGACGCCATCGAATTGCTGGAGCGTCCTTTTCCTGAGATGACAATCGCCTGGGCGAATTCGGTGATGCACGCCAAGCCCAAGTGCTCTGAAGACGATTTGAAATTGTCAAAGTGCCCTGCCCTTTCTGTTTCCTGGAGTGAGCAGCTGGCTCGGCGCGCGGCCAAGGGGAAACCAAAAAGTGACTCGTCGCGGCTGTTTGGAGACGGAAGTTGACTGGCCGTAATGCTCTCATGAATAACAAGGAATTGAACCCCTATGAAAGTCCAGAATCAACGGGCGAGCAAGGCCCTTCGGTTAAACCTTCCTTGATTGCGTGGCTTGGGTTTTCAGCTTCCATAGCGGTAATTATCTTGCTGTTTCGTATGGTTTTGAAGCTTCCCGAACGCATGGGGTCAGCAGACCTTCATTGGTTGACCGGAAACGTTTCGATCGATGAGTTTCTTATTTCACATGCAATATTCATCGCAGCGTTTTCTATTGTGATGTCTTTGATTGCCTACTTTCGAAAAATTCCAATCCCTTGGCCGAGCTGAGGAGTTTTTCGTGGCAACTCTAGACATCGAGACTGACCAGCTTGAATTCATCCCGATTGATTGACCAAATGGCGACGCGCTGTTCAAAGCGGATTAAGTTGTCGACCATTGAAAAACCACTACAATTTGGCTGTCCCTTGTTTGCTTTCTGAACTGCAACACCTCAATCGGGCCTGACGCATCTTGGCATTTATGAACCCAGTAAACACAATTATTCTTCCGGGGCTCGATGGTACCGACCGCTTGCTTGCCCGATTTTGTGAACTTGCACCTGAGTCAATCCATGCCAGCGTTTGCTCGCTTCCGGATGATCCTACGAAAAACTACGACTCCCTCTGTGACCATTTCTTTGAGCAATTTCGTGTTCTCGAATCTTGTCACTTGATTGCCGAATCGTTTTCGGGCCCGTTGGGGATTTTGCTTGCGCATCGTCTTCCAGATATCATCAAACGGTTGACGCTGGTTGCTACGTTTGCAACGCCTCCTGGACCATTCCTTTCGCGCTTTGTTCCCTGGTCGTTGGTGTTTCGACTCCCTATGCCGTCATTGATCGCTCGCCACTACTTTGCGGGAGCGAATCGATTGCTGATCGACGAATTGAAAAATCGCCGTACGACAACAATCCCCGCGAACTCTTGTGCAGAGGATGCATTGTTTGATGAATGTTGACGTGACATCTCAGCTTTCCGAACTCACATGCCAGGTTGTCTACTTGCGGCCAATCCATGATCGGATTGTTCCCAAGCGATCACTGGTGGCAATTTTGAAAGCAAATCCAATGGTTTCAGTTTGTGAAATTGATGGTCCACATCTTGTTTTGCAATCACAGCCGAGACGATCGTGGGAATTCCTCGTTGAAGGGGGCTGTCAGACGAAGTAGTGGCGAGTCGGCCTTGCGCGAATTGAGCTGCAATTGCTGCAATATGCAATGATCTGAGGTTGGTTGATGGCAGGGAGTTGGGGTGGATGAAATCGGACGACTCGCGTTTCTATTTGTGCTCGCCTTGCTACGGAATATGGATCGAAGACAATGGCCTCGAGTGAATCATGTTGAAGCACGAGGATTCAATCGTTACTAAAGTGGAGCAGGGAATTGTTTCGGCAGGAGCCTCAACCTCCCAGAAGAGCGGCCCTAGCGGATGGTGTCAGTTGCTCACGTCTCGGTATTGGCCGGGGGTAAGGCCCGTCGCTCGGCGAAACTGTCTTGAAAAGGCACTTTGATCCGCATACCCAATGTCAAAGGCGACTTGGGCAATCGAACGACTGGACTGAGACAGCATGTGTTGGGCTTTTTCGATTCGAATCTGCATGAGCCATTGTCCTGAGTTGAGTCCAAACGCGAGCTTCATGCGACGATCGAACTGATAAAAGGAAAGTCCTGACAATTGCGCCAGTTGTCTTACGGATGGCGCGCTCGACAAGTTCTCTTCTGCGAAGCGAACGGCTTTGGAAATCTGTTGGTAAATATCGCTTTCTTTGCGCGGAATTCGCAAATCTTGGGATACACCGACCAATCCAACCGGCTTCCCCTTGCGATTTTTCAGTGGAACTTTGTTGGTCAAGCACCAACCGGTCGAACGGTCCGGGTAAATATGCATCTCAAGCCGTGCCAGAATCGACTCGCCTGACAAAAGAGTTTTGGCGTCTTGCTTTTCGTAGCTGCTGCCCAATTGTTTCCCAAAAACATGCGACGGCGTTTTCCCGATAACGTCACCTTTGGAGGCAAGACCACAACGGTTGACAAACGTTTCATTGACGACCAGGTATTTTCCCTGATCACATTTGATGAAAAAGACGATGGACTCCAGATGGTCAAATAGGCTCTCGCCAGTAAATGGCGTGCCCAGCGAATTAAGTAGCTTGTCAATCATCGTCCCAAGTTAAACATGATTGTGCGCAAATTCAAGTTGGAAATGTGGGCAATGCCAAGACATAATGACACGCGCCAACGAAAATGTAAGAATGTTGGCAGGCAAAACCAGGATCGGGAAGTTAGATTTTGGTTTCGCGCTTCCAGTGGAGCGAGTTCAAGGTAATCCGGTTGCCTTGCAAAAGGACAACCAGCAGGGCAAGAAAATGGCAGATAAAATAGAATCAGTATTCAAAGGTTGCATCCCGGCGTTAATGACGCCTTGCTCTGCTAAGGGCGAGCCCGATTTCGATGCTTTGGTCGAAATGGGCAATAGGCTTGTTGATACTGGGATGAGCGGTGTCGTGTATTGCGGCTCCATGGGTGATTGGCCTTTGTTGACCGATGCTCAGCGGCAAGAGGGCGTCAAGCGGTTAGTGGAGGCGGGGGTTCCCGTTGTCGTCGGTACTGGAGCCAGCAACTCTCGCTTGGCGGTTGACCATGCTCGGCACGCCCAAGAAGTTGGCGCAGCAGGGTTAATGGTAATTCCTCGAGTTCTTTCACGCGGCAGTTCCCCTATCGCACAACGCAATCATTTCTCCTCCATCCTTAAGGCGGCCTGTGATTTGCCGTCGGTAATTTACAACAGTCCTTACTATGGGTTCGAAACCAAAGCAGAATTGTTTTTCGATCTGCGATCCGAGTACGCGAACCTGGTTGGATTCAAAGAATTCGGGGGCAGCGAGTCGCTGAGCTATGCGGCTGAGCATATCACTAGCGGATGTGACGATCTGATTTTGATGGTCGGTGTCGATACTCAAGTTTTTCACGGTTTCATCAATTGTGGAGCCGGCGGTGCAATTACGGGTGTCGGAAATGCACTTCCTAATGAGGTGTTAAGGCTTGTGCAATTATGTGAATTGGCTGCGGCGGGAGACGCTGAGTCACGTCGGTTAGCCTGGGAGCTGAATGAGGCCCTCAAAGTTCTTTCCGTATTCGACGAAGGTCCCGATCTCGTTTTGTATTACAAACAACTCATGGTGTTGGAGGGGTACACTGAATACCAATATCAACTTGATAAATCCGATTGTCTGACCAAGAGCCAGCAAACGTTCCTGGCACAACAGTGGCAACTTTTCCGTCGATGGTGGGACAGCTGGAAGGGCAAGGTCTAGTTCCAAATTGTGAGGTTGAGGCTCCTGCCGTAACCTTTCGTCTTTGCGGGGAATTTGGCCGTCAAAAACATCAACTAGAACTAAAATCTTGGCGCTTACTTCTGTCTCATCGATTCAAACATGTGGCCAAAAAATGCAGCCTATTTCGAACCGGATCAAGGTCATCGATTCCCATACTGCGGGCGAACCGACTCGAGTCGTGATCGAAGGAGGCCCCGATCTTGGTCGAGGCAAGTTGAATGAACGATTGAGCGTTCTTGAATCTCAGTTTGATCAATTTCGGCGGACTGTCATTCTTGAACCTCGCGGATATGAAGCGATGGTTGGAGCGTTGCTGTGTACGCCCGATGACCCCGATTGCGAAACGGCGATTCTTTTCTTTAACAACCAGGGTTTCTTGAACATGTGCGGGCATGGAACGATTGGCGTAGCGGCGACGTTGGCCTATCTAAATCGCTTGTCGCCGGGGGTTTGCAAATTTCAGACTCCCGCAGGAATCATTCAAGTTGCATTGCATGACCAGCATCAGGTTTCGTTTACCAATGTTGCGAGTTTTGTTTTGAAACGAGAGGTCGCCATCAGCGCCGGTGAGTATGGTCAAATCGTGGGCGATATTGCTTTCGGGGGCAATTGGTTTTTTATCGTTCGCCCTCCAGTGGACTTGGTCAAAGGAAACCGAGAGGAATTGTTGAGACTGGCTCGCATCATTCTCGCGGAATTGGAGACTTTGGAGCTCGACGGACTTGAATCTTCTTGCGTCGATCATGTTCAATTCTTTTTGCCAGACGAAGAGAGTTGCAGTTCCAGGAACTTTGTGGTCTGCCCAGGAGGCGAGTTTGATCGTTCTCCTTGCGGAACAGGGACAAGCGCGATAATCGCCAGCCTTGCTGATCGAGGTGTATTGTCGGAGGGTGGCACCTGGACGCAAGAGAGTCTCACGGGCGGCAGGTTTTCGGGAAGTTATTGCTGGGCCGAAGACAAGCCAGGTGCAGTCATTCCAACGATTACTGGAAGTGCGTATGTATGTGCGGAATCTTCTCTGATTCAATATCGGGATGATCCCTATCGATTCGGGAACATGATTAAAGTCGATTTGTAAATGGTTGCAGCTCAAACAACAAGAAACGCGATTATTGTCGGCGGGGGAGTCATCGGGCTGGCGTGTGCGCACTACCTTTCGAAATCGGGATTTAGCGTCCGGGTTCTCGATCGAGGCAACATTGGTGGAGCGTGCTCTCATGCGAATTGCGGCTACGTTTGCCCAAGCCATGTTTTGCCGTTGACGGTTCCGGATGCAATTCCTATGGCAATGCGTTCATTCCTGAGCCCGCGATCATCATTCAAGATTCAGTTTCGATTGAGTGCACGCTATTGGAAGTGGATGTATCAGTTTGCGACTCGCTGTCGGCAGGAAGTTGCGCTTTCAGCAGGTCATCATTTGAAAGCCATTTTGAATTCTTCGATCGAGGAATACAGGGACTTGGTGAAAAACGAGGGTTTACGCTGCCAATGGCGCGAATCGGGATTGTTGCATGTGTTCGAAACCAAAAAGTCCTTTGAGGCGTTTCGGCGCGAGAATGACATGGTTGTTGCTGAGTTTGCGCATGGCGCACGCGAAGTTTCAGCGCGGGAGCTTGTCGAGATTGATCCAACGCTAAAGCACAATCTCGCGGGTGGATTTCTGCATGAAGGGGATGCAATCTTACGTCCGGATGTGCTCAACCAACAATGGCGGAAGCGTCTGGAGTCCAAGGGGGTTCAGTTCATTGAGCAATGCGAACTTTTCAATGTTAGCCGCTCTGCGGAAGGTGAAGTCGTTCAGCTGGAAACATCCATGGGCGGCATGAGTGCGGGCACCTATGTTTTTGCGATGGGGGCATGGTCGGAGAAACTTGGAGATTTGACCGGGTTCAATTTGCCGATTCAGCCCGGAAAGGGATACTCCGTTACGCTTGCCAAAACGGAGAGTTGTCCCACGATCCCGATGCTTTTCCCAGAGAAGAAGATTGGGGTCTCGCCCTTTGAGGATGGGTTTCGAATCGGCTCAATGATGGAATTTGTTGGATTTGATCACTCGATCCCAGAGTATCGAATCGAGCAATTGAAGCGTTCCGTCAGCCCTTTTTTCGACTTGGATTCAAAGGCAAACGAATTGGAGCGGTGGTCAGGGTTCCGGCCAATGACCTACGATACACTCCCGGTTATCGGAAACTTGCCGTTTTCTAAAAATGGATTTATCGCCACTGGCCACAGTATGTTGGGGGTTAGCATGGCGCCTGCGACCGGACGTTTGATCGCAGAGCTGGTGCAAGGCCAAGAGACTCATCTGAATGTGACTCCGTACGACCCCGTTCGTTTTCAATAATTGTTCAACTCTCAAGAAACACAGGAAATTTCGATGCAGAAAATATTGGTCAATGGTAAATGGACGTCGGCAGATTCGACGGGTACTTTCCAAGCATTTGATCCGAGGACGGGTACTCCGATCGAGGGTGATTTTCCCGTTAGTAGCTGGAACGATTGCTTGAAGATGATTGAGGCAGCAAGCCGCGCCGCATGTGAGCTTGAAAAGGTAACCGGAACTCAAATTGCTCATTTCCTGCGTTGCTATGCGGACAACATCGAGGCGAATTCAGAGGTGATTTGCAAGCGGGCTGAATGGGAAACCGGATTGCCGTTTAGTCCGCGTCTGCATGATGTTGAGCTGCCGCGAACCACAGGGCAGTTGCGACTTGCGGCAGATGCAGCAGAAAATGAAAGTTGGCGCAATTCGATGGTTGATTCAGAAAACAAACTGGTCAGTTGCCTTGGGTCTGTCGGTCCGGTCGTGGTGATCGGTCCCAATAACTTTCCACTGGCGTTCAATGCAATTTCAGGCAGCGATTTTGCCTCAGCGATCGCAGCAGGAAACCCCGTCATCGCTAAAGCCCATCCCTCTCATCCAGAGACCTCGCGACTTTTAGCTCAGCAAGCTAGGGCCGCATTGGAAACGACTGGACTTCCATTGGAAACAGTGCAGATGTTTTACCAGGTCGCACCGGAGGACGGATTGAAATTAGTCGCTCATCAGGAAGTCTCCGCGATTGGGTTCACCGGAAGCCGTCAAGCCGGCGTGAAACTGAAACAGGTTGCCGACGAATGTGGCACTCCGATCTATCTGGAGATGTCGAGCGCGAATCCCGTATTCATTTTGCCTTCTGCGTTCGAGAAACAAGGACTCGTTCAGGAGCTTGCTGGAAGTTGCCTGCTTGGTGCGGGCCAATTCTGCACATGCCCCAATCTTTTTGTCTTGGTTGACAGTCCAGAATCGAGCGAGTTCCTAGGTGAGATACAGGCTGAGTTTGAATCTCGAGCACCGGGAGTCTTGTTGTCAAAAGTCGTTCAAGATGGTTTGGTGACAGCAGCAGAATCGCTTTGCCAGGCGGGGGCCGAGATTCTCACGGGCGGTAAGGCCGGCGACGAAGCGGGGTTTCGATTTGAGAATACCCTGATGAAAGTAGGTGGAGATCAATTTCTGGCCAACGCTGCCGAGCTTCAGACCGAGGGGTTTGGGCCTCTTAGCGTTGGGGTGGTGGCCAAAGATGCTGTTCAGTTTCGCGCGATCGCCAATGCGATTGAAGGAAGCCTGACTGGTTGTGTCTACAGTTCAAGTACCGATGGTGAATTGGGCGAGTTGTCACGGATCCTTCGCCGCAAAGTTGGCCGTTTGGTTCACAATAAGATGCCTACCGGAGTTGCGGTCTCTCCTGCTATGAATCACGGGGGCCCCTTCCCTGCCACTGGTCATCCAGGATTTACTGCGGTGGGAATGCCAGGGTCGATTCGCCGCTTTGCAAAGCTTGATTGCTATGACAATGTTGCAGAAGAGTTTTGGCCAAGTTGTTTGAAACGGACTAACTAGCAGGTTCGGGCTGAACTGAAGGGCGCCTTGCCTGCGCTTGCACAGCATGCTCACGCCAGCGTGAAGCATGGCACCCAGTCAAGTTAGCTATGACGAACCACTGTTGTTTCCACTCTGAAGAGACTCAACTACCCTTCAGATAAATTTGCTCTATCAGCTGAATCGCCAATTGCAGGGAAGCGATATTCCATTCCGCTTTGGAAACCCTATTTGTTATACTGCGATCTTGGCGACAATGACCACAATACGACGACATACACATCCAATTGGTAGCATACAACATGGCAACAACCTTGATAGGTGGAACGACAATCGAGCAAGCGTTGAATTCACTGAACGATATGACTAGTGACACTACGCGAATCGGTGTTGATGAATTTCGGGCGCGATTGGCGAATCTTCAGCAGGAGATTCGCGCGGCAGGTGCGAGTGCGGTTTACCTTCACGGGGGCACCAATCTTTATTACTTTACCGGTCTGGAATGGCACCCAAGCGAACGAATGGTTGGTGCGATTGTCCCTGCCGATGGAGAGGTGCAATATATCTCACCCAAATTTGAAATCGATACACTCAAGGATTACTGGCAGATCCCAGGAACGGTCCTTACTTGGGAGGAGCATGAATCATCCTACCAACTGTTGGGGCAAACACTGGCGAGTTTGAACTCTGGCGAGCCAAAAAGACTCTTGCTCGATGAGGTGACACCTTATTTTATTGTGGATGGAATTCAGTCTGCCAATCCGGGCATCGAACTTGGACCTGCTCAACCTTTGACGCAGCGAATTCGAGCGCGAAAGTCAGAGGCGGAGCTCGCCCTGATCAAGCGTGCCCATGAAATGACGTTGGTTGTATTGCGAGCGGCCGCATCCATTTTGCGAGAGGGAATCACCAGTAGTGAAGTAATTGATTTTATTGATCGTGCTCATCGCCGCGTTGGTGCAGATGCAGGATCCTATTTTTGTATTGCCCTGTTTGATGTCGCGACTTCTTTTCCACACGGTGTCAAAGATCCACAAACGCTTAAGCAAGGAGATTGGGTGTTGTTGGATACGGGTTGCCACCTGGACGGATATAACTCAGACATTACACGCAGTTTTTGTTTTGGTGAACCGACTGATTACCAGCGATCCGCTTGGGAAGTCGAAAAAGCGGCTCAGCTTGCCGCCTTTGATGCCGCCGCTGTAGGAGTGCCTTGCGAAGAGTGCGACCACGCAGCGCGACGTTCACTTGAACAATCTGGCTATGGCCCCGACTACCAGTTGCCCGGATTGGCTCATCGAACCGGGCATGGCTGTGGGCTGGACATTCATGAAGGGCCCTATCTGGTGCGTGGCGACAAGACTCTGCTGGAGGTTGGTATGGTGTTCAGTAGCGAACCCATGTTGATTCTGCCTGGTGAGTTTGGTATTCGCCTCGAAGATCATTTTTACATGACCGAAGAAGGACCGGTTTGGTTTACTCAGCCGCCCGCATCACTCGATGACCCGATCTAAGGCACGGAATCGCGATGCGATTTTGAGCCAACGCTTCGGTTAATCATCAGGGTCAAGCGAGGTCCAGCACTACTGTTCCTCGCTGACGGGCTTGTTGATTAATTTCAGTTTCGTTGGTTTGAGTTTGGTTTCCCCCCATTCCCCCGCTCGGTCGAAACAGACCGGTGGCGGGGGCAGCGACGACTCAAATTAAAAGGGTGAAAGGGACGGGGAAACTTCGCATGCTGGTGGCGGAGGACCGGCATGGTTGCGAGACAGTCCGATCAACCGATGGACGTTGAAAGCGGCCACGCACCAATTCCATTCCTGGCTTACACGCTCGAGGGTTCGAGTCAGGAACTGTCGCATCCCAAACTGTGACTTAATCACGGCGAACGGACGCTCGGTCGGATGTTGACGTTTCCGGTAGATCTCTTTCGCTTCCTCCGTCGCCATCTTCTGAGCATGAGCAACCCGCGAAAGTTCGTGCTCTTCATGGGTCACCTGACGGCCAGTGCCCGCCTTGCGTATGCAAAGTGCCGCCAGCGGGCAGCCAGAACAAACTTCGCTGTCGATCTTGTAACGGAAACGCATGCGACTTTCGCCAGAAGAACGCTTATCACGCGATTTGCCTTTGAACTCCAGTGCTTGGCCATTGGGGCACCAGTAACAATCGTTCTCCGAATCGAAAACGAAAGCGTCTTTGGAAAGTTGTGTTCGCTGTAAGCGTACAGGAGCACGGTTTCGGTATCGCTCTTGACTAGCGATTTTTTAGTTTGGCTTGTCTGGCTTTTTTTAGTCTTCGGTTGGCTCGTTTTTCTGTTTTTCGAACCTCTCGGTCTCGACGTTCATCTTTCCTGAACTGGCGAATGGAGTCTGGATGTTCTTTGGCCCAAACCCAAGGCAGCATCGGTTGGTAATTCGTCTCGCCAGCCAACAGCCGTTTCAAGACGTCGTTCACGTAAGCCCAAACATCGAGATCGTTTCGGTGGGCACTGCTGACTAAGGTCATGAATCCGGCGTTGCGTTCGCCGCCTGCGATGCTTCCACAAAACAGCCAGTTCTTTCTTCCCAGCCCGATCTGTTTCATCAGCTGTTCACATTCGTTGTTATCCGCGGCCAACTTCGGATCATCGAGATAACGCGTTAACTCCGTCCAGTGATTGCGAGCGTAATTCAGCGCCTTGCGTAAATCGCTCTTGGGCAACACGACTTGCTCCGTTGGATCGTTGACCGAATCAAGCTCCGCTCGCATCAAGTCCCAAATCGGTTTTGCTTTCGCATGCCGTAAAGCCGTCCGTTGCTCGTCGGGTAAACGTTTGGCTTCGGTTTCTATGTCGAACAAGTCTTGATACCACTGCATCCACTTGCGACGGTCTGCTGGATAGTCCTTGGCGTCCTCGAACTTGCGACGCGCGTGACTGTTGCAAGCAGCACGCACGATCACGCCCTTGGATTCAGTTGCAATCGCACCGAACCCGTGCCAACAATCGCCAAGGATCGTACCTGAGTAATTTTCAAAAAACAAATTCGGGCCGTCGCGATGACGGCTGACCGTAAAATCGAACACGTTCAGCTTGACGCTTGCTCCCCGATAAGCCCACATCTTCGCGTTGATGCTTGGTTTGTTTTCGGCGAGTGCTTTGGCGTAGACTTCCGCTGCACGTTTTTGCTTGGGATCGTTTAAGTCAAAATCGGGAGGCACTTTCGGGTACAAGAGCGTCACGCCCGTTTCATCACAAGCGATAATCGAATCGGCTTGCAAGGTTTGCCGAAAGTAAGTCAACAACGGCTCGATGATGAAGTGGCAACCGATCAGGATGTTGAGCATCGTGCTGCGCGAAGGCGTCCAGCCGCTGCCGGCAAACATGTCTTGCAGACGATAAAGCGGAAGATGATAAGCATATTTATGCGAGATGATTTGCGCCGCCACCGAAGTATCGTACTTGTCGCCTTCGACGATGCCTGTCGGTCGCTCGGGAGAAACGATGCCGCATTGAGGCTGTCCCTGGCAAGCGTATTTCTTGTACTTCCGAACAAGCACGGTGTAGGATGCCGGAATGGCGATTAGTTTTTCGCGGACGTCCCACATGGACTCGGGAAGCAGTTGCTTTTCTCCGTGGATGCCGCAAGCCTTCGCGGCCTCTTCGACGTCAACGATTTCGACTTCGCGGCGTAAGTGTGCCGGCAAGCCTTGGTGTTTCTTTTTTGGCTTGCGACGCTTGTGGGCCGGGATCAGGTCGGCTTCTTCGATCGCTTCATGCAGGCCGTCAGCAGCGTCGGCAGATTCAGCGGTGTCGCCGAAGTCGATTTTGAGTTGATCCGGATCAGCGATGTAGCGTTCGCTCTTGGCACCAAAGCGTTCTTGCCAGAGTTTAAGATAGGCCTTTTCTTGGGCATCAAGTTTCGCCAGAAGTTGCTTGACGGTGTCGTCTTGGATCAGCAGTTGTTGGTCTTTTTTAGCCAGTAGCTCAAGCAGTTGTTGTTTCGAAAGTTTGGCAGGGTCTTGCATGGGGTTAAAGATAAAAAGGTTCGAAACGGCTAGCAAGACCGAATCGAACCTTTTTGGGAAATAGTCGCAGATTTTTTTATCAGGCAGAGTATCGCTTTCTTCTTTTTCTCGCCTGGGCCAACGACACGCCTGAGAGCAGCATCGAAAGTTCCATGGCATCGATTCGGAGTTTCACTGAATTGCCGTCGGTTCGAAGTGACTCAAAGGTGCCGGATTCAAGAAGACGGTAGAACAGCCAAAAGCCGCCATCGGAGAATTGCAGTAGCTTCATTCGATCGCGTCGTCGATTGATAAAGACGAACAAGCTTCCGTCGGTCGGGTCTGCTTTGAATGCTTCACGGATGATGGCTGAAAGACCCGAGAATCCTTTTCGCATGTCCGTCACTTCGGTGTGGACAAATATCTTCGCTCCTGTAGACGGCGTGAACATGATTACGACTCACTTTCGGTTGAGCGGGGGCGATCACCACGGCGAGGATTGAGATGATCGCCAAGTGAGTGTCGCAAGACACGGTCAATAATGTTGCCGGCAATCTGCGGATCGCGGCCCAGTTGAATGCTGATTTCACCAGGAAGGGAAACGATTGCTGGCGAGGGTTGGTCAACGATCTGAATTTCCGCAAAAGACGCCTTGGCAACGCTGACCGGCTGACTGCTTGGTCGTCGATTGGATCGCGTCTTAACCGACGCAGCAAGGCGACGTTTCCACTGATAAAAAGAAGGAACCGAGATTCCTTCGGCGGCACAGAATTTAGCAATTGAGTCGCCAGACGAGCTTTGCCGGTTCAATCGCTCAACCCAAAGTTTAACTCGTTCTTTTTTCGAAATACCTGACATCATGATCTCCCACAAGGAAATCAATCAGAATAGGACTAACGTCAATAACCGTGACTGTGGACGCTTACTGTTCGCTTAACGCCTGCCACCGTCACGTTGACGACGGGCAGCCTGCCTCGGTCTGATGGGGCGACCGGCTCCTTGAGATTCTCGCGAACTGCTGGGTTTTTTGTGGGATCTGTCGTTTTGGTCGGTGCGTAAAGTTCGACGCCTGCTTCGTTGCACTTGGCGATGTTTTCCCCCGTGGCCATCAAGCCATCGGCCAACGCCTTGCCGGGCGCCGACTCCAGCCCAAAGTTTTCTTGAACCCTTGCGATCGAGCCCATCAGCTGACCGTCTTCGTTGATTTCGTTGAGCACGCTCGCGTCGACGATCACCCCGCTGTCGATATCGACCGTTGAGATCGGACTGTAGTTGGGAGAGTGACCGCCGTCTTTATTGGGCATGATCCGTGATTCCGGATCGGTCATCGGGATTCGGGCGGGAACCGTTTTGCCCGCCGATTCGAGCTTTTCCACTTCGGCCAAAGCGGCGTTGACTTTGGCAAGTTTCCGCTCCAGCTGAGCCGAATCGACTTCCAGCTGATGGTGCGAAGCTCCGCCAAACTGCTCGGATTCGTGTTGATCAGCCGCTTGGGCCTGAGCGTCAAATTGTTGGTAGGCTGCAGTGAGTTCTTTTTTAAGTTCACGCAGACGCTCCGGAGTCCGACTGGCTTGGCGCGAGTTGTTGGAACGCATGCGGGTCGCGTCGAAGCCGAGGCTGTCCAGGCGTACCCAGCCCAGTTCTTGTCCAAGCAATGCCATCTGGATGAACAGTCCGCTCAGGGCTTCTTGGTTCCCGATCCGGAATTTGCAAATCGTTGTGTGGTCGATCGAACGACTTTCGACGAGCCAGCGGAAATCCAAGCGAATCGTTAACGCTTCCTCCAGCATCCGACTGCTGATGATCCGGCAAAACAAGCCGTAGAGGATGACGCTGGCCACGATTCGCGGGTGAAGCGGAGGACGACCCCTGACAAGGGCATACTTCGTTTCCCAACTTGACCAGTCGACACCTCGAAGAATCCGGTCCAACACGCGAACGTCATGGTTGGCCGGAATTGATTCGTCCAGACGCTCCGGAAACAAAACTAATTGATCGCGACTCTCTTTGACCTTGGCCCAATCCATGTTTGACTCCTTTCCAAACATCATCCGGGTTCTCATAAATTTTTAACACCCCAGGCAAGTACTTAATCAACAAGCCCTGACGCGTCGGGTTTCCAGAAATCCTAAAGAATGGCGAATGCTCAAAACCGGCGAATACTCCAGAATGTATTTGCCACAGAGCGGCAATTTGCTTTAGCCCCAGACTTTTAGTCTGGGGGCACTTCACCCAACCAACACGCGTCGCGAGCGATAACTTCCTATTGCCTAGGGTAAGATCTGTTCATGGTAGCCCGGCGCCCCGGGCAAGTCCCTGAAGGTTTATCCATGGTAACCCGATGCGTGAGCGAGGACGAATTGGGTTCGTCCTCGCTGACGCGTCGGGTTTCCCAGACGAGTAGGATGTAGATGTTCCGGTACGGTTGGGCGCTGTGTCTGCCGCGATTCGAGACTGCCGTTCTTTGCTTCCTCCGAATACGGGAGTGGCTTCTCCTCCCCGATCGTGCGATCTCGAAGGGAGGGTACTTGTTTTGTTCCTCACGCATGGGTTTTTCCAACGCCTGAAGGAAACGCCTAGTAGTTTGATTTGGTGAACAATCCTGCTTCGTCGAAGATGATTCGGTCTTCATAATCGTTGAACCAGATCGCTTCAGGATTGCGACCCACGATCGCGATTTTTCCTCGGTGCTTTGCATCCGCCGAGTTTCGGTACAGCTTGAAAACGACGACTCCGTTCTCACCACCAGGCATCCCAGACGCTTCGCTGGTTACCGCACAGACTTCGGTTTTGCCTTTGTAGTGAGTGATTGAAAGTCTCGCGTGAGCCTCGATTCCGGAAAGTCCTTTTTGTGACTCGTTAAGAATGTTCCAAGCCTCTTCGATTGTCAGGTTGAAAGCACGGTGGCCAACAATGTCACGACCGCAATAGAATCGCGAATTTTCAATGCAATTGCGTTTCAATTCACGCTGAAGAATTCGTAGTGCGTCTGAATCATCGTTGATTCCTTTGATGATGGGCGACTGGTTGTCAATATTCACCCAATTGCGGCTGGCGAGTTGCTTGACGGAACGAGAAGTGTTGTCGAGCCATTCCAAACCGCCTCCGGGGTTAGTGATGTAGTTGCCTTCATCGTCCTTCTTGAGGAATTCGTCGGGATGGTTGAAGTGAACAACGAATCGAATATTGGTTCGAGGATAGTTTTCGTGAAATCGATCCAGCATGTCAAAGAATGCGGAATCAAATCGATCAGGGAAGAATGCCAGTTCCTTGGTGCCAAGTCGAATGTTCTCGATTCCGGCTTCTGAAAGTGACGACCACCAGTTGCCAATGATCTTGTTGCTCAGCACCATTGGGTCACCTCCGGACATCAGAATCTCGCGAAGTTTTTCACGGCCCGTTTCGGGGTGAACTCCTCCGTTGGCTTCGACAATTCGATTGTGTTCGACGATGTATGAGCAAATGTCGCCGACTTTCGCTAGACCTTTGGGCGCCATTGCGCCATCGGGACGCGAAACATCCTTTTTGGCGATCAACTCTTCGCGGTAACAAAATCGACAATGGGCTGAACAAGTCGATGCGACGTAGATCAAGCCGATTTCATATTTATGAAGCAAGCCCTCAACTGGACTGTAGTCCATCTGCTTTCCTGGGTCCTGTGAACCGGCAAGGTCGAATGTTTCCGCAGGGCTGGCTTTGATCAGTTGTTGCATCGCCTTGCTGTTTTTTGCCTGTTCAAAGTAATGCCGCGTAATCTTGACCGGCATGCGAGATTCAATGTCTCGCTCGGTCCCTTTCAAATCGACCAATGCATTTAATTCATCTTGACTGTAGAAGCCTTGCATCTCCTCGTCGATTTTGTTGTTCACGAATTTGTCGATGCCCGCGGTGATTTGCCGATCGTATTTTCCCTTGTCGATTGATTGGACAAACGCGGTGGCTTTCTCAGACGCGGTGAAATTTGGGATCGTGGACATGTCGGACCTCAGTCAATGATCGATGCAAAATACGGGTTGATTAGGTGTTTCGATTGGGACTCGAAACCAACGAATAATCGTCGTTTAAGATCTTGTAACATATTGAACATTTCAAATCAATTGTGTAATATGGCGTACATGGCAAAAAAAGCAGCAAACATCACCGCTCTCGTCGCCGAAGCTGGAAGTGATCTTACTCCCACGGAAAGGCGTATCGCCGAGATGATTCTCTCCGAGCCTACGCTGCTCGCCTTCGGAACCGTTTCGGACCTGGCCAGTCGGGCTGAGACCAGCCGGCCTTCGATTGTGCGGTTTGCCAAAAAATTGGGCTTTGACGGATACCCACAATTACAACAAATGGTTCGTAGCGAGGTTTCTCGTCGGCTTACTCGACCAAGTGAAAGAATCCGGCAAGGGGCCAGTCCAAGCCTATCGGAGCGGGAGACACTCGATGGGGCAATCGACTCCGTATTTGAAGCAACCGCGGGGAAACGACTTTCACGCTTGATCAAGCCAATTGCCAAAGCCAGAAGAGTTTGGGTTCTTTCGGGCGAAACCTCACTTGCGGGGGCTCATGCGTTTCGAAGCGGTTTATCGATGATTCGCTCGGACGTGGAGTTGCTGGATGACCGGACCTTGGGGCGCGAGTTGAGCAACACTGACAAAAAAGATGTTGCCGTCGTGTTTGATTTTTTTCGCTACCGCCGTGTTGTCGTGAATGCTGCCAGGATTCTTGCAGAGTCGGGTGTAAAGATTGTGGTGGTCACTGACGGTCCGCTTTCTCCTTTGGTCGAGTTGACCGACACCTGGTGTGAAATCTCTATTCCGGCCGTGGGGCCATTCGATAGTTCAGTTCCCGTCGTGGCGATTGCCGAGGTGCTGGTTTCTGGGGTTGCCAAGGAGTTGCAGGGGGACGCAACCACTCGTATTGATCGCATCGAGTCGCTATGGGAAGCGACCGACGTATTCCTTTAACCGCAATGGGCGACCCTTCTTCCGGTGTTGCGAATGCACGCCGCCCGTTCAAATGGTACGACTTCTTTGCCCACGCGTACAATGCATGAAGAACGTGCCAACGCATCGCCTGTCGCCGCACGCTTTGGGCGATGCTCGTTGGCGCATGGGATGAAGATTTTACGTCGCGAGAATTCTATCCTGTTCACTTTTGCCAGTTGCAAATCGCGTCTTCGATAATGGCTGGCGACAATTGAAGCGCATTGCAAAGCTGATTGGCGAACTCATCAAGCTGTTTCGGATTGTAATCTCCCCAAAGTTTTATGGCTCCTTTCAATGGGCCCGTCGCACCAGCTAGGTAACAGCAACTCGGCTCGTGGGGAGACAGGCCGAGATCGTTGAGAAGCAGTAGAAAATCATATCTGGCAGTGCGACCGAAACGAACAACGGAGCTTAGACGCCCGTAAATCACATCGAATCCGTTGTTCAACTCGAGGTCGTTCAGTGAGAGGAGTCTTTTGGGGGATCCAAATCGTTCGGCAAGAGAAACGAAAGACTTGATGGTTTCGAAAACAGAATCCGGTTTTGATGATTCGTACTTGCGATGTTTTCCAAACCGTAGGGTTTGCAGTTTTTCGGTGCATTCGTAGAGCCACGATTCAAACGCCACCAAATTGCAGGAGATTCTTTCCCAAGTCCAAAAGGGCTGATCGCAAAAAGCACGAAGCATTTTGGCAGCACTTTGGATTTGTTCGGCATCACGTGCGGACGGTCTGCCAAAGTGAGCTGCTAAAAAACATCTCCAGATTGCTTCGACGATCTCGCCGTTATTCCTCGCTCTTAGGATCAACGTGATGATGTCGTCGGCGTCTTCGATATTCGACCAGTGATATCGAACCAGATTTCGCGATCGTGTTGCTTCGACAACTTGGCTGGAAAACAGCTGCTTCTCGGCAGGCGTAGCGACCGCATTCTGTTCCTGGAGCACTCGCATCACCAAAGATTCGAGTTCGCCGCTGGCTTGGCCCGTCGGCTCCGGAAGTGTAACGCAGCGTTTTTTCATTGTGTTTTTTCGGGCTGTTTGAATCGAAGACAGGAACAAGAACGTCATGCCACAGTGTTGTCGAAATTTGGTGGAGCCGACGAATCGTTCTACGACTCACGATCTCGAAAGCATAGAATGTTCAACAAAGGTCCATTCCCATTCAACTCCTAGAGTGCAATTTAATGCATAATGAATTATTCGCGACAGTTGTAGGTCAGATTCGATGCCTGCTATTCGGAGTGATTGTTGCTCAAATGAGCCTGGCGCACGAGCCGGATGGAGTCGACTTTGACGAGCTCGTAGAAATCGCGGAACGATACAATTGTCCCCAGCCCAATGAATCCGATCTCTTGGCGGTTGGCTGGGAAGGTTCCTGGCGCACGATTGGCGAGTCAGGTACTCGAAATGCCGGAATCTACCGACCTTGCTTTGCCGCTCGATTCGATTCCTCCAAACAGGAAATCTTGATGGGCTTTGAGCGTTTCGGCGGTAGGTTGTTGGCAGAACACAACATGCCCACGCAAGCGAGGAGCATGGCACCCGTCGTCAAGGTTTTTGCCATTTACGGGAGGTTGAGGCTCCTGCCGAAACAATTCTTGTTCCTCTCAAACGTGGAACTGGGGGCTAGTGTTTCATCCAGATTTGCAATTAGGGTTGGCTGTTCGTTTCACCAACGGATTGATTTGCGAATCATCTCTCCAACATGAAGATTAAAAATTGCCAAATCGCTAGGCTGTTGGACGAACACCACATGCCCACGCAAGCGAGGAGCATGGCACCCGTCGTCAAGGTTTTTGCCTTTTACGGGAGGTTGGCTCCTGCCGAAACAATTCTTGTTCCTCTCAAACGTGGAACTGGGGGCTAGTGTTTTATCCAGATTTGCAATTAGGGTTGGCTGTTCGTTTCACCAAGGCATTGATTTGCGAATCGTCTCTCCAACCTGAAGATTAAAAATTGCCAAAGCGGTAGGTTGTTGGACGAACACAACATGCCCACGCAAGCGAGGAGCATGGCACCCGTCGTCAAGGTTTTGGCTTTTACGGGAGGTTGAGGCTCCTGCCGAAACAATTCTTGTTCCTCTCAAACGTGGAACTGGGGGCTAGTGTTTCATCCAGATTTGCAATTAGGGTTGGCTGTTCGTTTCACCAACGGATTGATTTGCGAATCGTCTCTCCAACATGAAGATTAAAAATTGCCAAAGCTCTAGTGATTTGCCTGCCAGAAAGAATTGAAGAATCAGTAGCTACGGAGGGTTGCGTTCGTTTACTCTGTCCTCAGGTCCGCAAGCAGATTTCATTGGGTTGGTTCGCACGAAGGAACGATTGTTACACCGTTGCACAAGTTCGGAAACACGTCGACTCAGAAATGAATCTGAGTCTCTGCCTCAAATCGGAGTTGAAATAGCTTGATGAAATTCAATGCGGTCCTGCCCAGGGCATTGCGTGGAGATTTTGATACAATTTTCAATTCTGGTTGACTCAAACTTGTCGAAAAAGAGGTGACAATGCCACTTTGGGGAAAAAAGAAATCGCCGCAGGACCTTCACAATCAAGCAGTTGAAGCATTTGAAACAGGCGACTATCGGAGAGCAATCGATCTGTTTACTCAGGTCGTTGATTTGGAGCCAAATTCCGAGCGTTACTACTACCGTGGTGTACTTTGCGACATGACTGGCAACTCAAGCCAAGCGATCAAAGACTTGAACAAGGCTGTTTCTCTGGATTCCAGGAATTCACAGGCCTATTACAGTTT
The DNA here is from genome assembly GCA_965224765.1 of Mariniblastus sp. Classification (GTDB taxonomy): domain Bacteria; phylum Planctomycetota; class Planctomycetia; order Pirellulales; family Pirellulaceae; genus CAZDBA01. The sequence goes on from CBDDAC010000005.1 coordinate 186,448, forward strand.
GTCGATTATTCACGCGCAGCTTGAAAATGTCGAAGGCGCCTACGACGCCGTCGCAACGGCTTATTCGATTGCCCCTGATGACTTTCGCATCGCCAATCACTTTGCGATGTTGATGGTTTCATCACCGATCCGCGAACATCAAAACCCGACCAGGGCGGTTGAAATTTCAATGCATGCCTGTGAATTGACCAATTGGGAAGACGAACTATGCACTCAAACCTACAAGTCGGCGCTCGCCAAGATCGGCGATGTTGAAAAAGCCAAGGAAGTTGGTGAGACTGTTTCGGCCCATAAGTCTGAAGATCTGACATTCGAAATTATCAGTGTTTTCGAAAAACGTTTTTCACGAAAAGCAAACGAGTTGTCACTACAGAATATCTTGACGCCATCTTGTGTTAGCGTCGCCGTTCAAACCATCGAGTCAAAGGATACGACTGGCTTGTCAGTAATTTTTACGACCGGTTCGAGTTCGAGGTCGATGAGCCCAACCAATGTACAAGGAGAAATTGCTTTCTGCGAAATGATGATGTTCATTCCAGGGAGTTGGAAGATTGGGACGGAGATCGATAGTCGAATTTGGCCATGGCACACCCTGCAGCAATTTGGGCATTTACCGCACCTAAGAGGCAAGGCATATACGTTTCTGCCCCAAGTCGTCACACCAGCGAGCCAACTAGAACCGCTTGGCGAAGACGTGGAGTTTTCGGCGTGCTTGCTGCTGCCTAACGTTCGTGGCTATGTGGAACCCTTTCAATCCGAGTCAGGGCGAGTTGTTAATTTTGTTACAGTCATGCCCATCTATGTGGAGGAATTCGAGCTCGGTGCCAAAGAATTATTCAAACGAGTTCGGGAAAGTAAAACAAAGCCGCATTTGATTCCCAATCGTCCAAACCTTGCGACACTTGGTTGATGCGTTCGGTGTTTACTTTCCCGTTGTGGTTGCCACATGAGCATGTGCGAGTAATCGGGTAAGATGGAAGGATTCAAGTGTACGATTCGGGAAAAGATGTCTGATTTAAAGAAAGTTGCGTTGCTTGTCAGAACCAGTAATGACTGGAGTCGCAAAGTTCTGCTTGGGGTGGCGCAGTATGCTCTGGAAAAAGGGGGCTGGGAATTCACCCATCCTGCATCCGAGAAAGACGGCCACGTTATGCTGCCTGCAGACTGGCAAGGCGACGGGATCATTTGTCGGTTGACCAGTGCAAAACTCAAAGCGGCCATCGTTGAATCTGGACTACCAGCCGTCAATGTTTCCTGGCTGGGCGAGCACACAGAAGAAATCGTTAAAGTGGTTTCAGATGAACGGGGATGTGGCGAAGCCGTCGCAAAGTACTTCCTGGAAAAGCACTTCCGAATCGTTGCCTATGTTGGCTTTTGTCCTTCGATGAACTACCAGACCACAATTCAGGAAAGTGTTCGTGATATTCTCGCCGTCAACGGTGTCGAATTGAAGACTTTTCCAAGTGGTGGTCACGAGATTTCCGCATCCAACGTAAGCAGCGATTCGATCGTGGACTGGTTGGCGGGCTGCCCAAACCGTTGGGTGTAATTGCCTGGGACAGCAATGTCGGACTTGATTTGATTAGCCGTTGTCGCAAACGAGGATTGGAAATCCCAAATGATGTTTCCATCGTTTGTATTGAGCATGACGACCTGGTGTCTTCACTTTCTCCGATTCCACTTTCCAATCTTGACCAGGATCCTTGGCAGGTTGGGTATGTTGCGGCAAGGAATTTGGATCGGATGATGAATGGGGAATGCACACAACGTTCGCCTGTACTGGTTTCGCCTTTGTCTGTGACTCAAAGGCGGTCGTCGGAGTCCTCTGCGGTCGCGGATGATCTTGTGCGGAATTTATCCACGAGAATATTACACGAGGACTCAATGTGGATGATGTAGTTCGCGAGCTTGACGTCCCGCGCCGTACACTCGAACAAAAGTATCAGGAATTTCTGGGAATGACTCCTGCCCAAGTGATCCGACGGGCGAAAACCCGAGTTGCCAAACGGTTGTTAAGAGAGACGTCGATGTCGATTCAATTGATTGCGGAACGAAGTGGGTTCGCAAGTTCCGACGCGTTGTTTCGAACATTCAAACGAGAAACCGGAGTGACCCCAACTCAGTTTCGACGAGCGGAGGTGTAAAGCGTTTCATGCCGATCGAATCGCTGTTTATCCCATTGGAATTCCGATGATTCTCGATTGTTTGAAGCAACGCAGGCAAGAAATTTTGGCAAAAGGATCGTGGGTTTGTTGCGTGCTCGTTTCTGCCGATGTTGTTTTGGCATTGGCGGTGAAAATTGCATCTGCGGTATTAGTGATCATGAAAGCGAAGCTTCCAGGCTTGATTCGACGATATCCATGGCTTGATTCAATTGTTGTTCTGTAGTGATCAAGGGTGGGGTAAACGTTAGGATGTTGCCCATCGTTGTTTTGAAACTCAACCCACGAATCAACGACTCGTAAAGGACTTTGTCGGCGAGTTCATTGTTCGCTTCGCGACTCTCTCGGCATGTCACCAGTTCAATTCCGAACAGGCAACCACGCCCTCGAACGTCCCCAATTTCCTGAAATCGATTTTGCATTTCGTGAAGCCTCGACAACGCGAGGTTCCCTATCCGTTCCGCATTGCCGACTAGCCCCTCCTCCTCGATGATCTTGATGGTGGTTAGCGCTGCCTGTGTTGTCACCGGGTTCTTCTCATGGGTGTAATGCCCGTACGCGAAGTCTTGGCAAACGTCCAACTCAGGACGACAAATGACAGAAGCAATTGGAAGTATTCCTCCGCCTAGGCTCTTTCCGATGACTAGGATGTCGGGCTCTACCTCTTCATGCTCACATGAGAACATTCGGCCCGTTTTGCCAAGGCAAGTTGGTATCTCATCAAAGATGAGAAGCGTCCCGTGTTTTTCGCAGGCTGTTTTGACTCTTTTCCAGAATCCCTTGTCGGGAATGTAGGGTACGGCCCGAGTCGGTTCGGCAATCAGTGCACCTACATCACCTTCCTTTTCCAACACGTATTCGATTTGACTGGCACATAAATCTGACGAACCCTCAGTCACTCCCCAGGCATTCCGATAGTCACCAAAAGGGGGGACGTGTTCCGTACCAGGGAGCAACGGACCGATTGGGCCGCTGCGAAACATTTGTTCACCTCCGATCCCTCGTGCGCCGAACCCGGTACCGTGATACGCATCCCAAAACGAAAGCGTTTTGAATCGGCCGGTAACGGCTCTCGCATATGCCAACGCGACCTCGATTGCGTCCGACCCTCCTGTTGTAAAAAGGACTTTGCTAAGTGTGCCAGGAGTGATTTCTGCCAGCTTTTCAGCCAGTTGAACAGCGATTTCGCAGGTATATCGACGTGGTGCGAACGGCAATTCTCGCATTTGTTGCTCGATGGCACGAACGAGGCGTGGATTGCCGTATCCAATGTGATGGACATTGTTGCCGTGGAAATCCATGAATCGGTTTCCGGACAAATCTTCGATCCAGATTCCTTCAGCGCGTTTGATTGTTCCAAGGCAAGGCGTTGATACGCTTTGGTGGAGGAAATGTTTTTCGTCTCGTGCCAAGAGGTTTTTCGCGCACTCGTTATGCTGAGTTCGTGTCCAGTGCAATCGATTGTCTGACGTGTTGGTGTCGCTCTCGCCTGCGGCAATTTTTGAATTCATCTTTTGAGTTTGAATGGACATGTACTCAACAGCACCTTGGAAGGGTTAGTGATTTTGAAGGTCGGTCGATCTTTGGCTGAAATAGCAGGCACAAAACAACATGCCGATTGGTACAACGATTGCCACAACAAAACTCATCAGCATGAGAAGCTGCGCCCAGTTGATCTCATTTCCTGTCACCTCAAGATAGACGTTCTTTGTCAAGTAGATACAAACGATTGAGACGTAGCCCGCCGCGTCGGTCGCCGCAATCAGGAATGCGGCGGTCGCCACCGTATTGAGCGTGGCGAGTAGTCGATCAAGTAAAATAGATTGCATTGGGACATAGGCGATGTAGAGGCCAATTCCGTTTGCAATAAAAAATGCTTTGGGGCTCAATGTACCGTTTTGCATCAGCAAAGTCGAAACGCCAGTCATGATGGATCCGATGGCAATGAGAAACATGCATGACCATACAGCCATGCGATTGCTTTTGAAAAACCAAAGGGCACATAGCACAAGGATAACGGTTAATCCGACAGTGGTTTCAATACCGGCGAAATCGGATGCCTGCAACTTGTATCCTAGATCGGCCAGTATTAGATCCATAAAATCATCGCGCAAACCTCGATAGCTAATCAAGCAAACGTAAGACCCAATCAAAGCAAAAACACCCCAGAAATAGTTTTTGAAGAATCGTCTGCGGTCGATTCGGCTCATTGGAGCGCGAACCGTACGCTGTGCGACGTCTTGTTCGTTGGGTGGCGGCAGGCAATAGAGAATCGCCAACGAGAGGAGCAGCAATGGAACGAACAGCCCGCCCGTGACTGCTGGCATCCAAAAGGGAGGAATCGCCAACGTTTGTATTGTCCAGAGCCCAACTGCTTTCACCCAGCCGGAGGCAAAGACCACGCTGACACTCATTGCCAGCCCAAGAAACTCTGTGATTCTTCGGCCTTCCAAAATTCCAAACAACATCGACCAAACCATTCCCAATGGCAGGCCATTTAAAAATAGAAATATCAAGTTGTAAGGAGCCGGGCATATCGCAAACACTACCAGCATTAGCCAGGCAAACGTGATGAGCCCCAAAACATAGGGGGCGCGACGCGCCAAGGGTGCTTCAGACGCAAATTTCACTCCCAGAAATTTTGAGCACATGTACCCAAGCAGCTGTGATATCAATGCGATCGCTTTGAAGTCGAAATCAGCACCGAGAATGGTCAATGACGCGACGTCACTGTAGGTGTTTGCGGCCAGTGGTTTTCTGAACGCATACATGCTTAAGTAAGCTGAAAATGCGGCAAGGCTTGCCAGCAAAACGACCAGGGATTGAGGTTTTCCTGCCAGCCAATGGGAAATCCGTTTTGGGGTCATTGGCGACGGTTTTCCTGCATGGATTGAATCGGAGATTGAAACGATGCATTCGCGGCATAACTTTTGCCGTTATGGACAATCTGAAACTCGCCCGTCTTGCAGTCCACTGATCGAATTTTGCTTTTCGATTTATTTCTCAAATAGCCCATCGCAACGCTCGTTCCAACTGTCGGGCCAAAACTCGCACTTGTCGTGTATCCTGATAGGTTTCCGTTCCAGACGATTGGCTCGTTACCCCATAGTACAACGGATGGATCTTCCAGAACAAAGCATGCCAGCCGTTTCTTTAAAATTGATTTTTTTTGCCGAAGCAAAGCTGCCTTGCCCAGAAATTCTTTTTTCCAATCGACTGTCCAGGCAAGACCGGCATCAAGTGGAGTTTCCGTTGGTGAAAGTTCATGGCCAATGGCGCGAAATCCTTTTTCGATGCGCATCGCATCGATCGCGTAGGTGCCTACCGGTCGAATATCAAACTCTTTTCCGGCAGTAGTCAAAGCTTGGTAAAGTGCGGCTGAGGCGCCTCGGCTGACATGAAGTTCCCAGCCATTCTCGCCTACATAGCTAATCCGAATGGCGTCAACGGTTGTGTTGTTAAATGGAAAGCGGAGCACTTGTCCATATTTCGATTCAACGTTCGAGAAAAGGTTAGCATCAAACCTTCGCAGAACTTGCATCGCGTTAGGGCCCATGATCGACACGACGTCAATTGTCTCGGTTAAGTCAATCAAAGCGGCATTTTGGTTTTCCAGGTGTTGTGCAATCCAAGCGAAATCTTTGGTTTGTTGCCGAGTTGCCGTGACAATGTAAAACAACTCGTCGGCCAATCGCACAACAGTCAAATCGGCTTCGTAGGTCCCTGAAAAGTTCAGCATTCCTGTGTAAACAGCTTGTGGTGCAGGGATGTCGATATTTGCAACGCAGAGGTTTTGCAGGACTGCTAGGGCGTCAGGGCCACTTAACTGAAATTTGGCAAAGGTCGATTGATCTAGAATTGCAACGTTGCAACGGCATGATCTGACCTCTTCCTTGACGTATTCGTGCCAGTTCTGCCGTACAAAGGAGTAGTCTAAGCTGGGAGCCTCTCCGTCGGTGGCAAAGAATAGTGGACGTTCCCAACCAGCCACTTCGCCGATGCACGCGTTGTTGGCTTGGTGTAATTTCAAGAGTGAACTGGAGCGAATGTTGCGACCGGTTTCCATTTGTCGTCCAGGCCACGCCATTTGATAGTGCAATCCAAGGACTTCGCTGACTCGATGCCGTAGAAAGGTTGTCTGGTTTTGAAACGGCATGAAGCGACGAATATCGACTGAACTAAGATCAATCGTCATGTTTCCATTGTCGATCCATTCAACCGCGAACTTCCCTGCTCCTCCTGCGCATGCAATGCCAGCGGAGTTCCAGCCACCGGCAACGAACAACCCTTCGGTCAATGGAGGTTGCCCCATGATGAAATTATTGTCGGGGGTAAATGCTTCTGGGCCATTAACAAACTTAACAACGTCGTTGCGTGTGATCCCTTTTAGGCGATGCCTGTGCGCGGCAAATGGCTCCTCAAAATCAGGCCAGTCGGGCTCAAGCAATGAAAAGGCAAAATCGGCTGGAGCTTCGTCTCCAATTTGCCAGGGTTTGGACCGCCGTTTGAACGCGCCCAACTTCATTCCACCGTCATCCAGTGCTCGGAAGTACAAACCGGCATCTGGATCGCGAGTGCAGGGTGAGTTTCGAGTCACGCCGGGAATCGGACGAGTCACGACGTAGTGGTGTTCGCAGGGGTAAACCGGGATGTCAACGCCAGCGGACAGCCCGATTTGACGCATCCAGATGTTATTGGCCAATACGACCCACTCACAAGCAATCCTGCCGCGATTCGTTTCTACACCGTTGAAACGTTTTATTCCGTTTCGTTTTTTCTGGAAAGTGAGCGCGCTGACAGCGGTCTCTTCGTAGAACCGAACCCCCTTCGCGATCGCCGCTTTTGCAAGGGCTACCGTGCACTCGCCAGGTAGAACTCGACCGTCGCCTGGCAAATAGACTCCGCCAACGAGATCGTCCGTGTTTAGCATCGGCCAGTATTCCTGGCATTCAACGGGAGAAATAATTTTGGCTTCGATTCCAAACAACTCGGCGAGCGCGGCCGAACGAGTGAGTTGATGCATTCGTTCGCGGGTTGATGCCAATTGCAGTCCGCCACATTGCAACCACCCGGGATCGTATCCCGACTCGATTTTCAAACGGGCGTACAGTTCTGCCGACGCCTTGTTGACTTGTGTTTGTGCTGAACTACTTCGCAATTGCCCAACTTGTCCTGCCGAATGCCAGGTCGTTCCCGAGGATACTCGATTCTGTTCAAGTACGATGACATCCTGCCATCCTGCTGCTGAGAAATGGTAAGCCAATGACGCGCCGGCGATGCCTCCGCCGATAATTACGACTCGTGCGCTGGCTGGGATGGGTTGCGCGGGCAGTTGGAATTCTGCCTTGACAGGAGTGTTGTCAAATAGCGTTTGGATTTCGTTCATTGAACTCCGGGTTCGTTGTCAGTTCAAGCGAATGTTGCCAACAGGATAACGGACTTTTCCCAGCCGTGAACCTTTTTGCGTGTTTTGCGGTTCAGGATGCGCAAAATGGAAGTGCATTGTTTTTTGAGAAGGATAGAATCGTTGCCAACCGTCGTTTTCAATTAAACAGAAACAAGCAATTGATAGAAACAGTGAGTCCAAAGGTCATATGAACACGACGATCCAGGAAATCATCGGGACTTCTTTTACGGTCAATGGCCGCACCTATCGGCCCCCTGCATTACCGATCGCTGTGATTTGTATTGACGGTTGTGCGGATGAATATCTTTCCGTTTCTTTGACTCAGGGAGTAATGCCTAATCTGGCAACGATGCTGAAAACAGGTCATCGTTCGATGGTACGTGGTGCATTGCCGTCGTTCACCAACGTGAACAATAGTGCCATGGTGACTGGCTGCCCACCGAGCAAGACGGGGATCGGGGGTAACTACATTATCGATCCGGAAACGGGTGACGAAGTCATGACGAATTCGTCGCGTTTTCTTCGACTTGAGACCATTCTTGCGGCGGCTGCCAATGCAGGTCGCAAGGTTGCAATGGTTACCGCAAAGGACAAACTACGCGAGCTGCTCTCCAAGAACATGAAGGGCATCGCCTTCTCCACCGAACGCGCCGACGAATTGACACTCGAAGTCAATGGGATTGAAGATATCATTGCGCATGTTGGCCCGCGCCCCGAGATTTATTCGGGTGAGGCGAGTCTGTATGTCCTGAAATCTGGAGTCCATTTGATTCGCACAGGACAAGCAGACTTTTGTTACCTGACATTGACCGATTATATGCAGCACAAGTACGCGCCTGAGGCCCCAGAATCGCTGGAGTTTTACCGTGGAATCGACGAGCAGATTGGAAAATTTCTCGATTTAGGTTGCATCGTCGCTGCAACTGCAGACCACGGGATGAACGCAAAATGTGACGCCCAAGGGAACCCCAACGTCGTCTATCTGGAAACGGCTTTGAGTGAGAAGTTTGGTGACGGGATCAAGGTGATTTGTCCCATCACCGACCCCTACGTCGTCCACCACGGAGCCCTTGGTTCGGCGGTCACGGTATACCTTCCGAACTCTGTGGATCCAACGGCTGTTGCCAGTTGGGTATTGAATCTGGATGGCGTTGCCGAAGTTCACAACCGGGAAACCGCTGTTAGTAAACTTGAGTTACCCGTGGACCGGATCGGTGATTTGTTTGTTTTATCGACACGAGACTATGTGATTGGACGAACCCCCGCACACCATGATCTTGGTCAACTTGCTGGTCGGCTGCGCTCCCACGGTGGACGCTACGAAGAAATGGTGCCGATGCTGCTGTCGCATCAACTCAATGAAGAGTATTACCGCAAGTCGCAGGGCGATCCAAGGAATTTCGATTTGTTTGATTTTGCCTGCAACGGCGTTGTTGCGATCAAATAACCATACCCGTGAAATCGAACGAACCAACGTCAACACTCACAAGGAAAACCATGAGCGCTGTAGTCGACATGAAAACGTATGACTTGCCATCTTACATTTGTGGCGAACCCATTGTCACTGATTCAAAATTGACAGTTTATTATCCTTGGGATAACTCGGTGACGGGCGTCGTCAGCCAGGTTGGACGCCCGCATGTCGAGGAAATGATTTCACAGACATTGGCTGGCAAGTCGGCTTTGACACGGTATGCCAGATCGAAAATTCTTGGGCGAGCTCGAGAGATACTTCTGGAACGAGCGGACGAGTTCGCCAATTTGATCCGATTGGAGTCCGGGCTTTGCATGCGGGAAACGAACTATGAAGTGGGTCGTGCCTGTGATGTATTTCAATTTGCCGCAGCTGAAGCACTCAAGGATGACGGTGAGATTTTTTCTTGTGATGTTTCTCCCAAAGGCAAGCCGCGAAAAATTTTCACAACACGAGAGCCGATTAAACTAGCGCTGGCAATTACTCCCTTCAACCATCCGTTGAATCAGGTCGCTCATAAAATCGCACCGGCAATTGCGGCGGGAGTTCCTATGTTGGTCAAGCCATCGGAAAAGACTCCTTTGACCGCAATTCGACTTGCGGAAGTGATGTATGAAGCGGGATTGCCGAAGCATCAGTTAAGTGTGTTTGTTGGGGAAATCGAATCCGTTGTTGAGCCGCTTATCTCAGATGAACGGGTCGAACTTGTTTCATTCACAGGAGGAACTGCAGTTGGAAAACGGATTGCCAAAATTGCGGGTTACAAGAAGTTGTGTCTGGAGCTCGGCGGAAACAGTCCATTGATTATTATGGATGATGCCGACCTGGATCTGGCAGTCTCGCTTGCATCGGAAGGATGCTTTCGCAACTCGGGGCAGCGTTGTACGGCGGTGAAGCGATTACTGGTTCATGAAAAAATCAAAGAGGCGTTTGTTCCTGCATTTGTTGAAAGGGCGGCGACTTACCTTGCCGGTGATCCAGCCGCGGAAAACACTGTGGTAGGAACCGTGATTGATGAGAGGGCTGCTCAAACACTTGAGTCCCGTGTGAATGCTGCCGTAGAAGCGGGTGCCACGGTGCTGCTTGGGGGAAAACGAATGGGAGCTCAAATGGAGCCAACCGTCATTGATAATGTGCCCCGTGATGCGGAAATGATCCAAGAAGAGTCGTTTGGCCCGCTCGCTCCGATTCTTGGCTTCACGGATCTCGACGACGCGATTTTGCTTGCCAACGATTCAAAGTATGGGCTTTCCTCTGGAGTCGTAACGAACAATATGAATGCAGCTCTGGAATGTGTTCGTCGGATTCGCACGGGCACGGTCAATGTAAATCAAGTGCCAGGATATCGTATTGAGTGTTCCCCCTTTGGTGGGGTGAAAGACTCTGGTTTGGGCATCAAAGAAGGTGTAATCGAAGCGATGAAGTTTATGACAAACATCAAGACGTTTTCGCTTCCTTGGTAGGCTGAATTGCGTGCTTGCCCCATACAGATTTTATTTTGTCCCATCTATTTGCTGAATTTGGAATTGTCAGATGTCCAACCTTTCGGTCGCCAAAGACAAGCCACTTTTTACTCCTGGTCCTCTGACCACGAGTCAAACTGTTAAGCAAGCGATGTTGCGTGACCTTGGATCAAGAGATGCGGAATTCGTGCAGCTGGTTCAGGAGATTCGGAACGAATTGCTGACAATTGCCGGAGTTTCTCAGGCAAGCGGCTTTGAATGCGTTTTGATGCAAGGTAGTGGTACGTTTGGTATCGAAGCGGTGATGAGTTGCGCCGTCCCTGCCGCCGGGAAATGGTTGATTGCAGTCAACGGATCGTATGGCAAGCGGATGCAAGCGATTGCAAATACACATGGAATTGAATCGACGATTTTGAATTACCATGAGAATGAACTTGTCTCAGTCAAAGAAGTTGATGAGGCGCTGTCCAATGACCCGTCAATTACGGCGGTTGCGATTGTTCATTGCGAAACTACGACGGGAATCATGAATCCGATTGAGGAGATTGGGAACGTTGTTCGAAAACACGGCAAAACATACTTTGTTGATTCTATGAGTGCCTTTGGAGGTGTTCAATTCGATTTTGCCGCATGCGACATCGATTTCCTGGTTTCGTCGGCCAATAAATGTATCGAAGGTGTGCCAGGATTTTCTTTCTGTATTGCGAGACGTTCGGCATTGGAGCAAACTGCCGGTTGGACTCGAACTCTGAGTCTGGACTTGTACGCTCAGTGGATGGGATTGGAAAAGAACGGACAATTCAGATTCACGCCTCCTACCCATACGATGCTTGCCTTCAGACAAGCCATCGAAGAATTAAGAATTGAGGGTGGAGTCGCTGGACGTCAGAAGCGATACAAAGCGAACTGTCAAAAGTTGTTGGAGGGCATGCGTTCACTCGGGTTTATCGAGTATCTGCCTGATTCTTTGCAAGGACATATTATCACTTCGTTTCGCTATCCTGAGCATCCCAATTTTGACTTTGCAAGCTTCTATGACCGATTGAACGAGCTTGGTTTTGTCATCTATCCAGGCAAAGTTTTCGATGCGAATTGTTTTCGAATTGGAAACATAGGACGAATTTTTGAAGCTGACGTAACCAGCTTACTTGCTGCCGTTCGACAAACGTGTGACGAGATGGGAATCCCCGTGGAATTGCTGGCTGCCAAATCAAACTGAACCAACGAACAACTATCAACAGGACGATATCTTCATGTCGAAACTTATTTCCTATTTCAGCCCTGCTGTGTTTGTGATTCTTTGTCTCAACACGTTGGCTGCGCACGACGGGCCTGATCCCGTCCTTCATTGGTCATTGAGTTCTCGCGCTGTTTCCGGGGCAACGCTCGCTGCCAGACTTGGACCCGATGCGGAAATTGAAGGCCAGTTGGCCGCTTCCAACGTTCAGGATTTTCAATCACTCCATTTTGATGGACAATCTTTCGCGATTGCTGCGAATGATTTTCGTGACCTTGATCAATCCTTGATTCCTTTAGAAGCAATCACTATTTCTACTGTGATTTCCATTGAAGAAGGGCAAGACTACGGAGGGATCGTCGGAGTCATTCAAGACAACGGAGGAAGTGAAAGCGGTTGGGTTCTTGGCTACGATCAAAAACACTTCTATTTTGGTCTGGCTTCGAAAGGCTCTGATGACGGTGATGGATTGATGACCTACTTAAAAGGGAAAAGTCGTTTTGAGCTGGGTAAGCTCTACCATATTGTGGCAACCTACGACGGCAAAACGATGCAGTTGTTTGTTAATGGGCAGCTCGATGGTCAGTCAACGGCACAGTCAGGCAATATCCTTTATCCGGATCACGCTCCATTGGTAATTGGTGGCTACAAAGATGCCGACGAAGACACTCGCCATGTGGGGCGGATCGCTGATGTCGCGATCTATGGTCTTGCGGCAAAACCGGAGTGGGCCTCGGAGGAATTCTCGCACTACCAGGCGGTCACCAGATTGCCAGCGAGCGGAATTAAACCTACAGAGTTGGGTTTTGCGGTAAAACCCTATCTTCAGTTTGTAACCAAAACTTCGATCACCGTTATGTGGGAAACGAGCAAACCAACCGCTGGAATGGTAATGCACGGTGAAAACGCATCCGTAAAGAACAAAATCAAGTCCGACCGTACGGGGCATATTCACGAAGTCACAATCGAAGGATTGAATCCTGAAACACAATATTTTTACCAGGTTGGCTCTACCGATGATGCAGACAAATCGCTTACCAGCGAAGTGCTGACCTTTCAAACGGCCAACCAAACAGAGACACCATTTTCATTTGCCGTGATCGGAGATACACAGGGAAACCCCTCAGTCTCGGGCAAACTCGCCGAACATGCCTGGGCGTATCGTCCCAACTTCTTGATGCACGCAGGCGATCTGGTTTCAACGGGAACAAATGACAGCCATTGGTTAAAACACTTTTTCAGCAGTATGCATCCATTGATCGGTCGTGTCGCAATGTTTCCGGTTCTAGGTAACCACGAACAAAACGCTGACAACTATTACAACTACATGTCGCTGCCAGAACCTGAGTACTACTACAAGTTCCAGTATGGAAATGCCGAGTTTTTCATGCTTGATACCAATAAAAACGTTGGGCCGGATTCCGAGCAATACAAATGGCTTGATGAAGAATTGTCCAAATCCACAGCAAAGTGGAAGATCGTCTGTCATCACCATCCACCCTATTCTTCCGACGAAAACGATTACGGCAATCTCTGGAAAACCAACAAGTCGACTCGTGGAGACACAAGAGTCCGGAAATTGACTCCACTCTATGACAAGCATGACGTTGACATCGTCTGGTCCGGACACGTCCACTCCTACGAACGTACGTGGTGTCTTCGCGGTGATCGCGTTGTCAAAGAAGGTAAGGGGGCACTTTATATGGTTACCGGTGGCGGAGGTGGTGGTCTGGAAACTGCAGGTCCTTTCCGCCCAGCGTTCCAAAACAACGTTCGTCATGGACACCATTATTGCATTGTGGCCGTCAACGGAGGGACTCTCGAATTCAAAGCGTTCGACATCGAGAATCGTTTGTTCGACTATTTCAAGATGCAGAAATAGTCGATACCAGCGAAACCTCAAATCATTCACGTTGTTCAATCGTTATCGTTCTACATATTAAACTGACCGGACAATAGCCATGCTTTTCGTCCAACCAAAAAACGTCAGTCGGATTTGGTTTCAATGACCTATTGTCCAATTAAACACGTCTTCGGTCACCAACATCGGTTGGTGTTTTTCAACCGGTCCTAGAAAAAGGAATTGCTCGTGAAAACTCAAAGCCTGACACTCAAGATATTCTTATTCTTTTTGATTGTTTTGTTTCACAGTGCTTTGACGAGACCGGCGGTAATGGCCATTGATAATCCAGACAATCCCACAAACAACGCGATCCAGAGCGATCAAGTTTTGCATTTTGGATTTGATGAAGTACTCGATGACGCGATCGAGTTTTCAATGGGGCAGAACGCGGAAATCATGAACAACTTTCCAGATGTTTTTGACTTTCACGAAACGCGGTTTTCACAATCAGAGAATGTACCGATTCTCTTTGCGTGGAATTTCAATGCGGTGCCACATACGGATGGGGGCAGAAGTCCGGCCTCAAAGAAAATGTTGGAATCAGGATTTCGCGATGCGTTTCGCAAGAAGTACCATGACATCAAAAAGTATCCTGGTGCTTGTTTCCAAGCTGGCAGCCGAATTGATCAACTTTGCTACGAAGGTAGTGGGCTGAAAAACGGCTCAACTCAAGTGCCGTCGACGTGGCCGTCAAGGTTTCCGTCTGACCACTTTCTAATCAAATCTGTTTTTGTATTCGACTACACCACGACACGTGATGATTAGCGATTGGCAGCGATAATTCTGACAAGCTCTTTGTTTAGCTAGTCAGTATGCGGGCAATTCGCAAGCGGTGGCGTTGGTGAAGTCGGTTGGAACGACTTCAATCAATCGCGATGTGCTTTGCCGAATCGCCATGTTGCGATCCTGCCCCGGAGCCATTCAGGGCAGGGTCGTCGTGTCAAAAAATTAACAAATCAATCTTATTTTGAATCAAAGGAAAGTTCGATGAAGAGTCTTGGAAAAGCATTTCTTCTGGCGTTGTTGCTATTTAGTTTTACCGGTCCGCCAATCTGCGCGGACGACGTTGTGCCGCTTCGTTCCGAAGTTATCGCCCCCATTCGCAACGAGTCATTCAACAAGAATGGAACGTTCCCGGAACGCAGGTTGGGCGGGAACCCTCGGATGCTCAATGGCGTGTTGGTGTTTGATGGAGCATCCGACGGCAATCGACAAGTCGATCCTCAAATTGCGGTGGGAGGTGATCATGTTCTCCATGCGACCAACAGCGGCCTGATCATTTACTCGAAAAAAGGTGAATTTGTCCAGGGCGTTTCGCAGCGATGCTTCAACGGCGGCATTGATCCAAAACTGTTTTACGATCGGCACAATGGAGTTTTCGGATTCGACCTTTGGAACCCTTGGGACGATGAAAAGAAGAAGCCAGTCAACATCTCCGTGTCAGAAACAAGTGATCCGACCGGTGCCTGGAATACGTACGCCGTCCCGGCTCCCGGCGGACGTGATGGTGGAGCAATCGGATACAGCAGGAAGTGGATCGGTTATTCTTTTCCGGGTGGCGAAGCTCAGACTTTTGTTATGAAAACCGATGAGGCTAAATCCGGCAAAGCGACAGCTGTTTATCACTTCAAGGGGAATCTGGGGCACCCTGTTGCAACCCAGGATGAAGTCGACGATCTCTACTTCGTGAAGATTTCGGGTCGCGACCTGGTTGTGACTCGTGTCTCCGATTCCGGCGATGGCTCGCCAGTCGCTAGCCAGGTGTTTTCTAACCCTCACAACTTTCAGTACTTCGGCTGGCCCCCAAAATCTCCGCAGAAAGGAACTGACAATGCGACCGCTTCAGGAGATCGCAACCCAAAAAACCTTGTTGTTCAGGGCGGGTTCCTCTGGTTCTCCCAGACCATTAACTGCGATGAACGAGCAGCTGTACAATGGCATCAGGTAAATCTCGCTGACGGGTCCTTCATTCAAAGCGGTTTGATCAGCGACGAAAAAAACAGTTTCATCCAGACAACTCTCGCCGTAAACAAACAACTCGACGTTTTGGTCGGGTTTCAGGAAGCGGGTCCGGACATGTTTATCAGTCCGCGATTCGCATACCGTAGAGCATCTGACCCGATGGGCGAGCTCCGTCCCATGATCAGTCTTGGCGAGGGGGAAAGTGCAACCGAAGGAGGAGCCTGGGGAGACTATAGCGGAAGCGTCGTCGATGGCGACAATCTGGTTGACCTTTGGACGATCCAAAGCATTGCGGACGAAGAGGGTCGAGGAGATACGGTCATTGCGTGCCTTCCGAGCTCAGACCCTGTTTCGAAGGAGCAAGTTCAAACAGCCGCCATGGCAGCAGCACCAACTCTGCGTGTTCTCAGCTACAACATCCATCACGGTCGAGCGATGGACGGAAAATTCGACTACGAACGCCTTGCACAAACGATCGCCAGACTGAAGCCGGATGTGGTTGCGCTTCAGGAAGTCGACAACAAGACTGAACGCGCCAGCGGCGTTGACCAGGCGAAAAAACTTGGTGAGCTATTGGAAATGAATCATGCTTTTGGAAACGCACTGTATTTTTCAGGAGGGCAATACGGCGAAGGCGTTCTTTCGCGATTCCCGATCAAGGACGTTCGAGGACATCATCTTCCCTTCGCGTTCGGCAATGAACCTCGAACCGCTCTTGAAGTTACGGTCGTTCCAGACAACGGACTTCCTGAGTTTGTTTTTGTAGGCACCCATCTGTGCCATCAAAATGGCGAAACCCGCCTGCAACAAACCAAGGAGCTGAACAGTCTTTTCAGCGCTCAGCGTGACCATCCGATCCTGATGGCGGGGGATTTTAATGCGCGTCCTGACAGTGCTCCCATGCAGGTTCTACTTGAAGAAAACTGGGTAGACGCAGTCGCTCCAAAATCACGGATCGATTTCATCTTACTGCGAAAGAACGACCCCTGGGAAATCGTCGAGACGATCATTGTCGACGAGCCTGTTGTCTCGGATCACTCTCCAGTCCTGACAATCTTGAAATGGAGTGGGAATGAGTAAATTCCTCATTTTGCTCACGGGTTCGTTGGCAACCGTGACAATGGTTCTGCTGCCCCATTACTCATTTAGCCAGCAGGCTGACACGAGTACTGAAGATTGTACGATCCATCTACCGTTCGACGGAAACGCGAACACAGCCGTGAAACCTCTGGAGGTCGTAATCGAAGGCCAACCTAGTTTTGTTTCAGGGCTGCAAGATCAGGCGATCAGATTTGAAGGTGGAAAACACGGTACGAATTTGAGAGTTCCCATCGAATCTGTGGAACTGGGTTGTCTTCACGATTTCTCCGTCCAGTTCTGGGTTCGAACCACGATGCATTCCGAGTCGCGAGGTGTCGTTCTTTCTACAAAGGATCTAGCTGACAACAGTTTGGACTCACAGAAACTGAGAGGCTGGGCGTTCTCCATTTCCAATGGAACATGGGCCTGGAATGCGGGATCCGGCAACCGAAGAATCAGCTACGAACGAACCAACGGTGAGTTCCTGAGGATCAATGATGGGCGTTGGCATCAGCTTGCGATGACCCACGATTCTAGCAAAGGGTTGATTCGTTTGTACTTTGATGGCAGGAACCTGGTGACTTACAACGTCAAAGACTCGAGCAGCTTTGAATTTGGAAACAGTAATCCGCTGACGGTCGGTTGGAACGGGAACTACAAAGCCGGAACTGAATTGGAGCTTCCTGCTTTCGTCAATGGTGCCAAGCAGCTTCAAGAAATGGTCGATGAATTCAATCGCATCGGATTGCCGCCGGTGGAACCTGGCGAGTTTCAAATGTTGGTAAGTCGACCGTCTCGACTTGTGGCGACAAAAATTAGCGAGCTGGAAAAGGATGTGGAAAGAAACCAAGCCGCTATTGAGAACGCCAAGGCGTTTGACCTGAAGAAAGTCGACGCGATTTCCAAACGTTTGATGGGCAATCCTTACACGGTTCACCAGAGTTCTTACTACAACGAGGTCGCACTCCTGTTCAAACTATACCGTCTTGAGGATGGCAAGATTCTGATCGACCAACGAGCTGCGGAACGACTTGCCAGGCGTGAGGTACTGCATCGCCCTTCATTCGATATGGATGAATTGAAACTTTGGAATCGTCTGATTTCGCAGGAAGAAGTCCTCGCATCGTACTCGCGTTTCTTTCAGCCGAAGGGAGTTGGCTTGTCGAAGAATCGGAATTCACTGATTGCTGGATCCTGGAATATTTACCACGGCGGCCTCCACAATTCGAATGAGAGAGATGGCTATGATTCGCGACAAGTGATCATTGACCTGCTGAAACGTGAAGACGTTGAAGTGTTGATGATGCAGGAGACTTATTCGTCTGGAGATTATATCGCGGCGGAACTTGGATACTATTTCGCGACGACCATTGACTGGGACAACATGCATCAGGGTGCAAACATTTCCGTGCTCAGCAGGTATCCCATCAAAGACGTTTATGTCCCGCCAGAATCAACGTTCATGAGCGTGGGGGCGAGAATCTCCTTGAGCCAGTCTCAGGATATCAATGTGATCTCAAGCTGGTTTGGGATGCGCAACTTTGATAACGTCTTTGACTTTCATCGGTCGAGATTCGATGAGTCGGACAGGATTCCAACTTTGCTCGCAGGCGATTTTAACGCCGTTCCTCATACGGATAGCGGAGATAGTCCAGCTTCACGAAAGTTATTGGATTATGGCTTTGTCGATGCATTTCGCGGCCTTTATCCAGATGTCGACAAACACCCGGGTTACACCCATCGAAGCAATCGGCGAATTGACCAACTTTATTACAAAGGCAATGGCCTGAAGAACATCTCAACAGATGTGTATTCGGATTGGCCTTTGAAGTTTCCGTCTGATCACTACCTGCTCAAGTCGGTTTTTGAACTCAATTACTCAACCATGAAATAGTTGCAATGAAAATCAAAACGCACTGTCAAAATACAGTTTTGGTGTTGATCGGGGTTCTGGTCCTGAGCGGCCAATCCATCTTGGTTGCTCAAACTGCGAGTTGGAATGGAGGAAATGACCGAACCGTTGTGGTTGATTCACTTTCATTCAAAGAATCCAGCGAAAAGGGCTATTCGTTCCGAGTCTGGGTAAAACTAAGTGGAGAGGATCCAGACTACCCGTGCATCGCCTCGACCAAGACCTGGGAGCAGGGCGAAGTTATTGACCTGCTTAGTTCGCGAAACATGGGCTTTTCGTTGCAGACAGGCAGCGGACTGGGATGGACAATTGCTGTGCAGCCCAATGGTGCCTGGACCTGGAACATTGGCGATGGAAAAAAGCAGCGTCTGGACTACATTCCGACTGCTGAACGGCAAAGTGTCACCGATGACAAATGGCATCTGCTGGCCTTTACCGTTAACAAGTCAAAGAAGGTTGCACGTCTCTTTTTTGACGGAAAAAACGTCGCTATCTATTCTATCAATTGGTTTGGCCCTGGGACGTTCAGCAGGAATTTTATCGCGGGTGCGGATCGTAAAAAGGATTTCTCGGAGTGTAGTATCCAGGGGAGCATCGAAGGCGCCACGGCAAACGATCGGCAACTTACTGATGACGAAGTTTTTCAAATCTATCGGCAACGATTCCCAGAGGCTCAATTGGCCAGTTTTGCCAAACCCATCGGTGAATTGAAGGTCTTGAGTTGGAACATCTGGCACGGGGCCCGGCATCCGGGCATTGAAAAGGGAGTGAACCAAGCGGTTGAATTCATCAGACACACTGATGCCGATATCATTACGATGCAGGAAACATATGGCTCCGGGCCAACCATCGCCGACCTCGCTGGATATTATTTCTACCAACGCAGCGATAATCTTTCGATTATGAGCAAGTATCCGATCGAAGAAACGCATCCACTGTTCCGCGCACTTTGGTTCGGTGGCGCAACGATACGTCTTTCCGAAGATCAAAAGATCAATGTATTTTGTCTTTGGCTGAACCATCTTCCCGCATGGGGCCGTGACTCTCGAGCTGAAGGTGCGATCTCCGATGCATTGATCAAAGCTGAATGGAAAACGCGCGCAAAGGAGATGAAAGACATTCTGACGGAACTGCAACCGTTCCTCGATTCAACGGATCAGACTCCACTGCTGATCGGCGGGGATTTCAACAGCCCATCCATGCTCGACTGGGGAAAAGAAACGGCAGACTGGCACAACGGCCTGGAAGTCCGCTGGCCGGTAAGTGAACAGATGTTGGACAAAGGATTTGCCGATGCCTATCGGACAATCCATCCCGATCCCATGAAACACACGGACCACAAACTCTGGACCGCGGACGCAAAAAAGTTAACTTACCGTATCGACTACCTGTACACCCTAGGCGAACAACTCAAGGTTACGGATGCGAGAATGATGGATGTGCACGAGGGCGAATGGCCCAGTGATCATCCAGCAGTCCTGGCAACTTATCGTCTCGGCGACAAAAACACGAAACGTCCTGCCCCCGTCGATTCCAGTTGGGAACTTTCCTGGGAGGACGAGTTTGACGGAGATGAATTGGATTCCACCAGATGGACGCCTTGTAAACGTGGTCGACCTGCCTGGCGGGATACGATGTCAGATGATCCACGTCTACTGAAAATCAACGACGGAGTCTTACATCTTCGCGGCATTGTCAATGACGAGGAGGAAGACCCTGCACCTTTTCTGACGGCGGGAGTTTCCAGTAGGAACAAATTCTCTTTTCAATATGGCAAAGTACAGATCCGAGCTCGCTTTAAAAGTGCACAGGGGGCCTGGCCAGCATTGTGGATGCTTGGAACTGAAAAAGGATGGCGCGCGAAAGGTGAAATTGACCTGATGGAGCACCTGAACTTTGACGAATTCGTTTATCAAACAGTGCATTCCGAGTATACGCTCCAAATTGACAAAACGAACACGCCCAAACGATTTGTTAAACCTGGAATCCAAAAGGATGATTGGAACACTTATGGGTGTGAATGGGATGAGAACCAGATTGTATTTACCGTGAATGGAAGTCCCACTCACACTTATCCACGCATGCCATCCAAGGGCGAAAAACAATGGTCCTTTGATCAACCATTCTATTTTATCCTCTCCATGCAGATTGGTGGCAACTGGGTCAACGGCTCTGGACCAAGCAATCCTGACGATTATCCTGCTGGTATGGAAATCGACTGGGTACGTGTTTATCAACGCAAACCAAGTGCGAAGTCGGACGATTGAACAGACATTGATGTTGGGGCGAGAAATCGGATTCTCGTGTTATTGCCGGCCACTTTTTGTGTTTGACTGAAGGAGTCCGATTCATCGCTTACATCGTTTGGATGGGCAATGGCTCAATTCTCGACAATCGAATCGGCAAATTTTAGTAACTCGATGCCGCTCAGCACGTCGTAGCCATCACGGTTCACCATTGAATCATGAACTTCGGTTAATCCGTCAAGTCTCCGGATTGTGTATTGAGAACGCTCGCCGCGAAAAATCGCCGTGTCTTGGCCCCCACCGCCGAACAATGAGTCGTCACCCCCATTCCCCGTCAAGAAATTGTCGGCATCGTTGCCTACGAGCCGGTTGTTGTGAGTGTTGCCTGTCAGGCTGGATTGATTGAGACCACGAAGTGTTACATTCAATAGATGTTTTGACTTTTCGGAGTAACGGTGTCCGCCATTCGCGTCGAGCGAGAACATGCCATTGAATTCTGGTGGAAGCTCCGCCGAATAGGCAATATGTTCCGGATTGAATTTTTTTAGCATGGCAAATCCACGCGGGTCTGCTTTCATGGTGCTCGCTCGATCGAAAGCCTTGTATTCACCATTAAATGATTCGCCAGGCCGTTGTGTCGGGATCCTGCGCCCTTCCATTTTTGTCGGAGCGGTTTTCCACAAATCAATGTGATTGTCGAATACACATATGATGTATTCGAAATGACTGCCGGGCATGTTAGGCTCGTCATAGTTCCAAAGATCCGAATCGGTTGCGGCTTGGGCGAGTTCTCTAATTTCGCGATCGTATTCTTTCATGGCAAAGATAACACCTTTCCCATGAATCAAATGAAACACTTCCTCGTATGCGGCGTCACGTGTTTCGTGCTTCATATAGTCGATTTCGCCTTCGTACGGAGATTCGTTGGCTCTCAAGTCCTGACACTCAAGATCAGTGCCTTCCAGAGCGGGCATGACACGCTCCATGTCTCGATTGTGGTTCAAAAGGACCAAGGTTGCATGGTTGTCCGCCATCGTGTTGGCAACTGTCGTTTTTTCTCCCCATTTTCGGTTGGGAACATTGGTCAGGAAATGCTCAAGCACTTTGCGGGCTCTGAGAATCCGGTCATCTGACCAACCGTCCATTGCCAGAATATGAATCGGGTTGCCGTTTGGAGCAATAACATTGGTGTATTTTGCAAAACTTTGATTGATCCCCTCGTGAAGTCCCTCTGGCAACTCGACAATTCGTTTTGGGTTTTGATGCGTGTCGATCTGCGCTAGTTTGGAATGGACATCCACACGCGGTTCTTCAGAGATCGCCGCAAGTTCTATTGCAGAGATCACACCATCCTGATTCTGGTCAACCCCGCGGAGCATCGACATTGCGTCGCCTTCAAGCTCCGACTTTTGTAGATTGCCATCGCTATTGATATCAAGCAGCGCCATGATCATTTTTGCCTCACCGACCAGTTCAACGTCATTGTCTTGTTTTTCAGGTACCTTGGTATCCATCGTCTCAAGAATACGAAAATTTCTGATGCTCGGCGCGTTCTCTTTCAACGACGTATTCTCCGCGAATCCCATGAATCCAATTTCCAGCTTGTCATCCGATTGCAAATTCCAATCGACAACGCCGGTTGAATCGATACTGTGAAAACTAAGTTGTTTTTCGTTGATGAAAACGCATAGTGCCTTGTCGGGTTCGCTGTACATGATGCTTAGACGAACCGTTTCTTCGCCAATTCGAGTTGCTGTAACATCGTTTGGGTCACCGCCGAGGCGGTTGGAGATCATTTGCGCCTGAACAAACCTGGCGAGTTTTCCGACAACTGCCAGGTTGACTTCGTAAACGGTTTTCGCTTTTTGCCCTTCGGGTTTTCCGACAAACAAACCGATCCCGACTTGCGGTTCATTTCCCGCGGCTTGATCCCACTCAAGAGGAACTTTGATGTCGGCTTGGACTACCCAGCTTTTGCCAACAGATTGTTGTTGATGCCAAGCATGCCAGGTCTCGCTGATTTGAGTTCCTGTAGCGGTCAACCATGCTGCGTTTTCGCTGAGGGCGACAGATGCTTGATGGGATTCCCATCGCGGGTTACTGGGGAATTTGGTTTCTAAATCATCATCGAAGCCGAAACTTGCCACAACGTCGGTGAATTTATCGAGTGACAACGAGGCTTTACGTACTTGACGTTGCTCATCGAAGTCTTCGAAAAGGTCTTCGTCCGGGGTAATGAACTCATTAAGAATCTTGTTCATGTAATCATCGATTTCATCGTTACCGTGTCCTCCCTCGGTGGAGATAATGTTGACTCCCTTTAGTTTCAGAAAATCTAATTCCGAATCGGAAAGTCGTCCCACCGCTTCGTCGCTTTTGCCATAAATGTAGGTGACTTTGCTGAGGTCAACATCTTTCAAAAGGCTCGTGTAACGTTTGTGCCCCAAGCCGGCAGCGATTTTGGGAAGGTTCTGTTGCGCATATTCGCGAGGTCCAATCTCCTGCCCATCGGAGGCTTCGGCATCTTCGATGACCGGGTCAACGCCGTTTTCAAAATAACCACTGCCACCTTTTGAAAAGGACTTCCAGATTTCAACCGTCATGTCCAGACGACCAACGAGAATCAAATAACCATCGGCAACACTGCCCTGCGTTGCCAACAGGTCTTGAACCATCCACGCACCAAACGAGATTCCCACGACATAGACACGTTTGTTTTCGCGAAGGAATTCGTTGACAACTTCTGCCAGGATTTTCGTGGACTCGGCGTCGCAGGCGATGGCCTCTTCAAAGGTGATGACTCCTTGGGCGATTTTCTCAGGGTGAAGCGTATGGGCTTGGTGAACATTGACGACAAAGGCTTCATTCAAATCTACGCCTGCGAAGACTTCAGCGAACTCGTCTTCAAGCAGTTCAGGCATCGGGCCCCCTTGTGTGTTGACAATGACCGTATCGCTTTCAGGATTTCCGATGCCGTAGTAGTGTTTTGTTCTGATGCCATTGGGGGTCGCCCTGTCGTTTTCGCCTTCATCCTCACTTGCTTCTTCGAATGCACTTCGCAGCTCTTCCCGCGTGACGACCTGGTCACCGTTTGCATCTGCATCGTCGAAGTCTGCCTGATTCTCATCCGGTACTTCGCTACGCTGTATTTTCCCGTCACCGTCTTTGTCAATCGACTTGAAAAATTGATCAAATTCTTCATTCTCATCTGTTGCTGCTTTTTCCTGCGACAAACAGGAATCCTTTGAGTGCAAAACCGAAATTGCGATCAATGTCATAAGCAGGAATTTCAGCCATGATCTCTTATCCAATTTGCCAGTCACAATTATTCCTCTAAGTTCGTTTGCTTTGCATGTAGTTGATGTGGTCAGGGTAACGACCGAACATGAAACGCGAATGAAAAAAGTAGAATGAACGCGTCTCAAGAAAAGGTTTTTGGCGCTTTTTTCATTGGATTCCGTTAAAAACTACATTCCGGATTCTTTTTAATCCAGCTTTCATGAACGGATGTGATACTTCAGGGAGCAACAATCGGAGCCAAATGAAGATTCTCATCGTCGAAGACTACGAACCACTTAGGACCACCGTCGCCAAAGGGCTGCGGGAGCAAGGATATGCCGTTGACGAAACTGGAGGTGGACGTGAGGGCAAGTTGTTTATCGATTCCGGCGATTACGACGTCGTAATTCTGGATTTGATGCTTCCAGGTTTGGATGGTTTGGCGTTGTTGCGTGCGATTCGAAATGCGGGCAATCGTTCCCACGTTCTCATAACCAGTGCCCGCGATACCGTCGAGCAGCGAATCGAGGGGCTCGACCTGGGGGCGGATGATTATCTTGTGAAACCTTTTTCATTGGATGAGTTGTTCGCACGTTTACGTTCGATTATTAGGAGGAAATATGATCGATGTTCACCCGTCCAAACTTACGGCGATATCCGCATTGACACCAACAAAAAACAGGTGTGGAGAGCGGGCGAAGCGATTGAGCTTTCGGCGAGAGAGTATTCGATTCTGGAATACCTGGCTTCGCGGCAGGGGCATGTAGTTAGCCGAGATTCGATTCTTGAGCACGTTTACGATTTCAACGCTGATTTGTCGAGTAACGTGATTGATGTTTACATCGGGTTTTTGCGAAAGAAGACCGAGTTCAATGGCCTCCCTCGCGTTATTCACACACGACGTCGTCTGGGGTACGTATTTGAAGTGAGTTCATCGTGAAGTCAATTTCGCGAACGCTCATTGTTTCAACTCTCGCGGCCATTGCTGCGGTTCTGCTCACGTTTGGATTCGCTTTCTATCTTTTGATATGCGAGGGTTTTAAGGCGCATTTCGATGTCTCGCTGGATGTACGGCGTGACGCGGTTATCCATTTTCCAGAGTTTGATTCAATTATTTCGAACGCCGTTCCAGAGGGGAGCGACTCGACCCTTCTGCGATTCAACACGGCGTTAGATCTTGAACGTACGGAGTTTCCTGAAGATTGGTGGTACGTTCAGATCTGGAATGAACGAGGCGAAGTTTTGTATCGATCACCGACCATTGGATCGGACGAAGACATTGCGGAGTTCTCCCGCGATTGTTCGCAATTGCAATCTGAGAAGTTCGTCGATTTGCCCAACGGGAATAAAGGCCGAGCACACGTTTTTGTCGTCGATGTCGATGATCATCTCGGTGTTTCACGCGACGAGAATGAGCAACTGCATTTACCAGGCAAGGTAATGATTGCTGTAGCTCAGGACGCAACACCATTGTTTGAAGCCTTTGAAATCGTCAAGTATGCCTTGGCAACGATGGGGGCCGCCTCCTTGCTCGCTGTTTTCTTGATTTCATGGGTGATTACAAAGCGAGGCGTCAAGCCGATGTCGAATCTTGCCAACGAAATTGAGGCGTTTGACGAATCGGATCCCTCCGCCAGACTTCAGATTCCTGTGCCCGTGGAGTTGGAATCCATCAAGACGAAATTGAATGAATACTTGAGCCGTATGGAACAAGCGTTTAAGCGAGAGAAGCAGTTTAGCGATGACGTTGCTCATGAGCTCAAAACTCCCTTGTCAGGCATGCTGGTTAAATTGGAATACGCACTTGCCCACAATAAATCAGATTCTGATCGAGTCCAATCTCTTTGGGAGTTTCGAGAAGGTGTTCTTCAACTTGATTCTCTGATCACCCGCCTACTGGATGCTTCAAGAATTGACTCAGGCGAGTATTCGGCGGTCAGAGAACCCGTCGACATCAATGAGTCATTGCAGTTCATCTGGGATTCGGTGCCTGCTCCGGCGGGTAAAGGGTTTTCAGTGGAGTGGATTGCAAAAGAATCTGTAGAGCTGGAAACCGATTTGTTGATGTTCAGTCAGGTAATGACTAACGTAGTTGATAATGCAAAATGCTACGTAGACGATGGAGGCACCATACGGATTCAAGTTTACGCCGTAAAATCTGGCGCGAGAATCGAGGTTTCCAATACGGGGTGTAGATTGAATGATGAGGAGGTGGACCTTGTTTTTTCCCGGCTTTGGCGTGCCGATAGGTCGCGTACGAATTCTGATCGTCATTCCGGCCTTGGGCTTTCCATCGCTCAAAGGATTGTCAAGTCGCTTAGTGGAACGATTGCCGCGTCAACTAGCGAAGGATGGTTTTTCGTGAAGATTCAATTGCCGGATCTAGATTGAACGATTTCTGTGGGGTGTCAAGTCATCGACGTCGCCAATTGTATGCTGCACAGTTAGTGACATCGATCGATTTACAGAATTGCTCTCGTTTGCGATAAGAGTTTAACGACAGCGACAAAAAAAATTATCGATTGGCGTTTAGGTTTGTTAGTCTGCCAGGTCGGGATTATCATGCAGTCAGGGTTCGGCCTAGAGCGGCCCGCCTCTTTTTCAGTTTTTTTGCGAGTTGCTTTGTATGAAGTTATTACTTGGAACGGCAATGATCGCGCTCATTCTTTTTGATGCGAGCGTGGCATTTGCTTGGCAGACCACAACCGAGTTGGATGAGTTGCCAACGATTCGGGAAACTGAGTTTCTGTTACCTGCCCGGGACTTCCTGATCGATCCCGGGCCTTTCCTCGCGAAGGTTGGGCGTAGCGATGATGGAAGAAGTGTTGTATTGGATAATGGTTTGGTGCGAAGAACTTGGCGCGTGGCGCCAAATGGTGCCTGTGTCGGTTTTGACAATTTGATGACCGGTCAGTCGATGCTTCGGTCAGTCCGCCCGGAAGCAAGAGTCACTATCGATGGCGAACGTATTAACGTAGGGGGGCTAGTTGGTCAACCCAACCACGCGTTTCTAACGCCTGATTGGCTGAATGCGATGAGTGCTGATTCCCGTTCAATGCAGTTGGTCGGAATTGAGACCGGTGAACCTGCCGAACGCTTTGCATGGGGAAAAAGACGCCATGCAGCTTCCGACTCCATTTGGCCGCCAAAGGGTGTTTATCTGCGAATGGACTACGAAATGCCTGCAGCGGATTCTTCAGAGTCACTTGCCTCTGATTTTGCTCGACAATCGATTTGGCAAGATAACTTTGCAACGATCTCTAAAGACTGGTTGGTCAAGGTCTCCGATACACATCCGCGCACAAGTGTCGAGAATGAAGGCAAACCTGGAGAAATTTATGCGCCGACGGGAGCCCATTGCTTTGTCGAACGCGAGATACCTTCTGATACTTCTCTGATTGAGGCGGTGCTGAATCCAGGGTCCGATACTGACACAAGTTGGGGACCGGGTATCGCATGGGTTTTTGAGAAAGAAACCGTAAAACTAAATCTCCGACCAGGTGACCGTGGTGTGCACGGGCAGTTCGAGCTGCGAGTAAACGGCAAGGAGCAGCTTGCCTCTGCTCAGCCTTTCGAATCAAAGGATCGCGGTTTAGATCCGGCACTTACCTACGGTTTACGAATTCGAACAGAAGGCGACCAGCTCGTGATGGAGGCGGCGGTCATCAACGAACGGACGCCGGTTTACTACCCACTCTTTCAAGTCCGTCGAGAGGGCGCATGGGGATCGCCAGTTGCGATGCGAGTAGGAAAAATGGATCGTCGCGGTGGAGCCTCGGATGACGGAGGCGAGAAGAGTAACATGGTGCGTTTGCGAATTGACCATGCAGCAGCTTACGGGCCACTTGACGGCCAAGCGATGCAACGTGCTAACGAAACGGCTGGAAATATCACGGTTCAATCATCGGTTCGAGTG
This sequence comes from Mariniblastus sp., assembly GCA_965224765.1. Classification (GTDB taxonomy): domain Bacteria; phylum Planctomycetota; class Planctomycetia; order Pirellulales; family Pirellulaceae; genus CAZDBA01. The sequence goes on from CBDDAC010000005.1 coordinate 214,489, forward strand.
AGTGTGCACTACGAGTTGTATGATGGTGTGCCGGCGATGAGCAAGTGGATTACCGTCTACAATCAGAGTGAAAAGCTGATCGTAATCAATCGATTTACCAGCGAAGAACTGGCGGTCGTTGAACAAGCGAGTTGGGTCGAAGCTCGCAATGCAGTTCAACTCCCCAAGCCTGACTATCTTCATGTTGAGACTGACTTTGCGTTTGGGGGCATGACTCCGTTAAACGCCAATCGCTACGCCGTTCACTGGCGCGCCGACCCTCTTTTCACTTCGCAGGTAAATTACTCCAAGCGGACACCATGCCTGTTGCTGTGTGAACCCACACTCGGGCCAGAACAGAAATTGGCCCCGGGTAAAGTGTTCGAGGGATTCCGCGTTTTCGAGTTGGTTTACGACAGTACGGATCGCGAGCGTCGAGGACTCGCCTACCGTAGGATGTATCGTACGATTGCGCCCTGGGTTACTGAAAATCCAATCACCCATCACCTGCTAACAAACGATCCTCAAAAGACGCGAGTGGCGATCGATCAGGCTGCGGAAGTTGGTTTTGAGGCAATCATTCTCTCCTTTGGTAGTGGATTCAATATGGAGAACCGCGAACCTGAGTTTCTGTCGCTGTGGAAAGGGGTCGCAGACTATGCCGAAGAAAAGGGCATTGAATTAGGAAGTTACTCGCTGCTTTCAAGTCGCGGGGTCGAAAAAGAAAACATGACTGTCTCTCCTGAAGGAACACGCCCGACACACGGCAGGATTCCCTCACTTGCATCTGAATGGGGGCAAAATTGGCTGGACACAATCCGCGAGTTTTATCAGAAAACCGGTTTCGATCAATTTGAGAACGATGGCCCCTACCCTGGTGATGTGGACGTTACCTCGCGTCCACCGATTCAGTTTGGGATCAACGATTCGCGATGGGTTGGATGGCAACAGAATCGAGCTTTGTATCGTAGCCTTTGTGAGGAGGGTATCTATATCAATCAGCCTGACTATAAGTTCTTAAACGGAGGTAATAAGACTTCGATGGGGTACCGTGAGGTCAACTGGTCACTTCCGAGAGAGCAGCAGGTCATTCACACTCGTCAAAATATCTACGATGGGACTTGGCTTAAAACGCCAAGTATGGGTTGGATGCATGTTCCTCTTTCCCAATATCAGGGTGGCGGTGCAGCGGCGACTGTCGAACCTCTGCACGAACATCTTGACCATTACGAAAGAATGATGCTCTCCAATCTGGGGTTGGGAGTTCAAGCTCATTATCGTGGCCCTCGTATTTACGATTTGCCACAAACACGCGACATGGTCAAAAGCAAAGTCGATTGGTTCAAGCGTTATCGCGATATCCTGGAATCCGATCTGGTCCATGGAAGACGCGCTGACGGTCAGCAACTTGATTGGATGTTGCACGTCAATCCGCAACTCGATATCAATGGCATGCTTTGTGTATACAATCCACTGGACAAACACGTCACAAAAACCATCCGAGTGAATTTGTACTATACGGGGCTGACCGACGTCGCTGTAATCAGTGCCAGCGACCAGGCTCCAGTTGACTACGAATTGGCTCGAGACTACACGGTCGATGTCGAGGTCACGGTGCCGCCGCTTGGGATGAGTTGGTATGTGATTCGAAAGCCCTCGTCCAAGTTGGACATGCCTATGGCGTCACCTCGCCGTTGTTTCCAAGACAAAACGACGAAAATACCGCCAACCCTAAACTAAGCGCGCTCTAGGTGTTTGGGTTCGCGTGCGATGAAATTGAGTTTATGTGTCAGCCGAGAATCCTCGGATTGTTACCGAGCTCAACAACCGGCTGCGATCATATCGAGACCATGGAAGATCTCGTTTGCTCGCGAGGTTGGGGCTAGTATGGATTCTGAGCGACAAAGAACCTGAATCCTGATCGAAGGTATTGAGTGGACATTGCCTTGAACGAAATGTCACTATTGTTTCTTGATGGCGGGAAGGATTCGATCCTGGACCGCGCGTTGCGCTGACATCTTGGGTGCGTCGTGGATATTCCAAGCATTAAAAACGATGACCAAGTCATATTCTGGAACCACGAATGGGAATTGACCGCCGTACCCGCTGCCGGAGTAAATCGTCGCTTTGTCATCCTTTTGTTCGGGGACCCACCACTGGAATCCATAGCCTTTGTCGACTCGGCCATTCTTTGGGAAAATGTCTTTCACGATGGGGGACGTTGATGTCTCGACCCATTCAGGCGAAACGATTTGTTGTCCGTTCCATTGACCCTTCCGCAGAAACAGGTAGCCGATTCGAGCCAAGTCATGAGGTGAAAGGTACAGCCCACCCTCGGTGTCGATTTCGTCCTTGGGTGTCTTTTTCCAAAAGTAGTTTTTGATTCCCAATGGCTGAAACAGTTTTTCATTGAGGTATTGATCAACTCGCTGCCCTGTGGCTACTTGAACCACTTTACCGATGAGGACGCTAACGCCACTGTTGTAATCAAAACGAGTGCCTGGTTCTTCCCGCATCGGTTGGTCCAATACGAATTGAATCCAGTCATCGGAATCTTCAAGTTGGGTGCAGCTATTGCGTTCATCGTCGTAGGACATCATTTCGTTCCAGGCGATACCGCTTCTCATGGTAAGCAGATCATGAAGTCGCATTGACTTTTTGCGTTGATCTTCAAGGTCGTGTTCGTATTCGTTGAAAAACGACATGGCGGGTGTTTCAACGCCATCGGGAATATGCCCCTCATCAATCGCGATCCCAATTCCAATCGAAGTGACGCTCTTGGTGACTGATTGAAGAGAGTGTAAATTCGTTTCCTGATAGTACGGATGCCAGTTTGGGTGATCGTAGTCATACTGTTGATCCACCGGGTTGTGCTCGGCAGAGATTTTTTGATAGTCGTGTTCAAAATGGTGATCAGCAACGACGCGACCATTGCGAATCATTAGAAAATGGTCGACCAGTCCATATTTGCCGTCGCGGATGTCCTTGACCATTTCATTGATTGCGTTGGCATCAAAGCCCTCAGCTTCCAAAGTCGATGTTTCCCAGGAATCAGTGGGCCAAATCGTTTCCTCGTCGTTCGCTTCAACTTTTTCGGCGATTTGATTTTGGGCAAGTTGAGCTGCATCTTCCAGCGTCATGAATTCGATATCCGCATTCTCCTGCCATTTGGCAACACAAGCCGCAATACGGTCGACATATCGATTCGCCGATTCCTGGTGAAACCCAATGTGCACAAAGCGAATCTCATCCTTTTGAACTTTTTCCATCACTGAACGCAGATGGGTGTCCATCTCATCTGCAGTAACGTAATCGGCAAGTGCACAGGTATCTGGCATTTCCAGAATCTCTCCCAGCGGTTGTCTCGACAAGATAGGGCTGTGAGTGTTGAGTGATGTCTGGCCACAACTCGCCGAGACGGTCAAAAATCGGATACTTTTCCAGCTCATCCCGGTGCCAGGTTCGATCCGTTGCAGATGAGTCGACCAGGAACCCTGCCTGACGTATCCCAATCAAAACACTTTCCGGCGCGACCCACCCACCGGCGCGAAAACTATTTGAAAGTTGAAATCCTTGTTCCGCCAAGATCTTTTGAGAAGCTTTTGCGATTTTGGTGACTTCGTCTGGGTTGTAGGCACCAAGCTCAACATCATGGCCTTCATCACCTTGCACTAATCGAATGGGTGTGTCAGCGCTCCAGAATCGAGGCCCTTTTCGGAATTCGACCTCTGCCTTTTCGACCAGGAAACGCCAACTGTGAATGTGTAGTCCCAGTTCGTCATTTTCTCGAACTACGCTCCTAATCTTGTCGCTGATGGACTCCGCGGAATCTTTGCGAAGATAATACGCTGCGTTCAAAAATTGGGTTAGTGGAACGTCAGGAAATTCGTCTCGAAATTCGGTAAAGGCTTTCAGATTTTCTTCTTGTATCGTCGCGCCTTCCCAGTCGACGCTGATCGTTACAATGACTTTGGGATTGGAAGGTTTAGTGGCTTGGGCAAAGCCAAAATCGCTGACAGCGAGAAGGCCTAGAACCGTAATCCCAATAATAATTTGTCGCATGGTTTCATCCAAGTCAATATGACGATATTTTGTTACGATCAGCTTGCAAAAATCGATTAGTTTAACTACTTGCCGCGCCGATCTGTTTGTGATCATGTCTCGAAAAAATGACCAACATGCAAGAGTGGTCAGTGAAAGGTTCGACCATGACTCAAACCATAACATGTTTCAGCGTCTGAGGCATCGAAAACCAGTGTTACTGTTCGTGGCTTCGCAAAAGCTCGACCGCAATGAAGTTGGCGTCTGCAGAAAAGGCTTTGCTCCAACGCCAATTGTTTTCAAATCCGAAGTTAGATGGAACAAGTCGCCATCCAATGAGGGGGGATCATTTGCCCCCGCTTTGTTCCCGCCGTTATTGAGGAAGCCTTCTACCTCAAAAGTTGCCCTGCCGATGCCAAACCGTAGTGGCCATGAAGGGTGTCACCCAATTGTTGAAGGCAAATATCCACCGGCCAGCCTTAGATATTTCAGGCATCGAAAACGATGCCCAAATTATTTTCCGGCACCACGATTGGAACTTAACCACCATACCTGGCTGCCAAAGTAGATCGTCGCCTTGCCATTTTGATCGGGGACGTTTCAACCTGAATCCATCGCCTGGTCGACTCAGGTCATCAGGTGAAACGTATATCCTACCTTCAACGTCAATCTTGTCTTTGGATGTTTTGACCAATAGTCGTATTTCGATCCCAGCAGTGACCTATAGAAAAAACCCCTGTTTTTTCCAGCTCATTTCTCAATCCTTGTTGAAACACGGACTCTGAAAAGACGTTGGATTGTTGTTTCAATGCCTTGATCGCGCAGTACCTAACAACATTGATAATTACGCCTGCCGGAATCTCGTACTTTTTCGAAACTTCAGCAAGGTCGATATCTGGGTGATACTCAAACTCATCGGGTTTTAATTTCTGCCATATCGTAAATCGTTCTTCAGCGCATGGAATTGGAAACTTGACGATTGTTTGAATTCGCCGCATGAATGCCGTATCGATGTTTTCAATTAGATTGGTTGCCAAGATTACTAGCCCCGGATGAAACTCAATTCGCTGCAGCAGATATGATACGCCTTGGTTTGCAAATCGATCATTTGCGTTCGTTGTTGTTACACGCTTACCAAAGAGAGCGTCTGCTTCGTCAAAGAAAATGATCCATCGATTTTCTTTGGCCTTTTCAAAAATCAGACTAAGGTTCTTTTCCGTTTCACCAATCCATTTTGAGACCATGAGGGACAAATCAATTCGGTAGACTGGCAGTTCAGTAGACTTGCCCAACAGCGAGGCGGCGATGGTTTTTCCCGTTCCTGGTGGACCGTGAAACAAAACCGTAAATCCTTGGCAATTCGCCAAATGACCAGATGAAGCTTCGTTCAGGGCTCCACCATAATTCAGCCAGTCGAGCACGTCAGCAAGTTTGCTTGAGGTTTCTTTCGCATAGACCGCATCTTCCCATTCAAGGACCGTTTGAAAGTCGTTGGGCAGGGGGAGGCCCGTTGTTGGGCTCTGCGAACGAGAGCCCAAAGGTTTCTTTTAAGAAGGAATTGTTTAGCACCAATTGCGAGTCAAGGTTTGGCTTCGTTGTATCTGAACCGTACGCGGCGAGACTAAGGATCGAGTGTTTGGCGAACGAGTGATCCGCTCCAAAGAAACCTATCGTTTGAATCCTTTCCGGGATGTCGGTTCCAGCCAATACAAAAAGAAGCGTCTGGCCAGTGGGCAGGAAACTCTCGGATGATTTAACGCCGCCGAACTCGGTGAAATTTCGATTGATCGCGGAATTTTGTAGAAAAAAAAGATCCAACAATGTAGGTCTAAGAATCGGAGAAATGGGCCAGCGCGATCGCAACTCGTTCGTCGTCAGTGAGATTTAGCTGTTTAACAACCGCCTCATACTTAGACCGAGTTGCGACAGGATTCGGCGATTCGATTGGACTTGGAGGGGCATCGCTAGGCAACTGGAAATGATCTTGAATTCGTTGCTGAATCAACTTCTCGAGCCAATCAAGTTCCGACTCAATAAAACTAGATTTTGAATTCAAGACGTTCATTTGTATTAGGCGTTCTAATATTGATCCAAGTGTAGCGTTGACAAAACCGCAGGAAGGTTTGCCGAATCAAACGACATTCATTGAACAAACCGTCGCCGTCCGAAATTTGCGTCCCCACAGGCGCTGGGCATGATTCAAAATTGCAAAATGCAAGGGAAATCCGCAGCGCCATTATGAATCAAATTTCAAACGAAACCACGGATCTATCAAGATTGTCAATTAAAACTTACAGCACCACATCGTTGAACAAATTGATGTAAAATCACGAACGGCCAGCTGCGTTCGGCAGCTAGTAACGAAGTTTTGTGTTGAGTTATATGAGACAAAGATGAAGTCAACAACCAACAACAAGAAGATACTTATTGTCGTGGAAGACATTCAGCATGGTGAGTCCGCGAGAATTACTTCGATCGCCGGACTGGTTGAATCAATTCTGAATTCCAGTATAGAGATTCTTGAGTGGGACAAGTTGCTAGAGTCCGATTTGGACGGTGTGTCATTGGTAATCGCCACCGCAAAACTTTTGCCTATGTGGGCGCGCACAGCAAAGGTTCCCATGTTGGTTCTTGAGCCTGAGACGCTATTTCAGATGGGGATGGCATTCGGCATGCCCCACAAGGACTATGGGGTTGCTCAGGAGTCAAGTATTCAAGTCCATTCGGACATCGAGTCGCATAAACTTTCCGCTGGTCTGGAAGGTCGGTTGCGAATTTTGGATGCCAAGGGCCATTCCAAAAGGCGCGTGACAATGCATGGCTGGGCGGTTCCTAGCCCCGCGGCATACACCGTTGCCTGTTTCCCTCCGGTCGAGGAATCACACGCCGCAGTATTTGCCTATGAGGCAGGCGCTCAAATGCCTGCGCTTGGCGCTCCAGATCGTCGTGCCGCTTTTCTCTTGAGTTTTGATCAGATTACGGATTTGTCGACAGATACAGTTGAGCTATTTCTTGCTTGTTTGATCTGGTGTGTCGATCAACAAAAAAATTCCATGATGGGGACTACACGCGAATTTTCCTTGATGAGAGATGTCGAAAAAGGCTTCGTTACAAAGAACCTTTCATTGGGTGAATACGAAGATTGGATGCGGTCTCGGGTAACCAACAGCGTGTTGGGTAAACTGTCGGCCGCATTTTCCATTATCGGAGTCGTCGGAATTTTCACGATGATAACGCTCGTCGGGCAATACCTGAAAACTCAGTCCACGTCGATAAAAGCTGAGGTCAAGGACGAATTGGAAACTCAGGTCGACAAGTCGGTTTCCGAAGCAATTTTTGCACACACGCAAATAGTCGATACGCTGAACGAGGCGATAAAAGCGACGCTCAAGGACAATCCAAAATTGCGAAGAACGTTGGCGCAATCGTTGTCGGACCAGATTTCGGATGAGATGAGCACGGCCATCTTGAACCAGTCAATTGAAATTCTAGACGACATCAGTCTTCATGAGAAAAAGCGAATGCTGCCGTTGGAGCTGATTTTGACTTTTTTACCCGACGAACAAGATCGCCAAAAGATGCTTGTTCAGTCAATGTTTATTTGCGACGACAACGATCCGGTTGTGCGAATGGTAGAAAGCCCTGCACTTCTTAGGCTTATTTTTGAAAACTACGACCCAGGCGTCGCTTTTGAGCTACCACCGAAACTCGACTCGGGCCAATCATCAAACCCAAGTGAATTGGTGCTTACCCACTTGCTGAATCGTTTGAATGACCCAGCCCATGTCGCAATTGCTTCAGAACTGGGAGAGTCATTCCTTCAGTCTTTTCCCAACACTACTCTGATGAGTCGATTGCCAGATTGGTTGAATGAAAACACGCAGTCTTCTCACGCTCCAATGGTAACTCGTGTTTTGGCTCAGATCGCCAATATGTCTCGCTCGACAGAGACTCGCGAGGCAATCGTTCGGCAATTTCTGGATTTGCTCGACAATGGTGAAGCCGAATTGTCATCAATACGAGCAGCCATCGGATGGTATGGTTTGGCATCCATTGATCCCGATGAATTTGAAATTGGCGAACAACTGCGCCGGAAATTGTTAGAAGGTATCTGGTCGCGTCTAGAATTGGAGTCTGCACTCCAACCGGAGGGGCAGACGGGTGGAGTCAATCCGCTGTTATCAATACAGGAATCATCTGGGCAGACATTGCGTGACGTGCTGCAAGAGATCATCGGAAAAGAAAAGCTTGCACAGATTGAAGGATCAGCAAGTCTTCTCGATTCCAGGTTGAACCAGGATTATCGATTGGACTTGCGGCAAATTGCGATTAGAAATTTCCTGCGGATGAGCGACCTTCTCAACGAAGATGCGTCGAACGATATTTTAAAGTGGCTATCTGAAGGGGTGGCGATAGGCAATCATCGTGAACTGCTTGCGATGGCAGTCCATGAACGGATAAAGATGGCCAGTCTTGGTCATGAGCAGCTCGCAAAACCGGGAAATTTATCGCGTTTGCCGAGTGCGAAATTGTGGCGACAAATGGTGCATGTTTTTTTGAAAAACGACAACTGTCTGAAAAGGGCCGATTTCAGTGAGGCAATAAACACGATTGTTGTCGAAGGAAAAACAGAACCATCGAAAATTTTGGTTCGGGCTTTGCCTACCCGGTTGAGAACTGGCTTTCCAGTGCATGCGGATTCTAGGCAAACCATCAATTTGGCGCTGCAGTTCGACGCGGCTGCGAGTCCGTCGTGTGACGCAACGATTTCATTGATAGATCAAGTTGTTGCCGAAGCCAAAAATGGTGATCGCGAACGCCTGAAGATTGCATCTCAAGTTTTTGACCTGATCCAAAAGGCAGAGATTTTTCAGCGCGCCGAGAATGGCAATCCGAATCCCTCAAAGGGCGAGTTTGTCCATGAAAGAGAGCGGCTTGCGGCGGCGCTATTGCTCCAAATTTCGAGACTTGAATTGCGGTCTGACGCGACGCAAGATGCCAGTGCTTTTTCGAATCTACTGAGGTGGCCGAGAAGTGAAGCTTCGAATTCCAAGAACGTTGGACGGGAACTCGCCTCGCAGGAGTTGTTGTCTCAATTGACGGATTTGTTAAACGTCACGACTAGGAACGCGGAAACAAACGTTCAGTCCGCTGTTTTGTCTCGCGTGAAGATTGCGTTTGATAGTCAGGGTGAGGCAAACACCGTCAAGTACAGAAAATTGGGAGACTGGATGGTTGCACAGCTTTCGGAGTCTACGAATCTATCGACCGAAGCAAGGAAAATAGCCCACAAGGAAAAGCTGGACATCCTGCGGTCGCTTCTCAAGTTAAACGATCCCCAGACCATTGTGGCTATTGCGAAAGCCAAATTGGAAATCAATAGCACGCAGGAACTTCGTGACCCGGGCAAACGAATTCAACTCCAAGCAGTGTTGTCTAAATCCGTTCCAATACAGTTCCCTGCAGATATTCGTCGTGAACTTCATTTTGCCAAGGCAATGGCTTCAGCGATGCTGGTGACCGACTCCGATACGGACGACGCGACACGGGATCGGTTGGTCGAGGCAGACAAACAACTCACTGCCTGTCTGGGCATTCTCAAAGCCGAGGGGAGATACTCCGATATGGGCCTTCACTTACTTCGGAGGGGTGGGCTAAGGAAGGAACTGGGTAAGCTCGAAGACGCTGACCGGGATTTCGCGAGGGCCATCGAAGTTTTTTCGACGGGGCTCAATGAGCCGGAGGGCGCGGTCAAAGCCAAACGGCGATTGGGGTTGGCCTACTTGTGCGATGAGAAGTTTGACCAAGCTGGAAGCTATACGAAGGAATCTACATCGCGGCTCTTCAGTATTCGCGATCAGTTAGGATCACTGGAAAATCTTGGCATGATCGATTTACGCAATGGTCGATTTACGCGTGCCTTTGAGACAACAACCAAGGTGAAAAATGAGGAAGAAAGTTTGGTGTGGAATTGGTTTGTTCGCGCAGTCGCTGCTTTTGAATTGGCGCAGCGTGAAACCGATGCCGAGCAAAAACGCGAGTTGCTAAAGCAAGCCTCTGATGCCCGATTGCATTTTGAACAAAAGGCTGCGTTGTCCGATCTGTTTTATATGAGATACGTGTTTCTTCCAAAGGAATACGGAAGATTTCAAGAGATCGATATCGTTCAAATGGAAGCGATTGATGTTATGAACGACTAGAGTGAAGCAAAGGTTAGTACTCAGAAGGTCGGGAGTCTTTTTTGTAAAAGCTTGGACCTCAAGGAGTGTTTTTGGAAAAACTCCCGACTCCTTTACTCGTCCGTACAATCTTAAAATACGCTCAACTTAGTATCCTTTTCTTTTGCGGTCCACACTTGGTCACCATGGTTCGAAAAGATCATAAGGCCAGAGTGCTCATTGAAATCCATGTCTCCAAGATCATCCTTTGCGGGGAGTTGCTGAGCCCATTCTGGGAGACCTGCCGCCGCGGCTGGATATTTTTCAATGAGCGTTTGTTGAGCAACTTCACCTCCTTCGGCGGCGTCACCGGCTTCCAATCCTTCGTCTTCATAGAACGCGTCGAGCGCCGCACGCAATATGCCGCCTGTGCGTTTCAGGTTGCTGAACGCTCGTGTCCATTCACTCTGATGGCCTAGCTTGTCTCTTGCGTTTGATGCAATTTCTGTAATGGCCTCACGAAAGTCCGCGATTGCTTTGATGAGAGTTTCATCTTCAAACATCATGGATATTTCTGAGCTGGGTTCGCCAGAGAACTGCCTAAGTTGTTTTGACAGTTCTAGCAGGCTGTCTATAACTTCCGGCAGATTCAATTTGAGTTTTTTCGGAACCTTTACCTCCTTTAAATCATCGAGCGCAATGGCAGCACCAGCGAGATTGCGTTGTATGAAATGTTTTGCGTCCAGTTTTATCCTTATGTTTTCTTTGGACGCGTTTTCGGCGATTGCTTTAAACGCGATGAAAGCCTGACGGCACGTCACACATGATGGAACGAGATCACCGTGTTCGTACACGACTGATTCACCCAAGGTGTTGGTAACGACCGGGTTGGGTCGTTGAGTAGGTGCAAAAACGACCTCGGCCATTCCGATGACTTTTTGCCCGGTGGTTGCGTAGAGGATTTTGAAAGCCGCGCAAAATCCCGCGATACCACCAATTTCCTTACCTGACTTTACTTTTAGTCTTCCCTGAACCGAGGAGTCCTCGGTCTCTTTTGCGTTTTGAATCAACTCGTTCGATTTCGCTGGCGGAACGTTGGCGCGAAATACTTTTCCCACGCCGGCGTCTGTCATTGCCTTGCGCGCCAATGCTGGGACCGACCCTGAAAACGCCCCTACAAAAGTTTTGTCTTCAAGCTGTGCAACGCCAATCATGTAGCCAGCAAGCGATCCGTCCTTTTTTTGCTTCAATGGATCCTTTTCTCGTTCAAGCGCTTCGACGATTGCCTTTGCCTTTTCTACACACTTTTTACTGACTGGAATTTCACCTTCTCCAAGATTTTCCTCTCCTTCAAGTGTTGGATATCCTGTGACATTCGGCGTATGTTTTGCCCGTCCTATTCGAGCAAACTGCATCGCGATGCTACTTCCTGCCCGTGCCGAAAAAAATGACTCCGCATGGGTTGTCGCTTCCGGTCGTATTGACTTTGTTACGACTTGGTTGTTTTGTTTCACCTGCAAGGCTTTCGCGCCCATCGTATCGGCCTCGTTTTCCAGCATTGAGTCGTCGTTGATCGCGACTCCGTTGATTGCTGCATTCGGTATCACTCGTCCTTGCATTTGTTGCACGACATGCCAGCCTTCGTGGGGCAAGTGGTTTTCCTGTCCTGGACCGAGATGAATCTCTTTATTTTGAGCGTAGGCGAGTGCGTTCAGTTGTGCAGGCTTGTTCGAGTTGTAATGGACGCGGACATCAGACAGATCCATGTGCGAGAGATTCTCCAATCCAGCCCTTAGAAATTCTGGCAAACCCGTTTGGTTAGAGGGTCGCTCTTGTGAGCGACCCTCTACTCGTTCAACTTGCTCCTGCAGTTGTAAGACGCGTTCACTGCCATTGATTTTTAATTGAACTTGTTGCATCGCACTAAAGCGAGCTGATTGGTTCAGCAGTTCCTCTCCAACCGTTGATGGTAAACTAACAGCCAGATCGCTGGCATGTGTCACGTCACGATCAGAGTGAGCGAGATCACTGCCGTCACTCGAATTCGATTTTTCCTGAGCCAATTCAAACATGCTTGTAATCTTTAAATACTTGGATGTTACTGAACACCTGTCGTCATTCGGCGTCATCAACGAGTTGCTTACCAATGACCGAGAACTTGCGTTGCAACCATCTAGCCATTTCTCCTAGAGATGGGATGTCCCAGCTTTGGCAGTGCCGCTCTCGACCGGAACTGCTCGAGTTTCTATCTTCTTGATTATGAAATGTTTGCCGATCAACCCACCGATTGCGCGGGCTTTAAGATTGTCTTGGTCGTCTTTGTAGTTGACGATGTAACGACTGTTGTATCCATGAAAGGCGCGACGGTTCGCTTCAGCGGGCAATGGCCAGTAATTGGTGTTAATATCCTTTCCACCGAAACCTAGGTCGATGACGTGGTCACCATCGTAGCCTCCTTTTTGGGTAAGGGGCTCGTCGATTCCGCCAATCGTGACGTACTGATTAAAGATTGCGTTGTAAGCTCGTTGGTTGCTTCGGTCAGAATGGTGGGCCAATTTTTGGAGTTCCGTCCCAATGCTCGGCACCTCGGCCACGTGATAGGACACCCCTTGGATGACAAGATTTTTTTGGTCGATTCGATAGTTGTTGTTTTCAAAGCTTACTTCGGGGTATTCTCCTTCATCTTTGTACCAGACGACTGGGATTCGATCGTTGGATTTACCGGAATGGTAATGACTCTTTTCTGCTGGATCCTCGCTCATAGTTCGATCACCAAAAACTGCGCTGGCAGGTACAAGATGTGCCGGAAGAAATTCACCGAACTCTTCCCATGCATCAGCAATGGTCATGCCGGTACAGCGGTGAGATGCATTGAGCGCGAGCCTGACTTGTCTTATTGCCCGGTCCTTGGCCCATCGTATCCGCCTCGCAAATTCCAGCCACGGAAAGTTGCCGAGAAGCGTGGGCTGATTTGACAATTCATCGTGGAGTTTCTGGAAAGCGAGACCAACCCCACACAAACGTCCGCGCACGCCTGTCCCTCGAGCACGTAAGCCGGACGGAAAGCAGCCTTGAGACAGATTGTTGATCAATTCAGCGAGCTCCGTGGCGGCCAACGTTCGATCGCGTTGCCGGCATATTTTGGCTGCTTCTACGAAGGCAATGCCTGCGGCGCGTGCCGTTCGAAGCTGGCGTTTCTTGGTTTCGGCGGCAATAAAAATCCGCTCCACATCTGCTCCGCGGCCGGCGATTTCACCGTCAGTATCTCTTGTGGCACGGAGCAGAACGTGTTTCATACTGTTCATATTTGTCCAAGCCGACTGAACCCCAAGTTCAGGCTCTCCATTCTCGATACGGACGGTCGCCAAATGGCGATCTCCTCCGATCGTGACGGACACTCCACCATTCTCAACGAGATCGTCGAGATCTGCAGAGGTATCAATGCCATCATTTGAACTGTCATGTTCCACTTCATTTGTCGTGCGCTCGTCTGTATTTTGGGACAACTCGTCGAGATGTTTGGACGCTGAGCTCGAGTGTACGTCAACTTTACGACCGTTACATTTTGTCGAGGCATCCGATTTGAGCTTCGTTTGCAACGGAGTTGAGATTCCCAACGTTGAGTTGGTTAGATTTTGAGTGCTATTTGTGACTTGTGAGGCACGGGCTCCCATCACGTCAGCTTCACATTCCAACGTCGAATCATCGTTAACGGCCACCCCATTGATCTCGGTCGTCGGGCTCACTCGCCCTTGCATCTGCTGCACAACGTGCCAGGCCTCGTGCGGCAGGTGTTTTTCCTGTCCTGGCCCTATCTCAATATTCAAGCCTTGCGTATAGGCAAGTGCATTGAGACGCGCAGGTTTGGGGGAGTTATAATGCACGCGAACACCCGCCAGGCTGAAACCGGACAAATTCTCTAATCCAGATTTTAGGGATATGGGTATGCCGGTTTCATTGGCTACAGGTTGATTCGGCAAAAGGGGAACTTGTCTCCGTTTGCATTGTTCAATTTGTTGACGCTGATCGGAGACTTGCCTACTACTTTTGTCGAGTTTTCGTTGTATGGACTTGAGAGCGATGACGGGAGCGGATCGGTCCAGCAAAGACGATTCGGCAGCGGCGCCTAATTGAGCAGAAAGTACGCTTCGGGATTCTGGTTCATGTTCAACACGACATGGGGGTTCCCATTCGTTGGCCACGACTTTTTCTTTGGTTGTTTCAAACATACGGATGCCATTGGTCAATAATCGATGGTCTGTCGAGACGGTCCACGCGCCAAACGACGTGGAAATATCTACTCAGCTTTTGCGGATTGGTTGGTCGTGAGGAACTGAGCGGTCCCTGTTTTTTTTAATACCGGATCGGGATCTCCCTTAATAGGATCAATCGCTGGTGCGACAACTTGAAACTCCGCAGTAAATGTGGCTCCTTTCAGCAGAATTGCGCTGCCACTGTCCTTTGCGACTTTGGATTTATTGGCAGGAGTAAGTTTCAACGACAACGTTCCTGTACCGGGGGTCAAATAGGGTGGAGCGGTGTACGGTTGTGGCGTCACCAAGGCCTTAGGAAGTTCGTCACCCTCCAAGCAAGCAGCCATCATCGTCACGGTAACTAATTTGCTTGTGCCGATAAGTGGCACAGGGGCTTGAATCGATGGAACTACCGTCGGTGGAGGTATCGTGATCTTAATTTGATCGCCGGTTTTGATGATTAAGTCAGAAGGCATGTTTTTCGTTCACGAAATAATGGCACAAATAGGAAACATTAATGAATGCAATCAGGTGCGTCGCGCCGGGCATTACATAATCTCTTGATCATTATTGCTTTACCAGCACAGAAAAGCTTTTGACCAAAACACCGCCATCGTCCGTTTCAGCCGAGCTAATACGGATATCACTTCCTTCGGGATACGCTTTAATCCCAATCCACTCTTCCTGAATTTCATTTCGAGTCGCATTCGGTTTCAGTTTCACATACCTGGCTGCGCCATTTTGAAATCGCAGGGTCGCTGCATCGTCGAAGCTGATATTGAACTTTTTTTCTTTGGCGGGCACCGAATCGTCGTTGCGAGTGGATACAGTAACTTCAACATTTTTCTGGTCTTTGGTAAGCCTTGCTCTCAGCGTCGAGACTTTTCCCAATTCAAAAGTTTTCAACTTCCAAATCCCAATGAGCCGCAGTTTGCTTGGGTCGTTCACCGTGAATTGGATTGATGCCTTGGGGTCTATTTGTGTTCCACTAGCGGGATTTACTTCAATGACTTCGTTGGGTTGCTTGCCACGCTTGTAGAGTCTCAAGGGGGCCTTTGGGTTCAATCCAGCTGTTTGTAAAATTTCAGTCGCTTGCTCGAACGAGGCACCAATCAAATTCTCTGGTACGGCAACTTTGATTGGGTTGATCGTTAGCGTCACAAGGTCGGACGCCCCAAGTTGAGTTCCAACGCGAGGATTTTGTGCGATCACGATCCCACCTCCGAATTCAGGGTTGGGAACCAACGCGATCTGGGGATCTATGATTTTGAACCCAGCCGTCTCCAGCTTTAATTTGGCGATAGATTGTTCGTCCCCGACAAGATTAGATATCGTCAGCTGCTCGCTGGCTGGCCAGAAAACGAATCCCAAGATCAACAACGCCGCAATCGCAGCGCCTCCGAAAATCCAAGCCTGAGGGGGTACTTTAGGACGGACAGAGGCTGGTTTCGTTTCGATGACAGGCGTCAATTCGGGATCTCTATTTATCTTAGCTAAGACTTGCTCGCTAACGGCATTGAGTTCATCGGGGTTGTCAGCGGATGAAATTTCAAGTCCAAAACGAAATTCGTCCATGCCGGGAGGAGTGTCTGTTGGAATCTCGATTGTTGCAGTGATATGCTTTGTTTCACCAGGGGCAAAACCCAACTCCTCCGCACCTTTCAACACCAGCCAGCCAGAAACGTCCTGATCAGAACAAACGATACTGGCGGTCACCCTTACGAAATTGTCAGCGCGGCTGGTGATGACAAAAACACATTGCGCGAGATTTCCGATCGACAAATTCAGAATTTGTGAATTGGAGATAAGAAATGACTTGTCCATAGCGAACGTCCTTGATGAGTCTGTTTGTAGTTTTAAGTTTTGATGGCCCAAGCCCGCGCCAAAATAGCTGCAAGCATGATTCCAAAAATGAGCCAGTCCAAAACAACCCACCAATAGAGCCGACGGTAATTGGCGAACTTTCGAATCAACAGGCAGATGAGGATTGGTAACAAGGTTGTGACGTATACCCAAAAAAAGCGATAGCCATCGCCTGCAACGGGGTGGAGGAATCGCTCGCCGTTACTGTTGGGAATGCCAAACCCGATCAATGGGACGACGAAAAACCAGACACCAAACCAAAACGCAAATGCAGAAATCAATAGGCTGATAATCGAAACGACAAATGCGGTGTTGGACATGAGATTCGAATTTGCCGATTTTTCCGGCACGGTAAAATACTGATTCCAGTCGCGAAACTGAATGGCCGCCAAACAGAACAAACACCCCAATACCAGGCCGATCAATTGTAAATTGAAAAGCAATATAATTGTTGTTACGAGAAAAACTGCAAATGCCCAGGCAACCCGTGTGATATTCCAGCTTGAGTCGGAACGGTTGGCTACCGAATTGCGAAGGCAAAATTGAAACGACGTCAGGTACTTGAATCCCAGGAACAACAATAAGAGAATTGAAAAACAAAATGCTGGCCATTCAATCGTATCTCTACCAGGTTGAACTGACCTTGTGAAAAACATGTCAGAAGCCAACCGGAAATTGATTGCAAGAAACACAAAAAAGAACCCAGAGATGACCCACTGAACGGAAGCGGCGAATGCCCACCAAGACAGTTTCGATTGTATAATGGGCGTTGGTTTAGGGGCTTTGGCCGGTTTCTTGACAATCGGTTTTGACGAGGCGTCAATTTCCAAACGGATTGCTGGCCCGACCACAAAATCTTCGTCAGGATTGTCAACCGAATACGCTTCGAATTCAAATCGATGTGCCCCAGTTGCATCCGTTTCCTTAGGAATTGTGATTTTGGCAACGAATTGCACGGTTGCTCTGGGGCTGATTTCTTGTTCGGAACGACCAACAATCGAAACCAATCCCAAAGATGAATTCTGGCGGGATGCCATCTGCCCAATCGTGGTTAACGTTGCGCGACGATTGTTGGTAACTGAAAAAATAACCCTTGCAGATTCTCCGGGTTTCAGTTTGAACTCGTTCGCTGAGGCCGTAATGCTGAATGCACTGGACAATAAACTCTCCTAGATTGGATCCCTGCTGCCTATTGAGCAGCTATTCTGCATAACTCAACTCGCAAGTCACGTGTGCAGGTTTTTCAGATTCGATAATCGATCGGATCAACTGGTCGTATTCTAAACAAGAATTCGGAGCAACAACACTCATGTGAAATGGTTGATCCGTATCCCGAATTTCGAACCCTTCTTGCCCAGTCGCTATAGATAGAAACAACAACATCCCCTTTTGGGTGCCTCGCCATTTCCATAGTGTTGACGACTGCACAACAAGTTCCCGTAGATTGTCGATTTTGAACTTGGCAAATGGGCTTGTGGGCTCACGTGTTTTGACAACGTATTCCTCTGAGAAAACTTGTTTCAAATCAACCCAACTGGCAAGATAGTGCACCATGTCGTGAGCCGCGATTTCTGGATTGAATCTGCCTGGCAACTGTTCGTAAGCCCGTTCAATTTGATCATGAAACAACTCCATAATTTTCAGTAGGCAATTCAGCGGGTTGCCATCGTCTCCCATGGGATTCGTCAGCGCGCTTCGCATCACCAAGGGAATCATTGACTCAATTTGATCATGTTTCACGGTCGTATGTTTTCCTTGATTACATTGATTTGGTGAACGCCTGAACAAAATAACCATGTATCCGGCAACGAGATGCTGTCGACATGCTCACTGTTGGCGCTACTCTCAAAGTCATTGATCTCGTTCGTGGATCGAAAGATCCCGCCCGGACCGCCCGCCATGATGATGCGCGAGTCGTTTTGCGAACCGGTTGCAATCCCATGAACGGGCTCCATTGCAAAGTCCATTCCAATCCGTGATGGCAAGCCGCAAACGTCCAGGTTGGGAACTTGCCATTGGGGTTCTTTGTCGCCAATGTTCAGCATCAGGACTCCACTTTGAAAGGTCGCCGCAAACAGATGTGATTGATGAACCGCCAGTCCATAACAGCTGCCGCCTTGCCAGGCCGTATTGAAATCTTGCCACTCAGAGAACTCATCTCGCCGGAAAATTTCACATCTCTTGCAACCCATCCCGCGATCGCCGCGTCGTGAAACCGTTGTGCCAGCCCATAGATACTTTCTGGGGCCGTCTTGTTGAAACGCCAATTCACGAACGTCGTCCCTCGAACTGTCTGAAGAGGGGGCGATTGGTTGGAATGAATTAGATAGTCCCTCGTCAAAAGATACGAACACGCCGGTCTTTCGCATCCCCGTAACCGCTACCACTGGCGGAGATTCAAATGAAGCTGCGCACGCGTAGAATCCGAGGTCCGGATTTTTGGGATCAACGACCAGCAGCTGAGGGACAAATGGCGCGTTCTGTTTTTGAGGATCATATTGAATGACGTACAACCCTTTGCGTGTTGCAAGCAGTAATCGCATTTCATTATTCCGAGAGGGAAGCCAGGCAATGTCCTCAACCTGAAATTCAAGGCTACCAAGTTGACTCCAGGTTGCCCCCAAGTCGCTCGAAACGACAACACGGCTTTCTCGATCGGTTGCATTGGTTGCACACGCCACTACGCCTTTTTCGCGGGGGTGACTGCGGATTTTCGCACCAATTTCGTCCGACTCAAGCGCAAGCATTTGCTCCCAACTATCACCATTGTTTAACGACCGAAATATTGCCGATTGACTACAGGCCCACCAAGTTAACGGCTGGAAACAATCTTGTTCTACTGCCGTTACAGCGGATTCGGGCACGTCATCTTGATACAGTCTGACATTTTCTGCATACCGAACTCCGGGCTCTTGAAGGATTACGTTGTAGATATCTGACGCTCGTAAACTTTCCCCAAACGGCCAGCCCGTCAGACCCAACCCAAAACTTGGGGGCGCTGGAAGGGGGTTGATCAATGCATAGAGACGTTTTAGAACACGGTCCCGAACCGAGTCGGCATCCTCACCTCGATGAACGACGATATCGGCTTTGGCGTAAACTTCTTTGTACCGCACCCAGTTGGCTTTGAAACTTGTGCCCAGCGGTTTTCTTTCATCAATGATGTGCTCAATCATCCGAATCGAGTTGGCTACCTGCTGCTCGACCAATTTTTTCTTGGTCGTTCCGCCTTCGATGCAGTATTCGCTGTCGGCGAGGCGAGGCACAACGATGAGTTCGACGCTACCGGGTTGCGCGAAACACCATTTTTCTCTTCCAGCAAATGCCTTGGCTCGTGTGATGGTTCCCGTGTTTTTCAAAGCGATCAACTCATAGTCCTGAGCGGCAATTGCTCGATTTCGACTATGCAGTTCCTCAGGCCCTCGGACGAGCACTTGCTCCATGGATTCTTGCGATCGTCCGCCCGTTGCCGGTTCCAGGTTGGCTACGTTGACACCCGGCAAATCCTCTTTTTTGATGGTGAGGACATTTGCTGAAACGTTGCCCGCGGCCCCTCCCCCGCACCGATACCAGGCTCGGATCTCACTACCCTGCGAAGGAGTATTGAGAAAGCCACCTTGTTCACCAGAGCCATTTTCCTGGTGGGTTACCTTTGGCGAAAACGTAATCGTCCCATTGACGCGATTGCAGATAAACTCAGCGCCCCTACCCTGCCCAAAACTCTGAACCTCCCGCCAATACTCAAACACTTTGTCATTCAGCAGAATCCGTTGCCCATGATGCACGTTTTTAGAGTCGTCAAGTATTTCAACGGCGACCGCCAAATCCAAATGATCTTCCAGGGGGGCGATGATCGGTGGTTGTTTGACGACGAATACCTGTCCAGGATTTCCATTGCTGCGACCGAGCAGTTCTGCCTTGACCAGGTCACAATGATGTGCCATCACTGATCCCGTCAGATGACCCGGGGGAAGGGTCAACTCTTGATCCGTTGCAAAAATAATGGGTTCCGTATCCGAATCCGTTCGCGATGAAGCAACTTGATAGCCGGCGGGAACAATTAGAGGTTCGTCCGTTTCGGCCATCATTGAAAACGTTAGCCGGGTGGATGCTGCGCTGGGCGGCAGTAATTTGACACCGATCAGTTTCAAAAACTCGACATAAGCCTTTTCTGGCAACAGATTTAATCGATAGATCATCAGTTCGGTCATATGAGCGAATAACTCGACCAGCACGATGCCAGGATCATTCGGTGACAGATCGTCCCATTCCGGGCACCTTTGCCGGATCAATTCCTTGGCGCTTTCTACAAGCCCTTCGAAATCGCGGTCATCTAGTTTTGGCGTAAAATTCATTTCAAGTAGTAGCTCCACCTAGATCGACCGTAAATTCGATTCGGTCGACATGACGAGATGCAATGACACGATAGTCCAGATAGATAAATAGCATGTTGCCTGGTTGATCTGCTTCGGTTCCCGCATCCACGGCCAGCACTTCGATTCTTGGTTCCCATTTCTCCACTGCCTGACGGACGTAGTGGATTGCAAGCCCGGCGGTTGTCTCATCGTTTGCGGCAAAAACCAATGACGACAAATCGGAACCATATTGAGGCCTCATCACGCGCTCGCCAGGAGTTGTTGCCAACAACAACGTCAAGGCTTGACGAATAGACTCGTTCCCTGAAACAAGCGATAATCCGCCATCGCTTCGAACTTTGAAGCCCGCGTCAGAAGGACGCGAAACGGAACCTGCTTGGACGAACTTGATTGCATTAAACATGATGATGACCCAACCTTATCCTTGCTTCAATTCGATTTTTGCGGCCGAGACGGAGACGTTTTTTCCCGCTGCGAGTAAATCGAGATTGCCTTTCGCGCTGATTTTGATGCCACTGCCAGAAAATTCAATAAAACTTCCTTTAGCTGCTTCGATTCGAATCGAGTCTTTGGAATCGTCTAATGCCACCAAGTTTCCATTGGGTGTCCGAAGTGAGAATCGCTTTACCTTGCCGCCTTCAATTCCAGCGTCTTTCGTTTTCTGAGTTCCAAGTATGCTGCCAATTACAACGCCCTGAGACGGGTTTTGGCTAGGACAAATCACAATGACTTGGTCTCCCACGGCGGGCAACATGAAGAGCCCTTTGTCTTTGCCAACACCAGCCGCCGCGACTTGCATCCAATCGGTTTCGACCTTACCGAAACTTTCCAGGTTGACTTGAATACGTCCGCATTTTTCTGGGTCGTCAACATTACTTACGACGCCAAAAAACATCTCGACAGCATTGTCTATCGCATCGAATTCCGGTGCCTCGGTTGTGACTTCACACTGATACCCAAATTCACCTGTCATAATATGTGAGACTTTCGTCAAAACATAATCGCCACAGACTTTGGGCGCCACTGCCGACACGGAAACTTGACAGCCAGGATGGAGAGTTGGCAAACCTGTCGTACGACCGGAGAAAACAACTTCCTGCGCTGCTCGGCAATCAAGGTCCGCGCTGGCCAGCGCTTTGGCGTGCTTGTCATCTTCTACCGCCGTGCCCATACCGAGCTGCAGGTCAGCACCGCCAACTTTGGACGATGGTGCCGCCGCCTTGATCTTTCGGCCCGACCTGGCTTTGTTAGCTTTTCCGGGCAAGGCTGATCCCAGCCGGTTGTTCCACGAATTCAAGCGGACCTTTTTTGCTGAATGATTCGAATTGACCAGAAAGTTATACTCGAGAAGATTTTCGGGGAATTTGAGCTCCGTCTTCTTTTTGCCGAATCCCTTCAGCGTCGTTATGTGGACTTTCTTTTCGCGGACGAAGAAAAACAGTCCGTTTTGTCGACAGCATCGTTGTAGGAACTCAAAATGGCTTTTGCCAAGTTGAATAATTTTTTGCCATAGCGGCATTTGGGCAGAACTTGAATTGCACGGTTGAAGATTTACATTGCTTTCTTTCCCGAGCTCCTTGAATAAATCCAGCAAGCTTACTTGTTGATACGAACAGAAAGCCTGATGTTTGCGCATGCGATGCAATTGATCGAAAGCACGCACGCGACAGTGAGGTCCTTCGTCGGGATTGTAAGCATACTCAACTGCAGTGATGTCGCCTTCAAACAGGCGATAGGAATTCTTTTCCATCACAACTCGTATCTTAACTTCGCTTCCAATTTCAACTTTTTCCAGTATCTCTTTGTTCTGCTTGTTGACAAGAAGAACCAACTCACACGCCGTTGGCAATGAAAGTTTCTGATCGATACGCAGTTCCGATATATATGACAATTGCTCGTCTGAAATCTTGTGATCGTTGAGCAATACGATAAGCTTTTTCATTAGAGATCCTCCATTATCGATAACAGAGGAACGCGTAAAATCTGTCCCGATTGCAACCTTGCCGGATCAATCAACTGGTTCAACTTGGCAATTTTCGGCCAAGCGTTTGGGTCTCCAAGATACTTGAATGCGATTTGGTCAATTCTTTCACCACCAATCACCTGGTGCACGCAATAGTCTGCATCTCGCAGATCATTGCCGTCGGCCTGACCGAGGTTAGTTTCTTGAAAAGGATTGATCATGAGCGTTAAGAGTTTAGGCTGGTTTTTCGAATCGACTGGGGTGCAACGTGCGCCATGAATTCCAGCGTTATCCACGACCTGCGTGGTACGCCATTTTGTGTGAAATGTTCCAGCTTTTCGGAGAGGGACTTGATGGCTCCAGGGATGTTCCAATTTTTCCCCCACATAAATCGAACTGGACGATCACTTGGTGACGTTTCAAGGCTCTCCGCGATTTCCCACAATGGCTCAGTCAATACACGAACGTCGTTTGGCGAACCACTTTTAACATTTAGTGAAGTGTCAAACAGCAACTTTAATGACAAGGTCGTTGTCCCTCCGCTGACGCGTTGAAACGGATCTGGACTTCCAGCAACACCTGCCCCGAAAGACTCCTGTGTTTGGCCTCCAGACTCACGTTTCATTTCGATATCCTCTGGGTTCAACAAGCATTCGATTCGTTTGTTGTTGTTCAATAGAAATCCGACTTTTTCCATTAGATCCCTCGTTGTTCTTGCTCAAGTCGAACAAGCCTTCTTTGTCGCCTGATGCGCCGACGCTCCCGGTTTTGTTGCTTTTGGAAATCATCTATTTCCGATTTCGGTGGCTCGGGCCATGGCTGTTGGAGCCCGAGTTGCCGTGCTTGACTGGAAAAGTATGGTTGCCGAGCAGGTTCTGTCCCGCGAGCCATTTCCGTCGTTTCGACAGTAGGTTCTGACGGCCTCTGCTGAGCCTTGTCTTGACGTTTTCGAGTCGCTCTTTGGGAATTCGAGGCACGTTTTGCTGATGGATCGGCTGAGTTGGGTTCGATTGCCAAGTCAGCCCTTGTCTGTTCCGAAACGTTGTCGTTGTCCAGTTCCACGGAGCTTGAATTAGCTTCGGGGGCTGCGAATTGCCCTTCGATAGGAGCACCTGCGGAATCGCGTTCAACGAATGTCTGATTTTCCTGAACCAAGCAGAGCGATTTTTCGCGGTGCTTAAAGGTTGAGTTTTCGGTTTCTGATCGTTCGGCTATCGCCATGCCGTTCTTGGGTTGGACAACAGGCCGATGTTCCCGAAGCCGCAAGGATGGAAGACTTGGGGAAGGTGGATCTTCGGAATGAATAGAGTTTGTTCGACCGGTTTGGTCAGTTGCCGGCGCAGTTGGCGGACAGCCCAGACGCATGACGACGGGAGTCTGTCGTCCGATAGGGACCGGCGCATTGGGCACCTCGTGCTCGACTTCGGCAACGTCGTTTGATTTCGACGTTAAGGTTTCGGCGAATGGTCGTTCATGACGGGGCAAGTGAACGATGCTTGATTCATGACGTACCTTCAAAGCCTCGGTTTGGCGTTGTCCAAACTCATTGTTCGTCGTTTGGCTCTGAGCTTGAAGGTCGGAGAATCCATCTTGGGAATCAGGACTCTTTGTGCCGCCAGGCATCATCGTTTGTTCTGATTTTTCATTGTCACTGTCATGCGAAGCGTCAGTTCTTGAGACGTTTTTCCTGCCTTCGTGGTCTTTCATTTCATTGTGAGCAATTTTGCTTGCTTGTTCTTGAGGAGGGGCAGGCGATGTTGGCGGCGAAGACTCATCAATCTTTTCCTTCAGCTGTTCGAGATGTTTCAGCCAATGAGCAGGTGCATTGGCGGGGCGAAGGGATTTCAATGTAGGTTCTTTAGCTGGCTTATTGAGTTCGTTTTGTCGCTGCTGTAGAGTTGCACTCTCGTTGAACGCGGGCTCATCAGTCTCATCCGCAAACTCATCAATAATCCTTTGACGTGCTTCAGCGTCCAAATCAAAACCTGTCGAGGCAAGGATTTTTACCAGGCGATCAAACCGCCACTGAAGGATCTGAAGTTGATGCGAAAGGTCATGAGTCGGCTTTTTTCCCTCACCGGCAATTCGCAGCAAAAAGTTTCCCAGCGCAATCAAAAGGCGGGCAATGCTAAGCGTCAAGCGTCGGAAAGTACTGGTGACAATATGCATGGTGAATCAGGCAGACCTTTATGACTAAGCTTTATTGAGCGACTCGTAAGTGATTGTCATCGTTTCAATTGCCGCTTCTTGTGAAGTTGCGTTCAAGGCGGGTGCATCCCATCCAGAAGGCCACGCATCGATTAGGTTCCATTGTAGCGCTAAAGAAGTTCCGTCATTGTCAATCATTTTTATGGAAACGTTTTTGCGTTCAAGCTGTCCGTTGGCTGTCTTCATCATCCAATCCCACAACATTGTGGAACTGGTCATTCCGTACTTTAAGGTAATGTCACCGTACTCAACGGGGCCCGGCAGTTTGTGAACTGTACTCGTCCCGGCTTCTTTGTACGAGATGCTTTGAACCTTGATATTTAACCCCGAACATTCGGTGAAATGTCCCTGAGTCTCGCCGCCAATTTCTAACTTGAAGTTATATGCTCGATAGGGGTCAGTTCTATTTCCTGTTGACATGGAAAATCGCTCGTTTCGAAAAAGTAATACTGTAAATCAATAAATCTATTCGGCGCCAGCTGCCGACTGGCCAATTCGGAAAATGACGAATTCAGCGGGTTTAACTGGAGCAACGCCGATCAAGATTATGACGCGGCCTTGATCAATTTCTTCCTGTGGATTCGTTTCATCATCACACTTGACAAAGAACGCCTCTTCGGGCGAATTTCCCATCAAGCCACCCTGACGCCAAACCGAGGTCAAGAATGCTGTTGCGTCTCGTTTCAGAGACATCCACAAGGTCTGATCGTTTGGCTCGAACACCGCCCATCGTGTGCTCCTAGCAATCGATTCTTCGATCATGATCAGCAACCGACGCACGTTGACATATCTCCAATCGCTACTTGGATCGGCAACCGTACGGGCTCCGTAGACCTTGATGCCTTCGCCAGCAAAATACCGAATGCAGTTGACGCCGACGGGATTCAACACACCCTGTTCATCGGGAGTCAATCGATAATCAACATCCAATGCTCCTCGAATAATTTCGTTGGCTGGAGCTTTGTGTACGCCTCGCAATCCATCCGTTCTGGCGTAGATCCCAGCAATATGACCGCTAGGAGGAACAACACATTGTCGTTTCGAATCCAATGGATCGGCAACCTTGATATGCGGAAAATAGTAAGCCCCCATTCCCGCTGCGGACTGACGTGGCTTCAATTTGTTGGTTAAGTTATCAATCGATTTTACGTCGGCTGGCGCGTCAAGAATTGCGATGCGGTTTTTCATTTTTTCACAATGAGAAAGGATGGCACCCCAAGATTGAGCATCGGACATTCCTGGGGCGGCGACGATCGAGACCTCGTCTGTTTCTTCAAGCAGGTCAAGCCCTTGTCGAGTCCGCCCTCCGGTCAGGCTTCCGTCACGACCGATGTTGATTACACAACACCGACCACCACCATTTAGGAAATAGCCGTAGACTGCATGGAGAAGGTCCGTACTCGCTTGTTCCGTTTCTGGCTCTGGAACGGGGGCTGCGGTTAATTCGGGAGATTTCTTATCTTTGGGACCTGCCGCCGGCTTTTCTTTTTTGGCCGGTCGCGTTTGGGTTTCATCGGATTTCGAATCCACAAAGACCTTAACAAACTCACTCCAGTTCTTTATCCAAACAAGTTCATTGACCGGCGCGTGGTTCGATGGAGCGACGCCAATAAACGCTGCAGTCGACGTGCCAACGGCTTGGATCGGACGGGTTCCGGAAGAAACTTCCTCAACATATACACCAGGATATAAATAGTTGGGCATGACTTAATCCTTATCATTTGGAGGCAATAGGCTAGTTTTTGTCAAATCAATTTGAATTGGTTCGTCGAAATCGACATCATTTGAAAGCGAGTATTTGAATTGTCTACCCTTGAATGAAAGGTGTAGCGCTGGCGGAATCGATTGAGAGGGAATCCCAGGCAGTTGGAAATAGCCATTAAGATTGGACGATGTTTTCTTCGACAAATTCGGAATCGAGACGCCAACATCGGAAATGGGCATGCGATCTGGGCCAAACACGACTCCTGCCATTTTGAATGTCTCGCTAAAGGCAACTTGAGGCGGTGATTGCACGACGGGTTTGGCAGTTCTGTCAACGGTGTAAATCACCGGAATTCGAATCACAAATGAAGGCATTGGCGCGGTTTGAATCGCGTTCCAAAAGGAGTGTGATAAAGGTTCTATCTCGACTTCGAATCTTTTTATCTCAATTGCATGACACATCAGCTGCCCGAGTACGCGATGTGATTCTCTGGGTTGATCTGAAGAAACGGTGATCAGGTAACGCAGCTCAAATTTCAAATCGGGAGCAGCAGGGCCACCAACACCAAGCGGTTTGCGAGCAACTTCCATTAAGTAGGCGCCGATCACTCGCCCCGTTCGTTTGCTATTGGGAGGTTCGAACGAAATTTCGATATCACCAAGAATCTCTTTGATCCATTTTTCGATTTCAGAGTCCGATTCGTGAAACAATTCAACCGTCCAAATCGCCCGTGCATTTACGTGCCGGCCAAATGTACCATTTAGATGAAACCGGAAAGTCGCATTGAGTCTACACTTGGTGTTAACCAAGCTCCATCAGTATGTCGATGTTTTTCAACAGAATACAACAAAACCTTCGTGTTACTGCACGGAACTTCTAGGTAAATGCGACTAACCGTGTATGGTTTTGATTTGAAATGCTTGGGGAAGGCTTATTCAGTTGGGGAAGTGAATTTGACGCTGGCTGCCCGTCAAGTCAAAGAATGCGGATTCTCGCATCGGGCCATCTATTCAGGGCTGCTGTTCCGGGCTTTGCAAAAGCTCGACCGCGATGATGTTAGCGTCTGGGGCAAAAGGTTTTGCCCCAGAGCCAAACGTTTTCGAATCCGAAGCCAAATGGATCAAGTCGCCATCCAATGAGGGAGGGCCGTTTGACCACGCTTTGTAGTCGCCTTTGAGGAAGCCCTCCACCTCAAAAGTCGGCCCGCCGCCATGCGATAGTTTGCCGTAAATCTTGTCGCCCAATTGTTGAAGGCAAATTTTTACAACGGGGTTCAGGCTGGTGGCGACGAGTGAGGACCCACCCATTCCGCACACCAGTTTCTTTTTCAATAAGTCGCCGCCTTCAATTGTGACAATGTCTCGCGTGAAGCCATAAAAAGCAATTTGAGCGAGAATGTCGCGTTGAGAATGACGCGGATGGACTTCGAATCACGGAGTGCTACTGCGAATTGGTACGGAGTGTTTTAGTTGCGTGCCATCATTTTTTGGCGGATAATTGTTTATAGAATCGCCCAGTAACCTTTCAGAGAAATTGAAATGACTGATTGCAATCCATTCAGATCCATTGCAGCACTTGCGTTTATCGTCGTCGCCCTCATGGGGACGGTCATTGTCCCCTCTTCTGCCTGCACGCAAACGGAAATCGATGATCAAGGATTGCAGCAACTGCTTGTCAAAGCGGCTCAACTTGAAAGCGAGTTCAGGCAAGTCGCGGATGTCGAGGCGCAGATTCTGCTTCTGAAGCAAGTCATCGATTGTTATGATTCGGCGACCGTGGGATTGAAGAACGGCGAGCCTGAGTTTTTGGTGGGTTCAGCGTTAGAGGAAGCAGAGGCTGAATTGATAACCAATGCCATAAGGAATTTGCAACAAAGCTCCCTGCAAAAGTCGTTTGAGTTATCGCAATTACTGCAAACGGCAAAACGTTATCCAGAGCTGTGCCTGTACTGGAAAACGTCGTCGGCAGTAGTGAACTGCTCTATGGCGAGGATCACGTGCGATCGATTGAATACAATATCAAGTTGCGAGTTGCTCAGTGGCTGAACCAGGCGGAGGAAACGCAACGAGCCAAATGGCATGAGGCAATCGAAGCCAAGGCTCGCGCAATGCAGGCGTTTCAGAGTCAGGATTTCGCTGGAGCATCCAATGCTTTCCAGCATGCAATCGAGTTGCTGGAGGAAATTGGGCAACTGAAGAGCATGGCTTACGGTGAGGCCCTGGCGAATTATGCCGAGTTGTTGTCCGCCAATGGTAAACTGGACGAGGCTGAAACTCTTTTCGTGAAGGCAATTGACGTTAACGATCGCTTGTTTGCGAAGAACGGGTCGGTCAACGCCAATATGCGCCGCTCATTTTCCGAGCTGTTCCGCCGGCAGGGCCAGCACAAAAAGGCACTTGAAATTCTGAACGAAGCCGATGAAATTTATCTTGCCACTGGGAATGAAAAATCCCTCGATCGTGCAATCAGTTTCTATTTTAAAGGACTGAACCTGCATTTTTTGCATGAGGATGTTTTGGCGACCGCAATCTTTATGGATTCCATCGGCACGCTCGAGGAAATTGGCCAGGGAAATAACCCACTGGTTCCTGCACTGGAGCAAGCAGCTTATCAATCTTACCAGGCCATTAACGATGTCACTGAACCTCCTGCCTCAGTCGCGACAAAAGCGGTTGAAATTGCCCAGTCCATGTTTGGCCAAGAACTTTCAGAGAGCATCGATTGGCTACGCGTGATTGCCAAGATAAAGAAAAGTGTCGGTGAGCTTGAAAATAGCCTGGCGATTTATCAGCAGGTCAAGTCGTTGTTGGAGAGGAATGTTGGATTTGAAAAACAGGTTTCGTTTGTGAACTGCCTTTCGGAAATGGCAGGTTTGGAATATCTACTTGGTAGAATGGATCAGGCCATCGTGTTGGCTGAGCAGGCGACCAAAGTGGCGGAAGCAATTTCGGGTACCGAATCGATGCTCTACGCCAATCGTGCCCAAAATCTATCGACATTTTATGCCATCAACGGCGATCAGGAAAAAGCCGAAGCGATCTTTAAGGTGTTGTTACCCTATTTGAAGAAAGTTATGGGTGAGTCGAACGTTGAATACTTGCGAGTACTCAATGATCGCGCCGAAAATTTCGGTAGGTCAGAGCAATGGCCGGCAGCGATCCAGCAGTGGATTGAAGTGAAGCAATTGCAACAGGGAAACAATCAAGTGCCGAAAGGCGACTACCGGCGAACACTGGAAAGTTTGCAAATGGCCTACAAAAAAACGGGGAACAAAAATGCGGAGAATATCATCAAGGAAGAATTGCAGAAACTCAAATGATGACGACCTGTTGTTTTGACGATTGCTAAAGTTCCTCGAATTCAGTTGGCAAGATTGGCAGGTTTCCCGGCTTGCGGTCCCTTCGAGGCTGTGACTTTTTCGACTGGGCAAATTTTCAGATGATTTTGGCGCTAAAAACCGATTGCCAAAAATCGAACCCCCTTTCACCGGAAGGGTCGGGAGCGAAACGACCGGGGAGGAGAGGCAACTGCCGTTTTCGGAAGCAGCAAAACCGCCTGCTTCGACTGGTGGCTGACTCAGTTGCCAACGGCATCTGATTGGAAACCCGACGCGTCAGCGAGGACGAACCCGACACGTCCTCGCTGACGCGTCGGGTTTCCATGAACCACTGCTTCTGAGTTTTGCTTCATGACAGTCTTCACGCTCGATATGGCTTGGGTTTTTGCCTGCTAATCGCCGTTGATGGCGAAAACCTTCTTGAACGCCGATCGCGTCAACTCAATGTATTTCTCATTCAGGTCCGAACTTTTTGTTTCCATCTCTAGATAGTCTCGAAGCAGCAGGATTCGACTTGTGTGGGCGGGCACTTCGTTAGGGTGGTCAAAACCTGTGGGAATCGGGAATCGCTTTTTGAACGCTTCGACCTTGTCGGCCTCGATCGCGGCCTCAGTCAAAAATGTGCCGTTTTCGTTTTTCCGCAATGGAAAGAGTCGTTCGGCAAATACCAATCGCCCGTTATTGTTTTCGATTTCTGTTGCGAGCAAATGAGGTTTGCCGTCAATGGAGATCGACCAGGTGCTGGAAAATGCGTCCGGGTTTTGAGCAAGATTCAAATTACTGACAGATTTTGGATCGAGTTTGAATTCTTTGTAGCCGTATTCCTCGTAGAGTTTTTCAAATGACGGGCCGTTGACTCGCTGGAGGACATGGATTTTTTCGTGCAACAGAATCGTCATCCCAAAACCCGGGTCGTCTTTCATTCTCTGTAGCACTTTTTCGCTTAGTACAATCGACAGTCCACGCGTGTGGGGAAAGTCACTGCAAAAACCTGGCTCGACCTTGATGAAGTTCCATGGGAATCGCGATACCAGTGGCCATTCCTGGCCGGTTAGTTTCTCAAGTTCTTTGATTTGATCAGTGAGAGTTTCTTTTTCTTGTTTTGAAAATTCGGATGCGAACTCTGCAAATCGCCGGAGTGCATACTGAGTCCTGTGTTCCGGTGATTCTGGGACCTCAGCTTTGGCCCCCAGTCCAAGCGAAAAACGCAGCATATCTGCGGTAGCGTCGGAACGATAAGCCTCCCAGGTTTCGTCGGCCAAACGATCGACGGAATCCTCTCGAGAATAGAAATTGATTCGAGGATTCACAAGCGGACTTCTCAACACGGTGTCGCGCTGCGAATCGTGAAGCCCCTCCACCGCGAGCCGATCTTCATAGGGGCCGTCGCCTTGTAAGTTCACTAGGTCATCAGGCACGTTTGGGTCATCGACTGTGTGCCGCAAGTTCAGGCAATGCCCAATCTCGTGGGCAACTATGAAATCTTGCATTCCGGCTTCATTGTTTTCTGGATCGGGTCCAAGGCAAACAAAACAAATGTTTCCATTTTGCATTCCTCGACCTAGCGGACCAGGTCGTCCGTCAACATTCGAAACAAAAAGCAGTGTCACAACACGTTCGTCTGGAGAGATCATGCCATTGGCCCTGCCACGTTGAACAATTGTGTCGAGATTGACTTTGCCCTGCCGGGCCTCGCTGAAATCCCACTTTTGCGTCGGCATGTAGAGAAATTCAAGATCAGCTTTCGTGTAAACGCGATCCACCAATTCCTTTGGCAGTCCAAACGCGGCAGGATTCGAACCATCGTCGTCGCAGAGAATGATAGGGCGAACAATGACAACTCGTTTTCGACCTGCCGAGACAGTCTGTCCAACGTTGTTGTCCGTATCCAAAAGTCGCGAATCGTTTTGGGGCGGCAGTGTAACGGATGCGTCTTGGCCGGATAACTGAATCGAATTCAGGCCAAGCAATATGATCATTAACGCAAAACAAAAACTCTTGTTCATCTGATTTCCTGATTTGACTTTGTCGAATGGGTCTCATTACAACCAATATTTGTTCAGCAAACAATCCGTCAAATGGTGAGTATTTGCGCCACGCGGCCCAGAATAGCCATACTCTCTAATACGGATTTCAAAAATCGGTTCGTGTCTGGGATCGGGCCAGCACCGAGTTAACCTCGGGGTTTGGCATCCCGAACGATGCCACCCGGGAATGCGTCCGATGGCGGTGATGATGCTGGCTTGCGCTATTTTTTCAATTTGTTGTCTCGCGATCTTGGAGCCGCTCATGGCAATGCCCCTTCAATCGAATCGTTCGTGCCGCCTTACCATCGAACATCAACATGGCATTTGAGAAATTTCATTAATTGTGAAGTTTCTGCGGTACAAATGTTCGTTTGAAGTGTCTCCATTATTGACTGCGACTATCGGCACGATAGACGCTGAAGTCTTCCACTAGCATTGCAACTCTGCTTGGAGCACAAGAATGAACTCAAAAAAACTATTTTTTTTTCGTACTAATAACCGTCGTGATAAATGGTTGGGTTCTCGGGCACGCAAGCCTGGAAGCACAACACACTTCAGATGTCGTGGGCCATATCACTTCACTAAAACCAGATGACGGTTCAAGCAAAGGCCCCTCTTTTGTCCCTTGTTCCGCAATCGCTGTCGTAACGAACAGGGAGCGAATTCCTGTTTGGGTTCAGATTTCTGCCAACGTTTACGAAGAGGTCGGCAGCAATTGGGTATTGGTCGAAACCCTGCCAGAGGAAGATATGGTTTTGCCATCACGAGAAACAGACAATATTTCAGCTTATCGTTTGTTGCAGCTTCCACCGGGTGAATACAAGATCACGTCAAAGCTATTTACATTTGACCCAGCCTACTCGTTTCCGTTTGGACTTATGATGTTAGACGAAACTGAAAACCACTTCACGGTAGAATAGCCGTAGTAACTTCGAAAGCAGATTGGCTGAGAGCGTCGAGGTAAGCCACTCCGGAACTAATTGGCTGCGTGTCGTTTTCGTTTGAATTGCTGGACACAAGGCCTTCTTTCTGCCGTCTGAAACCGTGGTCACCATCATGTTTGATGGTGTGACGGTTATGCAGCGATCCTTTGTTTCCGCGTCGGGAGATCCCCGATGCGGAAAGATCTCTGTTTTTTGATCGGGATCGTGGTCGATCCGGCCGGCAAAGCGATCGCGACCAGTTTCCTCTGACGCTGCTGGCAATATCTCTGTATCCGACGCTTGCTCGGCAACCACCCTTGTCATAATTGATTGCTACCGAGTCGTGTCGGCGGTTCTTGTGTCACTGTCGTTTTGAAATGATGTTTGGGGATAGAGTGTCTGTCGAATTTCTTCCGAATACTTGACGGCCGGTAGTTCTCCGTAGACGGGCTGACCCCAGTACGGAATTTCAAAATAGGGCTGCGGCTGAAAAGACGGTTCATTGACCTCATTCCAGAACCCTTCTTCATCAACTTCCAGCAACTCAAGATCGAAGAAAAGTCGAGTACGATCAACAATGTAATCGATATGTCGGCTTGCTACGCTGCTCAAAGCGTCGGTATAGGCTGTTTGAGCCTCGAGAAAGTCACGCGCAGAAACTCCACCAGTCCCCAATCGAAACTCCAGTGAAGTACTTACAACACGTTCATGCGCCAAGGCTGCACTAGCAACGGCAATCAGATACTGCTCTCGGTCAATCGCCAAGCTTCGAAGGTTTTCGCGAATCGACAATTTGATGTTGTCTTCTAGTTGCATCACACTTCGCAAGGCTTGCTGATACCCAATTAACTCACCGCGAAATGTATTTCGTTGGGACAATCGATTGAGTGGCGAATCGACTCTTAGGCCGAGAGACGTCGAGCTATTGTCGAAGTTGAAATTGAACGGCTGGTTGATCCCTGCTCGCGTGCTTATCCTTTGACTTGCGGTAAAGTTGACCACGGCTTTTAGTTCATCTGCTGCAAGCTTGATCTGACGCCAGTCATCTGCCAGAAGTCCGCGCTGATTCATCAGGTCGAAACGCAAAACTATTGCGGTGATCATGGCATCGTCCTGGTCGATTTCGACAGGCGCCAAGCCCGTGGAAGCGGTTTCAAGTGTTGGTGAGATTTTCTGGATCAACTCTTCTACCGCTTTGACAATTCTTGCAAGGTCTTTCTTGGGATCGGCTTCGACGTTAGTATGAATCAACTCATCAATGGCAACGACCATGAACTCCAATTCACTTCGGATGGTTGTGGACGATTCAACCAATGCGGGAAACTCGGCTAGGCGTTCTTCCTCGATCAGTGTATTCAACTTGCCTCGTAAATCACTGTTTGAAATTGTGATACCCTCGCGTTGAACGACAAATCGTTCGAAAAATTCCTCAAATTCCTCAACCGATTTTGAACTCAGCTTAGCGAGTTCAAGTTGTCTTGTAATGAGATTGAGCAATGCCGCGGAATGGGCGAGGGAGCGCTGAAAGATAACAGGAACCGAAGGCGAATCGCTTCCCATCTCCCTTTGTAGATCATTCAAAATCTGTTGACTGTTCAATCGTTCGTAGTCAATCAAGAACTTTTCTCTGGCAATCTTGAGTTGCAATTGTTCGTCTGGCAATTCGTTTGGGATAATGGCATTGGATTCGATCAGGCGATCTAGCAGAACGGCAGCGGTACTGACTAACTCAGAACGGTCAGGCTTTTCAAGTGAGACTTTCAATCGTTTTAGAACGCGATTGCTTGAATCTGCGGAAACGGAAAGCTGATCCGAACGAGTCAGCTCGTTGAGTTCCTGCAAGTTGACATTGATTGGCGTTTCAGTGGGCAGTCCAATTGATATTTTGAGACGGTCAAGGGATTGTTCAACACCGTTGCAAGTTCCAATTAATCCCCCCCGTCCAGCTAGTAAGCTCTGCTCAACCTGATCGACTTGGAAGCGTGGGACGAGCCCTGCTTTGTACTCTGCTTCAGCTTGCTTGAACGCACGCACAAGGGAAAAGTAGTTTTGCGATTCAATTTCAATTTGTCGAAACGTACGGATCAGGTCATAGTACTGCGATGAAAAATCAACAAAAAACTGCTTTCGAAAACGGGCGAAGTCACGGGCAGCGTATACCAGGCTTCGTTCGGCTCTGGTCAATGATTCAAATCGGACGTCTGTCTGCAACAGTGGTTGCGCGATTTGAAGTAGAATATCCGAGCTTACATCTGCAGCAAAACCTGATGGTCCGTCAAAGGTCAATAGAACGTTGTTGGCGAAACTGGCAAGGAAGTCTCCACCTGTGATCAGCATTCTTTCGATTCCCGTTCCAGTTGGGATCGCAAGCCGATTGGCGGTAGTGCCGTTTCGGTTGTGCCCGAAGTTGAGTGCGGATCCATTTCCGTTAGCGCCAAACTTCGTCTGATAGTCAAATCGCTCTTGTCCCAGTTGGAGAGATACGAGGTAGAGAGCTTCTTTTTGTGATTGGTACTCGCGGCTATTGAGTAAGGCGACGTCGACAACATCGCGTAGTGTTAGTTTCTGGGCATCATTCGACTGGGCGGAAATACTTGAGGTGCTGAAACTATCGTTGGTTAGTTTAGCTTCGTTTTGGATGCTCTCGAAATCGAGCATTCGCACCAAACATTCCGATGGAATGGCTTCCCAAGCATCCGGAGAGATTGGAATGACGAGCGAATTTTCAGTTGTCCTTGGAGGCTCAGGCTCTAGCGGTAATTCGTTACTAGATCGCAAGTAGGGGAGATTGTATGAATAGAGCGAAGTCGTTGGCGACGGTAACTTTGGGCAAACAACACAGCCATTTACCGCGAGTCTCGAGTCGCGTGTCGGAGAAAGCGTAAAGTTTTGTGGCACGGCCCACGGAGTCAAATCAAACTTCTGCTGAATGAGTCCATAGGCGTCGCAATTAGCTCGCTGATAGTAAAATGCTCGGGAACGGCAACCCGATAAACTGGAAACCAAAAGCAATGTAGCAATTGCGCATAGGGCCCCTGATTTGTACATTTTACGCTCCATTCCGATAACGCCAGTTGACTACGATAATTACGATCGGTCCGATTGAACTCGATTCGTTAGCGAATCGGAATGAGAGGAATGCGCATGTCGCCGGCATCCAGGAAATTGGGGGGAGTTTGTCGATTTGATTGACTTTACACGGGAGATATCTAGCTTTTGGTATGCGAGTTTACAGATACGTCAAAGCATTCGAGTATTCGGTTAACATGCAGATCGATGCGAGACTTTAAGTGTTTGGCCGAGTTGTATGTACTTGCAGGGAATCCTTTTGATCTAACAAGGTAAAGGTCCATCCCTGTTCAGATAAATATGCGAGTAAGTTGATGACGAAACTAAAGTGGGTTGCAGTATTGCTCGTCGGAATTTGCATTGTTGGATGGTCGACAATGTCGTTTTGGACGGGCTGGGGACAATCGGAACAACAGCTTGTTTTTTACACAGTAAAAAGGGCAGACTTACCTATCGTAGTAACCGAGCGTGGATACCTGGAGAGTCAAGAACAGACTTCGATCAAGTGTCTCGTCGAATCTTACGACCGTAGAAATGGGTCTTCAGGAACCACTATTTTGTCGTTGGTTCCCAATGGTAGCTTGGTCAAAAAAGGAGATGTACTTATCGAACTTGACTCTGCGTCAATTCGGGATCTGCTGGAAACCGAGTTGCTAGAGTTGCAGAGCGATAAATCAAAATTTATCCAGGCGGAAGCGCGTAAAGACAATCGTGAGACGCAGAATGAAACGGCGATCGCCGAGGCGAAACTTGCAATGAAACTAGCGCAACTCAATCGCCGTATGTATGTGGATAAGGAAAGCGGTTCCTTCAAACTTTCATTGAGTGAGATTGAGCGGCAGATCGACGAGTCTCGAAACTCAATTTTGGAAGCGCAGGCAGCATTGAAGCTGCAGGAGACAGAAAAAGACGGTATCGAACAGCTTTTTCGACTCGGATACAAAGGCAAAAGTGATCTGGAACAGAGTCGCTTTTCCTTTATGAAGTCAGAAGCCGCTTTGGCGTCCGCCATGAATCAACTTGCCAATCATGACGCCACCAAAAAGCAGTTGGAAACCTATAAAAGGGAGATGGAGCTAATGAAGCTGGATGGTGAAGTTGCAACTTCAGAACGCAGTCTTAGGCAAGTCGAAGTCACCAACGCTTCTGAACTCGCCCAAGTAAATGCTCAATTGTTCGAGGCCCAAGAGCGAGTGCAGCGGCAAGAAACCAGAATTGCGCACTACAAGCGACAAATCTCATATTGCACCATTAAAGCGCCAAACAACGGCATGGTTGTCTACGCCCAAAA
Organism: Mariniblastus sp.; assembly: GCA_965224765.1. Classification (GTDB taxonomy): domain Bacteria; phylum Planctomycetota; class Planctomycetia; order Pirellulales; family Pirellulaceae; genus CAZDBA01. Next base: position 251,682 of record CBDDAC010000005.1, read on the forward strand.
CGATCGAGGGAACTCGTCTGTCGCAGTAGGGCAATCCATTCGAAGTCGGCAAGAGCTTTTGACTCTTCCAAATCTCAAACGAATGAGAGTTCGGACTCAAATTCACGAAGCGGTTTTGGATCAAGTTAAGGCGGGGTTGGCGGTATCGCTGAAAGTGGATGCGTTTCCAACCAAATTGTATTCTGGGATCGTTGAACGCGTCGCTGTTGTGCCTAGTTCGCGATCCAATTCAGTGAAAACGTACGACTGCATCATTCGAATTCCGACAGATGTAGAGAAGCTTAAGCCCGGGATGACTGCGATCGCTGAGATTCAAATTGATCGGCTCAAAGAAACGCTTTCGATTCCTGTTCAAGCGGTTCTACAAATCGATAGCGAAACTTGGTGCTATGTTGAGAATGACGGAAAAGTGGAGCGACGCGAGCTCGTTTTAGGGCGCAATAATGACAAGTTTGTCGAAATTTTAAGTGGAATTGAAGTCGCCGATCGCACGGTCTTAAATCCTTCGGCGATCGCAAGGTTGGAGAATCGTGGAATGAAACCAATTTCACCCGACCAAGGCGTTCCTCCAACTGAGTCGTTTGTTGATTCACCTGTTGCCATTGCTGCGGAGCCATATGCTGAATCACAAGAAGCAAGCCGAGACGCCCCGAATCGTGGGGAATTCGGCGCAGAGCATCCGTCAAACAATCGTTCCGGTTTGTAAGTGCGAGTTTTTTGAATGAGTTGGAACGTCATCAAAGTTGGTGTGAAGAATCTATTGCTTCACAAGCTTCGAAGCCTACTTACCCTGTTGGGGGTAATCCTTGGTGTCGGCTCAGTGATTGCAATGCTTGCAATTGGAGAGGGGTCGAAAAAAGAAGCCCTTGCGAGAATTAGAAACTTGGGCGCAAAAAACGTTATCATTCGAAGTGTCAAACCCATTTTGGAAGGTCAAGAAAGAGATGTGAATCCGTTCCAGGATGAATCAACGGAAGCTCAGAAAGATATTCACGAGTACGGTCTGAAACACGAAGACCTTGAGCGACTACGGGGGGCTCTTCCAACGATCAATGGAGCGGTTCCAGTCGCGTTGGTAAGAGCTGATTCTTCGCGGCAGCAACTTCGCATTCCCAGTGCAAGGATCCTTGGAACAACTCCGGGATTTCTCGAGATAAAGAATTTAGTAGTCATTCGAGGCCGTTTCGTAACTGCAGTCGACATGAATAATTCATGGAATGTTGCAGTACTTTCTGCTGGAGCAGCTAGGCGATTGTTTCATTTCGTGGATCCGATTGCTAAACATATTCTTATTGGAGAGGATGTTTACCGGGTTGTGGGAGTATTGGAGACCCAGAGTAGCGGAAACAACACGCCTGGAGCAGTTGGGCAGAAAGACTTGAACGACGATATCTATATTCCGCTTACTTGTGTCCAAAGACGATTAGGTGAATTGCAATCAGTCGGCCAAAAAGGCAGCCTTAATTTTGAACAAACCGAATTGAGTGAGATTACTCTGACCGTTGAAGATGAAAAGCTCGTCAGCCAGACCGCTGAAATGGCTAGGCAACTATTGATTCGTGCTCATCCAGATTCCAAAGACTTTACAATTCAGGTTCCTTTGGAGTTATTGGCCCAAGCCAATGAAGAAAAGCGAATGTGGAATATAGTACTGGGGTCCATTGCCGGTATTTCACTTTTGGTTGGAGGAATCGGTATCATGAACATTATGCTGGCAAGTGTTACCGAGCGAACCAGAGAGATTGGAATTCGGCGTGCTCTCGGAGCAACTAAGCGCGCGATTTCAATCCAATTCCTTGTTGAAACCATTTTGTTGAGCTCTGCTGGTGGTTTCCTTGGAGTGTTGGTCGGAATCGCCATTCCAACTTTTGTCAGTTCAATTACTGATCTGGATACGGTTATCAGTTGGTGGTCAATTGCATTGTCGTTCGGTATTTCTGTTGGGATCGGCGTCGTTTTCGGTTGGTATCCCGCTCAGCGTGCTGCGGCAATGGATCCAATTGAGGCGTTGAGGCATGAGTAATCTTCGAAATTGGAATTCGAGGTCGGTTTTACTTTGACAGCGATTTAGTCGTTGATTTGTGAAAAAGTTGCTTCGGTGATTTGCCGTGCGGTTACGTTACTTTTACTAGACTTCTTGGAAGTTCTATCCCCAACCACTACATGAGGAAAAAAATGTTCAAAGCTGGAACAACCGGATTAGTCATTTTGCTGCTTTTTTTGTTAATCAATGTCGCTGAATGCCAAATGAGGACGCGAGCTAACGACTCAAAACTGCTTGAGAAGTTTGATGCCGACAAGAATGGCTGGCTAAATGCGGATGAAAGGCTGCTGGCGAAAATGCACATCGAAGACCAACGACAAAGGCGCGGACGCGAAGTCGAACAGGCCGTAGGATCTCTCCTGATGATGTTCCGAATTATGAAGGAATCGATCTGTTTGACCAAGATGTTTTACGAACGATTTTCATCGATTTCGAGGACGATGATTGGGAAAGCGATCTTGCCGCATTCTATCACACTGATATTGAACTCCCCGCCACGTTAACGGTAGACGGAAAAACATACTCAAACGTTGGAATTCAATTCCGCGGAAACAGTTCGTTCTTCTCAGTTTCAAAAGGTCAAAAACGATCCTTGAGTATTGCTTTCGATCATGTCGAAAAGCGGGACCTTGAGGGCTATCGTGGACTGACGCTGCTCAATGCAAATGGGGATCCCACATTTCTTAGGTCAGTCTTGTATATGAGCATGGCAAGATCGTACATGCCGGCCCCCAAGGTGAATTTTGTTCGTGTCGTAATCAATGGGGAATCTTGGGGTGTCTACATCAACCAACAGCGTTTCAACAAAGACTTCCTCCGCGATGAATACAAAACGACGAAAGGGATTCGTTTCAAATCATCGAACCGATCTCAAAAAGGAGGAATGGCATATTTAGGGGAAGATCCTGATGAATACCGAAAATGGTATGAAATCAAAAGTAAGGACAAGGATGCATCATGGAAGCCACTGATCAACGTATGTCGTGTTTTGGCCGAAACTCCACCAGAATTACTCAGTAAGGAACTCGAACCTATCTTCAATATTGACGGTGCCTTGCGTTTCCTCGCGTTAGATATTGTCGTTCAGAGTGGCGATGGATATTGGTTGCACAGTAGTGACTACAATTTGTACATTGCTCCAGACAACGTCCTTCACATTTTGCATCATGATTCAAATGAAGCGTTCAATGCACAGGGTGGTTCGCGGCGTCGTGGTGGTGGTGGCGAACGTCAACCTGGCACTGCAACGATTGATCCATTTGCCTCAATGGATGATCCGAACAAGGCGCTTCGCCAAAAATTGTTGGTTGTGCCTGAGTTTCGAAAGAAATATCTTGAATACGTCCGAGAGATTGCTGAAAACTCCCTAGATTGGGAGAAAGTCAGTCCCAAAATCGAGTCGTTTCGATCCCTGATATCTGACGACGTAAAACATGATACGCATAAATTGTATGCGACGGAACAGTTTGACTCGGCGCTTGGAAATATGGATGACGAGCCATCCGCCGAAACCTTAAAGGGTTTTTTCTTGCGTAGGCGAGAGTACTTGTTAAATCACCCGGAGATACAAGCGATCGGTGAATCACCCGTTGACGACAATTGAGCGTACGGGCCGAACGATGTCGCCTAAGTGCCTCGGTCAATTTCAGCAGATCAGCTTAACCGGAGATGCTCCGAAACCCATTCTCAACTTTGGTCAAAGCAATGGCCAATAAATGGAGATAGCCATAACCAATCGCAATCGAAGACGCCTAATGCATAGTTCGTACATCCACTTCGGGCAGGATATTTACCGGACATGATTGCATGTCGTGATGGAGAACAAACTCCACAAGGAGCATAGGCCTGAGTGAATCGCATCCCGCTTTTTGCAAGGGCGTCGATATTTGGAGTCTCGTAGACCATTGATCCATTGCACGCAATATCCATGTAGCCCATGTCGTCCACCAGAATGAAGATCACGTTTGGTTTTGTCGTGTCGGCATAAGCGTTTCCTACAAAACTCAAACCTATGGCAATGAGAAAAAAGGTTTTCATTCTGTCCTCTTCTTTTGATTTGACACGGTGCCTTCCTAGATCAATACTAATGCCGTTCAATTCAGACGGCAAGTCATCAGATCTTCTTGTCGATTCGCAGTTGCTTGTTGAACTGAGTCACTTCATAGATGTTGAAAATCTGTTACTTTTCTCTGGTGCATCGAATGTGCATCAGGAAATCAAACGATGACTTGCGGCCGCATCCGCTCGTTGACTTATGCAATTGTATGCAGAGCTACAAAACGATTGTTTTTTCTGATGGTTTCACTTTCACCGAGAGTTTTCTATGAAGTCCATGTCGCTTGCCGTTGTTGCATTTGGGTTTTTTGTTACCGGGATGTCAGTATCAATGCACACTGTCAACGCCGCGTCTCGCCCATTGCAAGAGAGGCCAAATGATGGCAAACAACTTGATCGTCCAATCGCCGACCAGGCGAGTGAAAGTGCCTTTTTCGAGAAGGGCGTTCTTCTGAAAGCGGCAGGCAAGCCGATCAAAACGAAATGGTTTGGTCATGCATCGCCAGCGTTATTGGACCTGGACAAAGATGGCGACCTCGATTTGTTGGTTGGACAGTATGAAGACGGTAATGTAGCCGTCTATGAGAACAGTGGTTCCGATGCAAAACCGAGTTATGCCGCCAACGGCAAGCTAATGGCCGGCGGCGAAGTGGCTTCCGTTTCGACTTTTTGCTGCGTTGGTTTTACGCCATGTATCGTCGACTTCGATGGAGATGGCATTGATGACATACTCTCTGGTAGCTACCCGGGCGAGCTGCATATTTTCCGTGGTAACAAAGATGGAACCTTCGAGGCCCGCGAAGATATCAAAGGAACCGATGGAAAGTCTTTGAAGCCAGGACGTGCAACCACCGCCCACGCCGTCGATTTGGATGGCGATGGAGATCTTGATTTACTTTCATCGTTGAAGAAAGGTGGAGTGGCCGTTTGCTTCAACAAGGGCAATCGAACAGGATATTCTTTTGGCGAGTGGGAACAGGTTTTGGTCGAGGGCGAGCCAATTCCGTATGCTCATGCGGGACCCGTTGTCTTCGACTTTGACCAGGATGGACTAAATGACTTGATTGTCGCAAGTGAGGAGATGACAAAGCCCGACACTTGGCGTTCTAGGTTGATTTGCTACCGCAACACTGCCAAGAGTGGCAAACCAGTTTACGCAAAACCGCATGTTATCCTCGAAGGCCATGTGGGGCTTCGGCTTAAAATCTGGCCAGTTGACTATGACAGGGATGGACACGAGGATTTGTTGGTGGGTGACATGTTCGCCGACTGCCCGCAAGATGGTTACACAGGATATGTTTGGTTTTATCGACGAAAACCGAAGTCCGGCGAGACATTACCTAGTGAGGTTCCCGGGACATCGAAAAATTCCGGTTCAGCAGGTTCACAAAAATCGACAAAGGATTCGAGAGGCGAAAAAGTAACTTTCGAGATTTCAGATCGAAACGAAGGCTCGGATCGGTACTTGCTTGTTAGTTTGGCCATCGCCGAGCATTGGCATATTTACGGTGACAAATCAGAAGAATCTATACGAACTTGTATAGAGCTTCCTTCAATAGATGGGGTCAAGTTTTCGGATCCAATTTACCCCGAGCCGAAAAAGGTCAATGTGTTTGGGGACATGACATTGCAATTCCATGACGAATTTGAAATCAAAATTCCCTATCAAATCGACCAGCAGGAATTCGACGGAACCAAGTCTGAGGCTGAGCTGAAGTTCAAATACCAAGTGTGTGGTGACGCAAAGGTCGGTGGCGTTTGCCTGCCCGGGAAAACAAAGTCATTGTCGTTTGACCTCGGCGGCGATTGACCAAGGCAGGATGAAGCACTAGGGCCAAGTTCCTCGTTTGAGAGGAACAAGAATTGTTTCGGCAGGAGCCTCAACCTCCCGTAAAAGAAAAAACGTCGACGACGGGTGCCATGCTCCTCGCTTGCGTGGGCATGTGGTGTTCTGCCAACCGTCTCAAGGGAAGTGGTTGGAGGCATCACTCAAGAAGATGACCGCGTCGTGGACTGATCTGATACGGACAAAAAAAAGACAGGTTCAATAGATCTGAACCTGTCTTGATAATGATACATCGTATGATCTGGACACCGCGTGCTTACGTGTTCGTCTGCATTTTGTATGTCCCGCGGGCTTGCGTTATTTTACGTTTTTGCCCTGATCATTGCTTTGTCCCGGCGTCCATCCCGATTGTTCAAACTCGAGAGAGTTGGAATTCGAATGGATCGCACTGGGGAACTACGCCAGCTGAACGTTCTCGGCGCACGGCCCTTTGGGTCCGCGTCCTTCAGTGAATGTTACGCGCTGACCTTCGCGTAGTTCGTCAAATCTCACGTCTTCAAGGCTAGACGAGTGAAAGAACAGGTCTTTATCGCTGCCAACGTCAATGAATCCAAAACCTTTGTCAGTAAGTCGCTTAATCGTGCCTTCGGCCATCTTCAAATCCTAATAAGTGTTATGCAGCATTCGTCTGAATCGAATTATCCAACCCGAATTACTGTGGTGGATATCCTAGCAGCAAAACCAGAAAATTGGATGATATAAGTGCCGAATTACAGCACATCTTTGCCAAGAAAACCTATTTGAAGCCCCAATTGCTTCAAATCAATGTGAAATGCCGATTTCAAATTGCTAATTCCCGGAACTTGCACCAAAAAACACTCAGTACTCTAAGCAGTTTGGGGGGCTTGTTGGCACTTCAAATACGTGAATCTTGCTTCCCCACCGGTTTTTAGCGTCAGACTGAGACGCTAAAGGCGATTTCTACTTCTATGTGTTGTACTCCCGGTACTTCAGGAAAACCAGCAATTGGAAAACCTTAGGTCGACAGACATGGGGCCGACGACTCAAAAGGATTTGATTGAGGTTCCCTCCCTCCCCCATCAAAGTGATGAGCCCAATATGGATTATCTCGCCCACGTTGATTTCGTTGGTCAGGTCGATATTCCATCAAAAGGACTTACTGGTACGTGGCAGCTAAGCTGGAACGACGATTTCAAGGAGGAAGATTGTCACAAATCTTGTGTCGTGAAATTCCAGGACAAGGATAGTATCTTCAGTGGAAACTTTGAGGGCCCGGTGGCCGGGCGCGAGCGCGACGCCATTATTACGGGACGGCTTGAAGGAACCGGCCAGACTCGAGTCCTGACGTTTCAGCAACGAGAAGAAGGCTACATTTGCAGCTACCAGGGAACGTACAGCGGTGGAGAGATCACCGGAACTTGGCACGATACCCAAAACAGGTCAGGTCGATTCCGAATGCTAAAATATCAATAGTGTCCGTTCGAAAAGCTTGGTGCCAATCTTTCAACTCACTTCTTATAGACCAACAATCGCAAAGCGTTGGCGACGACTGCCAGCGTTGAGCCTTCGTGCAGGAGGACGGCGAAGCCGATGCGTAGGCCGAAGATAGTGGCGGGGACGAGAATGGCGACCATGCCGAGGCTGTACCAGAGATTCTGCCGGATGATTCGGCTGGTTTGACGACTTAGTCCGACCGCAAATGGCAGATGCGAAAGGTCGTCTACCATCAATGCAACATCGGCGGTTTCTAATGCGACATCGGAACCGGCTGCTCCCATAGCAATGCCGACTGTGGCGTTGGCCATTGCGGGCGCATCGTTGACTCCATCGCCAACCATCGCAACATCACGTTTGGACCGCAGTTTCTTGATCGCCTCGACCTTGTCGTCGGGCATCAAATCGCCCCAAGCATCGTCGATGCCAACTTCTCTGGCGACCGCATTGGCGACTTGTTGGTTGTCACCAGAGATCATGATCATCTGCTCGATGCCAAGTGCGCGAAGCTCGGCAATCATGACTTTTGCGGCTTCCCGAGGCGTGTCCATCAATCCAATAACGCCCAGATATTGGTCATCGCGCCGGACAATCATTGTTGTGCGGCCTTGGTTTTCAAGTTCTTCGACACTTGCTCGCAGATCATCTGGAATTGGAGTGCCTTCGACCTCGTCGAACAGATCGTCCTTGCCAATGTAGACGATTTGTTCATCGACCGTCGCTTTTATACCTCGTCCGGTAATGCTTTGCAGATCGTAGGCTGCTGGAATCGTCGATTCTGCCAACCTTTCTTTACCGTCACGAACAATGGCTGCCGCCAGCGGGTGATCGCTTAGTTGTTCAACCGCGATGGTTGTTCTCAGGAACTCGGTTTCTGAAACGTCGGCCCAACACAGCACATCCGTGATGCGCGGTTTGCCTTCTGTCAGAGTTCCCGTTTTGTCGAATGCGATCGCACTGAGGCGGCCAAGATTTTCCAGAGGGCCGCCGCCTTTGATTAGAACGCCCCCACGTGCAGCACGAGCCACACCGCTCAGCACAGCACTTGGAGTGGCAATGGCGAGCGCACATGGACTGGCGGCAACCAGCACGGCCATCGCGCGATAGAAGGAAGCCGAAAACGGTTCGTCGATTACAAGAAACGCAAACAGCAACGCAAGCACGCCGACGATAACTGCCGGAACGAAAAAGCGTTCAAAATTGTCAGTGAATTGCTGCGTCGGGGATTGTTGCGTTTCGGCTTCGCTGACCATCGTAACGACTCTGGCAAGCGTTGATTCGCTGGCGAGTTGCGTTACCTGTATTTCCAGCGAACCACTTTCGTTAATGGTGCCTGCGAAGACTCGATTTTCGGCAGGAAGTTTTGCCGGGTTCACTGACGCAACCTGAGGGTCGCCTACAGGCCGCTTATCGACGGGTATGCTTTCGCCGGTAATTGGAGCCTGATTGACGCTGCTTTGACCTTTGACAACAAAACCGTCAGCGGCAATTCGTTCGTTCGTTTTGACAATCACGATGTCGCCAACAACCAATTGTTCAACGGAGACTTCGCCGAGGGTACCATTACGACGAACGATCGCATTCTCGGGTGCGAGATCAGCAAGAGCTTCGATTGCTTTTCTTGCACGACCCATAGCGTAGTTCTCAAGTGCGTGACCGATGGCAAATAGGAACAACAATAGCGCACCTTCGGCCCAAGCCCCCAAAACGGCCGCTCCAATCGCCGCAACAATCATCAGGAAATCTATCTCAAACCGCTTAAGAAGTACCTTTTCGATGGCTTCGCGAACAATGTAAAAACCGCCAAAGAAATAAGCAGTGGCATAGAACGCCCATGGAATCCATGAATTCACCGATAAGAAACTAATAAGCCAGCCGATCAGAAGCAATCCACCGCAGATGAGTGCGAAGATCAATTCCGACCGTTCACCAAAAATGCCTCCGTGTTTGTGATCGTGTCCGCCGCTGGATTTTCCATGTTGATGGGCTGCGTGCGACTCATCAACGGTATGGTCGAGTTCAGCATGGTCTTCATGTAGATCGGAATCCAATGGAGTGGCAAGTTTCTGCTGAATGCTGATCCCCAGTCGCTTCATTGCAGAACGGATTTCGGCTTCGGACGTCATTTCGCTTGAGTGTTCAATTCGTATCACGCCGTCGGCGGAAACGCCAGTGTCGAGTACGCCTTTGATTTTTGCAATTTGATCGTTAACTTTTCGTGCCCGTCTGGCATCCATGGATGAAGTCTTCAACAACAGGTGCCCATAACGTACGCCCAACTCGGCACCTGCCTGAATCGCATAATGTCGAACTTCACCAATTGAAACCAATTCCGGATCAAAGTGGATGCAAATTTTGTTTGAGCCGTCCCCTTTTGATTCACTCACATGGGCTTTGTCGACACCCTTTCGAGATTCGATGAGTCCGTTCAAACGCGCAATGCAATTGTCACGTGAGTCGACGCCAGGCAACACAACTTCAACGTTGATCTCAGTCTTTTCCATGGCCTTATCCATTGGCTTTGTTGTTTGCTAAACGCGGATCTAACATCGACAACTCAAAACCTTGACGGGCGGCCGGGCATCTGGCCGCCCTGTCTTATTGAGCCGACGAAACTCTGCTCCATTCTATTTGTGATCATGTCCATCGTGATTGTGTCCTGAATGGTCGTCCTCGCCATGGTCGTGTCCTGCGTGTGCATCATGGCCGTCAGCTGAGTGGTCATGCTGAGTTTCGAAGCCGGACTTGTTCAACCAATCTTGCCAAACGTGAGCTGCTTGCGAATTGGCTAGTGCAACCGTCGACCAATTGGGGCAACGAAATTTCAAGTCGATATGATCGCCGTGGTTTTCAACAACCGCTTCGCAGCCAATCAACTCGTACGTTTCCTTTAGTGCTTGAGCCTGTTGAGCACTTTGGGCGTGAACGGCTTTCCAATTTGCCATGCGGACCTTTACGATTGGCAGCTTGGTCGTTTCCGGGGGATTCAGAACAACGGTTTCGAATTCGTTGTCAACAAGCCATTGATGCCATTGATTGGATTGATCGTCGTCTTGAACGTTGACCGTTTTCCAACTTGGGCATCGGAATGAAATATCCATGTGTCCGCCGTGATTATCCTGTTTAACTTCACATCCAATCTCTTGCAGAGTCGAAATCATGTCGGTGGTCGCTTTGGTCCCGTCACCATGAACGGTGTGCCAATTGGCCATCCGAAATCCGACCTTTTTGACGACGGCGGCCTGTGTGGCGGTAGCCGTAATTACACCTTGTTGTTGAGTTAAGTTTTGCGGTGCAGATTGTTGAGTACCATTTTGCGGTTGTGTCGTCGTCTGCTGTGCGCTTGATACGCCAGAGAAAGCGATGCAAACTGAAAGCATCAGAGTAGCGGCGAATGAAGTTTTCATTTTCAATCCTTTGTCGAGTTTCGATTTCAAAAAATCGGGTCTTTGCATAACGCCGACCCGAGCTGCGTTTACGTCTTGGAAAGACGTTCTGTTCAATTTGATGCGGCAGAATTATCCTGCGAGTTAGTGGTTGTGTCCTTCGTGACTGTCTTCGCCTTCGCCATGGCTGTGTCCCTGGTGTTCGAAAACGCCCGTGAAAGGTTTTCCCTTAATGTTGATGCGAACTTTGCCTTTGACATTTTCGCCTTCGAACATGCCCATCATTTTGGCATCGCTAGACGAAAACGAAGCCGATCCACCTGGCTGGGTGCCAAGCAACTCGAACGTTTCTGTTTGGTCACCCGCGGTCAAAACCAAACTGATCGATGACTCCTTGAGCGTCAAAGGCTCCATGTGACTATCCATCATGTAGATCGTGACGGATTCGGTCTTGTGGTCGTCTACTAGTTCGGCATGATATTCGTGGTTGCGGCCAATTTCGATCAAATGGCCTCCGTGTTTTGGGGAATGATCATGGTTGTGTCCCGCGTGTGGGTCCTCTTCTTTCTGTGTGTCAGTAGTGTCAGGTTTGTCAGTATTGTTGGTCGGTGGTTTGCCGCATCCGACGGCAAAAAGTGAAACGGCAACAAGACTCAGCAAAAGGGAAAACGTTTTCATGACGGTACCTTTGAGAAAAAAAATTTGTTTAAGTTAAACCAATGCATCGGATTCCAAAGTGGAATGAGATGCGTGTGAGCTTTGATGCTCGTCGTGTTCTTCAATCAGTTCGACTTTGGCTGCTTCGTTTTCGACGACCGCTTTCGCAGATCGCATACCGAACTGCCAAAACAGAGCCGGGCGAACCAGGAATTCCAGCGTCGTGCTGGTAATCAGTCCACCGATGATGACGGTGGCAACTGGATAAAGAATTTCCTTGCCCGTTTCGCCCGCGGACATCGCCAGCGGGACCAGTCCGATGCCTGTCGTCAAACAGGTCATCAGCACAGGTGCCAAACGTTCTTTGCCTGCGCGGGCAATCATGTCTGGCGAAAATGTTTCACCTTCGTACTTCACTAAATGTAAGTAATGGTTGATCAGCAGGATTCCATTTCGAGTTGCGATTCCGCAAAGTGAAATGAAACCAACCATCGCAGCAATCGTTAGCGTTTGGTCGGTGATTTTCAGGGCGGCGACGCTTCCAATAAACGCCATCGGCAATGCCACCATCACTTGCAATGCCAGATTAAAACTCTTGAACATCGTGTAAAGCACGAGCAGCATGCCAATCAGAGCGACACCAAACAAACCCATGATCACACGTGAAGCGCTCTGTTGGCTTTCGAACTGGCCACCATATTCAAGCGTATAGCCCGACGGGAGTTTGGCTTCGATTGGACGAACTTTCGTTTTGATATCTTCGACCACATCGACCAAGCCGCGTCCGCTGACGTTGCATTGGATGACAATCCGCCGTCGAACCTTTTCGCGTTTGACCTGATTGGGCCCAGACGCTTCTCGGATCGTTGCCACGTCCTCAAGTTTGACAACTCCGCCGTCCGGCAAGTTCATTTGCAATCGACCAAGTGTTCCCAAGTCTTCGCGATACTGTTCGTCCAATCGAACCAAAAGGTCGTACTTGCGCTGTCCATCGAGAATTTCGGAAACAACAATTCCATTCATTGCGGTTTCAATAAACTCGGTGACTTCCTTTCGTCGCAGGCCATACTGTTCAAGTTGTGCACCGTTAACCTGAATCTGTAGCTGCGGGATTTCCGTTTGCTGTTCGATTTGCGCATCTTTGACGCCTTCGATCGTTTCCATCGCGGTTTTGATCAGCTTTGCGTTACGGCGAAGCGTTTCCAGGTCGTCCCCGTATAGTTTCACGCCGATCTTGGCTTTGACCCCCGAAATCATGTGAGAGATCAGGTGGGCCAAGGGCTGTTCGACACTCACGACAATTCCAGGAACATCTTCCAATTGCTTCCGGATATCATCCAGGATTTCGTTTCGTGAGCGGTCGGACTCATCCATTGAAGCAAAAAATTCTGTAACATTCACGCCTTCAGCGTGTTCATCCAATTCTGCGCGTCCCGTTCGCCGGGCGAGCGTTCTGATCTCAGGAACTTCGCGAATTCGAGCCCCGGCAATCTTGGCAACCTCCGTTGATTTTTGCAGCGAAGTTCCGGCGGGCATCAGCACATTGATTTGAACTGCACCTTCGTTAAAGTCGGGAAGGAAGTCGTTTTCGATGTTGTAAAGAGTGATTCCGGCCAGGGAAACGAAAATTGCCGCAGCAATCAAAATCGGAAAGGACAGCTTCAAACTCATGCGGATTGCACCGCCTGCGATCCATTTCAAAAATCGCAAGACAAACGAATCCTTTTCTTCGAAATCTTCTTCTTCTTCAATTGTTTCTGTGCCCTTTCTGGTTATGAGCCAAAGACCCGGATTAAGAATCCATGACCAAGATTGTTTACGAGGTTTGTTGTTGGCAAGCAACCAATACGAAAGTATCGGCGTGAGTGTCAGCGAAACAAACAAAGAGGACAATATCGAGACGATGTACGCAACGCCAAGCGGAGCGAACAAGCGGCCCGGCATGCCGCTAAGAGCAAACAGAGGAATGAAAACCAAAATCACGATCATCGTGCCAAACACGATCGAGTTTCGAATCTCAACACTGGCTTGAAACACCACCAGCAACGCGGGTTTAGGATTGCCATTTTTACGATTTTCTTTTAGTCGCCTGAAAATGTTCTCAACGTCGACAATTGCGTCGTCCACCAACTCGCCAATCGCAACCGCCAAGCCACCAAGCGTCATGGTATTGATGGAAAGACCAAAGAGCCAAAATACCAAGGCCGTCATGACGATTGAGAGCGGGATCGCCGTCAATGTGATGAACGTTGTTCGGAAATTTAACAGGAACAGAAACAGAATGATGACGACGAGGATTCCGCCATCACGTAGGGCCTCAACAACATTTGCAATAGCGTGGTCGATGAACTCTTTTTGTTGATAGATGCTTGTATCAAGACGCAGGTCGTCAGCCAGCTTGCCATCAAGGCTTTTGACCAGTTCTTCAATTGCATTCGAGACCGCTCGGGTGTCCGCACCCGGTTGCTTACTGACGGTCAGAATAATACCAGGGCCACCAATGAAAGAAGCAGAAGAATGTTCGTCTTCTTCGATCGGCTGGCCGGCCGAATCGGAATCTTTGTTTCTCAGATAAAGTGCGCTGTCTCCACGTTTGATTTGAGCCCCTTCGACAATCCGTCCAAGCTGACCAAGAGTAATCGATTTTCCATCCCGATATTTGACAACCACCCCTTCGATTTCGTCGATCGTGTGAATGCGCCCCAGAGCCCGTACCAAATATTCATTCGGGCCCTGCTCGTCGAGGTAGCCACCGGTCGCATTCGAGTTACTTAATGAAAGTGCTTCTTCGACATCGTGAATGGTAACGCCGAATTTCAACAGTTGGTTTGGATCAACCAGAACTTGAAACTGCTTGCGATCTCCACCCATCACAAAAACTTGAGACACACCGGGAACGGTCAACATTTGCTGACGTACTACCCAATCCGCCTTGGTACGCATTTCTAAAGGTGACGTGCGTCGGTGCACGGCCAGTTGACCAGGATTGTTTGGCTTCGAAACAATCGCAAACCAAAGGTCCGTTTTACGATCTCCAACCATCCATTTCTCGCCAGAGACTTCGGTTCGAATATCGAGGTCGCGGGAAAGTTGATAATCGTTTGACTCAAATTCCGACCTCAACGATTGAGGCAGCCGATTTGCGTTTAGCGACGGAGTCACATCCGACTCGATATTGGCAATGTCAAATAAATACGTTTTTTCATTCGTCTCGCTGAGCATTCCGGTCATGATGATCTGGCCCATGATTGACGAGATCGGAGCGAGTTGAGGCTTGGCGCCTTCGGGCAATTGCTCGGCGACAACGGCTAGCCGTTCTGCAACAATTTGGCGGTCGTTGTAAATGTCGGTTCCCCAATCAAACTCGACATAAATAACTGACAGGCCAACGCCTGACGTCGAGCGGACATCTTGGACACCCGAAGCTCCGTTGAGTGCCGTTTCGATCGGAATGGAAACCAGCGTCTCGACCTCTTCAGGCGCAAGTCCATGGGCCTCTGTCATAATGACAACACGCGGACGGTTCAGATCTGGGAAGACGTCGATGGGCAATTGCAGCATTTGCCAACTGCCGTACAGCAGAAGAAACACCGACATTGCCGCAACCAGCATCCGATTGTGTAGGGCGAATCGAATCACGCCATTCAATAATGTGGAAAGCATATTTAACTCAGTTGTTTTTTGGCATCGTTGTTCAGAAAACTAGGTGTGGTAAGGCTCCTGCCGAACTGTGTACCGTCGGAACCATCGAGGTTCTGATGCAGCCCGACAGGAGTGTCTCGCCAACAACTCGTCAGTGGTTGTGCCCGGCGTGCGGGTCGATTGCGCCACCCGATTGATTCTTCAACGCCAAATGCATGGCGTAAGCGCCCGTCATCGCAATGGAACTTCCAACCAATTGCCCATCGTTCTCTAGCACGACTGAGTCTTTGTCTCGATATAAAACTTGAACGTCAATTCGGTCAAAATTGTCTCCGTTCTGCTCAAACACAAATGCATTTGGCCCTTCGACCACGACGGCGTCTGGCGGCAAAACAATTTTGTTTTTCATTACGTTTGTGGTCGGGATTTTGGCTTCCATCCGCTGGCCGGGGCGGAACTTCCAAGCGATAAACTCATTGGCCGTTAATGATGATTCCGTCGGTCCCACAAGCTCATTGGGTAGCAAAAGATAAAACTTTAATGCACGCGATTGTTCCTCAATCTCGTTGGAAATACTTTGTACCTTCAGGCTCAAAAACTCCTTGGAGTCGTAGTCGCCGGAACTGGGAATAACTTGTATCTCCGTGCCGTTCTGTGCCGCGTCGACAAGTCGTTTCGCGTCATTTTCAAAAGCTTTTCCTTCGACATACAACAAGCAATGGTCTGCCAAGACGCCAAGAAGCTGACCCGCTGCGATGCTTTCCCCGCGGCTAACATCGATTGATTGCATCTGGTACTGATGTTCGATATCTTCATGCTCATGATTTTGGGCGTAGAGAGGCGCGGCGACAGTGATCGTACGGAGAACCTTACGCGTCACCTCCATTTCGGCAATCTGCTGATCGCTCATGCCATGCAGCAACAAACTTTGACGTGTCGCCGAAAGTGACGCCATGACTTTATCGCGCTCGTACTTTTGCTCGATAATTCGTTTGCCAGGAATAACGCCCTCGCCAATGTTCTTCAGCCGCGCCAATTCTTGATTGACAACGTCCAAGTTTTGCAAGTTGGTCAAGAAGGTCGTTTGTGCCGAGACCACTTCCTCGTGGGTTAGTCGCATCTCAAATAACGCCATTCCTGGTTCAATCGCCTGGCGCTCCAATGGAAATATTTGTGTAACCACACCAGTCATCGGGGCAGTGATTTTGTTCTGCGAGCGTCCATGACGCGTCACGACCATCGCCGGGACCGAAACGACTTTCACAAAGTCTGACGGCTTCACGGTGTCAGTAACCAGCCCAATGTTTTTCCACGCGGTTGGACTCAACGTCAAAGTATCTGGCGTTTCGCTAGGAGGTGCATCGTCAACTTCCTCCCCCGCATCTTTCTCGTTTTGGATATAGGCCATGAATCGCTGGGCATGCGGCATCCAACGATCTTGCGTGAAATAGCCAGCGACACCGATCACGGTCAACGCAATGGGCCAGACGATTATCTGCCAGTGCTTTTTCAGCCAATCAAACTTCATATTCATCAGTATCTCCTCGTTGTCTGTCGGATCGCCGGTACACCACGGGCGTCATGATTCGACGCGTCGTTCAAACGTGATTCCGCCAAATTGCAACGTTTGAATCTCGTTGCGAAAAACTCAGGGCGTGGTAATTGGGAAAACGCGCATGCACAATTGACTTGTGTGCGAGTTACTTAGAATGCGTGGACGAGCGAATCGTCAAACACGCGGCAAGCGTTGCTAGATAAGCTGCTTGCCAAGAAGCAGATGTGAGCGCATTTTGGGCGCTAAACAATTGCAATCGGGAAATGGATTAACTGAGGATCCAGGATATGACATAGTGGTGGCGACCGCCGCATTTTCAGCGCCGCCTAGATAAGTCGTTGAAAAGTCCAGTGGACCATAAACAAACTTAACCAACTTGATTAGCTTGCAGCCGTCATCCTGGCAACAAAGGTGGTTGTGCCCGTGTGTGGGCTCTTCAGCGCCCAACGCCGATTCTAATTCTGGGAATTCTGCATCGCATACACCATGCTCATGGCCGTCATGGTCATGGCCGCTGTCCGCGTGCTCTCCTTCAACTGAAGAACAACAAGTCGACAAAGTGTCCTGGTTTGCACACGCATTTGCCGAGCCGAGTCCGTGGTGCCAACTGCAACCGAACGTCATGTGAACCATGACGGCTAAGCTTGCGATATGTACCAGAAACGATTTCATTTATTGTTGCCTTAAGCGTTTACCTGCGTCCAACGACGTCCGCAAATAATCTGCCAACGGAATTCCAAAGTCAATATGAGTTACGCGAAAATGCCGAAATTGGTTGGTTTGAAGTACAGGATTATCAAAAATAGTCGTGGATAGCCCTACAAGATACTGCTCTTTTTTTGGCCGAAAGTCGCCAGGAATCTTGGAAATATCAGTTAAAGGGAAGGGAGTTGATCTAGTGATCGTGGTTATGACACCCGTGACCGGGCCCTGAACGGTCGTCATCGGCTTGCATTCGTTGAGGTCCCGTAGCATTGGTTGGGGGAAGCAGTCGGGGAACATGGGAGCTACCTTCCGATTGAAATCTCTGTTGTTGGTTGCTGCCTCGTGAACCGGAAGATGGCTGCGGAGGCAATTGAGGTGGCGCGTTGATTTGGGGCAAAGTCGGCGGAATGGACTGCAAACGGTTTGGCAGGGGGCGCGAGTTTGCGGCAAACCCCGATTGTAGATTGAAACCAGGAACTCTCAATTGAGGCTGGAGATCCGCCGAGCAATGGCTGCAGCCGGACCGCCTTGCTGGTTGAGCAGGATCTGTTTGGGAGTAAGAGGGTATGCTCGATTCAAAGTTGTCGTCGCTGTAGTTAAAACCATATTCAGAACGCATTCGACTTGGAACGTCGTTTTGAAAACGCGAAGGATTTCCATACTGTCTTTGCTCATAAGGACAGCTTCTGCCATTTGTCTGGGACTGCATTCCGAATCCCCGTTCAACCTGGGGTGGGTAATGACTTTGATTGCAGGTGCCGCCATGACCGCATCCGCCGTCCTGATAGTCATTGTTGGCACCGCGGGCAAAACTTGCTTGGTAACGCGATCGGTTGGACTGTGAATTTGTCATTTGACCATAAGGAATCCGATCGAATGAACGGTCGCCAAAAAATTCGGATTCACGATGGCATCTGCCATGTTCAGGACACGAGGGCGAATAACCACTTCCCCAAGTCTCCTGAGCCGTCAACACGTTGGTCGAGGCTCCGATGGTAAGCAGGCAAAACGCGAATGCGCTGATTGTGAGATTCATATTTCTTTACCGAACTAATGAGACTTGAGACGTCTGCAGGATACGGATCTTCTAGCGGGAAGGTTCACGGCAACCGGCCAAGCACCTGAGTCTGCTGAAAGGAGCTTCCGCAACTCGCGTGCCGGTAAGAAAACGATTGGATTTCGATGGCAAAACAGTCGAATCGAGCTCGGTTTGACAAGAACCGTTGTAAAATTGACAACGGTGATCGAACTGAACTAATTCATGCTTCCAGAAAGCAGCATTCCATTGATCTCAACATGCTGGCGCCAAACCTGCTTTAGCTGGCGTAGGTAAGTCAAATTGATTTGGGAATACGTTCGTTGGGCCGTTAGCAGTTGAAGGAAGTCAATTTCACCTTGACTGTAACCTTTGTTGACTAGATCCAGAGTTTCTTTCGCTTTTGGCATGATCTCCGCTTCATAAGCATCGACCTGAAGCTTGGCGTCAAGATAATCTTCATAGGCTGTCGCCAGTCTCTGTCTTAGATCAAGTGCCTTTTTTTCGGCACGCCTTTCGGCAGCAACGATTTGATGTCTGGCTTGATGGATTGCGCCCTGGTTGCGATTCAGCGTTGGAATCGGCATTCCAATCTGAAAACCCGGAATGATGTTATCGCTGACCGTGTCGTATTCCATCGTCGTCTGCCAGGTCACGTTTGGAATGGGCTCGACGATCGCCCGGTTGAGTAGTCGGCGTTTTTCTTCCACCTCCGCGAACAATGCAGCCACTTCCGGACTGCCGTTTACAAGTTCATCGTAGGACTTTTCGAAGTCCGACAAAGTAAGAACTTCACGAGCGGTGCCACTGACGAATCCAATCGCCAAATCAGCTTCGCCAAGCAGACTAGCAAGTTTTCGACGTGCACCGAGCATTTGATTTTCAGCTTGTCGTTTGGCAACGGATGCGTTTTGCAGTTCCAGTTCTGACTGCAGAACAGCAGTTTGAGCGACTTCTTCTGCTTCCAGCAATTGTTCTGATACGTCGACTGCGTTCTGAGAAATCTTTACCAATTCATCCGTCATTGCGACGGTTTCCTGGGCGATTAGCAATTCGTAATATCGTTGGCGAACGTCTGTTAGCAGTCGCTGCTGCATGACAGCCAATCGTTGCTCCGCGGTCGCAATTTCTGCGCAAACAACCGCACGAGAGTAACCAAGTTTATTGCCGCCAACCATTTCACGACCAAAGTAGACTCCGTAACGTCCGCCGCCGCCCTCTTCGTTGATATCGTTTCCGCTGATTCCAACGGTTGGATTTGGCGGGAGCCCAGCTTGCGTCAGCTTGCCGCGCAGCGATTCAATTTCTGCCTGGATTTCGGCGACGGCCGGATTGGTTGAAAGTGCCTGTTGTTCAATCTGATCAAGTGACGTTGCGCCACTGTCAATTGCTAAGACTTGTGTGACGATGGGACGATCAGCGTAGTAGGCGGATGCTTCCTCAACGATGGATACATCGTTCGGCGATTCCTCTTGCTGAAACGCAACCTGACGAATTGAATGCCCGTCCTTCTTGTCCGACTGCTTACGACGAACAGACTCGACTTGAGTTGCAACCGGATTCTGAACGGTGGGTTGGCTCAAAATCTTTGGCTGGTGTACGGTGCGACAGCCGCTAAACGCTACGAGTACTCCTAGCGCGGCGATCCATTTTAGTTTCATCTGCGAAAATCCTTGACTATAGTCCCGATAAAGCACATTGCGACGGTACTAAGTCAAGTATCGGCAGTAGCGGATGAATGGGCAATCAACTTGCTTTTTGTTCGAGTTGTCCCGGTTGTTCCGGTTATTCCGGCCGATTCTTGTCGCACGTAACGCAAAATAAGGTGGCCTGAGAAGTATTGCTGCTGCAATATATTGGGGGGGGAGTCAAAACAGCGGACGAAGAGCGATTCTAACCCTCGGCACCATGAAAGTACGCCGGTTTTCACATACATCATCACCTGAAATTTACGATGCAATGCGTATTGTTGATTGCATGTTTTGCGGCGCAATTTGGTCATTTGGGGACAGGTCAAAGTGGCCCAAACGGTGTTCCGGTCATCAATTTAAGGAAAAGGCGAAACCAGAAAGTGAAAAAAATCAACTACGCAAATATTGAGGTCGGAGCATAAACAATTGATCAATCAGATCGATTGTTCTCGTTCGTTTTTTCGCCAATCAAATATCCCCCCGATAAAAATTGCAATCAATGCACACGCGACAAGGACGAATTTCGATCGTGTCAAGAGTTCGGAAACAGAGATGTGCGTAGAAAATTCTTGAACTAGTTCATCAAAAGCCTGATTGTGGTCCAGCGTAAAACAGAAAATTGCGATAAAGACGTTTTCTAATACATCAAGAGTTGCAGCTGCGATGGGAATAGCAACCAACCACCTCGCCAGCTTCTCCGAAAACAATTGAACTAAAATTATCGCGAACAGCGTTGCATACACCAATGGAAAAGCAACATCGATCGTAAGTTCGGTTAGTCCATAAAAGTGACATCCATTCGGTTTGATGTTCAATGCAAAATCAACAGCATCCTCTGCCGTGTAACTAGCTCTCGCATCCAAGACTTTGTTCTCGTTACCCAATTTTTCGCTGCGCCATGCAAACAACTGCGTTATGACTAATGCTGCTATGAAACCGATCGCCAACGTGCGCCAACTTGCGATTCTTTTCACACAGACGTACAGACGACTTCGAGGTAATTCACTTTCCTGCTCGCCAACCATCACAACTCCTCTCGGAAAAATTCGTTCACCCCAGCCTGCGTGCAGCCGCTATTTTTGGGAAGTTCATCGCGTTCTTCACCAGCGCATTTTCAATTTCTGGCCAGGCGTCACATAGCGTAGAAATATAGTCTACAGATCTTCGGAAATGCCCGAAATCGGTTTCTGACTAGATCGCTAATGGAGTCGATTCTTGTCCGAGCAATGCAAAGTTGTCGTCAAGCGACTTGCATACCGATCTCGAAAATATCCGCTAACAAACAACGCCTCGATTCGAAGTGGCGTTGCATTGGGCCATACTATTCTGGCAGCACTTCTTCTTGACTACGCTACGACTTCAAGCGAATTTCCGTAAGCAGTTGATCGCGAGATGGGTTATTCAACATGCAAGTCAAGTCGGTGTCCGCAGCTGCGTTTTGCAGGCTTACACGAAGGACAACGTCGGGTGCCAGGTATTCGAACGTCGTTATTCCGTCTGAAGTCAACGTTTCCAGATCATTCCATGCAACACTTGTAGCATTATCGACTCGTTGCTGTAACGTAATCGTTGCGCCGTTCCAAACACCGTATACTTCTACAATTCCCCCGCCTCCTTGCCACGTCCAAGGATCGCTTTCTGTGTTGCTGGTTTGTCTCTCCAACAAAGTGGCGGGTAACTTTGGAACTTCGATTGCGGGAGGGACATCAGTGACTTTCACTGCAAGGTTAAAAGTAATTGTACCGTATCCATCCGGCGTAAATTTTACTTGTGTATTTTGCCAAATGGTAGTATCACTCGCGTTTATTTCAATTAAACAATCCGGCACTGCAGTGTGGTCGCCTTTAATCACGAACAACCCGGATTTGGATACGGAAAATCGAATGTCAGGTAGGTATTTCGCAAGAAAGCCAGCTGCGTTTTGCGCAATTTGAAAACCCTGTTGAACACCGGGCTGTGCCGTCTCGTCGACCGTTAGCCCTATCACTTCTCCCGTCTTGCCAAGAACTTGTAGCCACTCCTCAGTGTTTAGGTCGCGCGGAATCCCTGTGGCTCCAATGTTGAACGAAATGACAGGTCCCCATGGACCGTCGTAGAGCAGTTGGTTGCGTAACTTAACGACACTTTCGAAAGGAATTAGGTCGGAACTAAATTCCTTCTTTGACAAATAAGGGTGCTCGAATGAAAATGCGTTGATTGTTGGCTCGGCGTCAATTCCCTCGACCGCAGGGGCGGTAATCGTCGCCTCAAGGAGGACTCGGTCATCTGGTTTCAGATCATGCAGTCCTGAAAGATCTACGGATTCCAACACGATGGTCAGGTTCTTGCTTACCGTGTTGGGAGGAACTAGTTTCTGTACGGAAAACTTGATATCGATGTCGTTGTCAGTTTCGCCTTCTGTTATTCGCGACAGATGGTATTGTCCAAGTTTCAATGGAACTGGCGTATCACCAAGCTGCCCAATAAACCCCAGATAGCTGAGTTCTCGATCATCATCAAGATTAGATTTGACAAGTTCCGCAATTGCCGCACCAAGCGAAAGTCCCGCACTTACGATGGTCCCCAAGCCGGGTACCAAACCTGCCGCACTCGCAGCAATCCCAAGCCGGTTTTTGATTCGTTCGAGGAGTTTTGCTTCGCTGGCTTCAGACTCTTGAAGATCTAAATCCAGTCGCAGGAATCCTTTGGGCTTACCGGCGAAAAGCACTGTCCTGGACTTGTTGAGATACTCTGCCCACTTATGGCATTTGACGGGACCATGATTATCGCACCCTCGTTGCCAGGAAACCGAGTTTGACTGACCGTTCACATCAAGTGTAAAGTTGCCTTCCTGCTGAAACTTGGAACCCAGCAAAGGCTGAGCAGTTCGATCGTGTTCACTGTTAGAAAAAAGTCGCCGAATTCGCAATTCATCCAGTACGACGACAACGTACTCGTTATCTCCGACCGTGGCACCGTTTGGCGGCACCAGATCAATTGTGGCAACATTTGAAAGTAGACCGAAGTCTCTTGCCGCAGCAACAAGAAGGCTTGTTATTTCTCCCTGCGATTTGTCATGTTTTATCAATTCAGCATGACTCATTTTCCCCTTCAGGAATTTGCCGATTGCTTGCTTTTTTGCATTGTCCACACGATCTGTTAACATACGTCCACTCGCTAGTTTGGGAAACGGATTGCACCTAGGGTTCAATCAAATTGAAAATTTCTATGGCAATTCAGCCACAACTAGCACTCTCAAATAATCGAGTGCTCGTTGTCGATTTTTGGTTCGTTGGTATCGCCGCAGCAATACTCGATTTCTTGGCAGGCTTCCTTTGGAAACTGCAACGAGGCTCATTGATGTCCAATTAATTCAAGTCAACTTGAGACCTCAGCTCGAACCAGCTGCCCCTTCTCCAATGCCAGTCAATTGGCTTGATACCTACTTACTCGCGACCTGGTTCCCTAGTCCGTCATCGAAACTGTTTTTGCCAAGTGTTTACGAGCATTTTGAACCGGAAATTCAGATATCTGCTGTCCCACTGGGAGACAAAATGTCAGCAAGTGAATCAGTAACAGAATGAATTTATCGGCGATCAGAAGGCCGTTCACGGAGTAGGGTCGCGGTTCGTTGAAACGCTGGATCGAATCGCATGCAATATTTGTGTCCCCATCTCAATGCTCGGAATCCTTAACAGCATTGTGGGCGTTTAATTGAATCTGCCGCTTTGCAACGCTGCTGTCCAACCTAAATTGACAATTGTTTCCCCAGTTCGTATTCACGTTAGACCTACGGGTTCAAAAACCCCAAAAACATTTGACGGCGAAGTGTTTTACGTTCAAATGAATCTGCAATGAGGCGAACGCAAACGTACTCGCAACTTTTCAACTTTTCAAATTGAAGCAACCACATGTCCAGTACCAGAACAATTGACGGCTCGGGAAATAACCTCGAACACCCAACCTGGGGCAAGTCTGGTGAAACTCTACTGCGTCTCACAACGCCCGCGTATGCTGGCAGAAACGGGCCATCAGGATCGAATCGTCCATGTCCCAAGAAAATCAGTGACATTGTTTGCGCGCAATCTGAGTCATTGGAAAACTCGAAGGGCTTATCCGACTACATGTGGGCGTGGGGCCAGTTCCTGGATCACGAAATGGATCTATCTCCGGAGGCAGAACCCAGAGAAGCCTTCCCGATCATGCTCCCTCGACGAAAGAAGATTTCTTTTTTTCGATCGGCGTATGATCCGTCGACCGGCACGGGAATTGGCAATGCACGTCAACAAGTAAATGTCTTGTCTTCATTTATTGATGGCGCAAATGTATATGGATCCAATTCAACCCGTGCGGCCATACTGCGCGTGTTTGATGGCTCTGGAAAACTTGTCGTCGATCGACGGAACTTGTTACCCAAAAACCCAGGTGGCCTGCCGAATGCTCCTAATTCGTCCTCAAAGTTTTTTATAGCGGGCGACATCAGAGCGAATGAACATTGCGTCTTAACTTGTCTTCACACATTGTTCGTTCGCGAACACAATTTGGTTTGTGCCCGACTCAAGTCAGATCGACGTTTCAAGGGGCAAGACGTGACTGACGAGGAGATTTACCAACAAGCGCGTCGAATCGTAAGCGGCGAAATGCAGGGGATTACGTACAATGAGTTTTTGCCAGCATTGCTTGGCGACGATGCGCTAACTCCCTATGGCGAATACAATCAGGAAGTTGACCCAACAATTTCCAATATCTTCTCTACCGTAGCCTATCGTTTGGGGCACAGCATGCTGTCCCCCGAAGTAAAGCTGGACGGCAAAGGACTTAAGCCAATCCCCTTCAAAGACCTGTTCTTTCGACCAGAGCTTGTGGAGAAACGCGGAATCTCGCCGTTTTTGGGTGGTCTTGCGCAGCAGCGAATGCAAAACATTGATACTAAGGCTGTTGACGCAGTTCGCGTGTTTCTGTTCAAAAATCTTCCAAACGCGCCGCTTGATTTGGCCGCTCTAAACATTCAACGCGGTCGGGATCATGGTTTGCCTGGTTACAACCAGTGTCGCGCGGACTTCGGCCTGTCTCGGATGGAGTCGTTTTCACAAATCTCGTCCAACGAAGAAACTTGTGCTCGATTGAAAGACGCCTACAGTGACGTTGATCTCATCGATCCTTGGGTTGGCGGCCTCGCCGAAGATCACCATGCAGACGCGGCTGTCGGTGAGCTGTTTTTCCATGTACTTAAGGATCAATTTGAAAGATTAAGAGACGGCGATCGTTTCTGGTACCAAAACGACTTGGCCTTGACTGACAAGGAAAGAAACGACATTGAAAACACGACGCTGTCCAAAATCATTTTGCGAAATTCGAAGATTAGCAAAATTCAAAAAGATGTTTTTCGTGTGACGGGAAAGGCCACTCGGAAAAAAAGAAAACCAACAAAAGTGAAAAGTGGCTACAAGCGGTAGGCGATTCTGTTTTTGTCAAATTGTATTACGTAACCACCACTTCAAAATCCGTTGTACTTGACTGGAGAAGAAATGAATCGACCGCCGAGTTTTGCGATTAAGGGACACAGCACCAAATGATTTCAAATCAGGCTTATTTAGATCCTGCTCTTACGCTATTGAAAACCATGGCCTGCCCCCAGTCTCTTGCCACTAGACTTAGAGCAGATAAACGACGACAAATGAAGGAAGTGTCTCAATAATTGCTGTCGTTGAAAGTTGTTTCCGGAAGGTGACATTGTCGCCCATTCGAATCTCATCTTCCATACGTCGGTTGCCGCCAATGGGAGGCCTCCATGAACGCCGTGTTATTATTGAGAGTCATTTTATGCCAAAACAAGATCTCGCCGATCCGATCATAATTGCCGCCCTCGATCGTCTGACTCACCGTTGCAACATCATCGAAACCAAAGGCGAAAGCTACCGACTCAAGGACGCAAAACGAAGAGCCGGTACCACCAGAAAGAAGTCCGCTTAACTTTACCAGACTAGACGTTCACCCCCTCATGTTTTTTTATACCTAGCGCCGCCGTTTTCAGCCGCCAGACGCCGCTCTTTTCAACCGCCGTCAACAGGCGACTCCTTCTCAGCCCAACCTCCAATTCTCTTGTTGGATGGCTTGACGGAAATGACGGGGCAGTTTGTGTGACGGACGACCGACTCGGCAACGCTACCCAGAATCGCTCTTCCCAAACCGGTTCGACCGTGAGTTCCGAGCACGATGAAATCATAGTTGTGGGCATCGGCGTAATCGGTGATTGCAGCCGCGGTCTTGGGGGAAGGCGAGGTTGTTCAACGCCTGTGGTCGAGCGGAGCATTTCGAACTGAAGTGGTAAATGCGCCAAGAGGCCGCTGAATCGACACCAATTCTGACACTTCCCCTGAATTGCGAGGATGTCGTTTGCTATCGATTGTCACACACCAGATATGTCTTTGCTTCCAGAACCAGGGCTTAGAGGGCGAGCCATAGAGATATCCTCGTGAATAGTGACACAATCGTACGAGGAAGCCTGAAGAGGCAAGAAAACAGCGGACGGAGAGGGATTCGAACCCCCGGTACCATAACAGTACGCCGGTTTTCAAATACAAGAGCCCTGTTTTTTCGAGGCTTTTATAGCGGTACTTCCCAAAAATCTTTTTCCATATTTTCGGATGAATTTCTTTTACTCCAACGGGTTTAGGTCCACGAAAAGGTCCAGTCGGTACGTCTTTGGCGCCCCAAAGAAAATTGCCCCGGTGTAGGGCCGGGGCAACAAGATTACATTGAGTTTTTATTTCAGTCTCCTAAATGTTTCAGCCTCTTGCTTGAAAGATAGTTCCTTTTCACTCCCTGCCTGTACTTGAGTGCATCAACACGTACAGCGTCTAGGTAGAGTTGCAATTGTTCGTTACTCACGCGAATGGTGCCACGCCCGAGTCCAATGCGGTAGCATGCCAGTTTCCCAGCTTCAATTAGCGCGTACACAATTTGGTGTGAGACCTTCAATTGCTCTGCAACCTGAGCCACGGAGTTCATTTCTTCGCTCCGTACAGACGACAAAGCTGCTGAAGGCTTCTCCAACTTAAAAATCCTTCGAACTGCCCATTTGCAAATTTGCAAAAGCAGCCATCGGCTTCTTTCTGGCTGAGGGAGCATTTTGATTTACCGATTTTTGTGATCGTGACCATTTCTTTTTCCTTGTATTTGTAAGACGTACAGTAGGTTTCTTTTCCATGCTGCTTTGCAGCCACTACAAAGTGGCACTAAAACACATGGCAGGCTGTTGCCAGCCAGAGTGACGGGTTTCGCCATTTGTATGCGTTTGCGGCACAACAAATTGGCGCATCGTTGTCTCTCTGGGTTATTTGCGAGTCGTACCATGGGTACACCTAGGCCCTTTATGCTGAATCAGTTTTTTGATTGAGACTCATGTTTCATATTCCTTTCTGAGCTTCAGTTATTTTTCGTCGTAACTGTTTCGTGTTTTTTACTGGAGGCTCGCACCTATCGGCAAAGCTGTACAGAATTGGCAGTGCCTCTTGAGATGTAAGCCGAAAATCTCGAATGAGACGGCATGCAACAGCAAAACATGCGTTATCTCTGTGGCCTTGTTTGGCTCCAGGTATCGCAGCGATATACCGCCACGCTCGATAACACATGTCACCCTCAAACTCGATTGGCTCCCCATTGGTTTTCTTTTTGGGGAGCCAATCTGAGCTAAAGGGTTGCAGCTTGCTCACGTTATCAAAGCCCTTGGGGCAATAATACGTATGGCCATCTACAACAGATCCGGGTGCAACAACATACCCACCTGAACTAGATCTGATATCAATCTCACCTATCGAATTTCCGACGCTACCGCCCTTAAAGTAAAGATGGGGTCCTCGTTTGGTCACGCACACAACTGAAATGTAATGCCGCAATTTTTTAAACCACTCTCTACCTAGCGCCACATCGTCAAAATCCAATACTGAAGTGGACCCCAATTATTGGACCACCGGCGGGCAAAGTTTAGATAGAAGAAGATTTCTTCTTTGATCGGCCGGGACGGTAGACTTCCCATGGTGTTTGACGGTCGAGCGACTGATGACGGCGTTGATGTCCGTAGTAATTCAGGTACTCTCCGAGCCCTTTGTAACAATCGGTTCCGGTGACGTATTCCTTGAGATAGACCTCCTCGTATTTGACAGTTCTCCAGAGTCTTTCGATCATTACGTTGTCGATCGCACGGCCTTTGCCATCCATACTGATGGCGACATCGCTAGACTTGAGTGTTTCAGTAAATTCGCGGCTGGTGAATTGCGAACCTTGATCGGTGTTGAAGATTTCCGGCTTTGATTTTGACAACGCTTCCTCCAATGCTTCTACGCAAAAGTCAACATTCATACTGTTGGACAATCGCCAAGAGATCACATATCGGCTGTACCAATCCATCACGGCCACTAAGTAAAAGAAGCCAAACTGCATCGGGATGTAAGTAATGTCGCAGCACCAAACTTGGTCGGGCCTCACGATATCGAGAGACCTCAACAAGTAGGGGTAAATTCGATGCCCTTCGTTTCGAACCGTTGTGCAAGGCTTGGGAGCCAAGCTTTCAATCCCCATTTTCCTCATTAAACGCTGGATTCGCTTGCGATTGACGCCATGACCCAAGTCCTTCAAAAAGTCGACCATTTGACGCGAACCACGGGCCGGTCGACGCAGATGTTCCTCGTCAATCAGTCGCATCAACCGAAGGTTCTCGACTGTCTCGGGAGCCGGTTGGTAATAAACGTTGCTGCGATGCAAGCCAAGTATTCGACACTGTTGGCGGATACTCAGATCAGGGTTGTCGAAGTCGATCCAGCTCCTTGCTTCACTCACCGTCCTGGGCCACTTTTTTTTTGAGCCACTCCAGTTGAACTTTCAAGCGACCGATCTGCTCGTACAACTCGGCTGCCTGAGGCTCATCGCTGGGCGTCTGAGCCCCTTTCGTCTCGCCTTCAAAAACGACTTCTGCGCCGTCAATCAACTGTTTCTTCCAAAGATTGATTTGGGTCACATGAAGTTTGTGTTTTTTGGCCAACTCCGTAATCGTACGATTCTCTTTGACAGCCTCGATCGCTATCTTCGCCTTAAAAGACGAACCGAAACGACGGCGCTTCCGTGCCATAATTCTTTCCTCAATAATGAAACTAATAATGCTACCAGTTTCACCGATTCAAGCGACTTTTCTATCTAAGCCGGTGGTCCGATAATGGGGGTCCACTTCACCGGTACGCAATGGAACAAAGACAACATCGGCAAACGAATGGAAACGCTTCGCAACACCGTAGGCAAACGCTATGCACTCTATGATCTTCGCCATACACGCATTACCAAAATGGTAAAAGCCGGCATGGACACTCACATGATCGCCAAACTCGTGGGGACGTCTGTACTGATGATTGAGAAATACTACGATCACAGCGATGAAGATGCCAAGTTTATGCTGAATGCCATGATGTCCCTGAGTTGATTGCCTACGACTGTACTACGCGGCTCTCAGTCCTACTTTTGTTTCTACGCGATTGAGCCGCTTACCGTGGCTTTGTTGTACCTCTCGTAGTGATTCGTAGCGATCACCAAACGCGCCAAAGATGTCGTTGCCGTGATTTTCAAGTACAACATCGAAGTAGTGCATCATCTCCTTTTTAGATTTTTCAATTTCTGCTCTTAACTCTTGCTTCGATGCCTCAATTTCCTCTCGTAGAGTTGTTTTGAGATTTTCAAGATCTTGTTTAGTAGCAAGCTGATCCTGCTTTGAAGCCAGTTGCTCAATCATCGTAATGATCTTTTGAATATCAGCCTGTGTTGCTGGAGCAGTATCTGTCATGAGAGTGAGGATTATCCCACACGATGTAGAACATTGGCAAGTA
>CBDDAC010000006.1:0-160814 GCA_965224765.1 Mariniblastus sp.
TTGGCGCGAGTTGTTGGAACGCATGCGGGTCGCGTCGAAGCCGAGGCTGTCCAGGCGTACCCAGCCCAGTTCTTGTCCAAGCAATGCCATCTGGATGAACAGTCCGCTCAGGGCTTCTTGGTTCCCGATCCGGAATTTGCAAATCGTTGTGTGGTCGATCGAACGACTTTCGACGAGCCAGCGGAAATCCAAGCGAATCGTTAACGCTTCCTCCAGCATCCGACTGCTGATGATCCGGCAAAACAAGCCGTAGAGGATGACGCTGGCCACGATTCGCGGGTGAAGCGGAGGACGACCCCTGACAAGGGCATACTTCGTTTCCCAACTTGACCAGTCGACACCTCGAAGAATCCGGTCCAACACGCGAACGTCATGGTTGGCCGGAATTGATTCGTCCAGACGCTCCGGAAACAAAACTAATTGATCGCGACTCTCTTTGACCTTGGCCCAATCCATGTTTGACTCCTTTCCAAACATCATCCGGGTTCTCATAAATTTTTAACACCCCAGGCAAGTACTTAATCAACAAGCCCGTCAGCGAGGAACAAACTGAACCAAACGACGCACGCGTCGAGTTGCCAAGAAAGTTCTCGGTGGCCATCTACACGACGAGGCAGGAACCATACGAACAGGATTTTAATTGAACTAAGAATCCAGTTTTGTTTCGGCAGGAGCCTCAACCTCCCATAGAACTTGTTCAATCGTATCGCGACGTATTGAAGCAACAAGCAGCAGCTTTTCCGACATTTCTTGGCAAAACAAACGAGAAACGCGAGCGAAGGCCCAGCCTGCACGAGACGTTCGTGATTTCTCAAGAAAACTGGCAAAAGCCGATGGCCGCGATCAAGATAGTTTCAGGTTGGTATAATCTGCCAGTTCCCTATCCATCCAGCGCGGGTTCACGCAATGGACATCCCTGACCATTATTTCGACGACTTCGAGGAAGATCTTGGTGATCCAGCCTGCGTGCAGTTGATCTACGACTTACCTTGAAACAGGTAAGGGGACTGGTCGACTACAACGACGAAGACGATGTAATCCAGGATATATTCTACCGCCTGACGAAATGGCCGATTGGGAAAAAGTACAACTCCAAACGCCATTACTTTTCACTTCTTAAGATTACGATTCGGCAAGCGATCGCGGCCTACTGGAAACGCCGGCATAGCCAGCGGAACGATGTTCGAAAACGAAAATACATCAGTGAGTTGCAATCCGACCAATCCCGAACGTACGAACTGGAAGGACGATCAGAGAACGTTCTAAATCGTCTTCACATCAAAGATGCCGTCAGGCTTGTATTGGAAAAAGTCACGACGTTGAACCTAAACCAGAAAACCATGTTCCGGATGCGGTTTATCGAGGAACAATCGCATGAGGAAATTGCCGCAGCCCTGAACGTCAGCTTGCGCACCTCCTATCGGCTGGAATCCCAGGTTCGACAATTGCTCCAGAAGCATTTTGGCTGGTAGAGAACTGCATGCACTTGGCGAATTCTTTCGCTATCGGACTTGCGTTAGCGAATTCCTTCGCTATACAATCCACACATGGCGAAGGAATTCGCTATTCCAATTAATGCGGTCAGCAAGGAGCAACCATGGCCAGACCATCTTCCACACAACCGACTGAGGTCGAGTTATCCATCCTGGGAATACTCTGGGAGCAGGGCCCATCGACCGCCCGGCAAATCCACAACATCATCATACAATCGCGAGAAACGAACTACTCAACCACGGTCAAGATGCTCTCGGTGATGCTGGAGAAAGAGTTGGTCAAGCGAGACGACTCACAACGTCCGCAGATCTTTCGCGCCGCGGCATCGCAAAAGCGCACGCAAACCAAAATCCTCAAAGACGTCATTCAAAAAGTGTACGACGGCTCAACTGGCTCGCTGGTCCTGCAGGCCCTTTCGTCACAAAAAGCAACCAAGGAAGAACTTGCGGAAATTCGCAAACTGCTCAACCAACTCGAAGGAGACAAGTAATGGACTGGCTTTCACTTCCCAACTCGACCTCGCCCTGGATCACCGCTGCAGGATGGGCGATCGTGCACAGCTTATGGCAATTGACAGTGATTGCAGCAATCTACGGTGGAGTTCGATTCTTCGTCAAACGGTACCTCGGAAAAAGCAGCTCGCCATGGCTCTATGGAGCGGGTTGCGTTGCCCTGCTGACCGTATGTATCACCCCCATCGCAACCTTCTGCATCGCGTTAATCCACCTGGAAAATGGAACGACGCTCACCGGCAGCGAAAATATCCCAATTCACTCCACGGCAGACGACAGAGAACCGAATTTTCAACTGGAAAAGGCCAACTTGATTGGACAGCTGCCACCTTCTATAGCGGCCGATCCCACTCGGTCTCCTGACGCCATTGCTGACAGCCGAAAATCGGCCCAGGGCGCATTCACCAAGAGGCCGTTGCCAATGTTCTGGATTGTCCTGGGCTGGTCATTGGGCGTTTGCATTTTTGCATTTCGCCCGCTGCTGGGAATGTTGCACGTTCAGCGATTGATCCGATCCAGCCAAGTAGCGACTTCGCCGGCGTGGAAAAAAGTAGCCCAGGGGCTGATCGAAAAAATGGGGATTTCTCAGGTCGTCCAATTTGCTGAATCGACCTGCGTCCAGGTGCCTACCGTGGTCGGATACCTTAAACCACTTGTCCTCCTTCCAGCATCTGCGGTTACCGGCCTCAACCAACAACAACTCCAACTAATTCTGGCTCATGAGCTGGCGCATATCCGCCGACATGACTATCTGATGAACTTTGCGCAAACGATAATTGAAACCGTGTTGTTCTATCACCCAGCGACATGGTGGCTGTCGTCACAAATTCGCATTGAGCGAGAAAACTGCTGCGACGACGTTGCCGTCAAGTTTTGTGGGGATCCATCATCCCTGGCTCACGCCTTGTTGGCGTTGGAAGAATCGCGCACGATCGCCCCAGCACTGGCGGCAAACGGAGGTGTATTGATTTCGCGAGTTCGACGACTTCTAGAAATTCCCCCCACCAAAACCGTAACGATTCTGAGCTTCAACGCAATGATGTTGACCGGCGTTCTTTCCATGATCGCCATGTCAGTTGCCTTTGGAAGTTCAACTCGACCTCAAGAGAGTGAACCCAACCTCGATAACCGAATTGGGCATTGGGGCGATACGCTCGCCCGTTCGCCTGGAACCATTCTCCGAAACTCGATTGATAACCAAGCGGGCAACACAGCTCCAAACAGCGGTTTTATTCGACACAATCAAGAGAACAGTAAATCAAACGGAGTGGCAACTGAGCAGGCCAGCAAAACCGCCCCATCAAATTATATTGATCCAGTTCTCGATGCGCTCGTTATTGAACGAGTTTTGACCGAAGAATGTCAAAAACTTGAAATCAGCATTTCACAATCCGACATCGAAAACCACATTCGCTCACTGGCCGACAAAGTCAACATGGCGACGGAAAGCTACATCGCGAAATTCGGATGCGGCAAAACCCAAATTGAATGCATGTCTTGGCGTGACATCGCCTTGCGACGGATTCTGGAACAGCAAGATGAAGTGGCCGCCTCCAAACTGGAAGCAGGCAAAGTATCCGACGTCATTCAGGTTGGTGAACGCTGGGCAGTCATGCACCGTCTCGCGCTACCTCAAGCACCACTTCCTCAAGATGAAAACGACGAACGAATCGTCGTCTACACTTACGCAGTGGCTGACCTGGTTGTTTCACCTTATCCCTTTACGACTAACTTAAGTGACGACACGGAAGAACGGGTCAACGCCAATCCAATTCTCGATCTCATCAAGAAAACGATTGAACCTGAATCCTGGGCCGAACACTCCATAGTATTCTACGAAGACCATCTTAGTTTTGTTGTTTCGCATCGACAAAACGTGCACGAGCAGCTGCAACATCTTCTCGCAAACCTTCGCCAGCTAAATGACGTTACCATTGAGAATCGCGCTTTTTTGGTCGTCGCTTCCAAAAAAGATTTCATGCATCTGCCTGAACAAGTTGAGAAAGAACCTACAAAGATCAGTCTACGTGTCGCAGCGACGCTGAACTCACTAGCTCGAGCGAAAGAGTCTGTCCTACTTCAAGAATTTCCTACAACAACGCTCCACAATGGACAAAGGAAAAAATTGAACATAGCCATTCCGTCGATTGCCAAAAAAACGACTATCTCGATGATGCAAACCGTCACTCAGGATCGCGCATCGTTGCGGACAGTAGTTTTCGATGGCGGGGAAAATGCTCAACAGGGTACGGGTAGAGACCTGACATCCAAAAGTGGACAATTCATGGTCGTCGATCTCAGTGAAATGATGCAACTCGACTCCAATGAGCAGCGTGCCATATTCATTTTCAAGTCACATGTCATCCAGGATGTCGAGTGAAACCTCGGTACCTTTGGATAGATTCCCGATACGTGGGTTTTACATCTCAGGTGCAAACTCACTACTATCGTTACTCTCTCCCGGTTGCGCCGCGTCCGGGGAGGGGTTGTATGGACAGATCCAATATCACTTGCGATCGATATAGCGATCCGTTCCTTCTGGAAAAACGAATCCGAGTTTGTCACGCAATTCCTGCACCAACTGAGAATGACAACAATACCAAGCAAAACACGAAGTGAGAATCTCATTTTGAATCGCCACCGTTCAGAGCCAAGTAAGCTTTTGAGCCTGGCTCAAATTCGATTCCAAATCGGTCTTTCAAACCTTCAAAAAGTGAGGGGCTGCCAAAATAGATCACGCGTTTGCTCGCCGGAATAAAACGTTGCTCAAACCGTCGACGTTCGAGAATGTGATTGAATACGTCACACAACTGGAGTTGACGAAACCAGCGGTCATTCAAAATATCAAATCGGTAAACGCAATCATCCATGGCAATATCAACCCAACAACGCATCGATCGATCTGGGTCTTGCTCCACATAGATATCTGGCTCAAAAACACCAAGCGATGCGTTAAGCAACGACTCACATTGTGATTCAAGACTGGCAAATTCATCCACGACTGCAAGTCGGCCGTTGAGATCAAGAGTCTCGTGGATATCTTCAGCACTAATCCGACTGGCCCCATTCTCAAATCTGGTCTTCAGTCCAGCCCGTTGAAAAAACACTTCCAGTTCCTGGATGGTCGGTCTCGGGCGAGGTGGAACCTTAGCATTCATATCAGGACTAAACTTTCGCTTCCAAGTCGCCGGGATCCTGGAAGCAGCGACTGGTGAGACTTTCTTCAGCGATGCAAAAGCTCCCGGCCACTCGTAATTCATCAGGTTCATCTGGGCGATTCTCCCACTCCCCTCCGAGCTGATCTCAGAATCGATCTCTTGAAGACGTCGCTCTAACAACGTGACCACCTCCAAATCATCCGAACCCTCCCATAGCTTGCCACATTCAGCAAAGGCAATTCGTATTCCTTCCTTCATCAACTCAAGCATCATCGGCCTCGCAAATTCTGGCTCCATGGTTGCCAGTCTCATCACCAGCACGTCGACGAGGAAAGGACTCTCCAGACCTGACACTGGATTGGGAAGCGACTTGTAGAACGCATCTTCAAGACTCTTGTTTTCGCCCAGATGATCGCGCCGAAAACTAGTTGGAATCCCGCCCAGGGATTCTCGACGTGAAAACAGCAACTTCACCTCCTCTTGCTCCGCGTCGGTTGCCAAGACTAGAAAGCTCTGAAAATCGTTGATGCGAAAAGTCAACTCAGCGAGTTCTCTTCGAGACGATTCGTCAACTCGGAACCTCAAATATCTAGCAACGTCAGACATCGTTTCAGAAAAGTACGTATCAACCTCCGCAGCATCAAATTGAGGCGATCCCGATATTTCCAACGCCTGTTCGGTAAACAAAATCATCAGGCGGTTCACGTCCACTGACGGCAAACGAATTTCGTACGGATAATGCAGGCAACTCATACGAGCCACCAACTTTTCAGCTACCAGATACTTTTCTTTTTCGCCCTTGAGCCACCTCCGCATTCTCCCCGACGTCTTTGGGTGGAGCATATTGCGATTACGAAGCGCAATGCGATTGCGATCGGAAAGGACTTCGACAACGGCAGAGTCAGACAAGCGAAACTCGCCCTTGGCAAGTCCCTCAACCAACTCCAACACCACTTCGTCGCCTTGCAAGTACTGGATCAAGGCACTTGCAAATCGTTCGTTTTCAAAAAACGGGATGCCCGCGTTCTCGTCTTGACCCGCCAGTGTTCTGACAAGCTTTCGAATCTCTCCGGAAGAACCTCGCTCCAAAACTTCAGCCACAAACTCCAAAGCGGCAGGATCTTCGAGACTTACCCAAAATCCCAACAAGCCAAACTGACTCGTCTTCTTCAGATTGGGGTATTGAGAAAACTGCTCCTTCAATTTGACTTCTAAAAGTTCCTTAAGTTTTGGGCCATAGTCCATCAGGGAATGTGGCTCACGCACTCCATCTTCCGCGACTGCTGCCAACATATTAGAAGCGACATCGTTTCGCTGAAGGGACGCAAGCCGCCTGACCCGCTCAACTTCTTTCTTCCCAAAACGCACACTGACATCCTCAGAAGCCCATCGAAACGCGCCTCCTCCACTGGCCACATGGAAATCGACCGGCAATTTCGATGCCAGTGATAGGAGCGATTGGCCTCGCGCGCGCCAAGCACCAAACAAATCAACACCACAGAGCTCATTAGCAATCGAAGTGAAAATCTCATTTTGATTTTTTCGTTCTCAAACCGATGTATTCATCTGCATTAGAAAACTCAACACCGAAGCGACCTGACAGCATGCAAAACAATCGAGGAGGCCCGAATAAAACATGAGTTCCCCTCGGAGTTGGCAAGACCACAAAACGTTCGGTGATCAGTTGCCGACCAAGACAGTGGTTCAAGATATCACAATAAACTTCCGTCCGCGAAAGCTGATCCGTATGAATCGGAATCGGCAAATGATACGTTCGATCTTTCCAGGCAACCTCGACGTTTACCGCGGATTCCCCAGCAGTCTGCGCGATACTCGGCTGAAAACCTGAACGCATAGCGGCCGCAGAAATCGCTTCCAGCGTTTCGGAGGGTGAATGGAACCCCGCCGGCACAAAACTATACCGATCGGAAGCCTGAAACGCCCGAATGACCGCCGGCCGGTAATCAATCGACTGCGTAACGCCAACCCGTACATAGGAATCGTCAACCAATAAATCCATCCCAAATTTGTCCTGACGATTTGCTCGAAAATGCATACCATGAGTTGACATCAAACTTGAGAATTCATCCCATCGACCGTTGAGTTCAGCCTGAAGATTCAATCCAGCCCTGGAAAGGGCTGGCAACTCTCGAGAAAGGCCATGTGCGGCCGTCGATGAAATTTTGGACAACGCCTCGCGCAAGACCCTCTCGGAGATTTCTCCTGTTTGAGCAACAGGGCGTCGAGTCGCCGCGTCAACAAACCCTGCGTTTACCAACGAGGCCGAACTCACAAAATCATCTGCGATAATGGACCAATTGAATGAGCTTGGGTTCCGCAAAAACTCGCTCAGTCTTTGCCAACGCTCGCGCTAAATTGGCGATTGGAAAACGCTCTTCCAATCCGGTCACAGGGTAGGGCAGGGCGGCCAGCATTTGCCGCTGTCGATCGTCGCTGAACTCACCCCAAGTCTTCCTGTAAAAATCCACAAAGAACTCTCCATGCGAAAGCGACTTGCGAAGATCGAAAAGCTCCTGCAACTCAACTTGGTGCGATTGATCGGCAAACGTGATAAATAAATTGAACGCGTTCAATTGATAAACAAACCGAACTGCCTTCGCCCTGGCATCACCGGATGCCTCCTGACAAAAGATTCGAAGCATGCCTTTTAGTTGCCAACCAAGTGACGCAACCTGCTTTTTTCAACTCAGCGTCTAATTGGGCGGCAAATCGAGACACGTCATGACTACGGTGTAGTTCGACGACGGAGCGGGACAGCGTTTCGACAAGCTCCAGCGTTTCCAGATCCGGGCGAAGCCATACCAAGGTACGCATCAGCTTGATTCGCTCTCCAAGACTCTTGATCAATTCAATACCTGATTCATCTTTGATGGAATGGAAATCGATCAACTTTTGGATTCGCGGAGCAGCGTTGGCAAGCCGCAGACGGTGGGTAAGCTCCATAGCGGCGTCAAATGGAAGACTTCCGGGCTCGAGGCAGTCAATGACCGCGTTTTCAAAATCGGGGACCGTCCGCAACCAAAGCACGCACCGATCTGGCAAAATCAGCTGCGACTTGGCTAGAAATCCAATCAGATGACTCGGGGCAACGCGATTCGAATTGGCAATTTGCTTCGCCAGCCAAGCTGCCGCTTCGGGATCGCGGAATGAAAGCCAATTTGCCAACGCCCGAAGCTGCTGGCCGTCATTGAGGTCCGGGTTTTCGAGGAATCGAGTTTTTGTCTTTCAAGCACCAAATCTCGGACAACTTTCGGATAAACGAACCGATAGTGAGATTCGAAGGGTTGAAGGTGGCATTGTAAGCCATGCTGGCCGAAGCCGTACACATCTGCGTGCTTACGTGCTTTATTTATGCGGTTTCCTTGCCAGGCCGCAATCCAAAACTCGTCGCCTAATCCCTGGTCAAGAAACATGGAGTCGGCCAGCACAACTTGGCGGGCAAACGCCCTTTTTTCGACCTCCGCAACACGTTTGGAATCGAAAGTTATTTTGATATTGCTGGGGAACCCAGCCGCGTTTTCGGCACCCAGATGGTAAATCACAGGCATATTTCGATGCCAATGGTATGTATGGATCGCCTCCCTCGCTCCCAAACTGACCGCGATCAAGGTAAACAGCAAAATTAGAGCGCCAAGGCTGAACCGCATCTTGCTTCCCAGTGTTTACTTCCGACGGCCGATATTGCGAGAAATGAATGCGGCTCGATTTTGAGTCTCGGCTGAGCCATTCGGGTTGTACTCTCCCGAACGGAAAGCCTGTCGACGTTCAGCCTCGGCGAGCACCTCGGCTTCCTGCTCTCGCATGGAGATAATAGTTACCGATACACTTGCGTTACGGGAGAAACGCGTACTTCCGTAGCCTTGGTTTCGGAACGGGCGATTTGCTAGGGGAACCACCGACAGCCCCGGAACTCCGCGGCTGTTCAATCCATGGCTGCCCCCCGAGACACCGCCAAGCAACATGACTCCACCATCGGGAACACTCACTGCCGTATTGATATTGAAGACGTTAAGTGTCGGAAGCTGAACAACTTGGGCCTCCGTTGTTTGGCCAGTCGAAAAAATTACCGAGGCGGCAACACCGAGCAAAAGTGCCGGGATCGAGTTAGAACTCATGATTTTTTGACCAAACATTCGAATATCCTTCTCATTTCAGGCCATGGAAGCCGAGTAAATTGGAACATTGAAATTGTAGAGTCCATCACGCCAAAGGAAAATCAAATTTTGGCTCTTTTCAGATTGGCAAGGATAGATAAGATGCTCAATTCAAGGACATGGACATGGAAAACCAATTGCCAACAGATCCCGGGTTTTTGCCAAGTAAACTTGGTTTTTGCCGTTGACGGTGGCTGTAGTTGACCATATCTTCGTGGATTCCCCAAAGGTATGGGAAAATGTGCGCTGCCACAGTGAGTGGTAGTAGGAAACGCACCCGTGGAAGCGGGTTTTTTGAACGTAAACAAACGGCAATTTTGGAGTAATCGTAAGTGGCTGGTCCGATTCACGAAGTCATTCGCATCCGAATGGAAGCATACGACCATGCAGTACTCGATCAGAGTGCGCAGGAGATCGTAGACACTGCTAAGCGGACTCACTCCGAAGTTCACGGCCCGATTCCACTGCCGACTCGTGTTGAGCGGTACACAGTTTTGTCGTCGCCCTTTGTTAACAAAAAGGCCCGCCAGCAGTTTGAGATTCGTACTCACAAGCGTTTGATCGATATTGTTCAAGCTACGGCCAAGACAATTGAAGCTCTAAACAAGCTAAACCTTCCTGCGGGCGTCGAAATCAAAATTAAGGCATCTGCCAAGTAATTA
Source organism: Mariniblastus sp. (assembly GCA_965224765.1). GTDB lineage: Bacteria > Planctomycetota > Planctomycetia > Pirellulales > Pirellulaceae > CAZDBA01. The sequence continues at coordinate 10,002 of CBDDAC010000006.1, forward strand.
AACTTCATTGACGGTCAAGGGCGAAAACTCTTGGCCTATTACTTTGAACTTACATAAAACAACATGAACGGAAGCCACGTCGGATAAGGCATTCACGCGGCAACGATAAAACACCTGGTAAACCCCCAGGTGATCGTGCTATCGAGACTGTGCTTCCACGTTGCAAGTCCAACTGAATAAAAGGCGAACTGTTATGAACAAAGGCATACTCGGCCGCAAGGTCGGGATGACTCAGGTATTTGATCCTACGACTGGTGTTGCTACACCTGTTACCGTTATCGAAGCGGGTCCATGCCGGGTTCTACAGGTTCGAACCGAAGAAAAAGACGGCTATACCGCCGTTCAGTTGGGCTTTCTCGATAAAAAGCGTCCCTCTAAGGACAAGCGAACTCGTTCATCGCAAGCCAGCCGTTCAGAACGCGGACATGTGGCCAATATCAAAAGCAAGAGGGCTGCCAAGCGAGCCGCTGCTGGAGTTGAAGTTTCCCCGAAAGCAGATTGCGAACCAAAGAAGTTCGTTCGTGAGTTTCGCGGTAAGACTGACGGCTTTGAGATCGGTCAAGAAATTAACGTCGACACTTTGGGAGAAGTCAAAGCGGTTGACGTTGCCGGTATCAGCAAGGGGCGTGGCTTCGCTGGTGTAATGAAGCGGCACAACTTTTCCGGGCAGCGTGCGACTCATGGTGTTAAGAAGTGTCACCGGCACGCTGGTGGTACAGGTATGAGTGCTTATCCCGGCCGCCTGTTCAAAGGCAAGCGTATGGCGGGTCAGTATGGCAATACTCGGATCACGGTTCGCAACTTGAATGTGGTCAAAGTCGATTCAGAACACAATATCCTGCTTGTTGAAGGTGCCGTTCCTGGTCCCAATGGCGGAATGTTGATTGTCAAAGAAACGAACATGGTGTAGTTAACTCACCGAACCTTAACGACACTTTGTTACTAATAGTGGAATAAAAATCATGGCAAGCCTGCCTGTTTACGACATCAACGGAAAAGAAGTTGGGAAGTACGAAATCGACCCAGATTCGATCGCTGGAAAAATCAGCAAGCAATTGCTGCATGATGTAGTGGTGATGTACCAAGCCAACGCTCGCCAAGGCAGTTTCCGAACGAAAAATCGTGCTGAAGTTGCTGGTACAACCAAGAAAATGTACCGCCAAAAGGGAACGGGTAACGCACGTGCGGGTTCCAAGCGGAGTAACATTCGCCGTGGTGGTGGTCATGCGTTTGCCAAGCGTCCTCGCGATTTTTCTTATCGCTTGCCTCGCAAGGCAGTTCAAGCCGCCACTCGAATGGCGATTGCTGGAAAAATCCAAAGCTCACAAGTGATTGTGATTGACGAACTCTCGATGGAAAAACCTCAGACTAAGAAGATTGCGGGTTTGATGAAGGCGTTGGGGTTAGAGGGCAAAAGTGCTTTGATTGCGACCGAAGTTCACAACCCAACTGTATACAAAAGTGCACGTAACCTTCAGCGAATCGAAGTGCTCAATGTCACTGACTTAAATGCACTGAGCGTGCTTCGCCCTCATCGGATGCTTGTGACCAAAGCTGCGATGGATTCGATCAAGGAAAAGGCTGCGGCCAAGTAAGTAACCCAATGATTCAAGCTGACTTTGCCGTCGCCTGATTGGAGATAACGATGACAACTGCATCGAAAAAGAAACAACCTGGACAAAAACCCGATAAGACCGGAAGTCGCCGCAACGGACTCCACCTGTCTCCTCACCAAATCATCGTTCGACCGATGGTGACGGAAAAAGGCGTATTCCAGTCGGAAAAGTTCAACCAATACACGTTTGAGGTGAATCCTCGGGCGACCAAAACCCAAATCAAAGAAGCGGTTGAGTTGCTGTTTGAAGTGGATGTGGAAAAAGTGGCCACCCAATCTCGCAAAGGCAAATCGCGACGTTACCGTTTCCGCTTCGGACGCACAAAGGCTTGGAAAAAGGCAATCGTGAAGCTCAAGGGCGATCACCGAATTGACTTCTTCTAAACGTTCTTAGGAAATCGCGGAACTGAATTTGAGGAGGCGAAAGCCTCCAACGACTAACGAGAAAAAGCCATGGGCATTAGAAAATACAAACCGACATCTCCTGGTCGCCGAAACGCGACAGTAAGTGACTTTGCCGACTTGACCAAAGGGGCCAAGCCGGAAAAAAGCCTGCTACGTCCGCTCTCCAAGAACGGTGGACGTAACAACCAGGGCAAAATCACTTGCCGTCATCGCGGTGGTGGTCACAAGCGAATGTATCGTGTGATTGATTTCAAACGAAGCAAAGATGGTGTCAAAGCATTGGTCAACTCGATTCAGTACGATCCGAATCGAAGTGCTCGAATTGCTCTGCTTTATTATGTCGATGGTGAAAAGCGATACATCCTGGCTCCCGATGGATTGAAGGCGGGAATGGAAGTTCTCAGTGGTCCAGACGCTCCTCCCACCGTTGGTAACTGCTTGCCGCTGAAAAACATTCCACTTGGAACTCTGGTTCACAGTGTAGAAATTCGACCTGGCCAAGGTGCATCGCTTTGTCGAAGTGCCGGGACAGGAGCGACTTTGATGGCTCGTGAGGCGAACTGGGCGCAAGTCTCTTTGCCATCGGGCGAAATCCGTCGCGTACCTGCTGCCTGCCGAGCCACGATTGGCAAAGTCGGCAATTCTGATCACATGGGAATTGTGCTTGGAAAAGCGGGCCGAAAGCGTTGGCTCGGTCGCCGACCTCATGTTCGAGGTAGTGCCATGAACCCAGTTGATCACCCCCACGGTGGTGGTGAAGGACGTACAAAAGGTGGTCGCCACCCGGTTAGCCCTGAAGGCAAGCCAGCCAAGGGCGGTTCAACACGTCAACGTCGTAAAGCCTCCAACTCGGCCATCGTTCGTCGACGTAAATCGAAGCGTTATGGTCAGTTGAAAGTTAAGTAAGCAACTCAAATTGTTCGCCGGTGCTAACGGATCGGTTGACCAACACCAACATAAAGAAAACCAATGAGCAGATCACAAAAGAAAGGCCCGTTCGTCGACGAAAAACTGTATCGCAAGGTGCAGAAGGCAGTTGAGTCGGGCAATCGAGAGCCAATCAAAACCTGGGCCCGTGCATCGACCGTCGTTCCAGAAATGATTGGACTGACGTTCATGGTTCACAACGGTCGCGCCCACATCAAAGTTCTGATCACCGATGACATGGTCGGTCACAAGCTTGGGGAGTTTGCTTCAACGCGAACTTTCCGTGGACACGCGGGCGGCAAGAAGAAATAAACAGGAAACTGAAGTTAACTTGCTGACGCGAGTCAGGAGTTACCTAAACCGTTTTTGGGAACACCATTATGGCATTCAAATCGACTCATAAATTCGCACGCATCAGCCCCACCAAGGTTCGTCCTTTGGCTGATCTCGTACGCGGCAAGTTTGTCGACGAAGCACTGGACATTCTGCAGTATCAACCACAACGTGGTGCACGCATGTTGGAAAAAGTCATTAAAACGGCTTTGGCCAACGCACAGGATCCAGATCAAAACCCAGGTCGAATCGTTAACGTTCAGGACTTGTTCATCAGCGATGCACGCATCGATGTTGGACCAAGTTTCAAGCGAATGCGACCTAAGGGCAGGGGGATGGCTCACATCATCACCAAGCGGATGTCGCACATTAGCGTGCAAATTGAAGAAGTCTAACGGAATAACTTGGGATGGGCACAAGCCCATTGCAGCAATCAGAACAAACGAGATTATCTCATGGGTCAAAAAGTACATCCTGTCGGTTTCAGAGTGGGCGTCATGCGTGGCTGGAAAAGCCGCTGGTACGCCCCCAAAGCAGAGTTTGCAACATTGCTTGTTGAAGACAAGAAGTTGCGCGACTTTATTAAGAAGCATCCGACCAAGAATTACAAAAACGCGGGTATCGATCGAATCGAAATCGAGCGAACTCGTGACGAAGTCAAAGTCATCCTGCATGTGGCTCGTCCCGGCTTGATCATTGGCAAAAAGGGCCAAGAAGTTGAGTTGTTGCAGGAAGAATTGCAGAACCTGATTGGACGCCGAATCAACTTGAAGATCGAAGAGATCTCAAGACCTGAATTGCAGGCCCAATTGGTTGCTGAAAAGATCGCTGAACAATTGCAAAAACGATCCAGTTTCCGACGAACGATGAAGCGAGCGTTGCAGGAAACAATGGATGCAGGTGCCAAAGGCATCAAGATCCAACTGGCGGGTCGTTTAGGCGGAGCTGAAATGGCTCGACGTGAAAAACAAATTTCCGGCTCGATTCCCCTGAGTACTTTGCGGGCTCACATTGATTATGGTTTCACTGAAGCCATGACCGCGCAAGGTCACATTGGAATTCAAGTTTGGGTTAACAAAGGTAACTACGGAGAAGAATCCGATGGCGTTGATGCCCAAAAGGGTCAAACATCGAAAGGTCCAAAGAGGTCGTATAAAAGGTAACGCGTCGCGGGGCAACAAAGTTGTCCACGGCGAATACGGTCTCCAATCTCTCGATCCAGGTTGGCTAAAAGCACAAACAATTGAAGCCGGACGTATTGCTGCCCAGCAATACATCCGAGGCGAAGGTAAATTGTACATCCGTGTATTCCCGCACCGATCAATTACTTCTACTCCACTCGAAACTCGAATGGGTAAAGGTAAAGGTGAACCGGAATTCTGGGTGGCGACCATTCGTCCCGGAACCATTTTGTACGAATTGTCAGGCGTAAGTGAAGAACAGGCAAAAATCTGTTTTGCTCGTTTGGCGCACAAGATGCCGTTTAAAGTCCGGATGGTAAAACGCCGTCCGATGTAGAGACGTTTTGCCTATGGCAAACGCATGGAAACTTAGAACATTTAATTCGATTGACGTTTGAAAAATGACACTTGCATCTGAACTACGTGAAATGAGCGACGAACAAATTGCGGCCAACCTCAAAGAGGCTTGCAACGGCTTGTTCAAGTTGAAAGTTCAAGCTCAGACAGATCGCTTGGACGTACCGTCGGAACTTAGACGATTGCGTGCTGAGATTGCCCGCATTAAGACGATCCAAACGGAACGTAAAAAGGCCGCAGAAGCAGCAATGGCGGAAGCGCAAAACACTGCCAGTTAGCCCGCAAACATCAATCAATTTTCTATTGAACGTAGAATTAACGAGATACTGAAATGCCAAAACGCGAAGCCATCGGCCGTGTGAAAAGTGACAAGATGAACAAGACCCGAGTGGTCGAGATTCCTCGTTTGATCCGACATCCCAAGTACGGCAAATACATTCGATCGCGAACGACCTGTTACGTTCACGACGAGAACAATGAGTCTTCAATTGGGGACAAGGTCAAGATCATCGAATCACGCCCCCTTTCCAAAAAGAAGCGATGGCGGCTTCTTGAGGTTGTTGAAAAGAGTCGTGAAGTCGACGTGGCAGCAATGCGTGCAGCTCGGAAACTGGCTGATCAAGAGGCAAAAGACGCGGAGGCTCAAACAGTCGCCGAAACAGAACCAACAGGTGAACCGGAAGCCGCTGCGGAATAGTTTCCGCTACGGTTAACGCGACTTCCGAATATCCAGACAGAAATGATAACGACGAGCGTCGAAAATGATCCAACAAGAAACACGACTACAGGTAGCCGACAACACCGGCGCAAAGGAAATCCAGTGCATCAAAGTACTGGGGGGTTCCCGCCGCCGATTTGCTGGTCTGGGCGACATCATTGTTTGCAGCGTGAAAAGCGTGATTCCAGGCAGTGATATTAAAAAGAAAACGATTGTCCGTGCGGTGATTGTGCGTTGCAAGCAAGCAACTCGCCGTGTTGATGGAAGCTATATCAAGTTTGACTCCAACGCCGCAGTCATTATTGATACCGACAAGAGCCCACGTGGTACACGCATCTTCGGTGCGGTTGCTCGTGAGTTGCGTGATCAGAACTTTATGAAAATCGTCAGTTTGGCGAACGAAGTACTTTAAGAATCAATTAAACGAAACTTCTGCTGCGGCGGACAGAATAATGGCAACTCGACTACAAAATTATTACAACGAAACGATTCGTGGCGAACTTGGTAATAAGTTCGGACAAACCAACATCATGGCGATTCCAAAATTGGAAAAAATCGTTATCAACATGGGTGTTGGAAGCGCGAAGGATGACAAAAAGCATCTGCAAGATGCAACCGAAGCGTTGGGTTTGATTGCTGGTCAAAAACCAGTAACCACCAAAGCTCGCAAGTCGATCGCGAACTTCAAACTTCGCGAAGGCATGCCGATTGGTTGCAAGGTGACTTTGCGTGGCGACCGAATGTTTGAATTCATGGATCGGCTTTTGTCCTTTGCATTGCCTCGTGTTCGCGACTTTCGCGGCATCAGCCCCAAAGCATTTGACGGTCGTGGAAACTACAGTTTGGGGCTGACAGAATATCTTGTCTTCCCTGAATTGAACCCCGACAAATTCACCCGTTCCCAAGGACTAAACATTGTGTTTGTCACAACTGCGGATTCCAACGAAGAAGGTTTGGAACTGCTGAAAATGTTTGGACTTCCCTTCCGCGACCAAAAGAAACCGGAAGCGGCATAAATAACGACATGTGTCGTAAAGTGACGGGCTTCGACTCGTCAGACCCAAATCAGTAATTTTTTATCAGGTTTAGTTGTGGCTCGAAAATCGAAAATCGCAAAAGCAAATCGCGAACCTAAGTATCCGGTTCGTCGTGAACGTCGCTGCAAAATTTGTGGCCGACCCCGCGCGGTGTATCGCAAATTTGGCATTTGCCGAATTTGCTTTCGGCAGCTGGCCGACCAAGGCTTGATCCCGGGCGTTCGCAAGGCGAGTTGGTAACCACTTACAACCTCGCTCAGAATTGATGCGATTGAAAAAGGAAATATGCGACTATGATGACAGACCCTATTGCCGACATGCTTACGCGCATCCGCAACGCGGTAAGTGTTGAGCGGCCCAATGTGGTAATCCCGGTATCCAAGGTCAAACGTGGTTTGGCTGAAGTTCTCAAACGAGAAGGCTTCATCTGGGACTGGTCTGAATCCAAAATGGATGATGAACCCGTTGGAAACATCAACATTGAACTCAAGTACGGCCCCAGTGGCGAAAAGGTGATTCGCAGTATCAAGCGAGTCAGCAAGCCCGGTTGCCGAGTTTACTCAAGTGCAAAAGACTTGCGTCCCATCCTTAATGGACTGGGCATCAGCGTCTTGAGTACCAGCCGCGGTGTGATGAGCGATCGTGAAGCCCGCCAGCAAAAGGTGGGCGGCGAAGTTTTGTGTGAGATCTACTAAATCGCTGAGTTCGATCCCTTGATTTGAACCCATTGAAATAAAGAAAATAGACTATGTCTCGAATCGGAAAAAAACCTGTTGCCGTCCTGGATGGTGTTACCGTTAAAGTCACTGGACAAACGGTCGACGTCGAGGGTCCCAAAGGCAAATTGACGTACGACTTTCGACCAGAGGTCGGGATCAATGTCAACGAAGACGGCAAGGAAGTCACCATCGTTGCGGTCAAGCAAACACGAGAAACCAGCGCCTTCCACGGACTGACTCGGGCTCTGCTCAACAACATGATTATCGGCGTCAAAGATGGCTACGAGAAAAAGCTCGAGCTGCAAGGTGTCGGCTACGTTTGCAACCTCAATGGAAAAATCCTTTCACTTCGAGTGGGTTTCGCAAACGAACTGAAAAAAGAAGTACCTGGTGGCCTCGAAGTTGAGTGTCCCGACAATACCCACATCAACATTCGCGGTTGTGACAAGCAACTTGTCGGACAGTTCGCAGCCGAAATTCGGTCATTAAGAAAGCCCGAACCCTACAAGGGCAAAGGCGTTCGTTACCTTGGCGAGTTCGTCAAGATCAAACCAGGTAAGGCCGCAACGTAAACTAAAACCAATCAGTTGCCAGTGTGAACAACAGCCACACTGGACTTGGATATTCGATAAAAGGGCCGCCTGACAGGCGGAGGAAACGTGAAACACCAGAAATCACTTAACGTTAAACGTTGGCGACGTAAAAACCGCGTTCGAAAAACTATTCGCGGCAGCGCCGATCACCCACGTCTGTGTGTTCATCGTACCAACAAGCATTTTTATTGTCAGTTGATCGATGACGACGCAGGGAAAACCCTTTGCTCAGCCAGTACTCGCGACAAAGAATTAGCGGGACAGGTCAAGTATGGCGGAAACTGTGACGCGGCCAAAATGATTGGTTCCGCACTTGCTGAAAAAGCGAAGTCGGCAGGAATCAAGCGAGTAAAATTTGACCGAGGTCGATTCAAGTACCACGGTCGCGTTGCACAGGTTTGTGATGCGGTTCGTGAAGCCGGCTTGGAAGTTTAAGCACCATCATTGACGTTAGACAACGCCCCAAATCAAACGTATTGAAAAAGAGAACTTATCGTGGCAACTGAAACAGAATCAGGATTGGTCGAACGCACCGTCAAAATCAAACGCTGTGCCGCAGTGGTAAAAGGTGGTCGACGTTTTAGCTTTGCCGCAATGGTCGTCGTAGGCGACGGAAAAGGCAAAATCGGCTGTGGCTACGGAAAAGCCAACGAGGTGCCGCCAAGCGTCGAAAAAGCCAATAAGCACGCAACTCGGACCATGATTGACATCCCTCTAGTTGAGGGCTCGATCCCCCACCAGGTTAAAGGACGCTTCGGAGCGGCAAAAGTAATTTTGCTACCCGCCGGTCGCGGTACCGGTGTCATCGCGGGCGAAGCGGTTCGTGCAGTTTGCGAAGCGGCAGGAATCAAAAACATTCTGACCAAGAGTTTCGGTAGCAATAATCCTGTGACCCTTGTCAAGGCAACGATCAACGCGTTGTCCAAGTTGAGAACAAAAGAAGACGTAGAACGTCTACGAGGTATTGAACTATGAAAATCCATGACGTTCATCAAGGAATCAACAAGCACAAACGCAAGAAACGTTTGGGAAGAGGAACCGGTTCAGGCCTGGGTAAAACCAGTGGTCGTGGACATAAAGGTTACTTTTCGCGAAGCGGTTCATCGCAGCACATCGCCTTTCAGGGCGGCTCAATGCCGATGTTTCGCCGAGTCCCGAAGCGGGGCTTTAACAACAAATGGGCTCTGAAAGTCGGCGAAGTTAACATTCGCGATTTAGAAGAGGCGTTTTCTGCAGGTGAAGAAGTCAACTCAGAAGCTCTCAAGGCGAAGAATCTGGCGGACTATCGTTACGATGTTCTGAAAGTTTTGGGCGATGGTGAGTTAACCAAAAGCCTGAAAGTTACTGCTCATCGTTTCAGCAAATCTGCAAAAGAAAAAATTGAAAAGGCAGGCGGTGAAGCCATCGTCTTGCCAGGTAAAAAACCAGTTGTCAAGAATAAGATGAAGCCAAAGAAATCTGCCCAGTAAGGCTCATTTTATGGTGAATTGCACTCATTAGACGTTGATCGGTATTGCCCAAGCACAGGCTAAGCAGGACAATCTAGACGTCATAAAATTGTCACAATTTCTCGGGCCCAGGAAGTGGCTTTGAGAAAGGGATACAGTCATGCTTGAAAAACTTCGGATCATTTTTACGATCCCGGAACTGCGTCGGAAAATTTTCCTGACGCTGTTTTTGTTGGCGGTCTACCGGATCGGTTGGCAGGTTCCCCTGCCGATGATCAATCAGGTCAAGATGCTTGAGTTCGCCAAAACGATGCAAGGTAGCGCCATGGGCGCGTTCATGGAAAAGGCAGCGGTCTTCAGCGCTAGCTCTTTGAGCCAGGCAACGATCTTTGGTCTGGGCATCATGCCCTACATCTCAGCTGCGATTATTCTGCAGTTGCTCGGCTCAGTCTACAAACCCCTCGAGGACCTTCGAAAAGAAGGTGAAGCGGGGCGGAAAAAGATCAACGAATACACTCGATATTTGACAGTCATACTTTGCTTGATTCAAAGTGCAGGCTTTCTTTGGTTGTTTGTCATGGGCTCCGAGCTCACCGACCCCATGTTTCATGGAGGAGGTGATCAACTCACCTGGAGTTGGCAATTCTGCGCCATCATGATCATGACCTCGGGCTCCGTGTTCTTGATGTGGCTCGGTGAACAGATTGATGAATACGGAATTGGAAACGGTATCAGTTTATTGATCATGGCGGGAATTGTAGCGCAGATGCCTGGTGCCCTGTTTGGGCTATTGGGCGATGCCACATTCCAGTTGGAGAACCTAACTAGCTCCAAGGTTGGTATTGAGAAGATGATCGCCCTGGTAATGCTGTTTGTCGGTGTTGTCATTGGTGTGGTATTCATCACGCTGGCACAACGACGAATTCCGACACAAAGTGCCAAACACGTTCGCGGACGCAAAGTCTACGGCGGTACTCGGCAGTACATGCCGCTTCGTGTGAATCAAGCGGGCGTCATGCCGATCATTTTTGCCAGTTCGCTTTTGATGCTTCCTCCATTCCTGCTCCAGTGGCTGGGTGAAAGAATTGGCACCACTGCGATGTACGGATTTGGTGGATTCCTTTTGAACCTGGGGTGCGTACTCCAAGATCCCCTGTCGATGGTTTACAACCTCATCTACATCGCCATGATCTACTTTTTCTGTTACTTCTGGACAGCGATTACTTTCAATCCCCAAGAGATTTCTCAGAACCTCAAAGACAACGGTACCTTCATTCCTGGTTACCGACCTGGTCGGCGAACTGCCGAATATCTGGAAAACGTAATTGAGCGCATCACTTATGTTGGTGCGGGCTTTTTGGCTCTCGTTGCGGTGATTCCGACAATCGTCGCGAAGTTGCTTCATGTGGATTACATGGTGGCAAACTTCTACGGGGGTACAGGATTGTTGATTGCGGTCAGCGTCGCGTTCGACCTGGTACAGAAAATCGACAGTCATTTGGTAATGAGAAATTACAAAGGCCTATTGGAATAGTTGGCGAGAGTTGAGCTGAGATGCGTCTAATTTTCATCGGACCTCCTGGAGCCGGAAAAGGCACTCAATGCCAACGCCTTTCTGATCATTTTGGAATTCCGCATCTGTCCACCGGGCAGATGCTTCGCCAAGCCAAGGCAAGCCAATCCTCACTGGGAAAAATCGTTGCCCCCATCCTCGATTCGGGGTCTTTGGTCAACGATGAAACCATGATCAAGATCGTCAAAGAGCGGATCTTGATGGATGATTGTTCCAATGGTTTTATCTTGGACGGATTTCCGAGAACCATCCCCCAAGCGAATTCACTTGCAAAAATGCTTGATTCGCAAATGCCATTAAACGCCGCGGTCTTGCTGGATTCAGATCGTGATGAACTGGTTCGAAGGCTGAATCAACGTTTCCTCGAATTGGAAAATCCACGCCCGGAAGACCATCCTCGTGCAATTCCAAGACGTCTGGATATCTACGAAGACGTTACACGCCCGCTAATTGAGTACTATCAGGACTGCCTGATTCGAATTCACGGTAATGGCGAACCGGGCGATGTCTTTGCTCGAATTCTTGGCCAATTGTGCTAAGGCCCTTGTTTGTAGATTTCACTCTTTCAGGTTCAGCGGAACACAATCACCAATGGTGATAACACAAGCACGACATTGCTCGCCTCGGAAAACGCCCGCCGACGATCGAGAAACAGTATCAAGGACAAGAGCCTTTACTGAGGTTGGGATGCGCACAATCGAATCACAAGTAGAGGCCGGACCCTGGTGTCGGTCGTGTCTGAGTTAACGAGAAAGACCAAAAAGCTCTTTGGCATTTTCAGTAGTTTGTTCAGCTAGTGCGTCGGGTGAGATTTTAAAGACTTCTGCCAGACAATCTAACGTATGCCGAACCAACGCAGGTTCATTGGGGCGTTGATTTCGAAGGGGATGTGGTGAAAGGTAAGGCGAATCCGTTTCAATCAGAACGCGATCCAGCGGAATCGTCGACGCAACAATTCTTAAGTCATTTGATTTTTTGAACGTCACCATACCCGCGAAACTAATATGCAAACCAAGTTCAATGCAAATCTTGGCGGACTCCGCTGATCCGGTGTAGGAGTGCATGATCCCTCGAATCGGAGCATCAAACTGCCTTAGCGAATGGATGATATCCAGTTCACACTCTCTCATGTGAATCACAAGCGGCTTTTCCAGGCCGCGAGACAATTCGATATGCTTATCGAACCACAACTGTTGGATATCAAACGGACAATCGTCCCAATATCGATCCAAGCCAGTTTCGCCGATCGCGACGACATTATGATCCTTGGCCAACTCACAGATGACTTCCCATCCTGGTCTGGTCGCATGATGACAACCGTTGGGCTGATAGCCAACCGCGGCATAGACCATCTCATATTGCTGAGCGATCTTGAGACAACGATCGCTGTCTTGAGGGTTGGTTCCGATGGCCACGATGCCTTCGAGCCCTGCATTCTGAGCCCGAGAAATCACGTTTTCGAGCTGTGATTCCAATTGTGGATCGGCAAGATGGGCGTGGGTATCAAAGAGTCTCATGGTGAATTTCGATGCAATAAAAGGGGCAAGACTAGACCTCGAAATCGGTCAAAATCACCTCAATAATTCCAAGTGTCAAACTAGAACGACTGGGCAAATCCATAATACTGGAGTGATTGCACGCCACGCTGAAGGCTCAATCGCCTACGATATCTGTGAAAACAGGACGAAAAAACCGATATTGCGACCCAGGGCGGGGGAATTCATCGTAAAAAGCGGGTTTCTACTCACTGAATTTGTTGACTAATGCTAGGCAGCACGTAGAGTGAAATGTGACAAACCTCGAATTTTTGGATGTCAACCCCTCCACACAATGTGGTTGGAAAAAAATAGGTCGGCTTGCTGAGCGAGCCATGGAACGATCAAAGGAATGCAGAATGTTAGTTCTGTCGAGAAAGAAGAACGAAAGTATCGTCATTAATGACGACATTACAATCGTTGTCGTCGAAATTAGAGGCGACAAAGTTCGATTGGGCGTAGAGGCTCCCAAAGAGGTGCCGGTCCACCGTCGTGAGGTTTACGACGCGATCAAACGATCCGAACACGAGGGCAATTCAGAAGCCCCCGCCGCCAGCAACGAATCCGAATAGGCGCGAGGCATTGGGCTCAAAATAGGCTCAATTCCTGTCGTTCGGGTGAACAATCTTGCTAGTTGGATATCTTTTTATTTGTCATGTGCGTTCGCCCTTGACGAATCACATATCTTCAGACTAACTTGTTGATTCGTCGAAAATGACGCACTCATCGGCCCCTTCGTCTAGTGGTCTAGGACTCCGGCCTTTCACGCCGGCAACACGGGTTCGAGTCCCGTAGGGGTCACTAAGCGTGTTTTTTCCACGTTTAGAATGACGAGAAAGCTGAGAAAGCCGAGAATCTTTTTTTAGATTTTCCTTCTCAGCTTTCTCGTTTTCCAGCTTTCTTAGTGATATTGCCTTTCTGGCCACTGATTCGATTCTGAAAAAGCTGAAACGTCTGGAGAAAACCATTTGCACAAAGATTCTCACAAATCAGACCCTTGTGAGAATAATCGATCTTTGACAATTCGGTTATCCACGCGCGCATGAAAAAACGCAGCAGGGCTATGGTGCTCCGCTGCGTTGATTGATTTTTGATTCGCTTTTCAACTGTTAAATAAATCAGGCTGAAAAATACATCCCAATTTGGTAGGATGACGAATGTCTAACAAACCAAAGGTGGGGTATTTTTTAATGGTTAACTCTGACAGGCTTGCGGAAGTTGTGGCACTATTGGCGGAGCGTGATGAAGAGTTTGTAGCATTCAACTCTGGCCGTTTGACGGTTGACGGTAAAGAAGAAATCATTTGGGAACTTAGCTACCTAAAGTCGGTTTTGGGCTACACCGAAACCGAAAAGATCAACAAAGCTGTAGACCGCGCGAAGATTGCGGCCTCGACTGCCGGTATGTCCCTCAAGGACAACTTTATCGATGGCGATTTGTTCAGTAAGCCTGGTGAAATCTATGTCACCAAATACGCAGCATTGTTAATCGCGATGAATGCCGACGTTTCAAAGCCAAATGTTGCTCTCGCTCAACACTACTTTGCTATCCAAGTTGATAAGCAGCAGCTTGAAGATGAGAAGCGGTTAAAAACACGACTAAACGTTGCCACAGAAAACAATAAATTGTCTGGAGTTGCACAGGAGAAAGGTGTAACGGATTTCAAGAAGTTCAATGGGATGGGAGTTTCTGCGTTGTATGGAGGACGAACAGTCTCTCAAATACAAAAACAGAAGGGGCTCATGAAGCACGAACAGTATCTTGATTTCGCGGGCAGTGAAGAACTCGCAGCGAACCTGTTCCGGATAACACAAACTGCAGCTGCTCTTCGACGTCAAGAATGTGAATCCGAGGATCTTGCTTGCCACACACATAAAAAAGTCGGTGAAAACGTCAGAAAAGTGATCATGGACGCAGGCAACACACCTCCCGAGCTACTACCCAAGGCTCAGCACAAAGTTGATACCAAAGTAGCAACTCGTATTAAGAAAACGATCAGTTCAAGCTAATCACTAGACATTCCTCATATGCTCGACGGCTGCCCGCAACTGCTTGTTTGTCTGTTTCTGATAGTGCTTCCTCGACGTTCGAACAGAGTGACCCAGCCACGAGCAAACCTGCCACTCTTCAAACCCCGCCTCCAGCAGCTCGTTAACACAACTGGATCTAAGGTTTTGCCTTAGGTCCACCCACCGTTTATGTTCGGTTCGCTCAATTGCTTCCTTCATCAGGTTCCAATTGTTCGCATCGGCGCTGCGAAGGAAACGGCTCGACATTATGTACCGGCCCCACTCGACCTGGCTTCGGTGCGACACCAGCTCATCGTAGACTTCATCAAACAGCGGCATGACTCGATATTCCTTCTTTTTGCAATCAAGGATTTTCAGAGTCCGGTCTTCAAAGTCCACATGCTCAGGGCGGATCGTTCGGCATTCCTTGGGAGTTCTCAAGCCTGCAAATCGCCCTAGTGCAAAGACCAACCTCGTATCCGGATCAATGCACTGGTCCATCACATCCAAAACAGTTTCACGCGGCAAATCAACGTTATGTTCTTGATTGATCTCGCCAGGGGAGGGCAGTAGCGAAAACGGGTTGTAGTCACAAAGCCCTACATCCACAGCCCATTTGCCAACTTGCTTGAGTCGCTTGTTGTCCTTGCTCCATGTTGATGAAACACATCGATTGCGTTGCCATGACCCAAAGGTCGTTAACGCTCGTTTCGCTTCAGGCGTGAACACGGGTTTTGCATTTCTCCGCCCAGCCTTATTCTCGGGCTCGATGTCAGAGACCATTAGCTTTTTGAGTTTCGCACTCACTCGATTCTTCATCGAACTTTTGAATGTACGTTTCGTTGAGTTGCTTACTTCCTTCGGTGGCCGCAACATGTAGTCTTCAAGGAACAACTCGATCAGCCGCCCGACCGATAACGCTTCCGGCGCTGCGACCAGTAAACCAATATCAGCCAACTGCGACTGATGACGTTCCGACAGAGAATCAATCCAACTTTCAAGTTCAATCGGAAATCCATGGTCGTGAGTCTTTCGATACTGCACAAACAATTCAATGTTGGCCGCAAACCTATTGGCCTCCCACCCATCGACTCTGCCGAGGGTCATGTTCTTTCGATCGTAGTTAAATGAAACCGTCACTGTAAATGTTCCGGTCTTACTCCGCCTCGGTTTCGGCATTCAGGACACTCCCGCCAAACCGATCGTACTCAACCGCAGAAACGGTGTCGTACCAGAAATCACCCCCTTTAGATTTGCGACCTTTTTTGACCTTGCCTGACCGATGAAGCTCGAGGGCGTCCTTTCGAGTACAGCAAGTGAGGGCACAGAATTCATTGGTATTGATTTGATCAGCCTTTTTGAGTGTTTCAATTTGAAGGTGCTGAAGGTTGTCGAAATTGTCTTCCAAGTACTGAATATTCGGAGGCTTCTTTGACAACTCCAAGGGGATGGGAGCTGGGGAATGGTTAAACTGGATATCCAACAATTCTTCATCGATCCTACATTTCTCCAATTTATCCTTGAGCTTCCGCTGATCTTCGCGAAGCTTCCGCTTTTGCTTGATATAGTCTTCCACCGTCACAACGAAATCTCCGTATGATTTCGGTTGACCGCGGCGGTGCGTCGACGTAAAATCCACGCATACGAATACGGGCAACCGTATGATGTTGCGGTCAGCTGTTTGGGTCTTCAAATCAAAGCAGCTGGCCGGTAATACAAATGAGTAAGCCCGCGTCGGTCCAACGATTACGGGCTTTTTCTATGCGCTATTCCATCGCAGCCTCCTGCATAAGCAAATCAGAAAGCTCTTGAGAGAGCCTCACGAATTCGTCCAGTGCGTTCCACTGAACCACATCGGCTGTTTTCTCGACGCGCATTCTTTCGCTAATCACTGCGGCTCGAAGCTTGAAACAGACCCTGTTGGCTTCGCTATGCCTTTCTGAGCCGATTGATTCACTCACTGATCAGTCCTTCTAAACAGGACCATCGCAAAGAGGCTGCGGAATATTCCCGCGCACGTGGATACCGAGATCGATACACGCATTGCCAGTTCGCGCTGGTGGTGTCGTTAGTCTTCGGCATGGTGTTTCCGCACCTGCCGTCGATGGCCCGAGTAAGGAGAAATCCTTGCTCGGGTTTTTTCAATGTATGGCCAATTCTGCGATTTGCAACCCTCGCCATCACAACTGCAATCATATCCCTGCGTGCGACTCGTTGGGTCACAGCGGGCTTGCGGATGAGATTTTCCGCTAAGTAATCACGAATTGCTTGATATTCGCTTCCTCGGTTGCGGCTGTCCGCATGCTCATCGTCATTCGCTTCGAAGACTTCGCAAAGCTGTCTCGCATCCATCAACTGCCCTATTGTTTGAACCAATCTCAAAGTGGTAGAGCATGCGTATCAGATGCCTATCAGATAGGCCTTTCACTCACACCCTATTTTCGTCCTAGAGCGTTCCCCTCCGTTCCCTAGCCGATCCCCAGGAGGGCAGCTTGGTGAGGTCGGATGTGAGAATGATAAGAAAAGAGAAACGCTTGTTTTATTCGTTTTCGCGATGATTGACACCGCGACCTCGAACTATTAAAGTTGTTCTAAGGCTTAGCGAAGATTAGTCAAGCCGACACGCGGTTTATTTTTTGAGTTAAACTTATGGCAAAGAAAAAAGCAAAACGAACTCGGCGGATCACTCGAAGAAAAGATCCTGACAAAATAAGGAAGGCATTGAGCCGTCATATAGAAACTGCCAAGGCAATGCTGGAACAGGTTGAAGCCATGGAAGATTTAAAAGACTCCAGCGGAGAGATTGACGTGCGCGGTCTTTCATCCTTAGAAAAGGCAGGCACAAATCTTGACACTGCTCACCTTTGTTTTATTAAAACAATAACTGAAATGAAACGGTATGCTGAATAGACTCCTTGGCCATATTGAGTCGATGTCGTTTGCCCTGCTTGCTTGGATTTGTTTTTGGACGGGCCTGGCTTGGCTGGCCGCTTCTTCGATGCGGTTGCTCAGATGGATATGGGTGTCGCTCGTCTGGAATCCAGTGAACAAGTTAGTATTGCATTTCCTAGCTGCAAACTTTCGAGATGTGCAAACAGGAAAAGTTGTCACTGAAGTTACCATGGAAAACGCACTGCACTATGGGGATGACGAAGTCGAGGCAGTGCTACACGTCAGGACGGTGGTTTTCACGGTAATCGCTTTTCTTGGTGCAGTGCTTTCAGCATGCTTGATAATCCTTCTGTCGTTTTTTTGGGGGTATCTCTGGGAGCCTGACAGCTCGTCTGAACAACTGGAGTCTGGCCGGATTCATGGGTCATACACTCGCGTCAAGGTATCCCAATCTTGGAAGTTTATCGGTTTCAACTTGGCACCTTACAAAACTGAAATCAAGCCCAGCTATGTGCTTGTCTGCGAGGAGATCGGTGAAAAACAATTCAAAATGATGTACCACGGTGATCGCAAGATGCGGCCAAGGTTCAACGGAAATATTCAATTTGACAAGCGAGTTGTGTGGTTAGAGGACGGGCCCGAAATTGTTACGGATGAAGAGTTCGAGAATCGAAAGCTGGAATGAATCGCCCATGTTGAACAGGATATTAGACAGAGTTGATTTGGCGATAACGATTTTGTCGGATCAGATCTACTACTGGACAGGCTTGGCTTGGCTCATCAACTCTTCAATGCAACTACTCAAGTTGATATTAGGAGCAACTGTGTGGAGACCAATAAGCAAGCTAGTTCTTCACTTTCTTGCTGCGAACTTTCGAGACGTACGAACTGGTAAACACGTAACCGAAGTTACCATGAACGATGTTTTGCTTCATGACCAAGAAGGTATCGAAGCGGTGCTTCACGTGCGAACCCTTGTTTTTGTCATCACAGGTCTTCTTTGTGGAATTCTGGCTACATGCCTGACTGTCGGCTTCGTATTGATCTGGAGCTATGGATGGGAACGCGAGACTTCCTACAAGGATTTGGATGACCATAAGACGCATGGATCATTAACCCGAGTTGAAGTTTCACATTCTTGGAAATTCTTCGGTTTCAAACGGAAGCCGTACGACACCGATATTAAGCCAAAATATGTTGCGACTTGTGAGCAAATGGGTGAAGAACAGTTTAAGCGCATGTATCATGGTGACGTCATCAAGATGCGGCCCAAACTCGGCGGCAAAATTCGAAGGGCTAAACGCATTATGTGGCTTGATGAGGGACCGACGATTGTCCTTGACGTCGAATACGTCAATGAAAAATTGCGAGGCCTAGATATACGCCTCGTGCCTAGGATTGACTAGCACAACTGCATAGAAATCGATTGTGTAGGTTGTGCCATCCCACGAGTGTGTTTCCACAACTGACACCATGGATTCATTGGCAGGAAGACCTGCTTCAAAACCAACCACCCATGCGTCCAGCGCTGCCTCGGCAACCACTTGAGCCGCTGCTTCATTTGCGCCTGTTCCAGTTACTTGTGATGGGTCAGTTTCGTAATAATCGTGTGCGGTGGGCAATACCTCCGCCGATCCCAGCGAGGCAAACAAACCGAGAAACATCGCGACGGCTAAAATCTTGACAAGTGACATAGCAAACTCCAAAAGGCTGGGGGAAACCATTGCAGGTTATTCCTTTTGGAAAAATCGCTGAATATCAGTTTACGGTTGATAGCATTGGGTGGTGGTGAGTCGTTCCCGCATGGGGAAAGACCAGTGGATTTTGAATCTGTTGCTACGGAATCTCGTAGGAATCTGTTAACTTGGGATCCATGAACATCACCTGCCCCAACTGCGAGCACGCTCGCCCAGTTGCCGAAAAGTACTACGGTCGAAAGGTTAAATGCCCGAGATGCCAAGTCGCTTTTCGCGTTTGCACGCCGTTAGATGAAGAGAAAGTCAAACTGCCCGTCAATGAGGTGAACGAGCTTAGCGTTGCGAGAATTCCATTTTTCAGCAAACGCAATACAGGTCCAATCATGATATTGGCCGGAATATCACTGGGCTTTTTGGTAGTGGGATTCTCTCCAGAGGGTTCCATGATGGGTCTTCTAGCCTACGTCGCCATCATCCTAATTGGTGTTGGGTTTGCAATCGATCAAACTGGCCGAAGGAAGATACTGGTATTCGTGGCGACTGCGATTTTCTTTTTGGTATGGGCCCGCTTTGACTACCGAATACGACGCTACGAGAATGACACCATTGAGGCCATTGAAACTGTCCGGTGGGGCACTGTCACTCACGAACATACAATTTGGAAAGATGGTTCACTGGAAACACGCGGTCCAATAGCGGGCACTGGTCGCAAACATGGCAAATGGACATTCTACAACCGCAAAAGCAGTCATCTCTTTTACCAGTTTTATTGGTACGGCGATGAGGTGAGTGAAGGAGAGTGGCACCGGCTAAACAAGTAGATCCGATCGCTGCTTGGCGAAGAACCTAGTACCTGTTGACCCGGTACTTTTTCTTTGGAGCGGTTCGATGGTTCTGAACTCTCGGCGGAGGTGTTGTCGTTTGCTCTTCAAGGAATTCCTCTATCCACTCGGGCCGGAATCGGATTGTGCGTCTCTGCCTGCCAGTCCCCTTCGTAAGGTCGATAAACCTTAACTTCCCATAGGCAATCAGACCGTAGACGACGCACCTTGAGACGTTCATTCGCTTTGCCACTTCAGCAATAGTCAAAAGCTGTCCTGGCGGTGACATAACACACTCCATTTTTGGTTAGGGAGTTTGCAAGGTATTCGGGATCGGGATTTTGTCAGAGGCCAGTTTTTCAGGTATGCTAGCGGGCGGATTCCCCAGTAGCTGTTGACCAGAGAGGAAGTGCATTCAAATGCAAAAAGAATCAGTTTCGTGTCGCAAGTGCCAAAAGGACATCGTTCTTGATGGAGCACAGCCAGCTCGATATGTCCCGTGACAGGCAACCATTCCAAAGCAGTTCGCAGGATGTCTCGCGATGATGCATCTGCGGAGGCTGTTCGGTTGGCTACCGAGTTGATCATGTCACAGAACGCCGATCGCTGGGATTGTAAAATTGTTAATAGCTGGCCATGCCCTTTTGACCCGAAACCGATTGGCAAGACTCCATCACGCTGGTATGTGGGTACTACTTGCACGCGTCGTGATTCGCCCAATACGGTAATCGACGGTGCTGACCCTTCCATTTTCGTCGATCTCGTGGCAGGCACTGCTTCTTGGTACGTGCCTTGAAGTAAAGTACTCTTCCTTAAAGGCTCCTCAGGGAAAACTGAACTCTTCGAATAACAGAACCGCTCGATACTGGTGGTGTCACACTTTCACTGACAGTGTGACACGGGATTTTGTCATAGATCAGTTTTTCAGGTATGATGTAGGCTCACAGCTTAAAGCACCAACCTGAAAACACAGACTCCGAGTCTGTATACCACCTGTTATCACGCTTAAATCGCATGCAACCTTGGCAACACCGTTTTCAGAACCACATGAACGATGCAGAGATGTTCATGTCCCAATCCGAATATCGGGAAGCCTTTCGTTGCTTCAAGGATGCGTTAGCGGAAGTGCCGGAACCGAGCAATGACCACTATGAGGCGACGCGTGCGGTTACTGGAATCGCGGATTGCTATTACTTTCTCGGTCAGTATCAAAACGCTGAACAGCCACTACGTGATGTATTGATGCTTCCCGAGGGTGCCGCCAATCCGTATATTCGGCTTCGACGCGGTCAGGTTTTTCACCATCTTGGCGACCGGTCTGCTGCACGCACAGAGTGGACGTGTGCTTATTTGAATGGCGGAACAGAGGTTTTTGATGGTGAATCAGACTGCGCTACTGAAATCCAACTCTTGATTGCGGAACTCGATAAAATGCCTGATAATCCGAACGCGATGTGAGGCTTCACCAATCGCGGGATAACAAACCGATGCGCGCGAAGCCGGACTTGCTTACACTCACAGTGTCACACGGCTGATATTGGAACATTCACGCTTGGGGTGAAGATGAGAATACCCTAGGACTGGGGCCATATTGTTGACGCTAACAAAATGGTCGGAGCTGGCCGCGATTGGGGAAGCCGGGCCGGTGGGGTTTTGAGGTGGTTGAGCAGCTAAAAGCCTTGCTCACGCAATTCGACGTGTTTATCATGAAGGAGCTGGGCAATCACTCCATGATGCCTGGAAAAACGGGGGCGAGGTCGCAAGGTCTTGACCTTTCTTCTTTTTCTAAAAGACTGATCGCCTTCTATGGAAAACAAACCAATTGGAATACGGTTCACTTTGAAAACGCTGCTCGTCATCATGCTCGTTGTGGCGACTTATTTTGCAGGCCGTAATGCCAGAATCTCGAATCTGGAAACTCAAATCGAGAACCAGGACACTAGGCTCAAGAGCCAGGAAGTCGACCTCAAGAACCAGGAAATTAACATCGAAGCGATAAAGGGTCGATTGATAATGCAAATCAATGCCGACTTTGAACGCAGTCAAGTCAGCGACTAAACGAGAACCGAACGGTAGTCAACGTCAGTCAAGCAACGAGCGTTGGTGGGCATCTGGTACCGAGGTGGTCGCCTTTAGTCGCTGCCTTGCTGAGCTTCCTTATTCCGGGGCTTGGTCAGCTTTACAAAGGACAAGTCATCAACGGTGTTATTTGGTTCTTTGCAACGCTGTGTGGGTACGTAGCTTTAATTGTTCCCGGATTGATCTTGCACCTGTTCTGCATCATCGGAGCTGCGTCAGGTGATCCGTACCGGTAACCTACGTGCGTCAAATCACTATTTGCAGCAATATCCAACTTGGAGGTTGAAAGGGGTTTGAGACTCAAACCCATCGCATTCAACGAATGCCGTGAAGCCGCAGCAGTGAGGGCTCGAAGGGATAGCCGGTAAAGTCATCTCGTACCATCGCTGTTGAGCGACGTTGAGGATGACATACCAGATATCAGTATGGCCCGATTGATCGGGATCATATGGCTGGGATATCGTGCCTTGACCACAAAGACCATCTCTAAACCACACTCTGATTGGAATGAAGGAGGCAAAATTGCCTGTGACCATTTCAAGATCGATTGTTAGTCGCAAAGGTTGGCCTACACACCATCGATCTGTGCTCAACGTATAAGTGATTCGACAGGATGTGTTCGGGATGAACGCATGATCAATCACTTTTGACACCACAAGATCCGGCGCATGGTCTATGTTTGCGGGAAGTTCAAGCACTTCAGAAAGCCCCAAGCAGTCACTGGCGCAACTCGGCCCTCTAGGATCGAATGGAGGCTCGATAACTGTCAACTGGCAACAAAGCGGATAGATGCTGCAATTGTTGTCGACAACGATAGTTACGGAGCCTGGAGCGGTGAAATCTGTTGTCGTAACGTTCGACACCGTTACAGATATTCCGTTGATCAGAACGTCTTGATCAGTCCCGGCATCCCAATCGGCAGTCAGTACATGTGTGTGGCGTTCTTGCCTTTTCGCTGTGCAAATTCGTCAACGTCAATACTCCGCGACAGAAACTCGACTAGAGAAAGCCTTGGTGACTCCCATTATCTGAATTGCAACCAGTGGGTTCAACTCAGCGGCTTGTGACGCAGATGTGATACTCGCTACGATCCCACGTAGATTCACCCGCTTTACGTTTAGCTCAGACATCTCGTTGTCGTTGTTCGGAGCTGGCTGATCTTGGAACGCTTCTGTGTGCTTTCGTATGAGCAGAGTAAGCCCCGGCAAGCAAGATTCCTGGCTGGACTCAAACGTGGCCTTAGCGGAGTGCTGTACGGTTTTCCAGAAGGCATGGAGTTGATTTGGGGTCTTGTTCATGAATGCCTAGTGGGTGGAGCGACGGGGCCATGAGACCATATTGCCGACGTCGGGCAAATGGTTGAGATCGGATCGAGGGAACCGGGCCGCTGGGGTTGGTATGCTAGCGAACGGCCTAAATGTTTGGCCAGTCGATCTTGAGTAGCCGCGGGGCAAAGGCGGCCTTCGCATAGATGTCCTTCGTCGTCGTGTGCGGTTTGAAGTCAAGATCCGTGCCAGCCTTGGAGACTTGGACTTTGGAACCAGCTGGTAGGAAATACCGCGGCTGAGGTGGGTTGATGGGTGGGAGCATTGCTGGAACCAAAGAGGTGGGGAACTTCAATGCTATCCCGGAGTAATTCGTCTAAGGTGAATATATCTTGGCAAGTATTGTGAAGTTCACAAAAGTAGCGTGCTACTAAGATTAACGGCTAGAAAACCATGTTGGTCGATGCGAGATGCCACATGCAATCAGAACCGACACAAACCCAAGGATCGCGTAACAACCGTTCGCCGTGCTCCACGCAGATACAGCGACTTGAAAATAGCCCTTCCTGAGACGCACCTAAGAAGTTGGTTTTCAGGCAATTTGAAACGACGTCAACGTCCGAAAACGTCGATACTGTTCGACTAACGGTGAGCTAGAGCGTCTAGAAACCTAGGAGTTTCTGTCTAGCTCACGTCCCGAAACACGATGTGTTGCCGCAACCCAGAGAACACCGGATCAAGGCTTACAGCATATAACGAACTGGACCATGTGGTCTGAGCCGGCCACTCCAGGGGACCGTCGTAGCTTGAGCAGATGCACGACAACATAGAGTTCCTTAAATCCGCTTTGCGAAAAGAGGCAGAGCGGCGGGGAATCCTTTAACCTCGTGTTAAATTACTATTTGCAGCAGTAGCCAACTTTGAGATTGAAGGGGATCTGAGCGGCAAACCCATCGCACTCAACGAACGCCGTGAAGCCGCAGCAAGTTGTGTCTCCAGGACCTAGCACCAAAGGGGGTGGTCTTTTTCAGAGAGGCATCATCTGAGAGTTCGTTTTGCGTGATCGAAACGGGGCGCTGCGAAGGTCTTCGGTGAGTCGTCAATGCGACAGCCGGAAATTAACTCGTCAGCGTCCCGGCAAGCCATCTTCAAGTGGCAACCGTTTGCAACTTATCCACAGCCTAATCACACTATTTGAATTCTCGCCGAATCTGTTTTAAACTGTTGTCTACCCGCTTCGAGCTTCGTTCCGGCTCCCGCGGCAGACAACCAATCACGATGCGGAATGACCATAAGCCGGACTTGCGCGTGCACTTTGAGGTAGCCCGGTCGATTCTGATGGTGTGACACTTACACTCACAGTGTCACAGGGCTGATATTGGGAATGTGTTCGACCGACTCAGCGACGTAGACTAAACTGATAACCAACCGGCGATCGAGCCACGTAATCCATAGTTATCTGCGAAAGGCAAGGCATCGCAATGTTCAAACTCGCAATTCCCGTATTGCATGTCGCATCAGCCAAAGCGGCTGAGGAATTCTACTGTCAGAAGCTCGGATTCCAGCGTCAATTTGCCTACCGTATCGATGACGCGAAACCGGACCCATGCTATATGGGATTCTGCCGAGACAACGCGTGGATTCATGTTTCATCATTTTCCGGCGACGCTGTAGCGGGTGGCGTTGTTTATCTGACGGTCGATGACGTTGACAAACTCCATGCGAGTTTGGTTGAAAAAGGACTCGCAATCGACCTTGAGCCGATGGACCAGACCTGGGGTAACCGCGAGACATATATTAAAGATCCGGATGGAAACAGCATCCGATTTATCCAAGAAAACGACAATTAATGCTCTGTCACGAATGGAGATTACGGCCCCTTCCTTCGCCGCGCACAACATCCGCTGGTCGCGACAAAGTCTTACTCAGTTTCTACGCCTGGCAGATCTTCGTAATCTCACCCGCCAAGTTGCCTGAATCATCCCTCGAGTATTCCGCCAATGTTACTTGACCAGAGAAAGCCTCGGTAACTGCCATCATCTGAATTGCAACCTGTGGATTTAACTCAGCGGATTGTGAGGCAGACATGATACTCGCTGCGATCCCACGTAGATTCACCCGCATTACGTTTAGCTCAGACATCTCGTTATCGTTTTCCGGAGCTGGCTGTTCCAAGAACGCTTCTGTGTGCTTTCGTATGAACAGAGTAAGCCCCAGCAGGCAAGATTCCTGGCGGGTCTCAAACGTGGCCTTAGCGGAGTGTTGCACTGTCTTCCAGAACGCCTGGAGCTGATTTGGGGGCTTGTCCATGAATGCCATGTGTGTGGAATGATGGGCCACATGAGACCATCTTGCCGACATCGGGAAAATGGTGGCAGTGTTTTCTACAAAGATCAAGTAAAATCAGTATCATGAAAATCCGATTCAATCTCCGAACGTTGCTGATTTTAACCGCAGTTGGAGCAGCGTTCCTTGGCGCTCAAACGCACATAACGTCAAAAACAAACAGGCTTTTCGAAGAGATTCGTGTGTCGCCAGAGAAGCTCCAACGAGACCTCGGCATACCTGGGAAACACACTGCACATGGACACCACTTTTACCGAGATTACGTTTCGTTTACTGACTTTATTTTGTTTAGGCGTCGAGTCGTAGGCCTGGCGTCGGTACGTATTTCGGAGCAGAAAAATTCCGACTTTGAGGCGAGCTACTTCGTAACGATTTCCGGTGAAAGATGTGAAGTGACGCAGCGGAGCAGTTGGGGGTTTTGATGACCGACTGCCGAGTCTCCCGCTTCGCCGTCCCAATAACCTCGCACCAAATGAGCCTTCCCATGTGCAACATGTACACAACCGTCTCGAATCACCATGAGCTGGCCGATCGGGATTTGCGACCGTCCAAGAGGGTTTCACTTGGCACTCCGGTTGCTCTCGGAAATCCAGGCGTCATCGGTTTAACAAGGCATACCGAAGACCGCAAAATACACAAATATGGAAGCAGACGATTCCAGTCCAACCAAGAATCTCATTGAGGATGCTTTGCGGAGCGATAGCGGCAAACAGAATAAACACAGACGTCAGCAGCAAGAACATTTGAAAGTCGCCAGTCGCAAACGAAAGCTTGTCACATCGTCGCTCCCGCAACGGAGCGATGAACGATGAGACCATATTACCGACGTCAGGCAAATGGTCGATTGCTGAATCGAGCGCCATGCTTAAACATCATCTAGCAAACGAGTTACGGAAATTCAGGCAATGAAAAGGGGCCAGCAAACTTCCATTTACATACTGCCCTTGCCCGCTGGAGGCGTCAGTTGCCATGATCGTGATCGTGATCTCCGTGATCGTGATCTCCGTGAATGTCGAGACCAGCAAACTTCCATTCGCCATCTTCCTTCTCGAACTTTACGAGCATCGCAGGCATTTGCATTTGCATACCGCCCATACCCGCCGGAGGCGTCAATTTAATTTTGGCATGTGCGCGATCTTCGTGAACCTCGATGTCGGAGAGCGCCCCAGAGAAGATCCCAGAGCCAGCACCCATCCCTAAAGGAGAGTCGGCGAGGGCTTCATCCAATTCGGACAGGCATTTCCAGCGGTTTTCGACATTAGCCAACGCCTCAAGCACTTTTTTATTGAGCTCGTCGGCTTTACCTTCCGTCGGGTCTTCATCGTTCATTTCATCACCCATTTGCATTCGCATCATCGAGGGTAACTCCAGTTCGTCGAGTCCGTGGTTCTCCAGAATTTCCGCCACATCATCCCGAACGTCGTCAAAACCAGGGATCATTGCGCTCATCTGGTCTAATTCTTCGCTGCCCATGCTCGAGGCCATCATGATAAGGCTAACCTGAATCTCCTCTCCAGCTTTCTTCGTCATGTGTTGATTCATGTTTTCCCAGTCACGTTCGTCCCCAAGTTCCGCCAGTTTTTCAAAAGTAGCTTCAATGGCTTTCTCGGAATCATCCTGTGACCAAGTCGTGTGGGGTGCTGCAAGCATGAAGAGGGCCATGAATGCTGTAGTTGTCAATTTCAAAAGCATAATTATGGATTTCCTTTTTTCGTTTTGGAGAAAGAGTCTTCAATCTCCTATGCGACATACACAAGGAAATTACATCACGAAAAATCCAGGAAAAGCAAGGTTTTTAATTTTCCCCATACGTTCACGAACAGCTTTCCCGCAAAGGCGACGGTCTACGTGAAACGTAGGGGAGACGTCCGATACGCCGACTTGACGCTACACAATGGGCGTCAGTGGACGAATCTCTGCCGCTGGGAGGCACGTAACGATACGTAGATCGCATTCCCACTCTGATTGTGGAGTAGGCATTCGAATGGCAGTTGAAATGCAACGAGCCGTTTCGCGTGTGTGAACAGAAACAACGCCCTCGAAATTACCGTCAGGGTCAAGTAATTCACGGAATTTTACGAGCGTTTCTGTCGGAGAATGCTGCCTAGCGATGGACCGTCGCTGGATACAAGGTCTGTCAACTACCCAGGGTCAACAGCAATGCAATTTTGTCCTCAGACTTTAATTTGAATTGATGTGGTCGGACGAGAGGATCCAAGCGGATTCGAAATATGTCATGCAGATCATTTTTGATCGTATCACGTACGGCAATATTCATCGAAGAGGGCCTGAATCACAAAAGTTTAGAGCAGATAACGTTCAAGATAACCGAGAAGCGAAGGAAATCTAACTAATAAAAACCGACATACTTCGGTTTTTCGTTTTACGGTGGAGTGTTCGGTTTGGAAAGTATTGACGCAATAATCCATTGGTGTTTTCATTGGTTCTACGTAACCGCAGTGGTCAGGATCAGCGAAGTAAACGTTGACTACCAGGCTCCATTTCAATCGCTTGAAGTCATAGAATTCCACGCCGTTATCAAAGGTAAACCTTCGAACCAGATGGCGTGAACAATCCAAGCAACAACGCTAGGGTGAAGATCTTCAAAGGGGACACAACAAACTCCGTTAAAAAGTGATTGGAGTTAGCCAGTACGCCTGTTTGCCTGAATCTCAGTATTTCGTTCGCCATGCAGGCGTGACTGAAACTACGGAACCACCCACCCGAGAGACGTACCCGCCAACCGTTAATGAGCCGGCAAAAATTGAACCTCTGGAGTCAACCGTTTCTGATTGGTGGAAATGGGACGAACAAAGTAAGGTCGATTATTGCGAGTTAGTAGTCAATGCGTTGGATGATTGCAGAGTTGCCCCACTTGAACTTGTAGTCGAGATGGAGACTGCTGTTTGACCAGATGGCGATGAGGCATTGAGAGAGATGCTGAAGAACCAAAAACTGTCTGACATGTGTATTCTTTGCGTAACCTTAATAGAAGATCAGCCGATCTTTAGGCTTGAAGGAAAAGTAGATACAGACTCGTCTTTGTTCGTGATTGGCAAGCGACGAAAACCAGCTGTTGAGGGCAGTTGAAAGGGGCAAAGAAATCATGGAGGAGCAAAAAGGCCGGAATCAACCATAAACACCAATTGCCCCAAACTGCGAGGCTCTTCACCGAGCGAGGCTGTGACATTTTCGACTGGGATAGTTTTCAGATGATATTGGCGCTAAAAACCGGATGCCAAAAATCGAACACCGTTCCACCAGGAGGGTCGGGAGCGCAACGACCGGGAGGAGAAGCCACAGCCAGCAAAACCGCCTGCTTCGACTGGTGGCTGACTCAGTAGCCAACGGCATCTGAACATCCACATTCCGCCCGACTAGGTAGTGATTAAATTCTGCAGCGACAGTTTTAGCGAAATTTTGGCGCTGGATTTTTGATTTTGAATTTTTGTTTGCCGTTTTCAGGCTTGGTATGTTTTTGTGTTTCGATTGGTTGCTTTTTGTAGCATTCAATCGCGTCCTTTCTGCTTTAAATCGCCGCTTTGACGCCCTTTAACGCCATCCAACGCATAAAGTTAAACGTCAACGCTACGAGTAACGTTGCCGATTGCACTCGAGCCAAACCTCGAACTCGAAACTGCTGGAGCCCTCGATTGCGGAACTCCGCGTTAGGAAACTCTGCGATCGAAGGCCGCGCTTTATAAAGTTCCTTTGCTGAGTCCGTTGCCATTCGCTGCCGAAACTTGAACACCTCGTCGGTGTCTTTCGGCTGACGTTCATGCGGATCGTTGCCGTTTTTTAGCAGCTTTGCTTCTTTAGGAATCGGACCATAAACCGCAGTGCCTTGCCTTTCAAGCAACGTGATATCAGCGTGCGTCGTAAAGCCGCCATCTACCAGCATTTTCTCTGGAACCTCGCCATGCCGAGCAACTACTTTTTTGTGCATGACGCTCATCTGCCCGCCGTCACTGCCATTGTTGTTGACTTCCACGTCGAGGATTACACGAGAATCTGCTGTCGTCGCAAGGTGAACGTTGTAGCAAGGACGGTAGCCACCGCTGGCCACTTTCATCTTGCGGGCGTCAGGGTCTGTTGTGCTACAACGAGCTTCAGCACCGCTACCCTTCTTGCGTTTTTCTTTGCGGGCGCGAAGTTCTTGAAGTTGTTCCAGAGCGTCAGCGAGCCGTGATTGGCGTTCTTCGGCGGAGCGAAGTTGAGCCGCTTCTTGCTTTGAACGACTTGTTTGCCCGATAGAAGAATCGTCCATTTCTGCTCGCAATTGTTCTACGCGTTGCTTGGCCTGGCTCAAGCTTTCTGTGAGCGTGCCTTGGCGGCGAAACGAACCTCCACCAGCGCTGGCGCGAACACGCATCCCATCTTGAGCAATCACATCGAGTTCAACTAAACCTTGCGAGATCAGCGTGCCGACCGTTTCGCTGAGAAGCTCGTCAAAGAACTCGGGGTTGGTTGAGCGGAAATCACTCAAGAGGTGGTGGTTGACGCTGACTCCGCCGCAAATCCACATGTAGCCAAGGTCGCGTTCGCACAACCGTGCCACGTGACGGGCGCTGCTGATCCCTTCGAGCGTCGCGAACATCCAAAGTGAAAGAAGAATTTTCGGATCGACCGGCGTCCGTCCTGCACGCCCTTCCACTGCCAGGATCTTTCCGTAAAGCTTTGAAAAATCCAATGACTCTACATATTCCCAAACCACGCGAGCACGATGGTCTGTCGAAAGAAGTTCGTCGAGGCAGAAAGGTTTCCATTCTGATTGATGACGTTCTGGCCGTTGCACTCGTGCAAACACTCTTTTTTTATTGTTCATTACTAAGTTTTAGCGCAAAACAAATACTTGCTCCAGCCCAGTTGATTTAATCACAACCTAGACGCGTCAGCGAGGACGAACCCGACACGTCCTCGCTGACGCGTCGGGTTTCCATAAACCACTGCTTCTATGGACTGATTCAGCGATTTATTGATGATATCCAATGCAAACGTGAGGTTCAGCTTGAATGCCCGATCTGCAACGGACGAGTCTCTGCCGTCGATGATCCAATGATATTTGACGTGCGATGTTCTAAGCAGCGATGCTTCCAATACAATTACCACAAAGACGAAAATGGCCGTTTGGCACACGGGCACTTTTTCACAAAACACCCCGCCAAACGGTCATAACTATGTGATGCACCGAAGTGCGGGTTTACAATAAGTCCGGCTTGCGCGTGCATTTTGAATTGAAGATCCATCGTCCGGACTCGGTGGGCTCTAACGTTATCCAGCTTAACTTCTGCAGATTGAACACTGAGCGAGAAATAGCAGATGATTGCGAGAATATGGCACGGCAAGACTAGGGCTTTGCTGGTGATGAATACGAAATTGCCAAGTATTACCCGCAGGACAAGGAGTATTTGCTGGAATTCGAAGAGCGCGTTGTGCACTACGAAGTCTTTGCGCAAGAGCAGCTCGAAAATTTCTTGCGCAAGTTACCGTAACTGGCCCAGTCGCCAGATAACAATTCGATGCACGCTAAGCCGGACTTGCGAGTGCACTCTGAAATAGCCCGCTCGATTCTGGTGGTGTGACACTTGCACTCACAGTGTCACACAGTCTCTTTTTCCGACGACGGTGCCAAGTAGAAGTTAAAACGTCACATTCTGAACCTAGTGGGTGGGTGCGAACGATGACGGCAAGCAATAAAATTGCATCGCTCTTAGGTTTCTCGCTGATTGAGCACGCCGGACAATAAGTACGCAGACTCGGAGACTACGCTCGTACCTCGCCCCACGATGTCAAATGCTAATTTGTTATCCGACGATTGAATCATGGGTTATCCGTCGTCAAAGCGTATGCACCAACGATGGAGCCAGCCCGCACGATCACACCGCGTTCGGTGGTGTCACCGGATTCAACCCATTGCCAATAGTGCACCAGTTCGTGAGCCAATGAGTGAAGATAACCCGCGAGAACGTTATTTCGATTGTAGCGTGAACGCGGCGGTCGATAGTCTCCCGTAGCGATACGTATGTACGGTTCGACGTTAGAATCCCAAGGTGCAAAAAACGATGCCGTAACAATCGATCCGTCGATCATAGTTAACCGGTAATGTGGGGAAAGGTAGACGGGACATCGAACGGGGAAGCAATATTCCGTCCGAATCCATCGAGCAAAACGAACAATCGCATTCCGCACATCCCGATGGGCGAGGTGCCCACGAATGCGAAGTCCGCCAGTTCGTTTTGGAGTTGCCCACATGATTCGAGTTAGCCAAATAAAAAGTAGTCTAACGATATCAATTGAATCCATCGCCAGTTAGTTCTCAGGCGATCGCTGACAAGGCCATGATTGTCCCGACCAACGCACACGCGGCAAGCAACGCCGAACCAAACATCGGAACAAAGAATAGCACTCCCCATTCACGCGGGCCAGTTAGTAACGCGATCAGAACGAGTATTGAAATCGAATAGATCACGACCCCTAGTCCCATAAGAATGACGATGCGTGACGCGCCGACAAATGTTCTTCGGCGATTTAATGTCACCGCGAAGATGATTGATATCGCGGTTATAAACGTTACCGCAGCCATACGAGTCGGAAGATCCAGATGAACGAATGATGACAAAGGTATTGAGACCAAAACGGTTGCAAAAAGCAAGTGCCGCAACCCGAAAGAGGCTGTGTTCCCAAGTGGGGGATCACAGCTGGGCGAAAAACGCCAGGAGTTCTCAGATTTGCTTTTCTCGTTCAAAACACTGTTCAAGCGGGATAACGCCAAGGAAAATCGGAACGGGGTTGACGTGAACGAGCGAAGCGAACCAGCCCGGCCTTTGTGGCTTTGTGTTCATCCGTTTGTTCAAGTAAGCCGCTACGCGGCAAATCTGATTGTAACAAGTTTTTTTATTCGCATTGCTGCCTACTTGAAGCATTCAGTTCTCGTTGTAGTACATTTCTACAAGGAGAATCTCTTGAACCAATCTAACCACTTCAAAAGCTGCGATCCCACCCAGATTTCACGAATCCTGCCGGCTTACCAGCAAGCCGGTTTCGCCAACAAGTACATTGGGCAAAAAGCCTGCATCGACGCAATACGACTTCCAACTGGAACGACCAACGATTCACTTGCCTTGGAAACACCAGACTCGAAGCATTTCCCATAGATAGATTCACTCTATCGCTACGGGCTTCTTGAACAGACCACATGAGCGTCGGCTACGCTCGTACCGCTCTACGATGTCAAAAGCTTATTTGTTCCCCACGACTCCGCAGGATCGAAAATCATGACGTTCGTTTCGATCCGCTAAACGCCGTCAACAATCCGAGTCCAACGTAAACTGTCCCAGCCATATATCTCTGTGCCCTCAGGAACTTCAGGTTCTGGCGAAACAAATTGGAGACGCTACCTGAAATCAGCGCATAAAACATGTCAGCCAGAGTTCCCAGTCCAGCCAAAATCAAACCCAATATCAGAATCTGTACGCCTACTGAGCCTTTGCTAACATCAACAAACTGTGGAAGGAACGCTACAAAAAACAGTGCGGACTTTGGATTAAGTACATTCACAATTACTCCCTGAAACAAAACCCGGCGAAGGCTTCTTTCTACTATGTCCGTTTTCTGGTCGACCCTATCGTCGCTTAAAAGAGTTTTGAGTCCGAGATAGATCAGATATGCCGCGCCAGCATATTTCACGAAATTGAATGCCAATGCCGATGAAACAAGTAAAGCTGACAGTCCCAAAGCGGCAGCAGCCACGTGCAAGAGAGTTCCAATTAATACACCAATGCAGGACACGATGCCAACCGCACGCCCCTGCTCAACGCTGCGCGCAATGATAAAAAGCGAGTTTGGCCCAGGGATAATAACCAACACGCTCGCCGCTGTGGCAAACAGAAACAAATCGGAAGTCTCAAACATCAATTCTGGCTCAAGCGGGACAACGCATCAAAGTCAACCGAGCCGACGGTTGACGTGGCCAACCTAAAATCGAAGCAGCGCAAAAGATTGTACCCTGAGCACATCGAACAACAACCGAATCCAAAGCAATATCCCCGACTGCGATCAGCTTCGCGCTTTCTCAAACGGGAAAATCACTTGGCAATCGCTTCAAAAACACATAGTCATCCGGAAATACTACCATCCCGATTCGCCAACAGGACAAAAGCTGTCTGGACTTAATTCATCGATCCATCCAAACGACGAGCCTAAAAGGTAGAGGACCGTGAACACTACGACGGCAATTGTGAGCCTAAACTCCCATCGGTTTGTGAGTTGTAAGCCACGAGAGACTCCTGTGATTTGTTTGGATTCGTCTCCGTCTCTGATCGGGCCAAGATTCATCTGTTCATATTGTTCAAATTCTTTTGCAGGAAGTTGAATCTTAATTCCACCATATGCAGTTGAGTATATCCAAACTATCCCAACCAGATGTTCATTCAACATGACTGGATTCAAACCCAAATCCGATAGCCGGTTTCGAAAAATCCAGGCACAGACCGCAGTGTCAAAAATGGCTACCGTTTTGTAATCATTCAATTCTTGCATCTGCGATTATTGTAAGATTTGACGGACAATGGTCGCGATCACCAAATCGCAGCGAAAAGTGTTAATTTGTCGTGGAGCGGATGACCAAATTGGCGAAGCCAATCACCCGCGAAGCAACCAGCCCAGTCCGCAGCTTCGTGTGCATTGATAGGTTTGAAACTGAGACGATTGGTTGAAAAATAGCTCTCTAATTTGGGAGGCATCGATCTTACCGACATCGACCAACAATCCTGTCGATCGGCTGTCCAATGTTTTCAACCTAACTGGAGAACGCAGCGTTATCCGCCGATTTGCGGGCAGCCTAACCATCGTACTCTTTTTTCCAATACTCGCATAGTAAATTCCGCGATGATACTACACACAAAAAATTTGACGATATAGAACACAAACATTTCATGAACAGCAAACAGAACTGAGCCCCAGGAACTTCGTAACGAGGTGAAAAAACAGCACGATAGATAAACCATGCGTGACGATTGCGATAAAGTCCGCCATATCCCCCAGATGCCAATTCCCCCACATCAATTTAGATAGAGTAAAAAACGTTGGTATGGCAGCCGTGACAAACAACATATAAGCAATCGAGCATGTTTTCATCTGCTGTTTTCAAGGCGGATAGCGACTAGGATCACCGGTCACAAACGAAAACCTAACCACTAGAACCCGCCCGGATGAGAGTTCTGTGTGCATCGATTTATTATGCCACAGGCGGTTGATTGCGAGAATAGATCATGCCAAGCCCAGAAGGATTGTATAAATCCCAGCTGGCATTTTCGTATCGCACAAAATAGTTGTCAGATTTCAATAAAGCGTTCCAGTCGTCAATCAGGGACCGAAATGCTGGCAGTGAAAATTGTTTTGCATCAATATCGTTTGGGAAGAACGTTACTTCGACGCAATGCTTGTTGTCGTCGCGATCCGCGTCAATGAACAGTTGAAGTTGCGAAATCATGCCACCGCCATCCGCCAAAACAATATGAACGTAGCCATCAATGGCGTGTAGCGGATCATCAGATTTAAGTTGTTGCGATCTTTCTATTCCATTGTTGTCGTTCGCCAACGACACGGCGTACCTTAGAAGAAGCGATCTGACGAACGCGACGACGGCTGATTTTGACGTAGGAGTGAACGTTACATCGCGGCAACTTCCGTCGCAATCGACAATCCACTTCGCGACTTGGGATTCTGTCACCATTGATTCAGTGGCATTACGTTAAAGGTAACCGAGTCGGAAGTACACATTGATGGGCGAAGCGAACACACGATCTAATCCGACTTCGGTTCACGATTTTGAGATCAGGCCCCGTCGCCAGCATCCAACTCTGGAAACTCAAGCCCTGAAAACTTGGCTTGACCGGATCCAATTTCAGGGACTTCCATATCCGGATCCTCGATCGCCGGCTTGGGAATGAGCGACACATCATCCATTGATTCAAAAGCTGCAGCGGGCGGCGCGAATTGAGGGAACACTTTGGAGATACGTTTCCACTTGTTCCAATCGGCCCGCATCAAACGCATCGTTTCATCCAGCCGACCTTCTTTCCCCCATTGATCCAAGATTTGCTTCTTCACAGGACCGTATTCCTTGCGATCCTCAGTCCGCAAGATCCATGTATCATAAGGCGCTTCGTTGGCAAATTGATCTACGCCGTTCTGAATCAATTCAGACGGACCAGAAAGGACGGGTGGACGGGTAGGGCGAATCGTTTCCGTTGGA
The DNA here is from genome assembly GCA_965224765.1 of Mariniblastus sp. Lineage (GTDB taxonomy): Bacteria > Planctomycetota > Planctomycetia > Pirellulales > Pirellulaceae > CAZDBA01. The sequence goes on from CBDDAC010000006.1 coordinate 45,807, forward strand.
GGTTTCAATACGGACGGTGCTTCGCCTTCACCGTGGGTCAAATACTCCAAGGCCTGGGCGGCACCTACGTGGTTTGGAAGTGCACTGAGGCATTTACGAAAATCGCGTTTGGCGGGATCTGTTTCTCCATGTTGCACCAGTGCAAGGCCACGTGCGTACCTGGCCGCCCCAACAGCGGCGGGCCTTTGGTCGCGCAACAATTCGATAATCGAAGTAAAGTCCCCGATCGCAGGGCCAAAACGTCCCATTTTGTAAAAATGCTTGCCACGTGCTAAAAGCAATTCAGCAAGTTCGCGTGGGTTGTCAAATCGATGAAAAGCTTTTGTCAAAAAGACGAGTGCCGGCTCATGTTCGTTCATCATCACCAACGACGCAGCTCGTCCGGTGTAAGCTCTGACGGCCAAATCGTCGATCCCCAGCGCTTTTTCAAAATCGCGACGGGCCGATGTCGCTTGCTCTAACCTCAAAAATGCCTGGCCGCGACCCACCAGCAAACTTGCCTGATTGGGAAGCAACTCCAAGGACTGAGTAAAATCGTGAATCGACATTAAATACTGTCGCTGCCCCATTTGGGCAATTCCACGGCGAGCATAGAGTGAGGGATCGTGAGGATCCAAGGCAATCGCTTTATCGTAGGCTTTGATGGCCCGCGCAATCTCTTTCTTCTTTTGTAAGATCTCAGAATTCAGAACATGGTAACGGGGATGTTTGGGCGCCAGCTTGATGGATTTCAAAATATCTGAGTTGGCCTCGTCAATTTGCCCGCAAGTGCTTCGCGAAACGGCACGGCAGTATCGGGCCCAATGGTTGTTGGGATCGCTGCGGATCACCTTGGTATAGTCATCAATTGCCGACTCGTGATCGCCCTGTCGAGCCAGCATCTGGGCGCGGCGAATCAAAATACTAGCGTCTTCAGGACTCTTTTCCAAAGCTTGCGTGTAGTCCTCAATAGCCAAGTCCGTTTTGCCAAGAAAGGAATGCGCCAACGCACGATCCGCATAAGCTTGTGGATCATCGGCATGACCACGCTGAAGTCGATGGGAAAAGTACTCAATCGCTGCTTCAGCAACAGGCTTGCCCATCGCATGGTACTGTTGGGCCGAGGAGGGCCTAACGGCGATCGCTCTTTGCAGGCTGATGATGGCTTCAGAAAATTGTTCCAAACGTGCATAGCCAGCCGCACGCCAAATCCAGGTTCCTGCGTGGTTGGGGCACAAATCCGTCGCCGAATCAAAATCTGCGATCGCATTTTCGATCTGGTTGAGTTCGTAATAAGCCGTCCCTCTCCGGTATAGCTGACTGGCGCGTTCCTGATCTGTCGGTGACTTTTCGATACTGCGACTGAAATCTTCGATCGCATTAGAGTATTGACATAGACCGAACAGAATCTGGGCGCGAATTCCGAAAACCTCAGCTCGCGTATTGTCCAGTCGAATTGCCTTCTCACACTCCGTAAGCGAAAGATCGTATTGCTTCTTTTCGAGAAACGCTTTGCTGCGGCCCAGGAACGCTTCGAAACAGACTTCGTCAATCGCCAGCGCCAAGTCAAACGTTTCCAATGCCTGATTCAATCGCTTCTGCAAGAAATAAACTTGTCCAAGTCGAGCATAAACTTCCGCGTCTTCTGGATTCGATTTGACAAATTGCAGGTAGTCCTTTTCGGCCAAAGCAAAGTTTCGAATTGCCGAGTAGCAGTCAGCCCGTTTCAAGAGCGCCGGATAGTTGAACTGGTTTGCTTGATAGGCATGAGTCAAATCGGCAATCGCCCCGACATGATCACCGAGTGAACTACGAAGCACACCACATTGATAGGCCAAGCGGGAATCCTGGCCAACAAGTTTCCGCAACTTCTTGAGATCCTTAAAGCAAGCTTGGGGGCGACCCAATTCGTGTGCCGCCCGAGCATGAATCTCAAGCGACTTGCGATTCCACTTTTCGTCGTCCCAGGCGCGCTCCGACAGATCCATCGCAGATTCGTAATCATTCTGGTCAAACTTCAATTCCGCCAAGCCAACTGCGGCACCCGCATGGCTGGGTTCACGATCCAGCGTTTGTTGAAAGTCACGCTCGGCTTTGTTCAGCTTTCCCGCTTTCAGGTAGACCCAAGCGCGATCAAAAAAGACATCAGCGCCATCATTCCCCTGGGTAATCTGCTCCTGAAAAAACTCGCGGGCTGATTCACTGTAGGCCTGCATGAGCTGCAAGTATTGATCACGGTCACGAGTCGAAGTCTCATAGGCCTTGGCGAGATCATCGAAAGCCATTCTCCACTTGTCCTGCTCGCCCCGAGCGGCTGCTCGCCAAGCCAGAGTCTGAGGCTGATTGTGATGCCGCGAGATGGCTTGATCACAATCGCTCTCGGCTTTGACATACTCTTCGATTTTCAAATGCACATAGCCGCGAAGCGAATAGAGCTCGCCCAGTTCATCGTCAGTTCCATTGATGATTGCTTTGTTCAATAGCTCAAGCGCAACAGGAAAATTACCCTCGTCAATTGCATCAAGGTGGTCTGTTGAGGCATCAATCCTGGAAGAGACTTCCGGGGCCTCGCCCTGGATGTTTTCAGCCAGATTCCATCCACAATAGGGACAACCAACAGCAAATCCCTTTAACTGTTTTTGGCAATTTGGACAGAGTTGAGACATCAAGATCTCACGAGGTGGAGGAAAATATAACTCAAATGCTTGCGAATCAGCTAACTTTGCTATTATCGGTTCAACTGAGGATGCGGTCAAACACGCGTTTGGATCAATTGTACAAGGATTCTCGCAAAACGGCGATTAATAGCACCCATCGGTCAAAGTACTCCTGAATATCGATACAGGCGGATTAACGGCACTTCCAGCGGATTCCGTTCCAAATCCCAAAGTCTTGATTTAATATGGAGAGAGAAACCCAATCGGAAACTCCGGGTTAAATAGGTGGCAAAGTCTTGCGCCCGTTTTTATCGTAACGACGAATTTTGGAAAAGTCCCATGGCGAAATCGCCTTACATAATGCTTCTAGCCTTAGTCGGCATTGTCATCCTTGCCGCTCCAGCCCTATCGCAGGACAACCGACGAGACAGGAATGATCGGCGAGATCGTGACCGAGGCGGATGGGACCCGACCGAGTATCTTGAGCGACTTGACACCAACAAGAATCGACAAATAGATCCAGGCGAACTCCGAGGAAGACTATCTGACTATGTTCGCGATCTAGGGTTCGCCACGGACAAGCCAATTCTGATTTCTGATATCGTCAACCGATCACTCGGCAAGACGAAAAAAAATCAACAACAACGCTCCGCAGCCAAACAAGAGATTGTTCGCAAGGTTCCAGGATTTGGAATTGAGCAAGGCAACATCGATCCGGTAAAAAACTTCTCTCCAGACGGTTCGATCTCGAACCCTGAATTGCTGCAGAAAAAGTACGGTGATTCCGTAATGCGAGAAGTCAGTCGCACACTCGACCGCTACGACTCCAACCAGAATGGCAAACTGGATCCAAACGAAATCAAACAGGGACAATGGGGACGTCCAAGCCCTGAAGAGACTGACAGCAATAAAGACGGAATGATATCCAAGAATGAATTGGCGGAAAGATATAAACAACGTTCGGCAGCCGAAAACGGCGATCGAAACGATTCGAATTCGCGACGAGGCCGCGACAATAACTCAAGAAACGACTCACGAGATCGACGGGACGACAATTCGCGTCGCGATGACAACTCTCGACGGGGCGACACCCGAGATCGCGGCAACGACTCACGCTCTTCGGTTGACTCCTCTGACGCCAGAGCCAAAGCCCGTGCGGCTGCGGAAAAAGCGGCTCAAGAACGCGCCTCAGAAGAGCGGTCCAAAGACAACGAGCGACAACGCGAAGACTCACGGGGCTCTAGCGCGCGGGCCCGAGCCAAAGCTGCCGCGGAAGCTGCTGCCAGGCAAAAGGGTTCCGATTCTGGGAATCGAGATTCGGGCCGACAAAACGACGACAGCGAAAATAATGAAGACCGTTATCGTGAATACGCCGAAAAAATGATGGAACGCTACGACAAGAATAAAGATGAGGTCATCGACAAAGATGAAATGGAGAGCTTTCGCCGGCCACCTGAGAATCACGATCCCAATGAGGACGGCAACGTGACTTTGGACGAATTGTTCGATGCATACAAGGCAAAAAACAAGGACAAAGAACGCGAGCCTTCTCGAGCCGATTCGCGAAGTCGTGATCGCAACCGCGACAATGCCAGCTCATCGCGAAGTTCCGCGGATGCGAACGATTTAGACGGCGACGGCAAAATTAAAATGGCGGAGTTCTCTGACGAATGGACTCAGGAGAAAATTGATGAATTCCAACGCTTGGATCTCAACAACGACGGATTCCTAAGTCGAGAAGAATTCAAGAATCGCTAGACCTGGGTGATCCCCTATCAGGCGACTTGAGTTTTTCCCATCGCGCCAACAAATGCAGTATTAGCACGACCGCGATCGGAACAAAAATCAAGACCCAGACGACGTAGGAGCCGTGACGAGTAAAGTACGTCTTTTGAAACCGAATGGCATTCACTCGAGCCAAAAACGCCCCATCCTCCATACAAGGAATTTGAGCGTCAATTTCTCCCGTCGGCCGAATTAATGCAGAAACGCCTCGGCTTGTGCATCGAATAAAATAACTTCGATTTTCCACGGACCGAAGCCTGGCATTTCGCAAATGCTGTTTTAAGGCGATTTCCGAATCAAAGGCCATCCCATTGCCCAGCGATACCAGAACTTGGGCTCCCTGATCGGCCAGCTGCCTAAAAAGCTCAGGATACATGTCTTCACAACAAAGCAGGGTGCCGATCTTTATCCCGTTGACCTCGCCGATCGGCTTCGGTTGGTCACCTCGACTAATGAGACGTGATGAGCCAAACCACTTACGCAACTGGGGAAAAATCGATTCGCCTGGAATGAACTCTCCATAAGGCATCAGTACGATTTTGTCGTGACGGCCAACGATCTGGTCACGATTTACCATTAATGCCGAAACGAAATTTAACTTGGACCGCTCCTCCGAATTGATACGATAGGTATCGGCTCCTGCGATCAGTGAACTGGCAAGCTGAGGAAAAGGATGGGGAGCATCCCGACCCGCACTCTCTTTACTTTCTGCCTCGGTCACAAGTTGGACACAGCGTTGGTTGTAGCTGCCCAAAGCACACTCTGGCCAAAGGATCAAATCTGCTTTTCCGGAAACTTGGCGACTGGTTTGGTACATCCGCAAGTGGGCATTCTCCGTTTCCGTATCGACTTGAACAACGAAAACATTGATCCCTTCTCCTGAGATCTCGGCATGCTCGATTCGTGTCTCTACCTGTCGAATACGTTGCATCCCCCAGCAATAGACGCCAATCATCAGAACTCCGATGATCGCCAGGGAAATCCATCGTTGCTTGAACGAGTGGAGCGAATCGGAACGATAAAAAAGCCGGCCGCAAAGAAGAGGAAATGCCATCGCCAGTGTCGCAGCGAAATAAGATACTAGGAAAACACCACCCAACTCCGCGAGCTGGCAGAACTCCAGTTGGTCAACCAAGAGGCCGCCAACTTCGCAGGGATAAAGTGCAGGGAAAAGCTTCGACGCAATCAGCCAAACGGCCGGGACGATCAAAATACGCCAGGGCGACTTGGGAAAACAATAAAGCAGCAACGCAAAAAACAGGAAAGTGCCCGCTTGAAACAAACAGGCACTCACCATGAGCATCGTACTCAACCATCCGTCCGTGTTCGCTAGAAACCCAATCGTGTAAACAAGCCAACTGCACGAAATGAGAAATCCAACCAAACCTGTAACCACTGCATTCGCTGCCGCGGCCCAAACACTCTTGACCTCCAATTGAACCAGGAAAAAAATCCCCAGCCCAAGAAGTCCCAACCAGCCATAAATCCATTCCTGCCAGGCAAATCCCAAAAGGATTCCAGCGATCATCGACATCGCAACATTTTTTAATTGGGATCGGTTCAATACCATGCTGTACCACAACGCTTGTTCACGACGGTCGAGGTCTATCAAGAATAGGGACGACGCCTAAGAATCGTCGTCATCGTCGTCATCGTCGTCATCGTCGTCATCGTCGTCATCGTCGTCGTCATCATCGTCGCCATTTTCGGCGATTGCAGGCAGAAGATTTTCGGCACTCGTATTGCTTACTCCCAACTCCTTCGTTTCTCCATCCTCAAGTGAAAACGCTAGAACAGCAAAATTCTCACCGGCGGTGAAGCCATCTTCGTCGGCGAGCGCTGCATACTGGCTTTCATTCGCACCGACCAAAACATAATCCCCCTCTGACCGTCGAAACTGGACCATCGAATTTGCGGCGACCACAACAGAATTCAACTCGTCGGCTTCCGCTTTGGTGCCTGGAGGATCCGCAGCTTCTTCGTCGGTAAGCAACCAAACACGGATGTCACCATTCTCGGTGTCTACCGCATTAAAGTTGGTCACTTCAACTCGAGAGTTGCTCTTCCCTCGCCCTTTGCCCGAGCCCGCTTGTGCCGAATCGACAGCAAACATCGTCAGAGCAACAAACGCACAGCTCAAAATCAATACTCGTCTCATACCCCTATCCTCTTCTCTAGAGAAACAAAAACAGACTGGAGGTCTAAACCTCGCAGTCAAAACTCAACTGCTATTTCTTGTTCGGCTCGTGTGCAAAGTGCGCCGATGACATTCCCCGTCACATCGGCCGAAAGAAAATGAACGGATCCGTCGCAGAAGACCACCTGAGCTCCGCCTCGGTGACTGCTGGCGATCTCTTTAAATCCCCCGTCAAGATTATTGACAGGGCCGTCATCATGTGAAAAACAATGGAGGCCACACCCCCAAAAACCATAGTTTCGTTCTGTCACTGCGACGCCTTCGGCAACGACGATGGTGTTCGAAAGTCCATCCCGAATCTCCTCTACTCTGATGCCAGAGCGTTTGGGCGATGGAAACAACACCCCGTTTCTGGACCCCATGCTGTTGCTGGCGCTCAGCCAGGATCCGGAAATTCCACAGTAGTCGGTGAACCCAGGATACGTCTTCCATGATGACGGACACGTAAATGCAACAAGCCGGTTCTCAAGAACGGGCCGATTTACGGGACTGTCGAACCGCGCATCGAAATCAATTTGTTCGTAAAGATTTGGCAATTCTAGAAATGGCAGAACTTGAGCGCTCCAGGAAAGGTGGGTCCCATAGGTTGATCCTTCGGGAAACCTTTGATGGCTGGACTCAAAGTTCGCCAGCGCCAAACCAATTTGCTTGAGATTGTTTGCGCAGGCAATCCGACGAGCAGCTTCGCGCACCTGCTGAAGCGTCAGTCATACTAAGTCCTTTCGTATCGCTATACAGCTACTAGTTTCGATCGTTCTTGGCAACATCCTCGCTGTCGTTGCAGCCTTGGCCGCCACTGCTCTCTTTGGTAATCGGCATGGTCAACTCTTTTGGTAAGGGCGGGTCGCCAAAGTTCCAATCCGTTTTTCTCAATTGAAGTAGCCGCTTGAGTTCCTGATCACTAGCCCAATAGATAATTTGGCCATGATAACCCGGAAGTTGACGGTGGGCTCGCAACCAGCCTCGCTGTTTCCACGAATGCAATGTGCTTCGTGGGATGCCCAGTTCCTCGGATAGACCGACGATGGTCCACTCGTGCTCGGAGAGTTGTATCGGTGCACAGTTTTTCGTGGTCGTTAGTTCGTTGCAGTATTTTTTTGCGAACCGACTGACAATTGCCTTGTTAAACAGTTTAGTTTGTTTGGCAGGGTGGAATCCTTCGCTGTTGAGCTCCGTGGCAATTTCTGCGTAGGATCGCCCAGCGTTCCTGAGTTCGATCAATCGAGCTTTAAGCCGTGCGAAGTCCGCCGTTTGATCGTAACGCCGCACGGGACGCACCAGTTCATGCTGACTGGTAAATCCGCCCGACCATTGCACCGAAACGTCAACTTGTTCGGTGTCTCCCAACACGTTTACTTCAACGCGTTCAATGAGTGACTGAACGATTCGTTGTCGGTCTGTATTATTTGTGGATTGAGCACTCCAGAGTGATGGCAGGTTTTCCGATAGCGATCGAACCTCCGCTTGCTGTTCCTTTGTGAGAGTCGTGGAGCTCGTTTGGCGAAAGCGTGCGTACTCTTGCTCCATAGACTGACTCTGCTCAAGTGCTGTTTCCCATTGTCGTTCCAACTCACGAGCGACCAGACGATTCTCTGGTTCAACTGTTTGGTACTGCCGTCGAGCCCGATCGGCTTCGAAACGACTTCGTTCGAGTTGTTGCTTCCAATTGTCGTCGACTCGCCGACGTTCGGCTTGAAGGTCACCTGCCGCCATGATGCTAATTTCCAATGACGCTGGCTCCAGGGCCTTAAGGACTTTTTCCGCGACAAGTTCATCTAGCTTTTTTCCCGACAGGGACTGGCAACGTGGCTTGCTCGCGTCAATGCGTCCCGTCGTGCAGGAGTAACGCAACACACCCGAAGAATACGTAACTGCCATACGCCGACCACACCGCGCACAATACAGAATGCCAGCCAATAGACTTGCGCCATTTCTTACACTGCCTTTGGACGTTTTCCCAAAACGATTGTTCTTGATGCGTTCTTGGTTGCGGCGGTAGCGCTCTTCGGTAATGTAAACAGGGCAGTGATTGGGAATCAACGCATGGTATTTATCCGGGGTTACAACAACCCGTCCCGAGTTGGGATGACCGGCACGTTTGCGGCGAGGGTCGGTCTGCCGTTGACCAAAACGGTACGTCCCCGCGTACAGCTCATGCCTTAGCACGCGATTGACAACGGCTGGGGAAGCTGTTCGCCATTCAATTGCTCCCTTGTCAGGACCAGAACAAAGTCGAATCGGTAGCTTGATTTGGTTGCGCTGCAAAAACAGCAATACAGACCGTGCGCTACCACGTCGATCAAACTCATCAAAGATCATTCGCACGATACCTTGAACTTGCTCGTCTGGATCAAGCCCAAACTTCCCGCTGGGTAGCTTCACATATCCAATCGGAGCACGCATGTAAACTTCACCTCGCTTCGCTTTGTTGAGTAACGCTTGATGCATTCTCCCTTGCAAAATGTGAAGCTCAGCCTCATTCATGATCCCACGCAAACCGAGCAAAAGCCGATCGTTGTAGTCCGTTGGATTGTAGAGACCATCTTGATCGGCCAGCATCGTTCCAAAGATGGCACACAGCTCAATCAGCTGATGCCAGTCTTTGTTGGATCTGGCCAGTCGACTCAACTCGATGCCGAAAATAATTCCGACATGATTGAGGCTCACTTCCGCCAAAATCCGTTGAAATCCACTACGTCCCTCAGCCGATGCACCACTCTGCCCTTGGTCCTCGTCGATGACTTCGATACGGTCTGGCGACCATCCAAGCTGTGCTGCCATATCGACAAGCGAGTATTGTCTTGCCGTGGACTCGCGATGGTGTAGTACCTGATGAGCTGTCGACTGCCGAACATAAATGATCGCCAAGCGTTCGTGGTGATCCAACTTTAGCTTTGTGGACCAAGCCGTGACCGATGGACTTCCTTGAGGAGTCGCATTGGAAGCTGTATCAAGCTCGCCTTTATGACTCATCAGACACCTCCTTGGAGATTGGAAGTATCTGTCGGGCAATCATCTGGGCCACGATCTGCGCCACTTCTTGGCGGTTGTCGATTGGCAGCCGAGTCCAAAGTTGACTCAGTGCAATCTGTTGAGGCCCCTTTTTTGATCCGTTGAGTCGTATCGCTGGTCAGACATTGCTCTCCTCCTTGAGAATCGTCGTCGAATTGTTTTGAACACCAGGCTGCTAGCTCTTGCAACGCAGCGATGTCGATTTTAGGTGGCCAAGCTGTCGTTGGATAGACGGAATGGTCAGCCGCATTATGTTTGGCAGTTCCTGAACGGCAGGTAGTGTCATGCCAATCAATACGCCAATAATTGCAATCGTGACCAACAACTCAACGAGTGTGAATCCGAGTTTTTTTTGTTTCATGAAATCGCTCACCCAATACCAAAATAACATTGAAGGCTGGGGGAGTAAGCGAAAAACATCGCTTGCACCCTTTACTTTTATTTGATTTTTTTGGCGCATCGCGAAAAAGACGCTTGTTGACCGGTCCCTTGAGGCAGGTATACTGATTTTGCCTTCCTCCCAGCCGCGAACCGCTCCACTCTCCTCCACACACATTCGGAGCACGACTGTTATGGGTGACGTTACAAGCCTCATCAAAGCGGCAAACCAAGGGGACGCGCTAGCGAACGAAGACCTTTACAATTTGGTTTATCGCCAATTGCGATCGATCGCTCGTCGCAAAATGGCTGCTGAGTCGGTTGATAACACACTGCAGCCAACCGCACTGGTAAACGAAGCCTTTCTGGCTTTGGCGATGGGACAAACAGTCATTTCCAATGATCGGGCTCATTTTTTTCGCACCGCAGCCCGCGCGATGGAGCGAATCCTGATCGACTACGCTCGCCGTCGCAATTGCCGCAAACGAAGTGGCAACGCGAAACGCATTCCGATGACACCCGCGATCGTTCAAACTCCAGCGGTTGATCCATCTCTATTGGACTTACAAGCGGCACTGGACAAGCTTTCGGTACTCGCACCGCAAAATTCAGAATTGGTTCGTTTGCATTTTTTTGGCGGATTAACAATCAAGGAATGCGCGAGCGTAATGCAAATCAGCGTCTCAACCGCAGAGCGAAAATGGCGGTTTGCCAGAGCCTGGCTTCGTGACCACATCGGCTCATAGCGCATCACCGACATTTCCCATTACCTGAAATTTCAACTAATTCGTTGCCTTTGAAGGGTTTTGGGCGCCATTTACGCTTACCTTCATGGGCACTCTTTCCGAGAGGAATTCGATGCAAAACAGGAACCTCACGATCGAACAAACATCCATTCACCGCGAAGAAGACCTGTTCATACAAGCCGCTCAACTGGAGGGGATGGATCGTGAACTGTTTCTTGAGCGTGTTTGCGCTGACTCTGCGTCACTGAAAACACGAATGAAGGCTCTATTGTCAATTGACGGACGAAAGGACGAATTGCTCGACCAAATTTATCTAAATTGCGACCAATCCGAAACTCGAATTGAACCGGGCGACACGATCGGTCCCTATCAACTCCTGGAATGCATCGGCGAAGGTGGAATGGGGAAAGTCTTCCTCGCAAATCAGAAAAAACCATTCGAAAGAAATGTCGCACTGAAAATCATCCGTGCCGGTGACAGTACTGACGAATTGACAAATCGGTTTGACCTTGAGCGGAAATCGTTAAGTCTTTTTGATCATCCGAATTTGACAAAAATTTTCGATGCCGGTTTGACAAAGGATGGTGCACCCTTCTTCGTAATGGAACTGGTTCCGGGTAAATCGATTACGCGGTTCTGTGATGAAAACCATCTGACAATTGCCAGCCGACTAGGACTTTTTGCTGATGTGTGTTCCGGAATTCACCATGCGCATCAAAAAGGAGTCATCCATCGCGACATCAAACCAAGCAACGTCTTGGTGATGATGCAGGACGACGAAGCCGTTGCAAAAATCATTGATTTTGGGATCGCAAAAGCACTGGGCAAGGACACCCAACTCGCGACAGCCCAAACAACACAGCTGGGCAACCTCGTTGGAACACTTGAATACATGAGCCCCGAACAGATCAAGTGCGACAGCGGCGGGATTGACGCCAGAAGCGATATTTACTCCCTAGGAGTTCTGCTTTACGAACTTGTGACCGGTGAGGTCCCGTTGAATCAGAAATCGGACCACCCTGGCCATCTACTGGATACCTTGGAGGCAATACGAGACGTGGCCCCAAAAAAACCGTCTCAGTGTTTGGCAAGTGCAAAGCAGAAGATCGGACAAGTTACCGCAGCAAATCGCGGTACCCAAACGAAAAACCTGGTGAAATCGTTGTCGGGTGACCTGGACCGGATTGTATTGAAAGCCCTCCACAAGGACCCCAATCAACGCTTTGAAAGCGCCGCTGCATTTCGCAATGATATTCTGGCTTTTCTAAATGGAGATCCCGTATCTGCGGTCTCACCAACAGTCACCTACCGCATGAGAAAATACTTCCTCAAGCATCAAGCCCTGTGCCTGCTTGGACTGTTGTTGTTTATCGCCATGCTGGTGGGAACTGCGTTCAGTATTTCCCAATCCATTCGAGCTACACGTGCGGAAAGGAAAAGCGCAACACTTGTCACGCAACTCCAAGAAAAAAATCGGAAACTTCAAAAAGCCCTACAGTCCGCAAGACTCGGTTTGGAACTTCGTTCGATAACCAACCGAAACAAAAACATCGTTAAGGCAATCCGCCAGGCGACAGTAAAACTATTCAATTCGCAATTCCAGTTTGCCAATCTCTCGGGCGGGCCCAATGGCTTCGACACTCCGGGAAACTTCGCTTACGGTACTTCGCCTTCGGTACCTTTTTTTGACGAACTCAGTATCGGAATCGGCATCGGCCACCCTCCAACGTCATGGTTTCTCAATGCAGGCGATGTCCAACCTGAGATTGAAAACTTCAACCCATTCAACTCAGAAGAATCGCCTACCCTTCCATTCACACCAGACGAGTTTCTTTCCCAAATGCCGATCCAACTTGTCGTCCCAGGATTAAGTGCACTACAGCCTTCAGACGACCCGAATCGATACCGAATTCCGAAATTGGACGGCCGCGATCTCCGCCTAAAAAATGAGTATTCACCACCTGAGATGTGTGATTACATTTTCAACGAAATGAGCAAATTCCTCAAATTTCTCCAGAAAGAACAACAACTCATCTTTCCAAAAAATGATCCATTCTTTGCTGAAACGGCAAGCATGATGGGACAAGTTAACTTTTACTCAAATGATATCGAATCGGCACGTTTGCAATTCGAGGAATCACTGCGGATCGATCAGAGCCACAAATTTCAAAAGCGACAAGCCTTCACCCAACTTTGGTTGGCCCGTTGCTACCATCGAATGGACCAGTCCGCTCAAGCTCAAACGATGCTTACTGACGCCCAATTGAATTTTGATAGCAGCCAGCAGGACAATCCACATGCTGAAATCGACAAATTGCTCGAGGATTTTTTGAAATCCGTTTCTGATGAATTGCGGCAATTACCCTAAGGCGGGCCTCAACGGCTCTACAGGAATTTCGTCGTTTTTTGCATCCAACAAAGGCGAAAAAACGTCATTGCCTTGTGCATTTTGCACTATCAACCAACTAGGGCGTTGGATCGTTCCTTGTAGTGATCCACTATCCCTATGAAAATACGCCCCGCTATAACCGTCTGCGGGCCTCTTTTGTACAATGATGGGTCGATCTCATCCGTCAAAATTGTTGATTCATTGATCAATTCGCCATGGGCCAGAAAAAATCTCCCGAACCATCTGCAGACGATGCCATCCAGAATTCACGGCTTGGACGATTGGGATTACTCCTAAGACGCCATGAACAAGTGACTCTGTTTGGCATTCTGGTGGTCTGCAGCATTCTATTGTGCGGATACTTCCTCCAACTTCATTGGGCCCATGGCAAGTTGATTGACATTGACGAGATGGACTACGAATCCGCAGCTTATTCCATTGATCTCAACCAAGCGGATTGGCCAGAACTTGCGAACATCCCAAACATTGGTGAAAAACTCTCCAAAGCGATCATCGACTTCCGAAGGGCGCATGGTCGTTTTGAATCGATCGATCAGCTCAACAATGTGCCTGGCATAGGCCCGGCCAAACTACGTTTACTGCGAGAATACGCACTGCCATTGAATTAGATAGACCCTCAGACTCAACACTCCCAATTGGCCAACAGATAACGAGACATCGAAATGGATTTCCAACTAGAAGCTCCCTTTGCTCCTGCAGGCGATCAACCCCAAGCCATCGAGCAACTTTTTGATGGGCTTCAGAACAACCAGAAGCACCAATGTCTGATGGGAGTCACGGGATCGGGCAAGACGTTTACGATGGCCAACGTCATTGAAAAGATGCAACTTCCAACGATGGTCATCTCCCACAACAAAACGTTGGCTGCACAACTGTACGCCGAATTCAAAACGTTCTTTCCCAAAAATGCGGTGCACTACTTTGTCAGCTATTACGACTACTATCAGCCAGAGGCCTATATCCCTCAACGCGACATCTACATTGAAAAAGATGCTTCGATCAACGAAGAAATCGATCGCCTCCGACTGGCTACCACCAGCTCCCTTGTAAGTCGAAACGATGTGATTATTATCGCCAGCGTTTCCAGCATTTACGGCCTGGGGTCGCCAGACGATTACAAAAAGATGATGGTATCACTGAAAAAAGGAGAGCAGTTTGATCGTGATGAGATGCTCGGAAAATTTGTAGACATTCAATACCAACGCAACGACGTTTCCTTCGAACGAAGCAAATTTCGCGTGCGAGGCGATAGTGTTGAACTCTGGCCTTCCTATGAAGAGTATGGCTATCGGATCGAGTTTTGGGGCGATGAGATTGAGCAACTCGCAATCATCGACCCACTGACAGGTGAAACGATCAGTCAGCATGATCAGCTGTTCATCTATCCTGCCAAGCACTTCGTCACCTCCGAAGCTGCCATTGAGCGAGGAGTCAAGTCGGTCAAAAAAGAGCTGGCCGAACGTCTGGAAGAGCTTCGCAATGCCGGCAAACTTCTCGAAGCCCAACGGCTTAACGCGCGGACTCGATTCGATATCGAAATGCTTGAACAAGTGGGACATTGCCCCGGAATTGAAAACTACAGCCAACCGCTTTCGGGACGAAACCCTGGCGAGCCTCCTGAATCACTCTACAACTTCTTCCCCGACAACTTCTTGCTGTTTATCGATGAATCGCATGTCACTGTCCCTCAGATCCGCGCGATGTACGCGGGTGATCGAAGTCGAAAAACGACCTTGGTAGAACACGGTTTTCGATTGCCCAGTGCGCTGGACAATCGTCCAATGAAATTCGAAGAATGGGAACAGCGGGTCAATCGGGTCATCTACGTTTCGGCGACGCCCAACGACTATGAACTGGAAAAGACCGAAGGGGAGATCGTTGAACAGGTCATTCGACCCACAGGATTGCTGGATCCGGTCATCGAAGTCGTCACTGCCCGAGGGCAAGTAAACCACTTGTTGGAGGAAATCAAGAAACGACGCAGTTTAAAAGAACGTGTCCTGGTAACCGCGTTGACGAAACGATTGGCCGAAGATCTTTCAGCCTACTTCTGCGAGAATGGCGTCAAGTGCAAGTGGCTGCATAGCGAGTTGAACGCATTTGAACGAGTCGAAGTCCTGCGTGAATTGAGGGCAGGGGAGTTTGAATGCCTTGTCGGCGTCAACCTGCTTCGCGAAGGCCTCGACCTTCCAGAGGTCTCGCTTGTTGCGATTCTGGATGCCGACAAGGAAGGGTTCCTGCGCAGCGAAACGTCACTGATCCAGACGATTGGGCGCTCTGCTCGAAACGTCAACGCGAAAGTCATTCTTTATGCGGATAAGATGACCGCAGCCATGAAGACCGCCATCCAGGAAACGTCGCGGCGGCGAAACATCCAGATGGAATTCAACAAGAAACACGGAATTACGCCGGCAACCATTAAAAAAAACATCACGTCTGGTATCGATTCCGAACTCAAAGCTCACCGCGATGCCAATGCTGCGGTCGGCAAAACCGACGAAACGGTTTACATCACCGAAGAACACATCATGGAGCTGGAAAAGGAGATGCTCGACGCCGCTGAATCGCTAGATTTCGAGCGGGCGGCAACCTTGCGGGACCGCATCAACCGTATGCGCAACTCGATCGGCGAATCCATTTCCCACGTTCAAGAGGAAGAAGCTGCCAGCCGAAAGCGAAAGAAGAAGGGGGGCCGACGGCGCGCTGCCAAAGTTCCACGCCCCAAAAAACGCAACTAGTGTTTTGGCAATTTCTGATCTTGGCGGAGAAGAGGCGATTCGCGAATCAATGCCTTGGTGAAACGAACAGCCAACTCCCGTTTTTAATCTGGATGAAACACTAGAGGTTCAACCAACCTGAACTAGTGGGTGCCATGCCTAGCGATTGCACGAGCATGCTCACGCAAGCGTGAAGCATGGCACCCACGGAAACTAGTCAATTCAGCTCTGTCGAACCACTTGCCTCAAAAAACGTTCCGCCACAAGCTTCAGACACCAATAGACTGAACGCTTCCCGAATCGATAGAGTTCCAGCATTGCTGCTTTGGAAACGAAAACGCAGGCCAATTCAGTTGCCGGAAAACTTCGAATCTATCTGGATACGCGCGAACCCCGCCGGATGCTGGATGTCCTGCAATTAGCAGTCAACTTTTGCATTGAATGATCGCCATCGGATCACTCCCCGCCTTGGCAAACAAACTCAAGAAAAAACAGGACGATCAGTTCGACAAGAACTTGATGACTCATCTGGATTCACTGGGAATAAGAAGCGTTCCCGCTTACCAGCAGTGGTGTTCGGAAAATGGATTCAGCCGACGATTGAAAAAATCGCAGTCAGATCGTCGGAAAGAACGAAACACGATTGCCAATCGTGGTTCCAACATCCAGATCAGGTCAAGACAACGCGCGCGACTTTCTCACCGCGAGACCATTGAAAAGATATTCTCTGGGCAGATCGAGCAAGCAGAAGTTGGCGAAAAGCACCACCAAAAATTGTACAAGGCCGTCAAACGGATCAATGGACTGAACGCTATCAAGCGAGCCGACGCCTTGGTCGCTCTGAAGCGACTTTATCGAGCGTGCGAAAATCGCAAGGCAAAGTTTATCGGCAACACGCGACCTGCGCTTCCCGAAACTCTCTTTCGGAGTTGCACTTACGTCGAGTCCTTGGCAGCGCTGGCGGCGTTCTCCGACATGTGGATCAGGCCATTGGAAACCTGGAAATACCGAACCCACAACCAGCGCAAGCAATTTGAATCGCTGGTTTCTCATTTATTTGAGGCACATGCTGTTCCCAGTTTTTTTTACAAGGTATGGTTTCGCCTCAACCTGAAACACGCAACTGAAGAACAAAACGCGTTTATTCACGTCGCGGCTGGGCATAGCATTCGCAAAGCGACAACACCCATTTCTCTTACCAAACGAATGTCGCACTTTTTCCTAAGAGCGCCGAACGATTGCGGATTCCCAGAAGCGATTCGATGGGCGCAAATCATGGGACTGGGTGAAGATGTGGCGTTGGCGCGAGCTGTGCTCGGCACGTTCCTGGGTGACAATTTTGAAAACAATCCATTTTGGACCAGCGTAATTGAATGGTTTATCAACCATCCCATGTTTGACCGGAATTTATTTGGTGTCGTCGTCGACTTTCTCAACAATCAAAAATATGGTCACGGGAATATGGAACGAGTGGAAGTCGGTTTCGATGGAATTCAACATCACATTACTGATCCGCCTGCTCGACCCAATTTGACCATGAAAGGAAGAACTCCCGCAGCGATTCTTCGTGACGTCGATCAATGGCACGGTGAATTACAGAGAAATCGTCGCGGCAAATGTCATGTCAAATGGCCTCACAGTGGCCTCAAAGAGTTTCGACTGGTAGAAGGTGAGGAAAAAAAATCTATCTGGACCATTCGCCAGCTGCTCGGAACGTCCGATCTGAATAAAGAGGGCCAGGAGATGAATCACTGCGTTGCGACCTACGCCAATTCATGTTTCCTTGGTCGCACATCAATTTGGACAATGCGATTGAAAAAACACAAGCTCACTGAGAAACGGACGTTGACCGTCGAAGTTCGCATTGCCAATCGAACAATTTCACAGGTACGTGGAAAAAACAATCGACGCGCCACACCCGAGGAAATACGTATTCTGAAACGCTGGGCACAACTTGCCGAGTTGAACCTACAACCCTACGCATAGAGGGGGTCGATGCAAATGCGACCGTGACGACTGGTGTTTGATGTTTCGGCGGGAGCCTCAACCTCCCGTTTCAGGGGAAGTGATAAGCCCATTCGAATTTGCTCCAATGATACTGCGACAAATCATTCAGTCGATTGGAGACTGGCTTGACCTTCAAATCCAACGTTGATTTGATGCAGAGCGTTTTCAACGTCCAGATAAAACACGAAGTCCTGTGCAACGATTCCCTCCTCGAAAGTTCGGACTTTCAAGTCCAACTCTTGAGTCGAATGAGCTGGAACGACCAACGGCATTTTGGTTTCTAACTGAAACCCACAGTTCAGCCCTCAACAATGGGTCAAATTGAGAACCCTTATCTCTTCAGAGCTTTCGTTATTGACGCGCAGTTGAAAAGGTCTGATGTCCCCAACCTCCAACGAGTTGCCGGTGACAACCGTAAGGTCAACTTGATCAATAGCTGGCACCTTCGTCCATTCAAAATAGGTGATGGCCAGTAAGCCCAAAGTAACAAACGTCAGGAACATTAGTTTTTTCATTGTTGACCTTTCTGGTGCCAGACACTGCTTGAAAGCTGCATTGTTAAAACGCCCCTTGTCGGAAACCATTGGTAGGGGTTACGCCAAAACTCAAACTTCGAATAGCGACACCCTAACATTACATGGGGCAAATTGCACATTCCAATTATTTCGAATAATGTATCACATTAGTTATTGAACATAACGCACAACGCATTACAATTCGGATCTCTTCTCTTCAGTCTTTTCAAGTAGAATCACGTGCCGACTTCACAACAGTCAAATTACTGTTTTGCGCTGATCGCTGCTCTTTTGCTGGCATCGGCGTTGCTAAAATCATGGATGTTGACTTCAGATCCATTTTCCGATCTTCGAACGGGTTTTCCGATTGGCATTTTGGGAGTCGCAATTGTTATTGAATTCATTGTCACATACTGCCTGATTTCGCGTCGAGTTTCCGTTGCGGCAAAATGGACATTAAGTTCAACCCTGTTTCTCATTTTCCTTGCTGTTTCAGTCGTTCGATTCACTTTAGGGTTTCGAACATGTGGATGCTTTGGTGTGCTTGAGGTTCCCCAATGGACCAGCTTGGCTGTGACGCTTTCCGCCCTCACGCTATTGGCGGTCTCGTGCGGTCCTCGACAGATCATGGAAACTTACAGAAGTGGTAGCTCCGAGATACAGGCGTGGCTAGCGCCTCGTCAACTGGAAATCCTTAGCGGCTCACTCGTGCTTCTCCTGTTTGCTGGAATGACTTACCAGCCAGTCAAGGAAGAAATCACTCAATTGTTTTTCCAACGTCCGGTCGCCGCGTCTCCAGTTTTGCTGGACGACATAAAGCTGGGCGAATCTCACTACGGCAAAGCCGTACTCACCAACACATCGACATCACCGATCAGCGTGGTAGGTGCCGAAAAATCTTGCGGTTGTATTGCACTGGATGTCGGGCGAACCGTTATCGAGCCTGGTGAATCAGTGACCCTTTCTTTCCTTATCACCCCGAAGGAAGTGGGTTCGTTTCATCACCGCTTGATTTACTTTTTGGATTCACAGCAGCAACAACGTGTTGGTGTTGAAATTTTAGGTTATTGCAAGGAGATAGAAAATGAAATTGCAAAAAATTAAGAGTTCGTTGTCAGGCGTAGTGCTTGCGCTCGCGGTAGTCATTGTGTTCACAATGCTGCACGCTACAGCAAATGCATCAACGCCAAGCCGCGGACTCAGATTTACATGCAAGAACAACGCGAATAACACCGGCTGTGTTATACCTGGCCGTCGCTGCACCAATCTGCAGCGTCTCCCCAGCACCTGCACATGGGCGGTGTGCCCTGGCTGCGGCCAGCGGAATTGCTACTGTCCATAAACGGCACATCCTCAGCTTGAAATCCTTAGATAGTTCAACGACTTGAACTCAATCCTTTCCTTTTTTTCAGACCGGCAGTTTGCCCATGAATAACAGCTCTATTTCGCTGACAAATCCTGAATTCTGCAAGAACCGCATGTTCCGGATGCGAATGTATTGCCTTCTATTTTGTATGAGCTTTCTGCTGGTCTTTTGCGTTGGCTGCGAATCTGAACAACGTGGAGCGCCAAGCCAAAAATTCAAGACCTTTCTGGGAAAGCACGCGTTCTTTTCCAATCCGCCAAGTCATTCCTTCCGGGCTGTATACCTTCAAAAACACATTCCCAATTCTCTCACAGTGACTTGGGGAAAGGTTGACGGGGTTTATCGGTCATTCAAAGTCGCATTGCTAAAAGACCAACCTGATTGCTTCCCCAAGACAAACGATGTGGACTACGATGCGCTGGCAGAAAAATTCTCGCCCTACAAAATGCTGGAAGAATTTGATTGGATCAACGGGGGAAACGCCTCATACGGATTTGGAGTGAAAGAGGAGCCTGGCGGAGCCGGGTACCTGCTCAATGGTGCCGAAAAAATGCCAAATGCGATTGTTAACGATTCCTGCATTCCGTTCTCATCAATTTATGACAATTGTTTGATGAAGGATATCGAACAGCATTACGCAATTGAAGAAGTATCCAGCACAAATAACAAAACGTATCCAAACGCGGTGACGGTAAGGACAAAGCACAAAACCAAATCGTTCACAAAGATCTTCTACTTCGATGCCAAACATGGCGTGTGCATCGGAGAGCAAACGATGGATCCCTCGTCAACCAAAATCGATTCACAAATGATTTATCGATACGACAAGACCGACTCAGAATGGCGACTACGTGGTACTGAAGCGTACTTTCCTGACGAAAACGATGACTTGCAACTCTCGCGTATCGATTTTTTCCTTGAGTGGAAGCTGGACGACAGTCTTGACACGAAAACCTGTTACCTCAGGCACTACGATTATCCGGAACCTGTTTTTGAAACGAAACAGAACAGGCTTTGGCTCTACCTGACGATTGGAAGCGTCGCATTGCTCGCCGTTATTACGTCTATCGTTTTAAGAAGAAAGCAAAGCGGCTCATAAAAACCCACAAAACTGCGACTCAGCACAAACCAATCAAAGGGTTTTGCGCTCGCAGAATCATTAGTTGAATCGCGATCACTTACGCCCCGAGTAGACTACTGCCAACGATTCAATCCGTTCGCGACATTCCAACACATGTACATTGGGACGACATCCCAACTACAGTCAATGGAATTGCCATGGTTCAAACGGCTAGTCCAGCAGCAATAACATCCTGAACAAATTTCAACATTTAGAACCAGCAGCATCTCGTGTTCAAGTTTAATCCTCAGCAACGAAAAACTCGAAAACGCCGTAAATGGCCGTTGCTGACTTGCGTCAACTACATGGTATTTGCCATTCTAGTTGGATGCGGCCGAAACGAAAAAGGCACTCCCAGCCTGCAGTTCGAAAAATTTGTCGGCTCGCATCAACATCTCTCCCATCCTCCACAGTATTCCTTCAAGTCGGTCTATATGCAAAAGCCGGCTCCCAATAATCACACCGTAACATGGGGGAAAATTGATGGGTACTTTCGGTTTTTCAATGTCACCAATCTAAAAAATCAACCAAACATCTTTCCGAAGTCAATTCGTGTCGACTACGAAACTCTCGCCAAAAGCCTGGAATCATATGTTGACGTCGAGAAAGAAGATTGGATCGCAGTGGGAAACAGCACCTACGGATTTTCGGTCCGCCCAAACAACGCAGAAAAAAATCACACTTTGCTTGGTTTTCATGAAACGCCAATTGAAGTCGTGACACCTTCATCTATTCCCTTCGCGTCACTCTACGACAACTGTTTTTACAAAAACATCGAACTTTTCTACACGATAGAGGAAGTCACCCAAGCGAATTCAGATATTTTCCCGAACTCGATTGCCGTAAAGATGAAGCACAAGACAAAAAACTATTCCAAAATTTTATACTTCGATACTGAAGAAGGCGTCAGTACCGGAGAACAATCGATTGAATCATCGAGCGTTAGTTCTCAAATGATCTTTCGTTACGACAAGACGGGCGAGCGTTGGCGTTTCCTGGCCAGTGAAGTTTACTTCCCCGACTCCCAAGGCGAATTGGAGTTAACCCGCGTCCACTATTTTCTTGAATGGAAATTGGACGACAGCCTTGACACCAAGACCTGCTTCCTCAGTCACTACGGACTACCGGAACCTCCATCGAATTCAAAACCAAATCGAATCTGGATTTACCTGTCAATTGGAAGTGGCGCATTGCTCGTCGTTATCGCATTTATCGTTTTGAAAAGAAAGCAATTCAACTCATGAAAACTAACAAATCATCGGAGCAGCGCGAACGAATCAAGGGCTTTACTCTCGTTGAATTATTGGTTGTCATAGCGATAATAGGCATCCTGATTGGAATGCTGCTGCCAGCTATTCAAACCGTTCGCGAGGCGGCGAGGCGAACTCAATGCTCAAACAGGCTCCGGCAAATCGCTTTAGGACTTCACAATTTTGAGGCTGCAACTCGAAGCCTTCCAAATGGGACTCATTCGCCAAACGACGAAACCTACCCCTCCCTTAACTGGCTAACTCTACTACTGCCCCACATCGAACAGCAAAATATCTGGGACCGAACCGTCGATCAACTCGCGACAAACTTCAACCCATTCACCCATTCCAACCACTACCGTCCCATCGCAACTTACGGATGCCCCAGTGATCCGACGGCGGGCATTGCCCATTGGACTCATGAAGGACGCCTGGTTGCTTCGACCGACTACCTTGGAGTCAACGGAACTGACTGGCAGAGCGAGGATGGAGTCTTTTACCTGGATTCGAAAACCAGATTTTCGGAGATCACGGACGGACTTTCCAACACTCTAATGGTGGGCGAACGTCCGCCAAGCGCGGATTTTTGGTACGGATGGTGGTATGCAGGGTACGGACAGCAAGGAACAGGTTCAGTCGATTCTCTTCTTGGCGTCAATGAAACGAAAGCGCCGAAAGACAATTCCGAAGTAACTTATCTTGAGACTTGCCCTGATGGACCGACCCAGTTCATGGCAGGACAATCCAACCGACAATGCGACGTTCTTCACTTCTGGAGCCACCATCCGGGCGGCGCTCATTTCGCACTATGTGATGGTTCAGTGCAATTCCTCGGATATTCAGTCGACAACGAGATCATTCGCAGCCTGGCTACCCGAGCTGGAGGCGAAACCGCCCAATCTCCTTGGTAACCAATCTCCTACATCCGTCTGAGTATTGAATTCCGCGATCACCAAGTAACCAGACGACACAACATCCCAGCTCAAACGGCAAAACGTAAATGAAATTTGCGAGTCAGCGCTTCATACTCTGGTGAAAATTGGTGGCGATCGAGCTCGACGGTCAACTCATCTGCCATCAATCGATCAGCCTGCGCACCAAACTCCAATAGAATTCGCTTGAATGGTTTTTCTGGCATTGGTCGAACAGAAGTCCGACGCTGTAAATGGAATCCAAATGTTTTCGCAAGCTCAACGATACTGTCATGTTGCACAAAGGGCAGGACCAGACTCAACTTTCCGTTCGGCACCAACAGTTTTTTCGCTGCACTCAAAAGTGAATTGCGAGTCAACTGCCCCGCATGGCGTGCGATGCGCTGACGCGAATTTTGTGACGGCAAACTATTTTCGAAATAGGGTGGGTTGCAAACACAATGGTCGTAACAATTTGATTTGCTGGACGCCAATTCGTCGACAGAACAATGCTTGACCGAAATTCGGTTCGCCCAAGGTGAACAACTGGCATTTTCTTTTGCCTGACCTGCAGCATTTACCTCAACGTCAATCGCATCAACCTGAGCCTGCACTTCCTTCGTTCGCTGAGCCATCATCAAAGCGATCACACCACATCCGGTTCCAATGTCCAACAAACGCTGGCAATTCGCAACGTCGGCCCATGCGCCAAGCAAAACTGCATCCGTGCCAATCTTCATTCCACAGCGATCATGCCCAATCGAAAATTGCTGAAATCGAAATTGGCGTTGAGAGGAGGGCATACAGCAGTTCGGATTAGGCAAGGAGGCAAAACGGTTCCGATTCTCGGCTGAGATTCAGCGCGGAGACCAGGCAATCTCTCGAAAAACCACTCGCTCTATTTCGAATTATCCTACTAACCGGAACAATCGCGAATGAAGTTAGAGCCTGAAAAACTGGCATGTTGAGAGAAATACTACCTTGAGGTTTATATTCGATACGAATATCAGAACAGTCATTATACGACTCTTCAATTCAACCCCGCCGTTGAATGTAATGCGTGCAGACCTAACAAACAACGTGATTCGCTCATGTCAGAAACGAAAATAAACAAATCACGCGCCATCGAAGCCATTTTGACGATGGGCATCGTGGCAGGCATCGGGCTGGTTCTTTTTCCGGGTCTCTGGAAACCGTTGTTGAATTCGAACACTCCTACACCTTCCAAAAACGAAGCCGCCGAGACGAACTTCGACTTGCAGCAAACCTCTGAAGCGCAGTCAATTCCCAAACCGCATTGGGTTGATGATCCTTCAGGTATCACTCGCATCGAAACGTTAGCAGGTGAATTTCGCACCAGTCTCACGACAGATGGTGACTTCAAACCACGTGAAGAGATCACATCTGAAGAGCTTCCCGAACTCCCAGAGCTTCCCGAACTCCCAGAGCTTCCTATTCTTGAGCAACAGGCTCCCGCCCCACCCCAGGAAGAATGGGAAATTCTGGACTTGGCTCCCATCATCGAAGCCCCAGAGGCTCCATCCCCCCACCCATTGGATGTACCCCAAATTCTTCCCCTCGAAATTTCAGACGAGATTGTCGGTGGATTGACGCCGACCCTTACGGCACCTCAATATCCAAACGAAATTGTATCTACGCCACAACATGTAGCAGATCATTCAATGCCGTCGTTCGCTCCGGGGCCCGTTTGGTGGACCGAGGCAATGCAGCACCCACAGCTGCCCAACCGAATTCCGGAGCCTATCAGTCTCGATCAGGTCATATGGATGGCTCTGCAGCAAGCTCCCGCAGTCCAAGTTTTGAACGCGGAGCCAGAGGTCCAGCGAACCATTATCAACCAGTCCATCGCCAGTTTTGACTGGTCGACGTTTGTTGAAACGGTCTGGACCGACGCCAACGAACCCGTGAATTCGCTCCTGACCACTGGACGGTCTGGCGGGAGATTTCTCCAACAGGAATTTTCGGTTGAGGGCGGCTTGAAAAAGAGACTGGCAACCGGTGGAAACTTGCGAGTCGCACAAAGCTTTGGAACGTTGGATAACAACTCCGACTTCCTGGATCCGGCTGACCAGAATCTTTCCCGCCTGGTGATCGACTACCGCCAACCATTGATGCAGGGTGCGGGCCAGCGTTACGCGACGACTCAAATTGTTCTTGCAAAACTCGACTTTGAGCAGGTTGCCAGTCAGTCACTAGGTTCACTGCAACAATACATCGTCGAAGTCGTGTCAGCTTATTGGCAACTACATCAAGCACGTGCGACCTTGATTCAGCAACGCCGTTCGCTTCAAAGAGCTCATGGGCTTCTTGCTTCGATTGGCAGCACCGCTAGCGATCAAACGATTCGCGCAGAGGCAGCCGTCTCGTCGCGGCAAACCGACGTAATTCGAGCAGAGTACGAAGTTCTCAACTCCCAAGATCGTCTGGTCAATCTGACCATGGGGCCCAAGTCCGAGCGTACGCAGTTTATCGAGCTCATCCCCGAACCCCTGATCATGCCGCAAAACTTTGCAGCGAACCCCGAGGCACTGACCTACGTTGCACTGCAAAACCGCCCAGAAGTACGTGAGGCCATTGCAAAAATCAAATCGGCATCTGCACTTGAGTATATCGCGACCAATGAACTTCTTCCTCAGTTGGACGCGATACTGTCGACCTATGTCTCCGGTTTAAAGGGCGGAACGACGGGCCCCAGCGCTCTTGAAAATCAGTTTTCTGGCGGCGACCCATCCTATTCGGTTGGATTTGGATTCGAATTGCCCGTTGGAAATCGTGTCGCGAAAAGTAAGCTCCAACGACAACAACTTCAGACCAGAATTTTTGGCCAGCAATTTCAGAAAACCGTTGGCGACGTGGTGCTGGATGTAAGGATCGCGTCACGCGCGACAGAACGGCTTCAGCATGAAATCCGAAACAATCACTATGCTTTGGGGAAAGCCAAACAGGCGATGGATCTAATTCAGCAGCACCAACAAAACGCGGCGAACGATCAAAAAACATCCAGCCTATACATCGAGGACCTATTGGCCGCCCAAACGCGTCTCACCCTCTCAGAACAGCGGATTCTCGCCAGCCAAACTGAATATGCAATTGCCTTGATCGACCTGAAACGGGCAACGGGTGAGCTGGTCAACGGTCAATTCCGCGCAGACGAATACGTGACGTCGATGAACGAAATGTTGGAACCCCAGTCCTTCGCGGGTCATCCAACTCAGCCACCCACCTGGCAACAACAGGCAACACCTGCCTGGCAAACGCAGGACACTCCCGTCGCTCAGCACTATCCCAATTCAGTCGCCATTCCGACTCCAGTCACCACCAATCAAACGGGCGATTTCAATCCCTCCGAAAGGCTAGAATCCGTTGAAGTCACTCCGGAAGTGATTGAGTGGGATTCTGAACAAGAGTAGCCCCTCTTGCGAAGCCCGCCGTTCTACTTGATTTTACGGAATTCTTCGGGCCAACTGAGTTGCAGCGGTATTGGGTATTCAAAAGAACAGGGCTGCGCCAAATGGCCTTGGTCCCGATTCGACCTTATTAACTTCTTACGACCTAGTTTTCCCACGCTCGCGGGAATTCTCATTGATTTAGCAAAAACTTCGAGCCCGTAGACGACATTTGGGCTGATATCTATAATCTCCGCCTTAGCGCGAACGACAGATATCGCTCTACCTCAACTTCGGAACCGAACATGAAAATCCACGAATTCCAAGGCAAAAAACTGTTCGCCGACTACGGCGTCAAAGTGCTTGAAAATCGCGTTGCGACGACTGCAGAAGAAGCCGCTGCAGCTTACGCCGAACTAAACTCACCGGTCGTCGCCGTAAAATCGCAGATCCATGCCGGTGGACGTGGAAAAGGGACATTCATTGAAAACCCTGAGCAACGTGGCGTGCAAATCTGCAAGACGGCTGACGAAGTCAAAACTGCCGCCGCCAACATGCTTGGCAACAAGCTCGTTACGATCCAAACGGGGCCTGGCGGGAAAAAGGTCAACCAGGTTTTGATCGAATCTGGCTGTGATATCGCTCGAGAACTCTATCTTGGAATCGTCCTAGATCGTGCGGTCATGAAGCCAGTTTTGATGTGCAGCCAAGAGGGCGGCGTAGAAATTGAAAAAGTCGCTCACGAAACGCCTGAAAAGATTTTCAAAGAACATTTTGATCCTGCCCAAGGCATCGAAAGTTATCAAATCCGTAAGCTTTGCAAAAAGCTTGGTATCGAAGGTAAATCCGTTCGAGTCGCTGACAAATTCATGAAGGCACTTTGCAAAGTCTACTCCGAGCTTGACTGCAGCCTGATGGAGGTCAATCCCCTTGTTGTCACGGGCGCCGGAGACATCGTTGCTTTGGACTCAAAAATCAATTTTGATTCCAACGCGATGTTTCGGCACAAAGATCTCGTCGAACTTCGCGATCTCAGCGAAGAAGAAGAATCCGAAGTCCGCGCCGGCAATGCAGGTTTGAGCTACGTCAAGCTAGAAGGAAATATCGGATGCCTCGTCAACGGTGCTGGTCTCGCCATGAGCACGATGGACATTATCAAGCACCATGGCGGTCAGCCCGCCAACTTCCTCGACGTGGGCGGTGGAGCAGACGAAGAGCAGGTCACGGAAGCTTTTCGAATCATCCTTTCCGACCCTAACGTCAAAGCCGTATTGGTAAACATTTTTGGTGGAATCATGCGATGCACAACGATCGCTGAAGCCATTGTGGCCGCCGCAACATCGGTTGGCTTTACCGTTCCTCTTGTCGTTCGCCTGGAAGGTACCGAAGTGGAGCAAGGTCGAAAAATCCTCGAAGATTCGGACGTCGATCTGATCACGGCAACTGACCTGACTGATGCAGCAACCAAGGTTTGCGCCACACTCGGTTAATCTTTTGCACTAACCCAAAAGGGCACCAGCCCTCTTACAACACCGCACAACAATACATTTTTGGATTCGAATATGAGTATCCTCGTCAACAAAGACACCAAAGTCATTTGCCAGGGCATCACCGGAAGTGTCGGTGAATTCCACACCAAGGGTTGCAAAGAATACGGTACCCAAATGGTGGGTGGAGTCACGCCCGGCAAAGGCGGCCAAACCGTAGATGGCCTCCCCGTTTTCGACACCGTAGAAGAAGCGATTGCTCAAACCGGTGCCGATGCAACCATGATCTTTGTTCCGCCGCCCTTTGCGGCCGACGCAATCCTGGAAGCCATTGACGGTGGAATCAAGGTCATCTGTGCGATCACCGAAGGTGTTCCCGTCATCGACATGGTTCGCGTCTACGAAAGGGTCAAGAAATCCGATTGCATATTGATTGGCCCCAATTGCCCTGGCGTAATCACCCCCGACGAATGCAAAATTGGAATCATGCCTGGCTACATTCACCAAAAAGGCAAGGTTGGAATCATGAGCCGCAGCGGCACGTTGACCTATGAAGCCGTCTGGCAAACCTCCAATCTTGGGCTTGGCCAAACCACTTGCGTTGGATTGGGCGGTGACCCAATTGTTGGCACTTCGTTTATCGATTGCCTCCGATGGTTCCAGGAAGACGATGAAACCGAAGCCATTTTGATGATGGGTGAAATTGGCGGAACGGCGGAAGAAGAGGCTGCCGCATACGCAAAAGAGAACGTGACTAAACCCGTTGCCGCATTCATCGCAGGTCGAACCGCCCCTCCCGGCAAACGAATGGGCCACGCGGGTGCAATCATTTCCGGCGGCAAGGGAACTGCTGCAGAAAAAATCGCGGCACTTCAAGACGCTGGAATCGAAGTCGCACAAAGCCCTGCAGATATGGGTACGGCAGTAAAACGGGCCATCGACAATAGCTAAGGCAAGTTGCACTCTACTCGTACTTGCAAAAAATCCGGATAAATGGAATCGCGGGCAGCAAGGATCAGCATGGCGTTTCCTCGCTCACGCATCGCTTCGCCTTGGAACCCTCCGATTTCTCACGAGTTCAGCTCCATGGCACAAGTCACCCTCCCGAAGAGGCTGTGAATTTTTATTGAAGATCTGTTTCATGGTAACCTGGTGCGCCGGCGTGCCGGGCAAGTCCCAGAAGGTTCATTCATGGAAACCCGACGCGTGAGCGAGGACGAATCGGGTTCGTCCTCGCTCACGCGTCGGGTTTCCAAAACGAGCAGGATGTTGGTGCCTGGTGCGGTTGCCACTGCGTCTGCCGCGAGTCGAGCCGGTTTTTTGCTTCCTCAGAAACAGAGTGGCTTCCCCTCCCAAGCCGCAACGCGGTTGACCCTCCCGAAGGGCCCGAAGGGAGAGTGACTTAAAAGCTTCCCCCAGACTAAAAGTCTGGGGCTACGAGAAATAGCCGCTCTGCGGCAAATGCATTATGAGAAATCACCTTCTCAATGAATCAATGCTAGGCGGCAATATTTTCGTTAGGCGGCCACTTTTCTATGCGACCACTTTCCTGCGGCAATATTTTCGTTAGGCGGCAATCTTTTGCTTCTTGGGTTTACGGACAGGCTTGTCCTTCCAGCGTTTGTGCAGCCACCAAAACTGCTCAGGGTCTTTGCGAATCACTTCTGCCATTCGGTCGTTGTACCACTGAGTGAGCGCTTTGACGTCATTGAGTTCTTCAGGCATGCTCAGGGGGTCAATCACACCTGCGCATCCGATCTCAAACCGCATGGGCTGATCGGTATGTTTTGAATAAGTCACAACCATGGGAGCTCGCCCATTCAACGTAAACAAGGCGACGGCTTTGTGACACGAGGCAGGTCTTCCCAAAAAATCGACCCAACAGCCTTTGGTGCCAGCATGCTGGTCACCAAGCAAGGTAAGCACTCCACCGCTTTCAAGAACCTTCTGCACCATCGGGGCACTGCCTTCTTTGGGCAGAATGAACTGCCCGTTCCACTCGCGAAATTTGTTGACAAAATCGTTCAGGTAGTCGTTATCCAGTTTACGAGCAATCGTGTAGCTGGGAACTCCCAGTAGCCCTGTAACATATCCACCGATCTCAAAGTTCCCATAGTGTCCGGAGACAGCGACCACAGGGCGATAGTCGATTAAATACCCAGTCATGATACTGGGGTCCGGGATGTGAACGTATTTTCGCCAATTCGTATCATGGATCTTGCGAGGCGCATGAGCGATCTCACAACCCATCATCAACAGGTGGTACCACATCCTGCGGCCCATCTCGGCAATCTCACCGTCGGACAACTCGGGATAGACGGCCTTGATATTGTCGTAGATGACCTTACGCCGAAACTTCACGACATCAGCAAACAGCCAAGCCAAAAAATGGCAAAACCGCGCACACGCACCAATCGTCAAGACTTGCAATATCGCAATGACAATCTGCAGGCCGATACGCTCAAGCGTCCATCGAACTTTTTTGGGGACTTTCAATCCTTGATCCCGTTTTAGAAAGACTTCCTAGTAACAGCCATTATCGCAAATAGTCAGTTTTGCATGAAGGCGAGTTTGCCACGAATACAAACCACTTGCCAAACCACTTGCCCGCTAGTATTCGGTCACCACTTGAATCTTCAAGTTGATAGCGTCATCGCAACGCCTGCCATGGCCGTGGATTGACGCAATGGTGTTACTGCGAGTTCAGCATCGTACCCGCAGAGAATGGAACAACAAAGTATTAGAATCCGTCTTCTTCAATTGCTTCAAGGGCGTTTGCCGCCGCACTTTGTTCAGCTTCTTTTTTGTTCTTGCCCCATGCAGGTGAGAAACCGCGTTTGCCAATGCAAGCAGCCACCAGAAATGACTTTTTATGATCGGGGCCTTTTTGATCAACAAGTTTGTAGACGGGAGAAACTCCATACTCCTTTTGAGCAAACTGCTGAAAAGCCGATTTATAGTTAACTTGCGACTCACCCTCGACAGCAGAGCGAATCAACATCTTGATTTGCGGCAGGATAAAATCACGCGTTGTCGCCATATCGCTATCAATATAGATCGCGGCAATAATCGACTCAAATGCATTGGCCAACAGCGAGGGTGGCACATCTCCACTTGCTGTCACCCCTCTGCCCACAATAAGAAACTCGCCGATCCCCAGTTCTTCGGCAAGGTCGGCACAAGATTGACGACTGACCACAATCGACTTGATCTTCGTCAAATCGCCTTCAAGCCAATCGGGATTCTCTTGGAAAAGACGCTCACAAACCACGAACCCAAGAATGGAATCGCCGAGAAATTCAAGCCTTTCGTTTGAGGTCAAACGAGTACGCGCCCCGGAAGCATGAGTAATCGCTTCGTGCAGCAATTGTGGATTAACGAATTGATAACCAATTCGATCCTGGCATCGCTGAAGCAATTCCTGCTGTTGAGAACCTGGTCTACGTGCGTCCATTAACTCGTATCACTCTTTATTCGATTT
The DNA here is from genome assembly GCA_965224765.1 of Mariniblastus sp. Taxonomy (GTDB): domain Bacteria; phylum Planctomycetota; class Planctomycetia; order Pirellulales; family Pirellulaceae; genus CAZDBA01. The sequence goes on from CBDDAC010000006.1 coordinate 77,232, forward strand.
GAAGACGATTTCGTGGTTCTATCCAAAACAACGACGATGAGGGATTGGTCAGTCTGAAGATCAGCTCTATCAATCACCATGAATGTGAAAACCAATCGAAAACAGCAAACTGCCAGATATCCATTATTGTTGCCGGTCACATTTGTGAAACCGCACTTTGCCGAATTTTCAGTTGAAATCGAGAGATTCAGGCACCGAAGTTGACTGCCGCCATTACTCCCATTCATTGCGCAAAAAAAGCCAGCTCTTTTGGCTGGCTTTTTTTGGGATTTAATTTGGCTGCGAGTAGGCCACTTTAACTGGCTTGGCTGATGGGAAGCAAACATTCGATGATCTGGTCTGAACTCGATGATTCCTGCTGTGGCGCCAGCCCAAAGGGCTTCAGCTCACCTCGCAAAACCTTGACATCGCGAGGAGCCTTGATACCAATCCGAACCGTGTTGCCTTTGATTTGAAGTACTTCGACTTCAATCTGTCCGTCGATTACGATCTGCTCATTCTTCTTACGTGAAAGTACTAACATCATCTTCTCCTAAATAGGGTCGTCCGTGATACCGTAGGGCCAAGTCAACCACTCGGCTCTGTAACTACTATTGGCGCGGTCCGTGACAACTCTGGTCACACCTCAAGCCAAATTTTCAAAATGAATTAAAAACCCGTTCCTTGCTTGCTAGACCGAAAGAACTACTGCACCTTACACAGCGTTTTCCGCTAGCACTTCCATGAAACGATACCGGTCACAAGGATCTTTCACGGGCGTTGCGACCATTTTTGCCGCAGAAGCCGCAAAAACGGACTGAGTACATCAACTGAATCCCGACTTTAAAAACCAGAAGGACCTGCTGAAAAAAAACGAAAGTATTGACTTCACCTTCTAAACCGGACCTCTCAACGCTTCCTCAGTGATTCTGAAATGATCTTCATTCCCAAACTGGCGATCGTCTGCCTCCTAGGTGTTTTTTCAAGTATTCAGGTTCCAGCTCATTCGGTAAGCACCGCAGGAATGCAGCAAGGTTCTCAGACCCAGGAATTTTCTATTCTTGAGAGAACCGATCCACGGCCACCGAGCGACCTAGCCCAAACAGCCCCAATCGTTCGTGTGGCACAGTTGCCGCAGCTATCCAGTCCCCCAACCTCTTCACGCCGAGTTGTTACTCGACAAACGAACGAGGGGACGGCAACGCCCCCGATTGAGAGCAAGGCAAGGTTTGAACTAAAAATGACGGGGCCCGATTTAGCCAAATCTGGCGAATTACAGACCTTCAAAATCCACATCTTCAATCGATGGCCGTCGAATTCCTTCCCTCTAGATTTGCAATTGGGAATTCCGCCCGGATTTCAATTCGCCGACTCTGACATCCAAGCCAAGCTTGACTCAGCCAGAAACGTTGTTTCATGGAGTCTCGATTCGATTCCAGCATCTAGCAGTGTCGAGATCAACTTTCGCTCCAAACCAATCGGTGCAGGGCCTCAACTACACCTCGTTAACCTCATTCAGGACCACAAAATCCATGAGTATGAACAGCTGGAGACTTTCGTCCTGACCGAACGCTCAGTCGTCAAGCAACTCCCGGGCCCAGACCTTCCTCAAGAGCTTCCGCCTATCGTTCAAGCCGATCAACGGCTTTTTAATCGTTCGGTGCATCGTCATCATCAGCGGGAAACGACAAATGACAATTTGCCAAAGCCAAAAAACAATTCACTTTTGCCAGCTTTTCAACGTTGATTAGTAGAATTGTAAACTTAGGCAAATCACCAGCTCTCAGACGTTTGCGCGTATTTTCGCCTGGCCGCACTTCATTCGAGAGCCCTTTCACTCGAATCGAAGCGAACGGAATACCAGTTTCCTTGCTGAGGCAATCGCAAGAATTTCAGTATGGGCTAAAAAGTCTGCGACATTTGAGCCATAATACCATTTGGGTAGATGATCGTCTGAATGTGAAACAGTAACTCAATGCAGCTCCAGTGTCCCGAATGTGAATCAACGCTTCCAATCGCTAGGGGAGTGAGACCCAAGTTCTGCAGCAACTGTGGTGCAAATATTTCAACGATCACATCGGCAATATCCAACGCGAACATTGCCGAGACAATGACGGTGCAACCGCAATCGGGTTCTACCCAACCAATCTTCTACGAAGCCCAACATACTGCCCCCCAACAAATTGGCCCCTTTATCATCGGAGACCAGCTCGGCCAGGGTGGTATGGGGGTGGTCTACTCGGCAACGCACGAAGAAACCGAGCGAACCGTCGCAGTAAAGATTCTTGCAGGGCATATCTTCTCGGAAGAGCTCATCGAACGATTCAAACGAGAAGGACAGATCGCCGCGTCGATCTCACACCCTCGTTCCACGTTCATCTACGAAGCGGGGGAGCACGACGGACAGCTATATATTGCAATGGAGTTGATGGGTGGGGGAACACTCAAAGACGTTGTTCGCGAAGCAGGAGCATTGCCGGTCAATCGTGCTGTTGATTACATCCTCGATATCATTGATGGATTGCGTGCCGCTCATCGCCTGGGAGTGATCCATCGCGACCTTAAGCCCTCCAATTGCTTTATTGATGAGGAGGGCCGGGTCAAAATTGGCGATTACGGTCTGTCTAAATCGGTGATCGCGGACAATGCAGGCTTGACCCAAACTGGCGCCTTTATGGGAACGCCTCAATTCGCTGCGCCTGAGCAAATCAAAAACAGCCAGCTTGACGAACGGACCGACATTTATGCGATTGGGTGCACCCTATTTTATCTTTTAACTGGCCAACCGCCCTTCGCAGGCAATGCAGCTCAAGTCATTGCCAGTATCGCTTCTGACCGCGCCCCTCGACTGATTACCATCGACAAAAACATCCCACGTGTGCTCGATCGACTTGTTGGGCAAACACTCGAGAAAGCTCCCGAGAAACGACCCGTCAATCTACTGGAACTCCGAGAGGCACTCCTACCGTTCTCCAGTAGTGGCGCTACGATGGCAAATATCGGCCGGAGAATGGCTGCGTTTTTTGTCGACATCGCCGTAGCCAGTACTGCAGCTAACCTTGTCGCAACGCTCGCCACACTTTTCATTATGTTTTCCTCAGGCTCTTCTTCAGACAGCAGCCGCCTACTATTTTCGCAGCTCATTTCGTCCTCTTTTCAGATATGCGGACTCATTTCATACTTTGCCATCCTTGAACATCGCTACGGCAAAACACTTGGAAAGTGGTTGATGGGATTGAGAGTTATCCAAAAGAACTCAGAACACCCCAAGTTCTTTCAAGCGTTAACTCGAAGCTTTTTCTTACCCGGACTGACCTGGATCGTATCGCTTTTACCGCCCATCATTTTGAACCTTGTTGGAGAATCCCAGGGAACTCAAGGCGTCTACGATTTCCTTATGCACTCCCAAATATTTGCGACGCTCAGTTGGATACCTTTGATTGTTTGTTTCCTGTCGATGCGAACGAGTAACCGGCTGCGCGGACTTCACGAATACGCCAGTGGTACTCAAACGGTAGAACTTGCGGGAGCGATGGTTGAAAGACAATTGGACCGGATCCCAGTAACCATTTCGAGTGTCGTCAAAACTACCGAATTGGGTCGTTTTGAAACCTTGGGCTCCATGGGGCGATTCAAGAACGGCGTCGTCTGGTTCGGGCAAGACACGCAATTGGAACGCAATGTCTGGCTATTCAGCAACTGTGAATTGATTGACGGCGATCGTGAACAACGTAAATCCCGCGAGGAACTTTCGCGGCCAACACGCCTTCGCATGTTACACCATGAATCCGACCCTAAAGAGTTAATGGTCTTTGAAGCCATCCGCGGAACGCCGTTGCTCGATGTCATTCAAAATCGCCGCAAGACCCAATGGCAAATGGTACGTGGACTCTTAAGTGATTTAGCGGCAGAGCTGACTCAGGCGGTAGAAGACGAAACGCTTCCCAAGGTTCTTTCTCCCGAGCAAGTGTGGGTCACAGAATCTGGTGAACTGAAACTTCTGGACTGTCCCATTCAAACCACCAACTCATCGACCGAAATGGATGACACAGAAACCAACCCGGAAGAACGAGCAGTAAAACTCTTGCAGAAAATCATGCAGGGCATGGTTGGCCAAATCGTGCTTCCTGGCCACGTCATTGATTTTTGTCGAGAGTTGTCCTCGCGAGATCGAGACTTAAGTACGTTGCAATGGACCTGTGAGACACTTCGTGAGTCCTCTGACATGCCGTCCAAATGGACCTGGGATGATCGTGCCGCCGTGATGGCATCCACCCTGGGCATTGAACTCGTTGCGATGTACACGTCGTCAGTCATTGCCAGCATCCTGTTGGCTTGGCTGATTCCTGCATTTCTGGTCAAGGGTTTAATATTGGTAACCTTCCTGACATTCGGTGCATTCATTTGGCTTGCCTATCACTTTCAAGGCGGTCCCGTGTATCACATTACGGACGTTGAACTTCGAACTCGAGACATGAAACGAGCTTCGCGATTACGCTGTGCCATCCGTTCTGCGATTGTATGGCTGCCTATTGCAGTCGTTTGCTTTGCGCTGGTCCTGCAGATCCGCATCTCAACACAACCTTCACTCGACCCGCCCTCGATTGTATTCATGGTCGGTTTGGGACTCTCGGCGATTGTGGCATCAACAGCCGTATTGGTAGGGGCCCTGTTTGCGCTGGTCAACCCAATGCGTGGAATCCAAGACTTTATCGTTGGCACAGTTCTGGTGAGGAAGTGATATGGATGCAATGAATTGTCAATCCTGCCAAACAGCTCTCCTGCCGACCAAAACAGCGCGTGAGCAACTCGTTCGTTGCGGTGGTTGCGGTAGCACTTTCCTTCCGTTGATGAGCGAAAAATCGGCCATTGAAAAAACCGACCGAATGGCCAAATGGAGCTTTTGGCTGGGAATCTCCTCACTTGTCCTATTGATGTTTACGGGAATCCCGGCGTTGGTCCTCGGATTCCGAAGCCTGCGGCGGATGCGATTTCGCGCGGTCGACAAAAGAGAAAAGTTTCAGGCAATGACCGGTGTCGTTCTGGGTCTAATCTTCGGCGTGCTGGGGGGAACCTGTGCGATCTCCATCGCGGTCGTAGCGGGATTCTTCATTTCGTCATTTGAAATCACCAATGAGCCCGAAAAAGTACAAACGCTTGCGGACTCAGTCGCGACATTTGACAATTCACTCGAGCTGATTCCCATCGATGCGGTCGCGTTTTTGGGATTCAAGATTCTGCAGTATGCCGACAAACCGGACAAAGCTGATGCGAATGCACGTCTGCTGTTTCTGGAATTTCACATGCAGCCCAACTCCCAACAAATCACCACCATTCTAAAAGACAAATTCGTTGGGGCGAAAAGCGACTACAAGTCGCCCTACTCGGAGAAAATTGACTGGAAAACCAGCACGCAAGCCAAAGTTACCCTGGACGTTTATGAGCACATCTCAGACCCCGATAATCAGGTCGTGAGGTACTGGTCTCTGCAGAAATCTGACATGGGCTGGTTCGGTATCAGCATCACCTATGACCCATCAGAATCGGGAATCACTGAGGAGGATGTCAGGAAGCTCTTCCAGTCACTTGACGTGAAACTACTCGAATCGGAGTAGAAGACGCCGGATCGAAGGGATTTTGGCCATTTTGGTTCGATTATTGCGAGATATGGCTGAAATCCGCTTTCCCATTCCCTTTTGAAAAGCCGATGTTAGCACTTGAGGATCGCCTCCGATTTCCGTATACTTCGGGGCTTCCAGAATAAGAAAATCCAAGTTCGGTTACTGATATGACGATTGACAAAAGCTTGAAAATCCAAACGGGTTCAGCAAAAACTCGCAATGTCCTGACTCGCGTTGAGCGACTTCATAGACTCGTAACCGCTGACCGATGGTCCGAAGGCGATCCTGTATACGGGCTCCCTAAAGTGCGCGTGCAAAAAGTCTCTTTGAAAAAGAAAAAGAAGGTCAAGAAGGCCGACGAAGAAGAGAGTTAGTAGAACGCTGCAACAACTTAAAATACATCAACGCATCCTTTGGGATGCGTTTTTTCATGCTCAAGCTACACACAACTTGAAATGATTTTAAGCGGCTCGCTTCTCGGAAATCGAGACCTGGTCAATTGGAATAACCAAGACCTGCTGCGATTCACGCATCACACGAACCTCATTCGCGTCAAGCTTCCAGAGTGCCCCGAATAGCCCCTGCTCAAAACGAACTCCCGAAAACTTGCTGTCAGACATCAAGTAGGTTTCTCGAAACTCACCCACGCCCCGACTGAGTTGCCCAAGTCGAATCCGAACGATCTCTCGGACTGCGTCGATTGAATTATTGTCTACTGCCATGGTTTGGCCCTGATTTCGGAGTGACTCATTATCAACAATCGTCGAAGAGCAGGGCAAAACTCCATAAAAGCCTTGAAATAATGTGCAAGCAAGCAATCCGGCGGGAATCTCCGCAAGCTTTTGCGTAAAAAAACGAATTCTTTAACGGCACATGAATCGTCAAAATCGATAGATTCATATAGGCAGGCCGTCTAAAACACTCGACGCCCAGAAATGCTTTTCAAGCTCAAGGAACTTTATGGCCATTGGCGACCACCTGTCCGTCCAATACGGATTCTATACCCACCACGGAATTGATCTTGGTGACGGCAACGTCATTCACTACGGACGAGGTCTTTCCGATATCAAGAACGCCAAAGTCGAAATCGTCACGCTCGAAACCTTCGCCAACGGCAAAGAATTCAGCACAGTCAAAAGCCCAAGTGCGTTCTCCGCCCAGGAAGTTGTCGAGCGTGCGAAATCACGCCTTGGTGAAGCTAGCTACGATGTGCTGGATAACAATTGCGAACACTTTGCCAATTGGTGCCGCAGCGACAACGCCATCAGCCCCCAAGCTGGCACCACCAAAACCATCCTTCGTCAATCCGCTGCAGTTGCCTCACGACCTTTCGTGGGCAAGATGCTTCGCAATGTTGCGATGCGTCGCTCACTGACCGCTCCATTGATTCTTGCCGACCTCGTTCAAGCTGGAGTTGAGTTGGCAGCAGTAAATCGTGGCCAATCACCAATCCGCTCCGAGCGGCTTGGAGCTCGTGCAGGAGCCGCCACGTCAGCGGGAATCGGGTTTGCGACCGCAGGCCCTGTTGGTGCAGCGTCCGGACTAGGGCTCTGGATGGCAGGCCAGTTGTTTGCCCGGGCTGCAATTCGCTCCGGGCAAAAAGCGATTCAGTCTGGTGACTGAAAAGAAGAAAGCCTGCCGAACGGAATTCTGGCCGCCCGCGATTCGCAATGACCATCTTAGTTAGAACGAAGACTCCACATGTGAAGATAGAAGGTAAGGTAAGGGGTCTTCCGCTTTGCTTTTCGTTTTGTCGTCAATTGGCAGGCGACTCTCTGTGGACCTCCGTGTTCTCAGTGGTAATCTGATTTGAACCACAGCGTAATATATCGATTGGAGACGCAAGGATGGCGAGGACAGAAAGAGGTTGTCAGTTCTCAATAAAATTTGCCGCTTTGCTTACCTTGATTGCGGCGACAATTGTATGGCCATGTTCGCATACCATTTTAGAATTCAACCTTTTGATTCTGAGTGGTTGTTTCTCTTGCAAGATTTTCGCTGACTTGATTGACCAAAATCCACCTTCCGTTCAAGTGGCAACGCAAAACTTGGGTGTCCCCGTTTTCATCTTCCGTTTTCATCTTTCTGCGTATAGCTTTGGCTGGCTAAAGTAAGTAGTATTGCTACTCCGTCAGATCTGACAGGCTTGTTACTCACCACTTTCATTTACTTTAAAAAATGGGGTGGCTCTCTTCAAACGGAATGATTTTTCAGGTTAAGCGATGTTTTTTAAGAATGTGTTTGGGATCGCACTGCTGTTTTTGTTGACGGCTCCAACATGTCTGGTGGCACAGGAAAATGTGCCGTTGAATTCAATTTCTCCAATGCTGGATTTTACTTTGCAAGCCGCTGATGCGGCGTATTTTACGGTTCAAGATCCTGACGGAAGTGATGGTGCTCCCGAAGGCGAGGATGAAGACTCAAAAGAAGCTCGTGAAGCACTCTTGGAAGCGTATCGCGAAATTCTTGGGCCGGACGATATGTTGCTTGAAGCCTATTTGGAGGGTGGGAAAGGCATTATTGTTATCGACGATTTTTGGTCAACAACAGAAGACTACGACTATATGTTCGCACAGTCACGGATCGAAATTGATTTGTCGGTTCTGATAAAAAATCGTGGAATGGCTTGGGGTGTTTTGACGCTCCGTAAACGTCTTCTCCAGTCGCTCAATTGGGATCGGAAGGTGCGGAATCATTATATTGAGCTACTTCTAGCAAGAGACCCTCAACGAGCCGAGAGAATACTGAATTCAATTCGTTGGGATGCTGTTCAGGCATTAATGGTCGAGATTGAAACGATTATTGATCGCATCGGCGAAGGTGCCGAGATTATCATTTCATTTACAGATGCAGGTGATATTGCTGTCACAATTAAAGATATAGGTAACGATACGCCAGTGGTTACCAAGATTTTCACAGCAGGAGCAGGTATGCTGCCAATCGTTCCGGGAAAGGTTGGAAAATGGATTGGTGACAAAATCAATAGTGGTGCGAAATGGGTTTGGAGGAAAATTTCAGGGAAATGGCGAAAAGCCCCAAACAGAACAGTCGTTCTGGGCCTTGATACGCATTTGGACGATTTTGCCAAGCTTCACAATGGCAAAAAAGTCCTACAATTGGCCGAAGATCCCGTCAATTGGAAGGGTGACTTCTACAAACTGCTGAGCGACCCCAACGCCCAAATCAAATTCAATCTAAAGAATGTTGACGTATGGCCCGGCGTTACTCGTGCATCATCTGGCAAGGGTTTTGGCGCAACTGATTGGGAGTTATTGCAAATCTATTCAAACAAAGACTGGTGGCCACGAATTAAGTGGTTTGATGCACTTGGCAATGAAGTCCCTAATCCATTTAAGTAGAAAAGTGATTTATGTTTGATTCAAAAAGACAATTCAAACTGTGGGACTACAACGTTAGTCACCAACAACTTCTGCTACGAAGTCCACGAACGGGCAACGAGTCTGACAACCTTGATGTCGTGTTTTGGGGAGTAAAACACGTATGTTTGCCGTCGATTTTGGAGGAAGTTTCACTTCGATTGGCGACTACGGAGGAAGTGGATCGGTTATCAGATATGATTACGACTGATTTAGGCATCCCAGTATTTCAGGTACAGGGCAGTGATGGTTCCGGTGTCGTCGTAGCTGCCGGCTGTAAAGTACTACAAAACGAATTGGAGATTTTTGATTCAAGCCTTGTTTACTTTGACCGTGACCGACCGAAGGATGAGTATGGAGTTGTGATTGTTCAGTCGTAAAGCGTTGCCCCAAAGATAACAGACGATGTCCTCGATACTGTTCGGGGAAAACGACTTGGTTCAGGGACTGATGGATTTGTCTCTAAAATAAAGGGCGATCCACATCATGTATTGAAGGAATATCACGCGCATAGAGGAGCGGTTAATCCGGCTCTTAGTGAATTTCAAAATCTTGAAAAAGCAAGATCAATACTTCCGGACAATGTCGTTAGTGCAACTCGACCGCTAGTTGACAGTCAAAAGTGGTTGGTAAGGCAACGTGTTTTCAAAGTTGATCCAACACGTGCTCAGTTGGCTGACGCAGCTGAGATCGCTCGTAGATTAAGTAATGGTGGTGTCAAAGATGTTCCCGGCAACCTTCTTTTCGGTTACACCCACAGCAATGCAACGCCACGCTGGATATTTGATTGAATAAGGTGCAAAATGAATGATGTTGATACATGGATAGAAACAGCTGACGAGCTATTGTTGTTCTCGATTGAACAAGGCCTTGACATGAGTGAGTGGGCTCAAAATGGGACTTTTGGCGATGACAGTCGCTATATTTATTTCTGGCGAAAAGACGACTTATTCCACTACAACATGCAAGGCAAGGTTCAAGACCTACCGCGAGAATTCGATGATTCGGAAGATGAGTTCAGTGGCTCATATCAGGAAGTTGGTAGTGTCACAACAATCCAAGAAGCCCACGAACTCTTAAGAGCGTGGTTGGTAAAAAGATTGGAAGTCGATGGATTGCCATCGCGTTCAATAGAAAAGCAGGGTATTTGATAGCTGTATTGGCTTCTAGTCTCAGCTTGGCTATTCAAAAAACACCGCCGCGCGACCGAAGCGATAGATGTTATTCGCGGCGGAATCGGGCAAGACGTTCCAACGGACCAGAGGGGATTGAAGTGCGCTGACGCACGGCCATTGTGTTTTTAGATGACCAAAGAAGCCGAAGGCACGCCGATCCATGGACGGTCGGCGCATGACCGGCCCGGCGTCAGTGAGCCAAACGGGCACAAGGCCAAACGGGGACAGCCACAATAGTGTTCGGCACGGGAATTGCGTAGATAGTTTTTTGATTCGCGAGAACGGGATTTCGCCGTAAAGTAGCGGCAGCGATTGTAAGAATTGATCGATAGCATGTAAGAAGGTGCAATCGTTCGCAATTGAATTGCTGTCATATTGTCGCAACCGGTGCGCAGAACGGGGACAGCCATTGTCTGAAGCGTCCTTTTCGTTGACGGAGGATGAGATTGGCTATTTCTCTTTCGTTTTTTTCAGCTGGTTTGATGGACCAAAACCCACTTACCTTTCAACTGGCAACATTCAAAGATTGATCGCGGTAGGAACCGCTGTTACCAGCGGTCCCCCGCACAGATCCGTACGTGAAGAACTACCTCATACGGCTCCTACCTTGAGTCGGTCGCGAAAGCGGATATTTGGATAAGGATGTGAAACACGTGGTCGGGGAAGATGCTTACGAACGAGGCGTTGCATGCGGGGCCATGTCCATCGGACACGGCCCGTTTGACTGCGGCGTCGAATTGCCTTCAACCATCCCTGCACAACTTGACGTAACCAGCGTGCGGTCTCACCCAACGGGCGATGCATACGTTTACGCAGTTGCTCTTTGATGCGTTGGAAAATTACACGCATTTGTCATTGGACCCGAAGAATTGCGCAGTTGTGTAGAGTCGAGATGTGGCGCGGTGGTTTAGGTTTGCCTATCTGTTTCCGCCCCTTTCGATTGGCGGTGCCTCAATAGCGAAACCATGCTCCGTTTCCACATCCCGCTCGTCAAACCGGACATGCGGATTTCTCGCATCCGGCTTACGGACAAGGAATCATGGGTTGGCCCACGGAAAGTTGCGTGTTCTGCGACAGAGTTGAGTTAAACCCAATTCTTTGTACAGGTGCTCGTTGGGGTAGCGTGCATGTCCCCGAGATGCCTGCTTTCGCTTGGCACATAACCACCGGCGAAGCCGTCGACGGGTGTGTTGGTCGATCGCTTGGTACGCTTTGCTCACCGGGCCTAGGCAAAAATAGTTCGCCCAGTGAACGATTGATGCGTGCCACTTGAGCTGATTCATCCAACAGCAGCCATCGGCGACTGGTGAATTCGCTGATCTGTTTACAGATCGAACTCACTTTCTTTCTAGAAGGACGTTGGCCGATATAACGATAGCCGGTTATCGGCGAGTAGTATCGGCCAAACGTGTACCCCAGGAAGTCAAACTTTTCGTCAGGAAACCGACAGATATGCGTTTTCTCTTCGTTGATTGTCAACTTCAATTGACGCATCATATTTCGGACTGCTTCCATGGCCGGTTCAACCGCACCGCGGCAGCAGATCACGAGTCGAGTAGCCCGGGGGAATCGCACCCCCAGGCCCTCACAGAACCGGACGTGAACCTCTCGGCTCATCCGGCTCTTATTGTCCAGTCGCAGGACGAATTCCGATTTGCCATAGGACGAACAAGTTCGGTTCGCGGCGGGCAACGACGCCCAACCAATGAACCGCAAGTCGACTATGGCGAGCGAAACGTTTGAACTTGCGACGGACCCAATACACAAGGCTGCGTTCGAGTCCTCGCAAGACGGGTGTTAAAGCCGATTTATAGAATCGGCCGTAGTAGTTCACCCAACCGCGTACGAAAGGGTTGACGAACTTCGCGATCTCCTCCAGGCTCTGGTTGTTACGCGTCGCGCCCAGCCGCCACGAACGAATCGCCGCACGGATGGACTTCGCCGCCTTGTTGCTCACACCGGGAAGGAAGCTGATGAACAGCTTGCCTTTCCGATTCTTGGCCCGACGAGGACGAAACGTATACCCCAAGAAATCGAACGAGGTATGTTCATGCGTGCCGCGTCGGTCGTCGTCTTTGCAGTAGACGATCTTGGTCTTCTCAGGATGAAGCTCCAAGCCGCACTCTGCGAGACGCCCGCGTAATGCCGCAAGAAGCGTGTCCGCTTCTTGCTGACTACGAGCATGCACGACAGCGTCGTCCGCGTACCTCGCGAATTGGATCGACGGATAGGTCCGACGAAGCCATTCGTCAAAGGCATAATGCATGAACAGATTCGACAACAAGGGACTGATCACAGAACCCTGTGGCGAGCCTTTCGTTCGTTCTTCGAGCCGTCCGTCTTCGTGTTGAACCGGAGCTCTCAACCAGCGTTCCACATAAAGTAGAATCCACGGGACGTCGGTGTGATGCTCTAACGCTCGCATGACCAAGTCCCAACGCAGATTATCAAAGAAGCCTTTGATATCCAGATCGATCACCCAGTTGCGACGCCAGCAACGCTGGCGAGTCACCCCCACAGCATCCAATGCCGACTTGCCCGGTCGATAACCGTACGAATCTTCATGGAAGTGTGGTTCGACTTGCGGCTCGAACATCAGCTTCACGACCATCTGCGCTATCCGATCTGAAACAGTCGGAATGCCCAGCGGTCGAGTCTGACCCGAGGTGCCTTTTGGAATCTCGACAAGACGAACCGGAGGTGGGAAGTAACTGCCGGAAGACATTCGATTCCAGAGCTTGTAGAGATTATTCTTCAAGTCCTTATCGAACGCCGCCAGCGATTGACCATCCACCCCGGCCGCGCCGCGATTCGCTTTCACTTTCTTGTACGCGTCCCAAACGATTTGTTTCGGGATCGCATACGGCTTTGCCTTTGTCATGAACTCCTCCTTTCAAAAGTTGGTTCAATTCATTAGCTGAACAATCTGGTCCCTTCGCTCCACGTCCATTACAGTCGCTTCATCACTACTACAGACCAGTCCGCCCCTGTGCCTCGCATCGGTACTCAGGTCCTTGTGGGGCTACCACTTGAACTTCTCCCTTAACATCGAGGCGACAGGTTCCCAGGTTACACACTCGAGCCTGAAACGGACTCACGCCACCTTTACGCCGGACGCCATGCTGACAGTAAGCGGATCACCTTCAGCACTCATCCCGGGCTAACGACTACCTCCCGGTTTTGACGTCATTCCTACGCTTTCGACGGGGCATCAGTGGTTCATTTGCATTCGTCTTTCCGTTTCATACCTGACAAGATCAAGTCTCGCCTTTTCCATAACGCTCACGACCAGGGCTCTTAACCCAAGCCGCTCATGGTGGTTTGAAGCCTGCTTCCGCAAGCCGGCTCCGAGGGACCAACAAACCCTCATCTCAAGTGCACATTGCCTGGCGCACAATCATCCGCGTAGTTAACAATCTTTGCTTGAAAACGATGTTCGTATCCAAGCACTTTCCATCCCAGAATAAAACGACGCATGTAGAGATTACTGAGCAGAGGTGAGATCGGAGCGCCTTGTGGGCAGCCTCGACCGTCATCTTTGTTCTTGGTCGTTCGATGCTTGTGCCCACGTGCATCCGTTTCTTCCACCGGAGCAACAAGCCACATCTTGATCAGGCGAAGAACGTGCCGATCACTGATGCGACGAGCCACCGATTTCATTAACTCGGCATGTGGGATTTGATCGAAGTAACCAGACAAATCTGCATCTATAATTTTCCAGTGTCGTGTTTTCAGAAGTTGATGAACGTGGCGAACCGCGTCCAATGCACTTCGTTTAGGACGATAAGCGTACTGTTCCGGCTGCAAATCGGTCTCGAAAATCGGTTCGAGGATCAACGTTGCCGCCGTCATTAGGACACGATCTTTAATCGTCGGAATTCCCAACGGGCGAGTTCGTCCAAGCTGACCCGGTTTGGGAATGTTTACCCTCCGAACCGCTTGTGGACGATACTGCTTCGTTCGAACTTCTTCCGCCAGTTCGTCTAACCAGCGTTTCCGTCCATACCGCTCAATGTCGTCGAATGTTTGGCCATCGACGCCTGGTGCTCCACCGTTAATCCGGCAGATTCGATAGGCGTGGCCGAGCACATCCGCACGATACATCTTGTCGTACAGAATATAGAAACGATAATCAGGCGATTCCTTCGCTTTAACATGTAACGCCTCCCGCAGCTTCCCAACCTTGGCTGGAGGTAATAGGCTCACACCACTCTCCTGGCTGTCGCCACTTCTTACGTTAACCTTGAACTAAGGTCCCTTCGCTCGACCAATATTACTTGGCGTCCACACTACTACGGACCTCTCCGCCACCTCGCTCGGCCCGGCCTGTCCCTCACGGGCTGCCAGTTACCAGTCACGCGCTCGTACCGACGAGGCTTCCCGTGTTGCCAATGTTTCCATGTACAGACATGCTGTCGCCAATACCCCGGTGAGATCGTTGATTCGTTGTCGTTCATGTCATCAACGACGGCGGCCTTCCTCCAGGTTCAAGAGAGTCGGCTCCCACATCACACTTTTCGAGGCTTGCTCAGCGTTTACTCACATTACGGCCTGTCTGCTCGCAGATCATCCAAGATGACCTTTCTCAAAGGCTTCGACAGTTTTGTCACCTCCACTGCCGCTCCGATTGCTACCGGCTGGAACGACTAATTTGCCGGGTGGGAATTGCACCCACTGAAAACATTGACCTTTGCACGGCGCACTGAACCCGAACTGTTACGCACGAGCTGATTGAAGATATTCCTTTTGGGTTAAACAGGATGAATACAAAATAGGGACACCCAATTTTCGCATGCAGCCACTCGAACGGCAATTGGATCTTGGTCAATCGAACAAGCAGATTCTTTGATCAAAAAACAACCACTCGAATTCAAAGGAGCGGTGCGAAATCGCGCCTACCACGTGCTGGCCCAAATTGGCACGCGGGCCAGCATCGAACCTCTTGGCGAAAATCGGCAATTGGAAAAAACAGTCGCATGACAAAAATCATCCGTGACACCATTAACGCAACCGAAGCACGACATCCCGAGTAGCCATCCACCGTCTCAAATCATCCTCGTTGACACGAAGGAGGTCGGAAGCGAAGCGGTCGGAAAGGGGCCTTCGGGACATTGTGCTGCGTCCAATCGGTCCACCTCTAAATCTCTGGCCGCCTTTCTAAACGGGCCCCAAAAAAGGTCGCTTTGGATCTCCTCCGCTTTCTTCGCTTCCTCGTGCTTCAATTTCTTCGTCATCGCGAATCGCATCGAATACCACTTCGTTTCTTTCGGAGCTTGGTCGCACTACGCATTTCAAAATATTTGTCTACGGAAGCCTTTCTGATTGCATAAGACCACTTTGTGCACGGCAATTGACCACTTCCGTTTCTATTTGACTTCATTGCGCACAACTCGTTGCACAATCGGTGTTTGCGACAAATCATCGAATGAATGTGGAGTGACTTGAAGTTCATCGATTTGAAAGTTCGATGACCAATAAAGTTTCAATTTCTGTCATGACGAACCGGTCAGTTAGCCAATAAAAAGTATTCAGAGTTTGTTCCTGAAAAAAGTTTGCATTGATGTTTTGCTTTGCTAGAAACAGGAGTAACTTTTCAATGGTGAGTTGCTGTTCTGCAAGTTTCGCCTGTCCATTCGGATCCAACAATCTCACAACTTTAAGTCTCGTTGTTTATCGGCGACAGACTTTGACTTTTCTGCTTTTCTAATCCCAACTTAATATCCTGTTCAGGATCAATGCGATGAGCACTCAAGCTACCCGGTTCGGGTCTTGCCCGTTTCGCCGGCCACTTCAAGCAGCGGTTTTGTTGTTGTTGCTGGCCCTTCTTCCAGCGACAGTTTCGGCTCAGTTGACCACCGAACCCTCTGTTGCTTTCAGTTACACCACCCGGAGTGGTGTACGGAGAGCACAGATACGGAGAGCACAGATACGGAGAGCACAGATACGGAGAGTATTTGTAGTGCGGGGGCGACGGTCAGTGCGGGTGATATGGGTGTTGCGAGAATTTCCGGCATTTCGGGTAGGCGATGGCTTTACGGTAACCCAGACCAGTTCTATCGTTGGCGATAACCTTGTATGGAGTTGCGATGTCACGTATGTAAATCCTAGAGCACCAGGTCAACCAAGATCTTTCTTGATGTCCATCAATCATGGCCAAAGCACCAATGTCGTTCGCACGGGAGACGTCGTACTCACGGAAGGCGTCGCACGTCATTTCTCTGGCTCTATTCGGGTTCGCCAGGGTTACTCGCCACCACTCAGACGTGGGGTTTATTCGCCACTCTGGCGCGAGGGTTCTTTGACACTCAGAATCGACGGAAGGCGCGAAAGTCGAGGAACATTCACTGGCACTTGGACTTGGAGCAGCGCGAATCCTGATCCAGTGGTTACACCACACCCGCCTGTCAGCCCTTGCAGTAATCGCGGCAGCTTTGGAGGGGGCGGAGGATGTGGAAATGACTCCAGGTTCCAGAATATCTGCGCGCCCAACCCCAAACTGGAAACCTACGGTTGGAGAACCCACTATTCGGCCGCCAGTCAATCGTCCAGTGGTTGTAGTAGTTGCGGCGGTTCCGCTCCGGGAACTTCGGGTTCGGACAATCTGCTCAATCTCAGTCATACCTTCATTCCCAGCAATCAAGCTTCGATTGGAAGCAGCTCTCCCGGCGTTTACTACAACTTCGACCAGCGGATTGAGTTCTATGACGCGGGAGGCGACCAAATCGCAACGCTCTTTGATCCGATCTCACGCCGGGTGTACTACTATGAGTACAAGCCCTCCGAATCGGCCTATGTTTCACTGATTGATGTGGATGGCAGCGCTCAGGAATCCGACGCTGCCTTTAAGTTGCTTGAACTGGAAGATTCAGCCGGCAACCCCGTTACCCATCCAAGCACCATCGCCACACAAACGGTCTACGCGGTAGTAACCAGCCGTGAAGGCTGGACCTACAAGTCGGAACTGGTGGACATCGATCCGGGAACTGGCGTCGCTCCCGTTTCTCGGCTGACCGAGGTTACCAGCCCCACCGGCAAAGTCCAAACGTTGACTTACAAATACAATCAAGGCGATCCGGCGCTGTCAGGAGCGCCCAAGAAGATCCTGCAAATCGACACCATTAGCGACTGGCAAGGCAACACCGCCAGCTTTACCTACGATTCCAGTCAGCAAGCGGGGCGCTGGGTCGTCTCGGATATCGACATTGTAGCTCAGGGACATGCCGGAACGGTCAATCGATCTCTGCGCTATACCTACAACAGCAACGGGCATCTGCATCAAGTCTTTCGAGACGTTTCGGGAACCGAAGCCGCCGTGGGGACCTACACCTATGGAACGGACTCCGTTTGGCAAGCCGCCACCATTAACATGGATGAGCACTTCGGCGCCGTTCCCCGAGAAGAAAAGCTCTTTGTTTCACAGGACTATCGCACCTGGAAGAACGGGCTGGTCAATCAATTCTCCAATGCTCTGATTGGCGCGGCCGATGGCGCAGGCACCCGAAACCTGATCGTCTTTCGTGATATCGACAATCCAGGCCGATACCGAGTTCTGGAAAACAATCAACTGACCGAATGGGATGCAGGAGTCTCGGTCATCGCTTGCAGTTCTTACGCCACAGGAGCGGGGCCGGGTTACAACAGTTTCACCAACGTCCAGTACGAGACCAATCATCCCGAGTATCTTGATGCCAACGGCAACCCACCCACAACAGAGCAAGTTCTCTTGGGGCGACCGGGCAAGGTCAAAGACGGCACGATTCGCTCTGCGGTCTCGCCCAGCTACGATTCTGACGGCAACGTAAGCCGAATCGACTACGCCGACACCTCTTATGAGTTGTGGCAATACGATGCCGACAATCAAGAGACTTACTACCGTAACCGGGACGGCATCGTTACTCTGACCCAGCGCAACAACGACGGACAAATTGTCCGAGTTGTGCGAGGCTTGGTTGACGTTTCGGGACCCGGCTCAGAAATCGCCGATACGAATACAACTCCCGTTCAAGACATCCGTGGTTATAACAGCAATGGTCAGTTGGAATGGGAAGCGACGAACGCCTACGTCGCTGGTACCATCACGGCCCCTGCTGCCAATGTACGCACCGACTATGTTTACAAAACCAATAAGCAACTAGAGAAGGTCTTAAGGCCGCTGGCTCCCGGTCAGTCATCTCGGCCTGAAACTCAGTATCAATGGGCAGGCGAACAATTGGTTTCAATGACCGTGGTTCGGGACAGCACGAACGAAACGACCACATATGCCTATGATTCTCGCAATCGATTGATCAAGACCACCTACCCAGACAGCACGACCGAGGAAGTTGCCTACACAACCAATGGTCTAACGACTTATCGCAAAGACCGCAGCAATATCGTCAGCTCAGTAACTCGTGATTCTGTTGGAAGAGTTGCCAGCCGTAGCAGTCCGCTTGCCTACGACACTGATTTGACCAATGTTGATATCAACGGAACGCCAGCCACAATCTTTGAACGTCTCAGCGATCAAGTCAGCACAACGTCTTACACCTACACTCCAGGCGAATCTCGACCCGATGAGGTTGTTACCGACGGAAGGACAACAAAATACACCTACGATTACAAAGACCGCTTGACTGAGACTCTTCAATTTACAGGACATCGTGGAGGTGTCGAACAGGCTCAAGCCACTCGCACTGAATACAAATCAAATATGCAATTCAATCAAGAAAGCATCTTTGGTACTGTCAGTTCAGGAACCTTCACTCCTGCCTATACCCGAAAGACCTACTTCGGTTATGCGGCGGATGGAACGACCGTTCGGACGGTTCAAGTCGCCAGTGCGAGCACAACAACCTACGCAGACAATGCTGCAGTGATGAATGCCAGCCGCCCATCGAGTACTGCTGCCAATCCATCGATTCTGATTACCGATGCGATCCGCGATCTCAGTGGGAATGTTGTCAGCCTGATCAATTCCCTGAACACAACTCAGCTGACGGCTTACGACACTTTGGGGCGTTCGTTGTCTCAAAAACCAGACTCCGTCAACTTTTCCAATCTAGTCAGCACGAGTGAATACGATGTTTGGAACAATATCACCAAGTCAACCGATCCGGCGGGTGTTGAAACGACTCGGCAATATGATGCGTCCGGACAGTATCTATCCAGCCAGATTCATGGTGCCAATGCGTCTTCGCTTTCGATGAAGACCGAATTCACCTACAACCGTAGCGGTCGTCGCAAGTCGGTGATTGCACCAGGAACCAACGGACTTCCAGATTCCAACCGCACCACAACGACCTTTTACGACGCAGCTTGTTGCGGCCAAACGGTTGGTACATACGATTACGATGTTTTGGGGCGCCGTACTGAACTGGAATTGCATGCGATCAACAGTGGCACTCCGCAAAAAACCACGTATGGATTTGATTCGGCAGGACGAATTGAGTTGGCGACTCTCCACTCGGGTGCCAAACGCAAGATAAGTCGCGACTTCTCGGGAGTCGTGGACAAGGTTGAGTACTTTCCACCGAGCAGTAGCACTGCGTCAAGTACCGATGATTTTACTTACAACGGTTTTCTCCAGCGTACAGCTTCCAGCAACATTGCCGATGGTGTAACTCATGCCTACACCTATACCGATCGTGGTCAGCTGGACACCGATACAACGAACTACTCGAGTCAAAACTATGTCGTGGATTACGGCTATGACAGCCGAGGTCGCTTGGACAAGATCACCTATCCATCTGGCCGGGTCGCTGACTATACGCTTACCAACCGAGGTGAGTTGGACACGGTCGATTGGAATGGAACGGAAATCGAAAACCGCGCCTACGATGCATTGGGGCGAATGACCAGTGTTGATCGTGCTTATGTTGACGAAACTCGTGTCTACGATAATGCCAACCGAGCCACGTCGATCGCCAACACAAATCTTGGCACGGCGACATACACCTACGATGCAAACAGCAACAAACTGGGTGAAACCTGGACCGGTAATTTCTCAACTTGGAGCTTCACCACCGAAGATTCAGGCGCCTCCGATCCAGATGGCTACGATGACGAAGATCGCTTTGTCCGTTTCGAACAATCGAGCCAGAGCAAAGACTATGATTTGGTCCGCAGTGATATCGGAAACATTACCGATCGGAAGCTTAACGGGACCAGTCAGCTGCGAACATTCAACGAAGTTCATCAGCTTACTGATCTCGCAAGTACTGCACAGATCTTCGACGCCAACGGCAGTTTGACAACCTCACACACGGGAATGACGTTGAGCTGGCAAGAGGGCAACGGTCGCCTCGATCAGACCGTCGTTCCTTCGGGAGCTACAGCTGGTATCGAAGGCACTAATGACTATGGTTACGATGCTGAGAATAAGCGACTTTGGAAAAAGATCACTCGTTCAGGCTCGGTCGCCGAGCACACCGTTTATATCTACGCCGGTCCGAACTGCATTGCAGAATACGGCTCAGGTTCTGCTGCTACTGCACCCGAGCAAGAGTATATTTACGGTCAAAGTATCGATTCACTGTTAATGATCGCTCATGACAATAATGCCGAGCGACTAACTGTCCTGCGAAATCAGCAATGGAGTGTCTCTGGCCTCATGAAAGCCAGCGATGGCACAATCGCCGAACTTTACAGCTATGATGCCTTTGGAAAGCGGACGATTTTAGCCGCAAACGGCACCACCGTTCGAACTTCCAGCAACTACAATAACCCTTACGGATATACCTCACGACGTCATGATGAAGAATCTGGCCTGATGTACTATCGTGCAAGATACTACGATCCGGAAATGGGTGAGTTCTGCTCCCAGGATCCACTGGAAATGGTCGATGGAGCCAGTATGTACAGGGGGTATTTCGTACTGGCGGCGATGGATCCGTCTGGATTGGAATGCGTCCCGAAGTTGAAGACACAAAAACATAAATGGATCAAAAAGACATCCAAAATTTCGACGCGATTTTTCAACCAACGCCATACATATCTCCACGCGGGAAAACTTGAGGCCAATGACAGGGGAGGTTTACTACAGGTCAGAGTTAAGGCAGAAGTAATTGACTACCACGGGTTTCCGTACAGTGACCCTAAGACCGAAACGGAACTTGCTGAAACAAATGTATCTTGCAAAATAATCTGCACGCAAGGTGTGGACGGCAATTGTCACGCGGCAGCATCATGCACGTCTGAAGAGAATGCAAACAGGAGCAATCCAGATTCAGTAAAGATCAATGATCAAAACCTTTGGTACAGGTCGGTTCATACAACGGCTATTGACTGGGAAGTTCGGGACGGGGGGCCCCTCGTGACGGTGGCGTGGAATGGCCAGATGAATTCAGCACCTGTTAACCCAGGAATAGAAGTAGGCATTACCGGATTCACGATTATACCATCGAACGACGGTTGGTTTGAGCAAGAGTCGACGGCCCTCCGGACAGATTCCGTTTGGGAATGCAAGTGCAAAGAAGAATGACTCAGCAGTTTTGAACAACAGGTCCCAAAAATGCAGTTTAACACCCGTCAACTGTTGATTTTAACGTCAGTTCTCGCACTGGCAATAATTGTTTGTGTGAAGTTCCTAGGGTTTCAGGGCCGATCGAACAGCGACGCAGTTGTTTCAAAAGCAATAGTCGTAGCCGATGGCATTATCGAAGACACGTACTTCGTGCAACTCAACTACGTCAATCGAAATAGATTTTTGATAAAAATCGAAAGGGAACTGACGCTCATCAGAGACGGTGAGAAAATCAAAAAATATCAGCTGTATACTACAGCTCCCTTGGAGCCAAATCGCCCAGAAAAAATCCTCGACATCAGCGTTGCCTCAAGTTTTGAAGGAGAAAAAGTCACGAGAAACAATCTTCCTTACAGTTTGATTTCCAAGTTTCAAGGAACCGTAGGTGATTATTCGGCATGCCGCCAACTTTGGGAACATGTCAATCGTCCATTCGATTTCATTGGGGCAGATTCCGAATTGAATGAGATTGAATTTAGACTTGATAAGGAGGATGGGCAAAAATAATGAGCAAGAATAACGGCAGCAAACGGGGCCATCGGCTGTCTTATGAATTAACTTTAGCGAGTTCTGTCTCGCGAGGGTTACGCCAGAGTTCGTTGTTCTTGATCATGGTGTTTAGCATAACGAGTAGCTTGCGCATGATGCGAGCCGAAAGGGGATCAAAGGGGCTGGAGCGAATGGCATTAAAATCTTCGTAAGTCGTTATCCTGCAAGTTCTTGCTTCAGTTGTTTTCGCGGTTTGTTCATGAGCTTGCAGTTCTTTGGCCGGCGTTTTTTACTCTCGGTTCGTAGCGGTTGGGGCGTTCAGGAAGGGCGACCAAATCTCTCAGTTCGTCGTCTTGTTCGGCCGACTTTTGCCACCTTATTGCGTCGATAAAACTGATTCGGTTGACATCAACTTCTTGACGTACCGCAGCCGCAATCATGACTTGTCGAACAAGACTGTAAATCAAGGCAAATACATGCAGTTCGTTCTGTACGCCATCCACGGTTTTGCATTTGAGAACATCCATCTTCATCGTTGTCTTGATGTGGCCAAAATTCGTTTCTTGTTCCCATCTTTTCCGGTAGAGTTCTACCAACTCTGGCAACGTGTAGGCTTTATCATCCACCGACGTCGTTACCAAAGTGACTTTCTTAACTCGAAAACTTTTTTGGTGGACTTCGTACCGTAGTTCGCGAACGATAATTTCGTCTGGCAAAGCCTCGAACTGTTCGGTGGACATCCAGTTCGGTTTGCTTTTCGGATTCTTAATCCACGCGACAACTTGGTCCATCACACCAAGCCCTCGCAGCCATCGCGATCGCGGCAGACCTTTTCGTTGACTGGCTTTTCCTTTGCCGGGGATCGCATGAGGACGGCCCGGCGTGAAATCAACAATCGTCTGTTGATGGATTCGCAAAACCGTTTCGACACCACGGTCCATTAGCAAGCATAGATGGGCAAAAGAACAAAGCGCCCGGTCGGCAACAAGCACGTCACCTGACTTCAGTTCCGGATGGAGTTCGGTCACTCGGGACATGTCGTGCGTTCGCTGTGGTGAGGTGAGCATCTTGGTTATCATCCCCGTTCCCATGTGCATCATCACAAGCCAATGCGCATTGCCGTAATCAGAGATGAACCTTTTCGTGGAACCATCGCCAACATACTGCGTATAGCTTTGGCTGGCTAAAGTAAGTAGTATTGCTACTCCGTCAGATCTGACAGGCTTGTTACTCACCACTTTCATTTACTTTAAAAAATGGGGTGGCTCTCTTCAAACGGAACGATTTTTCAGGTTAAGCGATGTTTTTTAAGAATGTGTTTGGGATCGCACTGCTGTTTTTGTTGGCGGCTCCAACATGTCTGGTGGCACAGGAAAATGTGCCGTTGAATTCAATTTCTCCAATTCTGAATTTTACTTTGCAAGCCGCTGATGCGGCGTATTTTACGGTTCAAGATCCTGACGGAAGTGATGGTGCTCCCGAAGGCGAGGATGAAGACTCAAAAGAAGCACGTGAGGCACTCTTGGAAGCGTATCGCGAGATTCTTGGGCCGGACGATATGTTGCTTGAAGCCTACTTGGAGGGTGGGAAAGGCATTATTGTTATCGACGATTTTTGGTCAACAACAGAAGACTACGACTATATGTTCGCACAGTCACGGATCGAAATTGATTTGACAGTTCTTACAACAGATCGTGGAATGGCTTGGGGTGTTTTGAAGCTCCGTAAACGTCTTCGCCAGTCACTCAATTGGGATCGGAAGGTGCGAAATCACTATATCGGTTTGCTTCTAGCAAACGACTCTCAACAAGCCGAGAGAATACTGAATTCAATTCGTTGGGATGCTGTTCAGGCATTGATGGCAATCGGCATTGGGAGGAAATTGAAATGGTTGATTTCTCCTCCCCGACAGGATTCATCGAAGATTTACTTAAGGACATTCCAGAGTTGGGCAGTGTCTACAGTGAACATATCGAGGACAACGATATCTTGTTAACGCACGTCTTTTTCGGAGATGTTACCAGATTTTTTGTTCAGGAAGTGCAAGGTGGTGAGGCAGGTGATTTTGTCAGGCGAATACTGGCTATCTCGGAAAACGCGCTGGAGTTTGGTAGCACCGAAGTTCAGGAATTGATCTCCGTGTCTTTTGTAGAGAACCTTGTTGAATATGACGATGTGCTAGACATCATCACACCGCAGCTTGGATCGAAATTCAAAAAGGAACTCGAAGCCTATCGTGCGTAAACAGTATTTGCTATTACTGCTTTTCAGCCTCCTTTCGGCGGTTATCGTACAGTCTGTCGCCGCAAACGACTTACCTGTAGCCACAAGCAGTGGAGTGACTCATGGATTCAAGTACGCTCCACGAATTGAGGCGAGGGCCCTCCAAGACCCTATCGCTCATGGGTTTCCAATTCTTTTAGAAGTGCCCTTTTGCGTTTGCCGGGCTCTTCGATTCTGAGCGGTTGTTTCGCTTGCAAGGTTTTAGCTGGCTTGATTGACCAAAATCCACTTTCCGTTCGACTGGTAACGTGCAAAACTTGGATGACACCGACTTCAGCGTACGGATTGAGGCCGAAGTGAACGGCAAACTCTTCTTCGTAGGACTCTTTCATTCCCAACTCCAAACCGGTTTTGCCCGGCGCTTTCGCTGACCCCGTTCTCACAATTCGCGAATTGAACCACAGAGGTCACGGTGGTACACAGAGGGAAAGGCGCGATTGCTGGATGGTGAATCGAAGTGGTTTTTCTCCCAAAAGATCATTCGAATCAGGTAGCCCGCGTTGAGACTTCAAAAGAAACGTTCACGTTGAGAGAGAAAGGCGGCAGGCGAATGGACTGCACTTCAGCAATCATGAGAGTATCACGAACCGACTACCAAAAATCGCCAAGCATCCTTCAAAATTCGGCTTGCTTGCATTCACGTTCAACGACCTCAACTCACAAAATCATAAGTGACGGCGCGTCACTCTCCACCAAACCTACCTGTTGAGCACGCTGAGAGAGTTCCTCGAGCGCTGCTGCACCCACGTCTCCGAGATCAACCGTCCAGTCATTCACGTAAAGCTCGACATGCTTCATCAAAACCTTATCGTCGAATTCCTGTGCATGCTTACGCATAGAGGGTAACGCCAACTGAGGATCTGCAAGGCTTAGCTGCAAACTATCGTGAATCACGTCCTGAACCTGATTGAGCACTTCTGGCGGGAGATTGCGACGCCCCAATATTCCACCCAAAGGCAAAGGGCACTGGGTTTCCGCCTCCCAGCGCGTCCCCAAATCCTCAACGAGATTCAACCCTTGCTGCTCCCAAGTGAATCGACCTTCGTGAATACACACGCCGAAATCCGCTTTTCCGCATTCAAGTCCCGGCATCACGTCTGAGAAAACAACATGCTCAACTCGCGACTGCGTCCCAAAAAACAATCGAAACAACATCGTGGCCGTCGTATGCTGGCCAGGACACAAGGTCAATGAGTTCTCGTCAGCGGGGCTCGTATCGGATTTCGCAGCCAACAGTAGCGGCCCGACACCAAACCCGAGCGCCGATCCCGACCGAAAAACACCGTATCGATCCGCCAACAACAACGCCGCATGGAAACTCGCTTTCGCTACGTCAAAACGATCCTCGAACAACCCATCGTTGAGCTGCTGAATGTCAAGCAACTCAATTTGAAATTTCAACCCACGCGTATCGACCTGACGGGTCAAAAGCCCATGAAATGCGAAGGTGTCATTTGGACAAGTTGAAATTGCCAGTTTTATCGTTCTCGACAAAGTTTTACTCCTCACCAATCGATCGCAAAACCATACTCAGAGCATCCTGCAGTGCAGAGTGAATTTTCCAATTGGATTTGTCACGATCGCCTGCACGATTCGAAATTCCTCGAACGATCGAACACTCGACTCCAGCCAGTCGACAAGCCGCTGCAACCGAAAACCCTTCCATGTCTTCAGCAACCGCGGCAGGAAACGTTTGCAGACGTTTTTCAACATCCTCAGCACAACTCGACGCCGCTGTACAAGTGAGCAACTGACGATTTGTGCTTTCCTCGGAACCGATACTACGCAGTTCCAGCAAATCGCCAATACAACTCGAATCATCACCAGCCCACTGCTTCCACCCCATTTGGTCTGACGTTTGAAATGCCTGAACACTACCCACACCGACGCCATAGCATACTGTCTGCCCAAAGGCATAGGCGTTTCCGAGCTCCAGCTCATTGGTGTATGAACCTGAAATTCCAAGCAGGATCACCCGCTCTGCTTGATAGCGAGCAAGCAATTGGGAAGTTCTGGCCGCAGCCACAATCGCTCCAAACCCACAGAGTTCAATTGGACACAAACTCAATTGCTCAAATTCAGGCAGCGACTGAAGAATGTCCCGTTCAAACTCAGTGGGGACTAGAATCAGAGTAGTTGTCTTCAAACCGATTCCTTGTTCGCCAGAATCTCGGCGAGTAATTTCTCAGTACGCTGCCAGGTATTGGACTCGCGCCCAGCAACATAACTGGCAAGCGTCGCCAAGCATAACATTGCGACGCACCAGATACAGGCCTGGCGACCCAGCGAATCAGGCACCTGAAGGAACTGAGCCAGCAAGCCATTCCCGCCAGTCGTCAACAATCCCATTGAAAACAACCCGAAAACGAAGGCAAAAGCCAACATCACGATGGCAATGGACCGCAACGTTGACCAATCTGGTACCTGCAGCAACAAAACGGCATAAACCAGATGCAAGACCGCAATAAAAATCTGTAGATAAATCCAACGGGGAAGCAAAAAGTCGATGTCTTCCAGACTCCAGGTATACCAGCAATAGATTGCAGGCGCGAAGTTCACCAGCCCCACAAACACCAACATCGCGGCAAAGAAGCGAGTCAAAGTCACACGGTCCGCATTGGCGCGGCGAGTTCTGACTTCGATTGCACTCCCGCCCTGATTGCTCGATTTCTCCCGCCCCTGAAGCTCAACCTCTGCTACATCTTTTTCCTTAAACTGGAATGCTGAACGGTCAGCAACCGTTTGTTTCTGCGCTAATTCTCCAGCCATCGCCCTCGCTGGCAACTCAATCTCCGGCAACTCATCAACTGTTTTCGTTGGAGTCAGATCGGCTAAAGATGCCGGTTTCGCAACAGCCAGTCGATCCAAATTTTTCTTTGCCGAACTGGACGCTGGATTCAATTCTGGACGAGGAATTGGTGCAATCTTGGAAATTGCAGGGAGAGCGGGATTGGAAACCTCAGCAATGGATGGCTTTGTTTCCCGAGCACCGCGTGTTGATTCCGCGGAAGGAGCCGGAGAGGAAACTGAATCGCCAGATGCCTGAGAATCGCCGCTGTCCAGAAGAGTTTTTTTCTTACGTTTGCGCCGACGCTTTTTTACAGGTCTTGGCGGTTCAGGTGGGAACGGGTCCCTTAAATCGGTGTTGGTATTTTTCTCGGTTGAAGGCAGAGCCCCCTTTTCAGGTCGGGACTGAACTGACGGCTTGGGCTCAGTCGCGGTTTTGGGCTCAGTCGCGGTTTTGGGCTCAGTCGCGGTTTTGGGCTCAACCGCAGACGTGGGTTTTACAACCGGTTCGTTTGTCGAAGTGCCAACGGAGGATGACGCGAGCACCGCATCGAGCAAGTCACTGGGCTGATGTCCGGTTGGGGGAAATGGGATCACCAGAACAACCTTGCAGCCTGGGCATCGCGCTGACATTCCGGCACGATTGGAGGGGACTCGCATCACGCAACCCGTGGGACATTTAACTCGAAGTGCCAACTCTCTCTCCGTCGCAAAAATTCTACTCGCGCCTATCGATCTTCCAACCCAATAGGCAACTACTTTGCGACAGCTTCTTCCTTACGCACTGCCGAAAAAATATGATCGATGTAGTCCATGGTCGAATGATCACTCAGTTGATCAATCTTGAACCGTGTCAGGCCACTCAAAAAGCCACTCAACCGATCTTTAACGCGCCGCCATCCCTTCAGTTCTTGTATGACTCCAACATTGTTGAGGTAAAGTTCTTTACCACAGTGTCGATAGCCAAGCCAAGTCGGAGGGACGCGTGTCACGATATCATTATTGTTGACCCAGCGATAATGTTCCAGTTTTACATTCTCAACAAACGCTTTATCGCCAACACGTGGGCTACCATACGTATAAAGCTCTTCTGGTTCCGAACGAATCGGTGACATCATGCAGCGTCCGGCACAAATCGTCGCCATCGCTCCGCCCAGAGAATGCCCGCAAAACCATAGCGGTTTTTCATTTTCCGACAGCACCTCTTCAATATAAGGCCAAATATCATCAGCTTCTGCTTTGAATCCGCGGTGAACGCGTCCGAACGTTTCCGCAACCGCCGACATTGCATTGACATCCGCTTTGATGTCATTCCACTCGTTTGCTTCGGTTCCGCGAAACACAACAACTGCGTCTTCCTCGCTGTAAAACAAATAAGCTTGTGAGCCATCACAATTAAAAAACTTGCCGTCGACAAATCCAAGTTTGCCGGCAGCCTTATTCGTTTCTGCTGGCGTTAGATATGACATCATTGACACTTCTGCAAACAAAAGTGATTTGCGAAGAAAAGACAGCTCGCTGATCGATCCAGTCACCTTCGACTTGAACGAAATCTCATTGGCCTTTTTGTGGGCAAGCTTTTGATCCTGATTGTTGATTTTTTTGCGGACTACGCCTGGCATCTGATGAGTCTTGGGGTGGAATGAAGTTTTGGCGACAACAGCTTTTCAAGCATAGATTCTAATGACTTCCCGCAGCCAGAAAAGGCTCGTTGCCACAAAGGCATCAACTCTCTGAATACACCACCCGACAAAAAAGCGAAATCTACTTGAACGACAACTCAATAACGCCGTTCCAGCTATCCTCCGGTTGTTTGTTTCGCTGAATATGCCCCAGCAAAAAGTCCTTGGCATTGTCGGAGTCGGGTAGGGCCGCCAATAGCCGAGAAGATTTCTCCCAATCCCCTCGTTCAAAATCGACCAACGCTTCGGCGTAGCGTTCGAGGTGTTCATCTGACAGCCAGACCAAGTCATGCTCTGCCGAAAGTAGTTGACAAACCTCGATATCACGGTGAATTCCCATCGGGCGCATCGTCGCCAACTTGCGAATTGCCAGCCCACAATCAAATTCCTTAAGTGACTCTGCAGTGGCTCCGTCGATCAAGACAGGGGCACGAGTCAATTTAGTCAGCCCCTCCAATCGGGCCGCGAGATTCACGACAGGGCCAAAGGCAGTCACCTTCACTTGATCCGAAGTTCCAATCATCCCGGCAACCGCTCTGCCAGAGGCAATTCCCATTCCGATTTGAAAGTCGCGAAGCGGGTGGGTGGCTTCACGCCCAATGACATCCAAATGACGGGCAATCGCAATCGTCGCGTTGCAGGCTCGTTCTGCGGCATCTTCCTGATCAAGCGGCCAGCCCCAAAAACCCATCGCGGCATCGCCATGAAAGTCACCGATCACGCCTCCCGCCAAAAGGATATTGGAAGTCACGATTCCCAATACCTGACTAACACGCTCTAGCAATTCCTGAAGTTGATCTGCCATCCGTTCCGAAGTCGCCGAGAATCCGCGCAAATCGCAAAACAGAACACTGACGTCACACTCACGTGGGGCCAGTACCGACTCCAGATCCTGATCGCCAATCACATCCATCACAATTGGAGAAAAGAACGATCGCAAACTGGATTGTCGCCGTTCGAGTTGATTCATCTCACGCAAGTTGGCAAACGTGTCACCGACTAGCTCCGCAAATTTGATATCGCCCTCAACATCCGCATGCCCACTATCGGTTCCCAACGTCGATTGGTTGCCGGCAACATAGATTCCTTGTCCACGGCAAGCATTTCCTCCAAGAGGATACATGAACGCCCAATCATTCCGCATATCAACGGTATACTGAATCGACCCAGGCGACTTCTCGTTCCAGATATGCAGCACCGGTTCGCCAGAGGAAAGGGATTGGCGAACCAGTTTTTCACTAGGATGGAAATCCTGCTCTTCAATGTTCCGACGATCCCAATAGTCAACTTCGATTTTTTCGGAATTTGAATCGACTCGAACGATGGCAATCGCCTTGGCTCGGCGAATCCCGTCAAAAAGTACATTGACCAGTCGATTGTAAAGCGTCACATCGTCACCTGAGCTGGAAACCAAATCGGGAAGCTGCCCCAACACGGCCAAACGCCTTTCGGCATCTCGATAATCCACCTGCTTGAGAAACTGATGGGTAAATGTTTTCTGGCTGATAGGACTGGGCATATCCTGAGTCGCCATCGCCTGACTCTGTGACAGCGTGAACGTCGTTTGCCCAATCACAAATGCCTGCCCGGGTTCCAACTCAATCGATTGGATTTCTTCGCCTTCGTAGTAGAGCGGATTGGTGGCCGACTCAAGCTTTTCCACCAATAGTGTTTTTCCGTTCAAGCGGATCGTAACATGTTTACGCGAAATCCGATCGTCCCAACTCACCGACCAAGGCTTCGTCGTTCGCCCCAACTCGACGGTCGTCTCCAAAGGCAAGCGGCGTCGCCAACGATCCTGGGCATTAACGCCCTGTACGACTAAGTCAAACATATCAAAACCAAACAGCCCAAAACAAACGAATCGACATCATAACATATTGCCTTAGCGATTGAACGATTCGACAAGTCGTTAGCCCGTTTGCCTCATCACACGCCATCTCAAGCCACTCAAGAGACGTTACACTATTGGGTATCCG
Organism: Mariniblastus sp.; assembly: GCA_965224765.1. GTDB lineage: Bacteria > Planctomycetota > Planctomycetia > Pirellulales > Pirellulaceae > CAZDBA01. The sequence goes on from CBDDAC010000006.1 coordinate 108,104, forward strand.
TGACACAGACACACGTCCCATTGCTCTAGAATCGGCATTCCTGATGATCGCATCCAACTCAAAAATCCGGCTGGGGGTGGTTCCGACTCATCTCAAATTTATTGGAGGCCTCGTGCCGGATGAAAAAGGGCGTATTCCAAGAGATGGTGACTGCATTCGAGTCGTCAAAAACCTGAAAGAACTCTGCAAATCTTCACAGGTCCGCATCGACACCGCTCAGATTTCCTATTTCCCCGGTCTCTATCCGGGAGATGTGGAAGAGATGGTTAGCGAGCTTCGCGAGATCGGATTGAATGTTCAGTTTGTACTGATGGTGGGTGGCGTCGATCCCATGGACCCTGCCGACGAAGATGCGGCTGTTGAGATGTTGGTCAATGGACTGAAAACTGCCGCCACCCACGGTATCGAGAAAGTATCTTCCACCTCGGTAGAAGAGTGGATGAAAGAAGGGGCCGTCCGCAAAAGCGGTGATGAATTTGACGCGGCAGTTGCACAGAACGTAAGGGTGCACACTCGTGCCTTCCATGAATCTGAAATTGCAGACAGCAGCGTCAAAGCTTGGCATATCGAATTTCTTCGAGAAGGTGAATTCAAGACCTTTACCGACATCCGTAGATCATGGACTTTCGTTAGCGCCGCCAACAAAGCACTGGGAAACCATTTTTTCAAAGTTCTTGTCGACGCTGCTCATTGCGGTGACTCAAGCCTCAGCGTTTCTGAAAACGAAGCCGTTATCTCGGAAATCGCCGCTGCCGGTGAGCTAGGGATCTTTCACGCCTCGGCGAAAACGACGCGTGGCTGTTTATCGACCGACGATGGATGGATCGGCGCTCTTTTGACCGCGTGTGCGAAAACGGGAGCATTAGAAGATGTCTTCGTTGAAGTCTTCCATCACGAGGACGAAGCCCTTCAAGCCCTCCGAGACTTGGATCCTGGACACGGCGTCGATACCACCGATGGTCGCAGCTACAACCAAGTTGTGCTTGATGGCCTGGAAGACACCGCTCGGCGTTTGAACAACTTGGCCGCTCGTGGAATTTTGTAGGTTTCCCAAGGGGTAAAAAGCCGGCCGAAACAAAATCGCTTCCCATCCCAACGCTCTAGCCCAAGTTCCACGTTTGAGAGGAACAAGAATTGTTTCGGCAGGAGCCTCAACCTCCCGCAAAACGCAAAAATGATCGATTCCAAATGGTACCTGCGAGTGAAAAAGCGAGGAGCGACACTTGTTGCGATGATGAAAACCGGCCAAGACCCAAACTGGCTACGGTAGCTCAATCTTCAGTCTTGCCGAGGACTTCGTGGCCCGAATCAACGTGTTCAGCACTTTGGCCAACAAAACAATCTCGTTTCATTCACCTTTTGCCTAACGTGCTATCAGCATTCACGGCAACGCCGAAATTTGGGCAATCTAGCCAAACCCTTCCTAGGCCAACGTAACTTCCCACAAATAGTTTGAGGCCTTCGTGGGGCTCTCGCCGAAGAAAGGTACACGCAGAGTTTTTGCGCTATGAACGCGTCTTTTGCCGGAATCGGGTTCCCGCCCAACGTTTCCGGCCTTGGGAACCCCGTATGAATCGACCCAGACTTCAAAATGTTACCGTCATCGTTGCGCTGTTTTGCGCTTTGGTGCTACTTTCCACCCAATCGTTCGCTCAAGATTCCGCCGGCACGAACTCTAGACGTGCCAAAGAACAAGCGCTACGTTCAATCCCGATGGACCAGCTGAATCAGAAAACTCAGCAAAAACTTAGTCCAATTTTGAATCGACCCAGTATCTACCGCAGGTTGCCTATCTCGTCGATCGACATTGACCCGGATTATTACCTGCATTTGGTTCGCCATCCTGAAGTGATTATCAACATCTGGCAGCTCATGGGAGTGACACAGATGACGGCAGAGAGGACCGGACCGTATTCTTTGGCAACCGATGATGGAGTTGGCACCCTTGGAAAAGTTGAGTTGGTTTATGGCACCAACGACATGCACATTTATTACTGCGAAGGTGACTACAAAGGTTCAGTACTCACACGAAGCCTGCGTGGAAAATGCGTCATTGTTCTCAAAACCAAATATCAGTTGAACGCTCAAGGCGAAACGACTGCAGTCAGCCAGCTTGATATCTTTCTGAAGATCGAGAATGCGACCTTGGGATTGATTGCCAAGACCCTGCATCCGATCATCGGAAACACGGCAGACCACAACTTTAGCGAATCGATTAAATTCCTTGAACGGCTCAATGAAACGACCGTTAAAAATGGGCCTGGCGTTCAAGGCATGGCCCATCGCCTGGACTCTTTGTCGGAGGAAGTGCGTCAGGAGTTCGTTCAGGTGGCTGGACTCGTTTACGATCGTGCACAAGCAAAAATCAGCAACGCCAACTATGCTTCAACGAATGGTCGGCAAGCATCACAGTTTGGCAATTCTGTGCTCAACCGACAAAACTCGCTTTCCCGAGAAATCCCCACACGCGGCCCCTCCAATCAGAATCCCTACATGATTTCCCAGCCCCAGCAGCGAATCAATTCGCCAGTCAACACGCGGTTTCAGTCAGCCCCGGTTCATCAACGGTTCAGTGATCAACCACAGCCGGCAACTTCGGCTCGCCCAATTTACTCCACGAGCCAGAGTCCTTACTCTTCCAATCCCTATTTCAACAATCGCTAGTGGGTAGCAGTGCCCTCAACTCAAAGTCCTTACCTCGACCAGCAAAAAACACGGCACGTCCGCGACTTCCCTGAGATCACAACGCCCTAAACCGCGTCATGCGCAAGGCAAAAGGGATCTGATCCGACGGAAAAAAACAGTTGGTATGTATGCGGCTTCCGAGCGCGATACGAGCACGTCACGGACGTTTTCATCTGTCGTTACCTGCATTGCAATTTTCCGTGGCCGAAATCGATATGGCCAGAAGTCTGCAAAAGTGACTCTGTTTATTTGAAGGCTTCACTAAAGCTGCTATTTTCGTATCCTGTCGGAACCACACCTTCTTCTGCGTAGATATACAGTCCAGCCAACAAAATCGACTCAAGAGCCGAAGTACAAAGCACTCCCAAAATGGCCAGAAGGACGCCAAATGCAATCAAGGCATAGCCGAGAATTGCGGAGGATGAAATCAAAAGAATGCCACCGACAATTGGAGCCGCGGCGACCAGAAACACTACGATATTGAGCAGGCCCAAACTAAATGTAGCCGTGAACGTCTCTCCCCAAGTCTTCAACATCATATTCTTGGAGCGGTTGAATGCCTCCCAGGGCTTACGATGCTCGACCACAAGAACCGGCACCACAAAATAAGTCAACATCGACCAAGCGGCGCCCAGCAATCCTGAAATAAAACGGCCCACATTCTCACTTCGTGACTCGATCACCTTCAGTATCAAACCTACGGTTGCTGCAACCAATGCCCACAAAGCAATATAGTGAACTGCGGACATCGCCGATCGGATGCCATCCATCACCGTAGGGTTGCCTCCTTTAAAACGGATAATCGCACAGGACACCAATGCCGAATTAAAAAAGATGATGACAAAATAGTTAACGAAGTAAAACAGGAACAACAAAACATAGGCCAGGATATCTGCGCCCGTTGTCTTGTCATCCGTTATCACGTCCAAATAGTCTCCCCCCAACCCAAACAGGGGCAGGGCAAAACTGGCCATCACGATAACACAGGCTACCGCGCTCGCCAAAGGGAACAGCATCAATTCCGGGTCAAGCCTCAGAACCTTGAAGCTCGCCATGGCCAACGACCAACCCTTACCAATTCGATCAAAAAAAGACATCTACTTCTCCTGGTACTGACTTCGTATCTGATTCTAACAAATTCGAAGCGCCGCGGCTCAGTACTAGGAAAAAATAATTTCGAACAGGAAAATCGCGGAGCAGCTTCCCCATTACTGGGAAACAACAAACTTGGATCTCAAATGATCAGACGCTATTTGCGGCCAGTGAACCCAGTTGATACATATCTGATGCCTGATTCAAAAGCTCATCCAATCGCTGCTGGCGGTAGCGAAAGATATTCAAGACATCATTCTTGACAATCAGCCGATGAATCAATTCACCCCCCGGAACAACATAGTGAACCCGATCATGAACTAAAGTTCCCTCTGGGACCGACTCGAAAACATGTTCATGAAGCCATTGTTTGTAAGGACCACGAAGCTGTCGATCAACAAAGCGAAATGGCGGTTCCCAGTCACATATCTCAGTCGTCCATTTCATCGGAAGAAATCGAAGACGCAAACTGTAGTCGATGAGCGTCCCTTTCTTCAACTCAATTGGCCTTGGGGTCAAAATCTTGATATTGATAAAAGGTGGAGTGATTCTCTCCAACTGATAGGCATCCGAAAAGAACGCAAACACTTCCTCAATGTCCCGCCGAACGAGTTGGCTTGTCTTGAGAACGTAGCCTCGGTCTTTATGTTTCCTAATTTCAATCATCGTTTGTTCTCTTAGCCTTTGTTGCCATTTAGGTAACCGCAAACTGCCTGCGTCAATCAACAAAAAACTTCAAATTCATCCACAAACACCCAGGCATGCGATATCCAGGTTGAACACGCGTGATCTCATGCTGGAATATCTTGCTGTCCTGGATCCCGCCAAACATTTCTCCAGCGGATAATCATGCCAATCAGCATCAAATCCAGTACGCCCTCAAACACCATAAATTCACGGCCAAAGTGCTCTGGGTCCCAGTAACTCACTGGGCTGGCGAAACGGTATCCCCAGTGAAATGGAAAAAACAGCAGAGGTCCATCGTCGTGATGGGTCAAAACATCAACAACACTGTGCAGAAAACACGCAGCAAAGAACCAGCAAAACCATCGCATCGCCGGAATCTGCAGGCGAGCGCCCAATCCGGCAAGCCCTCCTAGTAATCCGACGAGTATTGGAGCATGCAGCAAGTTATGGGAGATGATCCATCCGGGATCTTGATAGAACATCGTGTCAAACAAATGCTTGAAAGTACGCGAGGCATCCCAACCCAAAACTTGAGTGTAGTAGTAAATACCACCGAAACTCAAAAAGTAGAGCGCCACATCTGGCGCGACTGAACCCATTGCCAACGCAAATCGAGGCGGACGCTCCCTACTGAACTTTCCAGCAACCACTGTCATCAGAAAATGGGATGGCGTATTCAAAACGATCCATGAAGTAAGAGTCCTGTCCGGAATCCATGGTTCCAAAACACTTTGATATCAAAACCAGCACCAATCGTTTTTGCTTCTGGCATCCTAGTGGTTGTCAAAGCGAAAAATTGGAGCTGGCGACATTAGCCGTTTTGGCGCTAGCCACGGTTTTTGTTTGCTCTGACAGACCACTATAGGCCGTGCGCTTTTGCTTTCGCGTCTTCAGCCTTTTCAATGTACGTAGTATCTCGCGTCCCCTCAAAAGCACGCTGATAAGTCACGCTAAGGGCTGAGTAATTGAACTGGTCGTCCGGCTCGATCTCAACCGCTTTTTCGCCATGGGCAACACTGTTACCCCAATCACCAATGTTGTGATAAAGAACGGCGAGTCCCAAATGGGCAAGGACGAATTTTTCGTCAATTCCCAACGCCTCCTTGAGCTTTCCAATTGCCTCTTCGTACTTGCCTTCGTTGCGAAGCAATGTTGCTTCGGATTCCAGTTGTGCTGCCTGTGACATTTTCTATCGGCCGAGGTCGGCCGCTCATTGGTTTCTAAGTGGAAAACCTATTATTGCACAGTTCGCCTTTTGGGCAATTCGTATTGATGTCGCGAGCAAATTTTGGAGTGGAATCGACCAAAAACCGGGCTCTGGAAGCGGAGCACACCCTCTTTAGGCCCCTTCAAAGCAGCCCACCGTACCGGCAATAATCGCTGTTTCGTAAAGTCCTATCATCGGCAAAGAAATAGTTTCGAATCATCGCTAATTTCACGAAGATTCTTCGTCGCCGTCGAATGGACAGTAGATACAGACAACCGTGAATTTTCGCGGTGTGCCTCGTCAATTGGAGTGGAAAAGATGGCAGCAAAAGTTGTGATTGTGGGTGGCGGGTTTGCAGGGCTCAAAGCAGCCAAGCGGCTCGGAGGTCGGCGAGATGTCGACGTGACTTTGATCGACCGGAGAAACCACCACCTCTTCCAGCCACTTTTATATCAGGTCGCAACAGCTGGACTCAGTCCCGCTGACATCGCAGCTCCCATCCGCAGCATCCTTTCCGGATTCTCCAATATTCGAGTATTGCAGGGGAATGTCACCAACGTCGAGTTGGGCAACCAAAAGGTAGTTACCGATTTTGGAGAATTGGACTTCGATTACTTGCTGATGGCATGCGGTGCAACACATAGCTATTTCGGAAACGATTCATGGGAATCCGCTGCACCGGGCTTAAAAACAATTGAAAATGCAACCGATATCAGAAGAAGGATTTTGAACGCCTACGAGGAAGCAGAGCGAATCGACGACAAAGACGAACGCAGAAAACGTTTGACCTTTGTGGTTGTGGGGGGCGGACCGACTGGCGTTGAGCTCGCTGGAGCAATCGGCGAAATGAGTCGATTCACCTTGGCCAAAGATTTTCGTCAGATCGACGCAAAATCTACTCGAGTGTTCCTCATGGAGGCAGGACCTCGAATCCTGGCCGCGTTTCCTGACGATCTCTCTGGCCGAGCTGCCCGTGATTTGGAAAAATTGGGTGTCCAGATTTGGACTTCAAGTCGGGTTACCCATGTTGATGAAAACGGTGTCACGGTCGGGGACGAGCGAATCAACGCGGCAACCGTCATCTGGGCCGCTGGAGTAAAAGCAGGCACATTCAACACAGAACAGAAACTGGAAACCGATCGACAAAATCGCGTCGTGGTGAATTCGGATCTTTCCATACCGGGTCACTCCAACGTATTTGTCGCGGGGGACCAAGCTTGCTTTCGCAGTGCTGACGGCACAACTCTCCCAGGCCTCGCGCCAGTAGCAACCCAACAGGGAAAATTTGTCGCCAATATTATTCTGTCTGATCTGGCCGGCAAGAACCGAAGCGAGTTCAGATATCGCGACAAGGGAATCATGGCAACAGTCGGCCGAAATAAAGCCGTTCTGAAATCGGGGCGCTGGAAATTGACGGGCCGCCTCGCATGGCTCGCCTGGCTGGTGGTTCACATCTACTTTCTCACAGGCTTCAAAAATCGCTTATTCGTCGTCCTGCAATGGGCTTGGTCGTATCTGTCCTATCGGCGCGGTGCGAGGTTAATTGTCGGGCACGAAAAGCGAAATTGAATATGCCTTACGGGAGGTCGAGGCTCCCGCCGAGACCTACCCGAATGTTGTTTCGGCAGGAGCCTCAACCTCCCGTTGAAATTTGCCAGAGTCATTTCCCAACGTAGAACTTATCGATGGGTTCCCATCAAAAAAAATGGGGACCGTTGAGGCCCCCATTTTTAATTAATTTTTCGACAACAATGGATAAAGCACTAGCCTTCCAATGCCGCCTGTGCAGCTGCCAATCTCGCGATGGGAACTCGATAAGGTGAACAGCTAACGTAGTTCAATCCGGCTCGGACACAGAACTTGACCGAGTTAGGTTCACCACCATGCTCACCACAGATGCCACACTTCAGGTCGGGACGAGTCTTGCGACCGTTAACAACAGCCATCTCAACAAGTTGACCAACTCCACTTTCATCGATTTGGGCAAATGGATCGACTTCCAACATTTTCTTTTCCAGGTAATCGGGCAGAAAAGTACCAATGTCGTCACGGCTGTAACCGAAAGTCATTTGAGTCAAGTCATTGGTTCCAAAACTAAAGAACTCCGCCGACTCGGCAACCTCAGCTGCAGTCAATGCGGCTCTTGGAATTTCGATCATGGTTCCCACGAGATATGTCACGTCAGAGCCTTCTCGAGAGATGATTTCGTTGGCGACACGACGCACAATCTTCTCCAAGTACTCAAGTTCTGCTTTGGTGCCAATGAGAGGAATCATGATTTCAGGAAGAACGACAACGCCTTTTTTGGCGACCGCAACAGCGGCCTCGACAATTGCTTGAGTTTGCATCTCGCAAAGGATGGGAAACGTGATACTCAATCGGCAACCGCGATGACCGAGCATCGGGTTGAATTCATGAAGAGCAGCAACTCTTTCTTGAATTTTGGAAAGCGGAACTCCCATCTCACCCGCCATCTTTTCCATGTCCTCTTCGGTGTGAGGCAAGAATTCGTGAAGAGGTGGATCCAACAGGCGAATCGTCACGGGCTTACCGTTCATGGCGGTAAAGATTCCCTCGAAGTCCTCGCGTTGATGAGGCAACAATCGAGTAATCGCTGCGTTTCGAGTTTCTTCATCCTCAGCAAGGATAAACCGCCTCACGTCTGAAATACGATCGCCTTCAAAGAACATATGCTCGGTGCGGCAAAGGCCAATGCCCTCGGCGCCAAACGCAAGTGCTGCCTCAGAGTCCTTCGGAGAATCGGCGTTGGTTCGCACACCAATCTTGCGATATTCGTCCGACCAATCCGACACGGTCTGATACATCTTGAAAATCCAGTGATTCTGAGCCTCAGCGTCACCGTCGACCAAAGCCGCAACGACAGGCGAAGAGCCCGTTGGAATTTCGCCTTCGTAGACCATTCCCGTCGATCCGTTCAGCGAGATGACATCGCCTTCTCTGAAGGTTTTATTGCCGACTGTTACCGTGCCAGCCTTGTAGTCAATCTTCAGGTCACCGGCACCGCAGATGCAGCACTTGCCCCAACCACGCGCCACAACCGCCGCATGAGAAGTCATCCCACCCGTGCTGGTCAAAATCCCAGCAGCAGCTCCCATGCCTCCAACGTCTTCGGGAGAAGTTTCATGGCGAACCAAAATCAGCTTTTTGTTTGCATCAGCCTTTTTGATCTCTTCTGCTTTTCTGGAATCCATCACGATTTCACCAAACGCAGCACCTGGACCGGCTGGCAAGCCTGTCACAAATGGGGTCTTTTTGGCTTCTTCGGCAGCATCAAAAATTGGAAACAAAAGCTGCTCAAGATCGCTACCGTTTACGGTCATCAATGCTTCTTTGGAATCCAAAAGCTTAGGAAGCGATTCTCCAGTGACAACGTCCTGACCTGTCGCCATTTCTACAGCCCAGCGGACACCTGCAATTCCGACACGTTTCGCATTACGTGTCTGCAGCATGTAAAGCGTGCCTTGCTGGATCGTAAACTCAACGTCCTGAGGATACTTGTAATGCTTCTCAAGCATTGCCATCGTCTCCAACAGTTCCTTGCCGGCAGCGACCAACCCTTGATCGGATTCGTTGGCTAGATTGTCAAGGTTTTCCGGGGTACGAATACCAGCGACGACATCTTCTCCTTGGGCGTTGATGAGATATTCACCCATAGGCTTGGCTTCACCGGTTGAACCGTCGCGGGTAAAAGCAACACCCGTCGCACAATCGTCGCCCATGTTTCCAAACACCATCGTCTGGACATTCACGGCGGTTCCCCGCAAGCCCGTAATCTTGTTGATGATACGATACTTGACTGCACGCTCCGTTTGCCACGAATCAAAGACAGCGTTGATCGACAACTCAAGCTGCTTCATTGGATCTTGTGGAAAGTTTTCACCAACATGCTTTTGGTAAATCGTTTTGTAGTTTTCGACCAACTCCTGAAGTTGCTCAGCCGTCAAATCAGTATCCTGAGCGGCGTTGTATTTGGTTTTGATGGCCGAAAGAGCTTCTTCAAAATGATGGTGTTCGAGGGTTGAACTCGGCCCCATCACAACATCACCAAACATGTCAATGAATCGTCGATAGCAATCCCAGCCCGCCCGTGAATTGCCCGTTTGCTCAATGAAACCGACGACTGACTGATCATTCATTCCCAGATTCAAAACGGTATCCATCATGCCCGGCATCGACTGAGCAGCACCGGAACGAACGGAAACCAAAAGAGGATTCGAAGCCGCACCAAGCTTTTTGCCTTCTAACTCCTCTAGTTGGGCCAACTGCTCTTTGACTTGCTGCATCATGACATCGGGATAGCTACCGTTCTCGGCGTAGTAACCACATGCTTCGGTAGAGACGGTGAATCCGGGAGGAACGGGAATTCCAGCATTGGACATTTCCGCCAGATTGGCACCTTTTCCACCGAGCAACTCACGCATGGAACGGTCGCCGTCAGTTTTCTCTTTGCCGCCACCGTAAAAATAAACGTATTTCGATCCCATGTTTCCGGTTTTGCTTTCTTCTTTGGTAAGTGTTTCTGTATTCATTATTGATTCCATCAACAAAGGAAAATCATTCTCGCCATTGGTTATGCGAGTTAAGTGGGCGCAATTAAACGACACAATCCAAAACAAATAAAATGGAATTAAGGAATCAACCCGGCCTTTGGGCATAGCAACAAAGGCACGCGAACTCCTTCAACGGACATTCAGGAATGTGTCCTCGATCCCATCAAAATAACCAGCGTATCATTGAAAAAAAAGCGCCAGTTACCCACAAAAATGTAACGAAAATCGAGAAAATCGTCAACGAATGATGCCTCCCAAGTGCTGCCACACTACATGTACCTGCTCAGCTAAATCGGCTCCAAATGACCCTCAAGCTGGCGAGTGAGAATCCCGCCCACTCTTTCGCGCTTTGGGGCCTTATTGCGCCTTTGAACAACCTGTGACTCAATGTTGGTCAATATCCGATCATTCGCCCGAAGCCAGAATCACACCAATTGGTCACACTTAAAGTCGAAATCGCACCAATCATCATAAAATGCCCCAAGCCAACTTGGCTTGCCCCTCAACTTTTGGAGCCACATTCTTAAAGCGCCGACCAGAACCCGCTAAATAAATGCAACCACCCATCCAAGTACTGGTGGCGTCCTCGGCACCATGTGCCGACCAAACGCTATTTAAGTCTCGTTGGGACTTTTTCGCGCAATGGCAATTAGGATAGGATGCCAGTCGAATCCGGTGAACCGTCTTTCCAATCTAAATTATCCAATGACCTTCCGCCTCCTCAGCATCATTTGCGTTGCAGCACTTCTCATCGTTCCTTTCGCGATCCTGCTCGCGACTTCTGGCAGCCCCCATCAGCAAGAGTCAGAAATCCTTCAGCGACTGTGTATCGTGCAATCGCCGGCGATCAGTGAGAACAGCGGAATCATTCGCGCGCAAAACACCGACCAGGCGATTTGGACACACAATAATTCGGGCGGCAAGCCAACCGTCTTCCTGTTCTCTCAGAAGACGGGCAAAACAATTGGCACCGCCCAACTGGTCGATGCAAAAAACGTCGACTGGGAAGACATCGCAAACTTCCGGGATGGCGAACAGAATTTTATCGCTGTCGCAGACATTGGCGACAACCTCAAGAATCGCCAAAGCTATCAGCTCTTTATCTTTTCCGAGCCAGAACTTGAATCCCCCGATCACGACGAACCCACAGTACAAGATTTTAAGATTAAGGACTGGACCCAGATCAATTTCCAGTATGAGGACGGACCTCGTAACAGCGAAGCGATCTCCATCGATTTTGCCAGCCGTCAAATCATCATATTCGAAAAAGTCTACGTCAATCAAAAAGATATTCCCGGCATTTACCTCTTGGATTTTCCCGATGAGATAACTGACGAGACACTTACCGCAAAGCGGATCGGCCAATTGCCGACCAAGAACATTACCGCCATGGACATTTCGTCGGACGCGACTCGCATCATCGCAAGAACCTACACGCATGGCCTGCTGTTTGTTCGCGACCAAGAACAGACCTGGACGGACGCTTTTCAAAACAACCAACCCAAACATTTTGCGCTTCCACTTCAGAGACAAGGGGAAGGCGTTTGCTTCTCCAAGGATGAAACTTCGATTCTTTGCTCAAGTGAGTTCAAAAAGGCACCCATCTGGAAGATGCGAATCGAGGAAGACGAATGAACCACCTATTAACCGAACTCGCTTGGCTTGATGACAAACAGGCGGAGATGCTCCAACTGGTCACTGACCTTTGCAATCAAAATTCAGGCACCAAGAACCTTGCGGGCGTTGCTGCGGTTCGTGAACAACTTCTGGCAGCCTTTCAACCACTCGAGGGCAAGACCGAATTGCTCGAGACCGAACCACACGAGATGGTCAATGATCAGGGAGATCCGATTGCCGACCCACTCGAAGAAGCCATCCACATCGTCAAACACCCTGACGCCGCAAAGCGAGTGATGCTTTGCATTCACATGGATACGGTTTATCCCTTGGATCATCCCTTTCAAAAATGCATCACCCTGGAGAATGGTCAATTGAATGGGCCTGGTGTTGCTGACGCCAAGGGGGGACTTGTGGTGATGCTCTATGCGCTCAAGTTGCTTGAACAATCATCCTTTGCAGAAAAAATTGGCTGGGAAGTTCTCATCAATCCGGATGAAGAAATCGGCTCACCCGGTAGCAAATGCATCATCGAGTCCCGCGCTCCCCACTGTGATTTCGGGATGCTGTTTGAACCCTCACTTCCCGATGGGACTCTCGTCTCGTGGCGAAAAGGCACAGGCAACTTCACCTTCGTTGTGCGAGGCCGTGCGGCGCATTCTGGCCGAGAGTTCGAAAAAGGTCGCAACGCGATCGTCGCTCTATCGCGTTTACTGGATCACATTGATCAATTGAATTGCAATCCCGATGTGACCTTCAATGTGGGTCGTATTTCCGGCGGCGGACCGCTCAACATGGTCCCCGAACTCGCAATTGGACGAGTCAACGTACGTGCCAAAACACTGGACCAAATGAAGCAGGCGACGGAATCGCTAGAATCTTTGGCCGCTACAATCAATCAACTGGATGGCATTTCGGTTGAAATGAGCGGCGACTTCACTTCGCCCCCAAAAGTACTTTGCGAAAAAGCGAAAGCAATACAAAACCGCATCGAGCAATGCGGCGAAGCTCTTGAGATTCCTGTCAGCTGGCGTGGCACTGGAGGGGCAAGTGACGGAAACAAGTTCGCCTCTTCGGGACTTCCCAATATCGACACGCTGGGCCCACAGGGTGGAAACATCCACAGCAGCAACGAGTATCTGATTGTCGAAAGCTTGGTTCCGCGCGCCAAACTCGCAGCACTCATGCTACTGAGCTATGCCGATGAAGATTAGTCTTCGGTAGAGGGATGTGTTGTCCAGGCTCCCCAAAAGGTATTGGTGTCTACACAAGTTTTTTAGTTCCAGCCCGGCGGAGTGACTTGTGCCATCCGAAGATTGATCCATGGAAACCCGACACGTGAGCGAGGAACAGCCAGGTTCGTCCTCGCTCACGCGCTCACGCGTCGGGTTTCCAGAGAGCCTGACGCCTAAACCAAGCGACTTGTCCCGATGAAGATCGGCACGTCGTTTTTCGCTAACATTGAGACGATTGGCTCAAGAGGTTCCGACCACCGAAACCCAATCAAGTGGACCGGCAAAAGAAGCCCTAAATGGCCTCATCAAAGATAAAAAGTCGACTATCTTTTTGACGGCTGGGCAGGATAAAATTGAAGCTAACCTAAACATGACTTTTCCTATCCAAAACCTGACATGTCCACTGCATCTAAACCTCAACTTGCGTCCACGCAATTGGCCAACGACCCTCGACTTGCAGAAGCAAAGAAACTGATTCTGGAAGCAGTCGCTGAACATCAATCTCAACTCACTGAAGTTCGGCCTCCCAACCCGGAACTGGCTGATTCGTTCCAGACAATGCTGGACAACTTTGGGCAAATCCGTGGCGGAAATCTCTATTTCCCTTACCTCTCCAGTGGGATCGGTAATGGACCTTTTGTGGAACTCGCTGATGGCAGTGTCAAACTCGATATGATTACTGGGATTGGTGTCCATGGTTATGGCCACAGTCACCCCGACCTTATTTCGACTGGAATTGATGCCGCAGTTTGCGACACCGTCATGCAAGGCAATTTGCAGCAGAACACTCAAAGCTATGAAATTGCCAAACTACTGACGGACGTTGCCTGTGAATCCGGCTCTGGCCTCAAGCATTGCTTCCTGTCGACCAGTGGCGCGATGGCCAATGAAAACTCACTCAAGCTCGCGTTTCAAAAGAACGCGCCTGCCAATCGAGTGATTTCATTTTCTCACTGTTTCGCCGGTCGTACCTTGGCACTTTCGCAAGTGACCGACAAACCAGGAAACCGAGTAGGGCTTCCTGAAACCATCGCGGTAGATTACATCCCATTCCTTGATCACGATGATCCCGCAGGTTCAACCGAGCGTTCCGTTAAAGCTCTTAAAGAATTGATTGCGCGTCACCCAGGAAAGTACTCTTGCCTTTGGCTGGAACTAGTTCAAGGTGAAGGCGGTTACTACGGGGGCAGCCATGAGTTTTTTGCGTCGTTGTGTAACGTCGCGAAAAAGAACAACATCGCTGTCATCGCAGATGAGGTTCAAACGTTCTGCAGGACATCACGACCTTATGCCTTCCAGCACTACGGCCTGGACAATTTGGTTGACGTTGTCACCATCGGGAAAATCAGCCAGGTTTGCGCGACACTGTATACCGAAGAGTTCAAACCCAAACCCGGTTTGATCAGCCAGACATTTACTGGTAGCACATGGGCAATTCTTGCCGCCAAAACGATTGTACAGGGCTTGATCGACAGGAAACACTTCGGAGACGAAGGTCGCAATGTCAAGCTTCACGAGTACTTTGCAAACGGCCTAAAAGCCATTGGCGAGAAATACCCTGGCAGCATTAACGGCCCATTTGGTGTTGGCGGCATGGTTGGCTTCACTCCGTTCACGGGGAAATTTGAAGTCGCCAAAGAGCTGGTCAACAAACTTTACCATGCAGGGTTGATGTCGTTCTTTGCAGGACGCAATCCATCTCGCGTGCGATTCCTGATGCCACTGGGTTGTGTTGAAGAAGCACATATCGACATGGCTTGTCAAATCCTTGAAGGCGTCATCCAAGAGATGCAGTAAAAGCATGTTAGTTGTTCGAGCGATTCAGGAATCAGACATCGACTCTATGTTCGAGCTGATTCAACAGTCAGAGTTTGGCCTGACCACACTCAAGATCTCCAAAAAAAAATTGACGGAGCGGATTGAAAATTCGCTTCACTCCTTTGCGCAAAAAACGGCAGGTCCCCAGGGACAGCCCTATGTATTTGTGATGGAGGATCTTGCTCACGGGAAGATCGTCGGTACCTGTGCTGTGTATTCCAAGGTGGGTGGGTTCCAACCTTTTTACACCTACGAAATTCGCAAGGCAATTCATGAGTCCGAACAGCTTGGAATTCGCAAAGAAATCGACGCCCTTCACCTCAAGAAGGAACATGATGGCCCGACCGAAATCGGCAGCCTGTTTCTTTCCCCTGAATACTGGGGCGGGGGACACGGCAGGATGCTTTCGCTTTCCCGGTTTTTGTTCATCGCAGATTTCACCGAGCGTTTTGAAAAAGAAATCATCGCTGAAATGCGTGGCGTCGTGAACAGTGATGGAAAATCACCTTTGTGGGCGGCCCTGGGTTCACATTTCTTTCAAATCGAATTCCCCAAAGCTGAAACTCTCTCAGTTGAAGACAAAAAATTCATCGCGGATTTGATGCCCAACCACCCAATCTACATCCCACTGCTTCCCCAAGAGGCTCAAGATGTCATTGGACACGTACATCAAAACACCATCCCTGCGTTAGCCCTTCTCAATCAGGAAGGGTTTGAGTATCGCGAAGTCGTTGACATCTTTGACGGCGGTCCCGCCGTGCACTGTGATGTCCAAAACGTGCGAACCATCAAAGATAGCCAGTCGCTTCCGATCGCTGCCATTGTCCCTAAGATTGAAAATGGCACACAACTTTTGATTGGCAACGGTCGCCTTGATTATCGTTGTTGCCTTGGCACCGTAAATCTCAACCCCGATTCAATTGAAATCGACGAAGTCACCGCATTGACTTTAAAAGTCAAAGTAGGTGATGCCATTCGCACAGCCACCTTAAGAGCAGAAAAAAAACATGTCAAACACAATGACAACAAACAATAAGCTCCTGATCGATGGACAATGGGCGCAAGGCGACGGTAACCCACTCGCTTCCACATCGCCTGTTGACGAGTCTGTCGTTTGGTCTGGCAACGAAGCCAGCGCTTCACAAGTAACCCAGGCATTCCAATCCGCCCGTGACGCCTTCGGCCCGTGGTGGGACCAACCGATTGAGAACCGAATCGCGATTTGTGAAAAGTACGCTGCAATCGTTGCTGAACGTCGCGACGAACTGGCGGAACTGATCGCCCGCGAAATTGGAAAACCACTCTGGGAATCCAAGACGGAAGCCGGTGCCGTTTCTGGCAAAGTCGCCGTTAGCATCGAAGCATTAAAAACCCGACGCGGTGGTGATTCGTTTGAAATGGGAGCCGCTAATGCAGTTACACGATTCAAGCCGCATGGGGTTTTGGCCGTTCTGGGCCCATTCAATTTCCCAGCCCACCTACCCAACGGGCATATCGTTCCCGCCCTGCTTGCAGGCAACACGATTGTTTTCAAGCCAAGTGAACTGACCCCGGCCGTTGGGGCCTGGATGGTGGAACGGTGGCAAGAAGCAGGTTTACCTACCGGAGTACTCAACCTGGTCCACGGTGGGCGCGATGTAGGTATCGCCATCTCACAACAAGAACAAATGGATGGGCTACTATTCACCGGCAGCAGTGCCGCTGGAAAAGCACTGCACCAAACCTTCGCAGAACATCCTCAAAAAATCCTGGCCCTAGAGATGGGTGGCAACAACCCCTTGGTCTTGCACCAGGCAGATGACCTCGACGCAGCAGCCTATCTGACCATCCAATCGGCCTACATCAGCGCAGGACAACGTTGCACCTGTGCACGTCGACTCATTATCGTCGAAGACGAAAACACACCCGAATTTCTCAATCGACTTGTCGAAATGATTGGCAAAGTCCGTTATGGATTTTGGAATGATGAACCCGAGCCCTTTTTGGGAACCGTGATTTCCGGACAACAGGGCAATCGAGTAATCGAAGCGTTTTCGCAGTCACTAGACTCTGGCGGTAAGGCCCTGGTCCATGCGGCTCAACATCGTGACTGCGACGCACTCATTTCCCCGGGACTCGTTGATGCAACGGATATCGCCAACCGAGGTGATGAAGAAGTATTCGGGCCGATCCTCAATATCATCAGAGTGAACAGCCTGGGCGCTGCCATCGCAGAAGCAAACCACACCGCTTACGGATTGTCCGCTGGTTTGATCAGTAGTAACCCCGATTCCTATCAACAGTTTATTCACCAAATCCGAGCCGGCATCGTCAACTGGAACCGACAAACGACCGGCGCCAGTGGCAAGCTTCCATTTGGCGGTTGCGGAATGAGCGGCAACCATCGACCCGCGGGTTATTATGCCGCCGACTACTGCTCGTTTCCCGTCGCGTCACTCGAAGCTGAAAAACTGGAAATGCCAGAGGCAATCGCGACAGGCATCGACCTGGACTAACATGGGAACAAATAACTGCGTCTCAAAACCAGACAGGATCAACGGTTGACTAACGACAGCCAACAGGGCGAAACCGGAAACCCCGACGACGAGCTTTCGCTCCAAGAAGCGATCGACCAAATCGCGGATGCGTTGCAGCGTTCAAAAAGTCCGCTCTTTGTTGGCCTGGAAAATTTATCCACTCAATCGCAACGGGCTGCGATGAAACTTGCTCATTTGGCAAAGGCAACCGCGGATTCCTCAAGCGATAACGTCGGCCGTGGCAACATCTTCGCACTGCAAAAACGCGGCCGAGTCACGGCAACGCTCGGTGAAATTCACTCGCGAAGCAACCTCGTTGTATTCTGGTTCTGCGACCCACTGTCAGATCACCCAGATTTTTTCGATCGGTTCATCAATGAAAACTGCCGGACCGTTGCGATCGATTCAAGCCCCAATCCGACCAGCGAAACGGCAGATCAGTTTATCTCCTTGCATCCAGAGCAAGCCGCAGGCGCCCTCTGGCTCATGCGAGCGATTGTTGCTGGAATCAAGCCGGATTCTGACTTGAATCTGCCAACCGAGATCCAGCAACTGGCTGAGCAACTTCCCAACAGTCAATATGGCGCGATGCTCTGGGGAAGCGAACACCAAGAAGCCGAGTTTGACCTTCAGGCCGAGGGCATCCACGCCTTGATTCGTGAACTTAATCAGCACACTCGGTTTGTAGGGATTCCCTATCGACGAGATGCAAACGGATTGAGCGCAGAGAATGTCAGCACCTGGATTTCAGGATTTCCCTTCGCCGTCAATTGGAACCGCAACAAGCCTCGGCAATACTGGTTGGAATACTCTGACTTGAACGTTTCCGAACGTGACGAGTGGGACTTCCTAATCTCATTTGAAATAGGTGAAGTGAACATCGCGTGCCAACCCAGCGATTCCCAACCAGCGTTCCAGATGGCATTGCCGGTGGCCGCGCTTGGAGTTGAAGAATCTGGTTCCGCCTGCCGATTCGACGATGTCAGCATCACTCTCGATGCAACAGATACCGCCACTTCTCCCACCACCGAGGAGATTATCCGAGCGATTCACGACGCCATGCTTGCGATGGCCGACTGATCAAAAAGCCGGACCCCACGCAAGCGATGAGCATGGCACCCGTCATCTAGGGTTTTGCCTTTTACGGGAGGTTGAGGCTCCTGCCGAAACAATTCTTGTTCCTCTCAAACGTGAAACTTGGGGGATGCTTCAACCAGATTTGCAATCAGAGTTGGCTGTTTGTTTCACCAAGGCATTGATTTGCGAACCGCCTCTCTAACCCCAAAATCAAAAAAAACGCTTGCTCATACCATTGCCCGCGATTCTCGAAAAACAGATACCGCCACTTCTCCCACCACCGAGGAGATTATCCGAGCGATTCACGACGCCATGCTTGCGATGGCCGACTGATCAAAAAGCCGGACCCCACGCAAGCGATGAGCATGGCACCCGTCATCTAGGTTTTGCCTTTTACGGGAGGTTGAGGCTCCTGCCGAAACAATTCTTGTTCCTCTCAAACGTGAAACTTGGGGGATGCCTCAACCAGATTTGCAATCAGAGTTGGCTGTTTGTTTCACCAAGGCATTGATTTGCGAACCGCCTCTCTAACCCCAAGATCAAAAAAACGCTTGCTCATACCATTGCCGGCGATTCTCGCAAAACAGATACCGCCACTTCTCCCACCACCGAGGAGATTATCCGAGCGATTCACGACGCCATGCTTGCGATGGCCGACTGATCAAAAAGCCGGACCCCACGCAAGCGATGAGCATGGCACCCGTCATCTAGGGTTTTGCCTTTTACGGGAGAAACCATTCTTGTTCCTCTCAAACGTGGATCTTGGGGGGTGCTTCATCCAAATCTGCAATCAGAGTCGGCTGTTTGTTTCACCAAGGCATTGATTTGCGAATCGTCTCTCCAACCCTAAGATCAAAAAAGCACTAGCTCATACCAGTGCCTCGCAATTCTTGCAAAACAGGCATGATCACCTTAGAAAAGCCGCGACGGCACCTGGTTCTGCCAGCTCAAAAAAAGTTTCTGAATCTTGCTTGACTCAAAAATCCAAACCCGTATAACTAAACTAATAGTTTAGTCCAAAGTGGATTTCAGTGCCTAATTTTCTAGTGAAAACGCCGATGAGCAAATCGACCCCAAGTGAGCGAGAAATGGACTTGCTCAAGATCATGTGGCAACTGGGTGAAGCCAAGGTTCGAGAGATCCATGAGGCCCTTTGCCCAAACGGCGAATGTGCCTTTACCACGGTTCAAACGCTTGTCCGCATCATGAACAAAAAAGGGTTTGTCACCAAACGCAGTGAAGGGCGAACGGACTTTTACACTCCGGTTTACACCGAAGAAAACGCAACGTCTAGATTTCTGAACAAGGTTTTCGACGGTGCGATCGACAAGTTTGTACTCAGCATGCTTTCGGCGGAAAACGTCTCGGCCGATGAGATGAAAGAGCTTGAAAAAATGATCGCTAGCGCTCGAAAATCTAAAGAGAAAGGGCAAAAGTAAGATGTTTACGATCGACGTTTTATTTATTTGGCTGTTGAAATATCTGGTAGTCACTTTTTCGATCTTGGGAGTTGCAACCTTGCTGTTGAGATCCCTTTGGCAACCGGTTGAGAAAGTGAGTTTGATAAAAATTACTTTGTCATGCCTCGTTGTTGCATTCCTCATCAGTTCGATCGGCTGGCTGCCCAAGATCGAACTAGCGTGGCTGCCTCCCAGCGAAGCACAAATCGAAAAAGTACAGCAGCCAGTGGAGAGAATGCCAACGAACCACTCCACATTCACCAAACCAGCCACTCATGATTTCGTCGCTCAACCCAACTCAACGCAGGCGAATCTCACACCAAGTTCACACCAAAAAACCACATCGCCCGATCCAGACATGTTGCCTGTAATTCAGCCATCCGTCCCACACGAACGCAACACATCTGAGTCGTTCTGGCCAGCAATCATCCGATATGGCAAGACATTTTTTGCCTGGGCAATACTAATCGTCTCGTGCGTCCAACTGCTCTATGTCGCGACAGGGTATTTAATAACCCGCCGTCTGTTGCATAAATCGAAAACACTTGCTTGCCATCACAACGCGAAGATTCGCAGCGCGCTTTGCAACCTAGCCGGCACCGACATTTCCCATGTTCGCATTCGGTCCAGTCACCAAGTCCAGGTCCCGATTGTTCATGGCGTGTTTGCTCCATGTATCATTCTTCCGTCAGCAATGCTGGACGAATCATTTGATTCTCAGCAGCTTGATCATTGCCTGGCTCATGAATGGAAACACATTGAACGCAGCGATCTATTTACGTGGGGATTGGCAAGTTTGCTTCAACCATTGCTTTGGATGCAACCATTTTATTGGACGCTCCTCCGCGAATTGCGAGTCGGCCAAGATCAAATTGCGGATCAGTTTGCCGCCAAAAAAGCACGACAGAACGTCGACTATGCCGCCACCTTAGTCCAGTTTTCCAAATCATACGAAGCAACCTTGATGGGAGCTCTTTCCATGGCCGGATCTAAATCTAATGTTTATCGGAGGGTAGAAATGTTACTGAATTCAAAATTCCCACTGGCGCATGCCAGTCGTCGAAAAGTCGTACTGGGTCTAGTGGCGTTGATGACGCTTGGCAGTTTCGCGTTGGCATCTCTCCAACCCGTTCGCGCCAGCACAGGTCACTTTTCCCCTGTCACTTCTAAAGTTCAAGAAGACGACAAACAAGATTCCAAGAAGGAAGAAAAAGAACAGGCCACTGAGCCAGTTGAATACACGGGAGTCGTTCGAGATGCGACGACAAAAGAACCGATTGAAGGAGCCGTTGTCACGGTTCGTCGCGAGAATTCCAACACCAGAAAAATTATCGAAGAAACAAAACACACCACCAACGAGCAAGGTGAGTACACCTTCTCGATTCCGCCTGAGCAACAGAACCAACCTTATCTTTACATTGAATTAGATGTAGAACACGAGATCTATTGTTCCAAAAAGGGATTTGGCTATTCCTACTCGATGATCCTCAAGAACATTGAACTTGGCGAGGCTCCGTTTTATAGCGAAACCCTGCTTTGCATCGGTGAACCCATCTTCGGGCGTTTGGTCGACGAAAAGGGCACTCCCATGTCTGGAATCAAAGTGTCTTGTTACTCGGCCCCCCCGAGCGAGCCCGGATCTATGGGAATGGGAAGCTTTGACAATACCCTTTCAGATTCCGAAGGCAAATTCAGAATGAACTATGCCGAAGACGGAAACAGCGTTCTTTGGATCCATCCTGACCAACTCGCCATGAAACAAATGATGACTGGAATAAAGCGAGGAGACTTGGGAGATATCCAACTGGACAAAGGTTATGAGGTCACAGGAAAAATCGTTGATGCACTCGGCAAAGCCGTCCCGGGAGTCTGGGTTGAAATCGACGACCTGGACGCTCAAGCTGAAATCCAGATGCCGTTAGCAACGTCGATGTCACGTCGCGCCAAGACGGATGATCAAGGTCGTTATTCAATGAAGCCCACGAGAGCGAGCAACTACCGGCTCAAAGTCAGCAAAAGCGGTCCGATTACTGACGAAAACGGCAAAGATCAATGGGAAACCGTGACTCTCCCTGGCGTCTTTCCGACGAAACGTATTGAGGTCAAAGTATTTGATCAACCTCAGGAATTCAATATCCAGGGCGTGCCCCATGTCTACGTTTCGGGCCAGTTCCTCAACTCAAAGGGCGAACCTACGGGCGGTCATATGCCGACCTTATTTGGCAAAGTAAACGATGACTATATGTTCTTCGAAGCAGTTAAGGGCGACGAAAAGGGACAGTTTTCCACAATGGTTCCCCATGGAATGCAGGACGCGAGAATCAGCTTTATGACCAACGAACACAGTTCGCTGAGGATCCAGATCGGTGATGGAGACTTGATGACCGACATGCGTGATATCGAGATCGGTACACTCGAAGAGGACTTTGATCAAATCACAGTCTACCGCTACGTCGCACCCATCATTCAGGTGAAAATTGTCGACGAAAATGGTGAAGTTCTTGAAGACGCCAAAATAGGTGCCAACTACGTCGGCAAGGAATCAGAAGCCGTGATGCTTGTCAACGGAATGCAAACGACGGTATTCTTTGAAAAACAAAAGGATGGCTATCATCGCTCCTCTCAACTTTGCCCTGACGCTGAGTTCGAGTATTTCGCCCAGCTGGAAAACTACGAACGAGTAAGCGGGACGATCACGATGAAAGAAAAGGAAACGAAGAAGGTTACTTTGACCATGGAAAAAACGGCTGGCACGGTTACCTCCGGTAAGGCTTCCGAGCCCAAAATGGAAGACAAGGACAAACGCTAAGCATCGTCCATCGATGAGCAGTCAGCACTGCCGCCGAAACGAATCGTTTCATTCTGTCTCGGCGGCAGCTCGACCTTCCAAACGATTGACCAAAGTCTGGAGTCACGTCCATTCAGGCCCGCCTTCTTCTCAACATGAAGGAGTAGAAGGCAAAGCCTGCGTACCCGTTCGTCTGACTAATTCTGTACGGAGAAAAAAGTTGGCAATAAAATCAGTCTTAGCGGCACTCATTCCTCTCATGTTCCTAGGGAACTTGCTCCAGGCAGATGAACCCGAACCCGTAGATTTCGAGCGACACGTCGCGCCACTGCTTGGCAGACTCGGTTGCAATTCAGCGGCTTGCCACGGTGCATTCGGAGGCAAGGGAGATTTACAACTAAGCTTGTTCGGTTACTCGGCAGAGATGGATTTCGACGCACTTCTTTCAAAATCAGACTCAGATCATCCTGACGAAAGCCTTCTTCTTCGCAAACCAAGCGGAGACGCCAAACACGAAGGTGGCATCAAATTCAGTAAAGATTCTGAAGAGTATCGCGTATTGCGTCAGTGGATCGTCGAAGACAATCCCTGGAAAGAAGGCTCTGGAATCGTTGAGCGGCTCATCGCTACACCGAGTATCCTGACATTCAACAATTTCTCCTCAGAAGTGACGAGCGAACCCTTTCCCTTAAAAGTCACTGCTCATTTTGCGGACGGAACATCCGAAGACGTCACTCATCTCAGCCAATTCTCCAGTCGAGACGAAGGGCTGGTCAAGGTAACGGCAGAAGGCAACGTCATTCCCCATCGACAAGGTAGTGCATCGCTGATCGTGTCGTATTCCAATCAATACACTTCAGTCAATACAATCATTCCTTTTGCTCCTGCGGCCAAACCCAGCCTCTATGAATCTTACAACCAAGTTGATGAATTCATCAATCTAAGTTTGCAACGACTCAACATGCCGGCGTCAGAAATTTCCCAGGACGAAGAATTCCTGCGACGCCTCACACTGGATACGATTGGACGAATTCCCACCCCCGATGAAATCACTCGCTTCTGCTCAGATTCAGATCCGGCCAAGCGAGAAAAGAAAATCGACGCGCTGCTGAGTGACCCGATGCATGCGGCTCTCTGGGCCAATCGAATGTGTGAAATAACGAAATCGAAGGTCACCGACGTCTCGGAAGATCGTCTGTTGGAAACCAAACGAGCTCAATGGTGGCATGCCTGGTTCCGCAAACGGTTTCAAGACAACACCCCCTACGATCAAATTGCCAGAGACATCATCACAGCGACCAGCCGAGGTGAAACGGAAACCAAACGTTGGCTAAAACAAGAGGCCGAATTGGTTCGCGAACCCTTGAACTCATGGAAAACCAAATACACAGATCGCCAAGGCCTGGACCTTTATTGGCAGCGAACTGGCCCCAACGGTGCTGGATTTCCCGTGGAAGACATGGCCGAGTTGACGGCGTCAGCCTTTACGGGTGTTCGCATCAACTGCGCTCGCTGTCACAAGCATCCCTTCGATCGCTGGAGTCAGGACGACTACGCCTCTTTTGCCAATATCTTTTCCGAAGTCGTCTACGGTAGCTCTCCGGAACTGAACACGGCAATCTTTGATGAGTTGGACCAACGCCGTGACGCGAAAAAAAGAGGAGAAACTCCTGATACACTTCCCCAAATCCAGGAAGTCTACAACAGCAGAGAGTGGGGCAAACGAGTCATTGGTTCGTCTGCAGACGTGGACGTAAGCCCAAAACCACTCGGCGGCGATCGCTTAGTTGAATCGTCAAACTACCGCGTACAGTTCGCCCGTTGGCTAACCGAAAAAGACAATCCGTTCTTTGCGAAAAACTTTGCCAATCGAGTCTGGTCAGTTTATTTCGGAATAGGAATTGTCAATCCAGTTGACGATTTCTCGATTGGAAATCCGGCGTCTCACCCTGAGCTTCTAGACATGCTTGCCGATCAATTTAAAGACAGCGACTTCGATGTTCGCAACCTGGAAAAATCCATTTTGATGTCGGCAGCCTACCAACGCTCGTCCACGCCTGTGAAATTGAACGAACGGGACACCAGAAATTTCGCAAGGCAATACGTTCGCCCTCTTCTTTCCGAAATGATCCTCGATTCGCTTAATGTCGCCCTTGGATGTGATGAGCAGTTCCCCGGTTTGCCAACGGGCACATTAGCCATTGAACTGGGTGGAGACCAAGTCGGAGGGCCCGCGGACTCAATCCTAAAAACCTTTGGGAAAGGCGAGCGAGAATCCGTATGTGACTGTGACCGTCAAATCGAACCCGACCTCAATCAATCGATCTTTCTGATGGTCGATGACTTCATTCTCAAGAAAATCAAACATGGGAATATCCAGCAACTTCTGGAACAAGAAAACAAACCGTTGCTCAATCAACTTTACCTGAGGTTGCTGGGAAGGTCCCCCAACCAGACCGAAGTTGACATCGGACTAGATCATTTTGAAACCCATGGAAACCGTGAACAAGCATTCAACGATCTGGTTTGGGCACTCGTAAACACAAGAGAATTTATCACCAATCACTAGAGCACATACGGAAGTCGGCGTGTGCCCAAGCAAGTAATGACAGCAAGGCAACCCTTACTTTTTCATTTTCACAAACTGAGAGCGAATCATGAAACGCAGAATGGCTGATTGCGAAAATTTTAATCGCCGCGACTTCCTTCACGTCGGAGCTCTTTCGATGCTGGGCGGACTGACACTTCCTTCGCTACTTGCACGAGAGGCGTCGGGCGGGATTGTCGAGACCCAACCTTCGGCGAAAAACGTGATCATGATCTGGCTGTCAGGAGGGCCTTCAACCATCGATATGTGGGACCTGAAGCCAGATGCCGTTGCCGGTATCCGAGGTGAATTCAAACCCATCGCGACCTCGGCCGACGGGATTCAAATCTGCGAGCACCTGCCAAGAACAGCCAAGATCATGGAAGACTGCTCGTTAATTCGTTCAGTCGCGCACACCATCGCCGAACATGGACTTGGAACGGAGTATGTGACAACGGGCAACCCCATCAGTCCAGCACTCAAATATCCATCGATTGGCTCGGTTATATCGCACCTGAAAGAGCCCGCAAAAGGAGTTCCAAGTTACGTCGACCTTTCACAGAATGGCTATGGAAAAGCGGGATTTCTAGGAGCTGCATTCAATCCAGTTGTCGTCAAGGGATTTACAGGTTTCCAACAAAGCGAAGTGAAAACGGGATTTGAACTTCCAGAGGGTTTCGAGGTTGAAGATTTGACTCGCCGTAAAGACTTGCTCTCGAAATTGGATCAAAGTTTTCAGCGCTTCGACAACACCGCACGCGCAGGCGAAATGTCGAAGTTCCAGCAACAGGCGGTAGACATCTTGCGCACTGGAAAAACAAGAGACGCGTTGGATCTTTCACTGGAAGATGAAAAGATCCGTGCAAAATATGGTTTCGGGTCACTTGGCCGAAGTGCCTTGGCCGCTCGGCGACTCATCCAGGCAGGAGTCCGCTTTGTTACCATTGGCATATCTGGCTGGGATACCCACGGGAACAACTTTGCTCAGCTAAGCAACAACTTGTTACCTCAGTTGGATCGAGCATTGGGGAATTTGGTTTCTGACTTAAAGGCCAACGGTTTACTCGAAGAGACCATTGTTTATTGTGCTGGTGAGTTCAACCGAACGCCGATCATTAACTCGGGTGGCGGTCGAGACCATTGGGCCCGATCCATGAGCATGTTAGTGGCAGGCGGGAGATTCAAACGCGGCTTCGTTTACGGGGCAACCGACAAGAACGGTTTTGAACCTGCAGAAAATGCCTGTTCTCCTTCGGATGTCAACGCGACGATTCTCAGCCAACTGGGAATTCAGCCAGACACCGTGATTCACACCAAATCCGATCGCCCCGTTGAAGTGTTCCGTAACGGAGTCGTTCTGGAACCATTGCTTCAAAGTTAGGCGATAACATCACCAACCTGAACTGGTGGGTGCCATGCCTTGCGATTGCACGAGCATGCTCACGCAAGCGTGAAGCATGGCACCCACGGAAACTGGTCAAATCAGCTCTGTTGAACCACGAGTACTACAGTCGCAGATGTTTATTTGCCAATGGTTTTGAACGAAGCCCATGGAATCGGAAAGTGCATTTTCCAGAGTGTCAGACCATTAATGGCAATCCGTTTCGTCGAAGTGCAACTGTAGTGCTAGAAGATGGGTTCAGCAATTCCGTTGGAATCCACTCTCCATGGCAGCCAACAAACGCAATAATCTTCGATCGAAATATCACTTTTTCGAGGCGGAACGGTCAGGTCTTCGAACTCCAGATTTTCGACGGAGAGTTTTTCTTCCAGCTCATCGACCGCTTCCTTGAATTCGATTTCCATGTCCTTGAACTTGGCTTGCAAATCCTCAAGTTTGTCCTCGGCACGAGCAATGTCATCCTTTTCTTTTTCGGCTCGCCCACGAGCGTTCATTGCCGAACTCGCGCGCCGTACATTGGTCGCACTGAGCGTCTTTCGACCCAAAATTGCACCGAGGATCGATGCGCCCATCGACCACTTGGAGCTCATACTTTTTTCGCGATACTGGGATTTTTCGACATCAATCTTGTCTTCTGCGCGGCGAATTTTATCGCGCATCGTCGTGAACTTGGCTCCGTATTTCTTGCGAAGTTTCTCAACGGATTCGTCACGTTTCTCGGAAACATCCTGTTCAAGTCGAACCTTGAATTCGCCCAGAGTCTCATTGGGTTCAGAATACTTTTTTGGAGTATCGCATTTCCAAATCTTCAATTCCTGCCCGCGATAAAGAAACTCTTTAAACTCTTTTTGCCAGGACTTGTAGTTCTTCGCCACTTGTAAGTCTTCCGGCAGATCGGCAAACTCTGCGTTCTCAGGTGCGTCGGGGCTGAAATCAAAATCATCAATCGATTCTCTCGAGTTGTCCCACACTTCGTCGGGAAGTTCGCCTCCACGCAGCTCAGCCAGAAACGTCTTCTCCTGCCAATCATCGACTTTGTAGGTGGCTCGAACAAAATGCAGCCGGCCTCTGCCCAGCAGAACAGGTCGATAGATCAGGCGATCATCGCTGCCAACGCGTTCCACCGGCTCGACAAAGCGTTGAGGAATATCCTTAGGAACCATTTGCGTCGAATCAAAACTGGGTTTAGTGTTGACCTTCGCTGCGGCAATCGGCGCAGGTGCGTTGTCGGCGGCAGTGGTTTGCATCTGAGCCTGAGCCGCTTTCGCATCATCACCGACCAACTTCTTGATTTGATTCTTGGTCAAAGGACCTCGCAAATAGGACATCGCCCATCGAGTTTCAAAAACGACGGGCTCATCATCATGCACATTGTTCATGATGAACTTGCGACTTCCAAGCCCCGCCAAAATCTGTTCCATCTCTCGTTTGTTAAAAGACGTTCCGGTTTGGGCGGCTGCGCCTTCAAGCCCTTCCAGCACACGAGCTTTGTCCCTTTCTGTTTGCAATCGACCAAGGAACCACGTCCCCGTATTGGAGAGGCCCTTGTAGTCAAGATCGACCGGATTCTGTGTCGCCAAAACCACTCCCAGCCCATAAGCACGGGCCTGCTTTAGCAACGTCAACATCGGCTGTTTGGAAGGAGGATTTTTTGTAGGTGGAAAATAGCCAAACACTTCATCCATATACAAAATCGCGCGAAGGCTGGATGTTCCTGCCTGAGAACGAACCCAACTCAGAACTTCATTCAAAAGAATCGTAACGAAAAACATTCGCTCGGCATCGCTTAAATGAGCGATCGACATAATCGAGATGCACGGTTTCCCTTCAGGTGTGTGGAGCAGGCTTTTGATATCAAGGGGTTCGCCTTGCATCCAACTCGCGAACGAGGGAGACGCAAGCAAATTATTCAACGTCATGGCCAACCCATGGCGATCCTTGGAGGGGAAGAATGCTTCCATCTCCATGACGCCCACGCGCTGAAACGGTGGTTCCATGATCTCGGAGATGAGCCTCCCAAGGTCCAGGCTCTTTCCATTCTTCCAGTGTGACTCAAAGATTTTGGAAATCAGAATATGTTCGCTGCTTCGAATTGGATCCGCATCGATTCCCAGCAAAGCCAACAACCCCGAGGTGGTCGTAGAGATTCGCTCACGAAATGCGTCTGCGTCATTGAGTACTTCTTTGGGCGGCGCAGTAAACGATTTCAAAACGGTAACGGGTCGCCCCGAACTGCTGCCAGGAGTGTAAACTCGCAATTCGACGTTGTTCCGGAAATTTCGAATCCGCTCACCGTCCTGGCCCCATTCCTCCAATCCATTTTTCCACTTGGTCGCCTCTGCCCCCGCAAACTCGGATACCGACATGCCATCTCGGTTAGCTTGCCCCGAATCGACCCAGGGCTCGAACGATGCCGCATCAAGCTCGGGGAAGGTCAGCAGTAGATTGGATATATCGCCTTTGGGATCAATCACAATTGCAGGAATGCGATCCATTCCGGCTTCTTCGAGCAGGTCGATACAGAGTCCTGTTTTTCCGCTTCCAGTCATCCCCACGACAACCGCGTGAGTCGTCAGGTCTTTGGAATCGTAGAGCAAAAGATCTTCATCCGATTCGCGACCCGCGACCGATTTTTCTTTGCCTAGATAAAAGACGCCTAGTTTTTCAAAATCCTGCATGGATTTGGTCCTGATCGAACAACGGGAGGGAATAGCTGAATGAGCACTCGTTCCTTTGCAACCGTGAAGGCCGACGAATGGCCTACAAACAAGGGATTGCAATCAGCACTAGTATTGCGGTTTCTGATTATTTTTCCAACCTCGCTGCAAAAACATTCGTTCACTATCGGAGTGGTACCACAGAAAAAAATGGCCCTTACAATGTGGAAAAACACAAACGATCAAAGTACGAAAATGAAAACCATCATCAAAAACGCCCAGGTCGTATTGCCGACCGAAATTGCCACGACCACTGTCCTGCTGGAAGATGGCAAAATCGTGGATATCGATCCTGCAATCCAAATCACAGCCGACGAAACGGTTGATGCGACGGGACTCACCCTGATGGCCGGAGCCATCGATGACCAAGTCCACTTCCGCGAACCTGGCTTGACCCACAAAGAAGATCTCGCGCATGCATCAAGAGCATGTGCCGCTGGTGGAGCAACTTCGTTCCTGGAAATGCCCAACACGATCCCCAACGCGATCAACCAACAACGCATCAATGAAAAACTGGACTTGGCAAGCAAAAACAGCCTGGTCAACTACGGCTTTTACATCGGAGCAACCCCCGATAACGTTCAGGATCTCAAGAATGCGACGCGAACTCCGGGCATCAAGATCTTCATCGGTAGCAGCACTGGCGACCTACTCGTCGACCAACAAGAAGCCTTGGAAAGAATATTCGCCGAAACGACGTTGCCAATCTGCGCACACTGCGAAGATGAAGCCACCGTTCGCGCCAACAGCGAGGTCTACGCTGATGAATCCGATATTGCCTATCACTCAAAAATACGCGACCCCAAGGCTGCCATTATTGCGACGCGTCGAGCGGTAGATTTGGCCGTTCGACACAAGCACCGTTTCCATACGCTTCACGTCTCCACCGCAGCAGAGATTGATGTCGTCAGCAGTGCCCCTGGTTTGGTCACAGCCGAAGTCTGCCCGCACCATCTGTTTTTCAACATTGACGACTACGAACGCCTGGGCTCTCTCGTCAAAATGAATCCTTCGATCAAGACTGCGGATGACAATGCAGCCCTCTGGCAAGCGTTACTCGATGATAAAATCACCGTGATCGCGACGGATCATGCTCCACATACCATGGAGGAAAAGCGTCAACCTTATCCGCAGTGTCCTTCTGGATTGCCCGCCGTCGAGAATTACTTTGCCTTGATTCTGAATCAAGTCAACTTAGGGAAATGCACATTATCGCAGGTCACTCGTTGGATGAGCAGCGAACCTGCGAGGATCTGGGACATGAAGCATAAGGGCTCGATCGCAGTCGGATACGATGCAGACCTGGTACTCGTTGATATGAACTTGACACGAGAAATCAAAAACAAAAACCAACAGACAAAATGTGGATGGAGTCCATGGGCAGGCGAATCACTCAAAGGCTGGCCAGTTCGAACCTGGGTGATGGGCCGAGAGGTTTATCGACTTGAGAACGATGGAGCGAAGTTCAACGAACAGCGAATGGGCAGCGAAATCCAGTATCAACATTAGTTGCACAGGCGCTCATCTATCGTGGAAGCAAAACCGCACCAATTGGACTGGTCCATCGTTGGACGGCTGAGGAGATCCCAACGCACGCGATCGCATGTTCAAGCAGATCGATATCGATTAACGTCGAAACGGAACTCGTCTCTTGTAAATGTCGTAGTCAAATTCCGGAACCGCGCTTTCAATGCGAAGTTTCTTGGCTTGCAAACGAAGCACTTTCTCAAAGTAAACAAACGGATATTTAGTATCAGGACGCTCGTTGAGCACCCATTTGTAGCTGGTTTCAACAAGTCGTTCGGGAATTGTTCCGGCCTTGACTCGATTGACAACCTTCTTGACGAAGTCACGTTCCTCATCACGGCGTGATTTCAAAATCGCGTTCAGCCTTTCCTCATAGTCTTCAAATCGCAACTCAACCTCTTGCGCGACCGTAGTACCGACGGACGCGACGGTCAACAACGCAAGAGCCAAAATGATGGAACGTAAAAAGATGTTCACGACAGCCTCCATGCTGCAACAATAGTTTCATATCCAGTCGATCATCGCCCCGCACGGACGAAGGCGAATTGGACCTTTGGTTTCACGGTATCAGTTACCGAAAGTTGAAACCCAACGCAATGGAAGTTGTTACCCTGAACTTCAAAATATTGGCGGCACCGTTACGCGATGCAAGCTCAGCAGCATGCAATTGTCCATCCTTTTGATGAATCCAAAAAATTTGGCTGACTCGTTCGATTTCAGCTCAAGTATTCGATCCAATGCGTTCCATAAACCGCGTCTACGGGACAGGTGGAGTACCCTAAGCAACCTTTTTTCGACTCAACTCCCAGATACTTGCGACTGTCTCAAAAACCGAATAGAACTTTCGCATTCGCCATATTGCGGAAAAGGCTCGAAAAAATTCGATCAAGTACCTCCACATTTTTTTTTGTAAATCACCCATGAGTTTAAAAATTCACAATGCCATGTGGCCTGGCTTGGTCGGCAAAGGCAATGAGGCAGGACAAGAGCCACCCATCAGCCTGGAGCGAATGCTCGAACTCACAGTGGCAGCTGAAGTGGACGGACAAAAGTTTGAAGGTGTCGACTACTTCTTGTGTCTCCCACACACCGATCCGGACGCAAGTGACGATGAACTGAAACGAATTGCCGATTTGATTGCGAACTACAACCTCAAAGTGGGCTCGGTTGTTGCTCCTGTTTGGCCGGGAACGGTGGGGGATTCGGCGATGGGAGACAGCAAAGCCCGCGTCAAGTTTCTCGATGCAGTAAAAAAGGCATGTCGAATCGCCCAAGTTTTTAACGATCATGGCGTACGCGAATACGGAATCATCCGAATTGACTCGGCAGAATTTGGTATTGAGAAATGGCGTGAAGACTCAAAAGCCAATACGACAAAAATCGCAACAACGTTTCGAGAAGCGGCTGAAATTGCGGCCGGCCATGGCGAGCGATTAGCCGCCGAAGGTGAAATCTGCTGGGCCGGCATGCATTCATGGAAAGACATGTTGGATTTGCTGGAAGAAGTGGGGATGCCAGAAACACTAGGTTTCCAAGCCGACCTGGCACACACCTATCTTTACCTATTGGGCTACAACGCGCCGAAGTATGCGATGTTGCAGCCCAATCACGGTGAAAAAGAATTTTACAAAGCCTACAAAACTTTGACCGATAAACTTCGTCCCTGGACAATCGATTTCCATGTTGCTCAGAACGATGGGAATGTGAAAGGCGCAGGTAACCACGACAAAACGGGCAAACATTGCCCCGCTGACGATCCCAACGGAAAACTCGACATCGTAAAGTGTTCACAATACTGGTTAGAAGATTACGCAGATCGAGGCATCAAACACATCTGCTGGGATGGATGCATGTTCCCCAATAAACTTCTGGAAGATCAATCGACTTGGGACGCCATTCTGGCCACCATGCTGAAGGTTCAATCGGCAGTCTAGCGCAAGGTTGCAACGAACCAAGGCACCTCCTCGCCCTCAACAAACAACAAAGATTCAATGAGCAAAAAAGAACTAAATATCGGAATGATTGGCTATGGCTTCATGGGCAAGGCTCATACGAATGCCTATGTCACTGCGAATCGTTTTTTCGATCTCGAATATCACCCTGTGCTAAAGGCAATCTGCGCTCGCAATTCGGAAAAAGCTCAGGCCTTTGCAGATAACTGGGGCTACGAATCCATCGAAACCGATTGGCGTGAGCTGATTGCCCGCGCAGACATTGATGCAATTGATATCTGCGTACCAAACAATTTGCATAAAGAAATTGCCATCGCAGCCGCAACTGCGGGAAAGATGATTCTTTGCGAGAAACCAATTGCGATGAATGCCGCCGAAGGTGAAGAGATGTGCCTGGCCGTAGAAAAAGCCAATGTCGCCAATATGGTTTGGTACAACTATCGTCGAGTTCCCGCGATAACCCATGCCAAAAACATTATTGAGAGCGGGAACCTCGGTCGCATTTATCACTACCGCGCTAACTTCCTTCAAGATTGGACGATTGCTGAAGATGTCCCTCAAGGCGGAACCGCGACTTGGCGATTGGATGTAAACGCTGCAGGTTCAGGCGTGACAGGTGATTTGCTGGCACATTGCATTGACACCGCACTTTGGTTGAACGGGAGCATCGACGAGGTTAACGCAATGACCGAAACCTTTGTGAAGGAACGAATGCATGCGGAATCTGGGCAACTCGAAAAGGTGGGAATTGACGACGCCTGCACGTTCATGTGCCGATTTCAGAATGGGTCCCTGGGACTTTTTGAATCGACTCGATATGCAAGAGGACATAAATCGCTTTACACCTTTGAAGTCAACGGTGAACACGCCTCGTTGAAATGGGATTTGCATGACCTGCATCGACTGGAGTATTTTGACCACCGAATCGAAGGTCCAATGCGTGGTTGGCGTAGCATTCACGTTAGTGATGGCGACCATCCCTACATGGACAACTGGTGGGTCCCTGGCCTGAACATCGGATATGAACACAGTTTCGTTCATCAAGTCGCCGATTTCCTCAAGGGTCTGGAAACGGGCATCCCCGCGGGCCCGACATTTCGCGACGCGCTGGAAACTCAGAAAGTCTGCGATACCGTTTTAATGAGCGCCGCAAATCGAAGTTGGGAAACGGTTTCATAGCCTGCCCCCATCGCGTTTCATCATGCCTGACGTGCCAAGTATTCAGGCAATAGCCGGTTGCCGTTGTCGCAGAAAAGTTGTGAGTTTTTTCGTGGAACGTTCTGCTTTTTCATTCGCATGCCTACCCATCTGGCTCTATGGTACCCCGTCGAGGTTGTGACTTTTTCATGCGTGCATGCGATAACTTAGAAGCGTTGGTTTTTGGAAACCCGACGCGTCAGCGAGGACGAACCTGACACGTCCTCGCTCACGCGTCGGGTTTCCATGAAGTGCTCAAGCACGATGAATACCCGAGCACGATGAATGCTCGAGAATGCATTTTGCCGCAGAGCGGCTATTTCCCTTAGCCCCAGACTTCAGGGCTTGTTGATTAATTTCAGTTTCGTTGGTTTGAGTTTGGTTTCCCCCCATTCCCCCGCTCGGTCGAAACAGACCGGTGGCGGGGGCAGCGACGACTCAAATTAAAAGGGTGAAAGGGACGGGGAAACTTCGCATGCTGGTGGCGGAGGACCGGCATGGTTGCGAGACAGTCCGATCAACCGATGGACGTTGAAAGCGGCCACGCACCAATTCCATTCCTGGCTTACACGCTCGAGGGTTCGAGTCAGGAACTGTCGCATCCCAAACTGTGACTTAATCACGGCGAACGGACGCTCGGTCGGATGTTGACGTTTCCGGTAGATCTCTTTCGCTTCCTCCGTCGCCATCTTCTGAGCATGAGCAACCCGCGAAAGTTCGTGCTCTTCATGGGTCACCTGACGGCCAGTGCCCGCCTTGCGTATGCAAAGTGCCGCCAGCGGGCAGCCAGAACAAACTTCGCTGTCGATCTTGTAACGGAAACGCATGCGACTTTCGCCAGAAGAACGCTTATCACGCGATTTGCCTTTGAACTCCAGTGCTTGGCCATTGGGGCACCAGTAACAATCGTTCTCCGAATCGAAAACGAAAGCGTCTTTGGAAAGTTGTGTTCGCTTAACGCCTGCCACCGTCACGTTGACGACGGGCAGCCTGCCTCGGTCTGATGGGGCGACCGGCTCCTTGAGATTCTCGCGAACTGCTGGGTTTTTTGTGGGATCTGTCGTTTTGGTCGGTGCGTAAAGTTCGACGCCTGCTTCGTTGCACTTGGCGATGTTTTCCCCCGTGGCCATCAAGCCATCGGCCAACGCCTTGCCGGGCGCCGACTCCAGCCCAAAGTTTTCTTGAACCCTTGCGATCGAGCCCATCAGCTGACCGTCTTCGTTGATTTCGTTGAGCACGCTCGCGTCGACGATCACCCCGCTGTCGATATCGACCGTTGAGATCGGACTGTAGTTGGGAGAGTGACCGCCGTCTTTATTGGGCATGATCCGTGATTCCGGATCGGTCATCGGGATTCGGGCGGGAACCGTTTTGCCCGCCGATTCGAGCTTTTCCACTTCGGCCAAAGCGGCGTTGACTTTGGCAAGTTTCCGCTCCAGCTGAGCCGAATCGACTTCCAGCTGATGGTGCGAAGCTCCGCCAAACTGCTCGGATTCGTGTTGATCAGCCGCTTGGGCCTGAGCGTCAAATTGTTGGTAGGCTGCAGTGAGTTCTTTTTTAAGTTCACGCAGACGCTCCGGAGTCCGACTGGCTTGGCGCGAGTTGTTGGAACGCATGCGGGTCGCGTCGAAGCCGAGGCTGTCCAGGCGTACCCAGCCCAGTTCTTGTCCAAGCAATGCCATCTGGATGAACAGTCCGCTCAGGGCTTCTTGGTTCCCGATCCGGAATTTGCAAATCGTTGTGTGGTCGATCGAACGACTTTCGACGAGCCAGCGGAAATCCAAGCGAATCGTTAACGCTTCCTCCAGCATCCGACTGCTGATGATCCGGCAAAACAAGCCGTAGAGGATGACGCTGGCCACGATTCGCGGGTGAAGCGGAGGACGACCCCTGACAAGGGCATACTTCGTTTCCCAACTTGACCAGTCGACACCTCGAAGAATCCGGTCCAACACGCGAACGTCATGGTTGGCCGGAATTGATTCGTCCAGACGCTCCGGAAACAAAACTAATTGATCGCGACTCTCTTTGACCTTGGCCCAATCCATGTTTGACTCCTTTCCAAACATCATCCGGGTTCTCATAAATTTTTAACACCCCAGGCAAGTACTTAATCAACAAGCCCTTCAGTCTGGGGAAAAATAATGAAGGTTTCGGCAGGAGCCTCAACCTCCCGTAAAGAACCAAGCTAGTTTTTGCTTATGTGGGGAGAATGGACACCCGATTGATCCGCCGAACTCGGCAGACAAGTCGAAGACTGTCAGGTCGAAGCGGTTCCCTGGTTGGGATAGCAAATCGCTTGAAACAGCATGTAAGCAGCGAAGATTGATATGAACCAAACGAACCCATTGGACCCCTCCGCACGTCGAACATCGGCTTGCTCCGCAATTGGGGCCGAGCCAGATATCGTGTCGGATATTTCTTTGGATTCCATCACTTCAGGATACCATCAATTTTTTTCGAGTACCGTCGAAAAGGGGACTAGATTATCGGTTTTCCCTTACAGCCATTCCCGCAAACTCGAGCAGTTGCACTATGCCCCGAACTGTTGGGCCAGCCAAAATGCAAATCCCAGTAAGATCACGATCAGCCCCAGCGCGAGCGTTTGAAGTCTTCCAGAGTAAAACCCTCGTGTGGCGTGATTCAATTGAAAGTATCCAAACAGAATCAGTATCGTCCCAAAAATCCCGATACATCCAGCACCTACCAACATGATCCGTTTGGACTTGTCGATCGAACTTTTCTCTTCGGCCAACATCAGGCCAAGCGGTTGGTGTGGTGTCAAATTCGCCGATGGAACTTCGCTAACTCGGCACTCAGAGGCAGAAGCATGAGGAGTTTGAGCCGTCATCAAGGCAAAAAAGCCGAGTAACACCATGGTCAAAAAAAACCGTTTGGAACTCTTTTTGACCGATGACATTAACGCCTTACACGAGAGAGCTTTGTTGGATGTTCTTTCGAAGGGTGCGATTGAGCCAAGGTGCCGAAATCTGCGTCGAAACAGACATTGCGATTGCAATAATTCCGTTCCAAACTGGTGTGAATCCGAGCAAATGGCTAAAGACCACTGCCCAAATCAAACACAATCCAACAGTCCACAAATTCAATCGTGTACCTCGCGTCGGATCAGCTTGTCGCCACCATCTCAATATCCCAAACAATACTGTAAAGAAAACCAGGTAGGCAGGAAAGATCTCCAATCCAATTTGCGGCAACGATTCACTACCGACATATTCAGATGCCAACAGAGTCTTGAATTCAATTCCCAATGCAGAACCAATAATCAGAGCAAACAAACCGACGCCAAGCCCCGTAGCGGCCATAGCAACACGTCGTAGCCAATGATCCCCCTTACGATGCTCCCAAGTCTTGCTGGAACACAGGATTGCCCAACTTCCGACGCAACTGGTCAATGTCATCCAGACAAATACTGCGAGTGTTTCAATTGAAGGACGGAAAATTGCGCCACCAATGACCAACCCAAGTGAACAAATCAGAATTGCCGCCACAGTCGCAATCAGGACACTGCCCAATAATTCCGCGATGCGGTCCCCGAAATCTTTCATGCTCAAGTGCGCGTGAAGTTTAGCCAACTCATCTGCCTTGATCTGAGCCCGGGTTTTTCGATGGTCTTCGTCCACCACATGGTCCGGTTTGTCCATCCAGCTGCGTACCGCGTAGTAGCCGAGATAACACAGTCCTAATCCCAGGCCGATCGGCAAAATTAGCTGGGAGTTGATCACAACAACCAGCCCCGCCACCACCAAGGCAAAAACCTTTAATGGAGTCGGCCAATTGTTTCCATTCCACCAATTCCCGACGTTTCTTGCACCATTGTGAATCGCTCTTGCGATGGGTTCTTCGGGGCCAGGAGACGTTGCCGCAGTTTGGGATACGACTTCTACGCCATCAACAATCGGAATCACAGGTTGGCCATTTCGATTGCCGGCCGATGTATCTCGTAACTCGCCAAAAACAATCGCTTCGTCGTTGCCATTGAATTCGTGCCGCAATATCATGGGCTGGACTTCGGGCACCTCTCGAGCATCCGAGCGAGCGTGAACCAAATTGGGTTTTGAAACGGCCCCCATTGGACCGATCGAGTGACGACTCACAATGTTCTGGCTGTTCTGTGCCAAATCGGGCCAGGGCAAATCGGCCAACATTTCTGGCACGTTGCTGTATCGCTCGTCAGGATCTTTGACTAAACATCGTTGGATCGGTTTCAAAAAGTCCTCTCGCACCCCGCCCAAGTCTGGAGCCGCGGTTAGGTGCTTCATCATGATTTCCTGGCTACTCTCGCCGTCGAATGGGACTCGCCCCGTCAACAACTCACACAAAATGATCCCCATCGCATAGATGTCAATCCCTTTGCCGTAGACGCCCTTGCCGATTTCGGGAGCCATGTAGTGAAACGTTCCAACGCTCTCCGTTTGACCGCTGCGGCGACTGCAGGAAATGAACTTGGACAGGCCGTAGTCACCAATCTTGATGACCTGCTCATCCTGATCACAAAAGATATTTCCTGGTTTCAAATCGCGATGAACGATTCCGTGATCATGTAAGTACGTGACGCCCGCAGCGATAGAAGCCAACCAAGCCTTTGCTTGATCTTCGGGTAGTCCCTCAGGGTAAAGCTCCAGCATGTCACGAAGACTCTTGCCAGGCACGTACTCCATTACAACCCAGCTCTCGCCGGCTTCGTTTGTTTTAATATCCCAAAGTGAAATCAGATTCACGTGTTTTAAATTCAGGCACTGGCGGACTCCGCGCAACTCAATATCCAGATTGCGTTGAATTCTCTTGAGCGCAACCTCTTTACCCGCATCACTAATCGCAAAATAAACTTCGCCAAAACCGCCGATACCGATTCCGCGTTTGATGGTGTATCCATCCAACGGAGTCGCTCCGCTGGGATACAGAAATTTGGTTCGACCTTGTACCATTTGCTCTAGCTTGTTGTTGGGGCGAGTGGCCTCAAGTTTTAGGGTAGCCGCCGAGTCGTGCATTTGTCTAGCTTTCTCTGTCGGTCGCTGGTTGTTTGTGCTTCCTTTTCAGTCCCACTTTATCCATTTTACTGATTGTTCCTGCTCGATTCTCCAATTCGCTCTCTTGGCGAGGCTTTTCACCAAATTTTAAGTTTCCGTGTTTGAAACGGGTTCAAGCGTAAGTGAAAAATCATCACCTGAAATCGTCGAATCAAGATAAATCGGCCCCTCGTCTTTGTAAGTATTTTCATCGATCTCAAATTCCCCAGACGTTCGACACATCCACTGGTCTTGCCTCCGAAAAATGACCAGGGTTTTTTCCCAGCCGGAACAATGAATGTGATTCCGCGAACTTGGCCCAATAATAATAGTCTGCGCCATCAACAAGACACCATCCGACCAAGGCGCAGTTCGGTTGCCGCTGGTAAAGTCCAGCCTGGCAGTTTGGCTGAGTGGATGCGGTTGGGCATATTTCAGTTTCACTCGTTCGCCAAATTGAATCTCCTGACCATCGGTGAGTGGACACCATCCCGAAGGACGTGAGGATCCATCTATTTTCACATTGCCTGCAGGAGAAATTATATGCTCACCTTCACGAAGTTCGATACGTGCATGCCGTCTACGCAAATCGCCTAGAACCGGAATATCGATTCCCGATTGCGGAATCGCCTGTCCGATCCAAACACTCGTGTTCGGGCAAACAAGATAGCCCCCAACTCGGTCAATCCAAATATGAAATGATTGATCTGGATTGGGACGCCGGGACTGATTGGACTTTTTGGTCCAAGTGTCAAACATCAGTTCCACCTTCGTTTTCTGAGAGTCATAAGGTTCATTCAATCCAGGGTCTGAACAGATTCGTTGAACCATATAAAGTCAAAAAAAGGGTTTGTGCCCGCCAGGTGACACAAACCCTAATGTTGTGGTCGTTAGACTATCACTTGCTCGATGTAACGAACTCGGAAGTCTCCGCATTGGTTGAGAAGTACTGATCCATCTCTTCTAAAATGTTACCGCTCTGATCAAGCTCACTTGCTACAGGAATCGAACCCAAGTACTCAGGAGCCATGTGCAAGAACTCTTCTTCAGCATCCAACCTGGCATTGATGTCGTTGATCATTTCTTGAGTACGAGCCAACTTGCTGTTGTCGATATTGATGTGGCTTGCAGTGCGAGCTACGCCAACCATTCTTTCGCGAGCAACAAGGGTTTCGATCTGAACTTCCAGTTCACGCTCAAGTGATTTCGCCTGGTCCAGATTAACCAGTGAAGTCGCCAAGGACTGCTGACGGATTTCGAGTGTCTGAGTTGATCGCTCAAGATTCTCTTCGGAAGTCTGGAAGATAGTAAAACGATGACGAAGGTCTTCTTCAACTCGAGAGTTCGTGAATGCTCGGCCATTTGTAGTTACGTAGACTTCGTCGCCAGACTGTAGATGCCCCTTAAGAGTCATCATTTCGTTCTTTTGCGTCTGGAGTTTCTTGTCCATTTGAGCGATCT
This sequence comes from Mariniblastus sp., assembly GCA_965224765.1. Classification (GTDB taxonomy): domain Bacteria; phylum Planctomycetota; class Planctomycetia; order Pirellulales; family Pirellulaceae; genus CAZDBA01. The sequence goes on from CBDDAC010000006.1 coordinate 148,727, forward strand.
GCCGCTCAAGGCCTTTGATTTCGGCCTTTTCTTTTGAGATCTGATAAACCATGTCCTTGATTTGAGGACCGACTTGATTCAGTTGCTTTTTTGCGGCTTTGATTTGGAAGTCAATTGGAACGCTATCGTTAATCGTTCCTGCTACCGAATCGTAAGCAGTTTGAGCGTAGGGGACGAGTCTTCCACCGAAGACAACCGCGCCAATCAACAGTAAAGCTGCCCCGGCGATGATGGCTTTTTTGCACATGTTTTTCTCTCCTAAAGTATTGAGATGTGTTCTTGTTAGCGGTTATTACCGGGTGTTGTTTACATCTCCCGGATACTTAAGAGGTTGTTCGCCAGACAATTTATGATCTTTGGAGAATTTGAGAATTTTTTTGCGGAAGCGGCGAAAAGCCCGAATTCACAAGAAACTACGAGTTTTCAGCGATTACCGAGAAGAATCGAACGTATTTTCGGTTCACCGCAGCATTTACTGAGCTTCAATCGCTCAACGGGCCAATGACGGTGATTGGGTTCGAAGACGACGGATTGTTTCGGCGGGAGCCTCAACCTCCCGTGGGCGGCGGTGATTCCGTCAAAGATGGCGAAAACATGAGACTCGGGCCGCAATCGACGCGACGACCGGATTGTCAAACAGGGAAAAACTCGCTGAACCGATAGAACTTAAATCCGCGCATAAAAAAAGCGGTAAGTCCCCTTTGGCTCCTGCCAAAACCTTACCGCCGCGTCAGACACAAAGCTCCCCAGATCATGCCTGACAGGAAAACATAGGCCACAGTTAAGGTCGGTAAAGCAAAAAACGCTTTTTTTCCGGCAAGCAATCACTGAAACACAAGGTTTACTATGCATGGCTTCAACGCAATACCAGGCATTGAATACGTTTCACTACTCAATCCAATTCCCAATCCAACCCAATATCGAAGTTCATCGCCGAATGGGTCAGCGCCCCGACACTGATTCGTTCAACACCCGTTTGCGCGATTGCGCCAATTGTGCCCAGATTAACGCCGCCACTCGCTTCCAATCGCACTGCTTCAAGCGACTCGCTCTGTCGAATTAGCACGGCCTGCTTTAACTGATCGTTGTTCATATTATCCAAGAGGATGATATCAGGTTGGCAAGCAAGCGCAATCCTGTACTGTTCCAATGTATCGACTTCGATTTGCAATATCGTATTTTCGCCCTGCGGCAATTCGCTCGCATGCTCCGTGATCCATTGGCGTGCATTGCTTAGGGCAACTGGGATCGTCTTTTCTGCGTGGTCGACAACACGGCTAAACATCGCCAAATGATTGTCCTTGATCATCACGGCGTCATAGAGTCCCATACGATGGTTCTCACCGCCTCCGCATTTCACCGCGTACTTTTCCAGTCGTCTCCATCCGGGAGTCGTTTTCCTTGTGTCGTAAACCTTGGCGGCGGTCCCATTGATCTCCTGCACAAATTTGGCGGTCAGTGAGCTAATTCCGGAAAGCCTGCACATGAAGTTCAAACAGGTGCGTTCCACCAGCAATATCTTCCTCGCAGCGCCTCGAATCGTTGCCAGCACTTCACCTTTCTGGACGAGAGCTCCATCAGACAAATGACATTCCAAATCGAGTTGTTGTGCTGCTCGCTCCAACACCAACTCACAAATTTCTATGCCGCAGGCAACTCCGTCTTCGCGGGAAACAAATCGAGCTGCTCCGGTAACTTTTTCGGGAACGACGGACCAGGAAGTGCAATCGACCGTCCCATTTAGATCTTCGGCAAGAGCCTGATCAATGAGGGCGATACAATCTGCACGTGTTTGATCATCGAAATGCAATCGGGATTCAGACATCACGCAGTCTCCGTTTCAGCCGCCGCAAGGAAATCTTTGATTTTGGCCGAAATCTCATCTCTCACGCGCTGAAACATCACCATTTTTTCCTGGTCCGTTCCCGTCGCATCTGCAGGATCATCAAAGGGCCAGTGCAACGTTTCACGGCCGGGCAGGGTAGGGCACGATCCCTTTGCATTATCACAAACCGTCACCACCAAATCGAACTCCTGGTCGGCAAACTCATCAATCGACTTGCTGGTCAACCCTTCGATGCTCAAATCGATCTCTTGAAGTGCCTGTATTGCCAGCGGATGCACATACCCTGAAGGTTGACTTCCGGCTGAATCACAATGCCAAGCACCTCTGCCAAGTTGCTCCCAAATTCGCTCTGCCATTTGCGAGCGACATGAGTTACCTGTACAGAGAATCAACACACGTTTGGGGGAGGTCATGAGAAGTTCATTCCAAAAAAAATGTTCGCATTAGTCGAACGGACTTTTTACCGAATGCGCATCAAAAAAGCGACCTGCCATCTCTGGCAAGTCGCGATTGAATCAAGCTGTCCGCAAATCAAAGCAGCTGTTTATACGTCGTAGTACAAGCAAAATTCGTAGGGATGAGGACGCAACCGCATCGCATCCACTTCGTTCTCGCGTTTGTAGCTCAACCAGGTATCTATCACGTCTTTGGTAAAGACATCTCCACGCAAGAGAAATTCGTGATCGGCTTCCAAAGCATCCAAAGCTTCCGCAAGGGAACCGGGAGTCTTGGGAACATTTGCAGCCTCCTCTGGCGGAAGGTCGTAAATATCCTTGTCCAGAGGATCGCCCGGGTCAATCTTGTTCTCAATTCCATCCAAGGCAGCCATCGTCAAAGCGGAAAAGGCAAGATACGGATTGGCACTCGGATCGGGACAACGAAACTCGACTCGTTTGGCCTTGGGAGATTGGCTGTACATGGGAATTCGACAAGCCGCTGAACGGTTTCGCTGCGAGTAAGCCAAATTCACTGGAGCTTCGTAGCCAGGAACCAAACGTTTGTAACTATTGGTCGTGGGGTTGGTGAAAGCCAGAATCGCCGAGGCGTGCTTCAAGATTCCGCCAATCGAATAAAGTGCCATTTCACTGAGACCCGCATAGTTGTCTCCGGCGAACAATGGCTTGCCATCCTTCCAAAACGACAAGTGAATATGCATCCCCGAACCGTTGTCGCCGAAAATCGGTTTCGGCATGAACGTTGCGGAGCGGTTGTTCTTGTAAGCAACGTTTTTGACGATGTACTTGTAGGTCATCAAGTCGTCAGCCATTTTGACCAATTCATCGAACTGCAAATCGATTTCCGCCTGGCCTGCTGTTCCGACTTCGTGATGCTGACACTCGACTTCCAGTCCCACGTCGATGCAGGTCTGCATCATCTCGTTGCGGATATCCATCGTTTGATCTAGCGGCGGACAAGGAAAGTATCCTTCTTTGTGGCGAATCTTGTTGCCCAGGTTGGGGTACTCTTCGCGGCCACGATTCCACTCAGCTTCGATGCTGTCCAGGTGAAAAAACGCGCTGTTAGCGGTTTGATCGTATCGAACATCATCGAAAATGAAGAACTCAGCTTCTGGACCAAAGTAGGCCGTATCGGCAACACCGGTACGCTGCAAATAGGAAACACATTTCTTGGCAATATTGCGAGGATCTCTGCTGTAACTCTCACGGGTAATGGGATCCTGAATATCACAAATGATGTTCAGTGTTGCCAGTTGAGTAAATGGATCGAGGAAAGTTGTTGTTGGATCAGGAACCAGCAACATGTCACTTTCATTGATTGCCTGCCAACCACGAATACTGGATCCATCAAATCCAAATCCATCTTCAAAATCGTCTTCAGTAAGCCGCCCAGCAGGAATCGACGTATGCTGCCAAAGTCCAATAAAATCCATGAATCGGAGATCTACCGCTTTAACGTCTTTTTCCTTGATAAAGGCAAGGATTTCTTTGGGTGTCACAAGTGACCTTTCTGACAGAAATTAATAGTTCGTTTCGACCAAACGTGGGCAGGATCAAGCTCGCACCAATAAGCAAACACTGTGCCAAAAAGTCCAATTTATCTTTACTGTGATTTCGTCGCAAAAAACGGCTCTACGGCGGGAAGCCAGCCCGCCGCCCATTTCCCAACGCATGAAAATTAGGCAACACTGTCTAATTCACAAGCACATTTCCTCCGACTTGATCGACCCTGGGTCGGATTCACGCCTAAAAGTTGACCTGGAATTTACAGCACCACAGATGATCGAAACTAAGTATCGCAATCCGACCGCCGATTCCGACTGGGAAGACTTGGCTCATCTTTGGCAAGTTCGCCCCGGTACAACCTATTTGAACCACGGTTCGTTTGGTCCACCTCACCAATTGGTACGAGACGCTCGTCAAAAATTCATCGACGAATTGGATGGTCAACCAATGGACTTCTACCTTCGCCAGTTCGAACCACTGCTGGAAACTGCCCGCTCACGCCTGGCAAGTTTTTTGGGTAGCTGCAGTACGAACATGGTCTTTGTTGATAATGCGACCTTCGGAATGAATGTCATCGCAGACAACTTGAATTTGGCGGCCGATGATGAGGTTCTTCTGAACAATCATGAGTACGGTGCCGTCCACCGAATCTGGAATCGAGCGGTGCAGCGCGTGGGAGCCAAATGCGTTACAGCAACGCTGCCTCTTTTGTTTGAGTCAAAAGGTGAGGTTATCGATTGTCTTTTAGCAAAATGCAGTGAACGGACCAAACTGGTTGTTATTAGCCATGTAACGTCATCGACGGCACTGATTATGCCCGTTCAGGAAATCTGCGAGGTCATGAAAAAACGAGGAATTGCGGTTTGCGTTGATGGTCCACACGCGCCTGCACAGATCGACGTTCGTCTGGATGAACTAAACTGCGATTTTTACACCGCCAGTTGCCACAAATGGCTCAATGCCAGCCTGGGTACAGGATTCTTGTACGTGAATCCTCGTTGGCAGGGAAATATACAACCTCAAATTAAAAGCTGGGGGCGGCTCTCGCCAGCGGTTCCCGAACATTGGACCGAAGAATTTACCTGGAGTGGAACACGGGATCCAAGTGGCTATTTGAGTATTCCGTCGGCAATCGATTTCCTGGACACCATCGGCTTTGATGCGTTTCGAGAGAGAACCAGGTTTTTAGCTACTTACGGTGAACAGAAGCTTTCCGAACTCTTTGGAAACAAGCCATTGGCAGACCGAGACCAAGGCTGGTACGGATCCATGGCCCACGTTCGCTTGCCAGGCAAAGACTACAGCCAACTGCAAAACCAGCTCTGGCAACGTTTCCAAATTGAAGTACCCATTTTTAAATTCGAAAACGTAGATTATCTGCGTTTATCATGTCATCTATACAACTCAACGCGACAAATTGACTTTCTCATCGACGCATTGCACGAACTGATTTGACGTATTTTTTTAGAAAACCAACGAAGCAAAGTCTTTTCGGCGTGTTTGAAATCCACAGGCCAATTCTTTTCGTATACAGTAGAAAGCAGTGAAATGCCGCAAGGCATTTGAGATCCAAATTGGAAAAATTGAGCGATGTGGCCAGAACAGCAGCAAACCGAAGAACTCCTTGTCTTAGCCAAAGACGGCGATCAAGTTGCCGTCAATCAATTGCTGGAGCGGCATCGTGACGCGCTACGCCATCTGGTTCGCATGCGTCTGGACCAGAAAATCCAACGACGGATTGACGTGAGTGATGTTGTTCAGGACGTTTTGGTGGAGGCCAATCGACGCCTTGGACGCTACATGGAAAATCCGGTTCTTACCTTTCGCCTGTGGCTACGCCAAATCGCGCGGGATCGAATCATTGATGCGCATCGACGCCATCGTGTCTCAGCCAAACGAAGCGTAGATCGTGAACAAGCACTTGCGTCACCTCGCGGCTATGACCAGTCCTCAATTCACCTGGCCTCTCTGCTTGGTGATAATAAGCTGACGCCTGCCGCCAACGCCTTGCAGATGGAAATGGCCCGAAAAGTCGAAGCGGCAATCACCCAACTCGACGAACGTGATTGCGAAATCGTGGTGATGCGTCACTATGAGCATCTGTCGAATCAGGAGATCGCACAGGCATTGGAATTGACCGAACCTGCCGCAAGTATGCGGTATTTGCGCGCCATTCGTCGACTGAAGGCTATTCTTCAGGACGACAACGCTGATGATTCATTCTCTGAACATCGTTAAAGTGAGACGGCAATGGCTGATGCCCGGACCGATGCAAGCGACGACGAACGCGACCAGCAGCTGGCAGTCCTTCTGACCACAGTGGCAGACCGCATTGCCGCCGGCGAAGAAGTCGATGTCGCAACTGTTTGCCGGGACCATCCCGAATTTGCCGAAGATCTACGTGAGCTGTTGGGTACCATGATTGTTACCCAAGCCGCTGGAGAAAGCCCCTCTAGTTCGGGCGAGCAAGACTCACGTTACACCTCGCTTGAACTTCCTCACGAAATGGAAAACTTCGTTTTGGAAGAAGAAATCGGCCGGGGAGGCATGGGAATTGTCTACCGTGCCTATCGCAAGTCCGATGGGAATTCCGTCGCGATCAAGATGTTGCTCAAAGGTGAATTCGCCTCTGAAATCGAAAAGCAACGATTTGAGGCAGAAGCATCCGCAGCGATGCGTTTGGAACATCCCAACATTATTCCCATTTATGAGTGGGGGGAGCACAAGGGCCGCGAGTTCTTTTGCATGAAATATGTCGCGGGCGAAACGTTGACGCAACGACTCAATCGCGGTCCCATGACCGCCGAACAGACCGCTCGACTCATGCTAAAGATAAGCAGAGCCATGGGCTACGCTCATAAGCAAGGCATCCTTCATCGCGACTTAAAACCCTCCAACATCTTGCTGGACCATCACAACGAACCCTACATCGCCGACTTCGGTTTGGCCAAGCAGACCTCCAACGACCCCACACTCACCCGCAGCGGGGCAATTATCGGCACCCCGTCCTATATGGCTCCAGAACAGGCGGCGGGAAGACGAGGTCAGGTAGGAATCACCAGCGACGTCTACAGCCTCGGTGCAATCCTCTATCACATGCTGACCGGTCGACCGCCGTTTCAGGCAGCCACTCCAGTCGATACGGTTTTACTGGTATTAGAACAAGATCCGATTCCGCCACGCGCCCTGAATCTGCGAGTCGATCGCGATTTGGAAATGGTCACCATGCGCTGCCTTCAGAAGCCACAGGACCTCAGATACAACTCCGCAGAAGAAATGGCCGACGACTTGCTTCGATTCCTCAACAACGAAGCAGTCTCTGCACGAGAAGGCCGTTTCCTGAAAGTCGTTACTAACATCTTTCGCGAAACCCACCACGCAGGGATTCTGGAAAACTGGGGCTTGCTTTGGATTTGGCATAGCCTGGTCTTGCTGATCGCCTGTGTGGGGACCAACGTCATGTTCTGGGCCGGCGTCAACAGTCGATTGATCTTTTCCTTGATCTGGTCGATCGGCTTTGGGGCGTGGGGAATTGTCTTTTGGCTCTATCGCCGAAGACTGGGACCGGTGACGTTTATCGAAAGGCAGATTGCCCATGTTTGGGCGTCCAGTTTGATGTGCGTTTTCCTGTTGTTTCCGTTCGAAGAATACCTGAAGCTCGAATTGTTTCAACTGGCTCCGGTCATGTGTATGGTGGCGGCAATGGTATTTTTGATCAAAGCGGGCTGTCTTTCTGGAACCTTCTATATTCAATCCTTTGCCTTATTCGTAACGGCATTTGTGATGGGCATGTTTCCCAACTTTGCGCTACTTCTGTTTGGTTCTGTATCCTTCGCCTGCTTCTTCTTTCCAGGCGTCAAATACCATCGTCAGCGGTTGAAGAACGAAAATATGCTACCCGACCGGTAGGAAATTCCGGTTCATTCTTGCCATTACCTCAATCGGAACATTCGGTCTCTTTGCCAAATCAGGCACAACGCATCTGAACGGCCCTTCACCGTTTAATGTTTCAAAAATTGCCAACTGCCTAACAGGTAAAGTTTGACTGACCTCTAGAGTGTTCTAAGTTTTCTTGGAGTTAGACAGGGGTCTGATTCCAACGCCTGCAACGAATTTTGAATCAGGGCAGTTTGCTCGGGTTCAAGAACACACAGTTATTTGTTGTCTGACTGGCAGGCAAGGAAAATCCTTGGTTCAGCAGCATGGTCAAGAGCAAAAGCTCGCCCCGCGAAGGGGTCATTTCCGTCGGAGGAAATCATGAAAAGTATCGTATCTAAAGTCCAACGTTTTTTGAAATCAGAAGATGGCCCAACGGCTGTTGAGTACGCCATTATGTTGGCCCTAATCGTAATTGTTTGTTTGACAGCGATTCAAGCTATCGGAACAAACGCCAGTGCCGCGTTCACTGACATTGCTTCTGACTTGGATTCTGCTCGTACTGGTACCGTCAACTAAGACGTTGATTACAGCACGAATGCCTGCGGCAGGAGTTGCTTTGAAGATACACCTGCTCAGCGCCCCCTTTGGGTCGAGCAGGTTTCTTTGCCACATGAATTTATTTTGAGAAATAAATACAGATGAACTCGCTGCTTCCACTAGAAACCTATCAACAAGCATTTGAGATGGTTTGTTGCTTTTTCACGATTGTCGCCGCAATCATAAGCTACCTTTTGACGCTCAGATTTTGACACCTGAGCAAACTAAACACACAAACATCATACGGGGATGTGGAGAATACGATGATTGATATCGGCGCAACGCTCGCAGACAACTGGCCTTATTGGGTCGTCACGCTATTTGTAATTGTAGCGGCATACATTGATGGCAAAGAATTGCGAGTGCCAAACAAATTGACATACCCAATGATTATTGCAGGCTGGATTTACAGCTCAATCGCCTATGGAATGGCCGGAGATGGCTGGTACGTTGGATTGGGTTGGAGCCTGGCAGGAACTGCAGTTGGACTGGCAACATTACTTCCAGCCTATTCCATCGGCGGAATGGGTGCGGGGGATGTAAAAATGATGGCAGGCATCGGAGCCTGGGTTTACTGTGCAACGACCTTTTACGCTTTTTGCGTCTCAGCAATCGTTGGAGCAATCCTGGCTATCTTGATGATCCTGTGGTCCAACCAGGGCAAGAAACACATGAACCAGTTTGTTTTTATCTTGAATGAAATAATGACGGTTCGAGATCCGGAAGCACTGGCAACGATTGCTGCGGAGCGTAAAAGCTCGATGCGGTTGCTGCCGTACGGAATTCCGATCGCCATCGGAACCGTGGTTTACTTTGCCTGGATGGGACTACTCATTTAGACCGCAAAGTTCACGTAGAACAAAGACTCGGAGACCCAAATCCGATTTTGCTGACTGTGGACCCTTTTCACACGGCTCAGCGATAATTTAGCTGCTATCACCAATAATCCGATAGACGATGTGGTGGCGGTTCATTTTCTTGAAAAAACCTTTCGAGAATCATGGACGGGAAGCGGAAGCCAAGATGGCCCTCCAACTTTAACAGGTACATTTCGCCACCAAAACCTTTGGCCAATCGAAGGCTAACGCGCAAGGAAAATCCCGATGAAATCAAAATCCATGATCCTAATGTTCGTTTCTCTAGGATTTGGTCTGATCGCCGCTATCGGCATCAGTCAAGTCATGGGAAAGAACCAAGGTAGCACACAACCCACCCGTGCAATGACACCGGTCCTAGTTGCCGTTGATTACCTTGATCACAATGCCAAGCTTACACCAGAGAATGTGAAAATCGATCACTGGCCCACTGACATCGTTCCCGAGGACGCAATCTCGGATCTGGTTGACATCGAAGAACAGGCCATCGCCAGAAGTGTTGCTCGCGGCATGCCGATTCTGAAAAAGCATCTGGTTCCTTATGCCAGCATCGATCGCCTTCCAATTCCACCAGGATTCAAGGCGGTTGCGATCAAAGTTTCAGCAGACGACACCATCAATGGCCTGTTGCAACCTGGCGATCACGTTGATGTCATCGGCGTCTTCAAAACTCGCGAAGCCGGAGAAAACATATCCGTTTCAAAAACGTTCCTGAAGAACGTGAAGATATTCAGCGTTGACGACTCGTACAACAACTCCGGCCCCCGCGAAGCTGGAAACGCGAAGAACAACTCAATTGTTGGCGTATTGGTCAACGAACGTCAGTCAGAACACCTCGTCCTGGTCCAGAAGGTCGCCCAACTAAAGCTGGCACTTCGTGGAGACTATAGCGATGATGAGGATGATATCGATCTGGCTGCAATGGACGAAGAACTCAAAAAGTACCTCGGTGGTGCGCAGCCCGTTGACGAGGACGACGATACCGCCGGATATCAGTACACGAGCAGAAAACCAGAAGGATTCCCTCAACGCGTATGGAACGGCTCTGAAATGGTCGAATACTTCCACGGTAAAGATGGATCGATTACGCAAGAAGGTGGGGAAGTAACTCCGTTCGGAGCAGCTAACCCTAACGATGTTGAGGATAATTCCAATTCACGGGATCTTGATAGCGATCTGGAAGAAGATCAATATCCTGAAGGATAGGTTCGAAACAAACATACGTAACATCGGTCTTTAACCGGTGGTGCCATTCGCATGCAGTTCCAGGGATGATAACAACTGCATACGAAATTCTCGTTTGGCAGAAATCTCACTAGATACCGAGACCCGGTATCACGACGCGAGGAATCAGGGATGATTGTGCGACAGTTCTTATTAAAAATTTTCGATGGTGATCGTAGCCGCCACCATGATGCTGGGCTTGACCGAAGCTCAGCTCAATGGGTTTCAGCTCACCTCCTCAGCCTACGAGGAATCAGCCACCGAATCGATCGAGCTTTCACAAGGTGGCAGCCGTCGCCTCAAGTTCGACTTCAATGTGCCTGAGCTTTTGGTGGAAAATCCGGACGTCATCAAAGCGACTCCAATATCTCCCAACGAGATCCTGGTTTCCGGCCTCAAGCCTGGTGTTTCCGCTTTGACGGTGAGCGACCCTGATCGCAACCTGCACATCATCAACGTCCATGTGACGGTCGACGTGCGTAAGCTTCAGCGATCGATCACCAATTTCTTCCCTGATTCCAGCGTGACCGTTCACAGCCCTGCAAACTGGCGTGGTCCTCAGAGGGAATGTGGCTCGCAACGGCGATGTCAACAACGTCATGTCTGTGGCGAAAGACTATTTCCCAACCGTCATCAACCAAATCAAAGTGGGCGGTGGACAAACCGTAGCCATCCAGGTGAAAGTCTACGAAGTATCTCGAACAAAGCTTCGTGAACTTGGCGTTGACTTCTCCGCAATCGGCCAGGATCTCAACATCATTTCCGGCTTCTCTGATTTGATCACCAACTTCGCCGATGGCTCAGCCACCAACCTGAACTATCGCCTTGGTATCTTCGGAGACGATACAAACATCAACTTCATTGTGAAGGCCCTCGAGCAACGAAACATTGCCAAGTTGCTTGATGAGCCGACCTTAACCGCTGAAAACGGTCGTCCCGCCGAGTTCCTCTCTGGTGGCGAGATCCCCATTCAAGTTGCCAGTGGATTCGGAAACAACTCGATCGAGTTCCGGGCGTTTGGTACCAAACTCGACATGGTTTCCAATCGTTCATGGCCAAGGCGAGATAACGTTGGAAGTTCGTGCCGAAGTTTCAGAAGTTGCCAACGATCTCAGCAACGGCACCAACGTTCCTGGTTTCCGCGTACGCCGCGTCAACACCGGCGTCCGCATGCGTGCGGGACACACGTTGGCTCTGGCGGGTGACTACCGGTGAAGAAGTTGAAAACCAGATTCGCGGCCTTCCACACTGGTTGGACAAGCCCTTTTTCAACATGTTCCTGAGCAACAAGAAAGATCAATCGAACGAAACTGAGTTGGTCTTTTTGATTACTCCACGATTCGTAACTGATGTTCCAGCGGATATGATTCCAAACGCTCTGCCAGGAAGAAACTCCATGCCACCCTCAGACCAAGAATTCTATATCAATGGTCACATGGAAGTTCCCAACTGCCAGGACGACTGCCCAATCCGTAGACCCAATGCCGCAGTCGCCCCACAGGGCGGAAACTTCCTGACACCCGTTGGTGGCACACCTCGCAACACGCAGCCTAATGCGTCGTCCAAACATGTATCCACAGCGTGGTCAGCAACAACTTGGTCAGCAACAACTTGGTCAGCAACAATTTGGTCAGCAGCAGCGTGGTCAGCAACAACAGGGATTCCAGCAACAACAGGGTTTCCAACCCATAGGTGGCCAACGC